>BQXB01000001.1:0-448303 GCA_036984365.1 Nitrosarchaeum sp.
GAAATGGAGATGACAAGTCTTGGCAAAAAAATACCAGGTTGTTGCAAGATACGATGATCACATAATAGTAGTAGAGTCAGACAGTCACTTTCGAGATTTTAGCAGCAGAAAAGTAATTGAGTTGTAATCTCTAAGTTTTTTCAAATAGTTGTATTAATGCAATTGTAGATAACAAATTACACCGATAAATCCTTGAAACATTCAAAAAAGTAGATGAGTTCTATTTATGAAATTTTTTCTGTTTTTGGTACATAAAATCTGACAGAATTAGACTCTCAGTAGGATGTTGTTTTTTTCCTCTTCGTTCCATGATTGACATATGTAAAGTTGTTATTTGAAAATTTTCTATATAGAATATTGGCCATATGGAACAATACCGCCAATGGGGTTGATCAGTAGGTTGTTCTTTTATTGACATTAGAGATAATCAATGTATGATAGAGTCACTACATCTAGAGCATGAGGAACTTTCTGTTTTTCAAATATTGCAATTTGATGAAATGGCTACCATTATAAAACAAGTTGTGATGGAATCTAAAGAAAATCCTATTTGCAAGATAACAAAAAATGACAAATCATATCCTAATATACTAGAGCAAAAAATTAAACAAAGAAAATTGAACTTCTTATTTAACCCTGAAAATTTTTGAACTTGTATTGCTGTGTCATTTGTGAGATCTAAATGTTAACAGGGTATAACAAACATCAATGAAATTTAAGAATTATCAAGTCATTCTGTGTTTCTCACTTGTGCTCAATCTACAAATGAATTACACAATTTAACCAATCCAACTAACTGACCAGACTTTAGGCATATCATGTTTTCTGTTCCTATGAAGAGCACAAAATTGAATGAAAATACCAATGACACTAATATTTGAGTAAAAATCACATTAATTATGAGATTTGTTGTAGACCAACAAGTTGAAGACATCGAGTTACCTGAAAATCTAAAATTAAATACATTTTTGCAAGAATTTCACTCAGATTGTCCTCATTCAGAATGTAGTTTTGGATTTTATGGATTTGCATTTGGTCAATCACCATTTCCAGTTCCAAAAATCATGCAGGACGCATTGATAAAAAATGCAGACAAAGGAGCATATGCCGCAGTTCAGGGCATTCCGGAATTAAGAGAGGCAATTGCAAGATACAACAAATACTACTTTGCAATAGATGTTGATCCAAAGAGAGTATACGTTGGGCCAGGTACTAAAGAGCTAATATTCAATCTGCTTGAAATTCTACACGGAACCGTAATTTTACCAACACCTGCTTGGCTTGGATATCTACCCCAAATCAGACTTTTGAAGAAAAACTTCCACATGTTGCCAACACAGGCAAATCAAAAAATTTCTCCAGACGATCTTAGAAAACTTGCATTAAGACTACATGACAGGCAAAAGATTTTGATACTCAACAACCCTAATAATCCGACTGGACTGCTCTACAACAGATTAGAGCTAGAAGAGATTGCAGATGTATGTAGAGAACAGTCAATAGCAGTTATCTCTGATGAAATTTATGCACAAACGACTTATGATTTTTCAAAATTTGTCAGTATGGGAAAAATTTATCCTGAAGGCACTTTTGTGACAAATGGATTATCAAAATCACACGCAGCAGGCGGATATAGACTAGGTTATGTAATATTTCCACAACATGCACTAGATCTTAAATCACAATTTAAAAAAATACTTGCAACAGAGTATACGGCAGTATCAACTCCAATTCAATATGCAGCAATTAAAGGATTTGAAATTAGTGACGAGATTAACGAATATTTTGAGATTACAAGAGAAATTCACAAGATTATGGGGGAGTATGTCTATGAGGAATTATCAAAAATAGAAGGAGTGAAAGTCACGAAGCCTGATGCAACATTTTATCTTTTAGCAGACTTCAATCATTATGCATCAGATTTACAAGCAATGAAAATCAGCACTTCTCAAAAACTATCAGAGGCATTGATTGTTCATCCATATCATACAGCAATAGTCGGTGGAGATAGCCTGGTATTAGAAAGAACCGATTATAGTGCAAGGATTGCATATGTTGATTATGATGGTGCCAAAGTTTATGAAAATTATCAAAAGCAGAGACCAAAGACACATGCTGAAAAATTGGCATTTGCAAAAACAAACGCTCCAAGAATTGTAGCAGGTCTTGAGATGATTTCAAAATTCTTTGAAAAGCTCAAAAAAGACGTTACAGAGAATATCAAATCAAAAAGAGATAGTCTAAGCATTCCAAATTAAAATCTATCGTTTCAAAAAGTCACAAATAAATTACAAAAACATACTTTTGCATCACTTTAATTTATTCTTGAAGATATGCTGTATGTGATGGAGCATAACATCACTATTATCAAAGCAACGAAAATCAACGGAGATGGATAAAACACAATCTAAGACTATCGGTTATAAGAGATCATCTACATTATTGTTAAATTACCATGTACAATATCAGATAAATCTATGAAGCATCAATAAATGATAATTTTCAATGATTTAGCAACAATAATCCAATTTCTCTCGTGAAGATAAGGACAAAAATAGCAATTTACCAGAACCAAAACCATTAGATAGCCAAAATAGTAAAGACTAAATTAATTTATTACCAAATATTTAGATTATAATTTGTCAAGAGTGATTAGAATGTTTTTACTTTTTTCTTTATTTTTTTAGGAGAAGATTCATCTTCATATTCAATCTTTTCTCCACAAAATGGACAAAAGTCAATTGATTGTACTGTGTGTCCGTCATAGGTAATCTTATCCACTATTGCAAATTTTCCCTGATCATAATTCCAAACTGTAAATTTTTTGCATAAAGTTTTGAATTGCTCACAACAAAATTGTATATCACGCTTTAACGTAAAATTGGAATATGTGTTATTTTCAGATTCAGGATCCTCATGCGTCTCTTTTCTGTATATTGCTCTCATAGAAAAGTCAATTAAACAAAGCATTAACACCTGATAAACCCTTCTTGAATGCTTTGATTATAAACACTAAGAATATTACTCATAAGGCAAATCAATTAACACATAATTTAAAAAATCAGTAATTTTGATTTAGTATGATGAGCGTAGAGCGCATAGTCTTTGAATTTGTAAAATATATAGATAAGGAGCCAGGGAAATGCCCAGCTTGTGGATTTAATATAATAATCGAGTGTTGCAGTTTCATAAAAGGCAGAGGATGGTTTTGTCCAAAATGTAAGACATTGTCAGTATATGACAAGGATATTCAAAAAATGATAGGAGAGAACGTATCAGTATTACCAGTAATTCCAAAGCCGCCATATTCATTTGGTGAAACATTAAAACCATCATCAAAAGTACGCCTCATTGAATAAAACATGATTTTATCAATATGTGCAAAAAGTACAGCAAAATCAAAGAAACTTATTTTTATCAAAGTTTAATTTCAGATACATTAAAGGAAAAAAATGGGAATAGTATCAGTAAAAAAAGGTTGGACTAAAAATAGCAAACTTGCATTAATTGGCCTATTAGGAAGCATCATTGTAATTATAATCACAATAACATCTTAATTTAGTAAAATTATCAAAACATGCATAAATTGATCATGGATAACAACAAACATGCATTGTGACGATAAAAGAATGATTTTTGTTCTAAAAGAAAATATTCTTGTTTATTTTAATGAATTAAAAGAACAAGATTTCGATGATGAGACTACTCTAAAAAATCTCTATGAAGCTATCAAAGAATACAAAGAGTATAAACTTTCAATTAAAGAAGCATAAAAGAGATTCAGAGCAGACATAATGCAGAGTTATGCGTAAAATAGTTAAACCCATATCAAAATTGAGATTTCTTAAAAAATAATCGATCTAAATTTGTGCATCGTTTCAAAGATCTGAAATTGTTGACCCCAAATTATTTAATGTCAGAAAATACAGAATGCGTGATGTCTACAAATCCAGAACGTTCCATATCTTACGTTCTGACAAAAAATGTCACTACCTACATGGACAAAGATGTATTGATGCTAAATCAAAATACACATACTAGAGAAGCTGCCAGATTACTTCAACATCATGAAAGAGATGACATCATAGTAATTGATAATCAAAATAAACCAATTGGAATAGTGACAGATGAAGACATAATTAACAAAGTTAGCGATACTTCAGTAAACGCGGAATTTACATTTTTAAAAGAGATCATGACTACGCCACTAATTACAATTAATGAAAAATCAACATTGCAAGATGCACTACACAAAATGAGAGACCATGACATAAGAAAACTTCCCATAGTATCAAAGAAAAATGAAGTGATTGGGATTATCTATCAAGGAACAATTGCCAATGTGATTAGAGATGCAACGGCTGTTGCGCCTAGACTGCTTAGCCCACCAGTAAAGGCGGTTTTAGGAAATCTAGGATTTGTGTTACAGTTTGCAGGAGTGTTACTTATCGTGCCGGCAATTTTATCAACAATTTTAGGAGAAACTGTAACTGCTACAGGAATTTACCTTACAACAGTTCTTTTGTTAGTGGTAGGATTCTTTCTAAACTCATATGGAGAGAAGGCCAGTCTCAATCTTCATCAAGCATCCATTCTAGTAGTTTCAAGTCTTTTGGTACTAACCTTGTTTGGAACGATTCCATATCTATACATAATACCATATGAAGGTTCAAGTTTTGAAGTATTTGCTAGTGCATTTTTTTCAAGTGCAGCAGGATTTACTACTGGAGGCATTTCACTATTTGATGAGCCAGAAAATCTACCTCAGAGTTTTACATTCTATAGAAGTTTTACTCAATTGGTAGGCGGTATGAGTTTCATCTACTTGATAATCACGGCATTTTATCCAGAATCAAAACTACAGTCCATGCGAGGTTTTATTTCTGGCAAAACATTGCATATGAGAGAATTATTTGCAACCATAACTATAATTTTTATTCTTTACATTTTCATCGTTGCAATTTTGCTATACTTGTTTGGAGAAAGAAACATCATAGACAATTTTTCATTATCTATGAGCACAATAGCTACCGGCGGATTCGTTCCAAATTCAACAATCCTAGACAATCTGATATGGCAAGAAAAATTAACTTTAATTGGAGGTATGATACTAGGTGCACTTCCATTTACTTTTCACTATGCATTGGTAAAAAAGAAATTTTTGGCACCAAAGCTTGGAAAAGAGGTCATAGTATATTTTACAATTTTAGGTAGTGCCATACTGTTGTTTATCGGGCTTAGTGGACTAGACCCGCTTACAGGCATTTTCTACACAGTATCAGCTAGTACAACAGCAGGATTTCAGATGGATGATCTATCAACATTTAATGTGGCATCACATGTAATTTTGATCATTTTAATGTTAATTGGAGGTTGTGGATTTTCAACAGCAGGCGGAATCAAAATATTTAGATTTATGCATCTAAAAGATATTAAAAAAATTATTGATGAAAAATTACGTTCAGAGTTAACCCCACAGGCAAAAAAAGAGTTGACTTCAACAATAATTATAATCGCACTCTTTCCATTTATCGCATCGGTAACAGCAGTTTACATGACATTCGCATATGAAGTGAATTTTCAAGATGCGTTTTTAGAATCTACAGGAATAATTACCACTGGAGGACTATCAGCTGGAATAATTGATATCAATACCGATCCTACAGCTAAAATAATTTTCTCGTTTCTAATGATTTTTGGAAGAATGGAGATTATTGCCATTATCTACATATTCGTCCCCAAATTAATTTAATTAAATCAAAGAATAAGATCAAGAATTATCCAATTACCTAATATATGATAAAAGTTAACTTTTACTGAAAAGATGTTAGTAGATAAAAAAATATTTGCAGCAGGAATTGCCATGGTAGTAGTAGGCATCATTCTTGTTGTAAATCTCAATGAGGCATTGCCTGTTGGACAATCAGGAATGAGTGAAGAAGAGGTAATCGATTTGCTGACAAAACAGCAAGAGAATCAGGACATGACTACACTTGCAGGAATTTTAATTGGAGTTGGGTTTTTGCTGATTTTAATTAGTTTTGGGGCAAGAAGAAAAAATAAAGGAAGCCCCAAAAAGGAAGAAAAAAAGCCAGTCATGTAAACATCAAACATTTTAATTCTAAAATTATTATTGTGAAATATTGATTCATGCAGAGATAAGCGTTTATCCAATTGGAACAGGGAACACCAGTGTTAGTTTCTACATTGCTAAAGGAATAGAGGCAATCCAGAACATAAAGGAAATGAGATATGAAATAAATTCCATGGGAACTGTTTTAGAATCAGAAAATATTGATAAGATTTACGAGGCAAGTAAAATTATCATGGAAGTAGTTCACAACTTAGGGGTGAACAGAGTAGAAGTAATTTTAAAGATTGATTCAAGAAAAGACAAGCAAGTGAAAATTGAAGATAAAGTAAACTCCATAAAAAAGCAATTTAGCAAATATAATTAGAATTTTCGTATAACATTAAAAAAGCTATCACGTTGTGCAGGATTTCGCCCAATCTCTTTTACAGTAGTAGCTAATTCATCTATAGAAGATGTGGTGGGTTTTCCAGCTGCGCGATAAATCTCCTCAGAAAATGCTGTTCCAACCAAATCATTCCCACCATTAGACAGGGCAACTTGTGCGAGTTTCTTTCCGTATGCTACCCAATATACAGAAATGTTATTCAGGACATTCGCAAGCATCAATCTAGACAATGCAATAATTCTTAAATCATATACTGATGAACACTCATGATTAACCAGATGCTTTTGCTCGAGTTCAGTATTATCTAGACTGAATTTTAACGGAATCAAGGTGATAAATCCGTTAGTCTTTTTTTGTAACTCACGAATTTTTATTAGATGATCAATAATATGAGATGGTTTTTCAATATGACCATAAAGCATTGTAACATTACTTTTGATTCCAAGGTTATGTGCTTGTTCAATTGTATCTAGAAATTCTTGCCCAGTGCATTTACCGCGAACAATTTTTTCTCTAATTTCAGGGTGAAATAATTCAGCACCGCCACCGGGCATAGAATCAAGACCTGCAGATTTAAGACGAGAGAGAACTTCCTTAACGGAATTTTTTGTTAGTTTAGACAAAAAGAAAATTTCAGCAGCAGTAAGGGCTTTGATGTTTAATTGAGGATGATTTTTCTTGATAGCTCTTATCATGTCTTCATAATATTCTAGAGGAAGTGTAGGATGGAATCCACCAACTATGTGAACTTCGGTTGCCCCCATTGTTTTGGCAATTCCAACACGTTGTTGTATTTGTTCTGGAGTGAGTGTGTATGCATCTTCTGCTCCATCTTTTCTATAAAATGCACACATTTGACAACTTGCAGCACATACGTTTGTATAATTCATGTAATATGATGCGGTAAAGGTTACAGTGTCACCAACTAATTTTTTTCTTGTAATATCTGCAATCGCACTTAATACATGTAGATTATCATAACTCATCAATTCAAGACCATCATCGTAGGTTAGCTCTTCGCCAGAAATTGCTCTGTCCAGAGCCTTAGATTCAGATATTAGTTGCTCTAACACACATCAAGTCATTTGTTAAAGGATATATTCTTTAACTATCAATCTCAAGAAATAAGTATGCAAGCAGATCACATATTCTATGGTACTGCCATTTACAGACGAACATAAACCAAAATGTTACTTGTGCCATAATGGATTTGACAGTATTGAAAAACTTAGAGAACACCAAACTTCAGAACATAAAGAATTTTTTGAATCCCATGAAAATATCAATAAACGAGAGCCCGCACCAGGCGATGTCACCGTGTTTTAGCTTTTTGTTGTTTAATTGATTTTAGCAATTCTTTCACCATTTCTTTACTAATATTAGCAAGATCATAATCATGATCAATGGAAAGTGCTTTTTTGAAATGCTTTAGGGCATCAGAAAAATTTCCTAATTCTCCTAACGATAATCCTTTGTAAGCTAATGCCATAGGGCATTTTTTATCAACTTTAAGAGCTAAATCATAACAGCTAATTGCATCAGAATAATTTCCAATGGTATGTAATGAGGCTCCCTTATTTACCAAAGCGTTGATGTTTTTTGGATCAATAGATAATGCCTTTTCATAATATTCTATGGCCTGTTTTAGTCTACCTAAATTTTGCAACGTCACGCCTTTGTCTATTAGGATATTGATGTTTTTAGGATCTTGTTTTAGTGCCAAATCATATAGTTTTAGAGCTTCTGAAAAATTACCATCTTCACAATATTCATAAGCTTGGGACATCATTTTTTCCAATTCTTTACTCAAGGCATCTTTGATAAGACTTTATCAATAATATAGATTGAGTCCAAGCTAGCTATAATTGCATATCATCAAGTTACAAATGAATTCATACATAATGTTATTTTATATTTTATCAGATGATAATGTATGAAAATATCGAATTGAGAAATAAAATAAAAGAATTTGAATTAAAAATGTGAATCATAAAAGAACAGTAGGAGTCTATGGGTCTACTACCACAAATAATCAATAGGATGTACCAAATATCTATTTTTTTTATATTCAATAATTGATTGACACATATCTTCCAGAACCTTTTCATCAAAGTCGTCTAGCTTTCCAATTTTAAGTCCAAACTCACTAGCATTTTGAATGATTTCTGGAATTTTCAATTAAAAGTTCCTAAAAAATTAAAGATTTAAAGTTACTCACCATATACGATCACCAGATTTGCAAAATTGGTAAAAAAGATTGCAGGTAGAAAAGATACTATAGCTCCATGTTTTGATCTAATTTCAGACCTTTGTATCTATTTCTGATTGTAACTTCAGTCACGCTAGCTGCTTCTGCAATATCACGTTGAGTAATATCCTCGCCGTTTTTAACACATGCTAAATATAATGCAGCTGCGGCAAGACCCATTGGATCTTTACCTGCAGATTCTTCATGTTCTTGAGATATTTTCAGAACTTTAGCAGCATAACGTTTTGTTTTTTCCGTAATTCCAATTCTACTAGCAATTCGTGCAACACATTGAATTGGGTCAACTACAGGCATCTTTAGATCTAGCTCTCGATGCAGTAATCGATAACATCTTGCAATGTCTTTTTTCTTTAGATTTGCGGCTTCTCCCACATCGTTTAGTGTTCGTGGGGTTTCAGTATCTCTACATGCTGCATAAAGTGCAGACGCAATCATTGCAGATATTGATCTTCCACGTACCAATTTTTTCTCAATTGCTTTTCGGTAAATGTAAGCTGCCTTTTCAATTACAGCATCAGAAAGTGCGAGTTTATCTTTTAATCTATTTAGCTCACTTAATGCTTGTCTAAGATTTCTATCAACTGATTCGTGTACTTGACTTCTACTGTCCCAAGTTCTTAATCGTTCAATAGTGCTTTTCATTGATGCGGTAAGTGGTTTCCCAGATGCATCTTTATTCATAGGATTAATGATTGTGGATAATCCCATATCGTGCATTGTCAGAGATGTGGGAGCACCAGCTCGGGCTTTGTTCCCGTGTTCATCTTGTGTAAAAGATCTCCATTCCGGACCAGATTCTTGAGATTTTTCAGAAATAACATAGCCACATTTTCCACAAAATCGTTCCCCAGTAACATCATCAGTTAGTAATGCATTTTTTGCACATCGGGGACAGTTATCAGCATTAACAGATTGTAAAACCATGATAGTATCAACTATTGCTTCGATATAATAACTAGTAGGAAATAAAGAATTATTTATTTGTGTTTATTCGTAAACACAGTTCAAAAGATCGCATTTTTGTTAATATTAAAATAAGTCAGGGTTAAGATCATGATGCATTTTTATCTCTAGGATCAAGCTTTAGCGACTTGTTAAAACATTCCAATGCTTCTTCGTATCGACCAAAACTTCGTAATGCTATAGCCTTAAAATTCCACAAATCAGGATCATCCTGATTCAACAGCAATGCTTGTTCAAAAAAGGCCAGTGCTTCTTCAAAATTACCAGACTCTAAAGAATTCTGACCTTTTAAAACAAGTTCTTTGATTTCCATAGTATCAAGTTTTAACAACTTTGTTTTAAGTTTGAACTTAGAAATGATATTACAATGAATCAAAAGCATTGAAAATTAAACAGGTATTAAATAAACTAGCTAAAATTTAAATATATTTTTAGCATATAGAATATACTTGAATTTAGATAAAAACGATGAAAGAATTCTTAAAAATTTATTGGTTGATGCCAGGTTATCAGCAAGACAACTTGGGTTAAAGCTTGGAATGTCAACAGTTACCATACTATCAAGAATAAAAAAGTTAGAAAAAGAAAAAATAATCAAAGGATATGCAGCAATAATAGACCACGAAAAATTGGGCTATACTTTGACTGCAATAATTGAGATTATTGCAAAAAAAGATAAAATTGTCGATATGGAGATGGAGCTGGCAAAAATAGAAAATGTTTGTGGAGTGTATGATATTACAGGAAATACAGATACTCTAGTAATTGCAAAATTCAAATCACGTAATGAATTAAGTGAATTTGTAAAAGGAATAGCATCAATTCAAAACATAGAAAATACCATTACTCATGTAGTTCTAAATACTGCCAAAGAAGACTTTAGACTAGCATAATAAAATGAAAAAATTTAGCATCGTGGTATCAAGTATAATTTTCATTTGCATGATACAAAACGTATCAGGGCAGATAGATGATGTAGGAAAGAAACTACAAATGGAGTTAGTTGTAACGGACGATCAAAAGATTATTTTATTTTCAGGCTTTGCAATAGCAATAATTGTGCTTTTTTTGTATCTAGCAAGAGACATAATTTTAAGAAAAAAGACATCGTATGACAATAAAGAATTTGATTCAAAGAATGACAAAACATATGAAAAATATCATTCTGATTGGTCAGATGACTATGAAGAGTTAGGAACTAGAAAAAACTCAAAAGAAGATAAAGAGTTTAGAAAATTATTACAGGATTCATCATTGCCAGATTATTATAAGATATTACAAGTTTCACCTAATGCAACACTTGAAGAGATAAAAAAACAATATAGGCTCATGGCAAAAAAAATACATCCGGATAAAAACAAAGAAGAAAAGTCAGAAGAAGCAATGGTTCAGATCAATAAAGCATACGAGATACTATCAAACGAGGAATTAAGAAAAAAATACGATATATATCTAAACAAAGGCTAAGAAGAGTTAAGATTTACCAAAATCATATTTAATTCAATTTCAGATGAACTCTGAACACTGTTTGTTAAATTTGTAAATAATGACAAAGATAATTTATTACCATCACGAATAATTTGTGTTGTTATTTTAATTTCACGAAATTCGGTATTTGGTCCTAACATAGTTTTTGATAATAATGGAACAACAGATAAATCGTTTATCATACCTTTAATTTTATATGCAAAGGTATCAGAAAAATAAACACCTCCTCTAGTCGTAGGAGCATTAACAGGAGTTGGAGAATTTATGATAGACACATTAGTCAAAGGATATGTCCTGTCACCAATGTGTAAGACATAATCAAGAGATTGTTTTTCATTAACACTCATAAGCGATTCAAGTAGATCTATGTCAACCGACATCAAAAACAAAAAAAATGACAGTTTTATTGAGTCTTTCGTAAAAACAAAGATTTTCCAAAATTCATTGTAAAAAGATAAGAAAATTTTAATAAACTTAGAGTATTCTTTAAAAACAGCGATTATAATCGTTATTTATTGCAAGAGCTTTTAAATGCACATACCATGCGTAATGAGATTTTGAGTTTGATTGTAGAAAGCAGTATTGATGAAGATTGTTATTTAGAGATGCTAGATTATACAATCGAGTTATTTGAAACTCAGGGATTAGGAAGTGATTACTATGGCTATCACAACATCAATCATGAACTAGAAGTAACATACATTTCTTTGTTATCTGCAAATCTAAACAACACCACAAAAAGATTTACTAAAGAAGATTTGAAGTATCTATATGTAGCAGCTTTATTTCATGACTTTGATCCTCAAAAAAGTGTAGATAAACCACATGAAGAAAATGTGTTGAGGTTTATTTCGTCCGATAAAAAATTAAGAAGATTACTTGACGATGCAAAGTTAGATATCGAGATAATCAAAGTATTGATTCTCAGAACAACATATCCATGGAGTGGAATATTAAAGGAAAACGCGGAACAACAAATCAAAGAATGTTTTAAAAATTCAGAGTTAACAAGAAACGACAAATCAAAACAAGAACATTTTATGAATTTAGGATGGTATCTTTCAGTAGTAGATAGAATAAGCGGTTATGCATTAGGAAATTTTTCAAAAGCTATGGAGATGGCAAAAATGAATGCACACGCACTAGCATGGAGACCATCATTAATTGTAAGAAGTTCTGTGGCATATTTTGAAGAATTATTAAATAAAGAAACAGAAATGTGCCGATTCATTTTAGAGTCATTGCCAACTAATATGAGAAAAAATTTTTATGATACTGTATTATCATTTATGAACATCAGACAGCAAGAGATCGTTATACAAGCAAATTGCACATATGATAATTTAAAATTAGTTCCAACTATTGAAAAAATAGACACTAGAAAAGATCCAGAGTTTATTAAATTACTATATTCAATTTTTTTAGAATTGCCAAAGCCACTTCAATTTGCAAAAGATAATTTTGAAGAATCAATAAAAGAGCAAAACGTAGTTCTCAACACCTTAAGATTGAATGATTGCAACGGAGAGATAGTTGGATTTGCCAAAGGAGGTCCTTTGGAAAATTACAGACTAAGACCAGAGATAAGGGATGAAAATTATGGCCTAAACAATACGATATTCTTAGAACCATTGGCATTAAAAATGGGATACTGGGGATTAAAAGGAGGTAGCGAAATGCGCCACATGTTTATCATGCAGGCTCATGCTAAAAAATACAAATATCTCACTAGTTTTGCATTAAGAGACGTAATAAAATCTAGAGTGGATAAAGAAAGTGCCGAGTTTGTGACAAAATTTGATCCAGAGAGATGGGACTATTATAGAATCAAGATTTAATTATTAATTAATAGCCATAAAGACATACTAAATTATCAGATAATAAAAAACATAACCAAACAAATCTAAAACAGCATAGAAATGCTTTATTAACAAAATAATTGCGAGAAAATTATGATAAAGCAATTAAAAATTACTTTTTCAATACTGTTAGTATTTACAATTTTCATTAATCCTGTATTTGCAATAGAACCATTAGACAGAGTAGACATCACAAACCCCAGATTGGTGAATTCATTTGGCTCTAAAATATCAGATCAGATCAATGTGAATCAACAAGTTCAGATCACAGCAGATATTAAAAATAATCAAGAAAAAACCCAAAAATTTGCATATATTGTTCAAGTTAAAAATCAAAATGGCATCATCATGACAATAGGATGGATTAGTGGTGTACTCAATCCAGGACAGACTTTTAGTCCAGCACTTTCATGGGCACCTAAAATATCTGACGAATACACTGCAGAGATTTTTGTGTGGGATGTATCAGAAGAAGGAAGTACTAAATCATGGCAAAGGTTAGATGCGTTAGCTGAACAAGTGTCTTTGAAAATAATCAGTTAGTCATAATCACTTGTACCTAAAAATAAACTTGGAAAATTCAAATACAAAAAAAGTTAGTTTTACGTATGAAATTAAGTTTACAGGTTTGCCTCATAGTAAAAAAAATTTAACAAGATCGCGCTAATAGAACTGCGTGTCTAGTAATGATATGACAATAGGATATTGCGTAAAGTGTCGAGATAAACGAGACATTGAGGGTGCAAAACCATACACCATGAAAAATGGCAAGCCGGCTCTAAAAGGCACCTGCCCAAAATGCAGCACAGCTATTTTTAGAATTGGCAGAGGTTAGAAACTAACTAGTAGTGCCATTCCGGAGTTAGTCCATTCCACAGCGAACGCAGTGGAGATGGATCTTTTTCTATTTCTTGAATTATTCTATTTTTTACTACAAAAAAGAAGTTTTCAAGAGCATCAATTCCCCCATCAGAAAAAAGTTCTCCACCAATCGCTGTAATTCTTTTTTTCTTTTCTTCTACATCAGAAGATTCAGGACATTGCAAACAAAAAGTCAACAAATCCAACAACTCTTCTTCAAGCATAAAGTCCATGCAAAAATATGGACTTTTATTCAATAAATATCATTATTTTATCATGTCATCATTCTTGATTAGACAAAAGTGCAGCAAATCATTTGAAGATAAGATAAGCAGATTATCACAAAAAAACAAAGGAGAGTATTAATGCAGCAAAGAACTCTTGATAAATTCTGTTCTGAATATTATGAAGAACATCAAATGATATATTCAAGGAATTAAATGTCTTAAAACACAAGAACAATCTGACGCATTAAGGGAAGTATTACAGAACTGGATTGACTGGCAGACAATAATGGAAGTCTGACTAGCAGTGTCCAACAATACATATCTAAGATCAAGAGAGTGTTTTCTCACAACGGTATTAGGATACATCTAACTGACTTTGAGGAGCCATTGGGGTTTAAGCCAAGAATCAAGGAAGAGCTTTATGAATTGACCATAGAAGAGATTAGGAATATTCTAAAATTTGTCAATCCCAAAAAAAAAATAGGATTCTATCTTGCACTGATTTGTTCAGGTGCTAGACCAGGAGAATTGTTTCAGGTAAGAAAGAAAGACATCTACACTACACAAAAGAGAGTCAAGATAAGAATTGAAGCTGAAAACGTCAAGACAAGATCAGGAAGTTCTATTTGGCTAACAAAGAAAGATGGAAGATATCTAATGACAAGACTTCGAGAATTGGAAGACAATGATCTTGTGTGGGCAACCAATGAAGATCCATCATATGCAGAAAAGAATGAATCTACTCAATTTTCCCACATTTGTGACCAGGCAGGATATTCTCAAAAATACAAGTCAAATAATTTTCGAAAAATAACACCATACTCATTCAGGTCCTATTTTTTTGGCAAGTTGACCCATAATTGAAAGCCATGTAGTGTACCACCTTTTTGTGAAAACTCTTTTTCTGGCATCTCTGAATGAATCACACTAGAACCTGCAGTCATCCATTGAACGTCTCCAGTTTTTATTTTTCCTGAATGCCCTTGCGAATCTGTGCTCAAAGACACCATCAATCATGTATGTGACAGTCTCAAAACCTCTGTGAGGATGATCTGGTGCACCTTTAGCTTCTCTGTCAGATATTTCAATTGGACCCATCTCATCTAACAAAAGAAACGGATCAAACTCTCTAAGAGAATAATTTGGAAATGCTCTGTGTACAACAAATCCTTCACCTTCCAATGTTGTTTTGGAATTAATCACTTAATACTGAGCGAGTCTTTGCTTCGTCTCTCACTAGATTTTGTTTTGTTGTGTTTTGTTTCACGGTATAGTATACACTGTTAATTATTTAAATATGGTAGTAATTAGTAGGTTAGAATAACCTTACCACGATGATTTGAACCATTTTTGGGAATAAAATGGACGCAGGTAGGTATGAATTTTAGAATATTATTTTTCCTCAGGTGGTTTTATTTTTCTAAAACTAAAGTAAACTCCAACATCATAAGCAATTTTTAACATTCCGCCAATAACAAAAGGGGCAGATAGCCACAAGGACTGAATGATCACACCAGTAATGGATGGACTTACTGCCTGTGCAATATTTCGTGAAGTATTTGTAATTCCAGCAGCTGCTGTTCGTTCGTTTTCATCTACTACTGCAACAATGTAGGACTGTCTAGTTGGAACATCCATCTGAGATAATGTCATTCTAGCAAGATGCAAACCCAGTGCTATTGGAAAAGTTGGTGCAAATGCAAGCAATACAAGTAATACGTTAGCAGGGATGTGGCTAAACACCATAGTGTTGATTAATCCTATTTTGTCTGCTAATTTAGTTGCAATAAGATATGAAAATGCAGTCAACACACCTGCTACTGCAAAAACCAGTGATAGTGTAGCTAGATCAACTCCAAATCGGGTAAAAAACCAAAATGAAATAATACTTTGAATCACAAATCCCCCTGCAAAGGAATCAAGTGAGAATAATACTGACAATCTAGCTACAATGGATCTTGATTTTGGTGAAAGCTGTTTTAGAGGAGATGTTGTATTTTTTATTTGATCTTTATTTTTTATCTCTATATTTTTACTCAATAACACATACAAAATTGCTACAATCAATCCAGCAACAATATAAAATGCAAAAAGAGGTTTGAACGATTCAATTAGTGACCAACCATTATCTTGAAGTATTTGCGGAATACCTGAAAGTAAAATCCCTGCAGACATTGCAAATGTTCCACCCATGTTGTAAAATGCAAAAAGTGTATTTCGTTTATTGATCTTTTTTACTGTCTGAGGAAGAATAGCTTGTTCTAGGGATAGAAATGCACCTGTTTCAGACCCAGTTACGTTGATGGTTCCAATTAATCCAGCTATTATTAGTGCAATGTAATTATCAGTCAACAAAAAGATTGTTCCAGCAGCAGACATTAGCACTGCATAGATTACTAGAATTTTTCTTCTACCAATTCTATCAGCGTAAAAGCTTGCAAACAATGTGAAAAATACACTGTTTAACAAAGTAATAGAAAGAATTATTCCAATTAGAATATCATCAAACCCAAGATGTTTGAGATAAATTGCAAGAATTATACTTAAAAATCCATATGAGAATGTTCTTACCATTCTTGCAGATAATAGTAATTTACCGTCTTTTGTGAGCCAATCTAATAGCAATTAATTCAGTCCTGAAAATGATTAACGTTGTTTTGTATATCTAGATGATGTACTGGAATTAGATCTGAACCCATAATGGCTTGAATCATTTTTGGGAAAGAAATAGTGGTCCCTGTTGAGTTGAATCTAGGGTGGGGAGTATCAAACCAATTTGACAGAACTCATTAGCAGTTTGTTTCATTCTCTCCATTAAGAGTAAAAGATTATTTTTTCTTGCAATACTCGATTAATCTATTTGTAAAATAATCCCATCCATGACTATGCTCTTTGTATAATTCATGAGGTTCTCCAGTAAATCCTGAATGAATCATAGTTACTCGAGTCTTGTTTTGTCCTATTTTCTCAAGATTCCATGTCACCAAAGTTCTTGGAAAATCTGAAATATCACTTGGAATCCACGTATATGATAGTTTTTTGTTTGGTACAAATTCCACAATCTCTCCTTGTGGAAAAAAATCTCTATCAAGTGGTTTTACATCTTTAGCAAAGAAAGTAAATTTCATTTTTCCACCTACTTTTGGTTCCAAAATGGCTTGATCAGGAAACCACTGTGTAATTTCTTCTGGATCAGATAGTGCCTTGAAAACAATTTCTGGAGAAGCATCAATTTCTATTGTTTTTTTTATCTCAAGAGTACTCATTGTTTTTTCTTTTTTTCCTTGTTTTCAACAAATTCCTTAAGAGAATCTAGCTTGTACCCCCACATATTTTCAAAAAACTTCATTAGTTCCAATGTTTGTTTTTGATTTATGGAATAAAATTTGTTTTTTCCTTGTCTTTGTTCTGTTATCAAATCTGCTTCTTTTAAAACACGCAAGTGTGTAGATACTGCAGGTAAGCTAAACTCAAAATGTTCAGCAATCTCACCAGTGGTCATTGATTTATTTTTTAAAATCAAAAGAATTTGACGCCTACTGTCATCTGCAATAGCTTTCCATCCAGTTCCCATAACAATTAAATAGTTAAACATCTATTTAATTGTTTAATGGTTTCTTGTACTGCTTGCTCCATGATCAATTGGAAAAAACTTGCAATAGCAATTCCAATTACTGCGTTGATAAACATGATTGTTCTTTATGGATTATTCATGAATCCAATCTCACAACAAGTGATTTTTAGTGAAGCGTTAGGACAGAGCCCAAAACTCGTAGCTGTGTGGACACAAATCGAACCAGTACCTCAAGCAACATCACTTACTCCTGCATTGATAATAACACCTACGATTTTCAGCTTCTTTTTTGCAGTGCTGTATGATTCAATTCCAGGACATTCAAAGATGAAGAAAGGATTTGCGTATGCAATTATTTTATGGGGAACAATCGCAGTATTTTTTGAGTTATTTACACCTCTTGGATTATTTGGAGAACCATTACATCTTTTAGCATACGAATTAGGCTTATGGTTTGTTGGAATGATTGTATCAAGTATAGTATTAAGTACGATTTACTCTCCAAAACAGATAACAAATGAACAATAATTATAATTCACTAAAAATCAAAGCATCAAAGTTTGAAGATGTTACTACAAGACCAATGTTTGGGTATCAGTGCTTTTCAATTAACAAGAAATTTTTTGTTGGATTTAATAACAAAAATGACCATACAATAATGGTTAGACTTTCAAAAGTTCAGCAAGAATCAGTTGTAAAAAATAATGCAATTTCCATATCTATCTGCGTCCATTTTATTCCCCAAAATGGCAGATGAGTCCCTATGGAGTTGAACCTAAAATGGGTGGGAGTGTCAAACTGATCTGATAAAACTCATGTAACCCAAATGAAATGAATTGAGGACAAAAATAATATTCCAACTGTGAAAATTGTTATAAAAACTAGGATTTTTTAGAAATTAATTGTCAGTAGCAAGATCATCTAAGAGTTTAGAGTATTTCTCGATGAGTTCATCAGTGATTTTCTCATGTTTTGGACTCATACTTATTCACCCTTTTTGAGATATATAAAAACAACTGCTTCATAATAGTAGGCTCAAGGTCACGTTGATGTTTTTTGATCTCAATCAACATTTCTCTTAATTCTATATTTTCTTCTTCTGGACTAATATCTAATTCATAACCATTATCGCGCAGAAATGTTCCTGCTGCAACGATCGAAGTTCTCCTATTGCCATCAAAGAATGCCTGAAGCCAAGGAATAGCCGCCATTATGGCAGTCGCTTTTTGAATCAAATCTTGTTCTATATTTCCAGAAGTGCCATACTCGCTTACTTTAGGGAATACTCGAGCAAGATTTTGTGGAACAGCCTCAATGACGACTTCTTTGCCAGTTCTTTTCTTTTCTCTTAAGAGAATTTTTTTATTTATTTCAATTAGAAAATTTTCATCGATTTCCATTACAATCTTATCATTGGATGCCAATGATTTTCACACAAATTACAACATTATAACTTCAACTCTATTACTAAATAATTTGAGATAGAAAAATGATCTGGTAAATTTCTTGAAATTTAGATTTTGTTTATAAACAAAAGTGGTGGGCATCTAACCAATTTGACAAAACTCATCCCCGGCATATTCAAACATTATACAAATAACAGGTTGAGGCGTGTGAAGTCCATAAAAACAGGTCAACTTCAAGCATGAAATCCATGCAAAAATACGTATTGTAATAGTTAAAAATGGTTGTTTTTTTTTGGTTAATGTTAGAGTTCTAATCTCTAGCATTATCTCTTATATTTAATAAAATTATTTTAAATTAAGAATCAACCATTTGATTTTCATGGCTCACAATTTACAATCAAAGTTCCTACATCCGAATCCAATAATATGTATATTATTTTGAATATTTTCCATGTAGTAAATATTGGTCCTGCAGAACATGTACATCCTACGGGTCCTGAGACATTTTATATTATTGAGGGAGACTGAATTCTTTCTAAATGGGGAATCCATCATGGCAAAATCTGGTGATACTGTTTGTGTGCCCACTGGGACACCACATAGGTTTGTTACAGGAGACAAAGGAGGACATTCAATAGTGATTAGTCCTCCAAATCTTGAGTTTTACTTTTGGGAAATTAGTAAATTAATGTCAATCAGAAATGTTCTTTTTGAGGAAGAATCTAAAATTGGCAGAAAATATGGTCAGGTTTTTTTAGATGATTCAAGACATTGGGAATAACTGTGTCTATTTTTATCCACAAATGGCAGATTAGTCCATAGGAAGATGAATCCGGATGACGTTATGATTAGATCACACGAATGAAAAAATGACTTGATGCAACCAATAATAGATATGAGACAAGATGCAGTATTTTCTACAAACGCCTCCAAGAACATAACAAATTGACTATAAATGATTAAAACTTAAGTCAATAGAAAACTAGACACTATTCTATGAAAACTTCAAAACTACAAAAAATAATAGAAAATAATATTTCAGGAAAAGTGTTTTTGGATAAAGAAATTTTAGATTATTATTCAGTGGATGCAAGTTCTTATCAAATAACTCCAAAAATTGTAGTAATCCCAGAAAATGAAAAAGATGTGGTTAATGTAGTAAAAATTGCAAAAAAATACAAAACATCAGTCACCGCAAGAGGCGCTGGAACAGGTTTGGTTGGAAATTCTTTAAACAGAGGGATCATCATCGATTTAAAAAAATTTGATGGAATTACAATTGAGAATAATTATGTCAAAACAGGTTCGGGTACAATTAAAGGCATTTTAGATAAGGCCTTAGAAAAGAGTCAGAAGTTTTTCCCGCCTAGTCCATCCGTGGGCCCATATTGCTCAACAGGAGGAATGATTGGCAACAATTCTTCTGGAAGTAGGAGTTTGAAATATGGAAGTGTTATTGACAATATAAAAAAAATTACGTTTGTTGATGGCAATGGTAAAAAAATTACATTGCCTCAAAATAAAAAAATAGGTTTGAGAATTTTTAAAACTGCGAAAAAGATACAAAGAGATAAGTTTCCCAACATAACAAAAAACTCTTCAGGGTATAGATTAGATTTAATCAAATCAATTAAAGATACACATAAAATTATTGTAGGTTCGGAAGGAACGTTAGGAATTATACTATCAGCAGAATTTAAAATCATGCCCATTCCGAAAGAAAGAATTCTCTACATTATTGGATATAACTCAGAAAATGACGCTGCCGTCAACTGTAATCAAATTTTAAAAACATCACCTGCAACAATAGAGTTTGTAGATAAATCAATCATGCAAAACATTAATCATAAATTTGATAGAAAGATCAACTGCTTACTTTTTGTAGAGTATGATCATAAAATAAAAAATACTCATAAAAAACTGCTAAATATTATCACAGGAACCATTACAAAAACTATCAAAAATAATTCAGAAATACAACGATGGTGGAAATTTAGAGATTCAGCATTATATTTTAGCTCCAAATCAATCAAAAATAAAACTCTACATGTAATCGAGGATGCCACAGTGCCAGTAGAACATCTTCCAAAATTATTTTCAACAATAAATAAAATTAATCAAAAATTTCATACCAAATCAATTGCATATGGACATGCAGGAAATGGCAACATCCATATTCGATTGATTTTAGATCAAAAAAAATTAAAAAATATCAAATTAATTGCAGATGAGTATTTTGATAAAATAATTAAGATGCGCGGAAGCATAACGGGAGAGCATGGGGACGGATTGGCAAGATCAGAATACGTTAGAAAACAATATGGTCCAATAAACTATAGAATTTTTAAAGAATTAAAAAATATGTTTGATCCTTCAAACATATTAAATCCAGGAAAAATTATTTCTCATGAAAGTACCATAATTAAGAACTTATCAAGCGTGTAAAATGAATAAAATATCATAATATGTATTCAATTATCAGATCAGATGATAAAATGAAAAAATTAAGTTAAAAATGAAAGACAGCATAAACTTGTTCATTGAAATTCTCACAAGTCGCCAAGTCATCTTTCATTACACTGTATTACTAGAATCTAAACTTAAGATTAACGGTAGTTAAACAACATTCAAGATGTCTAGTGTCATAAGAAAACAATAACGTAATTAAAAACAATTGATTTAGGAATTAGTAAAAAAATTACTTTAGACGTCTGTAGATCTCCATAAATTCATCTGCAAGAGTATATGAAATGTTCAAGAGATGGGCTAGTTGATTCATTGTAGTTTTTTCTCGTGATAGCTGTCTTAGAATAGTTAATGCTTTTTGTGGTGAATTTACTGCTAGTGGAGTTTGCCCAGACCAACTCTTAAATGCGTCGTTTACATCCAAACAGAAATTCAAAATAAACTGTTCAGAATACTGCACAGATTCAGAAGATTTAGATGGTTTCAACAATACCCCCGATAATTCACGAAATTCATTTCTTCTATCAATCAGCAACATATCTAATGCCTGTTTTATTTTTTCTTCATCCAACCCAGATTTTTTTATAAGGTACGCATTACTCATAACATATTTTATTTATTAAGAAAGATAAGCAATTCTACAACAATATTGAACATTTATCATATTTTTTAAAAAAAAATAAACAAATGTTAGAAAATTTAAAGAATACATTCTAGTCAGATATCTCAGAGAATCTATTTTCAACATAATCCCAATTTACAACATTCCACCAATTTGCAACATAGTCAGATTTTCGGTAATTGTATTTTAAATAGTAAGCATGCTCCCACATATCTAAACCTAAAAGAGGTATTTTTCTTATTGACCAAGGGCTGTCATGATTAAAGGTGGTAATTATTTCTATTTTGTTAAAGGTTTGATTAAATACAAGCCAACACCATCCACTACCTTCTACAGACAACGCCTTGTTTAAGAAAATTTTTTTAAAATTTTCAAAGTTATCAAAATATACATCAATAGAATCACTTAATTTACCACCAGGGTTACCAACATTTTTTGGAGTCATCGTTTCCCAAAATAATTTATGATTTTCAAAACCCCCACCAAAAAAAGATACGTCATTTCTGACAGATTCAGGAATTGAACTTAGATCAGATAAAATCGATGATATGTATTGAGGATGAAATTCTCCTGAAATTTTTGCCAGTGTGTTGTTTAATCCATCAACATATGCTTGATGGTATTTTTGATGATGTAATTCTATTGTTTGTGCATCAATGTAAGGTTCAAGTTCATGATAACCATAAGGAAGTCGTGGTAATTCATATTTGACCATATTCTAATGAAATGATGTCCACATATATTTTTCAAGTGAAACTAGGACATATTTTAATTGATAGTAAAAAAATACAGAACGATTGAAAATAATTAGAGTTAGAATTTAAAAATAAAAATAAATAAAACAAGAGGTTTGAAATACATATTTTATTCAAAAAGTTACTGATCGTATATCATAAGATTCTTTTCTTCTAATAAGGAATGCAAGTTATGAACAGAACGGAATACGTCAGATTCATTTTTTGCACCAGTACAGACAAGCTTCCCAGAAGAAAATATCAATATTACAGTTTTTGGGTCTAGCATTCTATGAATTAATCCTGGGAATTGCTCAGGTTCATACATGCTTCTTGGCAATGTTCTAGCTGCTTTTTCTAAGTGGACTTTCCCACCTAGATTAATAGAAGCTACAATATTTTGAACAGTAATTTCTGCATCTTTTTTTACTTTAATCCCACCTTTTCGAAGTTTTTGGACAACAGTATTTACCGCCTTGAAGGCCATTTCTTCAGATTTTCCACCTGTACATACCATTTTCCCAGTTCTAAAAATCAAAGTTGCTGTTTTTGGATTTTGCAGTCTAAAGACTAATCCGGGAAATTGGTCTGGATTGTATTCGGAATCTGGAAATTTTTTAGTAATATCATTTAGATCGATTTTTTGATCCACAGATGCAGATGCGACCACGTTTACAACGCTGATGATTGGTTTTGATTGAGGCATACAGATTTTAGATAAACGGCTTTATATATTCTGGATCAATGCTAAAAGCTCATTTTTAGATAAATAAATGAGACATGCATGAATTTACAGATATTTTTTGATATAGAAAATTCAAAATTATGATGTCATGTGGAAAAGATGATAACGGTTAGGAGAAATTAACAATAATGACAAAACTAGGGCTGATCGATTTAGAGATATTGTTTTTAGGGATTAAAAATAATGGGGCATTTAATGAAAAAGACATCGAAAATTCAAATTTGAAAAGATTAGGTGTTGGAAGAGTTCTGGATTCACTGGCATCGCTAAAAGATAGAAAACTGTTAACATTGAATAATGACGGTACATTTTCCATAACGGATTTAGCAAAATACACATTATGGAGCGAGCAAATTCCATTAGAAATCAAAATTTTAAGATTATTAGAAATCAAGCCATTAGATATTAGATCTATTTCAAATTTTTTAAGAAAACCAGAGAATGAATTGACTGAGGAGATTGAAAAATTGAGAAAGAAACAGTTAGTTCTAATGTCTACGCTAAGACAAGAGTCCAAACTTATCAAAATGTATGAAATTCTTCCAGAAGGGATAGAAGAAATTAAAAAAACAGAAGAGTCCAGTTATCATAGAAATTTAGAAGAAAAGAGTCTAAAAGAGATTGTTGAATTGATTAATGAATTAATTGAAGAAATTAATGATGAATTAGAACTTAACAACAAAAAAGAACACATAATTTTGAAACTAGACAAAATAAAAGAGAAATTAAATTTAGTTTGATTTTATTTTATCATGAATTTGAGCAAGAATTAATTCTGCTTTATCCTTATTTTCATATGTATCAGCAGTCTCATCCATAATGGAATCAATTTCATAGCTTTTATCAACTAAAATATTTGCAACATGATCATCTAGCGTGCCTTTTCCAATTAGATAATATGCAAAGACAGTATTTTTTTGACCAATTCTATGCAATCTGTCTTCAGCCTGTCTGTGGATTGCAGGACTCCAATCTAGTTCTGCAAAAATTACATATTTAGCTCTAGTTAAATTAATCCCTACGTTTCCGGCTCGTATACCAGCTATCATTAGTTTTGATTCGCCTTTTTGGAATTTGTCGATTTGTTCTTGACGGTCCTTATCAGATTGTCCACCAATAATAGTAACCGGAGAGAATTCTTCAAGGCTAGTATGCAATAATTTATGAATCACTTTATGATGACAAAATACAACCACACTTTCCTCTATCTCCATAATGTTTTTAACAAAATTAATTACATGCGGAACTTTTGCAATACCAGCAATCTGTCTCTCACTTTGAATTGCTCTTTGATATGATGCAGATTTATCAAATGCTGTTTCAGCATCTTTTTGTTCTTCTTCTAGCTTATTCCATATTTTTCCTAATTCATCAATATAATAGTCAGTATCTGCATCGATGACTTCTTTGTAACGAACTTTATCTTTTAATTCTTTAAGAACATCAGATTTTTTTCGTCTGAGCATAACATGTTTTTGTAATTCATTTCGAAGTGATGCTCGTTTGTTTTCAAGCACAATCGCTTTACCTTTTTCATTAACATAACAAAAGTACTCACAAAATTCTTTGAAACTTCCCAGCAATCCAGGTCTTAAAATATCAACAATTGGCCAAATTTCAGAACCGCGGTTATAAATTGGCGTACCAGATAAACCAATTCTATACGAAAGTGAAGACAGTGCAGCTAATTTTTTAACAGCTTTGTATTTTTGAGTAGTCTTTGATCTGAGATTATGAACCTCGTCACATACAATTGTTCGAATGTTTAGTTTTGATAAATCAGAAAGACGTTTGTAAAGTAGTTCATAGTTAATAATATAAAAATCAGTCATAGGAAGTTCTTTAGATTTTCCAGTTCTAATAATAGTGGATGATGGAGATTCAGATTCAATGATTCTTCCATTTCTACTTTTTTTCTTTAGAAATTTGGAAATTTCTCTTTCCCAATTATTTAAGGTAACCAGTGGTGCTACAACAAGTACGGGAAATGTTTGTTTTTCAGTAGCAACGTAAGATAAAGTTTGAACCGTTTTTCCTAGACCCATTTCATCAGCAAGTAATGCATTACCTGATGATTTTAACAAAAAATCTAATCCTTCTTTTTGAAAATTCAACAATTTTCCACGGAATTGCTCTCCTGTTTTTGCACGATTGAGATTGTATTTTACTGGCGGATTGATTGGTTTTGGAGTATACGTTTTTACAATTTTTCGTTGCCATGCAGATTTAGATAGAATTTCAAGAGGGTATCGATCCATTATCAATTTTATCTGTTTTACACTTTCAACACTATCTGGAATTATTACTTCATCAGTATTTTCACCATACCATGCTTCAGGCACGAGTCTAGATATCATACTCACAGCACGTTGACCGGTAATCTTCCAGCTCCAAATTTTTGAATATTTGTCTAAAACATACTCCAATGTTCCAAAGTTTTCCATGGATGTTGCCATAATTTGTCGATAGAATGTTTTATAGCCTTATGAATCTTGATGTTTCTTACGATCACATGTAAGATCCTCAAAAATCCACAATGGTTAAAATAAGATGAATTTTTAACGTTATGGCATAAAAAATTGAGCCGCTTTTAATGTCTGATCAATGTGGCTTGTCTACAGGATGAGGTTTTGTATTTTCATCATGACAATCGCAGTGACAAAGATGAGTTTTGTGATTGTTTATACAGTCAATACATTCATAATGCTTTCTTGTTTCACATGGGGCACAAATCATACAAGCACTAAAATGAAGATGAATTTGTATTTTTTCTATTTTTGGTAATACTAATACTCTATTTCACTTCGTTCAAGTAGATTATGAGTTAAATCCACATATCCTTGTGGGTCAAGTTCCTTGGCAAATCCTTTGTCGATATTTATTAAATAAATTGAGTGTAAATGCGCATTTAGAATATCAGCATATTGAATTGGAGGGTTTTTGTAATATCGATCACATAGAAATTTTACTTTTTTCACATCAGATTCATTTCTTGCATTTGGAGGAATTAGGAAAATTTTTGGTATTGGAACTAGTCCAATTACGGGAGTTGCCAGAGAAAATTTGGAACAGTGTTTACTATATCTAGCAATTTTACTCATTATCCTGGCAGTAAAATAATCAATTGTATCCATAGCATGATCAGGAGGTGTAAATCCTGTTTCGATTTCGATAATGGTATTGCCATCTCCCTTTTTACCAAAAAGATCACATACTAAAATATCAGTAATTTGTTTTTCTACTTCGACTGAATGTCCACGCGCAATCAGGGTAGACGCGCATATGAGTTCTAAAACAGAATGATTGATTTTTACAAGGTTTTTTTGATACATTTCAATTAATTGTTGACGAACATAGTTGAGCTTTGGTAGATCCGATTCTTTCAAATTTTTTGATAGTTTTCTAGTAACTTCATAAACATCGTTACAAAATTTTTCTAAATCCATGTATACATAGGTTCAATGTTGTTGTTTAAGAACTTGACAGTGTTTTAGAACTTGATCAATCTATTTGAAAAAGACTTGCCTAAAATCAAAATAGACATAATCGAAGCAACAAGAATCAAAAGAGCGATAGCGCCAAATTCAGGAATTATATGAGTTCCTACAATCTCAAATGAAACTTTGTCACCTATTGGATAATCTAATTTTATTTGTCTTGAATCAGAATCATTATCTAATTCTTGATATTCTATCATTTTGCCATTAGCCATTACAACAAAAGAAGAATCATCACCTATAGGAGATTTTGAATCTAAGACATATCTTGGAATGTCAAGTGTGATAGTACCGATATCTTGTCCTTTGATATCCAGAGTCACTGTTTTATTATCTGAGTTTAGTTTTCCTTTGGTTGTACTTACAAGACCATCAGATATCTTATACTGAATACAATAAACTCGACCATTGTTTGCAAGAACTGAAATATTATCGGGCGTACATTTGTTAACGCTTCCAGTTAAAGATGGAACTAGAGTAAAATTAGTTTTGAATTGTCTAGTTTCAGCACCGCTTTGAACTTTTAAGATATATTCCCCATCTTTAGACCAGAGAGGGCTTTCAGTGTTTAGTTTGAAAGAGAAATTACCATCAACATCAGGAGTTATTTGTTGTATGGTCACTATGTTTCCTACAGGGTTAGTTACAACAATTAAGATTGGTGCAACTGTGTTTTGTGGTTTCAAGTACCCAGTTGCAGTAATCATTGAAAAATGATCATAAGTGTGTGAATCAGTCCAGACAGTCAATGGGAAAATCTCTTTGTAAAGATCAATCTCATAAGAGGGGATTTGTACACAGTTAATACACTTGATTTCTTTTTCTCCAAATGAAGTACCGGTAAATGATAAAGTTACAGTTAGAGATAGTATCAAAACAGCTAAAGCAGTTATGCGCACGTCATATCGGCTAAGATCATAATATTTATAGATTTTTAATAATAGGTTCATTTTTTAGATAATGGATATTAGGTTAGCGTAGAAACTGCCAACAAAATGGATTAGCACAGAAATTAGGCATAAAAATCAAAGTTTGTTTTGAGAATTATCAGTAAATTTCTTCATATGTTCATTCCAAGAGGACATGATTGAAAGACGTGTTTCCAAATAGTTCTCAAAAAATTTTTTTGATGCATCAACAGGTATTAGATATAACTTTGATAATTCGTTGAGGTAATCTTCAAATATTTTCAGAAAGGATTTATCCGTTTTTCAAAAAAATTTCCTTCACAGATTCGCATCATACAAAATAATTGTTCAAGGTAATTATTGTATTCTCTATGTCCATCTGAAAAATTTTGAACATAAGAGGTAAAAACGACTCATGATTAACAATAAACTGTTTAATGTTTTTCTCAAAAATATCTTCAAACGTTTTTGATTTTAAAGCATTTTCATCCAAACCAGTTACTAATTGATTTTGTATAAATACATACGAATTAAAATCATGACTGAAATGCACCATCAACTTTAGAATAAATATTATCAGAATTAAATGAACTCACGAGACCGTAGTCTTTATGGTCAACTGTTATATCTACATGACATGTTGTTTTAGAGATATCGTTAATCACAGTCTTAAAATTTGAAGTTAAAAAAAATCCAGAGAATATTGTCATATTATCAGTTCTAATGATCACGTTAGTACTTTTTTTATTTCCAGTAACATCTACATATTCCAACAAAGCATCACCGTTTGATTGCCGAATCATAGATAGTGAAAGATTTTCATAAATTGATGATCTGTCATAGTTGAATTAAACTTCTTTATTATTGAAATCAGTATTTACAATAGGATGTTGATCAGAAGATTCTTCTGGTGAAATATTTTTGGATTTATAATCTTTGTTCAGAGGGTTAAATTCAGAAATCTTTTCAGATATTTCTTTGGTTGATTGTTTTGCATTATTTATCTGAGTGTTGATTTTATCTCCAGTTTCATCAACTGTATTCATAAATCCAATACCCATCTCAACGGATTTACTAGTGTTTGCTTCCAACGTATTTCCATGTTCTTTTATAGAGTTAATGAGTTCTGAACTAGAATAAACACCATTATTTTCAGTGATTATAAATATGCCCAAAGCAAGAATCGAGGCCATTACAATTATTTTCATTAGCATTAAATCAAATTACAAAAATTATTTTTTAGAGGGCTAGTCAAAAATAATTGTGGGCAAGCTAAAACACAAACTGCTCAAAGAATATCTATAGAAAAAGATAACGAAGACTGCTCAAATCCAAGATCCTTGTAAAATAAATGAGATTTTTTTCTTTGATTTCCAGATTCCAGCCTTATTCTATAGCAGTCTTTCTTTTTTGCAAGGATTATGCAATACTGAATTAATTTTTTACCAATACCTAAATTTCTTAATTCTTTTGTGACTATTAATTCAGGAATATACATCTCTAGTTTTACTCTGTTTAAACGTCTTAGAAAAATTACACTTACAAGCCCTACAGGTTTGAAATTTTTCTTTGCCAGTAAGATTAACTTTTGTGGATCTGAAAAATAATTTTTAATTGTATTTCTGAATATTTTGATTTCTTTACCATCAATTGGAGATGGCCTCTCTAACTCATATAATAATTCAAGAACAATTGGAATGTCTTTTTCAGTAGCCTTCACTATAGAGATATTCACACGGATATTTTGTTTTATGGAATTTTAAACATATTCTAATTTTTCATTCAATATTACTCAAAAGAATATTTAGAATCTAATTATTCTTTACTGCTTCATATTTTGAGTATTGAGAATTCCATACTACTTTGATATAGGGATCAAGTTCGTATGTTTGAACAAACTTTTCTAGATTTTCATCAGTTATTTTATCTAGTTCCTTTAGTGCATTAATTTTTTCTTGCATAATGTTATCTTTAGTTGAATCATATTGTTTTCTTATCTGGATGATTTTATTGCTTAGTTCTTCTTTTGACATGTTTTGTCTTTCACTTTGATTCTTTATTGCCATTTTTTCGTCTAGTTTTGATTGCAACAAAGCATCATCGTATTTTTTATCAAATTGTGCCTTTAGTTCTGCTTGTTTTATAGCAAGGTTATCATAAAATTCTTGAATTTTTTGATTAACTTCAATAATCATGAGGGATACATCCTTGTCTTGAATCTGGTCTAAGATATACGATTCAGGATTATGTTTTTCTGCTATTCCCTGAATTATCCAAGAATCTGCTGTTTCTTGTAAAATACATGAATACTTACCAGACTCTAATGCATATACTACAGTAAATCCTTTATCACATTTCGTTAGTGGGTTCACTGAGTTTTCATTTGATTTAGTTGAAGAACTTCCAGAAATTTCTCCCATTCCATGACGAATCCACATCTCTGCAGTATTCATTGAAACACAGACATAGTCATTTGCATGATAACGATACACAACAACAGAGCCCTGTCTACACTCAGTATCAGGAGTTGTCTTTCCCAAATCTTCCCATGATACTACATCGTCTGGGTTTGCTTTCAGATATGCAGGATTTGTTCGAAAGTCCTCATAATATTTTCTAAGTTGTTCACCAGTAATTGGAGTGTCAATGAGTTGTCCATTTTTGTTAAATAAAATTTGTTGATTGTAATATGCCAAGTTATGATTTACATTAAAAATGCTATTTGCTTCAATTAACTCAATTCGTTTTGTTTCAGCTGCAATATGATATGCTTGACGTGCTTCACTTAATGAACCCCCGTTTGCAATAGCTATTTTGAGTGCCTCTCTACCCGCATCTACTTTCATTTGATGGAATTCAAATTGATCCCAAAATACACTTTTAACAGGAGCATCCTGTACAGTATCTACAAATCTTGAAAACGAGTTCCTTGGAGAATAATATTCCCATAAGGCCTCCCATTCTTTAAGATCCCGGTTTAGTTTTTCAAGTGCTTGTGCTCTTTTTGCTTCAAGTTCTGCTTTGGCTTTCAGCTCTTCATATTTTCTTTCTTCAAGTTCTTTTATCCATTTTTTAGTCTGTTCTATTTTTTTAAGTATGTCTTGTGCAACAGGATTATCTGCCAAGTCTTTTGATAGTGTAGTTTGCTTACCTGTTGTTACATCATTATCTGATTGTGCATAAGCTGTTTGAATTACTGACGTAGCACACAACATAAGCAATACTGTCATAGTAAATCTAGGCATCAATGTCTGAATCAAAAAACGACAATACATAAACAATTCGTACAAATTCTACTAAAAAAGGATCAAATAAAAAATCACCAGATAAGCATATTCCAAAAGTCATCGTGAAAACGACATATTATATCAAAAAGAATCAACTTGGCTCAAATAAAATTACATGCCGACGAGATTTTCTTTATTCTTTGTCTTATCAATAGAGTTTAGAATCGCTATTATGCTCAAAAACAAGACTATCATTATTGGTTTATTCTCAATATTTGCATTAAGTATGCTCATTCCAGCCTCAGATGCTGCATTGTGGAGTCTCATAATTCAATCTAGCATCGACAACCCAAAGATACTACCAGTGGATGCGCCAATAATTTCAGGCAGAATTACCGACCATGCATCAAATCCAGTAAAAGATGTTTATGTTCACATCAGTACAAAACATGACTCATTGTTTACAACCACAAACGACATAGGAGAATATAGAGTTCAACTTAGTCACTATGATAGAATGCCAGGAACATATATCGTCAGCATCAAAGCATCTTCGCCTGACGGAAAAACAGGTATTGCAAATACAGAATTTCAGGTTAGAGGAGAGTTAACTACAACATCAGTAATTGAAGAAAAACTTTCAACTCCAGAAGCAATAAGATATCTTAATGCAAACCCGTCTGATTTTGAAAATGATCCTATAGGTTTTATTTTATACTCACATTACCAGAAATTATTACAAGAATTTATTTCAGAAAAGAAGATAGATGAAAAAATATTAGAAGAGCAAAAATTCATCGAAGAACAAATAAAAATTTCAGAGGAGTTACTCTTAAAGGAAATAGAAGAGTTAGAGCCTAGTTCTGGAGTTTTTTCAGGATACAAGTATGATGATTATGTTAAAAATTTAGATCCTTCAGTAAGAGACATAATTGTGAACCAGATTAATTTCACCAAAAACATATTTGATGAAGCACAGCAGATCAGAAAAAACATTCTTGAAAATGGCGGAACCCAAGAAGAAGCAAATAAAGCATATCTAGAAAAAATTACCATTTCAAGACAGACTATAGAAGAATTTGGGCATAATACTGAAGAAGAGATATTGCCATATGAGACAATCATACCAACCAACAGCACTGAACAATTGCCAGACGATATAACAGAAGAGAAAAACGATGTAATCAATACAAATATCGCTGGAATGAACGTACAGGTCGGAAATAACGGGGCATCGTTTTTTGTAAACATTAATGGAACAATCATAGAATTTTTAGTAGATGGGAATCGTATTATTCAAGTAACAAATCCTAAAAACTAATTTTTATGAACAATTTATCAGTTCTACGCGTGCCTTATAATTAAAAAAGCAATAACACCATCAATGAAGATAGACATACCACTACAATGCCCCTCTTGTGGAGGAAAGATGTATTCTGTAAGTTATGAGACATCTTTTACGATACTAAAAAGAAGAAGTTGGCAAGTATGCAAAGAATGTAATTTTGAAAGAGATTCAGAAAATTTCAAAAAAGCCATTTGTTGCGTATAACAACTTTAATTTTTAATTCTAAGATTTTTCTTTGAAAATTCGTATTGCTTCCAAATGAGAGCAGTTTGCCTTTAGACCCTTACCATGATGAAATTTGTAGAAGTTTTTGAAACCAGGACATTCACATGTATCAGAGGTCACAAAGTAAGATTTTTCTGGATTAGATGATGACTTTATTTGATAAAGGTCATCATCGACTTTAACTACACCTCCACTTTCAACTAGTTTTTTGGCTTTTCGTATTGTACTTGCACTCACAATATAATTACAACATAGTTATTTTTTATTCTTTAATTTTTTCATAACGCTAGACCAGTCAACATTATCAATTTTACCTTGAGATAGAGCATTCTCATAAAGCAATTCAAATGCCCAACTAATTATTTCACTCCATATTGCTTTGAGGGAATCTTCATCGGTCCAAACAATACTTGCCTTAACAGCAGTCATTGCCAAAATATTATTGACATTTTTACTTGGTTCTTTATTCCATTTTTCTATGACTTTATCACAGAAAGCAAGAATTTCATTTTTAGTCAGTACGAGCCTGTCGGGGTCAAATGAGTCATTTTTTACCATATAAAGTATAGAACCTCGTACTAAATTAGAGTTTTTTTCAAATTACCATACTACAATTATTATAAACTGAGTTAACCATTTCTGGTTATTGACTTTGAAGAGGTATGTCGGGACTCGATTAATTACAATGTTTGGGGTGTTAATGATCACACTACTCATCACAATTCTTCTAGTAGGATCAAACATGGACAGTATCTTAAAACAAGGAGTTGTGTTTCAAGTAAGATCTGAAATAACTGAAAATCCTAAAATTTCAGAAAGTTTTTCATCGGTAGATGAATTTGAGTCGTTTGTTCAAGTGCAAATTAAACAGAGAATCAAAACTCTAGGGTTAGATGAACCGTGGTATTCACCACAGAGAATAGGATTGACAATGTACAAAATACTTACTTTGGACTTTGGCCGTGCAACTTTTCTAACTAGCGACTCAGGATCATCTGATGTCAAAGAAATAATTTTAGAAAAACTTCCTCGAACAATCTTATTATTTACAACTGCAACAATCATAATTTCTGTAATCGGTATCTTCCTTGGAGCTTTTTCAGGAAGCAGGGTTGGTTCAACAATAGACAGACTAACATCAAGTTTTGCAGTTATCAGTTCTAGTTTTCCTGTGTGGTGGATAGGAATGCTAATGATATTCTTGTTTTCATTTGTGTACCAAATTTTTCCTGCAAGAGCAACACCGTTAATCCCATCATCAGACCCAAGTTACATCGGGTCATTACTATATCACATGACATTACCATTGATTACAATTGTAATTATAGGATTTGGGTCTTGGGCATATCTTGTAAGAAATTTCATAGTAGGAATCATGCAAGAAGATTTCATAATTGCAAAAAAGACAATTGGAATAAATCAGAAAAAAATAATCTATTCTCATGCTCTGAAAAATGCAGCCCCGCCAATAGTCACTATTCTTGCATTAAGTCTATCAGGATCACTTGGAGGGGCGATAATCACCGAGGCAGTTTTTGACTGGCCAGGCATGGGTAGGCTGTATTTTGAAGCAATTACAGTAATGGATCTGCCGATAATTATTGGTGCTACTTACATCTTGACAGTTTTTTTTCTTATCAGTATATTTGTGGCAGATTTACTGTACGGATACTTTGATCCTAGAGTGAGAATAGGATGAGCAGTATCACCCCAACAGAAATCAAAGAGGAATTTTTTAAAAATAAAATTGGGATTGCAGGAATTGTCATACTATCAATTTTAATTTTAACTTCAATCATAGCAATAATTACAATTCCAATGGAGACTTTTAAAGAATGGAATAATCCAGGAAGTTGGATTTCACATCCCAAAGTTGCCATTCCAGTTTGGGTTAACTTGTTTTTGAGTGAAAAGATTCCTGAACACAAGATTTTAGATTCACCAAATGTCAACTATGATAGTGTAGAAGACGTATCAGTCACATATCATCAATTTGGGATAAATTTCGACTATGATGATTTTCCTAGTGATTTTATCTACGAGTTTTCTGCAAATTATTCAGGAACACCATTACTACAAATAGATATGATACGACCTGATGGAATTCACCTGAAATTATTATCAACGTCATTGCCAAATTTAGATTCCAATTCCATTCATAGTGAAAGAATATTTTCAACAGATGATTCAATTAAAAAAAATCTATTCCTACAATCAAACAAATTTTCATTTTCTTTAAATAATTTATCTTCTGAAGATATTGTTTTTTCTAAAGCTGAAAAACATGAGCCTCTAAAAGGAAATTATGTTTTTTTGATAAAAATGTACGGGAATAACTCAGAAAGTAAAATTCAAGAATCTAAACTAATCATAGGAGGTAAAGCATTTGGGATAATGGGAACAGATGAACTAAGAAGAGATTTGGCAGTAGGTTTACTGTGGGGAACTCCTTTGGCACTTTTCATAGGACTGGTTGTATCTATTGCATCAGTTGTAATGGGTTTACTTTATGGAGTTTATGCGGGATACAAGGGTAAAAAAATAGATGAAGCGATGATGAGATTTAATGATGTAATCTATGCACTACCAGCACTTCCTTTCCTGATTATTCTATCAGTAACTATTAGCAACAGTATTTTCGTATTGATAGGATTTTTGATGGTATTTGGGTGGGTAGGAATAGCAAAAGTTGCAAGAAGCATGTCTTTGCAAATCAAAACTAGAGGATATGTCGAAGCTGCAAACATGATGGGACAGAAGGATTCAAAAATTGTGCTCAGACATATTTTGCCACAATTATTACCATATGCTTTCGCTAGCATAGCCATATCAGTACCTGCTGCAATCACTACAGAGGCAGGATTGAGTTTCTTAGGACTGGGGGATCCAACTTTTCCTACATGGGGTCAAATTCTACATGATGCTAATGTATATGGTGCGGCATCCAGAGGATTGTGGTGGTGGATAATGCCTCCGGGAGTAATGATAGCAATGACAGGACTTGCTTTTGTCTTTATAGGAAATGCTTTAGATTCTATTGTCAATCCAAAGTTACAACGATGATGATATTATAGATTAAATTTTCGAATTAATTCTATAGCACTGTCATTCAATTTTATGGCGTAGCATGTAGAATTTTCATCATTTATTGCTGCTAACTTGTTTGCAAATACTTTTTTACTATGACCTCCTTCAGATGCTTTATCGGATTCATCAAAACATATGGACATTTGTTTCATGTTTAGATTATTTTTTAAAAGAAAAGCAATAAATTTTTTGTAATTTTCAGTATCAGTCCAGTCTATGTTTTTTTCTTTGCTTAATCCAATCCAGACCTCAATGGAGTTTTGGTATAGGACTTTTTTTCTAAGTTCATTTAACGACATTTTAGAAATCAGCACGTTGCATTTTAGAACCACATCTAGGACATGTACCGCCTTTGTGTTTGTTATTACAAACTAAACACACGTAGCGTACACTTGTACCTCCAGAGTTCATTCCAAAGAATCCACCGCCACCACTTCCAGAATCGCCATATCCCTTCATACGACTCATGTATCGTCTCCTTAACAACATTGGGAATGCTATGAAAATTGCCAAAGCTGCACCTAGACCATAAGGAAATGGAAGAATCATTTGTAATCCAATACTAATACCCAATGAGGCAAACAAGAAGATCAGATAAGTCTTATAATTAAACAATTCAATAAAAGTACATTCAAAATACTTATAAAGTTTTGTCAGTGTTTTTTGTATTTTTTAGGAAAGTTTAGAGTAATCTAATTTAGGCAATAAAAAGAGGTACAGGATTTCCACTACTATCCCAAGCAAAGATATCATTATCCCCATATGGAGATTGAACGATTATAGATACCAGCCCAAAAAAATTATGAAGATCAGTAACTGATGGTTCTGCAGAACCGCTAGGATGTGAATGAACTAATCCCACATAACTCATATCAAAGGGCAAAAAGGAGTGAGGAAAGCCTGCAAATGTAGGACCAGAATAATTGAAAGGCGGAATCACCAAACCATCAATCATAATATTTCCTTGTTTTGATTTACCTTTTAAAATAAGAATTCCTTCATTAGGATGTTTCATTTGGCAATAAGACAAAATACTATCTAAAACTTTTTTTTCTAAAGTAACTTGTCTTTCGATTTTTTTCTTTTTAAACAACACGATAGTGCATATAGTTTAGATCTAATTAAATTTAGAATTAACAATTAGAAACTCTTTTTTGGGGAATTGAATTAACACTAAAATGTAAAACACTATGAATGACAGCATATCATCAAAAATTGCTTCATTAGATATACCATACAGTAAGGTTATCGAGTATTTTAGAATGAAATGCCGTATCTGTGGACATCAAAGAGTAGCACATAATGAATTAGAAAAATGCGAAGGAGTTATGAATAAACCATGTACATCAGGATGTGATAAATTCATTTCAGAATAATTAATCACCTAGTAATAACATAAACAGTATTAGAAAATTCCCTTAGCTTAACTTCGATTTCAGATATCAGTTTAGAGATGGTTGAACGTTCGTCATTTAATTCTGACTCTATTATATTTATTTTTGATTCAGAATCAGCCTTATCAGAAGTAGCATGTTGTAAGTTGTGTGTAAATTCGGTTAGATCATCAGATTGAAGTGAATACATTTGATTTTCAATTTTTTGTCGTTTTTCAGTAAAATCAAAAACACGTGCAATGTATCCACCAAGTGATTCTTCAATTTCAGTCAAATAAGAATATGATTTTTCAATGTCTTTAACAGATATGGAACCAGAAGAAATACCTTTTCGGACATTTTCTAAAATTAGTATGATTGAATCTTTATTTTTTGGAGTCAATACACCGAAAGGATCTTCGATTAATTTAGACAAGAGAGTTTTTTGTTCTTTTTCCATTGAAGACACATGTTCATATCTACTCAGAGGTCTAGAAATTTTTGTGAATTGGGAATTAACTTCATTTCTCAATTGATTTTTTTCTCTAGAAAACGAATCTAAAATTTTCTGTAATTCTAAAAATTTTAAATATTTTTCAGAAGAATGTATTTTTTGGATTGAATCTTCATAGTTTGTTATTTTTGTGTTTAATGAGTTTACACGATTTTTAATTTCAGCAATTCTGTGTTCTTTTTTGGCAATATCATCTTCTAAATTACCAATTTCTCGTAATGAATCCGTAATTTCTATAGAAATTGATTTTGCATGACTATAGTTTTTCAGTAATTGTTGAATTTCAATATGATTTGAGTTCATTTTTTGCAGAATTTCCTTTAATTTTTCTGCGTATTTTTTTGCAAAGATGTGAATTACCCTAGTTTGTCTTCCTAGAACATCTCCAATTTTTTTTAACATTTGATTTAATACAGTATGCATGTTTTCCACATCGTCAAATGAATTAATTTTTGGGAGATGATTTGCATCCTTTTTTATCATATCAATTACTTGTTGTTTACCTCTAACTACAATAATTCTAAGATGCTTATCAATATCATCAACTTGGAGATTATCTTTTTCAAGTGCATTTCCAATTGAAATCAGATCATCAATTAGGGGCTCAGTATTATCTCTAAGTGATTGTATATCATTCAAAATTTGAGTTGTTCTTAATTCAAGTATTTTTTGTACAATTTTTGACACTTCAGATAATTGAATTTGTTTTTCTGAATGGATTTCTTCAGATTGTATTTCTTTCTTTTTGCCCCATCCAAAGACCATAAAATTGATTGTTCTAATGGGATTAAATATGTTAAAGAAATAAAATTTAAAAATATACAGAAATACAAACAATCATGACAAAAACTGCAAGGAAATCATTTCATACAAATATGGTGAAAAAAAACATTTCAGTTAATGCAACAAAAGAGAAAGTATGGAGAAAAATCAGCAATATTGCCGGACTTCCATCATGGGTAATAGATGTTAAAAAAACAACATATTTGTCAAAAAAGAAAAAAAATGTGGGGACTATAAGAAAAATTACATTTACAGATAACAATACAATTGAAGAGCATGTTGTAGCATGGAAAGAAATGGAATATTTTACTTATATTGCAACTGAAGGTTTACCACTAAGAGCATATGTTGCAACAATTTCCATCAAAGCAAAAAACAAGAACATTACTCAGATAACATGGCAATCATATTTTAACAGCAAAAAGATGACAGCAAAACAATTTACAGAATTTGTAAAATTCATTGGATTATTCTATGAAACATCGCTTAAAAATCTAAAAGCATTATTAGAAAAATAGCACTAGAAAAAAATTAAATCAAAGTGTAAATAGGATATGGTAAAAATAAGATCATGAGCGACATGCGTTTTATCATTTTATCTGTGGGGCTTATTTTTGCTGGGTTTTTGATTTTAGGAGTGTTGGGACATAATTATCAAACTGCAAACATAGAAGCAACTGAATTTGGAGATTGTTATGATTACAATTCAGGACCAAATCCAGCCCCAATAAATTGTTCATTTAAGATGCTTGATCAAGTTTTATTTTTTGGACTTGTTTTAGGATTTATTGTGGCAGGCATCATAGCTTTAATCAAAGGTATCAGAGGCAAATGGGATAACGAAGTCAAACCAGAAGACATGGTTGGTCCTGGCGGGGATAAAAAACTCGATAATCAATAAATACAAAAAATAAGATCAATGCGGGTTAGTTAAGGACAGTTCATGAAATTCTTCAGGATTGTCTTCTAATCGTTGTAAATTCACTTCTTCATAGGGCATTGTCTCAGACTCTACTCAAAATTATATTTAACGTTGATTCTTGAGCGGTGCACAATATCAAAACATTTGATCTTGACTGGCAATGTGGTTTTTTCTTTTTTCCATATTTTAATTGTTTTTTACGGTTCAAATTCCGCCAAAACTACGGTTCAAAATTTAACTATTTTTGATATTGTTATATCTAGGGTTCAAATTGTAATGGGAGCATAATATGCTGGGGGTATAGATAAGGACGGTTGAATTGACTACATACTAACATTATAATCAAAATTAGTACTTTAGACTAAATTACATTGATCGGTATTTACAAAACTGTAGAATCCTTTATGAACTTCTCATTACTCCTGTATCAAATAATGAAACTCCGCCTTTCATTCTTCATATTATTGATAATCTCAATTACAATGCCTACAACCTTATTTGCACAAAGTCCAGTTAATTGCAACTTTGGAGACTCATCAACTCCACTTGAAAAAATATTTGAAAAAGACATTGCAGCAATGACATTTACCGAAAAATATCCTAATGCAACAAGATATGTAGCAATGGAGGATACAGACTCAATAAACGGCGAGTTAATCTTTACAGTAGAAAAAACCAACGAAAAAGAAGTTTTACTAATAAAGTTTAATCAAAACGAAAATGGGTGTTATAGGCCATACGCATATCATTATTCTTTCAATAACGGAATAATTGATGGCACTGTAATAAACACAATAATGGATTTTACCGAAATAATTAACTTGATAAAATTAAATGATAAAAAAATTGAAGACTTTTACACAAAAAATTGCAATCCCATACACCTAGATTTTGTATCAAATGGAGAATCAAAACCATATTTTTGCAAATATGACCTTGGTAATTCTATAGAAATGATACTGCAAAAACATCTTGGAGGAACAGTAGAAGTACATATCCAAAACAAAACAATGGATGCTTTGTTTTACAACTGTGTAATGAATGACTTTATTGTACTAAATAATAGTGAGGAAATAGATTATGCTCTAATTGATGATAAAGATAAGAAGATTTTCAAAATGGATCTACTATCAGGATATAACAAAATTGAGATAATTGGATTTACCTATCTGAGTGGAACTGATGAATTCTGTGGTTCCATTTGGAGTGAAGATTCTAGATACATATCGCCATTATTACAAACAAAAATTGGTGTTGAACCACACATGGTTCAATGTAATGATGGTCTGAGACTAATGTTAAAGCCTATGGAATTTACAAAATCAATTTGTGTTACTGGTGATACTCACAATAAATTGAATGAACGAGGCTGGGGCGTGGTTCTATCTGACGATGAATATCAAGACTGGTGATTTTTTACTCTAGATGGAGAGAATAAAACACTCAAAGTCAATTAAAACATTTGAGATTACATCTCAATAATTTTTTTCATATTTTCTAATACATACTCAATTTCCACCATACGTCTGTCAAACTGTTCATCGGTTAATTCATCAGGTTTTATCAAAGTAATTACAATCTCAGATTCTTCACCGCTTGAGACTATTCTCATTGGAACATTCCATTGAGAATCTTGATCAATGAAAACATGGTCTAAAATTCCAAGTGAACGATTTTCCTTAAATTTCAACCTAGCATTTCCTCTAGGAGTTGAAAAAGACCACCAACCATCAGAGGACATTTTTGCATCAGGCATAATTTTTGGAGGCAAATTTAAAATGACATCAAACGCATAACTGGTTTTTTTATTAACAGGAATGGTGATGGTACGAGATCGAGTCACGCTAAAACTTGCAATCAATGATTAAAAAGCATATAGTACAAATTATTCGCAGAAAAATCACTGATTAAGAAAATCTTTAATCTTTTTAAGATTGGCAACATGTGATTCATGAAACATAGTCATAGACTCTGAAATAGAATCAGGTAAAACGGTTTTAAGTTTTTGAACAAATTCATCACCGTTAGTTATCATTGTATCAATCAACTTTTCAATGTCATTTTTTTCATGAGGCATTTAGTTCACCCAATTTTAGTCTTTTTTTATTAGTGTTGAGATCGTTCTGATTTTTTCAATACTTTGAATACTCCTTGAAGCAAGCTCTCTGATTTTTTCAAAATTTTCAGCTTCCAATTTTACCATTAAATCATGAGTGCCAATAGTTCCAAACACTTCCTTGACTTGTTCTATTTCTCGTAATTTCTCCATAATCGTCTCCTCTGCGCCGAGTTCACAATTAATCATAACGTAAGCAGTAGTCATATACAATCTACAGCAGATAGATATTTCAAAGTTTAGATCTAGTCCATAATATCAGAAAACAGGGATTATTGGTCAATATCATGGAACAGCTGTACATTATATTGATAACAAAAATTGTTTTAGTATGGGATTAAAGCAAAAAATCAAATCTATGATTCAAGAGTGTTCTATTTGTAGCAAACTAAAATCAAAGGACGAAGAAACAAAATAAATAATCAAAATAAGACATTTTACAAATTTTGAAAACATTTTTTATTACATAATTAACAGACTACGATATGAGTGATGTCCCACCTCCAAAACAGAGTTTTATTCAAGAGTTCATGGGTTTTCTTAAGACATTTGGAATTATTGGATTAGCAATTGCATTCATTATTGGTGCAGCCGCATCCAAGCTAGTAACTGCTCTAGTTAATGACATAGTAAACCCAATTATAGGACTAGCATTGCCATCAGGTGATCTCAAAGCACTTCAATCAGAAATTGTCAATAGTGCAACAGGAGTTATATCAGTTTTCAAGTATGGGGATTTTATTGCAAACGTTATAGATTTCGCAATAATCGCGCTAATAGTATTCATACTTTACAAAGTATTATCAAGATTCAAGATAGTAGACGATAAAACAAAAGCATAAGAATAAGAAACTGGGCTAACGAACAAGAAAATAAAACAATTGAACTATTAGAAAAAATCCTAAAAGAGATAAAGGAAAAACAAAAATTACGGCGGATTTTCCCACATTAAGATCAGAAATAATTAACAGAACTAAAGGTCAAGAGGTTAATTCTTAACTTCTAAAACAATAAAATTAGTCTTGGAGATATCTTCCAAGACCAATTTGTGTTTGGTAAGCATTGATTACAAATTTTGTATTTAACAAAGATGATCGATTTCTACTTGAGTAATAGAAGAATTAGACTAAGGATTGATTATGCCAGCTTGAACTAAAAATTGGATACCTTGTACAAAGGAGTTATCATCTATTTTTCCATCAGCCCACCACTTTGCATTATTTTTAATCCAAGAAGGTATTTCATCAGAATCATTACCCGAGCTTTGAGTAGATGGGATGCTCATTATTTTTTCTTTAATCAAGAACTGAATTCCTTGAACAAAGGAGTTATCATCTATTTTTCCATCAGCCCACCAGCCTGCATTATTTTTAATCCATGTTGGAATTTCTAGGGATTCAGGTTTTTTCACATCAGAAATTAATTCAAAATCAAATTTTTGAAACAGGGGTCTATCAAAGGAGTTTTGTCCTATTCCTAACAGTACTATTTGCATAGAATATTTTCCAGCCATAGGAGTGCTTAGTATTTGAGAATCAACACCGTTTGGCAACTCAATTCCCAAAAGGCTAAGATTTCCACCAGTGTTTACAGTTTCTTTTCCAGTTGGATCCTTTAGGCCATAACCATATCGAATATCGCTAGACAGTTCCCCTTTAGAATCGAAAAACACTATGGTAAATAGAATATTTTTACTATCAGAATACCTAGAATCATAAGATGTGATTGCCTTAATGCCATTATCAAAGAAAAGTTCTTTGGAAACTATCGACGATTGTGATTCTGGCGTAATTACAACTTTAAGTTTAGAGTCGGAGTTTTTGAATTTTTTTAGCTCATCATTATGAATCATAAAATGCAGTATGTTGCTATCGTTGTCAGAATACTTGTCATAGTGTAAACCTATTGGAAAGATCGACATGCCATTTGCTTTTCCATTAAAGCTGACAACATTTTCTAAGGGTAAAAAATTTTTCGGGATTTCAAAATAATTCTTTACAAAATCCACATGCTCTACATGTTCCCAATCAAATGGCATCTCAAAAGAAATAGATTTTGATGAACCGTCAAATTGAAAATCAGTTAAAGGCCCCTGAAAATTTTTTGCAGAAATTTGATAATCGATTCCAGACGAAGATACCTTGAATTCTTGTTCATTAGGAATAATAACGATTGTTTCAAAGTGGATATCCTGTGAAGTTTGTGTTTTTGGGTTTTTTGCGCCTATTATGTCAGTTTTTACTGTATACTTACCACTTTGGGTAAAAACTGGTCCTGAAATAACTGGAATACTTGAAGGAGTAGAAGTCAAGGCGTTAGGAACTATAGCATCAACATCACCATAGTATTTTGTGCATTTCCATAGATCCGCTTGAGTGCAATTTGATTTGGGTTGTATTTTGACAACTAGTTCACCGTCTTTATCAAAAAACATTTGATTTGCAACAAGCGCTTCACCATAAAATATCTGAACTCTATAACTTACATTTTCGACATTAACATTAGAATGCGTATCAAAAAATCTTAATTTCAAATTTACATCAGAGTATTTTTGAGGAGTAAAATCTGCCGGAAACAATGTGGTACTTACAGTTACTTCACCAGAACCAAAGCTGATTGGCGGGGCTTGTTCACCTCCGTGATGTTGAGCATAAGAAAGTGGAAAAGTAAAAGCAAGTGCTAGTATTACGTAAAATAACCAGAATTTTGACATCATATAACATAATGATTACAAATAACGTATAATTTCAACTTTTCATAAAAACATCAAATCAAACATGAGAAAATAAGAAAAGGTTAGATAATCATACAATTAGTATAGTTAGTGAATACAGCACCATATTGGAATAAGAAAACATGCTCTGATTGTAAAAGAATAAAATGTCAAACTGGGTGCAATTGTGATTGTCACCAATTAAGAGATAGACAAAATTAAAGGTTTCATGCTTTCTTGATATATGCTAGAAACAACTTTGGGTAAAAATCAGGGTTCAAAGTAACTCTAAAGATTATTGATCATCTAGTGTAAGATCATTTGGTTAATTGTTAGTTGGTTAGTGTAACACTTTGTAATACAATTCAATCAATCCACGATAATCAGTAGATTTGATTAATTCTAATTTTGCTTCATTTTTTATGTTTTGAAATAATTAGATTCCATTACCAAGAACAATTGGAATTATTGAAAGTATAATTTCATCAACATATATTTTATTCAGAAATGGAGTAATTATTTATGCACCACCGATTAACCAGATATTTTTATCGGAATTTGAAAGGTTTTCTTTTACAAGTTTATCCACATCTGAGACAAACTCTGCATTTTCATCATTTGAAACATCACTCTAGTAAAGACATAAGATTTCATTTCTTTGTATGGAAATCTCCAAATGTCAAAATCTGGTCATATGTTGTCTTGCCCATAATTACAACATCCACAGCTTTTAGAAATTCTGCATACCACGGATTCTTGAGTTTCTGGAAGCCAGTCTAATGCACCATTTTCTCGTGCAATATAACCATCAAGACTGGATGCAATATAGAGAATGATTTTACCCATAATGTAATTTTGAATCATTCATTATTAGTCTAATCTTATTTTCAACTGACAGTCAACACCTAGTATTATCAACCATCAACGCAACAGTGCCGTAAAACGTAAAGTATTAAATTTACGATCTCTATTTAAAATAAAATTTAACGTAAATCATCTACAAATGGAATAATGTTTCCAATTTGCTGTATTTTGATAGAATTGAGTTCGTCAAGAGTATCAATATCATTTATTTTCATACTTCCATCCATCACAGTATACAGATAACCATCAATGTAAAATGATCTTGGTTGCATATACTGACCGCCATAATTGTGCTGCCATGTGTAATGCAGGATTTGTCCTTTCTCTTCAAATCCACTTGCATCTAAGGCATACACATAAAATCCATACCACTGTTTATCATAGTCTTCATTTACAATCTTGTTCTGTGGTTTTATTGATGCCATGTCAGTCTTTATTGGAATTGATATGATTCCTTTACCTTTATCCAACAAGAGTGCCTTATGACTATCTATAGCATCAGAATATGTTCCAGTACTACCAATCACAATAGTATCAGTCTCTTTTGGCTTGTTAAAATCAGACACATCAAACATTGAAATTTTTACTCCCTTTTGCTCTATTCCACCCCAAGAATTTTCTTTTGTGTCCCTACCAATTCCAATGATATGATTTTCGTCATATGATTGAAGATAGTTTGAAAATCCTGGAATCTTTAGCTCACCCAGTATCTTTGGGGTATTTGATGATAGGTCAATTACAAAAAACGGGTCAACCTGTTTGAACGTTACAAGATATAACTTGTCACCCATGAATCTTGCAGAGTAGATTCTTTCTTCAGGGGCAATCTTTTCTAGTTTTCCTACAATTTTGAGTGATTCATCTAAGACATAGACATTATTTGATCGAATTGTCTCTCGTGGACCAAATGATTCACTTGTTGTTGCAATTCTGAAAAATCCAGCATTCTCATCCATCGAAAATTGGTTTAATGGATAGCCAGGAACATCATTGTTTGTAACATACTGTAGATCTCCATCATCCAGTGCAATCTTGTGAATAACGGTTCTTCTCGTATTATTTTGCCACTTTGAATCATATTCTATTATTGCATCTTGTATCTTTGAAAATAGTTTGTCTTTTTCTTCTTTTGACATTCCGTTATAGGTATCTTGCAATACTTTTGATACTTGTCTCCACTTTTCTCGTGAATCAAGTGCTGTATCATCTTGGATAGATTTTATTTTGTCTTGAGTATCTTTGGGTAAAAGCGTAACTATAACATCAAAGAATCGTTCTTTTTGCATTAGGTCATAATCAACAGGAGTGGTATTTTTCTCATATGTGATGTATAGATTATCTTCTGACACATAGATAGAATTAGAATATCCCATCATGAATGTCTCTGAATTGATAAGTTTGCCTGAAACATCAACTGCAGTAATTGTGTTAAAGTTGTAACCAGGTTCAGGATTTGGGAATCTATATACATCTGGATATATTACTGCATCTTCAGTAGCTATTGCAGGAACTATCAGATTAGAATAATCAACACCGCTAGTTGAGAGAACATAGACTATATCACCAATCATTCTTGAATTGTAATAATTTCCATCAACATCATAAGTTGAGATTACTTGGGGATTTTTCTTATCAGACACATCTAGTATCGAGATGATTGTCTTTGAGTTGTAAATCGGATAGGGTTTAAAATCAAATTCAGAGATTGCTTGACTCTCAGATCTACCATGATACATCAATACAAGGCGATCATTGTTAAGAAACATATTTTCAATATTTTGCGGATCAACATCTAATGCAAATCTCAGAATTACATTTGCAGATTCAGGAGGGTATGCATCTATAATAGATATTGTGTTTTGTGTCCCAATGTAGACATATTTTCCATCAGTCTTGAGATAATCTGGCTCATCCACATTTTTTACTTGAACATTTGTAACAGAGTAATCATTTCCACTGTTACTGTTTGTATCATCAACTGACATACCAGATCTAACAGTTGGACCGTAATCTGCATAATCCAGACTTCGTTTTTGAATATCCAATGCTTCTTCCAATACAAATTGTCCCTCTCTCATTGAAGTTGCCAATTCAGGACGTGGTTCATTTTCTACAAATGGAACAGGAAACACAGAAGAGTCTCGGATATACATCATTTGTTGCTGATTTTTACTAGATTCCTTGACATAGTCAGAAATTTCCTGATATGATTTGAATTTTATCGGTTCATTGGATAGGACTGTGGAATTTGGCAATTTAGTTGAATCAAAAACTTCTTTATTGAATTGATATGGAAATTGGGATGGAGTTTCCAATGACGTTACTATGTTGTTTGGATTATTTGTTACAGAGGTAACTTGTGAAGGAGTGATAATCGAGAGATACATGCCAAATCCACCTACTACAATTATTACAACTAGGGCTGAAAAGATTATGATTTTATTCAAAGTACAGTTCACCTCTGCTTTGCTGAAGAATATTTAGAGATTGTGGATAATTTGTATGATGTAATATTTTCATATTCTATGAATATATTTTCTAAAGATAAGGTTTGATTAAATCTAGATTGAACCAATTACTTTATTGTAAATAGATGATGTGAGGTAATTGGCCTGAAAAGATTCCATCAATCTATTAATTTGTAAAGAAATATATAAAAAAGAAGAGCAAAAATCAGTCATGCCAATTATCAGGAAAGTTTTAAAAAATACTTTGAAATAAAGTTAGTTCAGATAAATAATTTTTAGTAACAAAATTTTTTCACGGTTGCTAATTTTTTGAGATCTAAGGTGTTTTTGCTTTTGCTCACCATTTTGTTCTATCGGTTTTTATTTTTTGTTGAATTTGTGTTTATATTCATACATCCAGTAATTAATACTAGATAATAGAATTGAATAATCTTGAAAGATTACAGAATTATGAAGTATCATCAAAAGTACTCGGATGAAAAGAGTTTAAACAATAATTGGACTAATTAACCAAATGGAAGAAGGACAACTAATAGTTCCATTATTGATAGCACTTTCAGTAGGAATTTTTGTAGGAGCCAGAATTTGGATGATGTTTAGAAAATAAATCACAAATAAAATTGGGCTAAATATTTACCATACTCTTAATATGACTGCAGTGGTATTATTCAAAAATCAAGCAAAAATGCAAACAAAAATCCTTAAGATCAATTCAAAAAACCCACAAATTTCAAAGATACGACAAGCTTCTAAAATCATAAAATCAGGAGGAATAGTTGCATTTCCAACCGAAACAGTATACGGTCTTGGAGCAAACGCTCTGGACTCAGAGTCTGTCAAAAAAATTTTTGAAGCCAAAGGCAGACCTTCAGATAACCCACTCATTATTCACATTTCAGATATTTCGGACCTTAAGAGATTAGCAGTAGATATACCAAATACAGCTCATAAATTAATTAGAAAATTTTGGCCAGGGCCTCTTACATTAGTTCTGAAAAAATCAGAGATAGTTCCAAAAATCACAACTGGTGGAATCAATACAGTTGCAGTGAGAATGCCAGAAAATAAAATATCACAGTTATTGATACACGAAGCAGGGACGCCTTTAGCTGCACCATCAGCAAATATTTCTGGAAGACCTAGTCCCACAACATCAGGACATGTGCTTGATGATCTAAATGGCAAAATAAGCATGATAATTGATGGCGGTAAAACAAAAATCGGAATTGAATCTACAGTGATTGATCTTTCTAGAAAAACTCCAATGTTGTTAAGACCAGGAGCTGTAACATTAGAACAGATTCAAAAGTTCCTTGGCAAAATTGCAATCCATCCAAGCATACAGGAAAGAAAAACAAAAGCCATACATCGCTCACCAGGTATGAAATACAGGCATTATTCTCCAAATGCCAAAATAATTCTAATTGAAGGACCAAAGGACAAAGTAAAAGACAAAACATTACAACTTTTAGATCAATTCAAAAGACAAGGGAAAAAGATCGGGGTGCTTACCACTACAAACACCAGATACAATTCGGATATGACGGTATTTTTAGGCAAAAAGTTAGACGGGGTAGCAGCTAACTTGTTTAAAACATTCAGAGAGTTTGATGGAAACAAAATAGACATAATACTTGTACAAGGTATCAGTCGAAAGGGATTAGGTCTTGGAATAATGAACAGACTCGGAAAAGCTGCCTACAAAAAGATCAAAATCAATTAAAAAATTAATCTAGATATTCAAACCTACATCAACAGAGGCAGTTTTTTTCTCTTTAGATGGACAAGATTTTCCTTCATGATCTCCATCTTGGTATTCGCCATCAGGCATTGCACTAGAAGGTTGAGCTACTGCAACATCTACTGTAGTTATTGCAAATATTGCTGCAAAAGCCAATACAGTAAACAATGCAACAGTATACTTCATGAATAAAATACACGATAATCACATTTAACCTTTATTCACATTTGTTACCTAAGGGTAAAATATAGTCAAAACAATTTTTTGCAGATGGCAGAAGCAATAATTCGAAACCCTATCTTTCAAGATATCACTCACTTTGGAATAAGAATTACAATCGGAGCAATATTCATAGCGCACTCATTAGGAAAATTTGAGTCAAGTTTTGCTGAAAGTCTTCCAAACATGGGCCTACCAGCAGAAATGCAAATTCCGATCGCATTGGCCGAATTAGTTCCAGGGATATTACTAATCATAGGCGGACTAACAAGAATTTCTGCATCTTTGTTGTCTATAGTAATGCTGGGAGCAATCTTTGTGGCAAAAGGAGCTCAGAGTTTTGCAGGCCGTGGAGGAGTAGAATTTGAAACATTAATTCTAGCTGGTTGTCTTTTGATCATAGTGATAGGACCAGGAAGAATTTCAATTTCATATATCTTGAGAAAGGTTCCCAGAGTTCTTCAATAACAATTTAGATTTTTTATTCTCATCGGTGCTACAATTGGCGGAAGTTATGATGCTTTTCATGCTGGAAGAATCCTACCACAATATGCAATACGCTTTAAGCGAAAATCAAAATTTTGTATCACATAGTAAAATATTTTAAAAAATTATACTCTAATAGATAATCGGGATTTTGCAGTTAATCCAATTATGCTAATTATTGCAATAGAGAGAATCAGCATTACAACTGTACCAAATTCTGGAATTACCTTCTTTGCCTGGGCCAAATCAACTAATATCATATCAATTTGAGCATCAACCTTATCAGGAGATTCATTATTCTTTATCATATGTCGAAGTTTTTCTCGCATGTCGATTTCAATTTTTAATACTAACTCTGGATCAACTTCTCCCAAGGGACCTTCGACAAATTCATAATTATCCAAATACGCACTAGTTACTAGATTAAAAGCCGTCTCAGTGTCACCGTTTCTATAGGCTATTTTAGATTCGTTTAACAGTCGTTCAATTTCATCAAAGTATTCCAAGATATCAATTTCTGCTGTGCCACCAAATTCTTGGAGGATTGTAACATTAGCCAGACTCTTTTCAACTAGTGTTACAACTTCGTCATTGCTGCCTTTTGCAGAAACTATACTATCAACATCTGTGAGATTTTTCTCTAATGAATTGGTAGCAGATTCAGACAACTCTGTAAATGCCAACTTGTTAGAATTGAAAATTTCAATTGCTTTTGTTAGAAATACAATTGTTTCGTCATATTCTTCCTGATTGATAATTTTACCGTCTTTTACGGCATCAAGATATTCTATTTTGACTAAAGTCAACCTATCTTTAATTCCAGATAATGCAAGTCCTAATTCAGAAACATCCCCTCCTTCATATTGACGAATAATTAATTCGACATCTTCAGAGATTTGTGTAATTTCAGATTTCATAACATCAATTGATTTATCACTCACTGTAACACTTATGGCAGATTCCATTTTGTGTAATAATTCATTTGCAGATTCTGCACCAATCTTTTCTTCTATTGATGGATGAAGCGTTCTGTAATAGTATAGTCCCTCGTAGGTAAATGTCTTGGCACTTTTTAAATCTCCTTTATCCAAAGCTGCAATTGCTTCTTCTAGTTCTTCAACAGTCTTTAGCTTGAAGATTTCCAATAGTTTCTCTGTAATTTGAGGACCATTGACAGATAATAACGAAGAATTGGATTTAATACCGTCAGATAAAGAGCTAATATCAAGATAGTTTTCAGAAATTTCAAATTTCTTTTCCATTACAGAAAACCAGCTCAAAAAATCAGCAGAGTTGTTTTGTGTTATAGCTAGTTGCATTTTCATAAATGCAATTTTGTAGATTGTTTTGTCTATGATTTGTCTGTTAAGAGATGCTTGTTCAATATTTCCAGAAGTCAACATACTTTCAATATTAAAAAATGCATTTGTAATTAACACATCACTTTCAGCATCTACAGAGATTGCAGCATTTTTGAAATTATCAACATAGATAGTTTTAGCAGATTGGAGATTTTTTAAAGATTCATCTTTAGTAGGTGATTTTTCAGCACTAGACAGAGAAGATTTCAATGATTCCCATTGATCTCCAAGCGTTGCTGAAAATGCAACAGGTGTGCTAATTATGAACATAACTGTAATTACGCCAAATAAAATTATTTTTTGTGGTGCATTCAATAGAAAATATCGTAGAAATAGAATATTAAAACCACCGTGTCATTACATATTGTTAAAACAAAAATATGAAAAGAACCAAATCTGTTTTTCTATCAAATTACGACGAACCCACATCACATGGACTTGTCTACAATTTCAGAGATGCCAAACGTCGATGAGCATAAAGCAAGCTCAAGATCATGTTGAATTTTGTCTATATGATATAAGCTTTGTCTGTTTTAGCGACGAAGGAATTGATTTTGTCATTGACAATGTATCCCCATGTTGAAGAATGATCTTTGTCAGACTCTGATGGTTACTCCATTAGATAACTGGACTAGATCATCTGATGCATTTCCAAAATACATTCCAGAGTTAAAACCAAAAAGGTCTTTTTTCATTACGGATTCTTTTAGAATTTTAAATTCATAGTAAAGATGATTTAATTTTTTAAAATGTGGGTTCAGACTATTTAAAGAAAAAGTAAACCCACCAGGTAAGAATTAAAGCAAAAAGAATTAACAACCTAAGTAGGACAAAGGGAGTATTGAAGAATAACTCCGTAAAAGAAATTGCTAAGCGAGGTATCGAAAATATACTATCTACAAAAACTCCAAGCATTGTAGATATGCTACTAGGAAGAGGTACAGAAAAAGTAGTAGATTCTGAAACACTAATCAAAGAAGTACACGATAGAGTTACAAAGTCATTGAATCATGAATTCATGTATTCTACAGTAACTGAAGAATCTGAGATATTTCTCAGAGAAAAAGTTTTGAAGAGTATGAATATGGCTGTTTTATTTGTAGACCTAGTAGGTTCAACATCTATGATCCTAAATTTACCCAAAGAAAAACTAGCTATTATTTTCACTACGTTTGCTCAAGAGATGGCTTATGTGATTAAGCGTCATGAGGGATTTGTGTTAAAGTTTGTAGGAGATGCAGTGATTGGGTACTTTGTTGCAGAAAACCTATCAGCATCAGTTGCAAACAGAGCAGTTACATGTGCAGAATCAATGCTTAAAATTCTCAAACTCGGAATAAATCCTATTTTGAAAAGTAACAATTTACAGGAACTGAAGATAAAAATTGGAATTGATTATGGCGAAAATACAATTGTACGATATGGTGACGATTTACAGGAATCCCATGTAGATATTTTAGGACCATCTGTAAGCATGGCAGCTAAAATTCAAAACTTATCTCAACCTGACCAGATAGTAGTTGGAGATGACATCTATACCAAACTACACAAGTCAATTCAAGAATATTTTGCACGTTTGAAATTAGATAAATTAGAATGGAACTACAAATCTTCAAAAACAAAAAAAGTGTATCCAGTATACACTTATGTTGGAAAATAAAAAAATAGGTACCGAGTCACATTCCAGCAAACTGATTGCCTAAATGTGACTCAAGTAAACTCTGTGTTTCTTGGTTGTGGCCGATATACTGTACAATTAATTTGCCTTTGCTGTAAAAGTGAGGCTCATCAATCCATCTGATTATGCTTGTTCCTATCTGGGTTCCATCCTTTGAAACAAGTTTGGATGCATTTTTGACATCAGTGCCTGAAGAAAATTCATAGACCTGAATCATCTCATCGTTTACTTTAACTACGATTGTTGGTACCAAAAATGATGAATCCTCCAACACTTCAACTACGTTCACATTAATGCCGTTTTTTTCAAATGCATCAATGAATGTGACATAATCATATTCACTAACCTGATTGGAAATATCAAGTTCTGTCTCTCTTTGAATGAATAGTTCTTTTTGCTCATCCCAAGATTTATTCGTTATTGCTGAAATTACTTTTCCTTCAGATACCAAGATTTCCATGGTGTGAGGGGTAATAACTTGGATTAGCATTTGGTCTTCTCTATTGCCAAATCCACCTTGACTTGATTCAAAGCTAGCCTTGAAAATGTGTTCGGCTGGAATTGATTTTGTAGAACCAACGTATTCAACTTTGAGTGAATTTATGTCGCCATCAAAAGCAAAAGTTGGACTAGTTACCACATATTTTTGAGCAATTCCTAGGGCATCATATCTTTCCTGATCAGATTGAGTTGTAGGTACAACAACTATAGTGCTTTGTACAGGATTTAGATATACGCCAATAATTCCAATTGCAATAATTGCTATTGCAGCAGCGATTGCTATTTTTGTTTGTCTTGTTTTGTATGACATTTTTTGTCAAATTGTAAATAGATGGTCAAATTATAACCTTTGATTAAATCCTAATTGAATCTATATTTAAAAAAATATTTTTGTTGATTTGAGATATTTTATCATATTTCTCAAATTCTAATTTTTTTATCTGATAATGATGCTCTGCTTTTTTATTGAATAATATTTTAAATTTAATATGAACATCAAATCCTTTGATTATCCACATCCATACATTGCACAGTTAATTAAAACAAAACTTTGGGCACAAGTTCTACTTGGTTTATTCTTTGGATTAGTTTTTGGCATCATCATAGGTCCGGATTTTGGAATAGTACAGCAAGAAACAGCAGACATCATCACTGAATGGCTATCTATTCCAGCTCATCTTTTTCTGAAAATTATTCAGATGATCATAATTCCACTTATTTTTGCATCGATTATTCGAGGAATCACTTCTGCAGGCAGTATGAAACAACTCCAATCGCTTGGTCTTGGAGTCGGAGTTTATTTTGTAATAACTACGGCCATAGCCATAATCATTGGCATTTTAGTTGTCACTATCATTACGCCAGGAAATTTTATTGATGGTTCTTTGTTGGTAGAAAGTTTTGGAATCAGCAATTCAGATCCAATAGAAAAAGAAGAATTTACAATAGATGATATTCCTCAAAGCATTGTTAATTTAGTCCCAAGTAATCCTTTAACATCTGTTATTTCTGGAGAGATGCTTAGCATAATTGTTTTTGCTTTAATTGTCGGTGTTTCAATGATTTCATTACCTGAAAAAAGCTCAAGACCCATACTTGACTTGCTAGAATCTATACAAAAAATTACTTTGAAGATTGTTTCATGGGCGATGCGTTTGGCACCATTTGCCGCATTTGGTTTGCTAGCAAGTATGACATCAAAACTTGGATTTACTGCACTTACGGGACTTGGTGCATACATGATTACAGTTGTAGTGGGACTTTTTGCAATGATGTTTATCTATATGATTATAATCAAATTTTTTGCAAAAAAGCCACTTTGGTTTACATTTAAAATGATGAGAGACCCACAAATTCTTGCGTTTTCTACATCAAGTTCTGCAGCTGTAATGCCTGTATCAATAAAGACTGCAGAAGAAAAATTGAATGTTGAACCACAGGTATCACAATTTGTTATTCCTTTGGGTGCAACAATTAACATGGATGGAACAGCAGTATACCAAATCATAGCTGTGTTTTTTCTTGCACAGCTTTTCAGTATTGATTTGGAATTTACCACAATACTGTTAATTTCTGTAACTGCACTTGCGGCATCAATAGGTGCACCATCTGCTCCTGGAACTGGAATTGTAATACTATCTACAATATTGATTGCGGCGGGCATACCACCTGTAGGAGTAGTACTGCTTCTTGGCATTGACAGGATTTTAGATATGATTAGAACAATGGTTAATGTTACAGGAGATCTTTCAGCATGTTTGTTCTTTGATAAACAAATCAGAAGACAAAACGTAAAAAAAATAAAAAGTTAAGGATATAATCTAAGTTGCATACTCAAATCAGCGTTATCCCAAAAAACATACTCTTTTTCAGTGCAATTCCTAAATGCTTTTAATCATTTTTGGAGATGAGGAAATTAGTTTTAGCACTAATAGGACTATAAAATAGACATAGTAACAGATGAAAGCGCAAGGAAATTAAAATGTAAAAAATGTGGATCAAGATTTAAGTATCCTGAAAAACTAGAAAAACATCAGAGATTGCTCATAAGAAGAAAATGGAAAAATGCAGAGCAAGGGGTTCTGAATTTCATTCTATTGAAAATCTAAGAAAACATAAAGAATTTGTAAGGAAAAAGTATGATATATCAAATGCGAATAGAATCACATATAGACAATAAAAATAAAATATCGCACATTAGTCGCATGAATTGTGGAATAATTTATTATATTCCAACCCTTGCAAAAAAATTTAATATAAAGACTTGACTAAACTAGAAAACCAATGTTTAGAAAACAAAAAGAACTTTTCACGTAAAATAGTCCAAGTTTGAATTCACGAGGACAAGTATCATTTTGTAAATAAAAACTAGCACAAATAGACATGAAAAGATATTCATCGTATTATGAAAATTATCAATACTTTGTAAGATGATATCTATTTGTATTTCAATAGATTTTATTTGTTATCTGATTCTTTTGACATAATTTTGTCTGAAACTTCTTTAACAAATTTATTGTATGATTCCATTAAAGATAATCTCATAGTAAGATAATTCTTGAAAAATTCTGTAGTCATGTCAATTTGTGAAGAGTAAAACTTTGAGCCTGCATCCAAAAAGTCATCTACAAGTTTTACTGATTTTTCATCTACCTGAACATTACCAAATATCTTGTTTTCAATAGAACAATTAATTTTGAATCCCTGCTCTAATAATTTCATATATTCTCGTGAAAAATCAGAATACGACTTTATGTGTAGTGGGATATGAGATTCTAATTTTGTTATTACGGCCAGAGTATGTTTTTGTACGGTATTTGTAATAGATTGTTTTTCAGACAATATCAAATACTTGGTTTTTTAGATATTTAATAATTCTTATAATCATGGATTTTCAAGTACTATCAGATGAAATTTATACATGGATCGATAAACATGCAGCAAAAATTCAGAATATATCTCAACCAAACCAGATAATGATAAGGGTTGCAGAAATGTTCTTAGTTGTGAAAATACTGTCATCTCCGTTGTTTAAAAAAGCATTGAGTTTTGTCACATTTTCATTAATTGTTGTGTTTATTTTTGGTTTGATCAATATTGAGCATTCTTCATTAGGAATTTCTGAACCATTGTTTACAATTACAAAAGAGATTATCATTATCTTTGATATTATTTTTTGGTTAATAGTGAGTCTCTTAACATTGGAATTGGTAATAGCATATTTGAAGATACGAAACGCCAAATCATTTGTAAAAAAGTATTGGCTTGAAATAATTATGCTTATACTTATGCCTATTTTTGTTGGATTTAAAATATTGAAAGTTAGTTTAAAGATTATAAAACAAATCAAAATAGGAAAAACAGTGTTTAAGTTATTTCAAAAAATAAAAAAAACATAGTAAGAGAATAACATAATATTGTACAAAAAGGCATACATCCTACAGTCAGGTAGTCTAGTTCAAATTAAATACAGTTATCTAACGATGTTTTGTGATTTAGACTCTAGTTCTAGGATTTGTTTTTCCAATTGTTCTAATCGGAGTAATTGTTCAGTGACGTCATCATCAGATTCATCGATTGGCTCTGGGGCAAGATCCAGCTCTTGAGGTAGCTCTTGTGGTGATTCTTTTGGCAATGCACCCTGGAAACGTTTTGGTTCTGGAGGTGGTTTTGAAGTGGATGTTTGTTCTTGTTTTGATTCAATGTATGGTGCTTCAGGTAAATCTCCAAGATAATCTAATTTTACTTTATTTTCATCAATTCGTAAATAATAATTACCATTTTTTGGAAATATTTTAATTTTGTACCCTTTTTTCCATGAGTCCTTATTGTTGTATATTGTAATATGAGATATTCCATTTTTAATATCAGAGGAAATGGTTTTACGATCTACTAGGATTCCAGTGGTTATTCCTTTAGCAGTGTCTTTATGTCGCACAACAAAAGTGATCAGGTGATTAGGGTCATAACTGACTTTAGAAATCAGATAGTCAGCCCATTTAACCATTGTAAAAAAATAGCAGTATTCTTAATTAAAACGAATTGTAAAAATTAGAAGGCATCAAACGTAATTTATCTTTCTGAGTATTCCAGTTTTTTGATAACTCTTCTGCAAGTAGATCTGCACCATAGTGTTTGAACCCAAATTTTCATCATGAAATTCTACCTGTAAGAGGTAACAAAAATAGAATTACATTAGGACTGTTTTTAGCTCTTTCAAATAACGATGAAAACGTTATCACAGGATCTTAACAAAATTTAAATTTTGAATATAAAATAGTTTTAAATTTCATTCAATTCACATGCGATGATACTAAGAATCAATTATGAAAAGTGAGTTTGTAGTTAGAACATAAGAAAGAAGAAATTTTTTGGAAAAAATTGTAACATATGAATAAAAAAACAATTTTAATTTCACATATTTACAAGATCATAAAACTAAATAAATCCAACATATGCAGTTGATCTTATGAAACGGATCTTCATCAATGGATATGGTTCTATTGGAAGCCGAATTGCGGGATTCATCAAAGATGATAACGAAATTAAAGTAATTGGTGTTGGTAAATATTCTCCAGATGATGATGTTAAAAATGCATTATCTAGAGGTTTTGATGTTTATGTTCCAGAGGAGAAAATAGAGAAATTTAAAAATTATAAGATTTCAGGGACCATTGAGTCTGCATTAGATAATTGTGATCTTGTTATTGACTGTGCTCCAGGTGGAATGGGTTACAAAAATAAAAAATCTCTCTATGAACCAAAAGGCGTTATGGCAATTTATCAGGGTGGAGAAACTGTTTATGGTGATGAAGCAGTTTCAGATTTGTTATTTAACTCTAGAGCAACATACACACAAGCATTTGGAAAGAAGCACGTCATGCAAGGAAGCTGTAACGTTACAGGTATGGGAAGAGTATTACAACCATTGCGTGAAAAGTATGGAAACGAGTTGATCAGATTTGATGTTACTCTAATTAGAAGATGGGCAGATATTGAACAAATAGATAAGGACATCAAAGATACAATAGAAATGTCGGAGCATCCACATCACGGAGATGATGTTAAAGCATATTTTGGAAAAGATGCACCGTTGTTTGTTAGAGCTGTGAAGGTCCCAACAAGGCAGATGCATCTTCATATTATAGATGTCAGATTCAAAAAGGATGCCCCTACAGCTGAAGAAATTAATGCCGTATTCAAAAATGAATATGGAGTTGCAACATTATGGACTGCAAAAGGAACGAAAGATGTTAGAGATTATGCAAATACAATGGAGTTCAGCTTCAAAGACACAAACATGATACATATTCATGCAAACATGACAGCATCTATAGGGGATACTGTACAAATGATGTATTCTGATGATCAGACAGGAATAGTGATTCCTGAAAATCATCTATTAATGCAGGCTATGCTTTTCCAAAAAACCTATGAAGAGGCATTCAAACATACTGAAACATTATTCCAGATGGATCAAAAGAAACAAAAATTAGAGCAGTATTTTGCGAAGAAATCACAACAGAGTTTATAAAACTATACAATAACGGACTTGGCAAAATTCTTTGAATAATCAGGAGCTATTTCTCTTTCTAGTACAAAATAATCTGCAGTTAAATTATCTCCATCAATGGATTAGGATCATAAGAAATAGAGAATTTCAAATAATCACAAACTATGATATGCATAAAAAATAAATCCTTAATAAACAATAAAAATTTAAAGAAAAATGAACATGCAAGACATTCTCATAATAGATGACAATAGTAAAATTGTCAGTCTTCTTTCTGAGATCTTAGTAAAAAAAGGATACAACATATTCTCTACAAACTCTTTTGAAGAGGGTTTGAGTATGCTTCAAAAACAGACATTTTACACAGTATTATTAGATGCGCCTATGCAAGGCCTTGAAGGATTAAGTGTGTTAGATACTCTCGAGAAAGAAAATATTTTGAGAGAACAAAAAATAATTTTGTTCACTGGCTTGGAGATTTCAATCACAGTCATTAGAGAATGGCAATTGAAAGGACTATACACATATTTGAAAAAACCAATTAGTGTTGAGAAAATTATTAAAGAAATATCATCAATACCAACTACCAAAAACTATGAATTAATAGAAAAAAGAACTACAGATGAATCACTAAAGATGAAATTAGATGGCATACGAACTGCAATGTCATCATTGAAATCCAATCTAGGCTCCAAACAGAAATAGATTAAATGCATATTTGGATTATAAAAAACAAATAATTAACTTAAGCATGAGGATATGTAATTAATGATGTTTTAGGAGACAAAACAAGAACATATGACAAAGGACATCGTTTAATCAATTTGATTTATGCGTGACACACTTTTAAAACAAATTTGCGATCAATTACCTTATAAATTACTATGATCGATGGTTTTCAATGGTTTTGAAATCCAATAATCATCAAGTTATGACAGACAAAGATATGAAAAACAACATAAAAACTGGAAATGATGAAAATGCTATACAGTTATACAAAAAAATAGAATTACTGATAGAAAATAAGATTGAAGATCCAGGTAGATTAAATCACATTCTCATTACACTGAAACAGGGAAAACCACTTTATAATTCGGACAAAAATTTTCTTAACAAGTGTTTGTCAATAGTTCTTGAAGTTACCAATGAAAAAAACACAACATCTAAAATTTTACCCGTCTATCAAAAAAACTTTAAGAAAGAAGAGAACAGTACAACTAAAAATCAATGCAGATTAATATATTCTGAAGATCAACAGGAAGGAAAATTATTCAAAGAACATAGCACTAGAAAATTTGCAGATAACGATAATTCAATGATAATAGAAAGTATAGAAACACTGTCAAATAAAATCGAAGATTTAAGAGACGAGTTTGAACATGGATTGTCAATTTCAGAATCAAGAGACAGAACATTAACATCTCACATACATTCACTAAATGCAAGATTTGAAGATAACAAAATAACATTTGAAAATAATAGTATATCAATAAAAGAAGATCTAAAAGCGGTGAAATCAGAATTAGCAGCATTAAAATCAAGCATCACTTCTAATGAAATACAATCAAAAAATAATATTCATTTCAATCAATCAATAAAACAAGACAGTGCGAAACCACAAATATCAAATGATGAAAATATTGAAAATCATACTGAAATTTTAAAGCAAAAAATTAATTCTCTTCAATCACATCTTAATTCATTAAATCCTGAAATAGACAATATTTTCTCAAATTATAATTCTAAAAGTGTTCAGCTTCAGTCTGCCAAAAAACAGATAGAGACAATCAAGATGGAATATGCTCAGAAGGAGACATCTGCTAGAAAAGAAATAGAGAAGCTAAATGCAGAGATAGCATCTCTAAAATCTACAGAGATATTAAAAACGATCGAAGTAAAACAGAACGTATCAAAGGAGCATACATTAGAACTTGAAAAAGCAAAAACTCAACTAGAGACATTAAGAAAAGAGTATGAGGATAAACTAGCTCAAAAAAGAGAAGTAGAAGAATATGTGGAAAATCAGATTCCTGCATTATCTTCTCAGATTGCAAATCTCAATGAAGAATATCGCAAAACATCATTAGAACTTGAAAAAGCAAAAACAGAATTAAAAAAATCAAAATAAATAATTCCACATTAACAAACAACCCATGGTCAAAGTGATTCCGAGAGTATTCATGAATTAATTTTCATTTATCGAAAGTACATAATACATATCTTTTAATTAATACGACATCACAAAAAAATTTGTGATAGACTATTTTGGTAAAAGTTTTTCATTTTTGGGATTAATCGTATTGATTGGGATAACAATATTGTTATTGAATGTAGAAAATTTGGATGTTGTTTATGCTCAGAGTTCTGCAGAATTCTTGTTATGGGATAACGAAACAATTTGTCAGAAATCAGATAAAATTTTATCGGCACATGACAAAAGTACAGGACAATTAAATTGGTTAAGCAAAGATAAAAAAGAACGCGAGAATTTTATTGCAAACTTAACAACAAGCGAAATCAACATTATTCTTGAATGTGCCAAAAATGGATTACCACAATTAAAATCAGATATAATAATAGAGAAAATTGGTTTCCTTGAAGGAGAAAATAATCACCAATCAAAAGGCAAAGTGATGATTATAACAATTGAACACAATAATTATCTAAGAATTGAAAATTTTGAAATTGGACTTGTCTTAGATGAGAATCAAAAAATCAAAAATCCAAATCTACATGTTTACTTGATCAAGCAAGGAGATTTTTCAAATAATATTTATCTAGAAACCCTCAAAACGAAAGCTGGTAGTAAAAACTATCCATTAAGAGGCATTAATTTTCATGATTATGACACAGTAGTAATATATGATCAAATATCTAAGGAGATTTTCGCTACTGCAAATCTATCTAATCCTTCATTCTTCAACGATGTCATATCGGATTTTAATAATAAGATAAAGGATGTTGACAATCCGAAAACAGATTCGAAGATAATTGATGAAAAAACAGGCACATTGCAGGGATTGGATAAATATCAAGCCCTTGGAAGAATAGCAACTCCGTATGAAGAAGATGAGGCAGAATTAAAACTAGAGAAATTTCAAATTAGCAAGGGATACGATTTTTATCTATATGCAACAAAAGATGGCAATGTCAAAAAGTCTGGAGACTGGACATTCGGACTAGACGGATATGTTTATACCAGCAACACAAACACAAATGAAATTCTAAGATACAATAGCACCAATGGGGTATTCAAAGACATTTTTGTAGTTGCTGACAATAATGGAGGCATACAAGGCCCAAAAGATCTAATATTCAGTCCAGATGGCAAATATCTTTATGTTAGCAGTTTCATCACAAATGAAATTTTTCGATATGATGGGAAAACTGGGGAATTTCTGGAAAAATTTGTTACGGATGTAAATAGTGACGGCATACTAAAACGTCCAATGAAGATGATATTGACTCCAGATGGAACAAGCCTCTATGTAACTAGTGAAGATAATGGGCTAGTGTTGAAATTTGACACCAGTGAGGGTAAATTAGATTATAAAATAGACGGGTATAATTTTAATGGAAATCATTTTGAACTTGAAAATCCAAATGGAATTACATTAGATAATAATGAACATATCTACATTATCAACACAAACACAAATGAAATTCTAAGATACAATAGCACCAATGGGGTATTCAAAGACATTTTTGTAGTTGCTGACAATAATGGAGGCATACAAGGCCCAAAAGATCTAATATTCAGTCCAGATGGCAAATATCTTTATGTTAGCAGTTTCATCACAAATGAAATTTTTCGATATGATGGGAAAACTGGGGAATTTCTGGAAAAATTTGTAAGTAGATATGATGGAGAAATATCCAATCCGAAACATATGGTTTATGGTCATGATAATAATCTTTATGTAACTAGCACAGATACTGATCAAATTTTTCGTTTCGATGGAATATCTGGAAAATTACTCGACATATTTGCAGATAGAGATTATGATGGCATGAGATCTCCAAAAAGTCTAACATTCGGACCAAATGGAGATCTGTTTGTAAGTACCGATGAAGGCAATGTTTTACGATATTTCGATAATGGAACTTTCAGAAACATATTCGTGGAAAAATCAGAAATGTTGCAACAAGCACATGGAATAACATTCACACCAAACTGTTATGAGAATTATAATTCCAGTTCATCAAATAATGAATGTAATTTTCTTGTTAGTAGTTCAAAAAACAATCTAATTTTTAGATACATATACGATGAAGGTATGAACACAAGTGTTTTCAAAGACGCTTTTATCGGAGACGAAGAAATAAAAAATCCTCAAAATATTGCATATGGCCTAGACAATAATATCTACGTAAGCAGTTTTGATACAGATGAAGTTTTAAGATTTGATGGTGAGACTGGAAAGTTTATGGATGTTTTTGCAAGTAGTGGCGGATTGGATGGCCCAACAGGAATGGTATTTGATAAAGAGTCTTCTAGCTTTTACGTTAGCAGCAGTAACAATAATCGAGTTCTCAAATATAACGCGACCACTGGAGAATTTTTGAGCATATTAATCAATGATAATGGAGTTATGAAAAAACCACAATCAATCATGAAAAGTTTAGATGGTCATTTGTTTGTAATAAGTTCCGGTACAAATGAAATTTTACAATATGATATAGACAAAGATATTCTTACAAAAATTGTCACCGATAAAAGTGGTGGATTGTATAAGCCAAAAGATATGGAGTTTAACGATAGAGGAGATCTTTGCGTGAACAGCCTTATCTCAAATAATATTTATTGTTATAACAGCGAAAATGGAAAAATTTCAAGCAGAATTGACATCTCGTTTAATAAGGGATTACCAGCAAAGCCATATTCAGAATTCAGTCCAGATGGAGAGATTTTTGCCAGTGATATTTTATCCAATAAAATATCAGTGTATGATAGAAATACTGGATTTTTTTCCAAGATAATCATTAATGGAGAAGATATACCATTACAGAATCCAAGAAATTTAGTCTATGGTCCTGATTACAACCTCTATGTAAGTAGTAATAACAATAATCAAATTATCAGAATAGATGGCAAGACTGGAAAGTTTATGGATGTTTTTGTGGAGCCAACAAATAGTGGGTTAGCTGCACCTCAAGGTTTGGCTTTTCATAATGGCTCACTTTATGTCAGCAGCAATGAAAACCATCGCATATTACGTTATGATCAAACAACTGGAAAATTTATTGACGAATTCATTAAATCTCGTAGTGGTGGATTGACCGCACCACGTGGTCTAATATTTGATGAAATGAATCATCTTTATGTCAGTAGTAATGAAAATAATAAAATTTTACGTTATGATAGTGTGACAGGTAAATTTGAAAAAGAGATTGCAAATGGAGGAATTCTTTCTCGTCCTGTAGGATTGGCTTTTGATAATAATGGAAATCTTCTAGTTAGCAGTTCCGGGAATAACCAGATATTATCGTATGATGTAAAATCTTCTAGTCCAAAACCAACTATAATAATATCAGACAAGTCCATTGAACCTCAAGAACTTGTATTTGATAGTAACACCAACAGTCTTTACATTAGTAGTGATGGTAACAATCGAATTCTAAAGTATGATTTTGACTCAAAAATAATTAATGAGGTAGATGAAATAATAAAGGCAGGATTACTTGAAAAACCATATGGACTGACTGTTAAAGATAATGAACTATTCATTTCAAATGGACTTGCTGATGAAATTCTAAGATATAATATTGCAAAGAAGGATCTCCAATCATTTAATTCGGGAAGTATAGGAGTTTTAGGTCCATCAGGTCTCACATTTGGACCTGATAAAAACATCTACGTGATAAGTAGTAAGACTCATGAAATATTTCGTTATAATGCAGACAGTGGTGGATTGATAGGAATTTTTTCTACATTTCCATATCTAAACAATACAAATTCAACTCGTTTACCTGATGGTCAATTACAAGATTTAGTTTTTAGTCAGGATGGAAAATACATGTATGTTAGTAGCATATTCACAAATGAAATTTTACGCTTTGATGGACAAACGGGCAAATTCATCGACGTGTTCACAGATAAGATTGAAAGTGGAATACAACATCCCCAAAATTTAGTTTTCAGTCCCGATGGAAAATCATTATATGTCAATAATTATGAAACAGGCTCTATTTTTGCATATGATGCAGATACAGGTCATTTGATAAATTCAATTTCGAGTAAAAATCAAGATTTAGCATCAGATGTAAAAAACATAAAATTTGGTAAAAATGGAGATATCTATATCACAGCTAATGACTACAATCAGATATTTCAATTTAATCCAGATACAGGAAATTTTATAGACGAATTTGATCCTGGTGGAATTGAACTTGGGAAACTAGAACAAAACATATTAAAAAAAAAATACCTATTAAACAATATCAATACTACAAAATATGACACCATAGTGATTTATGATCAATTTTTGGAAAAACCTTTTGCAACTATCTCGTTAGAAGACAATCTTCTTGGAAATTTACCCATACCAGTAGTTCGCGATATGCTGATAGGAAATATTGGAATCGTGGAAGAACCTGTTTTCAAATCAAAACCTACCGAAAAATGGTCAGGTTATTTTAGGGGGTTAAACGATATCCCAACAATAGGACAAGTAAAGATAGAACAATCAGAAGATATATCAGTTATTACTCTGGAAGTTTTTGAAATGAAATACAAACAGGATAATTATGTGTCTTTTAATTCAGACACTGGAATAACCAAAGGACCAAAAATAGCTGTTTGTCTTACAAATGGAAAGGCAAACACATGTGACGATAAAGAATTGACAATACCATTGGGTACATTAACAGCAAACGTTGGAGATCAAGTATATTTGGTAAGAAATGCAAATCTAGAAAAATTCAATACAGTTTTACTTTATGATAATGTTTTAGGAGAAAAATTTTCAGAGACACAGCTACGACACGCATCAATTCTCAGATTGTCACCACAGCTGTTCCTAGATTGGACATTGTATCAATTTCCATCATTTCCACTGCTTCTCTTAGCATTTATTGCATTTCCACTAACCTTTGATTATGTTAGAACTATTTTTAAGATAGTATTCTTGTCAGTATATTTTACAAAAAAAGGAATAAAACAAAAAAAGCCCAAAATATCAACAAATAAAAAAATTACAATAATGATACCAGCGCATAATGAAGAAGCCGGGATAAAAGCATCAATTGAGGCTGCACTAAAGACAAAATACAAGAACAAAGAGATCATTGTGATTGATGACGGGTCTACAGACAACACATATCATATTGCAAGAGAATTTTCTGAAAAAGGTTTAATCAAACTGCTTCACAGAAAACAAGCCAGCGGATCCAAAGCAGCAGCATTGAACTATGGATTCATGTACGCTACAGGTGATCTGATATTATGCATGGATGGAGACACTCTCCTCGTAGAAGATTCTTTACAAAATGCAGTAGGATATTTTGATGACGAAGAAGTAAAAGCTGTATCAGGCAATGTAAAAATTCTTAGTGGGGACGAAGATGTTACAAACACATTAACCAACGCTCAGAAATATGAGTACCTAATAGCCATTGAATTGGGAAGAAGTTTCACATCTGCACTAAATATTTTACTGGTCATATCTGGAGCATTCGGTATTTTTAGAAGAGACATTTTTAGCAGTACTGGTAAATTTGATAAAGACACAATTACAGAAGATTTTGATCTTACATTAAAGATAAGAAAAACGAAAGGGAAAATTCCTTTTATCAGGGATTCGATTGCAAGAACATATTGTCCTAACAATTGGAAGGCATGGATAAAACAGAGACGAAGATGGGCTCATGGGCAGATGCAGACTTTGAAAAAACATAAAGATCTTATGTTAAGTTCAAAATTTACACGCAGAGATCGTATAGCTATGTTTGATATGTGGGCATTAGACATAATAATGAACTTTCTCTTTGTAATTTATTTAATCATACTCATACCAGTTTCAATAATAATGATTGTCTATGGCAATATTCATATTTTAGTTAATCTTATTTCTCTGATACTTATAACATATCTAATTTCAGAAACAGTAATTTTTCTGTCAGCAGCAATAATTTCTCGCAAACGTGAATACTTTAAATTGCTTTACCTAGTCCCGTTTATGGCATTATTTTATAGACCATTCTTAAAAATTATGATCTTTAAAAGCTACATAAATGCATTAAGAAACAAAGATATGACATGGTGATATACAAAAAATGTATAATAAAAATTATCAACTTTTTAAAATTAAGATGATTGATAAAACACATATGTAATGATTAAATTTAGAGTTCTTACAATTCCTTAGTTTATAAGAAAATTTCAAACGATTATATTTTAAAAATTCTATAGTTTACGCTTTTTTCCAAATGAGCATGTTGTTTTTCAAATTTATGTTCACAATTCCTACATTCTAACACATATACGGGCTCAGGAAATTTATCATTACAATCAGCACATACATAATAATTATCTAATTCTCTATAATCACTTCCAATTCTTCCTATATTTTTATTACATTTAGGACATCTGTCGGACTCTGAGTTTTTAGGATATGTTTCACCACATTTGTAATGTTCAATCAATTTTTGCTGGCCAAAATTTATTCCCTGACACTGAGGACATTTTACAAATTGGTTTATTCTTACGGAACTGCACTGATTACATGCAATTTCATTTATTGGGCCAAGAGACGCTATCTTACCATGAAGTTCTAATTCTTTAAGATAGTTGTGGACAGTAGATATTTCTTCATTGCTATTTTCACTGATTCTTTTTAAGCTGATTATTTTGTTGTTTCTCAAAATTAATTCTAATTTGTTTTGTAAATTAGATAGATCACCTTCGATAGTCTCATGTTCCATTTCAAGTACACTCATTAATTCTTTGAGATCATTAAATCGAATAGGTTTTTTGATTAGATAAAATACCCCCAAATCAAACAATTCTTTTATTGCGGGATCTGATCGATCATTTGCTGTTTCGATTATTACATTAGTCTGAGAATCTATTCGAAGTATTTCTTGTATTATACTTTTAACTTTTGTATCAGAAATACTATCGCTGAGTATAACAGGAATTATTTTACCTAGTTTTGCAAGTTTCATAAATATTTTCAGACCTTCACTACCAGTTTTACATACGTAAACATTTTGAACTCCAAGTTTTGTCAAATGTTTTTGAAGAGTTAATCCAAGAGTTGCATTACTTTCAATTACCAACATTTCATTTTTTGAAAATTTATACTCTTGTAAATATTGAATTTGTATCTCGTCATTATTTTCAATAAGTTTTTTTTCTAGTTCAAAGTTTCCGGCAGTAACATTGTCGATCATTAGTTATTTGACGATCTTTTTAGTATATATTATAAATCAATTCCTAAAATATTATGTAATTTATAACGAATTACATAACTTGCATTAAAAACTATAGAACAAATTGGACATATGAATATTTTAAAAAAATATTTTATTTTTATCGTTTCAGATTTAATTAATCGTATTAAGTTTTATACGAAGCATTTTCAGACTTTTGTTTAAAAATACTGAATAATAGAATAATTATCAGTAATGGAAACAGAAAAAACAAAAAAGATGTTAAAAGATCCTTAGTTCCCACAAGACCAATTGAAATTCCTAAACTACCAAAACTAAGTACTAATGCAATAAGTATATCCCTTTTTGTAAGCAAATCTGAATACTGTAAGTATTATTGAGGAGTTAAAAGAATTTTGGATTACGGATAGATCTTTTTCTATCAATTAATGAAAAATGTTAACGTAATTGCATGATATGAATTCAATCCAAAAGTATTAACAATATTTAAAACGTAAGAATTGAAAAATATCAGATTCAGTTAAATTTGACATATAATGATCATTTTCCATCAAATGTTATTCATTCAGATAATAATTTGGTATTTTATACCAACAAGAAAATAAAAGATATTACCACACAGGATATATTTTAAAAAATAATCAGACGATAAATTAAAATCAATTAATTACGATTATGATGTGATCACATAAAATATTTTTAAATTGATTTTAGATTTATTATTAAGATACAATCAGATTAAATTAGTTCAAATTAAAATATTTGAAAGATAGGATATAATACTAAGGGTAATAGTAACAAAATTTATGAAACTAAAAAAGATTATTTTTATTGTTATTGGAATTGCAATTTCAGGAACACTGATAGGATTATTAAATTCTACAGATGACAGTACATTAAACAATTTAAAAAAACAAGCCGAATTTGCATCTAGTGTTAAAGAATATGAAAAAGCTATCACATACTATGATAAAATTCTTGTCAAAGAGCCACATTCAACACAGATATTATCTGAAAAAGGGAATGCATTAATGGCTTTAGATAAATTTGAATATGCAATAGAAACTTTTGATTTAATTTTAAACTTGGAGCCAACTAATATAGATGCACAAAAAAATAAAGAAAGAGCAATTCAACTTTCAATTTTAGAATCAACAAATTCTTCAAAAATACAAAAAATAAAAATTGTGAATAATACTACAGAGATAACTACTATTCCTATAATTGAAGAATCGCCAGATATTAACATAATTGAATCTCCAATTATTCAAGAAATAGAAACACCTGTTTTATTTTCAATTACCAATGAAATTATTGAAGCTAATTCATTGGTTGAAGAAGAAAAATATGATGAAGCCATATTTATCTATGAACAAGTTTTGATCAATGAACCATCCAACACATATGCACTAAATGGTAAAGCATATGCATATTATCTAAAGGCAATTACAATGCATCTTCCAGGATTATTTTTTGAGTCCATAGACACTTACAAACAAACGTTAGAAAAAGATGCTGATAACATAAATGCGTTAGTTGGAATTGCATCTTCATTTGTAGAGACAGAAGAATATGATCAGGCAATTTTTTATTATAGATTAGCACTTGCAGTTGAACCAGAAAACCGTAATGCAAAAAATGGATTATTTAGTTTATGGATTAAACAAGGAAATGAGATGGTAAGATATTTTTACATGGATTCGGCAAATGAGTTCTTTGACAAAGTTTTGGAAATTGATTCTAATAATACTGATGCTTTGAATGCTAAAGCTGGATCACATATAGAATGGGGTAAAACTGATCAAGCACACTATAACACAGCAGTGGATCTTTATACACGTGTACTTGAAATCAATCCTAATGATATCAAAGCATTAGTTGGTATGGGATATGTTCTTTCTAAGCAATTAAAATTTGAAGAAGCGGTAATTTTTTATGACAAAGCTCTTGAAATCGATCCTAATAATAATAATGCCATGAGTGGGAAAAGTTTTGCTCTAAATCGAATTAAGTAAAAAAATACATCATACAATTGTTGCAATATAGAACTTATTCATTATGATTGTATGATAAAAATATTTATCAACACATATGATTCATAAATACGTCTGAAAAAACATAAAATGTGAAAGCAGTAATTTTAACTGGCGGTCTAGGAACTAGACTTCAACCGTATACATTCTTTGTTCCAAAACCTATGCTTCCACTTGGAGATAAACCTCTTCTAGAACATCTTATTAATTGGTTGAAAAGTAATGACATCACATCAATTGTACTTTGTGTGAGTTATCTTCGAAGAAACATCCAAGATTATTTTGAGAATGGAGAACAGTTTGGAGTAAATATAGAATATGCAATAGCAAATAAACCACTTGCCACTGCAGGGCAACTAAAATCAGCAGAGAAATTCCTTGATGAATCATTTGTTTGTATATACGGTGATTCGCTCTTTGATTTTAATCTTAAAAGTATGATCTCAAAGCATAAAAAAAGCAAATCATTTACAACTATGTGTCTATATGAATACAAGACAAAACTAGCCTACGGTGTAATTAATACTGATAAAAAAGGCATGGTCACCTCATGGCAAGAAAAACCAGAAATAAAAGCAAATATCAACATAGGGTGTTACATAATGGAACCAGAAGTATTATCTTTAATTCCGGAAGGAATACCATACGGTATGGACACAGTAATTAAAAAAGCCATATCAAAAAAGGAGAAAATCAACAGCTTTTTAATAAAAGATGGATTTATGGATATTGGAGATAAAGCATCATATAAGAAGGCATATGTAGAATTCAAAGAAAAACTTGGAAAGATTTAACATAAGGTTATCAAGAATAAAAACAATGCATAACCACTTGTCGTATTGCAGATAATCTAATTTGAATATCACATAAAAAAATACTTTGATTTTAGATAATCACCAAATTCTGTTATAAAAAACAGTAAATAAAAAAGAGAGAAATTTTAGGACAGAATATTTCATAAAATGGTGTAAATATTGCACATGCAATTAAGAATTGATAGTTACTTGTTTTGAATATGAAAATTATAGGTTCAGAAATTATTAAATTCAACATATTCTAAATATAGATTTTACAACCAATGCAAAACTACTTCACTGTAACTGATTTGGCAAGATTCTTTGGATAATCAGGATCTATATTTCTTTCTAGTGCAAGATAGTATGAAATTAGCTGTAGTGGAATTATCTCTATCAGCGGATAAAGCTCATCAGGTATAGTTGGAATTTCAATCCAGTAATCATAAACTGGATGGGACTTGTTAGATATTCCTATTATTTTTGCACCACGTGATTTTATCTCATTTGCACTAGATATGTTATCTACGTAAGAATCGTCTTCGGGGTTGATTACAATAACATAGGATGAGGTGTCCATTAATGCAAGTGGGCCATGCTTAAGCTCCCCTGCAGCTATACCTTCCGCATGAATGTATGTTAGTTCTTTAATTTTCAGGGCGCCTTCTTTTGCTATTGGATAATGGATTCCTCGGCCTAGCAAATAAAGATCATGTATATTTTTTAAATCTCTTGCCAACTTTTGGATTTTGGATGTGTCAGATAGAATTTTTGCATATGCATCAGATATTTTATTCAAATCAAGATGGATACATCCATCGCACAGTTTATCTGCAATTTTATATAAAATTCCCATCTGTGAAGTAAAGCTTTTTGTTGCAGCCACACCTATTTCAGGACCACATCCAAGCCCAATAGAGTATATTGATTCTCTGGTAAGTGAGGAATTCATCGAGTTTACCATGGAAATAATTTTTGTGTTTTTACTTTTCCCTATTTTTATAGCCTCAAGTACATCAGCGCTTTCCCCGCTTTGAGATATTGCCAAAATTGTAGAACCGGGAACGATGTACCTAGATGAGTATTTCATTTCACTTGCCATTACATGTTCCACTTTTTTTCCTGCAAATCTTGAAAAGAGGTATTTTGCAAGAACTGCTGTATGATAACTAGTTCCACTACCTGTGACATAAACATAATCTGAATCTCTTATGATCTCGACCACTCTTTTGAGTGCATCATCTGTTTCTTTTCCTGCTATCAAAACAGTAGCAGGTTGTTCATAAATTTCCTTTATCGTGAAATGTTTGTAGATGCCTTTTGTAACTTCGTGATGTTGTTTTGTCATTGGTTTTATCAGGTATTGTGCAACATTTCCTTCAAAATTATAAATTCTGAATTTACCGTTATCAACTATTACAAATTGTTCGTTATCAATATACACCGCAGAGTTTATGTTGTCAGTAAATCCAAGCACGTCACTAACCAATATCACTTCTTTTGTATCTGCAATACCAAGTATTAGTGGCTCGTGGTTTCTCACTCCAACTATCGTGCCATTCTTAAATAGTGCTATGAAAGCATAGTGACCTTTCAGTCTTGCTACAGTATCCATTATTGTTTTTTTTATGTCATTTGACTTTTCAAAGTTAATTTGTAAGAGATTTGGAATTATTTCAGTATCAGTGGTACTTTTAAAAACTATATTATGATTTTCTTCTAATTCTTTTTTTAATTCGACATAGTTTTCTATTATGCCGTTATGCACTACTCCAATAGAATTTGAATTGCACATATGTGGATGTGCATTATCATCTGTAACCCCTCCATGTGTTGCCCATCTAGTGTGGCCAATGCCTACAGTTCCATCAAGATCATCCATATGGATTTTGTTGTTTACATCAGTTACTTTACCAATTCCTTTTTTTACAGAAATTTCACTATTGTGTTTAGTCGCAATACCTACACTGTCATAACCTCTATACTCCATTCTCCTCAGAGACTGAACAATAGATGGAGCTACACGCTGATTACTCAAAAATCCTATAATTGAACACAATTTATTTCTCCAAAAATATTTCAAAATTTTTAGGTATATGTGTGGAAAAAATTAAATTACATGGAAATAGACGATTGACTTGGTCATAAAATAAATAGCATTTATGATTTATATGATCATACATAATTAGCATGCCCTAGTCAGTACTAAAAGCTTTTTGGTTAATTTATACTTTGTAGACAAAAAAAAAATAATATACAATTCATAAGAACATTGAAAAAAAGAAATACATAAATCAAAGCAAAAAAGCATCAACTTGTGAAAATTACAGTTTCAGTTATTAAAGCAGATGTAGGGGGAATTGGTGGACATACAAGACCCAGCGATGGATTGATAGAAGCAGTAAGAAAAACTATCAAAAATTCTGGAGATTTACTAATTGATCATTACATCGGATATTGTGGAGACGATGTCCATATTGTCATGTCTCATACACATGGAATTGACAATGAAAAGATTCACAAATTAGCATGGGATGCATTTATGTCAGGAACACAAGTTGCAAAACAAGAGGGACTTTATGGAGCAGGTCAAGATCTTCTAAGAGATTCTTTTTCAGGAAATGTAAAAGGAATGGGACCAGGCGTTGCAGAAATGGAATTTGAAGAAAGAGCAAATGAAGCATTCACAGTTATTGCTGCAGATAAAACAGAGCCAGGGGCATTTAACTATCCAATTTACAGAATGTTTGTAGATACTTTAAGCAATACAGGATTGATTGTAAACAAATCACTTGCAAGTGGGGTAATAATTAATGTCATGGATGTAGAAGAGGGTAAAATTGCAAAACTTTCATTGTGGGAAGATAAACCAACCATAGAAGCGGCTTTGATGTATCCAGGAAGATATGTAGTTTCAACAGTTACAACAAAGCAAGGAGAACCAATTCTTGCAGCATCAACTGATAGACTACATAACATTGCAGGAACATATGTTGGAAAAGATGATCCAATATTGCTAGTCAGAACACAAAAGAATTTTCCAGCGACGGAAGAGGTAGGTAGTGTGTTTAACAATCCACATTATGTTGCAGGAAATACACGTGGAAGTCACAATATGCCATTAATGCCAGTAAAACTAAACTCTGCAGCATCGATCAACTTTTGCATTCCAATTGTAGAATCCTTAGTATTCAGTATGCATGGTGGAAAGTTTACAGGTCCATTTGATGGATTTTCAACTCCAGATTGGGATTACATAAGAGAGATTGCAACAAAAAAGGCACTTGCAATGAGAAGCCAAGGATTCTTCCATCCAGCAACACTTGTACCATCAGAATTAGAATATGCGGAGGGATATAGGGCTAGAATGGAAGTTCTAGAAGCCAAGATGATTCCAATCGATGAGACTACAACAAAGTCAGAAAAGAAAGAAAATTACGAAGATCCAGATTAAAATCAGACGTAAAAAGATAAGAAAAGATTAAAACAAATAATAATGTAAACAAAACACCCATGCAAATCTTGAAAGTATTTGATTGGAAATCCTACATTTTCACAGTGATAGCAATCATATCGTTTTCAAACTTCATGGCAGTGCTATTTGGGCAGACCATACCTTCAACAGTTTTGACGTTTTTCAAGTTTGCAGGCGAAACAATAATTTTAGGAGCAGTTTTTTTGTTTGCACTAACTTGGTTTTTAAAAGCAAGACCACATAATCGTCCAAAAAACTATTCAATAGTAGTGTTTGACGTGTATGGACAAAAAAGCACGATACAAGATATTCGGACAGAATTCAAAACACATGATGTTGCATGGAGCTTTATGAAACAATACAAAAAATCATACCCACTATACAATTTTGCAATGGTGTCAACGCTTTCAAAATCAGACAAACCAACAATTTTTAGATATATCTAAAAATTAGACGATTCAGACTTTTATTCAAGATGATATAATTAAACTAGAGTGGAGTTTGCCATTCTATCTGATGCATTTAGTAAAATGGAGTCAACTACAAAAAGATCAGATCTAACACAGTATCTAGTAGAGCTATTTGAAAAAACACCACAAGATGTAATTTCAAGAATAGTTTATCTCTTACAGGGTAAACTAAGACCAGATTTTGAGGGAATCGAGTTAGGAGTTGCAGAAAAATTAGCAATCAAAGCAATAGCAAAGTCTGCAGGATCAGATAATGCAGGAAAAAAAATAGAAGAAGAGTATAGAAAAAGCGGGGATTTAGGACATGCAGCATCTAAAATTTTAGAACAAAAAGAGCAGACAACATTCATGGTACAAGACATTACAATTGAACGAGTATACGAAAATCTGTTTACAATTGCAAAATTGGAAGGTTCAAAGACACAAGACAGAAAAATGAAATACATTTCAGGACTACTCAATGATGCAAATCCAAATGAGGCCAAATTTATCTTAAAAATTCTACTTGGGACATTAAGATTAGGAGTGGCAGAAAATACTGTCATGGATGCACTAGCAATTGCATTTACTGGAAATAAAGAAAACAGAAAAGCATTGGAGCATGCATACAATGTATCAAGTGATCTAGGAAAAGTTGCAGAAACCATTGCAAGTAAAGGATTAAACGGGATAGAAGAGTTTGAAATTAATTTGTTTAATCCAGTACGTCCAATGTTAGCAGATAGAGTAAAAAGTGAAGAAGAAGCAATAGAAAAACTAGGAAATAATTTTGCAGCGGAATACAAACTAGATGGAGAAAGAGTTCAATTACACATAGAAGGAGAAAAAGTGATATTATTTTCAAGGAGTTTAGAAAACATTACAAAGTATTATCCAGACATCATAGAAAAAATACCAAAGGCAATACAAGCAGAAAAAGTAATTTTAGAAGCAGAGGCTGTTGCAATAAATGAAAACACTGGTGAATTTTTACCATTTCAAGAATTGATGCATCGAAGAAGAAAATATCAAGTAGAAAAAGCTGTATTACAGTATCCAATCACTGTAAACTTTTTTGATGTATTGTATTACAATGGAAAGAGTTGTTTAGATTTACAATACATAAAAAGAAGAAATCTTTTAGAAAAAATTGTAAAAGAAGATGAATATGCCAAACATGTACCAATGAGCATTATAAAAAATCAAAACGATATTGAAGAGTTTTTAGAAAACAGTATAAATTCTGGATGTGAAGGTGTGATGCTAAAAATGCTAGATAAACCATATCAAGCAGGGTCTAGAGGAAGCTACTGGTTAAAACTAAAAAGGGAATACAGAAATGAGCTCGGAGATAGTCTTGATCTAGTAGTAATTGGGGCATTTTTTGGAAAAGGTAGAAGAACTGGAAAGTATGGCACGTTACTTTTAGCTTCTTATGATTATGACACAGATATGTTTACAAGTATATGTAAAGTTGGAACTGGATTTACAGATGATGATTTAGATCAGATATATCAAATCCTATCAAACAAAGTAACAATAAAGAAAAATCCAAGAATAGACAGTGAAATTGTAGCTGATGTATGGTTTGAGCCAGAACTTGTAATTGAAGTGGTTGCATCTGAAATAACTCTCAGTCCAATTCACAAGGCAGCAAAAAATGAAATCAGAAAAGATGCAGGATTAGCGCTGAGATTTCCAAAATTTACTGGAAAGATAAGGCTGGAAAAAGATGCCGAAGATGCATCAACCAATGAAGAAGTAATGACACTATTCAGAGGACAGAAAAAAGTATCTCATGATAAAAATTTGATGTGATTTGTGCTCAATAAGTATAGAAAATCATAGAGGATTTAAATTACCTGAGGATGTTTTCAAATTTAGAAATGTATAGCGGAGAGCTTGAAGTTCAAGCAAAAAGAAAGGCTATAGCAGTTTTACAAGACGAAATCAACCGAATTTTAAATGCTGCCAGAGAACTTGCAACATTACCAGAACTTATGATGAAAAAGAACAAAACAGGCATTAAAAATTCACTGGAGCAAATATCAACTATCGAAGAAGAAGTAGAAAATCTTAGACGAAAAATAACTAGAGAGGTTGCTGACGTTGGTGGTTTAATCATGAATAGAGAAAACCTTCTAAACACGGCATATACGATGGATGAGATTGCAGGATATATTACCGGAATAGCATTCAAACTTTCTAACATCAAGATTACTACACTAAAGAGTGCAAAATTAGATGAAGATATTACAAAGTTGATTGAGTTGGTAGTAGACGAAGTTTACAAACTAAATGAAATCATACGTAGTCTAAACACAAATACTGCAAATGCCATTGAACTTGCACAAGAAACACAAAAAATAGAACGTGAGATAGACATCAAATACAGACAAGCAACAATCAAGCTTTTATCAGAAGTCACAAACACCAAAGAACTATTACTGATAAAAGATGTAATTGAAGGAATTGAAGAAATGTCAGACAAATGTCAACGTGTCTCAGATTCTTTCATATTATTAGCACTAAGTCTATAACATATCTATACCACCCATCTTTTTTACTTTATTTTATCCTGTTTTACAAAACAGATGGTAAATTAATCAACTTTTAAAAAACAGACAAGCAATATGTGTAAAATAAAGAATTCATATACACAAACAAATTAAAAAAAAACTAAATGAGGACAGAATTAGTTGAAAATAGAATAATAGTGTGGAACGTTGAAGACTCTCGTAAATTATTCAGTCGTGGGTATTATGGCAAACCGATAGGAATACCAAAACCAAAACCAGAAGAAATTAGCGTACCATTAATTCTTGATCTAATTGAAGGACTTTACCTCCTAGAAAATAAAAAAATCACAATTTACAAATTAAATCAAAAGATAACAGTAGACAACATGATAGAATTATGTAAAAAAGAATATCATGATTTCAACAAAAAATATCTAGTATACAAAGACTTTCGAGATAAAAGATATGTGATAAATCCAGGAATTAAGTTTGGATGTGATTTTGCAGTTTATGAAAAAGGACCAGGTATTGATCATGCACCATTTTTAATTCAGGTGTATAATAGAAGTGATCCAATCACATCAACTGGAATTGTTTTAGCAGGAAGATTAGCAACTACAGTAAGAAAGCAATTCATTCTGGCAATTCCAAGAGGAAAAGATAAAGTTGATTTTCTAGCACTGGATTGGTGGAAGGCTTAAACTTTTTTTATGTGTCCAGCTATCCTATCATAAATATCATAAAGTTCTTTTGTAATTCCAAAGTCAAGATGATTCTTCCATTTTGATCTTATTCGAATAGCACCTTCTGTCGGTTCTACAAATATTGTAGCATCTGCAATTGATTGTTTTGCAATCATTTCATTTAGTTCGGTATCTTCGTTTAATCTTCTTACAAGACTGTTACTACCATTCCATTCTACTTTAAGAATAACCTTTGAGGAGAAATGTCCCTTTGTAATTAGTCTAGTTCTAGCGACATAATCAGGAATATTCTGTCCAAATTGCTTTCTAACAATAAAGTGTGCTTGATATCTATCTAGTGCACCCCATGGCATTGGATTTGTGTCTTGCATTGTTATCCCTTTTGAATAATTTGAATTACGTCAATATTAGAATTAAGAATATCAAGACAGCCCTTGTTTGACACCATTCTAGGTGTTTGAGAAAAATATCTGCTATAATAATCGCCTTTTTCAACATCATCAGTTCCAATTTCTTTAGATTTAGAATCTACTCCGATCTCCTTTAACATATCAGAGAATTTCTCAGGCCAAGACTTTAAAACAAATGTTTCTGACTCTGAATCATGCATAAAATACAAAATTCATACCCACAAATAAAGATATCAAGAAATTTTCCCAGAGATCAATCAAATTAAATAATACAAAAGTTTTGTATGTCTATGTTAAAATTTCAAGGTAAAGTTGCTCTAGTAACAGGTAGTGGAACTGGAATAGGTCAAGCCATTGCTAAAAAATTTATTGAAAATGGTGCCAGTGTGATCATTTTAGGTAGAAGAAAAGGGCCTTTAGAAGAAACATCAGCTATGCTTAAAGAAATTATTTCCAAAGTAAACAGCGGAGCATCTGTAAGAATTTTCTCAGGAGTAGATGTTAGCGATGAATCTGGAATAAATGACATGTTTGATACGCTAAAAAAAGAAAACGTTACCGTCGATTATGTAATTAATAATGCAGGAGTTTCAGGCCCCGTAACATGCTTTTCTCATGCATCACTAGATGAATTCAAAAGTGCTGTAGAGATTCATTTGACGGGGACGTTTTGGGGTTCAGTACAAGCTCTCAAAGTAATGAAAGAAAATGGTAAAATTGTCACAATATCCACATTTTTCACTGAAGAAAGACCACACGAACAACGACCATACAGGTTTAGAAGTCCATACACTGCAGCACAAGGTGCAAAGAATAGGCTAGTGGAGGCAATGTCTTGGGAATTAACCGATAAAAAAATCATATCTATCGGAACAAATCCAGGTCCAGTACACTCTGATAGAATATACAAGACAGTATATCCAAAAGCAGCTGCAGAATTTTTACGAGTTAGCGGATTTGAAGATTTGACACCAATTCAAGTTGATGCTGCAAATAAAGAATTATTCCCATTATTAGGAGAAGATGAAAATGTTGTAAAAGAAGGAATTGCAAAAGCTGCACAGAAATTAGCAAAAGAGATGAACCGAGATGTCTCAAAATTAACTATTACAATCACAAATCTATTAAACAAAATTCAAACCATTGCTGAAAAAGTTCAGAGAAACACATCACATATGATTGCAGATCAACAGTTCTTATCACAAGTTCAAGTTGCTGAATCAGTTTTGAATCTATGTGATGACAATATTGCAAAAATATTAAACGGTAAAGTAATTCCAGGAGACAGAGTATTTTATCCAGTAAAACCATTCATTGGTACGACAACACCTGGAGTACACCAACCAGACTTCACAGGAAGATCAATTATTTTTACAATTGATGCAACTGAAAGAACAGACGCACTAAGAGTAGAATATCTTGCTCAACATGTCATAAAAAACGGCGGCAAAGTTGCATGTTTTATCTCCGAATCTACTCCTAAAGAATTACAAGAGTACATCAGTTCAAAGTTTCATTCACATATAGTTAATATCAAAAATCCAGATGAAATTAAAAAATGGCTAAATACCGCAAATACCAACCTTGGCAATATTTTAGCAGTCATACACATCACAGGCAAACTACCAAACATTTCAAAACTAATTGAACTGCCAAGATCAAAATGGGAAGAACTAGTTGAAAAATTCATCACTACCCCTGCAACAGTAGGACAAGGCGTACTAGAACAATTTGTTCCAGGTGGAGGCAATGATCCAAGACTATTCAAAGATGCAAAAGGTGCAATGATGATAATTGGTCCAGATTTGCCTGTGGGTCCAAAAGTTACAGGAATGCAAAGAGCCCAAGTCGAGGTATTTCGCGGAGCCCTAAGACCGTTTACTACTACAGTAAATCAAGAACTTAGCGATGTTCTAAATTCAAAGATTAGAATATTCACTATTTTTCCAGGTTCTGTAACTGGAATAGAGCCAAACAATGAGAAAATAGCTCAAGCACTAAATTTCCTAGTAACCGATGGTGCTCTTGATTCGTCTGAAGTCACATTTTGTGTTGATGAATCAAGATTAGAATGAAAAAATTTTCTGAACTTAAAGTCGGAGATGAGTTTTTTTCCACGTGTAGTATTTCCGAAAAAGAATTAACAGAATATTTCAAGTTCTCTAGAGTAAAAAATGCATTTTTAGAAGATATGCAAAATGCAAAACGGAAAATTGTTTCAGGTAGAGCAATTTTATCTAGAATGGAAGGTGAGTTTACTAGACTGAGTCAAATTTATGGCAACCACATAGTTTTTGTTGGAACCGATGGTGATTCTGAATGGGAGAATAGAAGCAGTAGATTTCTAAAACCGTTATACACTGATGATGTATTAAAGATAAAATTTACAGTATCTGCAAAAGAAGACATTGATGATGAATTTGGAAAGATTGCAATTAACTATGAAGGAGCAAAACAAGACGGCGAACTAGTCGTACTTTCAAAGAAAAACTGGTATAGAATTAAAAAATCAGTAACCTAGATCACGATGCCTTATTGGTTTTAACTCACACATGCAGTCTTCTCTTTTTCCGCATTTGGGGCAATTACAAAGACACATCAATAATGAAGTGTCGCATACATTACACTTGGTGTATTCAGCAAAATCTTCTCTCATGGGATATAATTATAGATTAAAGAGAAATAAACCTAAAATTATTAATCTTAAAATTTGTTTAATATTTTATGGGATTTCATACATGTATCAAGATAAATTTAGGCATAAGCGTGTAAAATCAATCCTGTGTCAAAAAACAATGCCATGTAATTGTATAGTAATGGTTTAAAGCAAATATCAAAAATATACCGTATGACTTTAGATTGCAACTGCTCAGTCAATGATCATGGAGAACTACTCCAAGAATGTGAAGGACATAAAGAAGCCAACTTCATGAAATAATTTTTTTTAAAAATTTTAATGCCCCCTCAAAAACGGAGGCAAATGAAATGCATTAACTAGTTTATGTGAGCTATTTGGCTTCCAGCTAACACCGCAAGATGTCCCTGACTCAATGAAAGTGCAAGTACAAAACACAGTAATAACAAACATTAGTTAAAAAAAGATACTCTTTAGTAAACTCTCACAACATATTTTTATGAAAATGTAAAAATAATCAAACTCACATTAAAAATAAAAACAATACATATTTGAAGGGAATTTTTAAAATAATGTCCCTACTAACTGTTTGTACTATATAACACTCAGATATGTTTTGATTATTTCTAGAATAATTTAACAAACAAAAATAAATTCTCAGTGAAAGAATCAAAAAACAATTTGAACGCAGCTAAAATGATTATTGATGAAACTAGGATCTGCAAATACCTCTCTTCGATATCCAATGAGAGTCTTGCACCAACTAATCCGCCAACAAATGCGCCAGCAGCCAATAATCCCGCTTGCATAAAGTCAGGGTGACCCAACACACTATGAACTGTTACTCCAGATAAAGACGCAAAAAGCAAAATAAATTGGGATGTAGGAGCTGCTTTTTTCATAGTCATTCCCATTCCGACTACCATCAAGGGAACAAATACAGTGCCTCCACCTATTCCAAAAAACGACGATATAATTCCTGCAAAAAAACTTGCCCCTATTGCAAATACAATCATTTGTTTTGTTAGAGTCTTTTCTCTAGTCTCTATCTTTTTTCTCAAAAAAATATAGGCAGCAGATGATACTAACACCAATCCAAAGAGAACCTTAAAGATTGAAGGGGTCACATCACTTGAGATGTAGGCCCCAAGTACAGTTCCAGGGACACTTAGTAATCCTAGTTTTAATCCAAGAGAGTACTCAATTCGCTTTTGTCTAGAATATGAAAACGTGGAAGCTACAGCATTACTAAATGCTGCAAACAAACTATTGCTTGCAGCTAGAGTGGGAGGAAAACCAAAAAAAGTCAATACAGGGACTACTATTATTCCCCCGCCAAGACCTATCATCGAACCGAGGACTCCAGCTGCAAATCCCAATGGAATCAACCATAATTGATCAATCAAGGTATTCAACCATAGAAATTCTAAACACTGCTTGAATTTAGTTTGATATGATAAGCTTCCATAGATATCCATCAGAGTTTGTAGTAATTTCTAAAAATAGTTGCTTGTCTGCCAATCCACTAATCTCAGAAGAACTAGTAGTTTGCTTTGCTTCCAAGTGATGAGACTTTGCAGCATCAATCCATTCAGAGATGGTTTGGAAATCTCCAAGTTTTTGATCTTGCCAACAATCACACACTAGAGACTCGATCATAATTTGATAAGTTGTCTTTAGGGAATCAAGATTTGAGAGATAGTAGTCAGTTTGAATAACACCAAGTACTGAATCTGGAGAATCTAAAGCTCCAACCATGTGGATGTTTCCAAGAAATTTGCCTTCAGAATCTTTAAGCTCAGTTGAGGTACAATAAGTGATTGAATTTTGCTTTTTTTCATCTTGATAAAATGTGCAATACTTTGAAAGAGAGTTACCTGTAAATTTCAAAGGATTTGACATCAAAATTCCATTTGATGCAAGTGATGATTTTAAAATAGAATTAGAATCTACATAAGAGAAATTCAATTTTGTATAATCTACAGGCTCATGTAAGATTGGTTTGCCAGTTGACTCGCTAAAAGTAACCCCAAGAAGAACAAGTACAATTCCAATACAGATTACAATTGGTAATAGAATCTTATTTTTCATTTTATCGTTTAATTTTTCATTAAGAAAATAAGGTTTTGCAATTCTAAATTGAAATAATGCTTAACTTGGAATCTTTGGTAATGTTGAATTCATCTACAAAACCTGAAGTCACCTCTAAGACGTACAAGGCTTGGCCATCAGGGGCAAAACTTTGACAGGTCATAGTCTCAAGCGCAGTCTTACAGGGAGGAACATCTTTTTCAATATGAATAATGTTTCCGTTTTGATCAAACCAAATCATATCAAGTGAGAACTGCATGTTTAACATCCAAAGTGAGTGAACGCCAACCTTATCAAATACAAAGATCATTCCTTGATCATATGGAAGCTGATCTTGAAACATCAATCCCCTTACTCGTCGTGGTTCAGTATCTGCAACTTGGACTTGCAATACAATATCATCTATTTTGATTGTACCTCTTGGAAATTGTACCGACTCTAATTTACTATCACTTGGGATCGACAGTAATCCAACAGCCCCAATTATTACTGCAGCTATTGCAACTGGGATCAGGGTCTGAGTTCTAGTTGCCATGAAATTGGTGTGTATCTCCTTTTAAAATAGTTAGTTCAGATATAAGAAGAACTTATCAAACGCCAAAAGACTTGAATTTTTTGTCACACTTTGTACATTTTAGTCCCCTTGTTTCACTGCCGCACCATTTACAACGCAAGGAAACACCTAATACCATTTTGGGGTGGATTTTTGAAGTTTTGATAATCAAAGCTACTACTAAAATTATCCCAACTGCAATTCCAATCCAAACAAGTACCATACATAACAATACGTTGAATGCATATTAAAACAAGGTACACGTGCAAGATTATACCTAGAGCCAAAAATCCAATCATTGTATTGCTAATTCATGAAACCACATTCTTGTAGGAATTGCAGAAGAGTTGTGGCAAAATCAAAAAATTTGTCTTAATTGCTAGCAAAATACTAGTATGACGGACCAGATTGAATTCAGATTTCATAGATTCTTTAAGGCCCATCAAGAATTGATTGGAGTTTCTCAATCACAATATTGTGGATTATTATCTCCATCGGAATTGATGAATTAGTCACCAGTTGCTGATTTTCTTTTATTGCTTTTTGAACTCTCTCTTTAATTTCTTGATCTTCAAAGATTTGTTTTCTTAATGAAAATGCATCTTTTTGATTTTTTACAAAAATTTGCAACCAGTAATAACCTGTCTGACTATCATCAATGTTGATTTCAGTTATTTTCATGATAGTATTTCTCAAATTACTATTTTAACATAGTTTGTATAGAACCGCAATAAGAGATCTAGCCTACACATCCAAATTTTTTGCTAAGGTTATTCTGAGAACTCATTATCAGAAGAAAATAGAGTAGATATTTTTGCGTTGCATAATTCTAAAATTGTCTCATTAAAATTCACATCGCTATAATTATCAGTGCAAGTATTCTATCATACTAGATGATGAACAATTAGAGGCACATCAACTAAAACAGAAGATCAACAGGACATATACTTGCAACAAAGTCTTTTGCAATATTTCTTTCCAAAGTATTTAAATCAAGAATAATGTTTGTGCAATAGAAAACACAACCAAGAGAATTCTCAAACAATATACATCTAAAGTACTTGGAATTATCATGAATCCATTATTTCAGATTAGTACGAGAAGCTATCAAAAAGAAATCATTCTTGTTAAACAAGCATTAGCTGACTTGGAAAAAGAATGTGATGAAACTAATGGATACACAGTTGATGCTCCATTTGAGAAATTCGGATGGACATTTTTCAATATTCAAATTAGTGAAAAAATGGCAGAAAAAATTGAAAAATCAGGCATGATGAAAGGAGCTTTAGGGTTTAAAATCGGAGAGCAGATGACTAATTTCATAGGGCATTATCTTGAAACCAAAGGAAGCAACGTTCGAATCAAGAAAATAGATTATTGATAATTATCAGGATCAAGCATCTAATCCTTTAGGTTCTCTCTTTTTTCCCCATTTGTGTTCAATTTGCAGATGTGTCTCTAACTTACTAGGAGAATCCACGACCACATTACAAATAAGACAACGATAACTCATAGAAACATAATAAGAGAAATTTTAGATTAAAGGAAGTGGTTATAATGAAAAACTAGTTTTTACGTCTTCGGGAAGGATTCTTTTCATAAAACTTTTCAACGTTTTCATTCCATTGTTTGGATTCTAAAAGATGAGATCTGGGATGAAGTCTTTTTCCATTATTTGATAGAATATCACTGTGTTTATCATAGAAACTATCAGTTTCACTAATCAAAATATCAAGAAAATCTGAAGCCTGTTTAGCTTCTTGACCGTTGGGGTCTCGGTGAGTCATAATTGAGTTTGATAATGTGTCAATTTTTGAAGTTTTTAGTTTGTATTCACTTAAAATTCGATGTTCAAAAGATATCATTTCACAATATGTTGAAATTCACTAGTGTATGTTCATTTCGGGGGATAGGAATTATAAAATAAAATCATACTGAATAATTTTATTCAGTTTTATATTTTAAATTACATGTAGGGCAAAACCAAGATACAGATTCTCCTTGTTCAAGAAATATCATTCCAAAACATTTTGGACATTGACCAATATCATCATTCATTAATTTTCTAAATTAGATAATCAAATTAAGTATTTCAAAAAAACACTATAACGAGGAATTGGAATACTAAAAACGAATTTTGAGTGCTTCCACCCTTTTTCGTTTATTCCTTTACTGTCATCAACTACAACAGTTCCTCGCAATATAACATATGACTAAATCATATTAAAGTTATTCTACCAAATTTTGGTATATTCATTTGATTAATAACAATTTATCTAAACAAATGTAAGTAAAGAAATTCTATAGTAAAAATTACATATTTTAAAAAATAATGATGAAAAATTATAAAAAAGAATAGAACATTTTTGAAATTTCCAATTCAAACCTTAAATATTAAGAATTCTTATATCATATGATGTCGAAATTACTTTCGGCTGAATAAACTGCGTGACCCTGCAGAACAAAAAAAGGCAATCAGTCGTTTAACGAACTGACCACGAGAGGAAATCTCTCTATGTTCTGTAATTGAGGGTTACGCCTTTTCTTCTCTACAACTAGTGCCAATTCAAAAGAATTGCAACCATCTTAAATGTTAGATTGATATAAAAAATAATGAGATTCAGGTCACAGTTTGTATGTTTTCATCCTAGCATACAAGAGGTAAATCTTTTTTAAAATAATAGTCAAATTAACACAGAGGGTTTTTATTCAATAAATGCGTAATAAAGGTGGAAAGCTGACGCAGTATCCCAAGGTCAAATGCTTGGCATCAGTTTGCTGGTCTTTGCTTACTTGCATGGCTACGCAAAGGTTGATCCGCATTAGTCAGCTTCCAAATTATACTAGTTAATCAACAAAGCTAAGAAATTTTTTAATATTGATTAGAATTACAGAAAAACCCAAGGTTGTGATAAAGATTACAGAGTCATTTTTAGATACAATAGATATTTTATTAAATTTACAAGTAGGGGATTTATCAAGATTAGAGCATGTAAAAAGAATGATACAAGAAAATAAACCGCTCTACACAAGTGATGAAAAATATGTTAAAAACTTAGCAGAGACATACATTAAAGATCATCAAATAGAAGAAATCAAATCACCAAGACTAATCAATTGTCGTAACTGTAGTACTAGTATTGCTGAAGACACAAAATTTTGTACTCTATGTGGGACTAGACAAGAAAGAACGTTTCAAAATTATGACATAAAGAAGATTGTAAAAAGATACAATCCATTACAATTCACATCAAGACCAAATTCGTATCAAAGTATTGCCATAATTGGAGGATTAATGGCAATTATTCCAGCATTATTCATCGTTGCAAGAATGGAGCCTCTACTTGAGGCAATCAACTATGAAACAGGAATAGACTTGTCAGGACTTGCATCTGTTTTCATATCTCTTGGGATAATCTCCAGCATATTGAGTTGCATTGCAATTGCAATTGCATTTTTAATAAAAAATCCAAAAAAAGTTGGAAGAATACTATTTTTCATAGCATTTGGAATACTTGTTACTTCAATTCTAATAGGGGTTGTAGGTTTTGTAGTTATTTTGATTTCAAGTAATGTGGCATACAAAAAAAGATATTATTAAAATCACTCGTCAGGACAAAAGCATGATTATATAATTTCATTATTTGTAGAATAATGCATAATTATCTTAGGAGATAATTTGATTTTTCAAATTATTTTCATTAAATGTTGTTGAAAAATTTTTACTTGGTAAAATGTATGTTTAATAAAGCAAACATTTCTAGAAGTATCTAAAGTTCAACATCTTTGGTTTCCATACTAAGCAATGTAGGAATTATTAGAATTATAGAACCAATCATAATATTAATCCCTAGCGCAACTGGAACCAGTTCTTTTGAAACACTTGACATAAAGTATAATGCAATTAATGGGGACCATGAGCCGAAGATCAATCCGGCATTATATGAAAATCCAGCTGCGCTGTTTCGTATTTTAGTAGGAAATCTTTCTGAAAAATATGCAGGTATTGGACCTGATGCAGTAGATATAACAAATGCATATACTATAACATACAATACCAACCCATACAAATTATTCAATATTGCACTTGCAAGTGGAATTGAAACTAGAATTGATGCAGATGCAAAAATTAGCATTGATTTTTTTCTGCCAATTTTTTGAGATAACCAACCAGTCAGAATCATTCCAATCCAAGATGATGCGGTGGCATAAATCATAATCAGGGCGATCTGTTCTTTTTGAAAATCGCCAAATTCTCCCAAATATGTAGGCAGGATACTAATCGAGCCATGATACATGTAGACAAGGCCAGTCATTATTGCAGCACAAAGCAAAAATTCTTTTCTGTGAATTTTTCCAAAAATAATACTTCTCAATGGAGTTTTAACAATACCACCAGATTCTCTGTTATTTTTAATCCATAATGGAGATTCATCCATACTTAATCTCACAAAAAGTGCAACAAATCCAGGAATTATTCCTGTAAAAAAGAGTATTCTCCATCCAAACTCCTCAAATAACTGATCAGGAAATAAGATAGTGATTGTTTGAAAAGAGATAGCAGCCAATAAAAAACCAAAAGAAAACCCACTTTGCAAAAATCCAGATATTACACCTCTTTTTTGTTTTGACATACTTTCAATTGTAAGTACTGCGCCACTACCCCATTCACCTCCAGCAAATATTCCTTGAATTAGACGTACAATTATCAAAAGAATCGGAGCCATCGCTCCAACCATTAGATATGTTGGCAACAATCCAACTGCAAAAGTTGCAATTGAAAATCCCATTATGGTAATTACCATGGCTTTTTTTCGTCCAAACTTATCACCATAGATCCCAAAAATCACAGATCCCAAAGGTCTCATAATCAAAGTAACGGTATATGATGCAAACGTTGCAAGTATGCTAAACATAGGATCCTCAGATGGAAAAAATAGCTGACTAATTGAAGGAATAACAAGTAACATCAACACTATATCATATCCATCTAAAGACCAACCAAGAAATGAGCCAATAGCAATTTTTTTCTGAGCTAAAGTCAGACTCATCAAGACAATTCCAGATTAGTTGTATTTAGGCTTGATTTCAAAAATCAAAGTATTTTGCCATAGTAAAAATAGAGATGACTTACCAGTGGGATAAAGCATGCCAGAGATTAATGTCGAAGAGTATGAAAAAAGATGCCAAGAGATACTACAAGATAACGAGGTAAGATTTGCCGCGCTTTTAGACGAATTTGGAAAGATGCTTGCTGGAGGATATAAAACGAATGTGGGCCCAAGAGTAACTGAAGAGCAACACAATGAGATATGCAAAGAGTTAGCAGGTAGAGTTGTAAAAAGAAAAAAATTTGATGTAGAATTGGGATATGTAAAGTACTCGGCATCTCGCAGAAAGCATGTTGTGATAATGAGTTTTCCAGTTTTTGAAAAAGTAATAATGATAGTGGCAGAGCCAAATGTCAACATTGATAGATTAGCATTCAGAATTATTGAAAAACTAGGTAGTCAGTGGGGCGAATTTTTTGGAGAATAGATTTTAAATCATACAATACAAGAAAGTTACTTCATTACGCTATTTTTAAAATCACTTATTGTTGAAATGGTATGCTGTGTTTCATGACCAATATCATGAATTGTAGCACCATTGTATTTTTTATCAAGATATCTACCAGTTAAGATCATAGGGGCAGCTATTGCATTACTTATACCGGTAGGTTCTGGTATCCAAAATATTATAAATCCAATTTTTTGAAGTTTTTTACCTGGGGCAGATGCTCTTTGAACACATCCCATAGAACGAGCAGTTGATTTGTCATCAAACTTTGTCATGTCCTTATATAATGAGGCTCTTCTCTTGGCAGAATCAGAAAACTTACGTATTTTATCTAGGCGTGCCTTCAAATGATCAACCATAATAACTTGTTTAGAAAAAATCAGATAAGATTCAATGATCAATATCAATCACCTGTGTGTCAATAAAGGATAACAAGTCAAGAGACACCCAATTATACTAGGTTTAGTTTAATTACTAAGATACATTGAAGGGGAAAAATTCCAAGAGGCTAGACTCTATCAAAGCGGCTCACCAGTCAGAAAAATCAAGCTATAGTACTAGAATGGAGGATTATCTGGAGGTAATATCAGAGCTTGTAGAGCTAAAGGGGTATGCAACCACATTGGACATTTCACGATACATGAATGTAAGTGCACCAAGCGTTACAAAAATGCTTCAAAGATTAGAAGAAAACAAGCTGTTAGAATATGAAAAGTACCATGGAATCAATCTAACAAACAAGGGAACTCAGATAGCATTTGAGATAAGACAAAACCATGGAATTTTGCTGGAATTTTTTGAGATCTTGGGAGTGAGTCATGAGACCGCCAATAAAGATACAGAAGGAATCGAGCACCACTTGAATCCAAAAACAATCAAGCAGTTACGAAAGTTTATCACGTTTCTAAAAGCAAATCCAAAAGTTATTGAAAGTTTTAAGAATCCTTAACTAGACTAATCAGGACTTTACCTGACGTCTTAAAGTATTGAGACAGAAAAAACTCCGATGCAAATACAAGAGTCAAGTGACATTATAGAAAGATTTGTCTCACAAGTTTAGACTATCAAAGAATTACTCTACTACATCTACATACAAGACAGGTGCAAAAAGTTTGAAGAGTTTCTAAGAGACAAGTTTAATCTAGATTTATCACAGTTGATCTTTCAATTAATTAACAACAAACTAGATGCAGTTGATATTCTAAACGAGTTTTACAGTTGGATGTCAGTATACAAAATTAAAGAGAAAACCAAGGAGGGTAGAAAACAGTAAAACTCGTGAGGCAAGATTCACACATAACAAGTAAGGCAACAAAAAGTCTGCAAGACTTAGAAAAATAGAACCAAGAAAAGGAGATAATTTGTATTTCTTTTAACAATAGATGATAGAATTGAGTCTGAAAATCTAAGGGATGATCCTAATAAAGTCAAAATAGAAAAAATGGAGAGGCTAAAGAGTCAAAAAGACAAATCCATCACAACAAGGATTGAAACTTTCAGAAGCAATTATGATTATTGTAATTGTTTTTATTTTAAATTTAATGATCCAAAGTACTGATCTTTTGTTTCTTTAATCCTTAAGAAATATCTGAATATCATTTTGGGATGATGCTAACTTCATTAAAGTTCGTGATGCTTCAGAGCGTTTTGGAATTGTTATCTCGCCTTTTTTCCCAATTCTAACAGAAGTCACATAGTTATCATGAACATAGATATCAACATGCATTGAGGAATATTCCCTACCAACTGTTAAAAGTAAACCAGTCTTGGATTCAGAAAAATCAAACGATATTGCATTAGATGAATTTACCGAATCACTACGATTGGAATGGGTCTTTTCAACAACATCTATGTGAATTTTTAGTAATTTCTCAATCTCATTAATGTTAGAACCGCCTTTTCCAATGATAGATGCCATTGATTGTTTATCCACAGATACTTTGGCTCTATTATCAGACAGTATCTCGACCTCTACGCGGGGGTCATATTTTCTAAAGAATTCACGTATTTTGTCTTCAGCAAGTTTCTCAATTCCAACTTTTTGTCCTTTTTTTGATACAGGAACTATAACATTTTCCTCACCAAAAGTATAGATCTCATGTTCAAGCATATGATCTGCAAAATTTCTAATCTCAATTACGGGTCTTGCTAAATCAGATTCAGTCATTCCAGTTGGAACTTTAACTACAAGCTCCAAATCGTAAATTTTACCGATTAGGCCATCTTTAACAAAAACTACAGTATCAATCACATTGGGGATTATTCCTAGCTCAATTTTTCCAATAAAACGCTGTATTGCATCTAAAGGAGAGTTTGCATGCACAACGCCAACCATTCCAACACCGGTAAGTCGTAGATCGGCAAATGTACGAAAGTCTTCTCTTCTTCTTACTTCATCAAAAATTGTATAGTCAGGGCGAACCAATAACAAAATATCAGCAGTGTTATCAAAACTTCCATCTAGTTTTGTGTATTGAGTAATTCCTGGATCCACTTGCAAATCGCGTGGAGATTCAAATGTCTTTACAATCTTTCCTTTATTATGATAAAAATTAGCAAGGCTTGATGCGAGTGTACTTTTTCCAGACCCAGGTGGACCAGAAATTATAATTCCTTCAGCCCTATCAGAGAATCGGTTCATCAATTCTTCAGATATAGCATAATCATCCAGAGTTAATTTCACAATAGGATGGACAATTGTAATTTCAAATGCTTCAGAAAATGGTTGTTGTGTAATTGCAATTCGATAATCATTGTATTGAATTACATATGCTCCAGTTTTTGAGATTTCAACAGCACTGGAATCCGATGATGCTGTCTCTAAAATTTGAGACGTTATCATCTTTAGATATTCGCGCGTTAGAATTTCATTGCTTAATTTTGTCAAAATAAAGGAACCAGGTTTTCCTTTTTTTGCCATAGGAGGCATGTTCTCTTTGAGATGCACACTCATTGTTTCAGAGTCAAAAAATTTCAAAAATTCCAAAGTAATGCTTTTAGGAATCGGTTTTACAAACACAGATTCTAGTCCTTCTGCCTGAGCAACCAAATGCTGAACATGATCAGACGTGTATAATATTGCGCGGTTTTGTTTTGCTACATCTTTAATTATTACATCGATTCTACCAGAACCTGCCATACGAATATCCTCAGGTGTTGGATGTGAGCCCGTAATGGATATTACCAACCCAAAATTGCCAGATATGTCTTTGATTTTTTTTATCTCTTCTAATCCAACAAATCCCTGTTCTTTTTTCTGAGATGCCTGAGATTGCAGTTCATCAAAAACTGCTTGAGGAATTATTATTTCAGAATTTTTAATTGATCCTGATTTAATTTGAACCAAAAGTTGGCCATTAATTATGATACTAGTATCTGCAACAATTATAGACAAATTTTCTATCAATTTTAAATAAATTTAGATCCTAAATTACTTTGCCAAAACATCTGAAACAACTTTCAATATGTTGCTAAAATTAAATGGTTTTGAGATACAAGATAATGCACCAAAATCCAAACATTGTTGAATAACTTTCTGATCATCACTTGCAGCAACCAAGATAATCTTGGCTTTTGGATCTTTTGAGAGTATTTCTGTAACAACAGTAAATCCATCTTTTTTAGGCATTGCTAAATCTAAAAGCAATAAATCAGGATTAAATTTAAAAAAAGTTCTACGCTTTCTGCACCATCTTTTGCCTCACATACAATACGATGTTCACATATAGACAAAATATCTTTCAGCACAAATCTAATTGCATCAGAGTCATCGGCAATCATGATATTTCCCATTAAATCATCTTAAATGGGCAGGTAATAAAAAAGATAGATCAAGAAGATATTATGAAATTTTTTGTTTTATTTCATTCAAATTAATCTAAAAGACAGAGTTGGAATACCATTAGAAAAACAACAAGACTTGTTTAAGAAATCTGATTAGATAGATACAACATTAACAAGAGAAAAAGTGGATAGGGATTTAAGATTAGCCATATGTAAAGAAATAGTTGAAAGTCATAATGGAACAATTTCGGTGAAAAGGGCACCAGGTCAAGGAACAGAATTTACAACAACTCTACCTAAAAATCCAAAGTCACCAATTGAGATTAGTTAAAGAAAACAAACTTTCTTAACTAAAAACACTCACTCTCTCTAAAAAATGGATTTTTTAGAATTAAAAATAATGAAGCAAGATAATCACGTAGAGGAAAAAAATGGTAAATTTTACGAAAATTGTGCGATATATTTTGAATTTCTGCGTAAAAAAGGACGCACAGACTACAATTTTGAAGATGAATATTACTTCACCATGCCTGCCATATCAAATCATTGATTCAAAATATAAGATCAATTTTATCAATTTAATATCAAATAAATTTTCAATCTAAAGATCCAAATGGAAAGATTTGTTCACATTTGTAAAAATCAATTACTATACAAATAGAATATCCAATCAATAAAAATAACATGCAATTAACAAGATGTAAGATGGTGAGAGTATGAATGAAGAATTGGAAACAATAAGACAAAATGTTAAAACGTGTACTAAATGCGAACTTGCCAAAACAAGAACAAATTCTGTACCAGGTAAAGGAAATTTCAAGTCAGATGTGGTTTTTGTAGGAGAGGCACCTGGAAAAAATGAGGATGTTAACGGAGAACCGTTTGTAGGTATAGCAGGTCAAAGGCTCAATAATGCATTAGAAAATGCGGGAGTATCAAGAGAATCAATCTACATCACAAATGTTGTAAAATGCAGGCCACCTAAGAACAGGGTTCCAACAATTTCTGAAAGAGAGGCATGTGGAGATTACCTTCAAAAAGAAATAGCCATAATAAAACCAAAAATAATATGTATTTTAGGAAATACTGCATTTAATTCAATTTTAGGAGGATCAGAGATTACAAAACACAGAGGAAAAACCATAAAAAAAGACAGACAGATTTATTTTTTGACGGTTCATCCAGCAGCTACTATTTACAATCAGGAATTAATCACAGTTTTAAAAGATGATATTAAAAAATTATTTGGTTTGATCAGAGAATTAAAAAACAACAAACAGATTTCAGTAGATATTGACTATACTGCCTAGAAGATTTTATTCGCACGATACTGTTACGGTTGCAAAAAACCTACTGGGAAAAAAGATAGTTCGAAAAATAGGCAAAAATGAGATGTCAGGAATCATAGTAGAGACAGAGGCATATAGACACAAAGATGACCCAGCAAGTCATGCATTTAGAAAAATGACTGAGAGAAATAAAGTGATGTTTGAAGAGGTAGGAATATCATATGTCTATTTTACTTATGGAATGCATTATTGTTTTAATATTGTTGCAAGAGATTCAAAATTTGAGGCAGGAGCAGTATTAATTCGAGCAATCACGCCTGAAAAAGGGATAAAAATGATGGAAAAAAATAGACATATCAAAGACTTAAAAAGGCTAACAGACGGTCCAGCAAAATTAACTCAGGCATTAAGGATTACAAAAAAGCATCATGGAATAGATCTTACAACAAATTCAGAATTGTTCATTACAGACGGAGTAAACATACATGATAAAATCATTTCAAGTCCAAGAATTGGAATAAAAAATGCAACAGATAGATTATGGAATTTTAAAACAACAATAAAATAAAAATTATTTTTCATTGTTTTCATCCAATGTCCAAGGTACAAATCGTCCCAAAATTTTAGCCCAGTTTAATCTTAAAAGTAAAACAACAACGGCAGTCATCATGACACCAAATATTATAATTCCAACATACACTGTAGATACATCAGTAATATTTTCGAGGTATGGTTGTACTAACGACATTCCAAGATGGTGAGAAATAAAGACAATGGAGTAGCTAAGAACTAATTTGCCAGTAAGAGTGGCTATAAAAAATCGCTTTGGATTATATTTTGCAAGTCCTAATGGCACATAAACCAAATCATCAGGTATTGGCGTAGCTGCTGCAAAAAAGGCAGCTGCTGCACCATATCGTTTCACTAATCTTTCAAATGGTTTCATTCTCTTTCTAGTTTTTTCACTGATAATTCGTCGTCCTTCATAGCTCACATAGAAAATAATTTGTTTTGCTGCAGTTGCAGATAATGCCGAGAGTATTGCCAAAACATGGAGATCAAATTGACTACCTACAGACATTGAAGCAAGAAAGATAAATCCAGGTAACGGAATAAAAGGAATTAGAGAACCAAAAAAATTAACCAACACTAAACCAAGATACCCAATTTCAGGAGCAAATGGAAAAATTGTCGCAAAATCCACAAAACAATCATCAGATAGGCATTATTTATTAAAAGCGAACAGAGAATGGATTTTTCAAAACAGACCACAATCATTAAAATATCATCTGTTTACAACAAATCAGTTGATAAAAAAGGAACATGTAAAAATCTGTGAGGAAGTTTCTAGGATCAGTCCATTTATCAGGTTTGTAGGCATAGTTGGGAAAGGAGGAGAACTCTTGGCATACAAAAGAAGACCAGAACTAACACCACTGCTAGATGCAAAAAACACCCAGTATCAATTTTCACATATTGCCATAAAAACAGATCTTGAAGAATTCTTTGATAAGAATCTAGGAGAGATTCAATTTGTTTGGGAGGAAAGAAAGAAAGTTCAAACAATATCATTTGCAATTAAAAAAGTTCGTGTATGGATATCAATTGATAAAAAAGTAATTAGATCAGAGATGCTTCGAATAATTGATTCCTGCTTGCCAATTGTAAAAAAATATGCAAAATCATAAAACTCTAGAACCGTCTTTTGCAAACAACATATTTTAGAAAATAACCATTAACCTTTTTAGAATATTTATTTTAAGAAAAACATGGATGAGATTGAAGAGATTAAGGAATTAATAAATAGCATAAACATGAGAAATTTTAATTCCAAAGATTACCAAAAAATGAAAATCAAAGAATTGAGTGTAAAAATCAGAGAAGCCATGAAGTTTCAACAAGACACGATTCAAAGAATTGAAGAATTTGAAGCAAAAGGACTACAGCCAGATTTAACAAAATATGCAAAGATGATTTGTAAAAACATATCAGAAAGAGAGATTTTAAAAGTTCAAGATACGTATCTAAAAAAAATTGAAACCGAGTATCTCAAATAAGAAAAATTACTGTTCAGCATATAGCCAACATCGGACATAGCCAGTATCTGTTTTAAATTCAGGTGGAATCATTTTACATTTATCCATGGCAAGTGGGCATCTTTCAATAAATCTACACTGAGTTGCAGGTTCTAAAAGACTTGGCGGGTTGCCTTTGATATATTTAGGGACATTTCCTTTCAATGTAGGAATTGATTCTAAAAGCCCCTGAGTATAGGGATGTTTTGGGTTTTTGTAAATTTCATATGATGAGCCAAACTCTACCATCTGTCCTCCATACATGATTCCAATTTTATCAGCAATCTCAGATAAAACGGCTAAATCATGGGTGATTAACATAATTGACATGCCATTTTTTTTGAGTTTTTTTAATAAGTTAATAATTTGAGCCTGAATTAGAACATCAAGTGCGGTTGTAGGTTCATCTGCAATAACAAATTTTGGGTTAAGCAGTAAGGCCATTGCAATTATTACTCTTTGTTTCATTCCACCACTTAGCTCATGAGGATATTTCTTTAAAATAACATCGTCCAAACTTACAGAATGAATTGCATTTAGGATTGCTTCATCAAAGTTTCCACTAAAATTATGTTGTTTTAGAACTTCAACAAACTGTTCACGAACAGTAAACACAGAGTCAAGAGAATTCATAGCTCCTTGAAATATCATTGAGATTTTTTTCCATCTAAATTTTTTAGTGAATACAGATTCTGAAATACTCAATATCTCAGTATCATCTAAAAGGATTTTGCCGCTTGCTTTACCTCCCAAAAGCATCCTTACAATAGAAAGACCCAAAGTGCTTTTCCCACAGGCACTTTCACCTGCAATGCCTATAGATTCACCATCTTCCAGATTAAAATTAACATTATCTACTGCATATACTGGACCCTTGGATGTATTGTATAGAGCAGAAAGCCCGGTGACAGCTAAGACCACACATTGATAAAATCAAACTAGAATTTCTGTCTTACACTAAACACGAATAAATCCAAATGATTTTACCATAATTTACCATGTTTTTTCAGTGATACTTTTGCATCACCAATTAAGGTATCAAGCGTGTACGAATCATAATTGGCATCTGTAAAATCCGCACAAGTGAGAATTGCACCATCAAAGACAGTATGTCTTAGATTTACACCGCTGAGATTTGCATTGGTCAGGTCAGCACTTCTCAAATCTGCATAAAACAAGTCAGCACCCCTAATGTCTGCATCTTGAAGATCTGCGCCATATAGTTCTGTGTCCCAAAGTTTTGCATTAGAAAGATTCGCACCCCTCATATCAGCACCACGTAGCTTTACATAAAACAAGATTGCCCCGCTCAGATTAGCCCTGCTTAAATCACTACTGCTTAGATCAGCGTTATGGATATCCATATTTTGAAGGTCAACACCACACATGATGGAATTAGATAGATTTCTTCCGACTAGATCCTCATAAGCAAAATTAATGTTTGTAAGATTTCGTTTTCTAAATACATCGGATGAATTCATCGTATACAACATAACAAAAAGCATCACATTTGAATTTAGATAGAAACTAACTGTCAACAGCAAATATGTTTTTTACAATTGCGATCATTTTAACAAATTTGCTTATGAGTTAAAGGAACTGTTCAGAGGGAAACAGATCAAAGATCAATAATTTGTTTCACTAAGGGATATAAACAACTTTACAGAAAGAAAAAAATCGATACAGATGAAACTACCAATATGTAATTTTGATGCAAAAAATGCGGTACTTTGTCCAAAATGTGAAAGTAATGTGGAGTCAGGAACAATTACCAAGTCAGATGTAGATGCATCGATCATACTAGCAAATCTAGCCAAGTCAAATCCAACAATTGAGAAATTTTCACTTTATTCATGTAAAGAATTCAATGGGAACTATGTCTTGGCATTAGCCAAAAACGACATCATGATGATTCGACAAAGTCGTGTGCTCTACAGATTGCTTCAAGATCAGTTCAAAGGAAAAATATGGCTTGTAGAAGCAGATGAGGATGATAAAAAATTCATAGAAGATCTGTTTTTTCCAACAAAAATTTTGTCAATTAATTCAGTTTGGGCTCCCGGAGGAGTGCAAAAAACAAAGGCCGTTGTTTCTGGAAAATGGACCCCAAGGTTTCCAATAGACACAAATAAGATAATTCAGATCGTTAAAAATGCCCGAAACCTTGACATTGAGATAGAATTTGAAGAAAAAAGACGGCGAAAATAGTTGGGATTTGTCAAAACTCATGATATTGCAGAATTAGACACAACAAATATCGGAAAACAGGTTGTGCTCGGTGGATGGGTAGAAGATCTACGAAAATTAGGAAAAATGACATTTATTACATTAAGGGATGTTTCTGGAATTTCTCAAATCATAGTAAAGGGCGAATTAAATGACAATCTAGGCGAGATAAGCCGTCAAAGTATAATTAGTGTTAGAGGAATTGTGCAAGAAACAAAGGCAAGAGATTTTGCTTTTGAGATAAAAGCAGAAGAGATAGAAGTGCTAGCAAAAGCCATACATCCATTACCAGTGGACCCAATTGGGAGAGTTGAAAGCAACATCGACACTAGATTAAATCACCGTGCATTGGATATGAGAAATCAAAAAACCGCATCAATTTTCAAACTACGACATTATGTATTAGAAACATTACGCAAAACATTAGCAGAAAAAAAATTCATTGAGATCACGACTCCAAAAATAATTGGTAGTGCAAGTGAAGGAGGTGCAAACCTATTTTCATTAGATTATTTTGGCAAGACAGCATACCTTGCACAAAGCCCACAGCTATACAAAGAACAAATGACGATAGGACTAGAAAGAGTATACGAGATTTCTAATTTTTACAGAGCTGAAAACTCACACACGAATCGTCATCTTAGTGAATTTACAAGTGTAGACATTGAAGCAGCATTTATGGATTACAATAATGTAATGGATATTTTAGAAGCACTAGTAATGGAAGTATACAAAGTCACTTCGGAGGAATGTAAAAAAGAACAAGAAGAGATAGAACATACGATTGAAATTCCAAAGTATCCTTTTGAAAGAATTACATATACTCAAGTAATTGATGAACTAAAAAAAGCAGGGGAAAAAGTGGAGTTTGGAGATGATTTGCTTGATTCACATTTGAGAATAATAGGAAAGAATCATCCGGGATTTTATTTTCTTACAGACTGGCCAATGAAACTAAAACCATTCTACATTAGAGAAAAAGACGAAGACCCAAAGTTGTCACGCTCATTTGATCTTCAATTCGGGTATCTAGAGTTATCTTCAGGAGGAACCAGACTCCACAACACAGACATACTAAAAGCAAGACTCAAAGAACAAGGTTTGAATCCAGATCAATTCGCAGACCATCTTCAGACATTTGATTGGGGAATGCCACCACATTCAGGCTGGGGAATGGGGTTGGATAGGCTAATGACCACCTTAATTGGGATAGATAACGTAAGGGAAGTCGTACTGTATCCAAGAGATCCAGACAGGTTGAGTCCATAAATTCAGATTTTTATTATAAAACAACATCAGAGATTACATGATAGAGCAAACAGATGCAAAAAAAGTAGTTGAAGTGATAGGAAATAATCTGATAGGAGTATCACATGATTCCAGTAGCTTTCAAAAACTGCCAGATTCTTTTTGGGGTTATTTTGCACGAGGTCATGACACAAAAGGAACATTTGGCGTAATAGTCACTTATTCAGAAGACGGTAAAGACGTAGATGAACTAATCAAAATGTATGAAGAATGGGCAAATAAAAATAAAAGTAAACCCAAATGAATTATTTGGTTTCCTTTAAGAGTTTTCGATACTCGTGGCACTCCTTACAAATTGGCTTTCCCTTATACTTTGGATTACCATCAGTAATTTTTAAAGTACCTTGACTTATTTTACAAATGACACAAACAACCATACCAGTCGTTAGAATATACAATTTATAAAAATTGGCAATTTTTTTAGACATGCAATTAAACACGTTCTTAAATTAACAATTTAAAGTTCTAGAAAAATCAAATTAAAAAAACACATTCAAACCAAACAGCAGTATTTTTAAAATGATTATATTGAATTAATTTACGTCTGTTATCGTACATTTTATGTACGATATGGTGTACGATAATGTTTTTTTCTTGTCCAAGTAGCATACACAAGTGAATACCATGCGTGAATCATGTTAACACAAGTGTTAACAAGTGACAAAATTTGTGAATGAAATTGTATGACAAAGTGTTAACTCACTAGTGATTAGTAGTGACAACCTTATTTTGTCACTTTTTATGCCTAAATTCACCCTTTTTCACTAGATATTCAGGCATGGAAAAGAAAAGACAGATTAACGATTTTTGAAAAATTCAACACTATTCAAAGATTAGAAATCCAATGAGATAGAAATTTTGTATTAATAATTAGATGTGTCTTGAAAAAATTGCAAAAGAGACAATATCATTTTTGTCCCGATAACTGAAAAATCAAAATAGATTCTAAAATCAAACAACGACTCTCACACTCCTAGCCCTTACAGAATCTTTATCTCTGATTTTACTCATATTCGCATGTTGACAAGTAAGAATTCACATAAACCGGTTTTTAGACAAATACGATTGCCTGATTTTACACCAATGACTGCATCCGAGAATAAACTAGATAGAAAAAAAAGACAAACAATTAATTGAAAAAGAATTTGGAAAGGATCTTCAAAAAGTCCAGACAAGATGTAAAGACAAACACCTGTTAATCAATGCAACTTTTTACGTGATAGAATCGGATAAGAAAGGCCGCTCAAAGCCAGACATTGACAATCTGTTAAAGATATTTTTTGATGTTCTCTCTGAAAACATGGTCAATGGACAAAATGCCATTCCCGGTCTTGGAATCATAAAAAACGACTCACAGATATACGAAATAAAATGCAACAAGGTTCCATCTGATGAAAACAATTCTAGGGAAGGATTAGATTTTCAAATTTCAATTATTTCATGAGTGGGAAAATGATTTTCACTGTTGCTAAATTCCATTTGTGTCAGAAAATTTGTTTACGTAGTTCATCTGATGAATCTTTTTATTTTTCTGACACACATCTCCGGCCTTTTTTCAATGTCGTGCTCCCAGAACCTCAGAACAGAGTATCCCTCCCGCCTTAGCTTTTTTGCAACCTTTCTGTCTCGCCTCATATTTCTCTCAATCTTGTCCTTCCAGAATTTTTTTGCAGGCTTTTTCTTTTTCTCATAGTTGTATCCGTGCCAGAAATCCCCGTCGCAAAACAACACAGTGTGTTTTCCAACAACAAAGTCCGGGTTTCCAAACATCTGCGGATGCTGAACGAACTTTATCCTGTTCTCTAACAGGATTTGTCTCATCTTTTTTTCAATCTTTGTGTCTCTTCCCCTTATCTGGGACATTACCCATGATCTTTTCTCCGGAGTAAAGATGTCTGTCATGGATGTTGTTATGATATTATCTTCTTTACATGTCTTGCAATTGCAAGTGCAAGAAGCGGCGGCACTGCATTTCCAATCTGCTTGAACTGCGCCGAGCGAGAGCCATAGAAAATAAACGAGTCTGGAAAGCTCTGAAGACGTGCCGCCTCCCTTACTGAAATTGTCCTGTCCTGTTTTGGATGGATGAACATGTATCCGTCCTTGTGCAGATGCGATGTTACAGTCCATGAATGGCTGTCAACTGGCAGTCGCTTCCACTTGTCCTCAAACGAATCATTGCTGTACCCGATTTTTTTTCTGTCTGCAGATGACAGGTCACACCATCGTCCTCCAGGCAACATGTTTTCAAAAACATCAATGTCCTTTTTCCGGTGCCATCTTGTGATGTTGTTGTGAACATTTTTCATGTCGCCTCTTATCCATTTTTGGTATTCGCATGACGGCTTTGCACTGTACTTTCTTGCAGAGTCCTTGATCTTGGAATTTTTTTCTGGCAGATTTAGTTTTGGAAGATCACCAATTGCGTCCCACACGGTAACATAGTTCTTTGAGTTTGGAAAAAGAGAATCCCTGTCAAGGTCGCTTTTTGGAAAGTGTGTTTTTTCAGGCCATGTTATCGGAGTTTTTTTCCTTGTTGCAATAAAGAAAATCCTTCTTCTTGATTGCGGAACTCCGTAGTCAAGTGCATTGAGAACCCTTGAATCAACGTTTGGATATCCCGTATTTTTGAAATCTTTTTTTATCTGCCTTACGATGTCGCCGTCCTTGTAGCTTACCATTCCAAGGACGTTTTCCATGACAACTGCCTTTGGCTTGAATTTTTTTACAAAACGGATGAATGACTTGTAAAGATGGTTTCTCTCGTCGTCGATGAACCGTGCATCAGAGTTTCCCGCCCTCTGTCCGTTTTTTACAAGCGATGCCATCTTGATGCGGCCCACAGTGCTGAATCCCTGGCATGGCGGACCTCCGACTATCACATCAACGTCACCCTTTTTCAGTGACGTTACGCTCTCAAATTTTTTCACAATGCCGTTGGTGCTGGCATCGGCGCATACGACATTTTCTTTTTTCACCTCCTGAAAATTGTTCTGGTATGTCTCTATTCCGGCGCCAAAAATATCCAGTGCTCCTACAGGCTGCATTCCCGCAAGCTTGAATCCAAGGCTCATCCCACCCGGAACGCCAAAAAGATCTATGAACTTTAGCTTTGTCATTGTTATCCGCCTAATCCCAGTTTGATGTCATTTGTATCGATATTCAATTTATTCTCAAAACTAATCTTTCTTGAACTTGTAAATACCATCCCTTAACGAAATTCTACTGTTTGTATCCAATATTTTAAGAGATTCTTTGACAATTTTTTTTCGTTCCACCGATCTATCATTTTTACAAAGATCATATGTCATCTTATCTATCATGCTTGCAAGAATTTTTTCATCTATTCCGTGCCGTTTTGATTTGATTAACACAAGTATTTTTCTGTGTAATGTCTCAAGTAGTCTTTTTTCAGATTTTTCTATCTCGTTTCCTTTCATAGACCACCCTCCTAATGAAATTTTTGATATGCCACCTTCAGTAGAAAGTTGAATCAATGCATTCAATGTTTTTTCTTTATCCAACAAAGGAATTGTAAGAAATGAGATGATTTCATCCGTTGAATAAACATGATCCGGATTCTCTTCAAGAAGACACGTGATCCTATGTTTCAATACAAATTCCCAGCTATCTCCAGATGGAACTAGAATTTTTTTTCTTGCAAGTTCGCGTATTATTATCTCAGTAGAGAAAAAAATTGTCTTGTTGTTAATTTTTGAAAGATCCTCCATAGCTTTTAATGCGGTAAAAGGATAATTGACATTTCTCATTACGATTTGAAATTCTGATGTCATCAAATCAAACTTATCTTGAAATATTTTTGTTAACTCGTTTGAGGATGACTTTGCCCAAAATAATTTATTTTTTATTCCTTCTAATTCTATACTAAAATATCCTGATTCCGGCTTTTCAAGAAATTCGCAAATCAGTGACTTCGGAATGTCTGTATCAAACTCCGGAATTGAAATTATGTCTTGACTACAACCCTGTATTTTTTCTTTGATTTTGTTTTTGAGTGATGCGAATGCAACTTTCCTACCCTTAGGTGTGATCCCAACTCTGTCATCAATACGCTCGGCTAGCCCAAGATTTGTCAACCATCCTGATTTGTTTTGAATTATGAATTCTGTAATGCCAGTATCTGAGGACATAGTTGAGACTGATGGCAATTCCCCTTTTTTGTCAATATTTCTCAAAACATATTCTAAGATAACCAGCATCACACCATCTTTTTTTATTAGGTTGGCAAGTCCAAGGTCGGACATTTTTTCAAGGTCTACAACATCAAAATAATTTAGCTGTATACAATCATCAATTCGTGATGGTGTACGAAGATCTCGGATAATTTTTACTGATTTAAGAAATTCATCAATTACAAAATCTCCCGATTTTTCAAATACTTTGAATTTAATTGAGTTCTGATCTTTTTCAAGACTTCGTAATGATGAAATATCCCTTTTTCCAAATAGTAAGTCAAGTTGTTCAATGCTTACTTTATCACGCATTCTTACAAATCCTAACAACTCATCGTTTTTCAAACTGGTCATATCTTCATCCAGTTCCATGAACATCACTTCCGTTTTCATCGATATTCCCTCATCGCCTCCGGGATCATACCACTGAATTGCCAATAATCTACCAGTTTTATTTCTCAAATTGTCCCAATATTCATAGCTATAATTTTTCAAAAGCTGATCAGACATTAAAACAGTCTTTGTGGAATCTGAGACAGTGCTCTGTATTGTTATTCTTGGCTGTCGTGTTCGAATAATTTTACATGGAACTACAAACGCGGAACCCAAGTGATGTCTGAGTCCTGACTGAGCAGAATCAACTTCACAAAAATTTGACATTTCAATAGAATCTGAAAATTTATCAAAGTCCTCAAATGAAACTTTCAGAAAATCATAATCCTTGAGGGAAATTTTTTCATTTGTTTTTGAGATTTTTGGGTGAAACTGGTGAAATCTATTGACAAGTGGTACCGGTTGTATTTCTCCAAATTCATAAAATCCATATCCAATACTCTTAATTTCATCAGATCTAATTCTTAGACTCATTATTGTTTTCAGGGAAGGTACGACCATTGATACTGTGACTCTTTCTATGCCAAACCGCATGTCATCATATGGTTCCGATATGGAAAATATCCATCCGCTGACAGTTGTGGTGGGTGTTTGATTTCTAATCTTTAAGATATATTCTGCCGCAATCTGGGCAGGTCTAAGAAATTGAGACTTGTATGTGTGATCATTTTTTATGAACGGTCTTATCTGTTGTATCCATACACAGGCATTTTTCATACACTCTCTAGCAAGATCATTTCCGCCAAACTTAGCATAATCAACATATTCTGCATCAAACTTTGTCATGATCTCACAGTTTTCACTAGAATTTATCAAAGCGACATACAGATTGCTAAGCCATTTTCGAAAGACCTCTTCTTTTAGAAAATAAAGTGAACTAGATTCATGACTCATTTGTACATTATGAAATTAATCAAATAAGATAAAAGCAATTGTGTTTTGCCAATCTTGTATATGCGGGAAATTTTTGTAACTGATCTTATTAAAAATGTATTAGGCCCGCGCAACGGGATTGATGAAGAGATAGAGCAAAACCCGTTAAGTGAATACATTACAGGAATTTTATCTCCTGCTGGTTCAAACAGATTAGCACATGTTTCTGTAGACGACCAAGCTGAGATGCCATTCCAAGACGGAAGGAACATGGAGGACGATGACATTGATCAGACTGTAAACATATCGTCCTTGCTTGCACCTGCACTTGATCCTAAAAACGTTCCATCTTCAATGGGAATTTCTTTTCTTGTTGAATCGAATGAAACTCCTAAAATTCACACCTGTCTTACATGGGCAAGATACTATGAAGTGGAAGGAAAGACTCCAAAAACATGGAGACGACACTCTAGAAACACTACAATTGAGATTGAACTGGATCATGATGAACAAATTTTTCACGTTGATGCAACTGGAAACATATCAAATACAAATCCAGAAATTTCATTACATGTGTATGTCAGAAAGAGAGGACATGTAAAACATGTAACCGTCTTACTTGTTAACCGAATACAATTCCCTGAAGATGGAGCAAATGTAGTCCATCATATCTTTCAGCCTCAAATTAGAATTCTGTGTGTCAATAATACAAGACTAGTTGAACAAGGTCTAAATTCAAAATCAAATGACGGGATGGAATTACAATACAAAAACAGACCTGTTTTTGCAAGAGGACATCTTACCTCAGCAATTTGGAAAGAAATTGATCCAGAGGTTATGCCTTTGCCAATACCCAAAATTGATTTTAATGAAACTTTACAGTCTCCTGGGTTTTTTTGGATTGATGGACTTGGAGTCAAAGATGTGGATAGGACAAAATTTACCAAATCGGACATCCGAACTGACTATGTTCCAATGTATTCCATATCCGCACCATCGTTAGAATGGAACGGAAGTCAAAGTAATGCACCAGAACTTTTGGCATCAAGGCTTGCAGAATGTTTTGATGCAAAAGCACTTAGAAGTAGTCTCATTCCCCTAGCAGACGAATATAGGAAATGGATTGACGGACTAAAAAAACAAAACATTGATCCAAAACACAAAACAATCTCTGAAAAAATTATATCTGATTGCGAAATAGCTTACATAAGAATAACTGATGGGATTGAAAAGATATGCAGTGACAAAGATGCAATGCTTGCATTTTGTTTTGCAAACAAGGCAATTGACCTACAATCGATTTGGCAAAATAATTTGCCATTCACCTATAGACCATTTCAACTAGCTTTCATACTTGCAAGTGTTGAATCTACTTTGAACCCATCTTCAAGATTTAGAGACACTTGTGACTTACTATGGGTTCCAACTGGCGGTGGAAAAACAGAGGCATATCTTGTGATCGTGGCGATGGTGTTGGTATTCAGGAGAATAAAATCTTTGAAAGGAGATCTTACAGAATCTACAGGTGCAGGTGTTGCAGTGATCAGCAGATACACACTGAGGCTTCTTACAATTCAGCAATTTCGTAGAAGTCTTTCAATCATTACAGCGTGTGAATATTTACGCGTCAATAACTTTGGAAGCGGGAAAAACGTAGGATGGAGACCAAAATTATGTCCGAACACGAACAATGTGATCTGGGGCTCTACGCCCTTCAGTGCAGGACTTTGGGTAGGAACATCTGTCACTCCAAACCGCCTTAAGGGAACAATAAGGGCTGGCAGAGCTCCCCTGTTGGGAGCGATAGACGTACTACGCGAAAGAAATCCACAGGGAGAACATGGAGAACCTGCACAAGTTTTGAATTGTCCAGCATGTAAGAACATACTTGCAATTCCAGACATTGGATTACATTCAGGAACACACGAAATTCATTTTGTATTTGAATGCAGTTCAAATGCCTTTACAACTTCAATCAATGAAATAAAATCTCACAGTTTTCAAACAGTTGAAATAACCAATTTGGACATTAATGGGAATTCATCTCCTGGACATTTTACACTCTCTTTGCAATTTAGAACTGCACAGTTTTTGAAATCATATGAAGTGAATCAAATATGGAATCAAATTCAAAATACGTTTTCAGCAAATGGAATTAGAATAATACTCAAATCCTCCAAACCGTCAAGACCGGGCTACTTTCTAAGACGATGGATCAAATCCAACAGAAGTATTGAGGATTATGATTTTGACATATTCTGTACAAATCCAAAATGCCCACTAAAGATCAATTGGTTTGGTGGGATGCCCCTTGGAAAAGTTCATGGCAGACAGCCAGATACCAATTCCAACTCAGACACTATCAACGGGGTAACACTTCCTGACGGTAATTTTCTAATCGATATACATGAATCATTTGAGAATCAACGGTTCATGTCAGACAGAATTCCGATTCCAGCATACACCGTTGATGAGCAAGTCTACAGAAATCTTCCAAGCATTGTCATAGGGACTGTTGATAAATTTGCACGACTTTCTTTTGAACCAAACACCGCATCCCTTTTTGGAAATGTTGAATACTATCATTCAATTTGGGGCTATGGCAGAGTTTCAGATGATGGAATTCCAAGTCCATCGGGTCGCACGCGTCCATTTTATTATATTGACAATATTCCATGTATGGCTCCACCAAATCTAATCATTCAAGATGAATTGCATCTGATCGAAGGTCCACTTGGAAGTATGGTGGGGATATATGAAACAGCCATTGATTTTTTATCCCAACAAAATATGACACGACCAAAATACATAGCATCAACTGCAACCATCAAAAGATCAGAAGAACATGTTCAAGCAGTGTTTACAAGAAATGTCATGACCTTTCCACCGTCTGGGCTTTCTACAGATGATCGATTTTTCATAAAGGAGTCTGAACAACATCCAATCGTTGACAAAGATAGCGGGCGTCTGTATATTGGGATATGTGCTCCTGGAAAAGGAGCACTCACACCACTAGTAAGAATATGGGCAAGGTTGGCTCAAACTGGTCAAGATCATAGTACACATCATAACATTGATCCATTTTGGACCATAACTGGTTATTTCAATGCAGTCAGAGAACTGGCAGGAGCCAGAGCTTTGTATAGGCAAGACATTCCGGAATGGGTTCGTCACATATCTGTCAATCCAAGACCTCTTCCTGAAGATCAAGGATTGGAGCTTTCCAGTAGGACACCGTCAACAGATCTGCCTTCAATTCTTAACATTCTGAATCGACCAATTCCGGATGCACCTGACGGATTGTTTACAACATCAATGTTCGGTACAGGTGTAGACATTTCAAGGATTGGGCTAATGATTGTAAATGGACAACCAAAGACAACATCCTCATACATACAGTCAACTGGACGTGTTGGTAGAAAAAGCGGGGCGCTAGTTGTTACTTTTTTCAGAGCTTCAAGACCGCGAGACTTGAGTCATTATGAATTCTTTTCAAGACACCACAGACAGATGCACCGATTTGTAGAACCTCCAACAGTTTTTCCATTTGCACCGGGCGTTCAAGAAAGATCTCTTGGACCAGTGGTAGTCGCAATATTAAGAAACATGAGAAATCCTGTGACAGATTGGTCTCTAAAAAGTTCTGCGCCACTTATGGAAACGCAGTCAAACAATGCTGAAGTGAATCTAATGCGAACCATACTGGAAAATAGAGCGCAACAACAACCGCCTGGAAGAAAACCGACAATTGGAGATGTTGAGAATCTCACCAATTCTGAAATTGATAGATGGCGTGCATTTGCACAAAGGCATCAAAACAATCTTGCATATTCTGAATATTTCGACACAAGAAATGATGTGGTCTTGGGAGATCCACCGCATTTTCATGCAGGAAGAGCAGTAGTATATCGAAATGCCCCGCAATCATTAAGGGAAATTGAAGAGGAGACAGGATTCGAGACATGAATCAAAATATTCGTGCATCACAATTCATTCTGACTTATGGACCCGGTGCAATATTGGAGGGGCAGAGGGGGCCAAGAATAATTCCAGATGCAGACATTGGACTTTTTATTCAAGGTTCACAGTTCAATGTCTGGGATTATAGAATAGATGATGACAGAATGTCCAAAGGACTTTTGGATGACGCAAATATTTTTCGATTGCCCTCAAATGCTGAAGTTGGAAGAGCCGGTACGGAATATATCTACAGGACAAAATCATTTCCCTCCTGGAAACTATGTCTTAACCAAGCAAATCACCCGAATCAGTCTTACATGTTGTATAATGGAACAACCTGTCCAATTTGTATGGATACAATCAGAACATCACAGCAGGAAGCAATTCGATTTGTAAGGGCATGTCCAAACGGGCATCTGGATGATGTACCATGGGAATTAATAATTCACAAGGGCACTGATTGCACTTTATCAAATGTCGGAAACATCCCAGCACCAATAAGGCGTCCTGGCTCATTTTTATGGCATAGGAGGGGTGGTACTCTGTCATCCATTGAAATCGAATGTCCAAGATGTGGTCGACATGAAAATTTTGGAAATGCATACTATCGAAGCTGGACTTGTAGTGGTAGATTTCCGGAAAAAGAAGGAATAACTGCAACTCCCAACCGCCCGCACAATTGTAACCGACGTTCCAAGATTATCCAAAGACAAGCTGCAAATCTCAGGATTCCAGAAATTCGTACATTGCTTTCCATCAAACAAGTGCTGACAAAGAGACATGAGTTGCTACAACATCCTGCAATCAAATCTCAAATTGTAACTAACTTTCCAAACTCACTTGATACGTTTGAAAAAACTTTGAGGAGTCTCTCGAATGCAAATCTAGTCACGCAAAACTCGGTTGATGAGATTCTTTTAGATGTTCAGTGGGATGACTTGAAAAAAATACTAGGTGATGTTTTGAATCCAGTCCCTACATCATATCATGGCCTTATCATGGATGAGTTCAAGGAACTAAATGCAGCTTCCATTAACGGTGCCCCACCACTTCGTTCGCCAAGACCCCACTCAAACATTATTTTCGAAATAAATCCAAACTTCATTCGAAGCATTACTACGCCAAATGGAACAAAGATCCGAATTACCCCAGTACAAAAACTTCGCACTGTAACCGTTCAAGTAGGTTACCGTCGTGAACTTTCAGATACGGAAAATGATCCGCTTCCATCACGACTTGTTGACGTTTCATTTATAGACAACGCAAGTAGAATTTGGTATCCCGGAGTTCAATTTCTAGGCGAAGGATTATTCATCAAACTGGAGGATGACAAAATACTTCAAAATATTTCAGGAAAACATTCAAAAAAATGGATTAGCGTTTTTGGCAATGCTGACAATTATCCCGATTATGTATTTCGTGATGCAGCTAACTCAAAGGATGAACTTCATCCTGGATTTGTATGGCTTCACACACTTGCACATCTGATTGTTAGAGCAATAGGAGAGGAAGCTGGGTATTCATCTGCATCAATCCGAGAAAGAATTTACTTTGAAATAACCGATAAGGGACCAAAGGGAGGAATCCTGTTATATGCAACACAGCCTGGCAGCGAGGGAACCATGGGCGGATTAATTGCCATGGCGCCCAACTTTGAAAGTATTCTTGAAAAAGTATACGAGCAGCTTGAGACCTGCTCAGGAGATCCACTGTGTAGAGAAAACGAGATGAAAGACAACAGCTACATAGGTGCCTCTTGTTATGGTTGTACAATGAATTCAGAAACTTCATGCGAACACAGAAACATGTGGCTTGATCGGAACGTTATGTTGGAAAACATGTTATGAACAAAATACAAATTTTAGCAACTGGCCCAGAATTTCTAAAAGAAGGAATACGCGGAACAGCACCGGTGATTGAAGAAATGATAAAAAATTCAGAAAAGGAAATACAGATCATGGCATATGTTATATCACTTCACGCTTCAAAGTTTCTTGATCTTCTTGAGGATGCATTAAAAAGAGAAGTGAAAATCACAATTGTTCTTAACAAAATTGGGGAACAGGATGAAAAAATAAAAACAAAAATAAAAAAAATGAAAAAACAGTACAAGAAACTAAATGTGATAGATTTTACCGACTCTGAAGGCGGAGATCTGCACGCTAAAGTGATTGTTACAGATAGAAAAAAAGCAGTCATTGGATCTGCTAATTTTTCATGGCACGGCATGTCCCACAACTATGAGATAGGGGTACATCTGGAAGGTGATTCGGCATGGAAACTTGGAAAAATAATCGATGAGATGGAGGAAAAATTTGAAAAAAGATCTTATGGACATTCCAAGTTTTGAAAAATTAATGCTGCCAGTATTAGAATATGCGAGCGATGGTAAAGAGCACTCAATTAATGACACTGAAGAATATCTTGCAAAAAAATTTCATCTTACCGCTGAACAAAGAAAAAAAAGAAAACCAAGTGGATATGAACATTATTTTCTTGGCCGAATTCGCTGGGCTCGTCTTTATCTTAGAAAAGCTGGATTAATATCAAATACTGAAAAGAAAGCTCATCATCAAATTACTTCCAATGGAAAAAATTTTTTGGAAACTAAACCCAAATCACTAAATACAAAAATTTTAATGAAATTTCCTGAATTCAAAAAATGGAAAACTAAAATTTATGTAAATAGAGATCTTCCTAAAGACCCAACAACAAAAGATACGGGTATTGTTGTCTTGTTGGATTTTCTTGGAACAAAAGGCATATGGAAGCAATCTAACTCTAGCCAATTAATTAAACAATGGGTTGAATTTATTCAAAGTTTTGAAAAAGAAATCACTTCTAAATTGGAAATGTTGGGGGTAACAACATTTGATGCTTTTTCAGACACAATCATCATCACAATAATTCCAAAAAATATGGAAGATTCATTGGCAGAATTATCAAACATACTTTCATTAATTATTATTGAGAGTATGATTATACAACGACCCTTAAGAGGGTGTATCTCAATAGGAAAAATAATTAAAGATAATTCTCTCATTTTAGGAAATGCCATTGATGAAGCTGAAGAATATTATGAGTTACCTCAATGGATAGGAATATCTGCCACTGCGTCAACTTATCGAGAAATAGAAAAAATTATCAAAAAAAGACCTTTAAATCAAAACTTAAGTTTTCAATTAACAGATATTCCTTTGGATTCATCCTTTGAACAAAACGCATGGGCAATTAATTGGCCTGACTTTGCAGACCCTCAACAAATTCAACAAATGTCAAAAAATTGGGGAAAACAATTTCAAAATATGGATGAGGTTTTCCATGAAAACATGAAAGATCTTTCTAAAATTCGAAGTTCGCTAAAATGGAGAAATACTGTGAAATTTTTTGAACGAGACTACATTTGAAGAATAATTTTCTCTCTTCTCCAACTACTGCCTGGCACAGCCGGGTAACTAATTCTGTTGGTTATTCTATGATTTCCAAGATTTTTTCAGGAGGAATCTGTCCATATTCTTTTCTTTATCTTTTCTTTAGATCATCTATTGTATACCAACCTCCAAACTTCAGCAATTATTCCATAGTTGTAGTTGGTCTTTGATAACCAGTAAGTGCACCCAAATGTCTTAATACATAAGATGAGTGGTTTTGGGAGTAAAATCATTTTTTCCATAGATCTGCACTACCATCATTGGAAAACGATGACATTTTTTACTTAATTGAGGTATAATGTAACTTTGAAGAAATTAGGAGGTAAACTAATCGTACATTTTAGTATGTTTTAAAAATTATCAACTAGATAATCAAACAGATCATTGAAAAAAATAATTAAAAAGGAGTTTTTCAGGGATTAAATTATCACGCGTTTTTGTGTGTAGTCAAAACACAAAAAAAATCATGAAAAACACATTGAAAGAATTTCTTAAAACATACCAGTAATTGCTTGAGTAAATTCAGATGTAGACTTGGCGCCACCAATATCTTTAGTTTTAACCCCACTTTTTACCAAATTAAAAATTGCAGATTCTAATTTTTGACCAACTTCAATACATTTTGAATCATTATGCTTTGCACCAAGCCAATCAAGCATCATTTTAATTGATAAGAGAAAAGAAGATGGGTTTGCAATGTTCCTGCCTGCAATATCAAATGCAGCCCCATGAACTGGCTCAAACAATGCAAAATCATCGCCAATATTTGCAGCTGGTGCCATACCTAACCCACCTACAACCTGAGAAGACTCATCAGACAGAATATCGCCAAACAAGTTGGTAGTAACGATTACATCAAATTGTTCAGGTTGACGAATGAGATTCATAGCACATGCGTCAACATACATTTGTTCAAATAAGACATCAGGATAGTTTTTTGAAATCTCAGTGCATGATCTAGCAAACAATCCATCGGTAAGTCTCATAACATTTGATTTATGAACACATGTGACTTTTTTCATAGAATTGCGTTGTTTTGCAGTTTCAAATGCATATTTTGCAATTCTCTTTGATGCATTTTTTGAAATTATTCTCAGTGCTACAGCCGAATCACCCAAGCTAAATTCTTTTCCGGTGTAAAGGTCTTCAGTATTCTCTCTAACTATCACCATGTCTATATCATCTCTTAATGCAGGCATATGTGGATATGATTTTGCAGGTCTAATGTTGGCATACAAATCAAGCATTCTACGTAATACTACAATGACATCAGCTGCTGATTCTCCAACAGGTGCCTTCAAACACGCATCTGATTTTTTTATTGTCTCAACTGTTTCATCAGGTAATGCCTTACCAGTTTCTTTAAGGGCTTTATCACCTGCAGACAATTTGGTAACATCAAATTTCAATCCAAGTTTATCATGTATGGTATTAAGTACAGAGAGTGCAGATTCGGATAATTCAGGACCAATTCCATCACCAGTGATTAGTGAAATTTTATACATGATGATGCATTATCTCAATATAATTTTAGGATTATCTTACCTGTTTTTCCTGAATCATTTTTTTGAGCATTATCCTATTAATTGCATCAATTACTGCCTTAACAGACGTTGTTACAATGTCTTCTCCCACTGATTTTGCTGAAACCTTATTTCCCAATGCATCCTCAACTTTTACTGTAACTTCACATAATGCACTAGAGCCACCAGAGATTGATGCCAGTCCATAGTCTTTAATTCTGATTTCAGAAATCTTTCCAGTGATTTTTTGTATGGCATTTAATGCTGCATCTACTGGACCAACTCCATAATCAGTTCCAATATGATCTTGACCATCAATGTTTAATTTTACAAATGCATAAGGCATTGTTCCAATTCCAGTTGAAACTGAAAATCCAGTCAGTTGAACAATTCGTTTAAGTTCTTTTTCTCCCAATATATCACTTGCAATTGATAGTAATTCAACATCTGTGATCTGTTTTCCTGTGTCACCTAAGGTTTTGACTTTATCTAAGATTTGTTTAGATTGCTCTTCGGTAGGTTTTACACCATATTCTGCAAGCATTGCGTTCATTCCATGAATTCCGGCATGTTTTCCTACTTGTAGCCATCTCCTTCTTCCAACTAATTCAGGACTAATTGGCTCGTATGTGAGAGGATTGCTTAATACGCCATGTGTATGAATGCCTGATTCGTGGCCAAATGCATTGGTTCCAACTATCGCTTTGTTTGGTTGAACTATAATTCCTACAGTCTTTGAGATAAATCGCGATGTATCATAAATTAATTCAGACTTGATATTAGTTTCATATTTTTGTTCAAATGGAAGGCATTTCAAAGCCATTGAAAACTCTTCCAATGAAGCATTTCCTGCTCTTTCTCCTATTCCGTTGATTGTTACATGTGCACAAGAAGCTCCAGCATGAATTCCAGCTAATGAGTTTGCAACTGCTAAACCAAAGTCATTATGGCAATGAATACTTACAGGAAGTTTTGTAATTTCCACAGTGTCTTTTGTTAGTGCTGCCATGTATTCGGGAGTTGAGTATCCCACAGTGTCAGGAATATTGACTCTGTCTGCTCCTGCTTTTGCAACGTCGGCGAATACTTTTTTTAAGAATTCTCTGTCAGTTCTGGTAGCATCTTCAGCAGAAAACTCTACTTGAAGACCTCTTGATTTTCCATACTCTACTGCTTCAATTGCTTTTTCAAGTACCTTGTCTCTTGTCATTTTGAGTTTGTATTGTAAGTGAATATCAGAAGTCGCAATGAACGTATGAATATAATTTAGTCCTGCATCAACTGCGGCATCAATATCATTTTTAATGGTTCTAGTCAATCCTGCAATCTCACATGATAATCCCTCAGAAGCAATCATTTTTACAGCTTTGAATTCACCAGGTGAAATCACGGGAAACCCTGCCTCTATTGCGTCAACACCTAATTCATCAAGTTTTTTTGCAATCGCTAATTTTTGATCTGGGGATAAAGAGACTCCAATTGTTTGCTCTCCATCCCTTAATGTAGTATCAAAAATCCTAACTCTCATGCTCCACTCCTTTGCAAAGCTGCGACGCCAGTTCTTGCAACATCAATGATTCCAAATGGTTTTACCAATTCTTCAAATGCTCTGATTTGATCAGGAGTGGCAGTTAATTCTACCATCATTGAGTCTTTTCGGACATCATGTATTTTGCCACCATATGCGTTTGCCAATTTGTTTACTTCCATACTATCATTAGCATTACCAAGTTTTATCTTAAAAATACTTAGTTCACGAAATACTGTCTTGTGCTCATCTAAGTGCCTTACTTCCAATGTATCAATCATTTTATCAAGTTGCTTTACAATTTGTTCAACTTGTCTTTCATCACCATATGTGGTGATTGTCATTCTAGAGTATTCTGGATTATCAGTAACACCTACAGAAATACTGTCAATGTTGAAGTTTCTGGATCTAAAAAGATGAGTAACCTTAAACAAGATTCCAGGTTTATTTTCAACTAATAAAGTTAGAATTGCCCACATGATTATCACTAAGATGGTAAGATCATATCCGCAAGAGAAGTTCCAGGAGCAACAAATGGTAGTACATCTTCTTCGGGATCGATTGGTATATCAATTACAGTTGCAACATCACTTTTCAATGCTGTTTTAATTGCTTTATCTAATTCATCCATTGATTGTGCACGTATTCCTTGAGCTCCATACGATTCTGCAAGTTTAACATAGTCAGGACATTTTCCTTGATCAACTCCTATCATTCTTCTATTATAGAAAGTTCTTTGCCATTGTGCAACCATTCCTAATGTGAAATTATTTAATAAAAATACAATAACTGGAATATCTTCCAACACAGCAGTTGCAAGTGAGTTTTCGGTCATACTAAAACTACCATCTCCTGCAATATCCACAACAGGAACATCGGGTCTTGCAACTTTAGCACCAATAGCTGCAGGGAACCCCCATCCCATTGTTCCAAGTCCAGTTGAACTAAAGAAAGTACCAGGTTGGATTACATCATAAAATAAAGATGCCCACATTTGATGTTGACCTACTTCAGTAGTGACAATAGATTCGTGAGGTAAAACTTCTCTTAGTTTTCTTAAGATTTTTGCAGCGCCCATTTCACCCGGATGTAATTTCAAATGTTCTTTCCAGTATGCTTTGGTTTCTTTTACATGTTTAATCCAAGTATTCTCTTCATTTCTTTTAACTGCTTTTTGCATGAGCATTTTGACCATAATTCTAAGTGATGCACGTACGTCGCCTACGACTGCAACAGATGTTGTTTGGTTTTTACCAATTTCAGCTGGATCTACATCCATGTGAATAATTTTTAGTCGTTTCTCAAAAGCTTCAAATGTTCCAACAGATCTATCAGAAAATCTGGTGCCTATTGCCAAAACACAATCAGCCTCAGTCATCATCTTATTTGCCTCAGCATGACCATGCATTCCAATTGGTCCTAATGATAAGGGATGATTTTCAGGAAATGCGCCTTTTCCTTTGAAAGTAGTAACCACTGGAATCATAAGTAATTCAGATATTGATTGCAATTCGGCAAATGCGGATGAAATAATTGTTCCACCTCCAGCTAAAATAATTGGTCTTTCAGCACTAAGTAACATCTCAATTGCTCTTTCAACATGCAAAATATCAGGATCAGTCCATGGATGATATCCACGAATTTTAAATTCGTCGGGAAAAACCATCGTTGCTTCTTTTTGTTGTACATCTTTTGGAACATCGATTAGAACGGGCCCGGGTCTACCAGTTTCTGCAATGTAGAATCCTTTTCTAACCATTTCAGGAATTTCGGAAGCTATTCTTGGCTGAAATGCATATTTGACAACGGGGTTTGCCATACCAATAATATCACTTTCCTGAAATGCATCTTTTCCAATCATTGCAACTGGAACTTGGCCAGTAACTGCAATCATAGGAGATGAGTCAGCTTGAGCAGTGGCAATACCGGTTAGAATGTTGGTAGCACCTGGTCCAGATGTAGCAAAACACACACCAGGTTTTCGACTTACTCGACCAAATCCATCTGCCATATGTGCTGCAGATTGTTCATGTCTAACCAAGATATGTCTAATATCACATCTAGCAAATTCATCATACATTGGAAGATTTGCACCTCCAGGTAAGCCAAATACTTCTTTGACCCCTTCTTTTTCCATGGCAACCATCAATGCTCTGGCGCCAGTCATAGTTTCCATTTTATTCAATCAAATCCATCTCCATAATTTTAATGTGTTAAAATTCTGAGCACGTTTTACAGCACTAGATAAACTAGTGATAAAACACCCAATGCATAATTTGTCGTTGTGCTCATTGAAATTCAAAAGTAATGTATTATAGATAATTAATAAAGATTCTCAGAATAATACTAGTGTTTTTAGACACAGACAGTACAGAAGACTTAAACTGATAATTTTTTACATGATAAATGACAATTTTGTCTGAAAATGAAGAAATTATTAAGATAATTGAAATGCTTTTTGAATCAGGAAGGACAAAGGACTTTACATCTCTTAGAGAGATTCATCTTAACGATGCAAAATTTTCAAGTTTTAGTGACTTACCACCTTATGATCTAAAAGATTTTCAGACCGCAATTGAATTAGAAGAATTAAGATTTGTAAGCATTTCAGATTATGACTATCAAATTAAAAAGCCAAAGATCAGTGTGTTTGGAGACACTGCAATAGTGGCATTGGAGTTAAAACAAAAAGGAATGCTAGTTGACAACAAGGCATTCACCGGGGAACATATTTCAATTAACAGTAGAGCAACTTTTGTATTGATAAAATATCCAACATGGAAAATTGCTCACATTCATCTATCTAAAATATAGAATTATTTTTTATTTGTTGTTTGTTTTGGTTAGGTCGATTTGGTTTTTGTTGTGGTTTTTGTTGTTTGTTTTGGTTAGGTCTTTCATTACGTAATTTTTGATATAGTTTGAATGCCTCATCAACATTGGAATTTCCATGAACAATGGATCGAACTGCTCTAATCATTGCTACAGGGTTATCAGATTGCCAAATATTTCTACCCATGTCAACGCCTACTGCACCACCTTTAATTGCATTATAGGTTAATTGCAATGCATCTCTTTCAGGGATCTTTTTTCCACCTGCAACAATTATTGGAACGGGGCAGGATTGAATCACTTTTTCAAAATTATCACAATAGTATGTTTTAACAATATGAGCACCTTGTTCAGCAGCTACTCTGCAAGCTAATGAGAGATATCTTGCATCTTTACCAAGTTCTTTGCCAACTGCAGTCACAGCAAGTACGGGAATTCCGTATTCTTCAGCCTCATTTACTAATTTTCCAAGATTTACAATAGTTTGATGCTCATATTTTGAACCAACAAAGATAGACATTGCAAGTGCACTAGCATTTAATCGGATTGCGTCTTTGATACTAACTGTGATTTCTTCTTTTGATAGATCTTCGCCAATAATGCTTGAACCTCCAGAGACACGTAAGACCATTGGGACGTTAGTAGATGTTGGAACTGATGTTCGTTGTACACCTCGTGTGAGCATTAATGAATTACAGTATTTCAATAGTGGTTCAATTACTTTTTTTGGGTTTTCTAATTTTTCAGTAGGGCCCAAAAAGTATCCATGATCAACTGCTAACATTAATGAACGATTATTTTGTGGTTTGATTATTTGTGAAATTCTATTTTTCAATCCCCAATCCATGTTCCTTCGATTTTGAAAGAACAAAAATACCTTTCTTAAGCCTTTCTTATTTTGTAATAATTATTTTCATAGCATCGTCACCACTTCTAGCATGATCAAATGCTTTTTGAGAGTTTGAAATTGTATATGTGTGGGTGACTAATTGTTTCACATTTACCTTAGACGATTCTATCAATCCTAGCGCTTTCTTTGTATCATTATCAGATGCAGCATAACTTGTAACTAGGGTAATCTCTTTAGAATAGATTTTGTTCATATCTAGATTAAGTTTTGAATCCTTTGAAGGAACCCCAAACATCATGATTGAGCCACCTTTGCGTACCATATCAATCGCATCTTCTAATGCCTTTAGACTACTAGTTGCAACTATTGCAATATCAACACCAAGACCTCCAGTGTGTTCTAAAATTTTTTCTTTCCTTTTCTCATCTAGAGAGTTAATAGAATCGGTAATGTTAAATTTTTTTGCAAATTTTAAGCGGAATTCATTTACATCAAAACAGAAAATCTTTGAAAAATTTTTAGATTGCGCAAGCATAACATGCATCATGCCAGTAGGGCCAACACCAAAAATAGCAACAGAATCTCCTTCACGATAAGAGTATTTTGTCCAGGCCCTAATACAACATGCTAGTGGTTCAATCATTGCAGCTTCTTCAAAACTCATCGAATCTGGAATCTTTAGCACGCCACCATGCTCCACATTCCATTGCGGTACAACATATTCTTCGGATAAACCACATGGAGATAGATTTGTTTCATAGTACTTTGGACACATTGTTTCATTACCATGAGTACACAAGTGACAAGAATAACAAGGCACATGATGATGAGTAAATACTCTATCACCTTTTTTGAATACAGTGACATCAGAACCAACACCAATTATTATTCCAGCAGGTTCATGACCAAGTCGCATTGATGGTTGCCCATATTCTCCAAATACTTTTTCCAGATCAGAGCCACATATTCCACATGCATGCATTTGAACCAGAATATCCCCAGAACCCAAAAGGGGATTCTCTGTTTCATTAATAGAAATAACAGATGGTTCCTTGACAAACGCAGTCTTCATATCAAAACTTTATACCATTGAATATAAGTAGATTAAATTATACACCAAGTATCTTTTTGAGCATTAATCTGTAATCAACTTCAGATTTTTTGCTTCCTGCTGAAGGCAGTGCAAAGACAAGAGTGGATCTTGCTGCTCGAAGTTCAGTTAGCTCATCACGAATAGATTCAGTCATGTCATCACTTACCAACACTAGTCCAACGTCAGAGTCATCAGTTAGTTTTTTAATTTCCTCGAATGTTTTTTTAGGAGTATCTGAAATTATCCCAGGTACACCTGCAAGTTGAAAGCTTGTAACAAAAGATTTGCTTCCCACAGTAAATATCTTCACATAACAAAATCTTGTTTATTCTAATTTAACCCTTTTTGGTAGGCTATAGATCAAGAAAGATTGATTTAGCATAAGGCTTTAGATGAATCATGGTAGAAATTGACAATCAAAAGAATGTCTATTTATTCACACATGGAAGAATGGATTTGCAAGAAAAGGCAATTACCGCCCTAGTCTCAAAAGGATTCTCTAAGGAGAAGATCATAATGGCAGTACCAAGTAAAGTTGGAAATGTTGGAGATTATATGGCGATGCTTTGGATGCCACCTACACCAGATCATATAAAAATTCAACACATTACCAAAGTTGAAAAAGTAAAACCAGAAGGGATGATAGGACTTTGGAAAGGGGTATCTAAAGACGATATAGATACTGTTTCACTAGGATAGGCTTAACTAAATCCAGCTCCAAATTCATCGCCTTTTTGAAGTGGATCTTCAGATTCTGAATTTTTTAATTTTAAATAAAGTAATGATTCGTAAACTAATTTTAGAGAGTCTTCATCGGTGAGATTAGAGTTTGATTTTACATGATCTTTGTATTTTTGAAGTTTCTGAACATTTTGTTCATCAATAGAAACACCATCGTTTTCAATCATTGCCGCAACTTTATCAATTAATAAATTATATTGATTTTCATCCATAATAATTTTGTATTTTTTTCTGGTTATTAACAAGTTCTAATTTTGGTATTGTTATAAATCAGAGATCAATCCTGAAAGAAAATCATCATACTCATCATCAGAAAAGATAATAGGTTCTATTTTGTTTTCTCGTTTAGCTAAATATACAGATTCCAAATGATAGCAAGTTGTTTGTTTATTTAATCTACCAAAATAATATCCATTACAAGAGCAATATTCAGCATCAGGATCTAACCAATGCTCTTTACTTTTTCCAACTACAGTCCAAAGTTTTCTTTTGCTGGGTTCAAAAAAATGTAATTTAACTCGTTTTTCAGAGACCACTGATTCAATTCTCCCAGAATCTTTTTTCACAAGAATTTAATCCAAAGTCTATCGTATATCTGTGATGCTCAAAATAAGGATAATACCATCAAGCCCGATTATGGTTTTAGAGGGGAAGAAAAAGAATATCATAATTACAGATATTCATATTGGTTTTGAAAATATTTTTACATCAAATGAAATATTTATCGGAAAAAATTCATCCATTAATGAAACCATAGCAGAATTATCAAATGTGATAGAGTTAGAAAAACCAGATTCTCTAATTTTACTAGGAGATGTAAAATCTAGTATTAAAAATATTTCAAAAAGTGAATGGAATGAAGTTCCATTGTTTTTTAAAAAGATCGGAGAGAAATGCAATATAACATTAATTCCAGGAAATCACGATGCAAACATACAGAGATTGGTTCCAGACAACGTATCAATGATCAGTTCAACTGGAATGGTTGAAGAAAACATTTTACTTACACATGGACACACAATGCCTTCAGAGAATTTTTCTCATATTGATAAAATTATCATGGGTCATGTACATCCAGTATTCTTTCAAGAAGATTCAGTATTAAATGGACAAAGAGTGTGGGTAACAATAAAAACAGAAAAACAAAATATTTTTCCAAACAAATCAGGAGATATAGAGATCACGATAATTCCATCATTCAATAGATACTTTTATGCAACTCATAAAAAAAAATATGAAAAATCGATTTCGCCAATAATAGAAAGAATCAAACACATATCAACAGCTAAAATAATTACATTAGATGGAACAATTATTGGGGATGAATTGATGATTGATCAAGTGCTATAGAATACAGAACAAGAACATACTTCAAAATAAATAAAATATTAAAATTTTATGTCATAAGAACATTAAATGATTTTATCATACGGTTCAATTGGGTCTCTTGTTGTTTTATTGTCTTTAAGCCATTCCAAAGTTTTTACAAAAGAATCAGCTAGTTCGATTGTAGTAAGAACAGGGATTCCCAATTCCAAAGATTTGCGTCTAATTTGATATTCATCTTCAAGCATTCCCACATATTTTTCAAGTGTTGATGTACTTGGAATGTTTATGATAAAATCGATTTTTCGATCATAAAGTAAATCTGCAATGTTTGGTTTTCTTGTAGGCTCAGATATTTTGTGAACAACTTCAATGTCGCCAATTTTTTCTTCAAAAAATTCTGCTGTATGTTCAGTTGCTACGATTTTAAATCCAAGAGACTTTAATCGGGCAATAGGTTGTAACAGTTTTTCTTTGTTTTGAAAACCACCAACTGTAACAAGCGCAGTACCTGTTTTTGGAAGTGTATATCCAGCAGAAGTAAGGCCTTTGGCTAATGCATCGTAAAAACTTGTACCAAAGCATGCAACTTCACCAGTTGATTGCATCTCAACACCTAATGTAATATCTGCTCCCTCTAATTGCATGAATGAGAATTGCGGTACTTTGATTCCAAAATTATGAATTTTTTGCCATTTATTTTCAGACAATTTAGGTAGTGGTTTACCCAAAATTGCCTTTGCTGCAAGCATAATCAGATTTGTCTTAACAAGTTTTGATACAAATGGCATAGAGCGTGATGCTCTAATGTTTAATTCAATTACATATACATGATCATCATGTATTAAAAATTGTAAATTAAACGGTCCTTTGACATTAAACGTTTTTGCAATCTTTATAGAATATTCAGTTATTGTTTCAATAGTTTTGTTATTTAACCTCCATGGGGGAATACACATCATAGCATCACCAGAGTGAACACCAGCGCTTTCAATGTGTTCAACTATTGCTCCAATTATTACGTCAATCCCATTACTAATTCCATCAACATCAACTTCAAGTGAATTTAACATGAATTTTGAAATTACTACAGGATGATCAGGGGATACATCAGTTGCTTCTTTAACATATTTTTTTAATTCATCTTGAGACCAGACAACTTTCATTGCAGCCCCTGATAATACATATGAAGGCCTAACAATTACAGGGAATCCTACATCATTTGCAAAGTTTTTGGCCTCTATAACATTTGAAAATGCTTGCCATCGCGGTTGTTGAATATGTAATTTGTCCAGTTCAGCGCTAAATTTGGAACGGTCTTCTGCCCTGTCAACATCATTTGCAGCAGTCCCAATAATGTTAACACCTTGTTTTGCAAGACCTAAAGTCAGATTATTTGCAGTTTGTCCTCCAACACATGTAATGATTCCTTTTGGTTTTTCAAATTCAGCAATATCTAAAATTCTCTCCAGAGTTAATTCTTCAAAGTATAATCTAGTGGAGATATCATAATCAGTTGAAACAGTTTCCGGATTACAATTTACAACTGAAACATTTTTTTCACCGTTTTCTTGCAATCCCCAAACCATGTTTACAGTGCCCCAATCAAATTCCACACTACTACCAATACGATATGGTCCGGCGCCAAGTACGATTATTCCTTTTTCATCAGGACTGATTTGAATATCATTTTGATTACCACCATATGTCAAATACAGGTAATTGGTGACGGCAGGCCATTCTGCTGCCAAAGTATCAATTTGTTTTACGGAGGGTAAAACTCCAGCTTTTTTTCGTATTTCACGTACTTCCTCAGGAGATTTGTCCTTTGCACGGGCAATTTGCCTATCAGAAAATCCTAATTTTTTTGATTCCCAAAGTAACGGAGTTTCAAGTTCTTCTTGTTTTAATTTGGATTCCATATCTACAATATTTTTGATCTTTTCAATAAACCATGGATCAATTGCAGATAATTTGTAAATTCTTTCAACAGAAATTCCAATTTTTAGCGCAGCCGCAACATAATACAAAATCAAGTCATCAGGATGAGAGAGTTTATCTTCTATTTGCTCTTCATCAAATGTTTTCATGTTTACTCTGTTTAGAACAAGACCATCATTCCCAATGTCAAGCATACGTATTGCCTTTTGTAATGATTCCTCAAAGCTTCTTCCAACTGACATAACTTCACCAACAGATTTCATAGTAGGACCAAGTTTACGTTTTACAAGATCAAATTTACCAAAATCCCAACGAGGATGTTTACATACAATATAATCTAATGATGGTTCAAAACAAGCAGTAGTTGTTTTTGTGATTCTATTTACTAATTCAGGTAATGTATATCCTAATCCAATTTTTGCAGACATGTATGCTAATGGATATCCAGTTGCCTTACTTGCAAGAGCAGAAGAGCGAGACAGTCTAGGATTAATTTCAATTGCAACGTATCGATCAGAGTCAGAATCTAATGCATATTGGATATTACATTCTCCTACAATTCCAACATGTTTTGTTGCACGTAATGCTGCGGTACGGAGCATGTGATATTCATTATTATTAATTGTCTGAGAAGGTGCAACTACAATATTATCACCAGTATGAACTTTCATTGAAAGAACATTTTCCATATTACAAACAACAACATTATTTCCATCCCAATCCTGCATTACTTCATATTCTATTTGCTTCCAATGTCCAATATATTCTTCAACTAGAACTTGTCCCACAAGACTTGCGCGTAATCCACGTTCTACAATTTCATGTAATTCAATTTCATTGTAAGCAACTCCACCACCCTTACCTCCAAGAGTATAAGCTACTCGAATAATTACAGGATATCCTAATTCCTGAGCAATCTCTTTTGCATCTTTAAAATTAGTAACGGTTCTGCTTTTTAGAATTGGGACGTTACATTGAGTCATATTATCTTTGAAGAGTTGACGATCCTCAGTTTTTTGGATTCCTGAAATTTGTGTACCTAAAACATGTACCCCATACTTTTCAAGTATGCCTGCTTCTGCAAGATTCATACCACAATTTAAAGCAGTTTGACCCCCATATGCCAACATTATCCCATCTGGTCTTTCCTTTTCGATAACAGATTCTACATACTCGGTATTGACAGGTAACAAATAGACATTATTTGCAAATCTAGTATCTGTCTGAATTGTTGCAATATTTGGATTGATTAGAATACTTTTCAGTCCATCTTCATGTATTGCTTTGAGGCATTGGCTTCCGGAGTAGTCAAATTGACGGTCGTTTTAGCGACTCTCGCCGGCTTCTCCGATTTTTATTGCCCCACTACCAAGTACAAGAATTTTTTTTATCGACTCATTTTTTGGCAGATTTGCCTTCCTCCATAAGGTGCTTGAGCTCTTCAAAGACGAATTTACAATCATAAGGTCCAGGTGCAGCTTCAGGATGAAATTGAACTGCAATACAATTTTGTTTTTTATGTTTGATTCCTTCGACTGTTTTATCGTCTGCGTTTGTAAACCATAAAGTAAATTCAGAGGTTTTCAATGATTCAGGAGTTATACCATAACCATGATTTTGACTTGTAACATAGACCTGATTATTTTCCAGATTAACACACGGTTTATTTTGTCCCCGATGACCATATTTTAATTTGTAAGTTTGAGTGTTTCCAGCAAGTCCGATGATTTGCGCACCTAAACATATTCCAAGTGTAGGAATGTTTTTTTCAATTAATTTTTTTGCAGTTTCTATAGTATCAGGACATTTCTGAGGATCGCCAGGACCATTACTAATCACAACTCCGCTAGGATGATAAGACATTATTTTCTCAAAAGATGCGTTCCAAGGTAATCGAATAACCTTGTATCCTAACTCACGGATATTTCTCAATATAGCATTTTTTGTGCCAGTGTCAATGACAACAACAGATTTTTCTTCAGAGCCATAAACTACGTCCTGTTTTGTTGATACTGTATCCATAAATTGTTCAGAGTTATAATGAGTTGCTTTTGCAAGTTGTTTTTTTACTTCTTCTACATTTATTTCAGTATCGGATACTACCAATGCTGCCATTTTGACTCCGCCTTGGCGAAGATTTTTTGTTATGGCTCTAGTATCAATTCCTGAAATTCCAGGAATTTTTTCATTGTACATCCACTCATCTAGAGTCATCGACATATTCCAATGACTTGCAGATAAAGAGAGCTCGTGGACAACTAAGCCTCTTATTTGAATTTTATCAGATTCAAAGAAGGATGATATTCCATCCTTGTCTTTAATTGATGGATCTGGGACTCCATAGTTTCCAACAAGAGGGTAGGTAAGGGTGAGAATTTGGCCATTATAAGATGGATCAGTCAGAGTCTCCGCATACCCTACCATTCCAGTATTAAAGACGATTTCACCAAAAACAGTTGTAGGATAACCAAATCCTTTGCCATCCAAAACCACACCATCATCAAAAATTAGCTTCCCAAACTTGCTTGTATGGACTGATTTTTTTGTATTAATTGTGACCCTCGACGAGTACTTTTGATTCTGGATTTAAGTTTTTTGAAGGTTGATCGCTAAAAAAATAAAATAGATCTTAAAGGGCGCGGAATTCTTCACTCCATTTGTGGTATGCACGTACCATCTCAAGTGAAACACTTGGTTTTCTTCGTTCCATAATTGCCTTAAAGTCAGCGGTTGTAAGTTCACGGGGTTGTATCGGAGCTTCACCTTCTACTGGTTCATGATAATCAGGAGCATTGAATATTTCATGAACGGCTTTGATTTGTGCTGCTTGACAAACATCTTTAATATCACTTGCACTATAACCATCAAATAGTTTTGAGAGTTCTGTTACGTTGACTCTAGCTGCATTTTTCAATGGAGCGGTGTACTGCTGAAATAGATTTTCTCTTGCGGTTTGAGTTGGGAGTGAAACATAAATTCTTTTTTGGAATCTTCTAAGAAATGGCCAATCAAGACTCCATGGTTTGTTTGTAGCACCGATAACATAAAGCATCAAATCTTTACCTTTTCCATTAACACCATCCATCTCTGTTAAAAATTGGTTTTTGGTTCTTACTTCTCCACCAACTTCACTATTTCTAGAACCCAAAAGAGAATCAACTTCATCTACAAATAGAATAACAGGCTTACCTTCTTTTTCAGCATATTTTCTTGCCATTACAAACAATTTTGAAACGTTCTTTTCGGCTTCACCTAACCATTTGCTCATCATAGATGCTGCGTCAACATTAATGAAATAACCGTCCATTTCATTTGCAGTTGCAGCAGCTAACATGGTCTTTCCAGTTCCCGGGGGACCGTAAAGAAGCATTCCTTTTGGCCATCCTAAAGGGAATAGATCTGGTCTTTTTGTAGGATAAACAATAGATTCACGTAAAGCATTCTTTGCATCATCTAATCCAATGACTTCACTCCAAGTAACGTTGGGTTTTTCTTTCATTACAAGGTCTTCAAAGTCGTTTTCATCAGTTTGTCTTTGGACAGATGCTTGTTGTTCTTTAGGTGATGCATTTGGGTCAACAGCAGGTTCAACTCCACGGGATTCTTGAAGTGCTGTTATTCGATTATGATAAGAATTGCATCTATCTTTGTAAATAGGATTAAGTTTGCTTGTTGGATAAAGTTGGATTAGTTTAACGAGTGCGTCAATTGCATGTTGGTAGTGTGTGATCGCCATACCTCGTGCGCCTTGAGAGTCAAACTTGATTGCCTCCGAAGCATACTTGCTTGCATTATTTTCTAGTTCTTGTGGTGCTAAACTCATATCACTTGCACAGTATCCACTGGAGATTTTTCTTGGTATATGGAGGTGTTAATTGGTGTAGTAAAATTGGTTAAATTAAATGAACCATTTTTTGATATATCGTCAGATTCATCAAGATATGATCTTTCAAGATCTGATTTTTCTGAAAGTTTTGAGTGCATATTCTTTACTTTGTTAATAGAATCTTCAGCAGATAAAATTAATTCAGAGATATCATCATCAATGCTTTCCATAGATTGCGCTGATTCCCCTATAATGGAAACAAAGTGTTGTAAAATCAAACGTGCTTCTTTTTTATCTTCGTATTTACATAACATAAAACTAGCTAATCCAACAATTTTATTTATGTCCTGTAATTCCTCCACAGTTAATTTATCAATTTTAGCATCAAATGCAGATATTTTTTTTTCAATTTTTGCTGATATTGATTGAATATTAGAGATATCATTCGGTAAATTGGCTTTAAGGTTAAGAAAATTCAAGTATTGCATGCTTTAGAAAAATCAAGATTAGGATACTGCTTATTTATTTTAGAGTTGACCATCAATTTTACTTCATTTAGAACTAAAGAGGATTCAATATTGGACTGACTAAAATCAAATCTAGATTCAGTAAGAATTGCTGAATCTAAAATAACACTACCTAAATGTACGGATAGTTCTGAAAGATTTTGGCTACAAACAGGAAGTAAAGCATATAGCTGAGCACTAACAGTTCGCATCATCGGGATCAAAGGCAAAAGTTTAGGAATACTTGTAATATCAGATATTGAGTTAATTTTCTTTTGAGTTTTAGAGAGAATTTCTAAAGAAAAGGAGATAGTTCTTTCAAAATCAAGTGCGTGAACACAAGTATGATCATTATTATTTAGTTTAAGATAAACACGATTTGATTTTTTTATATCTATTTTTTTTCTTTTTAAAGTATCTAGTATACCACTTAGTAAATAATGCGAATATTCTAGTCTTGGAACTATAGTGACTGCTTGAGATACATTAGAATATTCGGTTCTTACAAGATTGGGATTGAGCATCATACCAATATATCAACACATATTTGATATTTCAAGACGGTGTCACAATTTTATCAGTAACCGCAGTAACACTACTAAGGAGTTACAATTTTGAATTTTTTTGAGTATTTGTGTAAAGGAATTTAGCTTTCGATATTACTTAATCATATGTAAAGAAAAACCATGGTAAATGAACAAGCCCTAACTGTAAGTCTAGAAGAATTTGGCTTGAGTAAGTATGAGGCTCAGGCATATGTTGCACTCATAACAAAAGGAACGATATCAGCAAGCGAACTTGCTTATTATTCAGATCTTCCAAGAACCAAGATATATCCAACACTATTAAAACTAGAAAGTAAAAAATTAGTCATTATTTCAAAAAGTAAACCAATTATGTGTACAGCGATTGCACCTGAAGATGCATTTGATTCAATTATCCATGAACAAATCAACAAAGTAAATGCAATGAATGCATTGATTTCAAATTTAAAAAAGGCAAGTGAAGAAAGCAGAAAATCAAGAGGTTCAGAAGAAAAAAGATATTTTCACATTAGTGCAAACAACGTACTTGAACAGTTAAGAATAATGATTGAAGGTTCAAAATCTTCTATCAACATCATGGTTGATCAATGGGGATTAGGATTACTAGGAGAATGTAGAGAACCGTTACTATCAGTACTTCGTAGAAATTTAGAAGTGAAATTATTACTACCATCAACACAGATTTGTTCAGAATCATACAGATCAATACCAAATGAAGTAAAAATTAGATCATCAGACATAGTACAAAATTGTTTTGTGTTTGATGAAACAGAAGTATTAATGATTGATGATGAAAATGGCAAAGGTGCAATATTCTCATCAACTGAAGTATTAGGAATAAACCAAAACAGAGTTTTTGTAGATATTTGGAGAAATTCAGTTAAAACAGATGCTTTTGCAGATATGACAAAAAATGAAGCACAAGAAGTCTACAAAATTATTCGAATTATCAATGATAACGGATTAACACACATTCTAAATTCAACAATGGTTTCAAAAAAACCTGATTTAGATATGCTCAGATTACTTGAGAAAAATGGGATTAATTTAAAAAATAAATCACTAGATGAAATAATTGAGATCATCGATATTGCACTACAAACCACGTGTTCAGGACATGTAAATTTTGATGTTAATACCAAAAACATAACAGTTGAATCTAAATTAAACAGTGGTCATTCGTTACCATGGGTGTATATCTTAGATGGTTGTCTACAAAGACAGGGATATAAAACAAGAACAATATATCAAAATAATCAAAGCAAAGGTGAAAAGGTTACCATAAAAATAAATAAAAACTAAAATCATCCGAATTAAACCGTAAATTCATGATAGAAGAGAAAATAAAATCAATCGGAATAAACATTCCAGTTCCACCACCCCCTGCTGGTTCATATATTCCACTAGTAAAAACTGGAAATTTGTTATATGTTTCAGGACAAATTCCATTACAAGATGGGAAAGTAGCATTTACAGGAAAAGTATCAGATGCAAATATTGAAACTGCACAAAAATCAGCAAAAATTTGCACAATAAACATACTTGCACAATTAAAAAAAGAATTAGGAGATCTAGAAAAAATTTCTAGATTTGTGAGACTATCAGGATTTGTAAATTCCGTGCCAGAATTCATACAACATCCAAAAGTAATTAATGCTGCATCAGATTTACTTTATGAAATATTTGGAGACAGTGGAAAGCACACTAGAATTGCAGTCGGAGTATCAAGCTTGCCACTAAATGCAATGACTGAGATTGATGCAATAGTAGAAATAAGATAAAGTTGAGACGATTTTCAGATTTAGTTTAATTTTTTATTAAATTCTTTAAGGAATGTTTGAATTTTTGGTTTTGGAATTACTGCGCCACATGCTTTATCATGTCCTCCACCAGAGCCACCAAGTTTAGTGGCAAGAAGATTAACAATTTGTCCCAAGTGAAATTTACAAGATTTTGAGCCTCTAACTGAAACAGCATAGATGCCGTGATCAACTCTTTCTTTGTATGCAACACCCACATCTTTTCCAGATAATCCTAAAACAAAATTAACAGCGCCGCTTGCTCCGGAGTCCATAATTTCCATGTATCCAATATTTTTCATCGTTTTCATTCCTTCTTTGACTTTTGTAATAATCTGAGCTAATTTGTCAACTTGAATTTGAGCAAACTCAAAAGTATTTGGAATTTCATGTGGGAATTTAGACTCTGCCAATTCCTCTACAAGATATAACAAATAATCAGGATCCTTTTGATGTCCAACTATATTGTAAGTAAGAACAGTTGCATTGATCAATGCAAATTGCCTATCATAGATTTGGAGTAATTTAGAACCAATTGGTCTATCTTCCATATAATCAGTAATAGCTGCACATGCTGCAATGAATGGAGCATGATCAGAAAGCTTCGTTTTAAATGCATTATAGACTTGAACTGTGGTACATTCGTTGATGTCATGAATCATTTTAACTTTAATTTTTTCCAGAGCTTTTGCAATATCGGGATCAATATCATGATGATCTATATAGGTTACAGATACACGATTCTTTTTTAGAGTTTTTAGTAATTCAACAAACTCATCTTGATTCTTTTTACTAAGACCCAAATCGCAGATAAATAGGGATTTTAATTTTTCATCTGCACAAACTTTTTGTATTGCCTCCATCTGACCGGGATAATCAACTAGAACAGAATCGCCACCAAAAGCCTGTCTAATCAAAGCTGCAGAACTGATTCCATCTGCATCTTCTTTATGAGATATACAAATAATTTTAGTTCTTTGTTGAGTGAGTTTTGTTTTTTTCACTATTTTTTTCTTGTTAGGCGTTACAGTTTTCTTTGTCTTAGATGAGATCATTATTGTCGATTCACTTACATGCCCTCATTTAAATCAAGAATGAAATCTACTTAGATTTCATTGATTCTTGTTTTATACTTTGATTTGTCAAAGATGTTGAATTTACAAATACATCATAAAATGATACACCATCTAGCTGAGTTTGAAGATCAATTTCTTGAATTTTTCGTAATTCATCTCCAGATGCAGTTAAAACAAGATTATCAAGTTTCTCTAAAAGTTCTCTCTCAGAGGGATTCATTTAGTTTTTATCGAAAAATAATCATTTATGAGCTAGAGTTGTCAGATTAGACTAATTACTAAACTTAAGAAACATATTTCTCACAAAAATATAATAAAAGATTTGACAAAGTAACTATATGGAGACAAAAAACATAGGCTTACGTGGAATTGAGGTTGCAGATACAAGAATCTCAAATATAGATGGTGAAAAAGGTAAGCTGATTTATCGTGGCTATGACATATTAGAACTTACAAAAAGATCAAGTTTTGAAGAAACCGCATATTTGTTATTACATGATGCACTACCAACCAAAGAACAACTATTAGAATTCAAATCCAAACTAAGTGATGCAAGATGGATTACAAAGAGAATGCAGATCAACATGGGAAATTGGAGAAAAGATGCAGACCCTATGGATATGCTACAGGCATTTGTGGCAGCACTTGCAGGGTATTATGACGAAGAATTTGCAACTAAAGAAGCAAGTTATGATAGAGCTATTAACATAATCGCCAAAGTACCAACAATAATTGCAAGTTGGCAAAGAGTGAGAAACGGATTAGAAATAGTTGATCCAGATCCAACTTTAGATCACGCTGCAAATTTTTTGTACATGATGTCAGGCGAAAAACCAGATGCAGAGATTGAAAAAATTTTTGATGTGTGTTTAATTCTTCATGCAGAGCACACATTTAACGCATCTACATTTGTTGCAAGACAAGTTGCATCAACTAGAGCACATATGTATTCAGCAACTAGTGCAGCGATTGGTGCTTTAAGTGGGGAATTACACGGAGGAGCAAACACAGAAGTAATGAAGATGCTTTTAGAGATTGGTACAACAGACAATGTTGTTCCATGGATTAAAGATAAAATGAATAAAGGTGAAAGAATTATGGGCATGGGGCACGCGGTGTATAAAACATATGATCCTAGATCTCAGATTCTTAAAGAATTATCAAGAAAACTTGCTGCAAAAACAGGCGATCCATGGTATGACATCACTGAAAAAGTGGAATCAACCACAAGAGATGAAATGAAAAGAGAAAAAGGAAAAGACATCTATCCAAATGTAGATTTGTACAGTGCTTCACTTTACTATATGCTAAAAATTCCAATGGATCTTAACACACCAATTTTTGCAATATCAAGAGTCGTAGGTTGGGCAGCACATATTATTGAAGAAAAATTTGCGGAAGCAGCACCAAAACCTGCACTGTACAGACCAAAAGCAGTATATGTCGGAAAATATTGTGGGCCAGAAGGTTGCGAATACAAACCTCTTGATTTGAGAAAGTAATTTTTAATTTCTTGTATTAAGCCATTCTTTTGCTTTAGAATTTACATCATGCTTGTACAACACTTCAAAAACCATATCATAAAATGAGATGCCTTTTTTTTGAGCTTGATCATCTAGCCAACGAATTCCATCAGCTAGTTCAGGATCATATTCTGAAAATTCTACAAGTTCATCCACCATTTTTGAAAAGAATGTGTGTGACTCTAACATATGTCAATCTTTGAATCTTTGATCATAAGGGCGGGATTCAAAATATATAGACAAAAAACCACTTTTTGGTTGACAATTGGAGCACATTTTATTTTTTGATGGAAATTTAAAGTCAATATCATGGGTCATCCAAACAAGTAATTCAATTGTAGAACAAAAAAGAGAACACGCAGAAATCTACTTGGATAAAGTAACAAATCAGCAATCAAAATACATTGGATTACATGTTGGACTATTCTGGGGAATTGGCACATTTATCATAAAAAATGAAGATAGTGTAAAAATAACAACGGATGATAAAATAATATTTGAACATTTATCGTCAAATCAAAAAAATGATGATAAATTTATCGAAAAAAGGATTTTTTTCATCAGGCAGTTAATTAAACAAAGAAAATTAAAAATAAAATACGAATTGGTGGAATCTGAGAAAAATTTAGCGGTTAAAAAAACATAATACAGAGGAGCTTTAAGACCAAAAACTAGAGTTATTTGGTGGCGACCTCAACGCATTAATAATTTATGAGGCATGTGGAGTAATAAAAGAAAGAACTGTTCAATATGATTAACCATTACTAAAATCAATTAAAGCAATCATATGAAATTTTCAATTGATATTTTAGATTCATGCAAATTTTTGAAGATATAAAAAAGCACACAAATTAAAATCAAATTAAAATCAAATTAAAATCAAATTAAAATCAAATTAAAATCAAATTAAAATCAAATTAAAATCAAATTAAAATCAAATTAAAATCAAATTAAAATCAATCATCGTAGGAATATTATAATTATTTCAAAATATAACCGTAAAAACAAAGATTAGATTTATTTAGCTTGAGAAAATCATTGTGATCAATTATGGCAAACATAGACAAAGCAGCAATTGCATTTTCTATTGCAATTGTAGCTGTAGGTGTAGGTTTTGCAGCCTATGCCGGATATGCTCAAGATAACGCTCCAGTTTCTAAAGCCCCAGTAATTGCAAATACTGAACCAAAGACACAAGTTGACCCTATGGCAAGCATTGCAGAAAAGGTAAAAAGCGCAGCAACGACAACAGAAAAAACTGAAGAGATTAAAGAAGAGGTAAAGATCGAAACTGAACAAGTTGCACCAGTTGAAACTGAACAAGTTGCACCAGTTGAAACATCTGAACCAAAAACAGTTAGCGTAACAATTCCAGCTGGAACTTCATCACCAGGTTGTGAAACATCGAATGCGTGTTATACTCCAGCATCAGTTACAATCAATGTAGGTGATGCTGTAGAATGGGACAATGTAGATACTGCGGCACACACAGTAACAGGTGGCAGTCCTGCTGATGGTCCATCAGGAGTATTTGACAGCAGTCTAGTCATGGGAAAAGCAAAATATTTACACACATTTGATAAAGCAGGAACCTATGATTATTTCTGCATGGTACACCCATGGATGGTTGGAAAAGTTATAGTCAACTAAGCAAAAAATTTCCTTTTTTCTTATTTTATTTTATTTTTACGAATTGCTCTATTATATGTAACACCAAATCTATGAGTTTCATCTCTAGCATGTTGTAAAACTTTCAATGCATCTTTATCTTTAGAAATTACAATGGAGTTTCTTTGATTTGGCACATATACTTCTTCATTTTCTTTAGCAAGTGAAATACAATCAACATGTAATCCCAGAGATTGCAATGACTTTAGTGCAGCATTTAGTTGTCCTTTTCCACCATCGATTAATATCAAATCAGGTAATTTTGAATTTTCCTCTTGCAATCTAAGATATCGCCGTTTGATTACCTCACCTATCATTGCAAAATCATCTCGACCAGAAACTGTTTTAATTCTAAATTTTCTGTAACCAGATTTGTCAGGTTTACCATTTACAAATCTAGACATCGAACCTACGGCAAATTCATCTCCATGATTTGAAATATCAAAGCACTCAATCACATTAGGGATAACAGATAGATGTAAAATTTCTTTTAATTCTATTAAACCTGGATTACCGCCGTTAGAATGAATCAAAGAAATATTTTTTAAAATTAAATCAATGATGTCTTTTTTTTTACCACGTTTAGGACAAATAATTTCAACTAAAAAACCTGCTTGCTTAGAAAGCAATGACTCTAGAAGAATTTTGTTGTTAGGAAGTTTATTAGCATAAATAAGTTTTGGAATTTTGTGTACTGTATAATATTGAAATAGAAAATTTGAAAAATCATTATCCCCAACAAGATCAAAAAAGAATTTGTCGCTATCTCGCATCACGCCATTAATCATTCTAAAATTCATCACAGTCACTGTTTGGTCTTTATCAGCAATTCCAAAATACTCCTCATCAGAATTTTCAACATATTCCATTTTTTGTTTTGTTTGGAGGCTTCCCAATCTTATCAGAGTGTCTCGAATGTCTTTTGCACGTTCAAATTGTTGGGAATCAGCAGCTTGTGACATCTCTTTTTTTAATTTTTCGGTAAAGATTTGAGTTTGATTTTTTCCTTTTAGTACCTCTTCTAATGCAGAGACATGATGAGTATATTTTTCCTGGGCATCTTTGAATTCGCATGGACCTTCACAGTTCCCAAGATGATATTCTAGACAGACTTTTTTTGGTAATTGTTTACAAATTCTAATTTGAAATGCTTTTCGCAGAGTTCCAATAGTCAGTAGTTTGGAGCTTCCTTGCATAAAGGGTCCAAATATCTTACCACCACCAAGAAACTTTCCATCACGAGTTCGTCTTGCAACAAGTAACCTAGGATACTTTTCATTAGAAATTCTAAGATATGTGTATCGCTGTTGATCTTTTAATTCAATGTTGAATTTTGGTCTATGTTTTTTTATCATATTAGATTCTAATAGAAAGGCCTCACTTTCATTATCAGTTAAAACAAATTCAATATCAGAAATATTTTTTACGAGTTTTTGTGTTTTATAATTTTGATTTTTTAAAAAATATGATCTTACTCTGTTTTTTAGATTCTTTGCCTTACCAATATAGATAATTTTTTCATGAGAATCTTTCATCAGATAAATACCAGGATTTGACGGAATGTTAATTTTCAAGATATCAAAAGTCATTGTTTTAGTCATTACTTGAGTAATTTTTTAAGATATTTTCCAGTATAACTTCCAGGTGCCTTTGAAACTTGTTCAGGAGTTCCAACTGTTACTACCTTTCCACCCTCATCACCGCCCTCAGGTCCCAAATCAATTAGCCAATCAGAATTTTTAATCACATCCAAATTGTGCTCAATTACCAATACGGTGTTTCCTAAATTTACCAGTCTGTTTAGAACATCAAGTAGTTTTTGAACATCAGCAAAATGCAGTCCAGTGGTGGGCTCATCAAGAATGTAGAATGTTTTTCCAGTTCCTCTTTTTGATAATTCTGATGCAAGTTTGACTCTTTGTGCTTCACCACCAGATAATGTAGTTGATGATTGTCCCAATTTTATATATCCTAGACCAACATCATAAACAGTTTGTAATTTTCTTTTAATTGACGGAATATTTTCAAAAAATTGAAGTGCTTCATAAACAGTCATGTTCAACACATCAGAAATATTTTTTCCTTTATACAAAACAGAAAGTGTTTCAGAATTGTATCGTTTTCCTTTACATTCATCACACTTTACATAAACATCTGATAAAAATTGCATCTCTATTTGTTTAACACCGTCTCCCTCACATGCAAAACATCTTCCATCAGCTACATTAAAAGAAAATTGTCCTAGAGAGTATCCTCTTTCTTTTGCTAATTCAGTACTTGCATATAGTTCTCTAATGGGAGTAAATGCTCCAATGTAAGTTGCAGGATTAGAACGTGGGGTTCTACCGATTGGGGATTGATCAATTGCAATTACTTTATCAATATTCTCAAGACCTAAAATTTCACTATAAGTACCAGATTTGACATTTGATTTATAAAAATGGTTTTCAAGTGATTTTAATAAAATATCATTAATCAATGTAGATTTTCCAGAACCAGAAACTCCAGTTACTGAAACAAACAGACCAAGTGGAATTTCAACATCTATGTTTTTTAGATTATTTTCGGAGGCACCTTTAATGATCAAAGTACCAGAGCAATTACGAATTTTTCCTTCAAGTTTTATAAGAGAATTATTTTTTAGATATTCTCCGGTTACCGATTTTTTGTTATGAAGGATTTGTTTTACAGTTCCCTCAAATACTACGTTACCTCCATGGACTCCTGCGCCAGGTCCTAAATCAACAATCCAATCTGAATTTCGCATAATTTCTTCGTCATGCTCTACTACAATGACAGTATTTCCCAAATCTCGCAGTTTTGTTAGCGTTTTAATGAGACGCTCATTATCGCGCTGATGTAACCCAATTGTGGGTTCATCAAGAACATACAAGACTCCAGTAAGATTAGAACCAATTTGAGTTGCCAATCTAATTCGTTGAGATTCTCCACCAGATAATGTGGAGCTTAATCTATTTAATGTAAGATAGTTTAATCCTACATTCATTAAAAATTCTAATCGTTCTTTAATTTCCTTCAGTATATCTTTTGCAATGTATTGTTCATTTTCGGTTAATTGTAATGTAGAAAAAAAATCATAGCAATGGTCTATCGATAAATCACACACATCCATTATTCCCTTATCGTTAATTTTTACTGCAAGTGACTCTGGTTTTAGCTTTTTTCCATGACAGGCAGTACATGGAGTATCTCGCATAAATTGTTTTAACCACTCACGTTTTGATTCAGAGTCTGTTTCCATAAATGACCGCTGGAGATTTACAAGTACGCCTTCAAATGCATCGGTGTATTGCCAAGAGGAATCACCAGATTTTGATTGGTACTTAAAATCAATCAAATCATTGGAACCATGTAAAATAATTTTAAGATGTTTTGGCAATATTTTTTCAATTGGTGTCATTAAATCAAACCCAAATTTTTTACCAACAGCTCTTAATGCTTGTTTTCGAAATGCAGAAAATCTACCACTCCAAGGAATAATTGCACCATCTAAAATCGATTTACTCTTATCTGGAATTACAAGATCTTCATCAAATTCCATCTTTATACCTAAGCCGTTGCATGCCTTACACATTCCAAATGGGGAGTTAAACGAGAAAGTTCGTGGTTCTAGATCACCAATTGTCAATCCACAGTAAGGACATGCGTTATTTTGTGAAAAAATCTTTTCAGACTTTTCAGAGGAAACCATAACATCACCTTTTGATGCTTTAATTGCAGTCTGTATTGCTTCAAAAAGCCTAGATCTTTCGGATTTTTCTGTCTGGATTCTGTCAACTACAATCTCAATATTGTGCCATTTTTGTCTATCAAGTAGAGGAATTGTATCATCTAGGCTCAAAATGTCTCCATTTAGGCGTATTCTAGAGTATCCATCTTTTTTTATCTGTTCAAATAATTTCTCATAAGTTCCTTTTTTTCTTTGAACAATTGGAGATAAAATCAAAATCTTTTGATCAGCAAAATCCCTAATAATAGAATCACAAATAGTTTCAATTGATTGACTAGATATTTTTCTAGAACAATTTACACAATAAGGAACTCCAATTCTTGCAAAAAGTAATCTCATGTAATCATAAATTTCAGTAGTTGTTCCAACTGTTGAACGAGGATTTTTGCTTGTGGTTTTTTGTTGAATAGATATTGCAGGAGAAAGTCCTTCAATAGAATCAACATCAGGTTTGTCCATCATTTCAAGGAATTGTCTTGCATACGCAGAAAGTGATTCCACATAACGTCTCTGTCCTTCAGCATAAATTGTATCAAAAGCTAAAGTCGATTTTCCAGAACCAGATAATCCACTAATTACAACAAGTTTATTTTTTGGAATATCAACATCAATATTTTTTAAATTATGATGTCTAGCACCACGAATCTTTAATTTACTTTCTGCCATCTTTTAATTTAATCTCTTTTTCCAGTCTTTTTATTCTATCTCGACATTCAATTGCTCTCTCAAAATCTAATTCTTCAGAATATTTTTTCATATGATATTCTAGATCAATAATATCAGCAGCAAGGTCATGAGTTGATTTTAGTTTAGATTCATCCAATGTTGTAACTTGTTCATGAACTGATTTGATGATAGTTTTTGGAGTTATATTATGCTCCTTGTTGTATTGAATTTGTTTTTCTTTACGTCTTTTTGTTTCATCTATTGCATGCGACATTGATTTTGTAATAGTATCGGCATACAGGATTACGGTTCCATTTTCATTTCTTGCTGCTCTACCAAAAGTTTGAATTAAACTAGTAAAATTTCTTAGGAATCCTTCCTTGTCTGCATCTAAAATTGCAACTAGAGAAACTTCAGGAATATCCAATCCTTCCCTTAACAAATTGATTCCAACCAGAACATCAAATTCGCCTAATCGTAGTTGTCTAATTAGTTCTGTTCTTTGTAGTCCCTCAATTTCAGAGTGCAGGTATCTTACCCTAACTTGTTTTTTTGAAAGATATTCAGCAAGATCCTCTGCCATACGTTTTGTCAAAGTAGTGACTAAAACACGCTCATTTTTAACGGCTCTTTTAGCAACTTCTTGAATTAAATCATCCATTTGATCTTTGGTTGATCGAATTTCTACAGAAGGATCAAGTAATCCAGTGGGCCTAACTAGCTGTTCAGCTATTTGAGACGAGATTTTTTTCTCATAATCACTTGGAGTAGCAGATACAAAAATAGTGTTTTTTAGATAATCTTCAAATTCTTCAAATTTTAATGGTCTGTTATCATAGGCACTTGGCAGACGAAAACCATATGTAACTAGTTGTTTTTTTCTTGAATAATCACCTTTGTACATTCCATGCAGTTGCGGCAATGTAACATGAGACTCATCAATTACAAGCAGATAATCATCTCCAAAAAAATCCATCAAACAAAATGCTTTCTCACCTGCTTTTCTGCCATCAAAATGTCTTGAATAATTTTCAATTCCGGAACAATAGCCTAATTCTTCGATCATTTCAAGATCATATTTTGTTCTCATTTCCAATCTTTGCTTTTCTAGTTCATTTAATTCAGGTAATCTTTCTTTGAGTTCATTTTTAATAGAAAGAACAGCTTTCTCTCGTATATCCTTTGCAATCAAATAATGTTTTGCAGGAAAAATTTTGATTTGATTAACACTGTATTTTTCCTTAAGCGAGGTATTATCAAGTAATATGATTTTCTCTATATCATCACCAAACATTGAAATTCTTACAATATCTTCAGAATATGCAGGAATGATATCTATTGTATCACCCTTTACTCTAAAATTTCCAGGAGTAAGTTCAATATCATTTCTTTCATATCTTGCATCAATGAATTTTTTAATAAGAGTACTTCTTTTTGTAACATCGCCGGAATTAATTGTAATCGCTAAGTCTTCCCAATCCTTTGGATTACCAAGTGAGTAAATACAAGATACAGTAGATATTATAATTGTAGGTTCGCCAGACAGAAGCATTGCAGTTGCCTCTAAACGTAGCTTTTCAATTTTTTCATTAATCTGAGTATCTTTTTCAATATAAGTGTCAGTTTGAGGAAGATAGCTTTCTGGTTGATAATAATCATAATATGATACAAAATAACCAACATTATTTTTTGGAAAAAATTGTTTTAGTTCAGAATAAAGTTGTGCAGCCAATGTTTTATTATGAGAAATAACTAGAGTGTTTTTTCCAGTTCTTGCAATAACATTTGCAATAGAAAAGGTCTTTCCACTTCCCGTTACACCTAGCAGAGTCTGAATAGTTCCCTTTTTGACACCTGAAACTAGAGCATCAATTGCTTGAGGTTGATCACCTGTGGGCTCAAATTCAGATACAAGTTCAAATTTATGAATTTGTTGCAACAGTCACAATCGTCTAAAACTGAACTTATAGCTAACTATTCTCATAGTGTTACCTACGGCACACCATGATTTAACGCGGGTTAGCACAGTACCATATTTTGATTTTATTTATTAATTAAAGATTGAAATTTTCGTTATGAAAAATATTGCATTGTTTGCAATTATGAGTTTGAGAACAGGGAAGTGATTGTTGTTCACCTAACTGAAACACACAGATGATTGAAATTGACATGTCAAAAAAAGGAGTTAAATTAAAACCGTATTTTATAGAATCTACCAAACAGGATCATCGACCATTTGTATTCCAGAACTGGTTATTTCAAATCCCATTATTTTTAAAGTTTCTTTTGCGGTTGGAGAGTTTCTTTTAAATATTTTTTCTGCCAGAACCAATCTATTTTCAGGATGCATGTTTTGTCCGATTTTATATTTTCCATAAAGAATTTTAGGAATAATCTTGATAACTGCAACGGCATCTAAAACTCTCATAGAAGAGTGGATTGGGTCATATCCTCCCTCAGGCTGATATTTTTTCATAAGACCGTTTAATGCAAGTGTTTTTTCTTCCTTATCTGTCACAAGTGTAGCAACGCCTTTGAGTACAACACTGATATACAACGTATCAGCTAATGATGCATTTTTAGGATCTTCAAAATATGAAGGTAAAAACTCCAATTCTCTATCAACTTCAAAACCAACTTTACTATTTCGATTAATGTTATCTATTTTTTCACCTTTGATATGAGAATGCATGTATACAATATCGTTTAAAAAAACGAAATTCATTGGAATTATTTGAGGATATCCATTCTCATCAATACTAGAAATACGACCCACATGTTCTTTATTCAAAAATTCTTTAATTTTTTTATGTGATTTTATTTGTAAAATTCCAATTAGTTGCAATATGATTATTTACACTAATAATATTATAAATCCAGATCATAAATCTATAAAATATATGAAGATCAAAGAAAAACATGGATGAACCTATCTAAATGAACTAAAAAACGAGTTCAAAATACTCATCAGAATTGAAAATAAAGAAAAATCTCTTAAATCAACTTCTTCAGATAGCAATCAAAAATTATAAAAAAATTGAAAGTATTACCAAAGAGATGAAAAAAATCAAAGACAATTATCTAAAGTAACAAAATCAAGATCAAAAGAAATTACTAGAACAAAAAAATCTAAATCTGAATAAAATTCCTAAAATATAAGACAAATAGAGAGTAAGAGAGTTGGATAATGAAGAAGAGTGGACAGAGGCAACAAATCTAGTGCTTAAAACACTAGAAGAATGGGGATCGAATTCAAAATTCATCTGGTTTAGAGAGCTACATAGAATCTCAGATGTTGACAAAGGACAATTAAGAAATATTCTCAATCAGTTAAAAAAATCAAAAGATGTAAAACAAATGCGTGGGACAAATAACAGAATATTTTTTTGTCTAAGTAAGCACTATACAAAATGTCATGATGCAGAATTTAGATTTAAAGGAAAACCAATAATGCTAAGAGATGGAAGCAAGGTCAAAGTAATTCAAGGCGAAACAAACGCCACAGCACGCACCCGAAAAAGAATAGAAAAACAACATAAAAAACGTCAGGTTAGATCATATGCCAGGCTGAAAGGCAAAAACAGGAGGCCACACAAATCATAATTTAGTCGGGATGAATATCTTCAGCATATCTACGCATTAGATTAAATTCAGCACGTTTTAGTTTTGTAGATTCTGCTAAATCTTCGGTCATATCATATAAATCATGAATTTCTAGATCAGAAACTATCTCGTCTTCTTTTTGATCTTCTAATTCCAACTCAATATTCGATAAAATATTTATATTTTCTTCAAGAATTTTGATACATTTTTTTATCGCCTCAGGAAGTTCATCATCCATATCAATTATTGTAATATAGTAAAGTAAATGATTTTCGATTTAAAACGGATTTATTTTTCTAATTTTTCGCGTAGATAAGGCATTACATGGCTTGCAAATTTATCTATTGAGCCAAAGTAATTCTTACCCCAGAATCTAATCACGAAATGGTTTACACCAGCTTTCATAAATCGTTCAAATGTAGGAATAATATCATCAGGAGTGCCAACTGCTGTTGATGAACGAGCAACTTTATCAGGAATTTTTGTTGCTGCCTCTCTCATTTTTACAATCCATGATTGATCAGACATTGAATATTCGGTAAAGTATTTTACAAAATCAAATCCTTCAATTTCTTTAATGCCATGTACACGTAAGACTTCAGGCTTAAACAGACTTACCTTTACAGCTTCTTTCATTTTTGCCCATGACTCTTCTGCATCTTCTGAAAAGTAGACGTCGATATCAAGTGCATATTGGAAATTATCTTTTTCTTGTTGAGTACGATTATGTTTATTCATGGATGTTTGGATTTGTTTTGCATGATCTTCAAATAATTCTGGAGTGTAACCGATTGGCAACCATCCTTCTCCCAATTTTCCAGTGAGTTCCAAAGTGCGTGTACCACCTGATGCCATATATGTTGGTGGATGTGGTTTTCTTATTGGCGGTGCTTGAAGACATGCGCCTTCTAGTTTGTAATATTTACCATCGTAGTTTACAGTATTATCAGGAGTTGAGCCATACAAAGTTTTGATAACTTGAATTTGTTCTTCCCATTTTGAAACCGGTTTTTCAAATGGAATACAAAATTCTTTTAGATTTTGAGCTTCGCCTGCACCAATTCCTAAAATTGCTCTTCCTTTTGAAACTCTATCAAGTGTAATTGCAGCTAATGCGATGTTTGATGGATGTCTTCTAATTGCATCAGTTACACAAGTTCCCAATTCGACATTATTTGTGACAGCTGCAATCGCAGATAACATAACCCAAGGATCTAAGACAATTGCATTTTTCCACTGTGGAACGTTTGTGTGATCCATATAGAAGATAGAATCATAACCAGTTTTATCAGCAAGCATACAAGCAGTTAAAATTTGATCTTCAGAGTACCCTGCACGGGCAACATTTAATCCATTTTGAATGCCAAATTTAAGTGGTTTTTCAGTAATCATATACTTACACAACAATATTAGGATAAATAAAGTTTGGTCAAAAGTACCAAATTTGTCAGTTTATTGATAAAATAGAAAAAAAATGTAAAAAAAATTGGAGTTTTTTACAAATTACCTGATTTAATATCCTCAAGACACTTTATGACATCTTCTTTTGAGATTGGGATTGGGTTTGGATCCAAATGTCCTCGATCAGTCATTATAGTATCAGCAGCAACTGAAACATCAGCTTTTAGACTGAGTTTATCAAAGCCCAGTTTATTCATAGCTTCTTTGAATCTATCATAGAAGATAGATTTGTTATGTTTGTGTGCTACAGTTGTGCATGAAGACAATGAATAACCATGTGGTATTCCTTCATTCGAAAATACATATGATAGTGCATGTCCAAGCGTGGTTGAACAATTACCAAAGCCAATACCAGACAACATTGAACCATATGGATAGTTTTCTGGTTTGTCATTCATTATTGCATCATATAGAATTTCAAATGCTTGCTTACACATTGTTTTTGTAAAATCATTACCAAGCTTGCTATCATATCCTTCAGTTGCCTGAGCACATGCATCACATACAGAACTCTTGATAACTTGTTCTGGAGTGCCATCCATAAAATATGAATCGACTACAGCCATGTCAGCAAGAAATCTGTCTTCTCGTAACAATTTTTTTTTTCCATCAAATTTCAAAACACAATACGTTGTCATTTCAGCTCCAGTCCCAAAGGTAGTTGGAATTAAGATTTTTTCTTTTTTCATCTCAGGTGCAGCATATTTTACTACATCCATAGAACTTCCGCCACCGAGTCCAATTAGAACTGATGGATTTTTGTCTTTGAATTGTGAAATCACAGTATTGACATCATCTATTGACGGTTCAGGTTTTACTTGATCATACAACATATAGTCCTTAATTCCCATTTTGCCAAGCCATTTGTCAGAAAGGTCTGGAGTAACAGTTGTAACAACTAGGGCATTTTTTGGATATTCTGTTTCACCAAGTGCATTTTCTCCAAATTTAATAACTTTTGGAATGCGTACTGTATACATGTATCAAATGCATCATTGATTATTATTATATCTTGCAGTAAGGGAAGGATAGTATATGATTATCCAGAATTACGAAGATCTAGCAACATCAGAAAAGAAAAGAGAGTGTTTAGATATTCTAGAGGCAGGATTAAGAGCTGCAGATCCAGAAAATATCATTCCCAAGTTTATTACTGCAGAAGAAATCAAAATCAACGGTGAAGTTCTCAAAATTGGGGATTTCTCAAACATTTACACTGTGGCTTTTGGAAAAGCTGGAGATTCAATGACAAGGGCATTAAATGCAATAATACCAATAAAGAGTGGAATAATAGTAATCCCAAAAGGCTCAAAATCAAAAATCAAAGGAAAGAAATTCCAGATTTTTAATTCAGGACATCCAAAACCTGATCAAACTAGTGTAAAGGCTGCAAAAGAGGTTACAAAGTTTCTACAAAACAGAAGAGATGGAGAGTTGACAATTTTTCTTGTTTCAGGCGGAGGTTCAGCGTTACTGGCTATTCCAGATGACATAACACTTGAGGATAAAATCTACGTAACAGACTTGTTGCTGAAATCAGGGGCAAGCATTCAAGAGTTTAATTGTATTAGAAAACATTTATCAAAAATAAAGGGAGGTAAATTAGTTGAAACCATCAAATGCCAGGGCATAGCACTTGTTATGTCAGATGTTGAAGGGGATGATCTGTCAGCTATTGCTTCAGGAACAACATACAAAGATGATACAACATTTCTTGATGCGTTATATACAAATTGGTTGAGCAGATTTGTGAGGAAAATGAGATACATCTAGTAAAAGTTAAAATTTATCAAAGTGGAGGCATTTTCAGGGCAAATCTGTATTTTACTGGGAAAAAAGATCTGGTGTTTAGAAACTTTAGAGCATCAGACGCAATAGCATTGGCAACATATTACAACATTCCAATTCTAGTAAGAAAATCACTTGTTAAAAAAATTGAGAACCAGAAATAAATTTGAGATTGAAAGAAAAATCGGATTAACATGTTAATATTGAACTTGATAATCAAATCATAGAATCAAATACCATAAGACACAAATTTTACACAATGGTACTTGAACTTGAAACGCTTTTTGTTGGAAATTATATGACTGCATATCCAATTTCAGTTTTGCCCGAAGTTTCTCTTCCTGAATGCATTAATTTTATGGCAAGACGAGGAATTGGAAATCTAATTGTCAGTACAGAAGAAGGTGAGATTCTAGGAGTCTTAACCGAACGTGATATTCTTAAGCAGGTTGCAGAAAAACAGACGTTACCTAACATAAATTTAAATGAAATAATACTGACACCTTTTGAGAAAGTCTCTCCTGACATATCAATACAGAATGCAGCAGAATTGATCATATCTAAGAAAGCACGGTTGTTAGTGTTTGCAGAACCAAATAAGATAGTCGGAATAATTACTCCCAGTGATCTTCTTCGCGCTTTTAGGAAAACATACCTTGCACCGATCCTAGATGATGTAATTAGCAAAAAAGTGCATCATGTGGGATATGATAACAGTATTCTTGATACATGTAAGTTGATGTATGAAAAAAGAATAGGTTCAGTCATAGTTGATGGGAAAAATTCAGAATTTGGAATATTTACAGAAAGGGATTTAGTCTTTAAGATTCTAGATAATCGTGTCAATCTAAACGAGACAATCCATCTTTACTCATCATTTCCATTAATTACTGCTCCATACATACTAGCAAATGACGCAGCAAGCATAATGGCACAGCATCACATCAAACGATTGGCATTACAAGATCAAGGAAAAATTTCAGGAATTGTAACTGTACGCGACATTATTGATGCATATCAAAGTAAATCCCCTCAAATAAGAAATTATTAGATTGTAAAATCACAGTGGATGAAGTTACAAGAACAAGTTTTGAAGTAAAAAATTGGACGTGTATTCTTTTTACCAACATATTCCATAAATGAAATCGTTTGGAAATTAGAATAAATGTTTAACAGATAGGCATAAAACTCCACATAATTTCACATAATGTCGTGAATAAATACTGTTGAATGAAATTTCCAATGATTTTTTAATTTTTCTTTGAATAAAACAGGAAAAGGTATTATTTACCCAAGTTTTTCTATTGCTAAACGAGTTTCTTCCAATTCTTTTTCTAATTGTTTTTTTTGAATAGATGAAATGGAGTTATCACATAATTTCTTTAGGAGCAAAAATTCTTTATTTTTCAATGATGCAAGATAATTATGTTCACTCAAATTTTCAAAAATTTCTTTAAACTTTTAAGAGTTACATAAAAATAAATCAAGTTTCCCATCTAGACTCACTTTACAATGATTGATCCTTTTGCCCATGGATGTATCATACAAAAGTATTGATACTCTCCTACTTTGTCAAATTTATGGGAGAACACTTCGTTGGGTTTGAGCAAACCGCTATCAAAGTTACCGTCAGGGCCCTCCAATGTAGTACCACTGGTTACAGTATGAGCATTATTATCATTATTTTTCCAGATCACTTCTCCACCTACAAATATTATGGGATTTGGCGGATCATAGCACTCATCTCTTCCCTCGCAGCCGGGAACAGATGTTCCTTTTGGTATACTTACTAATCTTGCCGGGAGTTTTGATGTAGCTAATTCTTTTGCTTGTTCTGTCATCTCTTTTGCCTTTTCTGAAAGTTGTTTGGTCTCAGTTGTAAGTTCTTGAGACTTTTCAGTTATTGCAGATGCAACCTTGGAGCCTGATTCTTTTATTGTCTCTACAGTTTTAGTTGTCTCCTCTGAGAGTTCTTTTAGTGGAACAATTACTTTATCCATATTTGGTTTCACATCAGAAGAAATAATCATTTCACCAGTTAAAGTAAAACCAACAGCAACTGCCACTATTGCAATCGAAATAATAATCCCCACCTTGTCCACGGATGTCATTATAACAAAATATTCGATATTTGTGTAATAAAATACGACATATGATTATCAAAGATGAATATTTAGTCTTCAAGATTGAATTGTAGTTTATACAATTGAATAAGAAAAGATGTAATTCATTTGCAAATTAAATTGAAATAATTTTAGAGAATTTTATAAAAAATTTAAGTAAACAGTTTGGTTTTCTTTATTTCTTCTATTGAGTGCTCCAAATCTTTTTGAGTTACTTTAATTGACTTTACAGATTTTTCTTTGTTTTCAACAAATCTCTTTACTCCCAAAAGCGCAGCACGATTACAAACCTCTTCAATCTCTGCTCCGCTAAACCCTTTTGTCATTTCTACTAGCTTCTTTATATCAACATCTTCTGCAAGTGGTTTCTTTTTGGTGTGAATCTTAAATATCATCTCTATTCCATGTGCATCCGGATTTGGAACTTCGATTATTCTGTCAAACCTGCCAGGTCTTAAAAGTGCTGGATCTACAATATCCAATCGGTTTGTTGCACCAATAATCAATACATTGTGTAATTCTTCCAATCCATCAATCTCAGTGAGAATTTGAGATACCACACTTTCTGTAACATGTGAGCCAGAATCGCCACTACCTCTTTTTGGTACAAGTGCATCCACCTCATCAAAAAATATTATACATGGTGCTGCCATACGTGCTTTTCTGAAAATCTCACGTACTCCTTTTTCTGATTCTCCAACCCATTTTGATAATAATTCAGGACCTTTGATACTGATAAAATTTGATTCAGTTGTTGTTGCAACAGCTTTTGCAATCAAGGTTTTTCCTGTTCCCGGGGGTCCAAAAAGCAATATTCCTTTTGGAGCTTTTATTTGAGCATATTCGAAAGCATCTTTGTATTTTAATGGCCATTCAATTGCCTCACGCAATTCTTCTTTTAATTTGTCAAGACCACCTACGTCATCCCAGCTAACATTTGGAGTTTGAACTAAAACCTCTCGGAGTGCAGATGGTCTTACTTCCTTTAGTGCATCTGTGAAATCTTCGCTTGTTATTTTGATTTTTTGTAATATATCCTTTGAAACTTTTTCTTCCTGAATATTGATTTCAGGTAAAATTCGTCTGAGGGATCTCATGGCCGCCTCTTTGCAAAGAACTTCCAAGTCTGCACCAACAAATCCATGTGTTGTTTTAGATATTTTTTCAAGTTCTACTTTTTTATCCAACGGCATTCCCCTAGTGTGAATATTTAGTATCTGTAATCGCCCTTCATCATCTGGAATTCCTATTTCTATTTCCCTATCAAACCTGCCTGGTCTTCTAAGAGCAGGATCTATAGAATCTGGCCTATTAGTAGCTGCAATAACTATTACTTTCCCCCTACTTTTCATACCATCCATCAACGTCAAAAGTTGTGAGACTATTCGTTTTTCCAGATCTCCTGAAACTTCCTCTCTTTTTGGAGCAATAGAATCAATCTCATCTATGAAAATTATGCTCGGGGAGTTTTCTTCTGCTTGTTTGAAAATATCTCGTAGTCGCTCTTCACTTTCCCCATAATGCTTTGCCATAATCTCAGGACCGCTAAGCGAAGTAAAATGAGAGTTGGTCTCGCCGGCAACTGCCTTTGCCAATAAAGTTTTTCCAGTTCCAGGGGGACCATACAACAAAACGCCTTTTGGGGATTCTATTCCGATTTTTTCAAATAATTCAGGATGTCTCATTGGTAATTCTACCATCTCTCGCATCTTCTGAATTTCATTTTTTAGTCCTCCCAAATCATCGTAGGTTATTCGAGGTATTGATGGATCATCTAATTTTGTGATGTCACCTAACTTGAATATAGTATCATCAGTGACAAATACGGGTTTTGATGGTTTTGTACTAGTTACAACTAGCTGAATTTTACTACCCATTTGAGTATTGACGATGACTGTATCACCTGTTGTAAATACATGCCCCTGATATAGGGAAGACATGTACTCATGTAATCCTTCTGCATGAATTTTCTCAATAGGTGATAGTACTATTTGTTCTGCATCAGCTCCTTCAACTGCTTTAACAGAAATATTCTCTCCTATGCTTGCTCCAATATTATATCGGGTCAGACCATCTATACGAATAACTTCACTACCATAGTCTTCTGGAAATCCAGACCATAATCTGGCATGACTTTTTTTCTTTGAAGCTAGTTCTAAAATTTGTCCGGGTTGCCAGTCATTTTCTTCAATTATTTTAGGATCAACGATTGCCACTCCCTTGCCAACATATGCTTGTGGCATCTCTTCAATTTTTAATTCAATTTCTGACATGTCTATTTGATTTAATTATCATTACATACACTAGTTCTCAGATGATTATAAAGGTGGAATTAATTATCAAAAATGACATTAGTGGTTTGATTTAATATATTAAAAAACAAGTTGAAAATATCATTATAGGCGAATGCAACTTGGATCGTAATTTGTATCTAGAACCCAAAAAATTTTGTATATATTTTATAGAAACAATATTTAGATGAGTACAAATGACTTGTAGAAATTAAAATGACTTTTTTAGATTTTAATTTTTTGTCAGGTCTAGACATTATTGTAATTGCCTTATTGGCAGGATTATTCCTTACAATCATGAATGTGCTTGGGGCAGCAACATTATTTTTTATAAAAATCATTTCTTTCAAAATAGTAAATTCTGCACTTGGTCTTGCTGCAGGAATTATGTTGGCAGCTAGTTTTACCAGTTTAATTATTCCAGGAATAGAGATCGGAGGCCTAGCACCTGTTTTAATTGGTCTTTCTATTGGCGGATTTTTTATTTTTGTAGTAGATCGTTTAATTGGAAAATTTGGAATTCATAGTTATAGTCCCACACATCTTTATTCACAAAGACGCTTACATGGAGTCATACTTTTTGTTTTTGCAGTAACTTTACATAATCTTCCAGAAGGTCTTGCAGTAGGAGTTGGATTTGGTGCTGGCGATCTGGCACTAGCTTTAGTACTAATGCTTGCCATAGGCATTCAAAACATTCCAGAAGGTCTTGCAGTAGGATTTTCTTTAATTTCTACTGAAAAATACTCAAGACGAAGATCCTTTTGTTATGCTTTTTTATCTGGAGCAGTTGAGACCCCTTTGACTATAATAGGGGCATTATGGATTGCAAGTTTTTATGCCATTTTGCCTTATGCTATGGGATTTGCAGCAGGGGCAATGATATTTGTTATTGGGCATGAAATCATACCTGAAACTCAAAGGCAGAAAACAGATTCATTGCCTACAATAATGCTAATGGTAGGTCTGATAGTCATGTTAATGCTTGATGTGTCATTGAAATGAGTAGATTGAGTGAGATTATTTTGTGTTTTCTGGATTTGAATTAGATATTTTTCAATCCATAATCCATTATTCATCATACATGTTACAATTAGATGTTAATGTGAATTAATTTGTAATTATTAAAATGACGAGGATACCAGCACTTACCCATTGCAGAGCAGCAAACAAAAGCAGTGTTCAGTTTGTTCCATTGAACTCACTGTTCCTTACTTTATCAACACATTACATGTTCTGATATCTCGTCATAACAAGTAATGTTAAAATGTTAATTAAAGATATGACATAATTTCCAGTTTTGATAATTGATGAAAATTAATTGCTTGTTGTAACACAATGTTATTTGTTATTCCAAAATTGAAAATCTACAAAATGATTATATTTTTTTTTTGTATTTTGTCATCATGGTAAAAATCACACACAACAAAAGATTTCCAGCACTTCGAAGAGATTTTGACCCATGGTTTGAAAGCAGTTTCTCTCCATTTTCTACGAGAATGTTTCCATGGTTTAGAGAAGATCCATTTGAAGAAATGGAGGAGAGATTTAGAGGCTATCTAGGTAGTATGGAGCGATATATTCCCAATTTGGAGGAATCCATGCAGAAACTCACAAAGGACATCTACTGCGATGTAGATGATCGTGGGGACAAGTTTGTTCTGACTGCAGACCTGCCTGGAATGAATAAAGACGAGATCAAAGTCAATGTCCTAGACTCACAGATAGAGATCACAGCAGAGCACAAGGAATCAAAAGAAGAGAAAAAGAAAGGCAGTATCAGAAGTGAAAGATCACATGTAAAGTATTACAGAACCATGACATTTCCTGAAGAGATTGTGGGTTCTGGAGTAAATGCAAAGATGAACAATGGAATCCTCACTGTAGAATTGCCTAAAAAAACACCAACCAAAGTTGAAGAACCTGTTGCAGTAAAAGTGCAATAGATTCTTATCTATTTTTTATTAAATTAACATCCAGCGACACAAAAATTTTGAATCTATTTTTTAACGTGGGTTTGTTTATTTATTAACCAATGGAATCTTAGTTTTGAACATCAAAAATGGCATGGACGATTCTGCAAATTATATTCGAGGATGAGATGAAGCGATATCTCTTGCAAGACAATGTGATTCAAAAAAATTGGATTCATGTTATTTCAAGAGATTCTTTTTTTATGGTGAAAAAATTCAAGAACTAAGAAATTTTCAAGTAAAAATAGACACCAAAATACTAGAAAATGCAAAAACGGGTGTGGTTAAACGGCATGAGTTAAACGTCAAAATTTTACGGAAAAATAGAAAGATATAATTTCAAATTTTGCCAAACAAAAAAACGACAGAATTATAATAAATGCCAAAGGTACAACATATGCTAAAGGTAGTTTTCTTGGAAATATTGCATATGGAGTCGTAAACAATACCAGAAATTCCAGGGATAGTAGTAAAATAAAGAAACTATTCCTTTTCCATTCCCTCTTTGTGAATCAAGTAATATGCAACAGAGTCTGCTGAAATCCAATACGTCTCATTACCTGCATCTACTTTGATTTCTTGTACGGATTCATCAAAGGTAACATTATGTTTGTGGAGTTCTAGTTTTTCACCAGAACCCAATTTCAACATCTTTCTCAGAAAGTGATTTTATTTTACGATGGGTAAAGTCAGAATAAGGAGATTTTGTGATTCTATTTAACAACAGTAACCGGGGGTTTTGCTTTGTGCAAGATAAAGTTAGACGTACTGCCAAAAAAGATCTCCTTAGGAAATCCAATGCCTCTAGTACCAACTACAATATGATCTATCTTATTTTTAGGATTGTTTGCAAATGTGGTCAAGTCATATCCTGCAGTATGGCCTGCAAGAACAACACCTTCAAAATTTATTTTGTTTGTTTCTACTTTTTTCTGTGCAGCATGTATAATTCCTTGCATCGCATTGGTCCATTTATCCTTACTTATTATCGGAGTATGAACTGCAGTAAATGCGCTGTGCTTTGTATCACTGTATACTCCCACAATTATGACCCCTTTGAAGATCATGATACATCAAATTATCTAACTTCGGACTATCGGGTTTGCTTTGCCAGATAATTTAACTAGATCTCCATCTGCTGCTATATTCTCAATTTTATCCAATTTCATCCTGCTCATTGCAAGAAGTGTATTTGGTTCTCCAGAATTTTCTGCTTCAAGTGAGAATTTCTCTCTCAATTCATACAGCTTTTTTTCCATATCTGTACCTACCTTGTATTCAGCAAAAAGTACCACATGTGGCTCTTTGACGTATTCTGAAGCAAGTTTTCTTTCCAAATACATCACTCTATGTGATAAATTTGGATCAACTTTGGGAAGTATTTTTTGCAGATTTTCAATATATTGATCATATGTTGATTCAAGTTCTGAACTCATGAGAACTCATAGACGTTTTGATATTATAAAACAGAACTATGAATTTCAAAAATGACTTTCAGTAAATTACAGTCATTTTCATCTTTGAAAATTGCATAATCACTTTAATGTAGAAAATAATTGAATTTGTGTACATGGTGTCAATTGATAAAATGGCCATAGCTTGGACACTTGGAATTGTTGCAGTATTTGTTGCTCTAGCAGCTGCAGGAGATTCTATTCAGGAAATTGCAGATATCAATGCACCTGAAGCAATAGTTCGACCAGGAACAATAGAAAAACCAAGCTATGAGGAAACAAAACCCAAAACAGATCCATTTGCAGATCTTGCCGCAGAAATAAAAGGACAAAGTAAAGAGATGACATCTGAATCAATGTCAAAACAAGAGCAGATCAAAGAACAAAAACAAGAGCAGATCAAAGAACAAAAACAGATGGGTCCTAAAACAACCCATGTGTCAATACCAGTAGGAACATCAACACCAGGATGTGAAGATACAAATGAATGCTACATCCCATATTCAGTCACAATCTCAAAAGGAGACACGGTGAGGTGGTCAAATGATGATACAGCAGCACATACTGTAACTAGTGGTTCACCTTCAGACGGTCCTGATGGAAATTTTGACAGTAGTCTGATCATGGGCGGATCTGTTTATGAGTTTACATTTGAGCAAACAGGAAGTTACGATTACTTCTGCATGGTTCATCCTTGGATGACTGGAATTGTTCAGGTAAACTAATTTTTTTATTTTATGATTTCATTTTTGAAATTCAAGGAAATTTGTAATAAGCGCGATTACCATATATTGTCGAATAACAGTCAACCTAGAAGAAAGTTGATTGGAGTAATCTGTTCAACGGCACAGTCTTTGGATTGCGCTATACTTGGAAAGCTGTTATTCACTTGGAATTTTCACCTAACAACTTGTCGTTTTTGGTCTTAAGTTCCATTTTATTAGGATTCTAATAACAAAATTCATCATAGTTGACACATTCAAGTAAACCATGGTTGAAAATCCTCGTAACATGTTAAGTATGATGGTGTGAAGTATTAGTAAATGGCTTGTAGAAATATCTGCATTCAATACCATGCAAAAAGAGAGGCAAAATTACAAAGATACCAATCAGGACAAAAGAGATGCAACACATGTGACTTGTTTATTCACTGGGAGGGCACAACATGTCCTTGCTGTAATGTCAGATTACGATTAAAACCAAGATCAAGGTCACGAAAGTTACTTCGATATGTGCGAATGTAAAAGACAAAATACTGTATCACATTGATCTAATTTTCAGAGTTGAAAAACAAGATTAATATTTTTATTGTGTTTGCGGTATTAAAAACAAATGCAGGAAACAAAAGAATTAAAATCAATTTCACCTAAGGAAAGCCAACAAATTCAAGAGAATCATTTTTTTCAGACATACAAAAATTATTCCGATAATTTTCAAAAACAAATGGAAAAAACTATTACACAGCGAAGTGAATTGTTTGGAAAAGTGTATCTAGAATATGTAAAACACTGTAAACAGATTACAGATAACATGCTAGAATATGAAAATGATTTCCTGACTAGAAATGGATTAAAAATAGATGTTCCAGAGACATACAATGAAGCATTTAAGAAATTTTATGAATCTTTCAGTACTGTCTATTCAAATCAAGCAAGAATCGCAGAAACCACGCTTAACGTAATGGAGCAGAATTTAAAACTACTAAATGGTAACATGGGGAGTTTTACTGATCTTATGTTATCAATTGGTTCATGGTGGATTCCTCCAACTACAACCAAAAACTAGAATAATCATTATCTCATTGCGGATAAAATCATCAGACTTGAGTTACTAAAAATATGTAAGAAAAATTTGAGAATTTTTTATAACTGTTTAAGTTAAATAAATAAAATAAACATATTTTTAATTAAAAATAGGCGGGCTTGAAATACCATAATCGCCAAATCATATCATGAATAAAAAAAGTATGAGTAAATGTGAAGATTCATCTTGTGCATGTAGCTGCCATGAGGGATCAAATTATAGAAGAGGAAACGTAAGGGGATAGATTATGGAAATTGCATATATTTTGATGCAGTGTGATTTAGGCTCCGAAGAGCAGATCATTGACCAAATTATGCAGATTCCAGAAGTAAAAGAAGTCAGAGGAACATATGGAATTTATGATGTTTTTTGCAAAGTTCAAGCAGACACAAAGGATTCACTTGATAAAGTCATTACTAACAGAATTAGAAAGATTCAAAAAATTCGCTCAACCATAACCCTCCATTACATACCATCGCAAGGGGGAAAGTAGATGCTAGAAAAATTCTAAATCGCCAACTATGGAAAGAATATGGAAATAATACCTCAATTTCTACACTTTTACTGCACCCAAATGTATGAGACGTAGAAAACAATAGTACAAAACTAGACGAGATTATCAAAAGTCTAGTCTTCATTTTCTTTTCTCAATTAATTCCAACAACTCATCAGGCAGACTGCCATACTGTTGCTTGTATTTTTGAATCTTCTCCTGTGTGCTTTGTTCATCATTTTTTATCGCATGATGTGTTGATATTTAATTATGTTTTAAATTATGTTCATTTTTTTAGGACAATTATTCCTGTTCATTGATTATGTTTAGAGTCATACTGGTTTTAATGTGAGGTAATTTTCTGATACCCTTTGTAATTATGTTTTCCAATGTTCTGTTATTTGAGGTTTCTATCTTACAAATAACATCATAAAATCCAAAAACTACATCTGCTTCTTTTACTTCAGAAATATGACTGAGGTTTTTTAATGTTGGAAATTCTTCTCCCTTATCACAGTGAATTACCACGTATGCTTGAGCCTTATTCTGGCCTAGCATCATCCCAATTATCTTCTCTGATGCTTGAAATAAATCTCCTGATTCTGACCTGATTAAAGTAACTGTGGAGTGAATTTTTGGCATTTTACGAATCACTTTAGTGACAATTTCTTCAATATTATGTTCAGTAGATGACTCTAGTTGTATCACAATATCATAAAGACCGAGTGTACCATGAGCCTCTTTTACTCCAACAACTTTTCTCAATGAGGCGATTGTCTCTTTTTCTGAACCCAAGTCACAATTTATCATGACGTATGCTTTTGCCATTTTTAGTGATCTTGTCTTTCACGCTTTGGTTTTGTGTGAGCCTTAATCATGTGCTTCTTTGTTCTTTCTGAATCTGTAAATTTCATGTTACAGATTCTACACTCATTTGTAAATTGAGGATCCTTTTTGAATACACTTTTCAAACTAGGAATGACTATTTTCTTTGAAATTTTTGTTTTAAATTCCACACATTCACCAGAAATTAGTCATACTAAAACATCACTTAACAATGGTAACTTGATTTTTTTGCACTTGATCTAAAATATGAATAAAAATGCAGAAGCATATCTAGGAAAAATCACCGTGTCTTAGGCAGTAAATGAAACTACGCATTGTTAATATGCAAATTTGTGAATTCTTGGAATTTTTCCTTTGGAGTAGACATGTGCTTCTGCATAAACCATATTATTGATCTTTGGTATTTAGATAATGCTTAACAATGTTCATCTACTTTTATTAAAAAATTCACGGATTTAACATCATGAAAAAAAAGGAAGACAAAGAGGATGAGAACCTTGCTTCTAAAAGAAACGATGATTGGTGGAGACTAGAAAAATTTCAAATTGGGAGAAAAAAAATTCCTTAGATCAATTGCTTATCGGTGTAATGGTGTATGTATATTCATAACCTATTAGGGTCTCTACTTCTAGGAAATATGAAAACAGACAAAAATGATGCTTATTTTGTTCAATATTCATTAAAACCCGAAATCTGCGCATTTGTTGTAATTCTCTTTAGAACAAATTCACGTACAAGCAAAAACAGAACAAACTATCCATTAACAATGTTAAGTATATTCTAAATACATCTATGCTATAGAATTAATGCATGCCAAATTATTTGAAACAAGGGGTTGTCTAGATTTGTTAAATGACGAGAGAAAAGACATTCTAAGTTCAATGGATGAATTTATTGAAAAAATTCAACATCTAAAGGGCATCATGTTAGGCGTTTCCTTGTCTGCCCTTATTTTGGCGCCGCTTGCAATAATAATTTCATTGTATCTAGCTACTCATCCAAAATTTCTACTTTTAATAGAACAAGAGGGGGATTTTGGTATTTTGTTGATGGTTACGATTGTAGTGATATTAGTTACATCTGGAATATGGTTAGTTGCTGGATTGAGACAGTTTAACTCGCTCAGTAGATGGAATAATCGTTACTGCAACTATCTAAAGAAAAAAGAACAGCTTGATCAATCTATTTCATCTCAATATGATCTAGATAAAGAGTAAACACCCAAGTTTGAATGATTCTTTGGAGAATTTTCCGCCTCTTGGAAATAGATTTTCATACGGTTCTATGATCTCATGACAGAAATTCATTCCTTTTTGTGTCACTTTGAAAATTGTTATAGTTCTTTTTCCTTCCGAAATTTCTTCTCTCTTAATCATTTCGTTTAATTCCAAATTATCTAAAATTCCCTTATGTTTTGATATGTTTAAACCACAAAAACTAAACAATGCTGTCTGATTTAGCTGTCCATATTCTGAAAGGGCGAGCATTATATCCTTTATGATGTAAATTCTGTCACGATATTTACGAGAATCAGCCATACATTACTGGTAATAATTTACTTAATCTAATTTTCTAATGAATTTTTGAGGATAAGTTTCTAGACTGTATTTTTGAGTTGGAAATCTTACTTAACAATGTTAATTGAGACTTATTACTACCCAGTTATGCAAGAAATACAATTTGATAAAATTACGATGCAATGACTATGGATTTGAGTGTGATTTTGTAGTAGAGGGTGAAACTGCACACGTAATAGAAGAATTTGGGAAACACACGAATGAAGAACATGGTATAGATTACTCCAAAGATGCGTTAATGCAAATTATCTTGAGAAAAAAATAGTAAGATAAACAATGGCGTTCTACATGATGAAATTTTCAATTACAAAACTAGTTGGTATTGGAATGTTTGTAGTTATTGCAGCGGGAGGTTATTACACATATCAATCTCTAATTCCAGTTAACGTGAGTTATCCGGTGTTTTTAGTTCCCGAAAATATTTTGATTAAAACTGGACAATCTGCTGATGGTCATTACTTGTTTAGTCATCAATCAAGTAGAGGTGGAAAACAGGCTCCTCGCCCTGGAATGACTAGCCCTACTTTGAATATTACAGAAGGAAATCTTGTTTCATTGCATATAATTAATGAAATTAAAAACACTCATGATCAAAAATCAATTCATAATTTTAACATCGATGAATTTAATGTGCATTCAAAAGATCTTGGATATTTTGAATCTCAATCAATTAATTTTTTGGCAGATAAATCAGGTGAATATGCTTATCATTGTACCCTTCATCCTGAGATGAAAGGACTGTTAATCATTAAATAAAATATCGATATGATAAGTTGAACTATGAAAAATAAGCCATTGTTTAATAAAAAACTAAAAGCAAATTCTAAGCACAATGGAACCTAAAAAAAGAGACATCACAGTAACGATATCCTCGATGCAATGAGCCAAAAAGACTAGAATTATAAAATGCAGACACAATTATTTGGTCGCAAAATGACAATTAGAAAAAATCAGCAATTGTTTTTTGACGAATTAATTTCATAATATTTCCTTTTGAGATCCATTCAAGTTTACTAACACTCATTTTATTTGAAGCCAATGCAAGCGCATCATCAAAAGAATCACCAAATATTGGAGATTGCTTCATTGCAGAACGAATTCCTTCTCTTACCTGCCATACACCCACTGGAATAGCATATTCGGGTCTAATTTCACGTAATACTATAACCCCAGCCTGAATTTTGTTTTTTACAAGATATTCTGTTATACCTAGTTTAGCTGCAAAATATGCACCAGATATTGCAGGGGGATGAGTAATTCCACGGGCATCCTCAAAATCATAACCAAATCCCAAAATACCATTTGAATACCATGCTTCAATCATCTCATAAACCCATCTATGAGGAAATAAAATTACAGAAAACAAATTTCCAAGATGTTCGTATGTAAAAATTCTATATGAATCAATTAAGGAGTATTCTAAAATTTCTTTGGTGAGGGATTTAGATATGATATCATCAGTTGCAGTGATGCTCCATTTAGTAGGAACGAGTTTTCTTTTTTGTCCCAACATGCCGATACTAAAGCATTTTTGGATTTTTGAAATATCAATACCAGAGTTGTATAAATTTAGGACAGCATCTTGCGCATTGAGATCTTTATCATAATAGGTTTTTTCTATAGACTTTGTTGCACTTGTGTCATAAAATTTTGCAGATTTGATTTCACCTACAGGTCCAAAGGGAGCACTCTCGCCATCAAGTGAGACATTTGCTGAGGTAGTTTTAGTAAATTGCAAGTCAGAGTCAGTGGGTTTAGAAGACATTGTAAGTTCTTGCAGGTTTTCTATGTAACGTCCCTCTGTTTGATCTATTGAAATTTTTTGTATTCCATGGATTAAGTTTAATCTAAAATTAACAATTTCTTCAAGTGATCTGCCTTTCCATTTTTCTGGATAATCAAGGATGCTTGTGTCTCCGTGTATTGGTGGAACCATGGGTCCAACAAATACTTTTGGATAATTGTAGGAACCTACAAACACAGATGGTGGACTAGTTCCACTAATAGAATCTGAAGAAAATAAATTTCCATATTTTGATAAATTCTCATGCCATTTTGCTAAAATTGCTCTTCGAATATCCTGAGAGTTAGGAGACAATGAAAATTATGCCTAAAATATGTCTATTAAGTTGCCTAATCAACATAGTTGACTATGGCTTAACGTATGATGTTTAAAGAACAAATTACGATATCAAGTATGTCAATAAAGAGAATAGTTTCTTTTTTACCAAGTGCTACAGAGTTACTATATGAGCTTGAGGCAGATGATATCCTATTTGGAGTTACACATGAATGCAAATATCCTGAAAATGCAAAAATAAAATTACAGGTAATTAGTTCAGTTATAAATTCAAGAGAACTATCAAGTAATGAAATAGATACAAAAACATGTCAGTTGCTTAGTGAAGGAAAAGAGATCTTTGTATTAAATGAAAAAAACATGATAGTAGCAAACCCAGATCTAATAATAACTCAAGAAACGTGCAAGGTATGTGCTGCATATAATAATCATGTCAATAAGGCAATTCAAATTTTACAAAATAAACCAATAATTCATTTGATGGATCCACATAATTTAGATGAGATTGTGAAATCAGTAAATGAAATTGGCAAAATAATAAAAAAAGAAAATAATGCAATGAGAATCACAGAATCGCTCACAAGCAGAATAAAGCATATAAAAAAACATAAACCAACAACAAAACAAAAAGTTCTTGCATTAGAATGGATTGAACCATTTTTTACATCTGGTCATTGGATACCAGGAATGATCAATGATGCCGGGGGAGAAAATATGATAAGCAAAGACGGAGAATATTCAAGAAAGATAGGCATCGATGAGATCATAAAATCAGATCCAGACGTTATCGTCATGATACCATGTGGTTTTGACACATTTCGCACAATATCAGAATACAACAATATATTGAAGAACGATAAATCATGGAATTCTTTAAGAGCAGTTAAACATGGTAAATTGTTTGCAGTAGATGCAAACTCATTTTTCAGTAAACCAAGTATCAGAACAATAACAGGACTAGAAATATTAGCCAAAATTATTCAACCAGATACTTTTTTGAGCCTTAATGTGCCTGAGAATTCATTCTTACAGATAAAATAAGTTATTCATCAAGGAGGTAAATGCAATTCCAGACAGTACTTGACACATCTAGTAGATTAACCAAGTGTTAATTAGATAAAATATTCTAAACATTAAGCTTAAATCCAAATTTTGCAAGTATAAGAGATGACAAATGTGCTAAGTTCAATATTTGGCACAATTTATGATATGATAACTTCGTTATTAAGCTAAAACCAACATAACCAATTAACAAATTAAAATCACCAGATCTAATATTTTTTATAAATAAATTTTAAAAAAAGTTTCCAAGTACTACTGAATAGAATTATACGTATCCACAGCAATCATTACTGTCAATATCACAAATGGAATAAAGAAACTCAATCCAACTTTAACATTTAACATGTATGGGATTTTTTGTACATCCATATTAATGAATGAATTCAGTCAAAAATAATTAAGCAGAAAGATACGACTTAAGAATTTTAGATAATTTTACACTCAGTTTTTAGCGATTTTACAGTAGTAAAATAAGTAACTGCCAACAATGCTATTGCAGCAATCCTTATTGGAAATTCATAATTTGTAAGAAATGCAAGTCCAATTGCACCTACAGAACCAAACGTTGAGAAGATTGCAAATCCGATTGGGCCACAGCTGCATGCACCAGCAATAGATCCAACAAATGAACCAAAAACACTACCAGTAACTTTTCTTTTAGATTTTTTTAAAATATTGATTCTGTAAATATTCATAGGAATTACCATTGCAGATAATGTAGTAAGGATCACAATCAAAGTAAATCCTAACTCCATTCCGGGTGCAATATGCCCAATGACATATGGCTCCAAAAAAACATATTCTGAAAGAACTAATAATCCAAATAACATGATTATAAAAATTGCAGATGCAAAAACAACATAGACATAGTTTGAAAAAACAAACTTTAGTGCATGTGTCATTCTAAATCATTGGATCCAGCACTTGCATAAAAACAGAATAGGGTTGTGCACCAACTAGCTTTTCTTGTTGTCCGTTAGGGCCTACTATGAAAAAGGTAGGGGTTCCACTTACGCCTAATTTTTTTGCCTCAGCAATATTTGATTGAACCCTCTGGGCATATTTTCCTGAATCAAGACAACTATCAAACAATTCAGAATCAAGACCCAAACTAAAAGCGAATGATTTTAATCGCTCAGAGCTTGCCCAACCATTATCTATTTTAGATTCTTGAGAATCGTATAGTTGATCATGATATTCCCAGTATTTTCCCTGATCTTCTGCACAGTATGATGCTTGAGCAGCTTTTGGTGAATCCCTACCCAAAAAAGCAAGATCAACAAAGACAAGATTAACTTTTCCAGTATCAACGTAATTTTGAAAAATAGATGGTTTTGTATTATGAAACCAGTTATAACATTGATGACACTGATAGTCACCAAATTCAACAATGGTGATTGGGGCAGATGGTGATCCTATAATTGCTGAACCCGTAATAGTGGAGATAGTACCATGTAGTCGTACATCTGTATTTGCAGTTTCAACGGAAGTAGAATATGCTAGAATTACACCAATAGCAATTACAGACACTGCAATACCAAATAAAATTCCTTTTTTAACCACAGTATTTGTATTAGAAATTTGTTTAAAAAACTTATTCCATATTGTGTGAGAATTTTTTCTTGAACATATTTACAAATTTTGAAATAGCAATATCAATTGGGCAGATTTCACATTGAGTAGGTGATGAGTGCCTCATTAGATGTTTTTCAAAGGTTTTTCTAGAATTAAAGATCATATCACATTTTACACAGTAAACTTTTGCAATGTTATTTTTAGAAGTGAAATCTACCACATGTACTTTTTAAAATCAGATCTTATAAAGATCTTGTTAAAAATCTTAAAATGAAAATTCCATTTGTGATCATTCTGATGAGATGATTCAAATAAAAGAGGATGATTTTTTAAAAATAATGCTCATCAAAGAAATGATCGTTCACAGATAATGTAATTTCATATGATTTTGTAGTTCTACCTCATATCTAGTAAGAAATCCACAATGAGTACACGAAAACATGTCAGATCGAGGAAGTGAATCACGTTCAATTATTTTTCCATATATAGACTTGATCGATATAACATCATTGTTAGAAATTACAGCAAAATTATTTCCTTCACCGATTGACCCCAAAAACTCTTTGATTGAAGTTATTACAACATTTTTATCAATAATTTCATCATCTAATGAAGATAGCATAAAGGCATGGTTTTTCAAGGTAGGTATTGCAGCAACCTGATCAGAGACATAAACTACCAATTCAGATTTTATTGATTCAACATCTCTACAGTCAATTGTAAGCATATTAGATATACCTGAAGAACGATATTTTAGTTTAACAAATTTTTGATAATGATTATAACAGTTTAAGATAATCATTTTTGATAGATGGGAGATTCAGAAACATTTGGAATAGAGAAAGGACATGGTGAAGAAGTAATCAAATGGTTAAATGAACAAGCTAAAGCAAATGGATCTAAATTAGAGGCAAGGCTATACGGTTACATAGTGTCCACAAAAAACTTTGGAGATTTTGAAATGTTTTCATGGATTGGAGATGTACAAATTGCAAGAAAGATGATCAATAAAGCTAGTAAAAGATTCAAAATTAAAATAATTGAAGGAGGATACAAACCAAAAGAAAGAATATTCCGAATGAAAAAATTCGATTATGCAAAAATTCGAAAAGATGAAAAAACAATAGGGCAAGTAGAATTTGAAGCATCAAGATTTGGAAAAGGGGAATGGGAGGTAAAAAATGAAGAACGGCATTAAAAAAAAGCCTGATAAAAAAAATGTAAATGTAAAAATTGGAATTATAGGGACAGGAATTCTTGGAAATGCAGTAGGATTGCATTTACTAAAAACAGGTTTTAATGTAACAGTTTACAATCGTACTAAAGAAAAAACTAAGGAATTAAAAAAACATGGCGCTAAAATTGCTGAATCGCCAAAAATAGTAGCTGAAAATTCAGATTTAGTAGTAATAATTGTAAAAGATGCAAATGCAGGAAAAAAAATTGCATTTGGAAAAAATGGAATCGTGTTTGGAAATCATAAAGGATTAGCAGTAGCAGATATGAGTACAATAAGTCCAATAGAATCAAAAGAGATTACAAAAAAGTTTCTAGAGCATGAAATAATAAAATTAGATACACCTGTTATGGGTGGACCTAATGTAGCAATTAATGGAGAACTGGTGTTAATGGCATCAGGAGATAAAAAATCGTTTAACAAGTTCAAAAAAGTTTTTGAGAAAATTGCAAACAAGATATTTTATTTAGGAGATTCTGGAACTGCACATCTAGTAAAACTAGCAATGAATCTACAAATCACAATGCTTGCCCTTGCACTTTCAGAGGGAATCACACTAGTTAGAAGCTCAGAGATAAACCCAAAAATATTTTTAGATATTTTAAATTCAACGTATTTTAAAACTGGAATGAGTGAGAAAAAAGCATACAAAATGATACAAGATGAATTTAATCCAACTTTTACTCTTTCTAACTTGAAAAAAGACATAAGTACAATTACAGAAACCACCAAATCACTTGGAATCAATCTTCCAATGATCAAAAAAGCAGAACAAGTATACCAAAATGCACTAACTCAAGGATTTGGAGACATAGATTATACAGGAATCTTAGCATATATTAAAACAATAAATGATCGATAGTACAATAATTAAGAGTTATGACTGGAGTTTACCAAAAATTCTATAAGCTACGACAATAAAATTACAATATGAGACTGAATGATAAAGTTGCAATTGTAACTGGGGCTTCAAGTGATATTGGAAAAGGAATTGCAAAAAGATTTGTGGAAGAAGGAGCTAAAGTAGTACTTGTTGCAAGGAATCTAGAAGGATTAGAAAAAGCAAGAAAAGAGATAGGACATGAAAAATGTACAGCGTCAATGTCATGTGATCTAACAAACGAGTCACAAGTAATGCAAACAATAAATCAGATTATGGATACATATGGAAAAATAGACATTTTGGTGAACAATGCAGGTGCAATCAATGATCCAGTTCACTTTCATGAAATGCAAGATTCAGAAATCAGAAAATTAATTGACATTAATTTATTTGGAATTTTTCATATTACAAAAGCTGTGTTAAATAAAATGTCAGATACTAAAAAAGGAGTAATTGTAAATATCGGTTCAATCTCAAGTGAACGCGCAATACCAAGAGTTCATCTGGCTGCTTATTCAGCAACTAAAGCTGCAATAACAATGTTCACAAAATCAATTGCAGTAGAATATGCAAGAAAAAATATAAGATGTAATTGTGTAAACCCTGGAATTATTAATTCTGGAATGATAAAGCCCTATCTAGACGAACCCCAAGCAAGAAAAGTTTTGGAAGAAAGATTACCATTGGCAAGAATCGGCGAACCTGTTGATGTTGCAAATGCAGTATTATTCTTAGCATCAGATGAAGCCAATTGGATAACTGGAACCATTCTCAATGTAGATGGCGGAAAAACAGCTTCAGAAGGATAGATGTTATTTAGATCAGAACAGTTGATCTTTTCTTTTCAATATAAGATTTGTAAGCAATGGCAGTTACTCCCATAATTATTGCAGTTACAGCAGACCAAAGTACAAAAGGAGTAATATCAGATTCGAGCATACCATTCATAAATAAAAGAAGAATCTAAAGTTTCAGTTTAAAAACAAGGCAATAAAATAAAATGCATGATTTCTGAAACATCTAAATAGATTTGATGTAAAGAACATTCATGCCAGAATTAATATGTCCTGATTGTGGAAAGCGTTTATTTCATGAAAATGAAAGTACATTAAAGATAGAAGAAACAATACATGGAAAATTCTGTAGAAAAAAACAAGGAGAAACCCAGAGCTTCATGCATAGGGATCCTAGACATATGAGCACATTTGATCCCGAAAGAGAAAATGATGGAGAAGGAAATCCAATTTTAAAGAAATAATTATCAAGAAAAATCAAGACCTCAAAATTATATCCTAGGTTCAACTAACAATTGAAGGTGGCTTCAGAACATCATTATGATTTAGTTGTAGTCGGAGGAGGACCTGCAGGTTCATCTGCAGCTTTTGAAGCATCAAAAAATGGAATGAAGGTTGCGCTGATAGAAAAAGAAGAAAGAATTGCACAATCTGTCAGAACAAGCGGAGTAACTTGGATACAGAACATAAAAGAATTTGGAATCCCAGATGATTGCTATAATCCAATTAAAAATTACTCATTTTGTTCGCCTAATAACGAAGTCACGGTTTCAGATACTATTTCACATGCTGCAGTACTAGATGTAAGAAAAACATATCGATGGTTAGCAGAGCAAGCAAAAAATGAAGGAACAGATATTTTTCTTAAAACCAACATCAAAGATGTAATAAAAAACAAAGAAGGAGATATCGTAGGAATTAGTGGAACAGACAAGGAAGGCGACATAGTATTTCATGCTAAAATAATAGTTGATGCTAGTGGGTTTTCATCAACGATTTCAAAAGCTATGGGATTTGTAACTCAATGGAAAAGATTTGGAGTAGGAGCAGAATACGAAGTAAGTGCAGAAAACGTAGATCCTGAAACATGGTGGTTGATGGTAGGTCAGAAATATTCTCCAGCAGGATATGCGTGGATTTTTCCTGTTGGGAAAAATATTGTAAGAATCGGAGTAGGAGTAGGAAAACCAGATTCGTCAGTAGATCCATCTGAGAGATTAAAAGAGTTAATTGATTCAAAAATGGGGCCAATTAAAAAATTAGGAAAGATCACACCAATTGAATTTCATTATGGATTAATTCCAAATGACGGACTATCAAGAAAAACAATTTACAATAATTTGATCCTTGTTGGAGATTCTGCTGGTCAAGCTAATCCATTAGTCCTGGAAGGAATTAGATATGCAATAAAATATGGACGAGTTGCAGGAAAAGTAGCATCTACTGCAATAAAATCAGGGATTACGGATGAAAATGCATTATATCCATATGAGGAAATTTGGAAAAAAGAAATTCAAGCAAAAATCAAATCGGCGGGAAAAATTCAAGATAGATGGATAGGACTAACAGATGAGGAATGGGATAAAGAATTAGACATAATTAAGGAATTAAGACCTGAAGAATTTTTAGATTTTATCAGAGCGGATTTTGGATTGGCAAACATGATAAAATTAGCAACGCATCATCCCAAATTAGCAGTTAGACAGTTATTCAATTTAGTAAAAAGTAAAAACAAGTAAAAGATTTGCCCAACATTTCAGAAATTATTCGTAAAAGTATTGAATCTATTAAGCAATAGCTGTCAAAAAGGTGGTTACTTGCTTTCTACTATACCATCGTTTCTAGAACTTTTACTTACAATACAAAACTATGGAATTGGTTAAGGATCCAGGCCACATAAAACACAAATGAGTTAGTGGTTTTATCAGTGCAGAGCAATCTAATATTCCTCTAGTTACGGAATATTCATCCATAATTTATTTTCAAAATATTACTTGAAAATTCACATTTAAACAAAACGTAAAAATTAGTCATAGCAAAGATCAGTAAGAAAGTTATAATTAGAAAATATGATTAAAAATAATGGAATCAGTACGTAAGACTTTTGATAAATGGGCCAAAAATGGAAGAGCTGACTTGATGAAAAAAGAACATGAAAAAAATGTAAAAAAAATTTTAAAAACAATTTCTTTTGACAAGCCATTTTTGTTTTTAGATTTTGGATGTGGTAATGGGTGGGTAGTCAGAAAAATTTCTAAAGATCCTTATTGTAAAAAAGCAATAGGAATAGATAAAAGTAAAAATATGATCTTAGAAGCTAATAAAAAGAAAAAAACCAATAAAGAAAAATATATCAACAAAAATATTGAAGATTTTAAATTCAATAATAAATTTGACATTGTATTTTCAATGGAATCTCTATATTATGTTGATTCGATAGAGTTGGCGCTCAAAAGAATATACAAGTTATTAAAGCCAGGAGGGAGATTCTTTTGTGGAACCGACTTTTATTCAGACAATACAGCAACGATAAAATGGGCAAAAATGATGAATGTTCAAATGCACTTGCATTCAAAACAAGAATGGAAAAATTTCTTTAAAGATACTGGATTTGAAACAAAAACAAAACAAGTAAAAGATTTAAAAAATAAAAAAAGATGGAAACGAGAATTTGGAACCTTGTTCATCATAGGTAAAAAGCCAGAAAGGCAATCTTCAAATTAAATCAAAAATATTATTGAGACGTGTGAGCTGGAGCACGATACACTGCTACGGCAGAGGAAACTCCTCCCTCCATACAGGAAATGTGATCCGGAGATGGATAATCAGAGATGATTGGCAACGGAACAGAAAAGAATCCAACCTGGCGTACAATGATGGCAAAACCTGAGATTTACAGAGAAGGAATGAAAAGACGTCCCACATGGAGCAAAGCCAAACAGAACTATAGGATCCTGTACCAAGTTCAGGTAGGCTGCAAAGCGTAATATCGTGAAAACAGAAGGAGGGTTACTCCCAGCACACACAACTTTTTTAGAATATTATAGATTTTAACTCATCGAGTTTGCTTGATCTCTACAAAGTTCAGCATTACATTTGCATGTTGCATCACACAAACATGAACCATGCATTACACAATCACATTCAACACCAATTTCGGCAGAGGCCGCACAACCACATGCAGCTTCTTGAGGGTTAGGAATTGAAGTAGAACTTTGTTTATGATCTTCATAAACACTTCTAGTCTGTTCATAATCAGACGTATCTGCAAGATATGCTTCTCCCCTGTTAGTTTGATAGCCACCTGAAGAAGCACTGGTTTGGTAACTAACTAATTTACTAGGGTCTATACCTTGTTGACCAACTGTTTGATTTTTTAGAGCTCTGTTACTAAAAATGAAAAATGCAACACCGCCAATTGCGGCCAGTCCAGCCATTCCATAGACTATTGCAATTGGAAATCCACCTGTAGAAGTGGTACCGTAATCTTTTGGAGGGGTCGGTGTGATTCCTGCAATTTCAAGACCATCAATCACATCTAATGCACCAAATCCAATTGCAGCAATGTTTCCTTGATCAGCCGCTTGAACACTTCTAACAGTATAAGTTTCATCAGCAGTTATAGTAGCTTCAAAAACTCTTTCCACTTGTCTACCTTCTCTTAGACTACTTTCACCCATTGTCCAACTAGACACAACGAATCCAGAAATTGATTCGTCCAATCCAAATGTACCAGCATCTACATTGATTCCAGTAGGATCAAATAAAAAGTGCCAATTAGTCATGGGCTGTTGTAAAATAAAATCAGCGTTAAGGAGACCTTTTGATAATATTGAATCAGCTTCAGTATTTTGAAGGATTTCATAAACCGCTGGTTCTTTAGACTCCAATAAAGAAATTGGCATATTGATTTCTACACCGTCAATAATAATAGATTCGTTAGTGCCCATACCTCTCCAACCCATATCAATCAGAGTACGAACTTGATCTTTTGTAATTACATAACCTGATAACGTACCTTTTAGAACTACTTTATAATCAATAGATGTTTGAAGATTTCTGCCTTTAAGATGAAAATCATATGCTACGTTTAGATCAGATATATGTGCATGACTTCCATCGGACTGCATTTTTTTATTGAGACTCTCGATTAATTTTTGAACACCGGGATTTGATGCATCTGCAGTACCGCTAACTGTCCATTCCTTATCATGTAATTCATCAAACAGTTTTCCGCCATTTGGATATTCAATAAAGATGGTTTTCAAATAACTGTAAGTAAAGGGGGATGTATCACTGTTAGGATTAATTTTAGCATCAACTTGTGCTGCCCAAACAAAAGAACTTGAACCAATTATAAACAAACCTGCTACTAAAACTGCTAAGAGTAAAGTCCTAGACACAGATAAAATCGATTATTAATTAGTAATAAACTTATCCTAAATAATAAGATCGGAAATTTCTGAAAAAGTAATATGTAGTGACGGTAAATGACTTTTCGACTTAGGAGAAAATGGAATGATTACAGTATTAGCAGGTGGAACAGGTTCGGTAAAGCTAGTCAGAGGATTAGTATCACAGGAATCTAAAGTCAACGTAATTACTAACGTGGGAGACAATTATTGGCTTTACGGATTATACGTGTGTCCTGATATTGATACAATCATCTATGGCCTAGCTGATTTACTAGATCAAGAAAGGGGATGGGGAATTAAAAAAGACACATTCAATTTTCTAAGACAGATGGAAGTATTTGGCGAAGAGACATGGTTTAGAGTTGGAGACAGAGATGCAGCAACTCATTTGATTAGAACAAACATGTTAAAAAATGGTAAGAATTTAAGTGATATTACAAAATGGATGTGTGAGAAATTTGCAGTTAGTGCAAACATTATTCCAGTGACAGATAACAGTATTGAAACAAGAATAATCACAGACAAAGGAGAATTACATCTTCAAGAATACTGGGTAAAACATCGTGGAAGAGATCCGGTAGAAGGAATTCAGTATATCGGTTCGGATAAAGCACGTCCAAATCCAGAAGCAGTGAATGCAATTCACGATGCAGATATGATAATTTTGGCACCTGGGAATCCATTAACATCAATTGGACCTATGTTGCAAATTAAAGGAATTAGAAAAGAGCTCTCAAAAATTAAAAAGAAAGTTGTGGCAGTCAGTCCACTTATAGGGGATAAAGCTGTTAGCGGACCCGCTGCAAAATACATGGAAGCAGCTGGAATTGAAACAAATGCATACGGTCTTGCAAAAATGTATTCAGATGTATGTTCAAACATAGTAGTAGACATAAAAGATAGACTACTCGTGAAGAAAATTCAAAGTCTAGATATGAAAGTATATGAAACAAAGATTACCATGAATAACAAATTAGCTGAAGACGCATTGGCAAATTTTATCCTAAAACAAATTCACGTATAATTTGAAAATTGCAGCAATCATTCCTGTAAAGACTTTCTCACGGGCAAAAACTCGTTTGGATTTATCAGTACGGCAAAAAGAAGAATTATGCAAAATTATGTTAGAAGAGATTTTACATACTTTATCAATTTCACCACAAATTGATAAAACGGTAATTGTAACTAAAGAAACAAAAGCGATTGAACTTGGTAAAAAATACAATGCCATAATTATCTCAGATAATGAAGAAAAAAGTGTGAACAATGCAGTTGCGCTAGCTGATAAATATCTTTTAGAGAATAAGTTTGACGCATCAATTGTTTTTCCACAAGACATACCCTTCATCAAAACTCAAGATATTGATTTTCTGTTAAACTACAAAATTCCACCAAATTTTGCAATAGTTGTACCATCTAGAAGATTTGATGGTACCAATGCGTTAGTAAGAATGCCAATAGATTTGATGATTACGCATTATGATGAAGATAGTTACAAAATTCACATGAATACAGCAAAAGAACATACAAGAAATGTAGCACTAGTTTTTGTAAAAAGAATAATGTTGGATGTAGATAACATGAATGATCTCAAATTTCTCTTAGAGCAAAATGAGAAACCAGAAATTTCAAATAAAATTAAAAGCATTTTAGACTCAAAATGAGAAAAACATTACATTTTTTGTGGTTTGAATTTTTTGAGTAAATATCACCAGCAAGTTTATAAGAAATGATTCAGCAATGGTTATATATCAGAATAAAAAATTTTGAAGGAAAAAATATGGTTAAAAATGCAAATCCAAAAGACAGATGCCCAAGATGTGGTAAAGGTGCATTAGTCACAGATGCAACTACTGGAGAAAATTTCTGTGGAAAATGTGGTTTTGTAATTACAGATAAAGTTGATGAATCAGGACCAGAATGGAGATCATTTTCTAATGAGGGGGAAAACAAAAGCAGAGCAGGAGTACCAACGTCATTAGCAATGCACGATATGGGATTAGCAACAGTCATCAATCCTCAAAACAGAGATGCAACGGGCAAACCCCTTACGTCTGCGATGAAAAGCACCATAGAAAGACTGAGAACATGGGATAGTAGAAGTCAAGTTCATGAACCAGTTGATAGAAACTTTAGACAGGCGTTTAGTGAGCTCGATAGACTAAAAGACAAATTAGCAGTAGGTGATGCAGTCATTGAGAAAGCAGCTTATATTTATCGTAAAGCGTTAGAAAAAGGACTTGTGAGAGGTCGTTCAATTTCAGCACTAATTGCTTCTGCACTTTACGCTGCATGTAGAGATACCGAAACACCTAGAACTTTAAAAGATATAGGACATGCTAGCAACATTAAACGAAAAGACATTGCAAGATGCTATAGATTACTATTAAGAGAACTTAATTTAAAAATGCCAGTGGTGGATCCTGTAAAATGCATATCTAGAATTGCGAGTAAAGCAGGTCTATCTGAAAAAACAAAAAGAGCTGCTACTAAAATCCTACAAACAGCCGAAGAGCAGAAAATATCTGCAGGAAAAGATCCAATGGGGTTAGCAGCTGCCGCACTTTATGTAGCATGTGTTACAAACGGTGAAAATAAAACTCAAAGAGATGTAGCAGAAGCAGCTGGGGTAACAGAAGTCACAATAAGAAACAGATACAAAGGATTGAAAGTGGCATTGAATCTCTAATAGTGTTTAAAAACAATTCAGAAAATATTTTCATTAGATATTAAACCGATTTTACTCAATTTTTAATTTTTGGTCATTTTTAAATTAAAATAATTAATCAATACTACAAAAATAGAAAATGCGCCAGAAAGGAAAAATATTATTTCCATAGTATTGATAAGAGAATGAGAAAATGCAGATTCAATTGTAATTTCATTAATATGGGTTACAAGATTTGCATAAGAAAATATAAAATAATTTGTTCCCCAATGAACTAGAATTGAAGTTATTAGACCAAATCTAACATATAGCCATCCAAGTATTATTCCACTCATACTAGCCTGTACAAATTTACCATCACTCCAAGATTCACCAATCATAATATGAGATAGTCCAAAAAATATGCCAACTAAAACTATCAAAAATAAAGATCTCTTAAGAGCAGATATGTGTAAATAATTATATGGATTCCAAAGCGATTTAAAAAAGTAGATCAAAGATAATTTATGGGAGTAAAATACAAAGAGAGGCAACCCTATAAGTACAACTCGAAATCCAAACTCTTCAACAATCGGAGATATACTAACATGCAAAAATTGGGTTAGATTGTTGTCAATTGGTGGAGGAACTGTGCTTATTCCAAATCCCTGCTGAATAAAATCAATAACTATTGATAATAAAATAATAATCGAAAACCATTTAGTAATTGTAAGCATGTAATTTGATTTTGTTTCGAATTTCCCATGACTCAAATTCAATGAAAGTGTTTTCAGAAATCCATCATCAGGCCCAAATATTGCGATAGTAAAAAGAACGGCATAAATTGACCATAAGACAATAAAAACGTCACCTATTTCAATATAATTTGGAATCAGATACCCAATTGCTTTAAAAATATCGAGGTCTTTTAACGGGTATTCAAAATTGATGTCATCCCCAATATCAGTATTGAATACGACAAACAATCCAAATGGAAATGATAGTAGCATCATGCCAAAAATGACAGACAAAAGTGCCAAATGTGGAATCCCAATAATTTGGAGTATTTTACTTGGAGATTGCAATGTATATCTAATGAAGTTCGATGCTAGATTCAGGGAATCCTAAATGAATTAGAGTTTCCTTGATTGTATCTCTATGATCGCCTTGGAGAAATATGTAACCATCTTTTGCAGTTCCGCCACATGCATATTTGTTTTTTAATTCTTTGGCAACAGTTTCCAGATTATTTAACTTGGGATCTAATCCTTCAATCATTGTTCCCTTTTTCTTGAAACGTCGAGTTTCTAAACGAATTATAATTTTTGTACTATCTTTAGCAAGTTCGCCACAAGCGCATAGATCTTCTGGTAGACCACAAGTATTACAAATTACTGCCATACGTTCTAAATTAATTCAATTTTACGCACTATTAAGCCTTGTTTGGTACAACAAACAGATTGCAAAATAATTGTATTTTTTAAAGAGAAATCACAACTAATCATATGTCAAAAGATCTTACAAAAAAAGCAGCCGAAATGCTATTGAATGGAGCAACTTTACTGAGTGAGCCATGTCCATATTGTTCAGGAGTAAGAGTAATGAAAGAAGGGCATGCATTATGCATTAACTGTGGAAGAGAGCCAGAGAAAAAAGAGATTCCAACGGAGACTAAGCGCCAAACTGAAAAAACAAGCATGGAAATAACATTAGAAAAAAAACTCTCCGAATTATCCAAGGAATTAGAACAAGAAACAGATCATGAAAAACAGCAACAAATCCTGAGATCTATTAATTCAATCATTGAAACAATAGAAAAATTAAAAATTAACCAGACCCCAAAAAAACAATGAACTTAGGAACGTAACAACAATATTGGAACTTTAACACTATCAGTTATAGATTTTATTATAAATTCATAGTGATCATTTTCAAATTCAGATAGATGAGGATGATCAATTATCAGAAGATCAGTTTTTTTTTCTTTTACAAAATCCACTATCCAATCAGAAATAGAATCAGTCAATGCAACTTTTATTTTAATTGGAATATCTTTCTCATTTGCAATTTTTTCAAATTTTTCAAGATTTTTTAAGATTTTTTCTTTGGTTTTAGCATATGATTTTTTATCATGACTAGTTTCAAAAAAAACAAATTTCGAGGGTTTTTTATAAACACAGTCAATAACAGTAAGACTCCCTTCAAATTTTTGTGCAATATCTAAACCAGTTAGGAAAGATTTATTCTCAAATTGTTTTGTAATAAATGCAACAACAATTTTTTTGAACATTAGGATATCAGTATTGCGTCTTATTAAAAAAGATTATAACCAAAATGTCAAGAATCCCAATATTACACTCATTACAACAAAGATTAGAATTGTATATGTCTGGTATTTTTTTGCCTGCGTCTGTTCGTGAGATTGTCTAGGATTTATCCCAAGTGCAAAAAAGACAATCATAGTACCTAAAATGAGCCCCAAAATATTTGCAATTGTCAACGTAAGTGAATTAATGAACATATCATAATCTAACATAGCAATTGATATTCCCGTAACTACTGCTGGTGGAACCAATGCAGCTGCAATTGCCACACCTACCAGAATACCTGGAATGTCAGAAGACATTGCAATACCACCAGCCAATCCTAAAAGAATTGCAACCACTAAAAATACAGGAGTCATCTCGGTTCTTGCAAGAATCTCAGGAGTAATTTCTAATTCGGTAAAAGACGATGCAATTGCAGTCAATCCTGCACCTATTGCAATTATCACCAATGTTAAAATTAATCCAGACTTTGCAGCTTTGTACATTTTTTTTGGCTGACCGACAGCAGCGTTATAAGAAAATGCAGTTATCGGACCAAGTAAAGGAGACAACAACATTGCTCCAATTACAAGAGATGCGTTATTTGCAAACATACCAACTAGAGCAACTGAAGATGCAATTGCAATCATAAACAATAGATTTTTTTTTAATCCTATAGAAGGTTCTGTTAGTGTTTTAAATTCTTCAATAGTTTTTTTGTCTTTTTTTATGTGTTTTAGTTTCTCTTCCTCATGTAATCGATCAGAATGTTCAGATATTGCAGAATCCAATGTTTGACTAATAAGATAAATCTCTTTGATCCTAGTATCAAGAATATCGCTTAATTCATTTATGACATTTCTTGAAATTATATCAGGAGCTATTACATTATAATGAATTAGTTTATGATCATCCACTATAGCCAATTTTAAATTGTATGAAACTTTGTATTTTTTCAAGATGTATTCTATACTTGGTGTTTGCTGTTCAAAACAGGTTAATTCAATTCGCTTCAATAATCTCACATATTTCAAAAACACTAACTAATAATCTATCCTGATTTTCAGAGTATCGAATTTCCAAATAAGAGACATATAGAACAATTACGAACAAGGGCATTAGAAAGGAGTCAATTAGACATTTCATTAATTTAAGATAAAAGATAGTATAAAAAAGAGATTTTTTGATTGAATAGTCAAATGTCGCTGGAGGAATAAAGTATTTATGTCAAAATTCTAGCTTTAAAAAACAGCATGAGTAGTAAAAAGAAAGGAGCGCCACTACCAGCATCAAGTGGAGGCCTCATGAGATTCTTTGAGGATGAAACCAAAGGATTTAAAATTGATCCAAGAATTGTTGTTTCAGTTCCCATTAGCTTGATTGTGGTCTCTTGGCTAATTGATATATTTTTAGTCGCGAAATAAGACATGGAAAAATCTTCAGATGATGTTTCAAACATACATAACAGATTTTCTCTTACATTAATCAATCCCGCATCACATTATTTTTCGCTAGTTGGTTCGTTAGCAATTTCTGCGGTAATTACAGCTATAGTTTATTTTGGATATATTGATTCAGATGAAGATTGGTTTAGGATTCCAGTGGTGATTGGAGTATTAGCATTATCCCAGTTAATAGATACTCGATTCACTAAGAAAAAAGAATATTCAAAATCACTACATGCGTCTCTTTTTGGAAACATGGTATGGATCGCAGTGTTGTTAATGGGGTTACTTGCAAGTATTGTTCTAGTTAAAGATACATCATTGTTTTTTGTAACATATGGAATGTTTCTATTCGCTAGTTTCAGAATAGGAATTTTTACCACAACGTTAGGTGCAAGTATCAAAAAAGCATGGGCAATATGCATGGTTCAACCACTTGCAATGTTCTTAGTAATGATTCCACATGATATGTGGTATTCAGCTCTAACAAACCAAATGGCAATAGGATTTGGTGCAGTGTTTTTGATAATTGCTAGTGTGTGGTCAGTATTAACTGACAGAGCTGGAAGACCAGGGATGGAGAGCACCCATAAAACAATACAAGCATATTTGGCATCACAGGGGAATGACTTTACAGAAGCTGAGGAGATTATTGAACAGCGTTCATTTAAAACTAAAGTATCTACATCACAAATTAGACTAAGCTCATCAAATGGAAACATGAAATTTAGAATGGTGTTACCGGAGATTCATCCAGGTCCATATCATCCAGTTGGAGGAAGTAATATTCCATATTTGATGTACAAAAATTTAGAATCTTCAGCAATGATCATGCATAGTATTTCAGACCACTCTTTGAATCTTCCATCAAGAAATGAGGTTGAAAACTATTTAAAAAATCTAGATACCAGCATAGTAAAAGAAGAAGGATTAGTATGTACAGAGCCAGTAACAGTTCAGATTAACAAAGCCCGAGTAACAGGTTTACTTTTTGGAAATAATCCATTATTGTTTCTCTCCTTGTCTCCACATGGAATGGAGGATATTCCAAACTATATGAAAAAAGAGATTGAGCAGTATGCTAAAAATAGAAACTATGTCAGAACATTGATAGTGGATTGTCATAATGCAATGGGTGAAGAAATTTCAAAAGAAGATGGAGAAGACATGTTAAAAGCTGCAAAATCATGTCTTGACTCTTTAATTACAAAAGATAATTACCCTATAGAGTTTGGATATGCAAATTCAGACAACATGGACGTATGGACTGAAGACTTGGGAATGGGAGGTTTAGGTATAGTGTGTCTAAAAATTAATGATAAAAAATTTTTTCTTGGATGGGCAGATGCAAATAATATGGAAAATGGAGTAAGGGAAAAAATTGTAGAGAACTTTGCAAAACAAGGACATCATCTATTAGAGATTTGTACATCAGATACACATTATGCTCCAGTCAAAGCTAGAAACAGAAATGGATATTACCAACTAGGACTCATCACAGGTGCAGACAAACTAACCAAATGGTTTTTAGAAATTGCACATAATGCAGAATCAAAAATATCTTCAGCGAAATTTGAAATTTTGGAAAATGTGGCAGATGTAAAAGTTATGGGTCAAGGCATATACGAAGATTATTCCAAAGCACTAGACAAATCTTTGAAGTTAACAAAAGGATTTATGATTGGCAGCGTAATATTATTCATAATTACCCTATTCATCTAAACAAAAAATAATTCAATTTAGAACTACTGAAGTTGACACCCTTCACATTTCTTCATACTACGTTCAGAACGGGTTTCTAGTTCTAAATGACATTCTTTACAGATTATTCTATTTCTCATGACCACTCTACAAGATAAATAAATTTTAATGATTTTATTTATCACATACTGACTATTAGTTAGCATGAATCTAACAAAAATTAGATGACAATAGATAGAATCTAATTTTCCAAAGTGTTCATTTGATCAAGATTTCCATAAAAATCATCTATAAATGATGAAAATTGAAAAACTGGAACTATAGGCACCCGATCTATAAAATCAATCTTATCTTGGTACAGAGTTACAATTACAGGCACAGCCATAGCACCAGGAGTTTTAGCGATGTAATGTTTTGTTCTTTCTATCTGTTTTTTTACGGCAGTTGACAATGCAGAAGAACTATATCTCTTCCAATGTTTGCAGTCAATTAACATAGCAACACCCAATCTAATACCAATAACATCTATTTCCATTCTAGGTTTTGTTAGAATTAGATTTTTTATAATTGCAAAATTTTTTGAGAATAGTATCTCAGCAACCAACCCTTCAAAATCTTTCCAGTCAAGTAGAATCGATATATCATCAAGAGGACCACCATTTTTTATCAATTGAATAGCAGCTTTTAGTTTATCGCCATCTTCAAAATAATACATATCATCCTGTTTTTTTCCAATTCCAGATTTTACATAGCCGTCTAGAATGTTCTGTGAATCAACAATGTTTGATTTGATAACTACACTGAAATCTTCTACAGATATACCACCAGGAATAATTCCTTTTAATCCAGACAGCATTATTTGATTGAATTTCATATTGTTTTTCTTGGATAAATTAGATGATATAGGTTTTAGGAGATAATACTAAACTGGTTATTATGAAATAGGTTTTATTACAACTAATCAAAATAACGGGTATGAAATTATTGCTAGTATTAATACTAGCTCTTGTAATTGCATATGTAATCAATAATGAATCATTTGCAGAAAAAAGTACGTATTTTGATTCTATAAAATTCATCCAATATTTGGATGAAAATACTGCACTTGAAGAAGTTAGAAATGGAAATTTGGATATTTACTATGATAGAATTTCTTCAGACAGACTAGAAAATCCCAAATCACGGGAAGGATTAGAGGTTTTTGATTCAACTGGGAGGTCTTATAGCATATTGGTAAATCCTGCTGAATCAAATGAATTCAATCCATTTTCACTTAAAGATGTCAGATTTGCATTAAACTATCTCATAGATAGAAAATTGATTGTAAACGAATTGATGGGAGGTTATGGAACACCAATGATCTCAAACTATAGTCCATCTGATCCAGAATACCTTACAATAATCAAACAATTAGAGACTTTCAATTTCAGATACAATCCAGCACTAGCTGAAGAAATGATTTCAAATGTACTAAAAGAAAATGGTGCAATAAAATCAAATGGACGATGGGAGATTAATCAAAAACCAATTGAGATTACGGTTTTCATAAGAAGCGATGATCAAGTAAGAAAGTCTATCGGGGAAATATTGGCTTCAGAATTAGAAAAAATAGGATTTACAGTAAAAAAAGACTATGGTGATTTGAATAAAGCATATGTTGTGGTATATGGTTCCAATCCAGCAAAACTAAAATGGAGTCTATACACAGAAGGGTGGTCAAGATCAGCATTTGTAAGATATGATTCAGTAGGATTATCGCAGATGTATTCTCCATGGTTCTCAAACATGCCAGGTTCAAACGATCCATCATATTGGAATTACAAAAATGATCAACTGGATGAAATAACTCAGAAAATATACACTGGAGATTTTGAATCTGAAGAAGAAAGAGTGCGATTAATTCAAAATGCAATTGCAGCAGGAGTAGACCAATCAGTTAGAATTTTCATAGCAAGTAAAATTGATCAGTTTGTAGCAAATGAAAAAATGGAAGGAATCATAAATGATTTGGGAGCAGGCGTTCCAAGTAGATTTACACCAATTAATTCAAGAAATGGAGAAAGTGAATTAGTTATCGGAGTAAAGCAGATCTATCAAGGTTCCTGGAATCCGGTTATGGGATTAAGTGATACATATAGTAGACAGATTTGGGGTATAATTTCAGACCCAATCGCGTTCAAGCATCCATTTACTGGAAAAACATTTCCAGTCAGAGCAGATTGGAATGTAGAGACTGCAGGGCCCAATGGAAAAATAATTTTACCTAATGATGCGATTATGTGGGATCCTATCACTCATCAATGGAAGAAAGTAGATCATGGAACTCAAGCAACGAGCAAAGTCAGATATGATTTGAAATTTAGCAATTGGCACAACGGTCAAAAAATGGATATGAATGATATTTTGCATTCATTGTATTTCGTAATCGAGTGGGGAGTTCAAACAGATGAAAATGATAAGACCTATGATGTAGAATTCACATCTATTGCATCACAATCTGTAAAAACAATTATTGGAATAGAAGTGATTGATGATGATACCATTGAGGTGTATGTAGATTACTGGCATTTTGATAATGATGAAATTGCAGAATGGGCATCATTATGGAGTTCAATGCCGTGGGAAATTTCAGCCGCCATGGAACAAGCAGTGTTAGATGGAAAAGTTTCATTTTCAAGATCTGGAGCAATTAATAAAAATGTAAATTGGATTTCGTTGATAATTCCTAATGATGCTCAAATGATACAAAGCTATATGAATGAATTTAGTGAAAAGAAATACATTCCAAATTCATTAAAAATATTTGAAAAAGACATCAAATATTTTGATGATAGATACATGGCATCATCAGAGTGGGTTAAATCATATAACCATGCAGTGATTAGTAATGGACCGTTTTATCTCAGTACATATTCGCCTGAATCAAGAACAATAATTGTAAATGCTTTTGATGATCAATCTTATCCTTTCAAGCTGGGACATTGGTCAGAATTTGAAAAAACAGAGTTTCCAAAAATTGAAAACATAAATTTACCAAACATAATTCAAAAAGGGGCACAATTAGAGATCGATGTAGATACAAAACAAGCAGACTCTATTCTTTATTTTTTGACTGATAGTAGCAATAATTCAATATCAGAATTAATTAACATAGATGACAATTCCACTAAAATTATCATCAATGATGAAAAAATTAAAAAATTAGGAGTGGGTGCTAAAGATTTAAAGATATTTGCAATTTCAGATTCAGTTTTAAAGCCAGATTACTATTCCACTAGTTTCTTAATAGTAGAAAACAACAGAGAATTACCAGATCTTAATCAAGATAACATAGAATACAATCAAGATAATTCATTTGAATTTGCATGGTTACTAGTTCCCATAATAATTAGCATCGTAACTACAATTTACATTAAGAAGAGAAAGAAATGAATTATTCAGATAATCCGTATTCTTTTAAAATAATATCAATTTGATCTTCAGATTCCAATTTAGAATATTCGTTCAGGAGGTTTTGATTTAAATCATAAAATGTATGTCCCCACTTGAATTTATCAAGTATTGCAAGTGCATCATCATTAAAACCCAAAATAAATAATGATGCAGCAAGTGCCTCAGCGGTAGTAAGCTTGTTGATCTTTGCATAATTAACAGGATTACCAGCTAGTAACGGAGGAAGTTTTCTTGTAATTCCACTAAATTTTTTTGAAAATGCTTGGTCAGCTAGAGTCCAAGAACAATCAATTCCAACTATTGAATTTATTAAAGATTTGTCTTTAGGTAAAAGAGTTTTTTCAGAAAAAGGATCCAAAACCAGTCCTTTATTTCCAATTTTTTTGATGCTCTTTGCCATTCCAAACTTTACCATTTTTGCAGCTGTACATTTTTTTGGATCATCCTGATAAAACATCAAAACTTGGATATTCATCTATTCGAATATGAAATAAATGGTATTTTGAACTTACTCGACCACTTTGTAGTTAATCTTGTAGTAAAATCTCGATATTTGATCTTCTTTGACTACATCTACATTCCAATTTGCACTTGGCAAAAATCCATCTGAAGATACGGGAAGAATATCAAATTTCTCTAGATACACATCTGGGCCACTGTATCTGACGTTTAATTCAATTCCATCTACAGAGACCACATCGTAAATTTGTCCAGGTTTTCTAGTAGAATCCTGTACAAGACAATCTATTTCTTGACCTATAATGCAAATTCCAGATTCAGAGAGAACTCTCAGATTCACATCAGATTGATCAACTTTTGAGGAAAACAATGAGCCAGACAACACACGTGGAAATGCCTGTTTATCATCAATAGTTTTTTCATTTGTAATTACAGATATTTTATCCGCAGAGATTCGGTTGACCTTATCAATTAAAGTTGATGGAATTTTTACAGGTTCAACAATAACCGGTTTCTCTATAACATTAAACATTATAGATTTTGTTTCAAATCCAGCATCTACTGTAATCTCATATGAGCCGATACTTGATGGAATGTTAGGAATTATAATTTCATGTGAAAATGAACCAGATGAACTTGGTCTTATTGTAGTGACTTTACCTACATGTTTACCACAATAAAATGTACCACATGTTATCTCACCCTCTTTTTTCTGAATTACACTAACATCAAATTTTTCAAGATAAATTAGCTTGTTTGGCTTACCAGAGACAGTCACAGTGTCCCCTGGATAGTAATTGGACTTATCAGTAGCAAGTAAAAGGGATAATTTGTCAGATGAACCAAAAGAAAAATCATTTGCTATGGTAAATATAGATTCTGATTGCTTACCAGAATACAGTGCTTTAATTTTATACTCACCTTCACTGAAAACAGTTACTGGTAATTCGAATGAGCTTTGGAAATTTCCTCCCTGATCAGGATAAACAGATGCCTCACTGATTTGTTTGAAAGGAGTCTTGTTATCAAGTACACGTATTGTTACTCTGTCTGGAACTATTAATCCTTCAGAACCTTGATCTCGCTTAATGATATTTCCAATAACTCTTAATTTTTCTCCAGCTTTGTAAAGAGATTTTTCAGTTGAAACATACAGTGGAACCAAGGTTAAAGAATCATTGGCAGGATCAGATGAAACTTTGAAGAAAACATCAGTACCAGCAGACGCTGTAGATACTCGAATTTTATAAATTCCATAATTAGATTTAGTAACAGAACGATCATCTGTTTTTATGGTAAGAGGTTTTTCTGTGATAGGAGTAACCCAAGACCAAGAAAATTTCTGATTATCCACGGTAGCGCCTGAATTTACTATACTTCCATCAGGTTTTGTGAGTGAAATAGTTACAGAATTAGCACCGGAAGGAGGAAGAATACCAGATAAAACAACAGGTTCGCCTAATCCGTATACCTGTTTATCTAGAGAGATTAGTGCACCACCAGATAATTTCAGAGGGTCTACAATTCCTACTGAAGTAGATGTCGTAAGTCCACTATATTCAGCTTTTATCTTATAATTTCCATCAGTAAATGCATTTTGTAAAACTTTTGTTTGAACTGAGAACCTTCCAGAAGGGTCAGGAGTGGCAGTTAATTCGTATGCAATAACCAACCCATTATTTAATCTAGTTTTAGTATGTGCCATTTGTGCAACAATTTCTAAAGGACGTCCATCCTCATGAGATATCGAAATTGTTACTGAAGCTGTTTGATAAGTAGAACTAGATACAGGATTCTTGATATAACCGCTAATTGTCATGGTGTCACCTAAATTATAGATTAGTTTGTCTGTGGAAATCGAAATTGGATTACTACTTATAATAAAGTCATCGGGATTTGCTACAGCATGGATTGTTTTTGACGCAGACCCAAGGCTTTGTGATACAGAGATTTTATAATCTCCTAATCTAACATTGCTATCGGGAATTTTAAAAGAATATGAGAAAGTTCCGTCACCAGATATTTTTATTGTATCTAATATTTTAAAACCAGAATCACCACCGCCAAGAGCAGTAGTAGCAAGTGCTGCATTCTTTGTTTGTAATATTTCCAGATTCATAAACTGAACCCACACGCTGTTTAGTCTACCAGTAATTGTAACAGTTTCACCTAAAGCATATGCATCTTTGTCAGTCCATATCGAAATTGCTTTTGCTTCTTTGATGTCTTTGACTACATCAAAAAATGCAAGAGATAATTTATCAGAATATTCGGCAGTTATCTGATAGGTACCAAATGCTGGATTCACAGTAGTGATATAGATATTTGTTGAGAATTTTCCATTTGTTGGATACAAACTGCCAGTAGAAATTATTTTTCCACTAGGATCCTTGATATTAAATTTCAAGCCTTCAAATGGAATTGTCTCAGTAGCAATACCAGTCAAAGACAGAGTTTCCCCTGGAAGATATTGTGGTTTATCAGTTATAATGCTAAGAGTATTGTTTTTTACAACAACATCTGGAATAACTTCATCCCCTACTGTGAAGCTTGTTTGGGAAGTTGCACCGCCATAAGTAGCAGAAACCAAGTAGACACCTTTGTTCACACCAAGAACTTGTTGAAGATTCAGCGAAGTCTTATAATTCAAATTCAGATCAGGATAGAGTGAAATGGTTTTATCATATTTAGGACCAGTGATCTTTACAGATATTTCATCAGCATGAAAGTATGGAGCAGTAATGAATACTTGTTTTGAAATATTTCCTTTAATAGTTGCAGTTTCACCAAATACATATGATGCCTTGTCAGTAGATACAGTTACTGTGACATCTGCTTTTGTTTCTGTAATTGTTATCTTTCCATTTGATGAGCCAGCAGTAGGAATAGCAAATTTCCAATCGTTGGGATTATCCAAGTCATAGCCATCATAGATTCGTTGCCAAGAAGTTAAATCATTTTTAAGATCAGATAGTAAAGGAGTTTTGTCTATAACAACACCATTCTTGTCTTTTAGTTCTACTAATTCACTTGAATCAGCAAACCACAAACTTTGATATGAAAAGGTAAGATACTTACCAGGTTCGATAAAAGTACCAGATGAGATAGGCATTGTTTTTTTCAATGCAGTAGTTGAAGCAATTTGCCAACCACTGATATCTACTTTAGAACTTGTTGGATTGTAAAGTTCAATCCATTCTAAAACAGATTTAGAATCATCTCCAGGTGGATTAATATCAATTTCATTAATTACAACATGATTAGTAGATTGAGCACTAGATGTAACAGCTAAACCACCAAGTAGCAAAATTGAAAATAAAACTAGTATTTTTTTCATGTTGTCCAATATAGGGTGCCTAATAGCATCATTTTAGAATTGAATTGAGCAAAAGTTGAGCTAGTTGTTAAAGTTGACCTCAATTGTATGACTTTTGTTGGTCTTTTCATGCCTAAATTAGAGTAGTCTGAGTATTTAGGAGATCCGCAGGAATCATTCCAGAATAGAAATTACCGTAAAGTTAGTATCAAAAAAACTCCAATTAAATTGAAATTTAGATTCAACTCCAAAGTATCTACACTAAAAGGGGGTAAAAAGAGATTATCGTTCTAAACTTCCCACACCACTGTCAGCAGATAATTGCTCATAGTTATTGGTGTGACAATTAGGACATACTTCTCTGGAGAATTTGCTGAGATATACAGTTCCACAATCAGTACATACTTTCAAATCTTTTACATCTATCATGTCAATTAACTTGTGTTCTACAAACTTAAAGATTTAGTAAAAAGAGATCAATCATTCAAGTTAGAAATAATTCGTTCAAGATCTTGTTTTTCATATCTAAGACTTTTTGAAGTCATACCTTCCTGAAGAGTTAATGAAAATTTATTTAACATTACTTTATCTTCTTTTGGAATTTCTGAAGTTAAAATAATATCATTTAGGGTTTTAGAGTATTGAGATAATGTTGTAATATCCACTTTATCCATGTTTTTTGCTAAAGAAATTTTACTTGTCAGCTCATTTCTAATTTTATCTAAAATGTCGTTTAGAGCGTTTAAGTTTACCACACAATACTATCTGCTTACTAGTTAATTAAGATAAAATGGAGTAAAAACGATATAATGTTAAAGTCTAATCTTCAAATTATTCGTCGATTTCATAATTTTCTTTTAAGATGATATGACTAATTCATCTCCTCATGTTCTGTATATTTCATTTTTGTCAGTCTCTGTGTGTTTAATGAACAAATGTAGCAACGTGGTAGACGAATATCTCAATATTGTAAACTTGGGTATCAAATAATTGTTGAAATCACTTTTGCAAAGTCTCTACCAGTTTTAGTAAGAGCAACATTGATTTTATTATCATCAATTGTAGATTCAACAAGGCCCTTTTTTTCCATCCAGACAAGATGTTTTGCAAGTCTTGCATAGTTTAATTTGGTATCAAGTGCTAACTGTGTTTTTCCTCCAGATGAATTTTCTGTCATAAATTTCACTATACGTATCAAAGTTTTCATACTTGGATCAAAGGTTGAGACTAGGGATTTGGTTTTTAAAATGTCTAATACGCTATGATCGATGACCAAATCCAATATACAGACTAAATCATTACTTATAATCTGTATTATCAAGCCATATCTACAGTTTAAGAGATATCTTGCTTTTGGTACTAATTACTATTATACTCATGATTGAAACAACTAGAATCATCATTGTGATTGCTCCAAATTCTGGAACTACTATAATGTCAATTGGTTTTCCCTGAGATGCTGTAATTGGATATGATTCCATTCCCTGCAATGTGATCTGAACATTAACTTGATCACTACTAGGTAGTATATCAGTTACATGTGCAGTCATACCAATATGTTGGTTAACCATTGTTTTTGATAAAATAACTTGTCCATTCTGAGTTGCAATGATGTCATAGTTGATATTTTGTATAATTTTTCCATCTCTTCCAATAAATTGTGCACTGATGGACATATGTTCACCTTTTACTGGTTCTGTAGCAGTTAGAAACACCACAATAGACCCATCAAATGAGGATGTTTGAGTAGTGGTCATTATACCTACATGATTGTTACCTAGACTCAAAGGGGTTTGAATTTTTATTTCTTCAGCAAATACATCGACATTAAAACCAGTCATAACAAATAGAGAAAACATCATAACAGCAAACCCATACTTTAAATTTATTTTATTTTTTTTAGGTATTTCAGATAATATTGGCATTGTATTATATTGCCATATAGGCTATTAAACCACGCTGACGTGAATGTTATTTTCATGGACAGATTTGTCAGTGTCAATAGAAATTTCACATTAACAGTTGATTGTTAAATCAAAACATCGTTTGTGGAATATTGCACATCTTTGCATTGCTTTATTTCTAATGATATAATTAGAATCATAGAACCAGTTTTCATTTTCTTTCTTACTAGTTAATTTATAAAATTATCAGAGGAGTAATTGCTATTATCAATAAATATAATTCTTGGCTCAAGGAAAAGGGTTTTTTATTTTTATTTTAGATGTCTCATCTGTAATGCTTGAAGATACTGATTCTGCTCCAGATACAACATCGGCTCCATCCACCTGTGATATGTCCTCTTTTACAGATACAACATACTCTTCAACTGTAGGTTTTGCAAGATCAAATACATTTGTGAAGAGAAATACGGTTATTATTGCAACACTTGCAATACCAATTCCAATATACTTTCCATTTTTACTCAAGATAACTATTGATTTAATAGAATAATAGTAATTAAGATACGCTGACGTGTTTGTAAATTTTGTATACAAATTTGTAAGTAGGGTAAACTAGAGATAGAAAATACAGAAAAATATGTTACAATTTTAGTGTAAGTCTAGATTTTGCAGTTACTGCGATAATACTTACTAGAGCAATACTTAGAATCATCATTGCGATAGTTCCAAATTCAGGTACAACGTTGAACATCAAAACTTCTCCTTTTGGTCCAGACCATTGTGATTCATCACCTGATCCAAATCCAAGCAGTGTTACCTCGATATTTACTGGTTCATCAGATGCAAGTATACTAGTGATGTGTTTTCCTGTTCCATCTTTTGCATGTGAACTTAAATCTAAAAGAATTTGTTTATCATTTTGCATTGCTAAAATGTCATAGTTTACATTTTGTTTTATTGTTCCACCATTAGAATCCCTAAATGTTATCCCTATGTGCATTGCACTACTTTTAACAGGATTGCTTGCAGTAATTTCAACTCTAATTTTTCCATCAGATGAGAGTCCCACAACAGTGGTATCTTTGTCTGACTCTGTTCCAACAATAATTGCACCCATTGGTACTTCAGTACTTTCAGAAATAAAAGAGGTTACAGATGAATCTGCAAATACACTACTCGTTGCAAAAGGACTTGCAATTAGAATAATTGCTAACGTTACAATCAAAAAGTGACTATATGTTTTTGTCAATACAGACCATAGTCAGGACACTACTTAACACTATCCTCAATGATTTGTTTGAAATTTATTTCCAGCCATTCTTTATGTTTTCCATAATTAGGCATAAGAGTATACAATAAATTCCAAAATCTGCTGGAGTGATTTTTAATTTTCAAATGATATAATTCATGAATTATAACATAATCAATTATTCTAGGAGGGGTTTTTGTCAATGCATTATTTAGTGTAATTATACCTGTTTTTGAGGAATTCCCCACATAGATTTCAGATTTTTTACCATCACTTTAGATAAAATCAATCCTATTTTTGAGGTTAATTTCCAAGTTCTTTTCTCAAAGTATTCAGGAGTCTTTGTTTTTAATTTGATTTTTTTCATCTTTTTTCTTTATCAGAAAGGAACTCATCGATTAACGATACATTTTATGACAATTATTGAATAAAAGTCCACTTTTCAGTTCGACATTATTGTTAAAGTCATATATCTTAAAATCATCACAAAATATTGGATTTTTATCGTTTTAAGAGATACGTAGAAGTTATTCTCCTATAGAGTCACAATTAGGGCATGTTTTATCAAATATTTGAGAACCACACTCAACACAGATGCCCTCGCCTACATCTTTCTCAATGGATTTTTTTCTGGTAGCCACATAGAATTTAATTCCAAAATACATAGAAATCACTATCAAAGCTGCGTAGATTGGAGCCATGAAAGGAATCAACCCAAGCATAAAAAAGAAAAGACCAACTATCAAAATGATATCACGTTTTTCAAAATTCAATAAAATTAAAACACATGATAATTGATAAAAATATGCCGGAGCTCAGAGCTATTAATTTTACTTCATATCAAATTCATTACTCTAACTCTTCCTCATTGCTCGGCGATAAATTTAGAATGTTAATTGATAATAAGATAATGATTAGTGGTGGGATCGGCGTGATTTGAACACACGACCTCTGCGTCCCAAACGCAGAATCATACCAAGCTAGACCACGATCCCAGTGAATCCCCAAAGTCGCCCAATTTAAGCTTGACAGATAATCATTTTAAAGGCATTCAAAAGAACAGAAAATCATTGCAAACTGAAGATTATATCAGAGCTGGAAAAATTGCTGCTGAAGTAAGAGAGATGGCAAGAGAGAGAAATTGGGTAGGAAAAACAGTTTATGAAATTTGTGAAGAAATAGAAAATCAAATTAGAAAACGTGGGGCAAAATGTGCATTCCCTGTAAATACCAGTATTAATGAAATAGCAGCTCATTACACAGCAGAACCAAATGATCCGACAACTATTACAGAATCAGATTTGGTAAAAATTGATCTTGGTGCTCAAATTAACGGATACATTGCAGATACTGCAGTTACAGTTTGTCATGATCCACAGTATAGTGGATTAATTCAAGCTGCAGAGGATGCATTAGGCAATGCAATGTCTATGATAAAAGTCGGAGTCAAAGCAAGCGATATTGGAAGAACAATAGAAAAAACAATAAAACAAACTGGATTCAAACCAATTGCAAATCTTAGTGGTCATTCTTTAGGACAGTATACAATTCATGCAGGCAGATCCATTCCAAACATTTGGTCAATTGGTGGATTTACACTTGCAGGAGATACAGCTTATGCATGCGAGCCATTTGTCACTACAGAAGATGGGGGTGGATTTGTAAGAAATGGAAAAACAAAAAATATTTTTGCATTGAATTCTAGGAAGAAAACTAAAAATGATGAAGCAGACAGATTGCTTGATTATATATGGGGAAAATTCAACATGTTACCTTTTGCCCTAAGATGGATTATAAAAGATTGGGAGGAAAAGAAAGCCCGGGAATTATTAGAACTGCTTGTCAACAAAAAGGCGGTCCAGGCATATCCAGTTTTAATTGAGATAAATGAAAAAAGAGTAGCCCAAGCAGAACATACCTTTATTCCAAATGAGAATGGGGTTACAATAACTACTATTTCTCAATAGTTTCGCCAAAGATTTTTTCAATCACAGTTATTCCCTCACAGGAATCACATTTTGAAGTTTCAGTAAAAAGGAAATCACCTTCTTTGTATTTTCTTTTTCTTTCTAAATTACATTTTTTACATTTTTCAACAGTGTATGCAAGAATGATTTTTTCTTTTGAGAACATTATTGAGGAACTCCCATAGTATTTCCAACACCAATTAACAAAACAGTTTGACCGGGTTTTGTGTTATCTTGAATCATCTCATAGATTTGGGAGCGTACATTATCAGCCTGATTTGCAATGTCTTTAGTCATCAAAGTAATTGCTTCTTTTACAGATTGTTTTATTACAATTGCAAAGATAGGAATGTTGTTTTTTGTTGCTAGATCTTCAATTTGAAATCTTTCAGTTCCTATTCCACCAATTGCAGCGCCAAATCCTTGGGCAATTGTTGCAGAATCTTCTCCCTCCATTTTCAGTGCTGCGTCAACCATGATTATAATATCGGGCTTATTTTTAGAGAGAACCAACTCCATTGCATCACCAGGTCTTCCTACAGTTGAACCAGGACCTTCAGCTTTTAACAATAATAATTTTCGTTGATCATATTGAGTTTCACCTAAAATAGTTTGAAAAGCAATAGATTCTTTTTTAGAATCCAACATCATTTTACCTACAACCATCGGTCCTATTCCATCTCCTATAGGTTGACCCATTTTAAAAGCAGGAATAGCTTTGTACATTGCTTCAGCCTCTTCTAGTATGAAAGGTAAAATCATTTGTAGTGGTAAAATCAATGGATAGTTGTTTTGTTTTTTGGCAGTTAAAAACATGTGATTAATTACTTTGTAAATCATTTGTAAAGAAGTGGCGATTTCAAGTATTGTTTGAATTTTAGTTAATTCTAACTCGTTTGTTTGTGTGGATATAGCTTTGACATGTTCACGAGTGTAGTCTTCTCTTGCTCTAACAATATGTCTGACTTTATCAACTATCCCATTAGGATCCAAATCAACTGGCATTATAGTAAAATAATCTAAAAAACGGTCAATTTTTTTAGTAGGATCATCTGTGGGAGTCATATTTTTCTTAATATAATCAACTAATTCAGTTCGTGATTTTATTTTATAATCTTCTAGTTTTTTTATTCCTTTTTTTATTTCTCCTGATGTAACTGTCAATTGAATTCTTTGGCCATATAGAACAAAAATGAAAATTGGAATAATCCATATCAACATCATTATGGGATTAGTATCTCCACCTGATCCAAGAAGTTGATCTAAATCAATACTTGAAAAATCCAATAGACATAGAAATTAGAGATTCTAAATTAAATGATTCGTATAGCCAAGAATTGACAAGTTGCAGGAGTTATAAAAATAGTCTAGAAAGTAGAAATGGCGAGTGCTTTTATTATAGTCGATATAAAAACAACCTGAATATGCCACAAACAAAACCAATTGTAAGCGTGGAAAATGTAGTAGCGTCTGCTTCAATTGATCAGAAAGTTGACTTGAATGAAATTACGCGTACATTCCCCGATGTCGAATATCATCCGGATCAATTTCCAGGACTAGTCTTTAGACTAAAGAGTCCAAAAACGGCAACTTTGATTTTCACATCAGGAAAAATGGTATGTACAGGTTCAAAATCTGAAGAAATGGCAAGAAAGGCAGTGAAGACAGTTGTTCAAAAACTTCGAAAAGGGGGAATTAAAATAAAAAAAGATGCAACTGTTGAAATTCAAAACATCGTAGCATCAATTAATCTAGGTGGAAAAATCCATTTAGAACAAGCTGCAAGAACATTACCAAGAAGCATGTATGAACCAGAACAATTTCCAGGATTAATTCATAGGATGTTAGACCCAAAAACAGTGATATTGTTATTTTCTTCTGGGAAACTTGTCTGCACAGGGGCTAAAAAAGAACCGGACGTATATAGATCAGTAAATAATCTGCACGCATTACTAGAAGAAAAAAATCTAATGATCTACAATTAAACGTAGATTAAGTTTATTTTTTAATTATTTTATCGGGCTTCCTAATGGTACATCTTCATTAACAGTTAACCAAAATGGCCTATCGTCAACATCTGCAGCTAAAAGCATTGCGTTTGACTCAACTCCTGCCATGACTTTAGGTTCCAAGTTTACAATAACAATTACAACTTTCCCAATGATATCTTCAGGTTTGTAATATTGTGCACCGCCAATTATTACATTTCTTGTTTCATTGCCAAGATCGATTATTCCTTTTATAATTCTGGTTTTACCTAAAATAGATTCAGTAGAGATAATTTTTGCTACACGAATATCTAATTTTGCAAAATCATCATAAGACACATGAGACATAAGAATTTCTAAATCATCCCATTAAAATCAATTTCGAAATTTCATAGCAGAGTTTTTTTATCAATACCACTTGTTTCGATTTCATATTTTAGTGCCGCAGGCAATTCAACATATTTTTTATTAACTAAAGCAATTATTTGGTCTTCAGGCACATTCACAATTTTTAGCAACTTGCCACGTTGATGAGCATAAGCATTTTTCCAAAAGCCCGCTCCGTCAAAGGTTCCAATTTTTGGCATATATCGTGATGGTTTCATTTTAAGGGTAATTGACTGTGACGGAAGTTTGGCAATTGCCGTTAGAACTGGAGTTACTGTTCTGGATTTTAGGCATGTTGCCCATCACAGTCATTTTATTATGTTATTGGAATCTAATATATTTAATGCGAAATGATGAAAGTGAGGCATGGTAGAGATTCAGGTTTCAGTGGAGATTGATGCCCAAATTGACAAAGTTTGGGAGATGGTATCAGACATAGACAATGAACCAAAATTTTGGAAGGGCACCAAAGAAATCAGAAACATATCAAAAAACAACAATGTGGTAAATAGGGAGGTCACTATTGCATTTAGAGACCAAAAATGTATGCAGGAGATAAAATTATACCCAAAGGAAAAGATTGAGGCATTATTTACAAAAGGTATCATAGAAGGAAGCAAAATAATTACGTTGATTGCCAAAAATGAAAAAACAATTCTTGATGTAAAATGGGATATTAAATTATCAGGTATGATGGGATTGTTCACCGGAATGATAAAAAAACACATCAAGAGTGGAACTGAACAAGCGTTACAAAAGATCAAAGAAGAGATAGAGAGATAAATTCATGGAATTAATTTTAGATGTTTTAAATTATTCACTAGCTGTAATTTTAATTGGAGTATCCATGGCATGGATATTTCTAATCAAATCAATGAGAGATTCTGTCAGATTTACACCAAAGTTAGATGAATTTGAAAAAAAGGAACACAATAGTCCCAAAGTTTCAGTCATTCTTCCTGCAAGAAACGAAGAGAAATTTATTGGGAAATGTCTCGATTCGTTAATTGAACAAGACTATTCAAATTATGAAATAATTGCGATAGATGATTCATCAGATGACTCAACAAGTAAAATTATTTCAGAATATGCAAAGAAAAACTCAAAAATAATTCATGTTAGTGCCAGAACAAAACCAGAGGGATGGATGGGGAAAAATTGGGCATGTATGGAAGGTTACAAAAATGCAACCGGAGAAATTTTGTTATTTACTGATGCAGACACAAAGCACTCACAAAATGTAATTTCTCTTGCAGTAGCACACCTACTCTCTTTTGATTTGGATGCATTATCGGCAATTCCAAAAATGCTTGTGATGGATTTTTGGACAAAAATCACCCTACCAATGATTTCAGTATTTCTTCACACTAGATTTTCAGCACTTAGGGTTAATGATCCAACAAAGAAAACAGCATACTTTTTTGGTAGTTTTTTCATAATTAAACAAAAAACATACGAATCTGTTGGAATGCATGAAAGTGTAAAACATGAAATTATCGAAGATGGGGCACTTGGGAAAAAAGTAAAAGAATCGGGGCATAGAATGAAAATTGTTAGAGGAGACCATCTAATTGATGCGATTTGGGCACGTGACAGATGCACACTTTGGAATGCACTAAAAAGATTAATGATTCCGTTATATTTACAAAGTAAAAAAATTGCAATTGGGTGTTTCTTTGCAGTATTATTTTTATTATTTATGCCATTTCCGATTTTAGCTTATTCGGTTTTTGGTGCATTTGAATCAATATCATTTTCAATATTATTTGGGATGTCAATTATTGCCACAATAATGATTTACATTGGGGCAATAATAGAAGTCAAAAAATTATTGCAGTTAAAATTAATTGATGCGGTATTTGCACCAATTGGTAGCCTAGTAGTTACATTAGGTTTTTTGAGCGGATTGCTACAAGCAAAGAATAGCACCATATCATGGAGAGGACGAAAATACCATTTGAAAGATCATGTTCAAAATTCAATCAGTGTATAGCAATGTTTTTAGATAGAAAATAGGATATCGGTTTTGCATGGATAAGTCAGGAATGCTTGTTGGCGGTATATCGGGGGCGATAATTGTTGCAGTTATTTTTGCAGTTATTTTGACAATACCCCCTACTTCAGTAAAATCAGATATTATTTCAAGCGATAAACCAATTCCAAGTGCAGTAGGAGAAACAATTACAGATTATTCAAAAAAACTCTCATTAATTGAAATATTTGAAAAATCAGAACCCGGAGTAGTTAGAATTAATGTTCAAAGAACGGATCAGTCAAATGGGACAAGTGGTGTAGGTTCTGGTTTTGTTTTTGACAAACAAGGTCACATAATAACAAATGCACATGTTGTGAAGAATGCAAAAAAAGTGGTAGTTACATTTTTGGATGGTAGATCATACAATGCAGACATTGTGGGTTTTGATGAATACACAGACATCGGAGTTGTAAAAGTCAACGCAGGTTTATCATTATTACAGCCATTGCCATTAGGTGATTCATCTAATCTCAAAGTTGGAGAACCTATTGCAGCTATTGGAAATCCATTTGGATTATCAGGTTCTATGACTTCAGGAATTGTCAGTCAGTTAGGTAGACTCTTACCTTCAGGTGCAGGGTATTCCATTCCAGATGTAATTCAAACAGATGCTGCAATCAATCCAGGAAATTCAGGAGGACCATTATTGAATATGAGAGGAGAGATTATCGGAATAAACACTGCGATACAATCAACTACAGGAGAATTTACAGGAGTTGGATTTGCAGTACCATCACAGACATTAGCTAAAATTGTTCCAAATCTAATAGAAAATGGAAAATATCAGCACCCATGGATTGGAATAGCAGGTAGAGATATTGATCCTGATCTAGCTAAAGTTTTGAATCTAAATGACGCAGTAGGTTTTCTTGTAATCACAGTTGTAGATAATAGTCCAGCAGTAAAAGCAGGCATACATGGTTCAAATGAAACAGTTGAAGTTGACGGAGTGAAATATCCAACAGGTGGAGACATCATATTATCAGTTGATGGAAAACAAGTAAGAAAAATAGACGATATTTTAATTCATTTACAAAGAGCAAAATCAATTGGAGATGAAATGATTTTAGAAGTTCTAAGAGATGGAAGAACAACAAATATCACAATTATTCTAGATGAGCGACCAAATGGAAATTAAAGCAATACAAGCATAAATACCTCTAGTCAAAAACACCAACTATTGAACAATCTTGTATTAAACTCTGAGAGTTTAAACAGTGTTTTAGAAGACAAAATAATTTCCAGAGAAGACATAATAGAAATATATCAAAATTCAAAAATTGATTCTAAAGAATTATTTTCAGCAGCACAAAAACTAAGACAGAAATTTAAAAAAGATTCAGTGACATTTTCAAAGAAAGCATTTTTCAACATTGTGAATTTATGTAAAGATACATGTTCATACTGCACATACAAGGCAGAGCCCAATGAAAAAAAGATATCATTGATGTCAAAACAAGAAATAAAACAACTATTGAGTCTTGCAAAAAAGTATAGATGCATAGAAGCATTATTTGTAACAGGTGAAAGACCTGAACAAAAATACCAAGAAGCTAGGGATTGGTTAAAAGCAAATGGATTCAGTTCAACTGCAGAATATTTGATTCATGCATCAGAATTAGCAATAGAGGAGGGACTATTTCCACACACCAATGCAGGAAATTTGAACTATGAAGAACTAAAAGAATTGCAAAAAACCAACGTATCAATGGGGATAATGTTAGAAAACATTAGTGAAAGGCTTACAAAAAAGGACATGCCACATTACTTAGCTGCAAGTAAAAGACCAAAAGCAAGACTAGAAGTACTAGAAGATACAGGTAGATTAAAGATTCCAATGACTACAGGAATTCTTGTAGGTATTGGAGAAACTCCAATTGAAACAATAGACTCAATTTTGACAATAAAAGAACTACAAGAGACATATGGAAATATTCAAGAGGTAATTATTCAAAACTTTCAGCCAAAGCAAGACACTAAGATGAAGAATTTTCCACCAGCAAATGAGAATTATTTCAAGATAATAGTGGCGTTAACAAGAATAATCATGCCAAAAATGAACATACAGATTCCACCAAATTTATCGCCAAATTCATATCATAGTTTTCTATCCATAGGAATTAATGATTGGGGTGGAATTTCACCACTTACCCCAGATTATGTAAATCCAGAATTTTCATGGCCAGAGATTAAAAAAGTTGAACAAGATTCAAAGAATGCAGGATTTGATTTAAAATGCAGATTTCCAATCTATCCAGAATTTTTTTCATTTATTGGCAAAGAGTTAAGAGGCAATATGAAAGATATTGAAGATGAAGAAGGATTGGTAAGGAAGGATTATTGGAAATGAATGTAAATGTAGATTCCCTACTTAAAAGATCAGATTCAGTTGTTTCTGAAATTTTAAACAAAGCATTAGCAGACAAGGAGATATCAGCATCAGAAGGACTAAGACTATACGATACATCAGGCATTGATTTTCATTTAGTTGGATTAGTTGCAGATGAGATTAGAAATAAAAGAGTTGGAGACACAGTCACATATGTTGTTAATAGAAACATCAATTTTACTAACGTATGCATCAAGCAATGTGGTTTTTGTGCATTCAGTAGAGACTTTAGAGAAGAAGAGGGATATTTTCTCCCAACAGAAGAGATCGTAAGACGCGCAAAAGAAGCTCATCAATTAGGGGCAACAGAGGTATGCATTCAAGCAGGCCTTCCACCAGATATGGACGGAGATCTATATGAGAATATTTGTAAAGAAATTAAAAAAGAGATTCCAAATATTCATATTCATGGGTTTTCACCTGAAGAGGTTCTTTATGGAGCATCAAGATCAAAGACAACAATTAGGGAGTATCTAAAAAGACTCAAGGACGCAGGCGTAAACACACTTCCAGGAACTGCAGCTGAAATACTAGATCAAAAACTAAGAGATAAAATTTCCCCTGGAAGAATAAGTGTGAAAGATTGGATAGAAGTAATCAAAACTGCACATAATCTTGGAATCAATACTACTTCAACTATGATGTTTGGACATATTGAAACCCCAGAAGATAGAGTGAATCATATGGTGAAAATCAGAGAAATACAAAAAGAGACAAAAGGATTCACAGAATTTGTTCCACTTAATTTTATCCACAGTGAAGCTCCAATGTACAAACATCAACTACATGAAGAGATTAGAGAAGGAGGAAGTGGCAAAGATGTACTGTTAACACATGCCATCGCAAGAATTTTACTGAATAATCAGATAGACAATATTCAAATGTCTTGGGTAAAAGAAGGACAAAAAATGTCACAGTTATTGTTAATGTGGGGAGCTAATGATTTTGGAGGGACGTTAATCAATGAAAGCATCTCAACTTCAGCTGGTTCCAATCATGGGCAATTGATAAGACCAAAAGAAATTAGAAGACTTGTCAAAGAGATTGGAAGAGTGCCTGCTGAAAGAAGTACCAATTATAAAATATTGAAAAGATTTGATGGCAATGATGAATCAGATGAGGAGCTTGATAAAATTTCAGACTCGTCTAAATTTGGGTCGTATGCGGAACTAATCAAAATTAATAAATTCAGATACAAGAATCCAAGAAGTGATAAATGATAAAAAACGTTTCAAAAAAAGTATATCGTTTTTGTTTAATGTATTTTTTATATTGAAATATAACTGATTGACACATTATTAGGCACCAAATAACTCATAGATATGAAAATAAGTGTAAAAAAATCATCCAAATAGAGCAACAAAGATCGAGACTAAACTTAATAAGGTAATGTACCGTACCATACGGTATGATGCGAGCAAGACTAACATACATACCTGTAGAAGTAGCAGATCAATTCGAAGATTTTATTATAAAAAGAGACGTCCAGATACTAGATGCAGTAAAAGCAAGAACAAGAGATTACAGCACGTTATCTCTTTTAAAATTATTATACCAACTCAGAGGAAATCCAATGACGTTTTCAGATCTATATTCAAAATCTAAGATAAGAATGAAAAAATCATTTCTGAATTATTTGCATCTCTGTGTAGATTACAACTTTGTGCAAAAAGAGGCAGTAGGAGCAAACATGATCTATTCCATAACAGACAAAGGAAGAACCATGTTGAATCTGTTTATTCATAAAAGTAATTAGACATGCTGATTATGTACTCTTTTATTTAGATACTGCCTTAATTTAGCATGCTAAGTAAGGTCTGGACAAAGTATGGAGAAGAGCATGCCAGCAATTCAAAGGCGTACAGCATATTCTACAATGCAATGAAGACAGACTCTACAGTATCAACATACACATACAACATGAAGCGATTCATGGATTTTTTGACATCACACAAAGAGATTAAAACCAACCAAGACTATGATTTACTTTTAGAGTGGAACAGTGAAAAGATCACAGATGTTTTAGAAGAGTTTGTTGCAAGACTAAACAAGAATCTAAAGAAGACAAGTTCAGTAAAGACAATGCTTGCAGCACCAAAACTATTCTTTGAGATGAACAGAAAGATTTGGCATAAGAAACTAGTACGTCGTGGAATCAAAAAAGATGGTCAGATAAAATCAGGAAAACTTCCAGCAACTGATGAAGACATTCAAAGAATGTTGGAGGTAACAAAAAATCTCAGAGACATTGCAGTGATTCATTTCCTAGCATCAACAGGAACCAGACCAGCAGGAATTGTAGACTCAATATTAAAAATGAAACATCTAACGGAGATGCCACAAAAATGCTATGCAGTAAAAATCTATGATGAATATGATGAAGGATACTGGGCTTTTCTTACTCCAGAGGCAAGAAGAGCACTAGACAGATACTTTTCATGGAGAAAGATGATAAGACATGAGGAATTTGATGATGAGACTCCGATATTTGCCAATCATTCAAGAAATTCAAAAAAACAAGCACATGTCAGAGATGGGCCTAAGAAAGATAATAGAAAAAGCACTCAAAAAAGCAGGAATCGAGCGTATAAGAACAGGTACAAAATACGACAAGGCAACAATTACAATGTTTAGAAAGAGATTCAATGGCAAGCTAAAACAAGAGAATCAGGTAAATTCCAACATTGCAGAAAAACTAATGGCACACAAAAAAGGACTTGATGGGACATATCTGCAACCAACAAAAGAAGAATGTTTTGCAGAATTTGTCAAGGCAGTGTCAGAACTTACCGTATCAAATGAAGAAAGGCAGAAATTAAGAATCAAAAAACAAGAAGACGAAATTTCAGAATATCAAACACAACAAAATCAAATTGACAAACTAAAGCAAGAGGTAAGACGAATTAAACTAAGAAATGATATTGTTGAAGAAATGAAACAGGGCTTTATAGAGTGGTCAGAAAAGAATCCAGACAAAATTCATCCAATCCAAATTGCAAAAGCAGATATTGGAAAAGGCAGAGGTATTGATGAAATGGCAGAACATTTTCTTTTAGAACATGATGGAAACATTGATGGATTAAGAGAAAGATTTGCACATGCAAGAATTACGATATCAGATTAAAATAAAACGACATTGTAATTACGGAACTGGAAAGATTTGATTTTTAGGTTCAATTCCACAGGGACTCTACCACTATTTTTGGGTAAAATGAGACGCAGACAGGCGTGAAAAAGAGTTTTCATTTTATTTTCTCATATAATGTTCATCATAACAAAAACTCTATTGCATTTTTACCCTCTTGAGTAAATGTTATCCATCTATTGCGTCCTATCTTTTCAATATTGATGAACTTCCATTGTTCTTCTAGTGGTTGAATGATATTTTTATCAAGACTTGCAAATCTTGCCATGGAATGATTTTCCTCTTGTGCATTAACTGTAATGATATTTTTTTCTTCTGAAATTTCTGCCATTTCTTTTTTCGTTATCTTGCCATTATTTTCTTTAATGATCTCTAATGCTTGAATTAATTTTTCTTCAGGGATTTTTATTGAATATGGTGGAACATCTTGAATGTCTTTAATTCCAGTTGATACTGGTTGCTTTGCATCAACTCCTCGATAGGTTTTTGCCTCCACATAAAATGGATGGATATTTTTATTGTCATTGAACATCATACATGCCATCATAGTGCCTATTGCCTGAATTTTACTGCCCGATGCTAAATTAACATAGATTTCATTTCCTTTTTCTTTTTCAATGATATTTTTTATTGCACGAATAATGTTAAACAAATCTCTCCTGTTGTGTTCTTCTTGTTTTACCTCAATTTCTAATTTTTCTAATTGCTTTGTAATTTTTGTAGTAAATGGACCTGACTTGTCTTCGTTTTTGTTTTCATGAAGTAGCAACCAAACTCTGTCTGCCTTTTCTTGTTTTGCGGGAAGTACAACTCGGTCAATCTCATATCCCACAGGTGCAATGTGTATGCGTAATTTTGAAATTCTATCCATAATAATATCCTAAGTATGCATACTATTAACATGTTATTTAATAATTTAGGTAGTCTAACTAATTCATGAAAAGCATTACACGATTACAGAAAAATCATGAGATGAATGAAAATAAATGACTAAACAGATTGATTCATACAAAAAGAGCCTCGTTGAAGCCACAGCTAACTTGATGGGTGGTTACCCTATGATGTTTGTAGCAGGAATAATCATCTTACCCTTATCAGCAAATTGGATTAAGGAAGACCCTCTAGTTGCAAACATAACAATCACAGGTGTTTATGCTTTGATTAATTTTACTAGAAGTTTTCTATTGAGAAGATTGTTTGCAAAGTACGAAATTCATGATAAACTATTCAAACTAGTAAAAAAGATAGTTAGAAAATAAGATGATTCCATACCACATGAACTCACCACTCCATTTTGGGGAATAAAAAAAGACGATTCAGTAATAATTGATAGATACCAAATCTATCAAAATTATCTAAGGTCGCATATGGGGCTAGACGGCAAGACACCATCAGAAGCTTGTGGAATTGAGGTAAAGGAGAATAACAAATGGATGACATTAATTCAAAATGCAACCAACAGTTAGTTGCTTTCTTACAGTATTGTTTATTTTTAGGATCAATATTTGTCAATTATGAATAAAGAACCACGATCAGTTATTGTAAAAACATTTGTAACAAAAAAAGATGTTAAAACAACGTTTGATTTTTTCCATAATCTAAAGAATTGGGAAACGGGCGAGGCATTAAAGAACATTAGGCAAGGAAATGATGGTTGGTGGATTACTGATTCTCCATTTGGTGAAGCAAGGATCAAATTAAGACATGATGAGAAGTTTGGAATTTTGGATCATGAATTTATAGGTGGTGGTGAATGGACAGTATTTTGTAGAGTTACACCGAATGAAAGCGGATCTACTGTATCATGGTTGTTTATTAGACCTGAATCAATGACACACGAACAGTTTGATGAACAACTCAAAAACTTTGATAATGAAATTTTAGGTTGGAAAAAAGCCTTAGAACATTAATTATGTCCTGATACTTGACAGAACCCTTTTCGTTATGTTTGGAATAAATTTATTTTAATTTTTAAAACAACTGTTAGGTAACATCCTTTCAGCAACCGACAACGAAACAGAATTGTATTATGTACCTTTGACTGATAAAGATGGATTTGGAATGGTTCATTTAAACTCTCAAGAGTAAAAGATCAAAATGAATCTTTATTTGGATCTAACACGTGAACAGTTTTAATTATTTTATGACATTAATTTTGGCACAAAAATGTATGCTAAAAGTATTATTTCCAGTCTGCCCAAGATCATAAGCAAACCTACAAAAACTTTTGAATATGCATCCAAATCAATATCTATTATTCCAACTCCCAGTCCAGCAGTAGTTATGGCACCAACTGATTCAAAATAAGAATCAGTAAGATCATACCCATGACTATTCAAGTGATATGCCACAGGAATGGGGGCAACAGGAAACAATATAATTAAAATCAATGCAACCCATATCTCTTTTCTATCCTGTGATGAAATTTTTCGCCATTTCTCTTTTTTGAAATATTTCCCAAGTTGGCATACTTGCTGTAGACGAAATATTTTGATTCCTCCAGAAGTTGAAAATCCACATCCTCCAATTAGCATTATGACAAGTAATAATATCATCGTGGCATAACCCATATCACTCAAGTCAATTATTTGAACTCCTGCAGTTGTACTTGCAGCGATTACAGTAAATACAGAGTTGATTGTAGCCACATCTGTAAATAAGATAAATAGCAAAATTGCACCTGCTAGCACCGTAAAATAAATGCCAACCTCACTGGTTAGTTTTATAGACATGAATTTTTTTTGAACAAACGCATAATGTAATCCAAAAGGCATAGCTCCAAGAATCATTCCACCCATCAAAACAAAATATTCGGGAATGCTAAGAGTTTCAATAATTTTGGAATCGGGCATAAATCCGCCTGTAGATAATATGCTCATTGCCAATGAGAAATTATCGAGGATATTTCGCTCTCCAAGATAGAACATCAGTATGGCTATGATGACTACATATATTGAAAACACTATTGTAATTGTTGCAAATAACTCGCGTAGTTTTGGGATTTTTCCAGATATGAATCCCCTCATTGTCAAAAGCTTGTTCTCAGGATAAAACGCAGTCATTATGAGATAGATAAAACTCAGTCCACCAACAAACTGGCTAAAACTCATAAAAAATGTGAAACTGTTTGGAAGATCTTCAGGTGTTGGAAATAATGTTATTCCCGCAGTTGTAAAGGCAGATGCACTTGAAAAGAAACTATTTCCAATCAATGTCTCAAATGATACATCCCCATATGGTGAGATGTATAGATACGGAATCATACCAAACAGCACCAAAACAAAAAAGCTTGCAAATACCATGATTGCAGAGCCACGCAGATTCAGTGGATGTTTGTCACCATATGCATTTAGGAAAAATCCTGTGATTAAGAGCAACGTTGACATTAAGAATATGCCTGTTGCCACTGTTGTCTCATTTAGAATTGTAGATAATATCGATGGAATCAGCATCAGGATTCCTGCAAACTGCGTCACAGTTCCAAGATTCCACAAGATTGCCTTAAGCGAATAATTGCTAGATGATGCAGATATTACTTTTTGACGAAGCAGGTTTAATATCGTACTCTGATAAATCATGCCAACTATTTTTCCATCATCTCCTGTGATGGCGATCTTTCTTACATCATTGTCCCTCATGATCTTTAATGCGTTTTGTAATGTATCATCATGTTTGATTACTATCAAAGGAAATGTCATAATATCGTCTAATCTTGTATTGACTGGATTTGCATATTGTTCTCCAATTTTTTTCAGTATGTCTTGATCTGTGACAATTCCTATTGGAGTGTCATTGTTATTCACAACAATGATTTCATCTTTGTCTTTTTTTTGCATTATGGCGCATGCCGTTGACATTGGAGTAGAGTCTAAAAGTTTTAAAAATATTGAGGTCATGTATTTAGAAACCTTGCTGTTAAGAACATGGGTCACAGAATTTTTGCTGGTATGTGACATGTTTTTTGTATATTTTTTATGAATAATATTATTTTTGAAGAAGTCCATCTTTTCTAATATATTGTATTTTTGGATACTATCATGAATTAATTCCAAAAAAAGGTCAAATGAAGACCATAAATTTGCATATAAGTTATTTTCATATTATTTTCATGATTTTGTCAAATTAGGGCAGTCTAGATAGAAAGACACCATCAGAAGCGTGAGGTATCAGATTAATGGAAAAAACAAATAGATTACAATTATTTAAAACACAAAGAAAAACTAAAGTGGATAGTTGAAGTTGGTTACGAACTTGCAACTATAATCAAAATTGTAATTTTTGTTGTTCTGAAAAAATAAAATCAAGGCATCATCATGTGTTTGCCTGTCATCATGTTTTGCCATTGAGTGTTGTTTCCCATGTAGTTCATCATTCCTTGATTCTGCATCATCATTCCCATCATTTGATCTCTCATTAGAGGATCATTCATCATGGTATCCATCATAGGTTGCATCATCTGACCCATATGCTGTTGATTGTTCATCATCATATTGTGCATCTGTGTCATGGCTTGTGGATCATTCATTATAGAATGCATCCAACTATTCATGACTTGTGGGTCATTCATCATGGTTTGATGCCATTGGTTCATCATATCAGGATTATTCATCATCTGTTGCATTTGTTGTGGTGTCATATGCATATAGTTGAAAGTAGATGTACTTTGAGATATACCATATCAAATACCAATTCCTGCAATAAACACACCAACTGCAATTCCAATTATTACATATTGGCTTACCATGACATTGTGTATTAATTCTCAAATATATTAAATGAGTCAAATTTCAATTCTGAGTCTCATCAAACGACGGTAAACAGGATGAATTATCAACTGATAAGGAAACAGTACCCAAGTTAGACAGACAATAACAAAATTACAGAATTTGGTAAAAACCATCTAACAGTTTTGTTACTAAACAAACATTGACAAAAGTAATTAGACAGAGTAATCCACGGAGAGAGTGGCAGATGGATTTCCAGAAGCAGAAGTGTTTGAAATAAAAAAGATTGAACTCAACAGCCCCATAATATTTGCAGGATTTGTTGGAGCAGGCCTGGTAGGATCACTTTCAATCAACCATATCATCCAAGAATTAAAAATGGATGAAATTGGATTGATGAGATCAAAGTATCTTCCACCATCAACTGTTTTTATGAAAGGAAGATTACGCCATCCTTTCAGATTTTATGCAAATAAAGAGTGCACAATATGTGCAATAATTTGTGAAATAACATTAAGAATGGAAGGATTGTATTCACTTGTTTCAGCTATTTTAGATTGGGCAGAAAAAAAAGGTTCAAAAGAAATTGTAATTCTAGATGGAATTCCGAGCGACGAACATGACAATAAAGCATATTGTGCTGCAAAAGAAGATTTGATAAGAATGATGGCAGATAAAGACATCAGCATGATTCGACAGGGATTTATCACTGGAATTCCAGGAGGAATTTTAAATGAATGCATAATAAGAAAAATTCAGGGGATCACATTACTTGCAAAAGCAAACAAGACATTACCAGACCCTGCAGCGGCATCTACATTGATAGAGGCTGTAAATAGATTCTACGATATGAAAATAGACACATCTAGTTTAGAAAAAGAGAAAGAAAGAATTCATTCTGAATTTAGCGAGTTGTCTCAAAAATATGTCAAGCACAGAGAAGAGTTTGCTGGCATGTATATGTAAGTAAAAGATAGGCAAATTCTTTTATTCACAGCAAATACGCATGAAACTATGGGTTTAACCTACAAAGATGCAGGCGTGGATATAACCAAAATTAAACAAAGTCAGGCAGTAATAGGCAAGATGATTGAATCTACACATAAACTCCAAAAAATAGCAAAAATAACACATGGTTTTGGGCATTATGCAGGAATTGTAGAAATCCCAGGAGGTCAACTACTAGCTACGCATACAGACGGTGTGGGAACTAAAGTAGTAATTGCAAATATGATGAAAAAATACAATACCATTGGAATTGATTGTGTTGCAATGAATGTAAATGACATAATATGTATCGGTGCGACTCCAGTTTCGTTTGTAGACTATATTGCTGCAAACAAAAATGATCAGATAATCTTTAAAAAAATTATGGAAGGATTGGTTAATGGTGCAAAGAAGTCAGCACTACCAATTGTAGGAGGGGAGACAGCAATAATGCCTGATGTCCTTACAGGAAAAGAATTCTCATTTGATTTAGCAGGAATGGTGGTGGGTCTTGTTTCAAAAAAAGATATTGTGTTAGGAAACAAAATAAAACCAGGAGATATAATTATCGGGGCAAACAGTAGTGGTATTCATTCAAATGGATATTCACTTGCAAGAAAAGCTCTGTTATCAAAATATTCTGTCAAAGATAAAGTAAAAGGAGTCGGGGTCATAGGAGACGCATTATTGACACCAACAGAAATTTATGTAAAACCAATTTTAGAAAGCATTCAAAAATGTAAGATTAACGGGTTAGCTCATATCACAGGAGGAGCATTTACAAAACTAATGAGACTCAAGAAAATAGGATATGAGATAGATAGTCTACCAAAAATACCTCCAATAATAGGATTAATAGAAGAACAAGGTGTAAAACAAGAAGAAATGTACAAAACATTTAACATGGGGGTAGGGTTTTGCATTATATCTCCAAAAGATCAAATATCAAGAATAAAATCAATTTTCAAAAAGCATAAAATTACAACTCAAGAAATAGGACAAATAGTATCCAAAAAAGGAGTTTTTGTGAATTCGTGTAAAATCACATAATTAGACAAATACAGAATAATTTTCAACTAAATATCGCCTTATATTAGCAATAAATCAACAAAAATAGAGAACGAATGGCAGCAGAGGCACATTTTATTGAAACGATCATAGGTGTAGGAATTTTATTATTTGCCGCAAAATTAATGGCAGAATTATTTCTTAGGCTTAAACTACCAATTGTACTAGGGGAATTAATAGCAGGGATGGTGATCGGACCATTTGCACTTGGAGCATATATTGTTGGTTCTGAAGGAGTGCCATTACTACACATCAATAATGAGATAAAAGTTCTAGGAGAGATTGGAGCAATTGTAATTTTGTTTATGGCAGGGTTGGAGATGACTCCAAAAGAATTTCTAAAGGGAGGAAAGGCATCATTTACAGTTGGAACCCTTGGAGTAATAGTTCCATTTATTGCAGGACTGGCAGTTTTTCAGATGTTTGGTTTTGATGCGTTGCAATCAATGCTTATCGCTACAGCACTTACAGCAACAAGTATTGCAATTTCAGTTCAAGTATTAAGTGAGTTTGGAAAACTCAAATCACCAGAAGCTCGTCTAATTATCGGAGCTGCGGTAGTAGATGACATTTTAGCTATAGCAGTACTATCAGTAGTAATATCAATTGCAAACGGTCCAGGTGGAGTGGACAGCATTGACATTTCAGATGTAACAATAAAAATTCTTCAAGTGTTGGGATTCTTTGCAGCAATGCTCTTAGCATCTGTTTGGGTCATACCAAAAATCATCACACCAAGATTATGGAAAGCAAAAGGAAGTGTAGAAGGAATTGCAACAGCATCATTTTTTGGAGCAGCTGCACTTGCAGGATCTATTGGACTATCACCCATTGTGGGTGCATTTGCAGTAGGTATGGCACTATCAACTACCAAAGTATTTGAAAAAGTTGAAAATTATGCACATCAAATAGGATTGATCTTTGCACCGTTATTCTTTGCAATAATTGGCGCACAAGTAGATTTTAGACAGGTAAACGCAGAGATATTGTATCTTAGTGGAATAATTATCGCAATAGCGATTGTGACAAAATTATTAGGATGTGGACTTCCAGCAATGATGTTTTTGAAAAGCAAATCCAAGGGAATGAAAGTTGGAATAGGAATGATATCAAGAGGCGAAGTAGGTTTGATTGTGGCAGGAGTAGGAGTAGCATCAGGAATTTTAACATCAAGTGTGTATTCCACTATTGTGATCATGGTAGCAGTAACTACAATCATAACACCGATCTGGTTAAAGATAGAATATAAAAAAGAACAGAGACAGGACGGAACAGAACCACAAACAAATAACCTGCTATAAAATGACGACTGAGAAAAATTGTCAAACAGTACAAAATTAGACATCAGACAGTCAAGAATATTTAACGAATTTATGTTCAATTAGACATGATTTCAGATATGAATAAACTAAATGTGTTATTTTCAACAGCATGCACTGAAATAACGCAGAATCTTTTGACAATCAAAGAGCCAACTAAAAAACAAGTAAAGGCAGAAATTAAAAAAATATGTGCAAAATATGCACTTGAACGAATTCCTAGAAATCATGAAATTCTTTCAACGGTAAAAGATGCAGATTTTTTTAAATTACAAAAAGTTTTGTTAAAAAAACCAATCAAGACAGCATCAGGAGTATCAGTAATTGCATTAATGCCAAAACCCTATGCATGTCCGCATGGAAGATGCACATATTGTCCAGGCGGAATAGAGTTCAATTCGCCTAACAGCTATACTGGAAAAGAGCCGTCAACACTTAACGCAATACAAAATGAATATGACCCTAAACTGCAGATAATATCAAAAATTGAAAAATTAATTGCATTTGGACATGATCCATCTAAAATGGAGATCGTAATTGTAGGTGGCACATTTTTATTCATGCCAAAAGACTATCAGGAGGATTTTATCAAATCTTGCTATGATGCGTTAAATGGAATTGATTCAAATAATTTGGATGAAGCAAAATCAAACAACGAACATGCAAAAATAAGAAATGTTGGATTTACGATTGAAACAAAACCAGACTACTGCAAACAAAAACATGTTGATGCAATGTTGGATTATGGAATTACCAGAATAGAGATAGGAGTACAATCATTACAAGATAGAGTGTACAAAATTGTCAACAGAGGACATAATTACAATGATGTTATAGAATCATTTCAGATTTCTAAAGATGCAGGATATAAAATCGTAGCACATATGATGCCTGGACTTCCTACAATGACGCCAGAAGGAGATATTGCAGATTTTAAAAGATTGTTTGAAGACCAAGATCTTAGACCAGACATGTTGAAAATTTACCCATCTCTAGTAATAGAGAACACTCCACTTTATGAGGAATACAAACGAGGAGAACATACACCGTATTCTGATCAAGAAATGATCAAAGTTCTAACCGAAGTAAAGAAAAATGTCCCAAAATGGATCAGAATAATGAGGGTTCAAAGAGAAATATCACCAAATGAGATCATAGCAGGTCCAAAATCAGGAAATCTCAGGCAAATAGTACAGCAAAATCTTACCAAACAAGGAATATCATGCAAATGCATTAGATGTAGAGAAGCAGGTTTGTCTAACAAAAAAACTAACGATCAAGACATAAAATTAAACAGAATTAATTATGAATCATCTGGAGGAAAAGAAGTATTTTTGTCATATGAGGACACAAATGAATCAGTTTATGGATTTTTAAGATTAAGAAAACCAAGCATTCTTGCACATAGAAAAGAAGTTGAAAATAATTCATGCATTGTACGAGAATTACATGTTTACGGTAAATCGTTGAAACTTGGAGAAAAAGTAGAAAATGAAATTCAACATTCAGGATTTGGGAAAAGTTTAATGAAAGAAGCTGAAAAAATTTCTAAAGAAGAATTTGACGCTACAAAACTATTAGTGATCAGTGCAGTAGGAACAAGAGAATATTATCAAAAATTAGGGTATTCGTTATATGGACCATACATGACAAAATCGTTGAATAAAGAATAGACATGTCAGAACAAGAAATTTTTGGAAAAGGAACTTGGATAGATAAATTAGCTCATGAGTTACTAGAGCGTGAAAAAACCCTAGGTAGAAGTTTAGAACTATTAAGAGTTGAAAGCGGACTTGGAGCTTCAGGAGTACCACACATAGGAAGTTTAGGTGATGCTGTTAGAGCATATGGAGTAAAACTTGCACTAGAAAACTATGGATTCAAATCAGAACTAATTGCATATTCAGATGATTTAGATGGATTAAGAAAGATTCCTGAAGGATTTCCAGACAATTTAGAAAAACACATTGCTAAACCAGTTTCGCTGATTCCAGATCCTTATGGATGTCATGAGTCATATGGAATGCACATGAGTAGTATTCTTTTAGATGGATTAGATAAAATGGGAATTAAATATGAATTTAGAAGAGCCAAAGACACATACAAAAACGGATTACTAAAAGAACAAATTCATACAATTTTACAAAACAGTTTAAGGATAGGAAACAAGATTTCAGAATTAGTAGGGCAAGAAAAATATCAGAAATTTCTGCCATACTTTCCTGTATGTTCAAATTGTGATAGACTTTACACTGCGGAGGCTTTTGAGTATTTAGAAGACGAGAAAAAAGTAAGATACAAGTGTCATGATGCAGAGATTGGCTCAAAAATGATCAAAGGATGTGGGCATGATGGAGAAGCGTATATCACAAAAGATCTTGGTAAGTTAGCATGGAAAGTAGAATTTGCAGCAAGATGGGCAGCATTTGATATTAGATTTGAAGCATATGGAAAAGACATCATGGATTCAGTTAAAGTAAATGACTGGGTATCAGAGAAGATTTTGAATTTTCCACATCCATATCATGTAAAATATGAAATGTTTTTGGATAAAGGAGGAAAAAAGATTTCAAAATCATTAGGAAATGTAGTGACAGGACAAAAATGGATGGAGTTTGGAAGTCCAAAATCAATATTGCTACTACTTTACAAAAGAATTACAGGTGCAAGAGAATTAGGATTTGAAGACATACCATCATTGATGAACGAGTATAATGAATTAGAAGACATATTTTTTGGAAAAATTAAAGTCGATAATGAAGCTAAACTAATAAAATCAAAAGGACTCTATGAATATGTAAATTTGCTAAATCCTCCAAAACAAGCAAGCATACATGTCAATTATAGATTATTAGTTGAGTTGGCCAAAATGTTCAAAGAAAATAGAACCGAAAGAGTGATGAAAAAACTATTAGATTATGGAGTAATCAAAAATCCAGACCCACAAATAGAAAAATTAATTGAATTGGCAGGGAATTTTGCAGACGAATTTGATCAACAAGAAAAAGTAGAGGTAGACATGGATGAATCAGCAAAAAAAGTATTGAAACTACTAGTAGATGCACTCAATGCTGAAGATGAACCAGAAGATATTCAAAATACAATATATCAGATTGCAAAGTTAAACGGGGTGGAACCCAAAGACTTCTTTAAAATTTTATATCAGATAATCCTAGGCACATCAAGAGGACCTAAAATTGGACCTCTCATAACAGATATTGGAAGAAAGAAAGTGGCAAAAACAGTTTCAGAGTATATCTAAAAACATGGTACATAGTGAGCACAACAAATCAAAAGGAGGAAGTAGTTTTGCTCTCATAATATTTGGAGCATTGCTTTTATTTTTAGCACCCAGCATAAATCCAGATAATCCAGAGTTAGGCGTACTAGCATTAATTGGCGGAATCGTCATTGGAGGAATTGGATTTTATCTCAAGTTTATTCGTACAAGAACAAAAAACTAAAGAAACGTTCATCTTTTGGAGAATTTTGTAGATTAACATGGGTCTATTTGGAAAGAAAAAGGAACAACCAGAAGAAAAGAGGTATGAAAAAAATGAAGAGAGTGTTCTAAAAGAATCACTTGAAACAGAAGTAGAAGGATTGCAAATTGAATTCAGAACAAAACAAGAAGAGATTGATAATATTACAAAAAAACTGCAAAGTGTGAAAGAAGAATATGATGAAGCAACTGGCAAGTTGATGGCAATAAAAAGAGAGTCTAATCAAAAAAAATTAGAACTAGATACGATATATTTAGAATATAAAAGCATTAAAACAAAAATAAATGACTCGGAAGAAAAATTCAACAAAAATAAAAAAATCATCGAGGAAATAGACAGAGTAGAAAATAATCTTATAAAAAAGAAACAAGATCTGGAAAAGATCACAAAAGAATATGATGAGATTAAAGAAAAAATCATTGAAAGTCAATCAGAATTACATGAAATACATGAACGACAAATTCAAGCGAAAAAAGAATTAGAAGAAATTACTTCAAGAATATACAACGTAAAACACGAAATAAAAGATCCACAACAAGATAATAATATCGATACAGGGGTTTTCACTTCGAAAGAAAAAGAATTCATTGAAGGAGAAATTACAGATAAAAAAGCAACAAAGGGAATAATTGAAGCAGCTAGTGTAGTAGTTGGCGGGTTAAAATCGAAATTAAGCAAAGCTGAAAAAGAACTAGAAACACTTCATATTCTATTAGACAAAGAGCGTAGAGATCATGCCGAAACTAAAAATGAACTTGAAAAATTAAAAGAAAAGACAGAATTCTAAATAGCACTGTCTAACCTAGCAATAATTCTCAATCTTAACGCATAAAATCAACGATGTATAATGAGAAAAAGAAAAAACCAACACCGCCACCAAGAATTGCTATCCATGCAATAATTTGTTTAGTTTTAGACATTATCAATAAATTAAGAAAGAGCGCATTATTGAATCTATTTAATTATTAAATATCACAATATTGAATTTCAAAGAAATTATGTATCGATTAAAAATATCAAAAATTAATTTTAGAAAAATATATCAACCATAAATTAGGCAATGTTCACATTCACAGTTTTCTTGCTGTTTTGATTTCACCAAACATTTTTTGTGTTGGCCTGCTTGGCATTGAACACAGACTTGTTCTATGTTTTCTACATTAGTGTATTTTTTTGATTGATCGAAACCAAATCCACCATCTTGAGGTCCAACCATGCTAACATTTAGAACAACGTAGTATTTCTACTTCACTAAGAGAGTGCTTTCTCAATAGAATTTCTGAGATTTGTCCTATATGTTTCAAGAATACCTCTTATTTCAAAAACATCAACAAATCCACCTGCCGATGCTCGAGTTGCTTTTAGTAAATAATGTAATGTTCCTTCTTCGATTTTTCCTACATAATACCCATAAAGAAAATCAACTTGGTTTTCACATTTCCAAATTTGTTTAACATTTGGAAATGTTTGATGAATTTCAGATGTGACATCTCTAATTCTTAATTTTACATAATCGACAAGTGATTTTCTAATAGAGGAATCAGGCATCATTTCTAAAACCAGTTGACCATACTTGTTTTTTAGTCATTATCTTTATCAGATTTTTTATTTGAATCAGGTTTATCCCACATGTGCATAGTTCCACGAATCATAAATGATCCAACAATAATTGCAACAAGCCCTCCCACAATAAAAATAAAAAAACGACCTATACTTTTGATATTAGTCAACATGGTCAATAGATTCAATATGTAAATATAATTGTCTGACAAACAAGATTAAAAAATAGACATAAACAGAGAAATTACTAATGAAATGCAATAATATGAGAATTGGGTGTTATCACGACAATGCTATCCATTTTGAAGGGAATGGTAAATGTCTTGTAAAAGGTTGTAAATGTGAAAAATATCACATATGAAAATTATGAGTGTAGTATGCTATAATTAAGCTGTTCCTTCAGAGGCAGCAGTAATAACAGATGCTGCTAAAATTTTATCGATTTCATTTATGGCAAGTTTATCTCTTCCAATTAATTCAAACTTTTGAATCAAAGTCTCAAATTTTGTTTCTTCTTGAACTTGTTCATTAACAAACCATTCTAGAAATACATAAGTTGAATGATCTTTATCTTTTTGTGCAATTTCAACTAGTTTATGAATGGCAGAAGTAACTACTTGTTCATTTTTTAAAGCCATTTTTAAAATAGATTCTAATGATTTGAAATCGGATGAAGGTAATTTTGTTGCAGGAATGGTTGCAGCAATTCCCATATTATTTAAGTAATGAACAATTTTTAACATATGAGTTCTTTCTTCATCAGATTGAGCATAAAAGAAACTAGCAGCACCTTCATATCCAATTACTTCACACCAAGAAGCCATTGACAAATAGATGTTAGAAGCATTTGCTTCCAATGATATTTGATTATTTAATGCATTTTGCATATTTTTGGAAATCTTCATTTTCTATTATATGAAATGTTTCAGTATTAAAAAAACTTACTAAAAAATATATTCAGTGAGATGAACAAGTTGCTAAAAATCAGAAAAACACAATACAATTAAAAATATAAAACATAAAAAAATTAAAGTTAAATATAAGATAATAATAATTTCTTTATGCTTTTTGGAGTATTTGCAATACATAGTCCAGAATTATGCCCATTAAACAATGAAAAAAGTAAAAAAATTTTCCTAAAGCTCAAGTCCAACATGGACACGGAAATGAAGAAGTACAATATAAATAAAATCATGGAATTTTACATGTCAGTGTTAGAACATGAGTGGATCATAGTTATTGATGCAGTTCATGCACATGACATAGAGAAGTTATGCATTGATGTTGGAATTTCATCAATGAGTACAGTCAAAATAGTTCCAATGAATCTCTATAGCGATACAATCAAAAAATTTAAAGCATCAAAATAGAAATTATGCTTATTTTTGAAATCTAAAACAGTCACATGTATGATCATTTATCATGCCTATAGCTTGCATGAAAGCATAACAAATTGTAGGACCGACAAAATTAAAGCCATATTTTTTCAAATCATCACTCATTTTTTTGGAAATATTAGTAGATGCAGGGATTTCTGAAAAACGTTTGAAATTGTTAATTATGGGAGTATGATCAACAAAACTCCAAATGAATTTATCAAATGAGCCAAACTCCTTTTGAGTTTTTATAAAGAATTTTGCATTATTGATTGCTGAATTAATTTTTAATTTATTGCGAATTATTTCAGGATTATTAAGTAAATTTTCAATATCTTTATTGGTATACTTAGATACTCTAACTGGATCAAAGTCAGAGAATGCTTTCCGATATCCTTCTCGTCGTTTAAGAATAGTAGTCCAAGTTAATCCAGCTTGAGCTCCCTCTAAAATCAGAAATTCAAACAATTTACGATCATCATGTTGAGGTCTACCCCATTCATTATCATGATAATCAATGTTAAGTTCATCCTTTGCCCATTGACATCTAGTTTTCATAGAATTCCCGTTGTTTAACATAAAATAATAGTTACTAGATGAAAAATAGAACATGAAGGTCAACCAGCAATTGCTGCAAATAAACAGAAATTTTATAATTTGTTTTATTGTTTCAGCCTCACTATCGGCGGTTGTTGCTCAATCATTAACAGGGTATGAAAATCACCTTACAACTACAATTATAATAATATCAGGTTACGCGGTTTATTTTGGAATTTTTTCAGTTTTGTTTTATTGGGACAATAAAAACAGATACAAACAAATGAGTTCAAGTTTAATTAAAAAAGAGATTCTAAGTATGATTTCATCGTTTGGTGTAGGTGAGATTATTTATCTTGCAATACGATGGCCTTCTTTGTATTATTTTCTTGAGATCAACACAGAGCCATATATCGCATCATTAGTATCAGAAATAATTGCTACTGTGTGCTATATGACATCAGTAACTATTTTTTTAAGAAAGACAAAAACATTCTAAAACATATTATTTCAAATTAGAATCTAAATTCAAGTGTTTTTTGCCATGGATATGATGACTCTTCAGTAGCATAACTGAGACCAGATTGGTTTGTAAAAGCATGATCAACTCAGGATAAATTATTTTTCAATTTTCATTACACCCTCTTTGATTAGATATTGTATACCTTGAACAAATGAATTATCGTCAATTGAGCCATCCGCCCACCATCCTGCATTGTTTTTAATCCAAGACGGGATTGATACATGGCTTTCTGTAGGGGATTTTGGCAGACTTGGACCAATTTCAATTATGCCAGAACCTATGCCAGCATATTTTGCGTTATAGTCAATTCCGGTTCCATAAACTAGGATATCAATTCTATATTGTCCTTGAGATGGGACAAATATTTTTTGAGTGTCAATTCCTTCAAATGCAACTAAACCAGGATTTTGCGGATCAGTACCAGAATTTCGTTTTATTTCTTTATTATTCTCATCAATGAGTGAATATGCATATCTTACATCTTTTAGTAGATTTCTATTTTCATCAAAAAATGTTAGTTCAAATGGAATTTCTTCACCTACACCATATCTACCATCCCAAGCAATAGTTACTGTTGTAGGAACTTGTTTGTTGGTTTTAGTATCTACTAAATAAAATTGTGTGGAACTTTTTGAGACACCACTTTGTGGAACTAGTTTTAATTTCATAATTCCACTATCGTAATTTTTTGAACCTAAAGAATCATTGATTTTTTGCAGTTCATTTTTAGTTATAAGAAAATGTATAATGTTTGTATCATCATATGAATATGGATCATTTAACAATGCACGTTGATCGATTTCTACATCGTTAACATATCCTTTGAATTGTTTACCCTCTGCATAAGGTGTAAAGCTTTTTGGAATTCTGATTTCTTCATGTACCACTTGAACTAAATCAACATAGTTAGGATCCCAATCAAAGGGCATATCAAAATAGATAGAATTATCAGATTTATCAAATTTAAAATTCTCTACTTCGTCATAGTAAGTTTTTATCACGACAGGGATTTCTTGTGCATTTGCAGTTTTAATGAAAAAATCTTGATCTTGTGCAACGCTAACAAAAGTGTCATAGCTAAGTCTATCAGCTAATAGTGCTTTTGGGCTAGTAGCTCCTTCTATATCGACTTTGATGTTATATAATCCTCCTTTATCAAAAATAGGACCTTTGATTTGTGTTCTTCCACTTCCCTCTGCATACAAAGCTTCAGGAGCACTAGCATGTTCAGAACCATAATATTTTGTACATTTCCATAATTCCATTTCTTTGCATCCAGATTCAGGTTTAATTTCAACATCTAATGTTCCATCCAAATCATAAAACAAATTTCTAGCTAAAAGATCTCCACTTCTCCAAACTTCTACTCTGTAGGTTACTTTATCTAAATTCTTATCAGTGACAGTATCAAAAAATCTGACTTGCATATTGGCAGATGAGACTTCGCCAACTGTAATATCTGCGGGATTTAATTGTGTCATAACAGTTACATTCATTCCACCAAAACTAATCGGAGGTGCCATATCTCCACCAAGCCCATGTCCAAATGCATTTGGAGTCAAAGATGAAATTGTGAAAGCCCCAATTAATAAGATAAATAATGTAAATTTTTGATACATAAATTATTTTTGGTATGATTCCATATTTAAAGAGAGCACAAAATTACCATCATGTTAATCTTTAAAGAAATAAATGGTACAAAAAGGGCAAGAATCCTCCTGAAAAATACATCTCAAATAAACATAATCGATTTAAGTGCAGAATTATGAAAAAAATTAAAGAATTCCATTAAAATCTCTTTAATTCAAAATTCTACGATTATTGTTTTTGCTAACACCGTTAGTGAATTTGATAACAAAGTAAAGCGGGCTCGGTCGGATTCGAACCGACGACCTAACGCTCCGCAATCTATACGGAATGATACAATAGAACAATTTCAGGCATATGCACAGTCTATCAATTGGGATCATTACAAAAAATGGTTGTTTGATAATAAGAACAAGTACTATGCAAGAACCCTGTTTCGAGTCTCAAAGAACTGTTACCAATTATCGTTCTCTAAAGAACTAGTAGAATTACAAAATAACAGACAGAAGTGTGACATATTACGAGCCATAACAAATCTAACGAGATACATAGACATCAATAACGATACCTACTTTCATGATGAGTTCTTGCAATGGATGAAACGTAAAGAACTGACTTGGAAAGTCAAGGAATCTATCAAAATTTCTGATAGTATTCCAATTAATGAAATCACAAATAATCTGAAAGAGATGTCAGCAGAATATCAGTTGTTCGGATTATTTGCACTAGTATCAGGATTAAGAACCTTTGAGTGTGTCAAAGTCCTAAATGATCATGACAAATTATGCAAAGACGGAATTATTGAGATGTATTGGGACAGACATACAAAGAAAGCAAATGCCATTTATTGTCATCCATTATTACATGATAAAATCAATTACAAATATCATGAAAGTACAATACATAGAAATCTGCCATCTAAAACACTTGGATGTCAGATAAAATATCTTAGAAAGGTAAACTATACCATGATTGCCACAAACATTGATCCTTTATTGGCAGAATTCATGCAAGGACGAAGAGGCAATGTATCACAAAGACATTATTTTTTACCAAATATGAGGAAGTTTCAAGACCAATGGAATAAGATATGGACTAACACAATTTTAGATGTTTTAAAAGATACTATTGAACATCAAAGAAATTAGTTAGTGAACCATGCTTGAGATTATCCAAGAATCTAGTTTCACGTTCAAATAGGTTTACAGGTATTGCATGGATTTTGATTCCAGTTCTAGTAGTACGATATAACCAATTTTTGGCTATGACTTTTCTAATATTGGAAGGAGTTATGCCAAATCCACCTTGGGTAGTATTTACAAGTAATGAAAAATTTTGTGTTAAACATAGTTGAAGAATACTGTCATTGATCCCAATAGCAGGATAATTGGCATCCCAACCAAATCGTTTCCATAGATTATGTAATAATGAAGATGTTAATTCAAACGTAAATAGACTCAAATTATAATCTGCACGAATATCTTGCCCCATAATATTCAGTATGGATTTGTGTAATTCGAAATCAGTACAGACATGCTTGTCAGGATGATGTTTTGCATAGAAAAGTAAAGCCATATCACTGTCCTTAAAACGTCTAAATTTTGGTTCTGATGCTGCCCAAGATTTTGCTTCGTCTAATACACTCACATAAGATTTAATGATTTATAGCATTTAATCATTATCAGTTTTACCAATCTTTACGTCTAATTATATCAGCACGATAGTCGTCACGTAAAATCTTTCTTTGTATTTTATCAGATGCTCGTTGCATAGCAGAATTATCGTAGGAATTCCATGGAGCATAGTTTAATGCTTTCTTATTCTTAATTGGTTTTTTACTAGCTAAAACATAAGCACCTGAGTAAAATGTGAATTTACATTTTGAGCATTTGTAATCATCTAAGTTAAATTTACCAGATTTAAAACCATGCAATTTACCTTGACATACAGGGCAAAGCCCACGATTATAGAATTTTTTAGGATATTTGTGTTCTGGTTTAGTTGATGGTTGAGTGTATTTTACAAGTATGAATGGAGCAAATTTTTTAAAATAGGTTATATTATCTTCTGAAATAATATTAGATTCAATTTTCTGTTGGTATAATACATGGTATTCTCGAAGTAATTTACTAAGAATGTGTTTGTTACACATCTTGTATTTCTTTTCATTGTTTGGAAGATTGTTTTCATGTAGTTTAATTGCACCGTTATTTTGTAAATCAATTCTAATTTTTCGGATTGTATTAAGAGATTTGACAGGTAGTTTTTTCAACATTTCTGTATCAGTAAAAGTATTTCCTGGATTATTGAATAATTCATCTAAAAACAATTTGTAGTTAGTCACCCTATGAGAATCAGATTGTCGGTTTTGCATTTTCATTTTATCATGTTTATTAAGAATGTCGTTATAATATAGGATATACTAATAGGCCATATTGCTATTAGATTATAATTATTAATTTGACAGGTATGCAGCCTTCGGCTGCATAGATGCCTTACGAACTTTATCAATTTCATAGTTCATTAAGAATTTACTAGCAAAATAGGCACAAATATCAAAGTCAATATGCTAATTGTAGGAAAAGAAACTAAAGTCGTTCCTATGAAAATTAGATAAAATCAAACAAATCCAGGTAGATACACCTTATGAAGATGAGCATATGTTCATGGCTGTAATTCTCCACTATCGATTAAAAAATACTGCATCATATACCCAAGTATAGACATAAGAAAATAGTAAGAAATGAAATCACGGCTTAGAATATGGATAAAATACATCATCCACAGAGATTAGAGTTGAAAATAAGATTAAGAATTTCAGGTACATCTAACTAGAACAACATAATGTAATTTCACGGTAATTCACAAAGTATGGGAATAATGTTAAATCATGTGAAATGATGTGAGGTATTGTGAGTTCTAGAATATACTATCCTCAGATGCCGGTAGATCCGAATCATTTTGCAGGCAGAAAAGACATTCTGAATGAGATTCAAAAGATGATAAAATCTACAGAAGAAGGCAGACCTGAAAACATGGCCATTTCAGGCATAAGAGGAATAGGAAAAACATCACTTGTATTCAAAGTAAAAGAGATGATACCAGAGACATGTTTTTTATCATATTATGTGCCATCTAAGGAAGTTAACTCACAAGAATTTGTAGATACGTTACTACAAAAAATGGATCTACAATATCAGAAAGGACTAGGTAAGTATGGTAGATTTCTTGAGAAAGCTAAAGCATTATCAGAAAAAGTAGAATCTTTTTCAATAGAAGGGGTAAGTGTATCATTAAGAGAAGGTAAGAAAACTCCTGAAATTGCATTTATGGAAGCTATGACAAAATTTATTCAAAGAGGATTCAAAGGAATCATCTTACAAATAGATGAAGCTGATTTATTATCAGATGAAGTTTTAGCTTTGATACGTAATTGTGTTCAAGAATTACAGTCTCCTTCTTATGGATGTTCAGTAGCTGTGATAGTTTCAGGTAGAGAAAACTTACTAAAAAGATTGACAGGAAAACTTTCACCGATATCAAGATTTTTTTCTACACATAGTTATGAATTAAAATCATTGACAGAAGAAGAAGTATCAGATGCACTAACATTACCAGTAAAAGATAAAAAAATTAAATGGGAAAAAGATGCAATAGAACATGTTTACAATTTAAGTAATGGGTATCCATTTATTGTACAAATATTTGGACAGTATTCAGTTTTAAATTCAAATGAGAAAATAGTTACAAAAGAAAATGTAGAAAAATCATACTCAGATGTAATTGGTGAAGTGGGTTTGTGGTATGAAGCTTCTTGGTTAAAGGATCCTAGTCCTCAAGAGATCAAAATTTTATTAATCATAGGTTCTTTGAAAGGAAGAGCCACATTTACAGATATTAATAAAAAACATGGTGGAAAGGGAGCAGGAGAATTACTAAGCAGGTTAGTAACAAAAGGATGTTTAGAAAAAGATGAAATCAATAACGAGTATTTTTTACCCCATTCACTAGTTATTGATTATTTGAAAATTAAATTTGCCAAATCAAAAAATAACTAGAATTCACATAATTTCACAAAATATGGTTAATATGTGAAATAGTGTGAAACAATGTGATTTAGGAATAAATCACTAGAATTCACATAATTTCACAAAATATGGCTAATATGTGAAATAGTGTGAATATAAAAAATAGAATTGAAATAAATCAATAAGAAGTGTAGAAGATAAAAGACATTGAAGATTCCAGGATTTGTATCATATTCACATGAAGACGGTTCAGAATTAACAGAACATCTGGTAAATTATTTGAAAAATTTATTTCAAAATTTTGAACCTGTATACGATAAAGATGTGGTAGAGGGAAACAAATTAGAAAAAATAAATGAAAAGCTCAACCTATGCAATATTCTAATCGTAGTAATCACACCAGGTGCTTTGATAAGTAAACCTGTAGCAAATGAGATTAAGATTGCCAAAGAGAGAAAAATGAAAATAATTCCTTGCAAAGATAAATACGCAGAAAAATCATGGTTAGATTTACCATGGGATCTTAGTGAGTACAAAGGAATAGATTTTGAAAATACAGGAGAGCTTAAAAGAAAAACATATTCTGCTTTAGTAAAAAGTTTAGAAGAGTTATCATCAGAATTTCAGAAATCATTACCTCAAAAAATCAGAGCTGAGAAATCAGAAGTAAAAGATACAGTTGCAAAACAGAGTACGTATTCATTTCATGTGGATACTACAAAAGGATACCATGTGATTACATGTGGATTTCATGAAGATGGGAAAATATTAGATCTTCTTATTGACCGAAAAGCATTATCCATAATTGTTAAAATGGATGTTAAAACAGATGATCAGTTATCTATTGTGTTTAAGAGTAGGTTACTAGATTCAAAAACTGCCAATGGTAAAGAAATTGATTTCTACGTATTAGTAGATGGTGAAGAAGTAGAACACGGATATGGAAGGGGTATTGACGATGCTGTTTTCATTACTGTGGACGTACCTGCCTTTGCAGAGGAAGTAGAAATCATAGGAACTGAGATTGAAGGAATTTCGTACAGTGGGGAAGCAAAAAAAGAAACAGAAGTAATAATTTTAGAAGGTTCTGGAGAACCACATGGAAAACAGTATCTTGATCCAGAGATACTCAAAATCAAGGTAGGAGATACTGTAAAATGGATTAACGCAGATTCAGCAGCACATACAGTAACAAATGGTACTTCAAAAGAAGGCCCAGAGGGAAATTTTGATAGCAGTTTACTCATGTCTAAATCAACTTTTTCAGTTACTTTCAACGATGTAGGAACATATCCATATTATGACATGACACATCCATGGGTTGCTGGAACTATCATAGTACAAGAATAATAATAAAAATTAAATCTGTAATTCTCCACGCAGTAGATTGAAACTAACATCCATGAGGACTAGTCGATAGACAGAATTGAAGAAATTATGAAAAACACCGTACCAAAAGTTGCATATTGATCAGATTCATACACAGAATATGTCAGTTTCAGACATTAATGATGAAGGAGATATTCCAAAAATTGCTGAAATGTTATATCATTTGTATCCGTTAGAGGGATTATATTTTACAGTAAATTCTCTGTTACGGACTTTAGATTCTATAGATTCCTTATTTCCAGATGCAAGTGTAGAAAACAAATTGGAAATGGGTCATGTTTTAAAAATGGAAATTATTGCAAAATTTTGTCACTTTGCAGAAAATTTAGGAGCATTAATAATTTCATTCAATGATAGTTATAGTAATGCACAAGAGGAACACATCGGTCTATTTAACACATTAGGCAACTATCAACCTTCAGAAGTAATAGATCTTTATGAAAAAATAGAAACACAAGACATGGACTATATTGCAAAATTTGTAGGATATCCCCCATTAGAAATTCAAGATGACTATACAAGAAAAATATTAGAAAATTCATGTTTCATAGTAAAAGAAAAAATAACACAGATTGCAAGATCATATCTAGATTTAAGAATATTATATAATGCATACAAGCATGGGTATCGCATAGTGTTTGGAAAAGATCAAAACAGCAATAGTTCATTTGTATTTTTAGACAAACACAATAAACAAAAAATGATGATATTAGATGATTCTAAATTTGATGAAATTAAATTGTCAATCAAATATGTAAGAAATTTGATGTCATCAATTTTAAAAAATCATGTTGCAAGGGAGGACTTTGAAAAAGAAGGAAAACGTCCAAACAAAGTAGAAAACATACAGATTTGGTTAAGGAAGGGAGAACCCAAGCATGATCCGATGAAAACAAATCTACTGTATACAAGTAGAGGAGAGCAGCTAAAAATAGATGAAGAAATTGGAGATAGAATTTATGAAAAATATAAAAAAGATCTTGAGAAAAACCACCTTGGCAAACTAGTGGGCATAGATATTGATGAAGAGAAAGTGATAGGAATAGCAGAATCTATTGAAGAGATAAGAAAAATTCTTCATGAGAGTGGCACATCAGGTAAAAAAAGAATAAGAAAGATTGGAGCAGATCCAAAAACAGGAATGAAAAAGTGGTAATTAACAAAAATCAGGAACAACATGAAAATACAAAGACGGTAAGAAATTGTTTTATTGAAATTTACAAGATGAGAATGTAATGGTAACACAATCAGATACAGCAAAATTATTGAAAATTATTAGAAATTTAACATATGTCAACATAAATTGTAAACTTGCAACATCTAATTATCAATTAAAAATTGCACCAAGAAATAAAGAAGGCAATATTCTACATGCACTTTCAGAAGCAGTTAATATTGGAAATTGGATTTTTGACAGTGATCATGAATTACACCATATTTTAAATGAAATTAGCAGATGGGTTCAAGTAATTCTTCTTAATTATCGTGAAAATTTTCTAGAAATAGGGAAAAAATACAATCTAGATTTTAATGATGCAGAAAAATTAGAATTTGAGAGCAATAAATGGATAACAGAAATTCTTAGTTTCTACGAAAGATCAATCACAAAAATGGTTGGAGAGATGACACTATGGAGAACATATGATGAATTAATTTTAAAAATAGATAACGAATCTAAACAAGAATTAGAAGAAGCCCTATTAGCATTACTTTCAGGACTACCTACCGCATCAATAATGCTAATGAATAGAGTAGCTGAAGATCAGGTAAAGAAATTTTATATAAAAATTGCAGGAAAGGAACCACCAGAAAATGCAGTTTGGGGGTATTATGAAAAAGAACTTGAGAATTATTTAGATAAAGAAGATCCAATACTAGGATTATTAAAATTTAGAAGAAGTGGGAGAAATGAGGCACAACATCCAGGAAAAAAATATGATTCAACATATGTAGAAAAATTTATGATGAAATTACTTGAATTAGTAGAAGAAATTGAATCAAGAACATAATCAATAAAAGGCAATACATGGCCTGCAAAGCATGAAAAAAAGTACAGGGTTACTCAGTAACAAAGAATCAGAATATCTTACGAACATAAAGAAAATCCCTAAATCATATGAATATATCCTACAACATAGAATTAAAAAGAAACTTAAGCAATTTTACAAGATAGAACTTCCATTAATACGACAGAATCAGAATCTTACAGAATTCTATAAAGATCTTACAGAAAACAATAAGACGGAAGAACGGGCTCGGTCGGATTCGAACCGACGACCTAACGCTCCGCAAGCGTTCGCACTATCCAAGCTATGCAACGAGTCCAACAGAATCGTGCTATCAAATTTTTAAAAACGTTTGGTATTTGAAAAAAATTATACTTCTTTTTCTGCCTTGTTGACATAAACATAATTCATGATCAACCCTGCAATTATACCACCTAGAATTGGTGCTGCCCAATACAACCATTGAAACTCCCAAACTCCAGAAATTAATGCGGGGCCAAATGTTCTTGCAGGATTTACAGATGCACCAGTTAATGGAACTGCAACAAGATGAATCAGAAACACCATTCCGCCAATTGAGAACCCATGCCATCCAGGAGATGATTTTTTGTGAACGGCAGTCATGAAAATTACTAGTACTAAGAAGAAGGTCAAAATTGCTTCAATCGCAAATCCAGAACTTACACTGTTATTGATAAGGTCACTTGGACCACCTTGAGTTCCAAAGTTAACTTTTGCACCAAGTTCTGGCAAAATTGCTTTAAGAGTTGCAGCTGCTGCAACTGCACCAATTAATTGTGAAATAATATACCCGATACCATCTTTAATTCCAATTTTTTTGGTAATCATCATTGGAATTGTAACTGCAGGATTGATGTGAGCTCCTGATACATGTCCAAATGCATAAATCATTAGAGCAATTGCACCTCCGTGTCCAAGAGAGATAAATAATACAGATTGTGTTGTTAAAGTCTCTCCAAAAGAAGCAATAGCCACAATTACAGAAAGGGGACCAAAAAATACTAAACCATATGTTGCAATCGCTTCTGCAAGATACGCTCTTGGATTAACCATCAAGCTAAAGCCAATTGGATTTCCATATAAAACATTCGAAGTTGGATAGTTCATCTCAAGTCAAAAAGTAATTAATGTCAAGACATCTTTAGACATATTATGTTAGAAGAAGGGAAATCAGTTCCAAAATTTGAAGTAAAAGATGCAAATGGAAACAATGTAAAATCAAGTGATTTTAAGGGGAAAAAACACGTCATCTATTTTTATCCAAAAGATTTTACTCCAGGTTGCACTACAGAAGCGGATGAATTTTCAAAAGATTATGAAAAATTTCAAAAAGCAGGAATTGAGATAATAGGTATTAGCCCAGATGATGTAGATTCACATAAAAAATTTTGCGATAAAATGGGAATAAAATATCCACTCCTTGCAGATATAGATAAAACAATATCAAAGGAATTTGGAGTTTGGGGTAAAAAACAGTTTATGGGACGAGAGTACATGGGAGTAACAAGAAGCACATTTTTAGTTGATGAGAAAGGAAAAATTTTCAAGATATATCCCAAAGTAAAGCCAGCTGGACATTCAAAAGAAGTATTAAATGATTTTTTGAAATTGAATTAAAAAGAAAAATAGATTAAAAAAATTAGAATCCTTTTGGCAGCGTACCTTTAGAAGCTTTTGGTGATTCAGAAGATGGTTTTGCTTCAAATCCTTTGGGCAAAGCACCGTGAGTAATATTTGATCTAGTTTTTACTTCCTCAACAACAGCTTCTTGATATCTTTGTTCTTCTTCAATTCTTTGTTGTTCCATTCTTTGAAGATATTTTTTTTCATATTCTTCTAATTGTTCTTTTCTTGACTTTCCAGAACTTTCAGTTGTAGATGAAACTTGAAAGTATTCAGAATCTTTTGGCAATACACCTTTTGGTTTTGTAACCTCAGCTGGCTTTGGTGTAGGTACTTGCTGTGTTTGAGATTGTGAAATAATTCCATCAACAGTCATAGACACGCCACTGAAACCACCAAATGTTCTATCTGCTGGATGATATGCAAGTCTGGATCGTGTGGCAAAGTACTGGTTTGATGGTTGTGTGTATCCAGGAACTTTTGCTTTTTGATCATTCCAATTTCCTGATGGAACTTTACCTACAGGAGCAGTTCTTCTTACAAAGTATCTGTTTGGAGCTGGAGAATAACCTGTTACATTTGCCCTATACCAATGAAAATCGGTCATTTTGGCATTTTGATAAGCATTCTCTAATGCTGCTTGTACAGTAGTAGGTGGCGATGTTTTTGTCTCAGCTGGCTTTACCTCAGCTGGTTTTGGCTCAGAACCTTTTGGCAATACACCTTTTGGTTTTGTAACCTCATGGTTTGATCCAGTAATTTGCATCTTGGTAGTTTGTGGGATTTTCATTACCCTCTTTGATTAGATATTGTATACCTTGAACAAAAGAGTTATCGTCAATTGAGCCATCCGCCCACCATCCTGCATTGTTTTTAATCCAAGACGGGATTGATACATGGCTTTCTGTAGAGGATTTTGGCAGACTTGGACCAATTTCAGTATGCCCGAAGCCTATGCCAGCATATTTTGCGTTATAGTCAATTCCGGTTCCATAAACTAGGATATCAATTCTATATTGTCCTTGAGATGGGACAAATATTTTTTTGAGTGTCCAATTCCTTCAAATGCAACTAAACCAGGATTTTGCGGATCAGTACCAGAATTTCGTTTTATTTCTTTATTATTCTCATCAATGAGTGAATATGCATATCTTACATCTTTTAGTAGATTTCTATTTTCATCAAAAAATGTTAGTTCAAATGGAATTTCTTCACCTACACCATATCTACCATCCCAAGCAATAGTTACTGTTGTAGGAACTTGTTTGTTGGTTTTAGTATCTACTAAATAAAATTGTGTGGAACTTTTTGAGACACCACTTTGTGGAACTAGTTTTAATTTCATAATTCCACTATCATAATTTTTTGAACCTAAAGAATCATTGATTTTTTTGCAGTTCATTTTTAGTTATAAGAAAATGTATAATGTTTGTATCATCATATGAATATGGATCATTTAACAATGCACGTTGATCGATTTCTACATCGTTAACATATCCTTTGAATTGTTTACCTCTGCATAAGGTGTAAAGAAACTTTTTTGGAATTCTGATTTCTTCATGTACCACTTGAACTAAATCAACATAGTTAGGATCCCAATCAAAGGGCATATCAAAATAGATAGAATTATCAGATTTATCAAATTTAAAATTCTCTACTTCGTCATAGTAAGTTTTTATCACGACAGGGATTTCTTTGTGCATTTGCAGTTTTTAATGAAAAAATCTTGATCTTGTGCAACGCTAACAAAAGTGTCGTTGCCAAGTTCATCAACAATAGTGCTTTTGGGCTAGTAAACCTTCTATATCGACTTTGATGTTATATAATCCTCCTTTATCAAAATAGGACCTTTGATTTGTGTTCTTCCACTTCCCTCTGCATACAAAGCTCAGGAGCACTAGCATGTTCAGAACCATAATATTTTGTACATTTCCATAATTCCATTTCTTTGCATCCAGATTCAGGTTTAATTTCAACATCTAATGTTCCATCCAAATCATAAAACAAATTTCTAGCTAAAAGATCTCCACTTCTCCAAACTTCTACTCTGTAGGTTACTTTATCTAAATTCTTATCAGTGACAGTATCAAAAAATCTGACTTGCATATTGGCAGATGAGACTTCATAACTGTAATATCTGCGGGATTTAATTGTGTCATAACAGTTACATTCATTCCACCAAAACTAATCGGAGGTGCCATAGCTCCACCAAGCCCATGTCCAAATGCATTTGAGTCAAAGATGAAATTGTGAAAGCCCCAATTAATAGATAAATAATGTAAATTTTTGATACATATTATTTTTGGTATGATTCCATATTTAAAGAGAGCACAAAATTACCATCATGTTAATCTTTAAAGAAATAAATGGTACAAAAAGGGCAAGAATCCTCCTGAAAATACATCTCAAATAAACATAATCGATTTAAGTGCAGAATTATGAAAAAAATTAAAGAATTCCATTAAAATCTCTTTAATTCAAAAATTCTACGATTATTGTTTTTGCTAACACCGTTAGTGAATTTGATAACAAAAGTAAAGCGGGCTCGGTCGGATTCGAACCGACGACCTAACGCTCCGCAATCTATACGGAATGATAATAGAACAATTTCAGGCATATGCACAGTCTATCAATTGGGATCATTACAAAAAATGGTTGTTTGATAATAAGAACAAGTACTATGCAAGAACCCTGTTTCGAGTCTCAAAGAACTGTTACCAATTATCGTTCTCTAAAGAACTAGTAGAATTACAAAATAACAGACAGAAGTGTGACATATTACGAGCCATAACAAATCTAACGAGATACATAGACATCAATAACGATACCTACTTTCATGATGAGTTCTTGCAATGGATGAAACGTAAAGAACTGACTTTGGAAAGTCAAAGGAATCTATCAAAATTTCTGATAGTATTCCAATTAATGAAATCACAAATAATCTGAAAGAGATGTCAGCAGAATATCAGTTGTTCGGATTATTTGCACTAGTATCAGGATTAAGAACCTTTGAGTGTGTCAAAGTCCTAAATGATCATGACAAATTATGCAAAGACGGAATTATTGAGATGTATTGGGACAGACATACAAAGAAAGCAAATGCCATTTATTGTCATCCATTATTACATGATAAAATCAATTACAAATATCATGAAAGTACAATACATAGAAATCTGCCATCTAAAACACTTGGATGTCAGATAAAATATCTTAAGGTAAACTATACCATGATTGCCACAAACATTGATCCTTTATTGGCAGAATTCATGCAAGGACGAAGAGGCAATGTATCACAAAGACATTATTTTTTTTACCAAATATGAGGAAGTTTCAAGACCAATGGAATAAGATATGGACTAACACAATTTTAGATGTTTTAAAAGATACTATTGAACATCAAAGAAATTAGTTAGTGAACCATGCTTGAGATTATCCAAGAATCTAGTTTCACGTTCAAATAGGTTTACAGGTATTGCATGGATTTTGATTCCAGTTCTAGTAGTACGATATAACCAATTTTTGGCTATGACTTTTCTAATATTGGAAGGAGTTATGCCAAATCCACCTTGGGTAGTATTTACAAGTAATGAAAAATTTTGTGTTAAACATAGTTGAAGAATACTGTCATTGATCCCAATAGCAGGATAATTGGCATCCCAACCAAATCGTTTCCATAGATTATGTAATAATGAAGATGTTAATTCAAACGTAAATAGACTCAAATTATAATCTGCACGAAATATCTTGCCTACATAATATTCAGTATGGATTTGTGTAATTCGAAATCAGTACAGACATGCTTGTCAGGATGATGTTTTGCATAGAAAAGTAAAGCCATATCACTGTCCTTAAAACGTCTAAATTTGGTTCTGATCTTGCCCAAGATTTTGCTTCGTCTAATACACTCACATAAGATTTAATGATTTATAGCATTTAATCATTATCAGTTTTACCAATCTTTACGTCTAATTATATCAGCACGATAGTCGTCACGTAAAATCTTTCTTTGTATTTTATCAGATGCTCGTTGCATAGCAGAATTATCGTAGGAATTCCATGGAGCATAGTTTAATGCTTTCTTATTCTTAATTGGTTTTTTACTTTCAGCTTAAAACATAAGCACCTGAGTAAAATGAATTTACATTTTGAGCATTTGTAATCATCTAAGTTAAATTTACCAGATTTAAAACCATGCAATTTACCTTGACATACAGGGCAAAGCCCACGATTATAGAATTTTTTAGGATATTTGTGTTCTGGTTTAGTTGATGGTTGAGTGTATTTTACAAGTATGAATGGAGCAAATTTTTTAAAATAGGTTATATTATCTTCTGAAATAATATTAGATTCAATTTTCTGTTGGTATAATACATGGTATTCTCGAAGTAATTTACTAAGAATGTGTTTGTTACACATCTTGTATTTCTTTTCATTGTTTGGAAGATTGTTTTCATGTAGTTTAATTGCACCGTTATTTTGTAAATCAATTCTAATTTTTCGGATTGTATTAAGAGATTTGACAGGTAGTTTTTTCAACATTTCTGTATCAGTAAAAGTATTTCCTGGATTATTGAATAATTCATCTAAAAACAATTTGTAGTTAGTCACCCTATGAGAATCAGATTGTCGGTTTTGCATTTTCATTTTATCATGTTTATTAAGAATGTCGTTATAATATAGGATATACTAATAGGCCATATTGCTATTAGATTATAATTATTAATTTGACAGGTATGCGGCCTTCCATTTGCATAGATGCCTTACGAACTTTATCAATTTCATAGTTCATTAAGAATTTACTAGCAAAATAGGCACAAATATCAAAGTCAATATGCTAATTGTAGGAAAAGAAACTAAAGTCGTTCCTATGAAAATTAGATAAAATCAAACAAATCCAGGTAGATACACCTTATGAAGATGAGCATATGTTCATGGCTGTAATTCTCCACTATCGATTAAAAAATACTGCATCATATACCCAAGTATAGACATAAGAAAATAGTAAGAAATGAAATCACGGCTTAGAATATGGATAAAATACATCATCCACAGAGATTAGAGTTGAAAATAAGATTAAGAATTTCAGGTACATCTAACTAGAACAACATAATGTAATTTCACGGTAATTCACAAAGTATGGGAATAATGTTAAATCATGTGAAATGATGTGAGGTATTGTGAGTTCTAGAATATACTATCCTCAGATGCCGGTAGATCCGAATCATTTTGCAGGCAGAAAAGACATTCTGAATGAGATTCAAAAGATGATAAAATCTACAGAAGAAGGCAGACCTGAAAACATGGCCATTTCAGGCATAAGAGGAATAGGAAAAACATCACTTGTATTCAAAGTAAAAGAGATGATACCAGAGACATGTTTTTTATCATATTATGTGCCATCTAAGGAAGTTAACTCACAAGAATTTGTAGATACGTTACTACAAAAAATGGATCTACAATATCAGAAAGGACTAGGTAAGTATGGTAGATTTCTTGAGAAAGCTAAAGCATTATCAGAAAAAGTAGAATCTTTTTCAATAGAAGGGGTAAGTGTATCATTAAGAGAAGGTAAGAAAACTCCTGAAATTGCATTTATGGAAAGCTTATGACAAAATTTATTCAAAGAGGATTCAAAGGAATCATCTTACAAATAGATGAGTTTGATTTATTATCAGATGAAGTTTTAGCTTTGATACGTAATTGTGTTCAAGAATTACAGTCTCCTTCTTATGGATGTTCAGTAGTTTGTGATAGTTTCAGGTAGAGAAAACTTACTAAAAAGATTGACAGGAAAACTTTCACCGATATCAAGATTTTTTTCTACACATAGTTATGAATTAAAATCATTGACAGAAGAAGAAGTATCAGATGCACTAACATTACCAGTAAAAGATAAAAAAATTAAATGGGAAAAAGATGCAATAGAACATGTTTACAATTTAAGTAATGGGTATCCATTTATTGTACAAATATTTGGACAGTATTCAGTTTTAAATTCAAATGAGAAAATAGTTACAAAAGAAAATGTAGAAAAATCATACTCAGATGTAATTGGTGAAGTGGGTTTGTGGTATGAGTTTCTTGGTTAAAGGATCCTAGTCCTCAAGAGATCAAAATTTTATTAATCATAGGTTCTTTGAAAGGAAGAGCCACATTTACAGATATTAATAAAAAACATGGTGGAAAGGGAGCAGGAGAATTACTAAGCAGGTTAGTAACAAAAGGATGTTTAGAAAAAGATGAAATCAATAACGAGTATTTTTTACCCCATTCACTAGTTATTGATTATTTGAAAATTAAATTTGCCAAATCAAAAAATAACTAGAATTCACATAATTTCACAAAATATGGTTAATATGTGAAATAGTGTGAAACAATGTGATTTAGGAATAAATCACTAGAATTCACATAATTTCACAAAATATGGCTAATATGTGAAATAGTGTGAATATAAAAAATAGAATTGAAATAAATCAATAAGAAGTGTAGAAGATAAAAGACATTGAAGATTCCAGGATTTGTATCATATTCACATGAAGACGGTTCAGAATTAACAGAACATCTGGTAAATTATTTGAAAAATTTATTTCAAAATTTTGAACCTGTATACGATAAAGATGTGGTAGAGGGAAACAAATTAGAAAAAATAAATGAAAGTTTCAACCTATGCAATATTCTAATCGTAGTAATCACACCAGGTGCTTTGATAAGTAAACCTGTAGCAAATGAGATTAAGATTGCCAAAGAGAGAAAATGAAAATAATTCCTTGCAAAGATAAATACGCAGAAAAATCATGGTTAGATTTACCATGGGATCTTAGTGAGTACAAAGGAATAGATTTTGAAAATACAGGAGAGCCTTAAAAGAAAAACATATTCTGCTTTAGTAAAAAGTTTAGAAGAGTTATCATCAGAATTTCAGAAATCATTACCTCAAAAAATCATATTTGAGAAATCAGAAGTAAAAGATACAGTTGCAAAACAGAGTACGTATTCATTTCATGTGGATACTACAAAAGGATACCATGTGATTACATGTGGATTTCATGAAGATGGGAAAATATTAGATCTTCTTATTGACCGAAAAGCATTATCCATAATTGTTAAAATGGATGTTAAAACAGATGATCAGTTATCTATTGTGTTTAAGAGTAGGTTACTAGATTCAAAAACTGCCAATGGTAAAGAAATTGATTTCTACGTATTAGTAGATGGTGAAGAAGTAGAACACGGATATGGAAGGGGTATTGACGATGCTGTTTTCATTACTGTGGACGTACCTGCCTTTGCAGAGGAAGTAGAAATCATAGGAACTGAGATTGAAGGAATTTCGTACAGTGGGGAAGCAAAAAAAGAAACAGAAGTAATAATTTTAGAAGGTTCTGGAGAACCACATGGAAAACAGTATCTTGATCCAGAGATACTCAAAATCAAGGTAGGAGATACTGTAAAATGGATTAACGCAGATTCAGCAAAGACATACAGTAACAAATGGTACTTCAAAAGAAGGCCCAGAGGGAAATTTTGATAGCAGTTTACTCATGTCTAAATCAACTTTTTCAGTTACTTTCAACGATGTAGGAACATATCCATATTATGACATGACACATCCATGGGTTGCTGGAACTATCATAGTACAAGAATAATAATAAAAATTAAATCTGTAATTCTCCACGCAGTAGATTGAAACTAACATCCATGAGGACTAGTCGATAGACAGAATTGAAGAAATTATGAAAAACACCGTACCAAAAGTTGCATATTGATCAGATTCATACACAGAATATGTCAGTTTCAGACATTAATGATGAAGGAGATATTCCAAAAATTGCTGAAATGTTATATCATTTGTATCCGTTAGAGGGATTATATTTTACAGTAAATTCTCTGTTACGGACTTTAGATTCTATAGATTCCTTATTTCCAGATGCAAGTGTAGAAAACAAATTGGAAATGGGTCATGTTTTAAAAATGGAAATTATTGCAAAATTTTGTCACTTTGCAGAAAATTTAGGAGCATTAATAATTTCATTCAATGATAGTTATAGTAATGCACAAGAGGAACACATCGGTCTATTTAACACATTAGGCAACTATCAACCTTCAGAAGTAATAGATCTTTATGAAAAAATAGAAACACAAGACATGGACTATATTGCAAAATTTGTAGGATATCCCCCATTAGAAATTCAAGATGACTATACAAGAAAAATATTAGAAAATTCATGTTTCATAGTAAAAGAAAAAATAACACAGATTGCAAGATCATATCTAGATTTAAGAATATTATATAATGCATACAAGCATGGGTATCGCATAGTGTTTGGAAAAGATCAAACAGCAATAGTTCATTTGTATTTTTAGACAAACACAATAAACAAAAAATGATGATATTAGATGATTCTAAATTTGATGAAATTAAATTGTCAATCAAATATGTAAGAAATTTGATGTCATCAATTTTAAAAAATCATGTTGCAAGGGAGGACTTTGAAAAAGAAGGAAAACGTCCAAACAAAGTAGAAAACATACAGATTTGGTTAAGGAAGGAGAACCCAAGCATGATCCGATGAAAACAAATCTACTGTATACAAGTAGAGGAGAGCAAATAAAAATAGATGAAGAAATTGGAGATAGAATTTATGAAAAATATAAAAAAGATCTTGAGAAAAACCACCTTGGCAAACTAGTGGGCATAGATATTGATGAAGAGAAAGTGATAGGAATAGCAGAATCTATTGAAGAGATAAGAAAAATTCTTCATGAGAGTGGCACATCAGGTAAAAAAAGAATAAGAAAGATTGGAGCAGATCCAAAAACAGGAATGAAAAAGTGGTAATTAACAAAAATCAGGAACAACATGAAAATACAAAGACGGTAAGAAATTGTTTTATTGAAATTTACAAGATGAGAATGTAATGGTAACACAATCAGATACAGCAAAATTATTGAAAATTATTAGAAATTTAACATATGTCAACATAAATTGTAAACTTGCAACATCTAATTATCAATTAAAAATTGCACCAAGAAATAAAGAAGGCAATATTCTACATGCACTTTCAGAAGCAGTTAATATTGGAAATTGGATTTTTGACAGTGATCATGAATTACACCATATTTTAAATGAAATTAGCAGATGGGTTCAAGTAATTCTTCTTAATTATCGTGAAAATTTTCTAGAAATAGGGAAAAAATACAATCTAGATTTTAATGATGCAGAAAAATTAGAATTTGAGAGCAATAAATGGATAACAGAAATTCTTAGTTTCTACGAAAGATCAATCACAAAAATGGTTGGAGAGATGACACTATGGAGAACATATGATGAATTAATTTTAAAAATAGATAACGAATCTAAACAAGAATTAGAAGAAGCCCTATTAGCATTACTTTCAGGACTACCTACCGCATCAATAATGCTAATGAATAGAGTAAGCTGAAGATCAGGTAAAGAAATTTTATATAAAAATTGCAGGAAAGGAACCACCAGAAAATGCAGTTTGGGGGTATTATGAAAAAGAACTTGAGAATTATTTAGATAAAGAAGATCCAATACTAGGATTATTAAAATTTAGAAGAAGTGGGAGAAATGAGGCACAACATCCAGGAAAAAAATATGATTCAACATATGTAGAAAAATTTATGATGAAATTACTTGAATTAGTAGAAGAAATTGAATCAAGAACATAATCAATAAAAGGCAATACATGGCCTGCAAAGCATGAAAAAAAGTACAGGGTTACTCAGTAACAAAGAATCAGAATATCTTACGAACATAAAGAAAATCCCTAAATCATATGAATATATCCTACAACATAGAATTAAAAAGAAACTTAAGCAATTTTACAAGATAGAACTTCCATTAATACGACAGAATCAGAATCTTACAGAATTCTATAAAGATCTTACAGAAAACAATAAGACGGAAGAACGGGCTCGGTCGGATTCGAACCGACGACCTAACGCTCCGCAAGCGTTCGCACTATCCAGCTATGCAACGAGTCCAACAGAATCGTGCTATCAAATTTTTAAAAACGTTTGGTATTTGAAAAAAATTATACTTCTTTTTCTGCCTTGTTGACATAAACATAATTCATGATCAACCCTGCAATTATACCACCTAGAATTGGTGCCGCCCAATACAACCATTGAAACTCCCAAACTCCAGAAATTAATGCGGGGCCAAATGTTCTTGCAGGATTTACAGATGCACCAGTTAATGGAACTGCAACAAGATGAATCAGAAACACCATTCCGCCAATTGAGAACCCATGCCATCCAGGAGATGATTTTTTGTGAACGGCAGTCATGAAAATTACTAGTACTAAGAAGAAGGTCAAAATTGCTTCAATCGCAAATCCAGAACTTACACTGTTATTGATAAGGTCACTTGGACCACCTTGAGTTCCAAAGTTAACTTTTGCACCAAGTTCTGGCAAAATTGCTTTAAGAGTTGCGTTCGCCGCAACTGCACCAATTAATTGTGAAATAATATACCCGATACCATCTTTAATTCCAATTTTTTTGGTAATCATCATTGGAATTGTAACTGCAGGATTGATGTGAGTTTCCCTGATACATGTCCAAATGCATAAATCATTAGAGCAATTGCACCTCCGTGTCCAAGAGAGATAAATAATACAGATTGTGTTGTTAAAGTCTCTCCAAAAGAAGCAATAGCCACAATTACAGAAAGGGGACCAAAAATACTAAACCATATGTTGCAATCGCTTCTGCAAGATACGCTCTTGGATTAACCATCAGTTTAAAGCCAATTGGATTTCCATATAAAACATTCGAAGTTGGATAGTTCATCTCAAGTCAAAAAGTAATTAATGTCAAGACATCTTTAGACATATTATGTTAGAAGAAGGGAAATCAGTTCCAAAATTTGAAGTAAAAGATGCAAATGGAAACAATGTAAAATCAAGTGATTTTAAGGGGAAAAAACACGTCATCTATTTTTATCCAAAAGATTTTACTCCGGTTGCACTACAGAAGCGGATGAATTTTCAAAAGATTATGAAAATTTCAAAAAGCAGGAATTGAGATAATAGGTATTAGCCCAGATGATGTAGATTCACATAAAAAATTTTGCGATAAAATGGGAATAAAATATCCACTCCTTGCAGATATAGATAAAACAATATCAAAGGAATTTGGAGTTTGGGGTAAAAAACAGTTTATGGGACGAGAGTACATGGGAGTAACAAGAAGCACATTTTTAGTTGATGAGAAAGGAAAAATTTTCAAGATATATCCCAAAGTAAAGCCAGCTGGACATTCAAAAGAAGTATTAAATGATTTTTTGAAATTGAATTAAAAAGAAAAATAGATTAAAAAAATTAGAATCCTTTTGGCGCTGTACCTTTAGAGCTTTTGGTGATTCAGAAGATGGTTTTGCTTCAAATCCTTTGGGCAAAGCACCGTGAGTAATATTTGATCTAGTTTTTACTTCCTCAACAACAGCTCTTGATATCTTTGTTCTTCTTCAATTCTTTGTTGTTCCATTCTTTGAAGATATTTTTTTCATATTCTTCTAATTGTTCTTTTCTTGACTTTCCAGAACTTTCAGTTGTAGATGAAACTTGAAAGTATTCAGAATCTTTTGGCAATACACCTTTTGGTTTTGTAACCTCAGCTGGCTTTGGTGTAGGTACTTGCTGTGTTTGAGATTGTGAAATAATTCCATCAACAGTCATAGACACGCCACTGAAACCACCAAATGTTCTATCTGCTGGATGATATGCAAGTCTGGATCGTGTGGCAAAGTACTGGTTTGATGGTTGTGTGTATCCAGGAACTTTTGCTTTTTGATCATTCCAATTTCCTGATGGAACTTTACCTACAGGAGCAGTTCTTCTTACAAAGTATCTGTTTGGAGCTGGAGAATAACCTGTTACATTTGCCCTATACCAATGAAAATCGGTCATTTTGGCATTTTGATAAGCATTCTCTAATGCCGCTTGTACAGTAGTAGGTGGCGATGTTTTTGTCTCAGTTTGGCTTTACCTCGTTTTGGTTTTGGCTCAGAACCTTTTGGCAATACACCTTTTGGTTTTGTAACCTCTGTTTTGGCTTTACCTCAGCTGGTTTTGGCTCAGAACCTTTTGGCAATACACCTTTTGGTTTTGTAACCTCGCTTCGGCTTTACCTCAGCTGGTTTTGGCTCAGAACCTTTTGGCAATACACCTTTTGGTTTTGTAACCTCTGTTTGGCTTTACCTTACTGGTTTTGGCTCTGGCTTTACCTCGTTTTGGTTTTGGCTCAACTGGCTTTACCTCGCTGGTTTTGGTGCTGGTTTGGCTTCAAGTTGTGTTGCCAATTTATTTAATTTAGATTCTAACTCGGCAATCTTGTCTTCAAGATCTTGTTTTGTTTGCTTTTTAGTCACCATTCCTTTCAGTAAATACCACATTGTTTATTTACATTTTGATCAGGCAGAACAGTTAGTTAGAATTAATTTGAAAAAATAAATCATAATCTGTAAAAATTTCATAAATCTAGAATGAATTATAAAATCAAAAGCAGGTAAAATATAAAATCAAATATCAGTTAGTAGATAAGAATGCAATTGATCAGAATATAGAATAAAACGAAAAATAGAAAATAAAAGAATGTTTGAATTAGAATCCTTTTGGCGCTGTACCTTTACTTGATTTTGGAGGTACTTGCTGTGTTTGAGATTGTGAAATAATTCCATCAACAGTCATAGACCCGCCACTGAAACCACCAAATGTTCTATCTGCTGGATGATATGCAAGTCTGGATCGTGTGGCAAAGTACTGGTTTGATGGTTGTGTGTATCCAGGAACTTTTGCTTTTTGATCATTCCAATTTCCTGATGGAACTTTACCTACAGGAGCAGTTCTTCTTACAAAGTATCTGTTTGGGAGCTGGAGAATAACCTGTTACATTTGCCCTATACCAATGAAAATCGGTCATTTTGGCATTTTGATAAGCATTCTCTAATGCTGCTTGTACAGTAGTAGGTGGCGATGTTTTTGTCTCAGCTGGCTTTACCTCAGCTGGTTTTGGCTCAGAACCTTTTGGCAATACACCTTTTGGTTTTGTAACCTCAGCTGGCTTTACCTCAGCTGGTTTTGGCTCAGCTGGCTTTACCTCAGCTGGTTTTGGCTCAGCTGGCTTTACCTCAGCTGGTTTTGGTGCTGGTTTGGCTTCAAGTTGTGTTGCCAATTTATTTAATTTAGATTCTAACTCGGCAATCTTGTCTTCAAGATCTTGTTTTGTTTGCTTTTTAGCAGCCGCCATTCAATTTAGATGAATTTTTGGGGTTTATTTACATTTGGGTCAGATATCAATGTAAAATGTGATCAAGTTTTATATGCACAATACATCTAATTGTAACTATGGATGATTTTGAAAAAGAGTATCCTGGATTTGATTGGAAAAATACTCCAGCATACAAACACCCTGGAGGAAAAAATTGTCCATGTCCAAAACATGAATACATTAGAGAGCAGATTAATTTTACAAGACAAGTGAATCAAAAAGGCAAAGAGCCATCAAAAATCACTCTAAAATTCTGTCCCGATCATTACAGAGTATATACTCAAGAAGTAATTCCAGCTATGCCGTTAAAATATAGAATTTTAACAAAAATTGCATTAAAACTTGGAGCTATTCAGGTAGAGCAATTAAAATACATGGAATCAGAATTATGTTTTTACTGTAAATTTGGTTCTGGTGGACATGATAGAAAAAACGAACTTCCACCAATGTAAAATTTCTTTTTAGGACTAATATGTTGGATTTATTTGGGTGTCATCAGTGTCTTACCAGATAAAGAGTATTTTTGTAAAGAAAAATACATTTGCAGATATACGAATCAAGACATGATTTTGAAGTTTTTTGGTTCGCCTGTATCATTACAAAATGAACGTTGAGAATACAATAACGTAGTAGGATAAATTCCTTTAGAGTAAATGTTTGTCTTCAACCAATAGAATAATTTCTTGATGGGTGAGAATTTAATGCATATGTTAAAATTATTTTAAAAATATCAAGCATAATATATCTAGTTAAGCTTATACTAGTTCCATTTTTAGTAATAGTATGACAATTGAAGATGTACATGAGTTTGTAACAGAATTAGAAAAAAATGGTGAACTAAAAAGAGTCAAAACAGAAGTAGATTCGAATTTAGAAATTGCAGAAATTCTAAGAAGAGAAATGTACTCAAATGGTCCAGCTGTACTTTTTGAAAATGTAAAAGATTACGACATGCCAGTACTAGGTAATGCATTTGGTTCAATGAAAAGATTAGAAATTGGACTTGAGATGATAGACTTTACAGAGATAGGACAGAGAATTGTAGATATGACAAAGATGGATATGCCATCAGGATTTCTAAACAAAATAAAAAAACTTCCAGAACTTTCAAAAATGGCAGAATCTTTTCCTAAACTAGAAAATAGCGGACCAATAACAGAGATTATTTCAAGTACTGCGTCTTTTGATGAATTACCGATTTTAAAATCATGGCCAAATGATGCAGGTCGTTTTATCACATTAGGATTAGTAGCTACCAAACATCCAGAAACAGGAGTAAGAAATCTTGGAGTATATAGAATGCAGATTATAGATAGTACGCATGCATTGATGCACTGGCAGAAACACAAACGTGGTGCACAACACAGTGAGATTTCAAAAGAGCGCGGAGAGAAAATACCAGCAGCGATTATTATTGGATGTGAACCTGCAACTGTGTTTTCATCAATTGCTCCAGTTCCAGAAGGGCTTGACAAGTATTTGTTTGCAGGAATTACAAGAAAAAAAGGAATTAAAACCGTAAAATGTAAAACCATAGATTTGGAGGTACCTGCCAATGCAGAAATTGTGTTGGAAGGATTTGTTGATCCATATGATATTAGAGATGAAGGACCATTTGGAGATCATACAGGATATTACACTCCAGTTGAGCCATATCCAACTTTTACATTGACAGGAATTATGAGAAGAAAAAATCCCATTTATGTTACAACGGTAGTAGGTAAACCAATACTAGAAGATGCATACATTGGCAAGGTTATTGAACAATCATTTTTGCCGTTGATACGAATGTTTCATCCAGAAGTAGTAGATTTTAGTATGCCAGCTGCAGGTTGGTTCCAAGGTTTTGCGATAATATCAATCAAAAAAAGATACCCAGGACAGGCAAAAAAAGTAATGATGGGATTATGGGGAATGGGCCAACTGGCGCTAACGAAGATGTTTGTAGTAGTAGATGAAGACATCAATGTTCATGACATCAATGATGTGATATGGGCAATAACTACAAGAACAGATGCTTCACGCGATACAACTATTATCAACAATACGCCTACAGATACGCTTGATCCGGCATCACCAATGGTAAATTTGGGATCAAAGTTAGGAATTGATGCTACTCAGAAAACTAGAGAAGAGGGTTATGAAAGAGAAATTCAACATTTAGTCAAGGTTGATGCTAATACAAAAAATCTTGTAGATTCAAAATGGTCTAGTTACGGATTATAGTAAAGAGACGGGGTTGTAAAAATTATCTCGCTCTTCTGCTTGATAACCAATTTGATGAATGGCATCCACAATCAATTTTCCAGTCAATTCAGTAGAACGTGAACCAGTACAAGATACAACCTCTTCGCCAATCAATGTACCCCCAAAGTCATTAGCACCATATTGAAGAGCAAGTTGAGCCATTCCAACGCCATTTGTAAGCCATGAAGACTGAATATGAGGAATTAATTCATTAAAAACAAGTCGAGATATCGCTATCATTTTTAAAAGTTGAGTTCCACCCGTACCATATTCCACTAATTTTTCTTGTTGCATTAAGGTATTATTTGGTTCAAAATTCCAAGGAATAAATGCCATAAATCCATTAGTCTTTTCTTGCAAGTTTACAATCTTAAAGAAGTGATCAACTACATCATCATTATTTTCTACATGTCCATACATCATAGTTGCAGATGCCGGAATATCAAGCGAATGAGCTTCATTCATTATTTTAATCCAATCAGCGCTGGATATTTTTTTTGGACTAATAACATTTTTTACAGAGTCAACAAGAATTTCAGCTCCTGCGCCAGGAATGGATTGGAGTCCAGAGTCTTTTAATCTAGATAAAACTTCTTTAGTAGATGTTTTTTCAATTCGAGCAATCATATCGATTTCTGATGCAGAAAGTCCATGTATTCCGACATCTGGGAATTTTTGTCTAATCATTTTGAAGGCGTTTTCGTAATATTCAATTTTTAGACTTGGGTTATGCCCTCCTTGAATCAAAACCTGTCTAATTTTAAACATATCCCATGCAATCTTAACTCTAGATTCAATCTGGTCAAGAGATAAGGTGTAAGCATCTTCAGAACCAGGGGATTGGTAAAATGCACAGAATTTACAATCAGTAATACAAACATTAGTGTAATTCAGAATAATATTATTGACAAAAGAAACCTTCTTTCCAAATTGCTTTCTTGTTAGATGACCTGAAACTAGACCCATCAGATGTACATCGTCAGACTCTAATAATCTAAGACAGTCTGCAGGACTAGGTCTATATCCATTCAGAGAATTTTCAAGAATATCTCCAATATTACTTTGATTAATTTGTTCGGTAGTTTGACTCAATTAACTTGTTCAACAACATCTGTGATTTCTATTTATTCCTTGATAGAAAATAGTGTCAAAAAAAGAATTTACCAGACTCATTTATGCATAAATTAGATTATTTTTAGCTAAGATTCACGTTATTTTTAAGTAGGGCACTAAAAACAGATTCAGCTATGGTATCGGGTCACGAGATTCGACTAAATCGAATTCTTAGAAAAGGAAAAATGTTATGCATTCCAATGGATCATGGAATTTCAAATGGTCCTATTGAAGGATTATCAGATTCGGCATCTATGATTTACAGATGTGAAACACATGGACTTACAAGCATCATAATTAATAAAGGAATTCTCAAAACATTACCAAAACCAACAAAGATTGGCGTATTAGTTCATTTTTCAAGCAGCACTTCTTTGTCAATGTCTCCTAATCGTAAAATGCTAACTGGGACAGTAGAAGAAGCTGTAAGACTTGGAGCAGACGGAGTATCACTTCATATCAACATTGGAGGTAAAGAAGAGCCCGAGATGTTAGAACAACTTGGAATGACTGCAGACCAGTGTCACAAATGGGATATGCCACTTTTAGCAATGATGTATCCAAGAGGAGAAAATATCAAAGATCCACATGAGCCAGAAATTGTGGGACATGTCGCAAGAATAGGAGCCGAGTGCGGAGCAGATATTGTAAAAACATTGTACACGGGGGATGTAGATTCATTTGCAAAAATTGTAAAAAGTACTCCAGTCCCAATAGTTATTGCAGGAGGACCAAAAACAAAAACAGATTTAGATATTCTTCAAATGACAGAGGATGCAATGATTGCAGGAGCAAAAGGCGTAACATATGGCAGAAATATTTTTGCACATAAAAATCCAGAAAAAATGACAGAAGCATTAGCATCAATAATTTTCAAAAAAGAATCCGCAAAGGAAGCAATGAAAAAACTTGAGCAAAATTAGAGAATTAATAATTGCGCCCAAATTATCTCAAGTGCAATTAACAAAATTTCTTCTTCAATTAGAAGAAGAAGGAATCAAGACAGTATACCTTGATCCAAAAAAACTAAATGCTAAAAAGACAAAATTAGATACAGTATATACATCATCTACCGCAAATTACATTGTAATTGAAAAAGATGGTTCAGCAAAACCAAAGGGGAAAAAAATAGGCAGAAAATTCGAGGTTTTATCCAATAAAGATATTGAAAATATTTTAACAGTTGCAAAAAAAGGATTAGATTTTGTAATAGTAGAAGTAAAAGACTGGAAGATCATCCCACTTGAAAACATAATTGCAAAACTTCACAAGATTAATACAAAAATTTTTGCCATCGCAAATACACCTGAAGAAGTAAGAAAGATGTTTTCTATACTTGAAGTTGGAGTAGATGGAGTGATTTTCAATACAAGTTCAATTAATGAAGTTAGAGAAGCTATGGTTTATTTGGGAACCAGAAGTTTTGATTTGAGATCTGCAAAAATTATCGAGATTAAAGAAGTAGGAGACGGCGAGAGAGTTTGTGTGGATACGGCATCCATGTTACACAAAGGAGAGGGAATGCTTATTGGAAGCAGATCAAATTTTCTGTTTCTAGTTCATAATGAATCAGTAGGTTCATCATTTACATCACCAAGACCATTTAGGGTAAACGCCGGAGCAGTTCATTGTTATACACTATCTCCTGATGGCACTACAAACTATCTTTCAGAAGTAGAAACAGGTTCAGAAGTATTAATAATAAATTCTAAAGGCAAAGCAAGAAGAGTCACTGTAGGAAGATCAAAAATAGAGAGACGTCCAATGTTAATGATTAAAGCATCTATAGGCGATGAGATTGGAGGAATAATTGCGCAAGATGCAGAAACAATTCGCTTTGTAAAACCAAATGGTCAACTTGTATCAGTAACTCATCTCAAGAAAGGGGACGCAGTAATGGTTCATGCAAAATCTGCAATAGGTAGACACTTTGGAATGGAAGTATCAGATGAATATATTTTAGAAAAGTAAAAATGAAATACAAAACTTGTGTATCAATTGCAGAAAATTCATCAAATAAGATCAAAAGCAATCTAAAACAAGCACTAAAAAAATCAGACTATGCAGAAGTACGATTTGATTTTTTAAAAACAGAAGAGATACCACAGACATTAGAAAATATCAAAGGGGATTTAAAAAAAGTAGTATGCACACTTAGACCAAAATCAGAAGGAGGAAAATTTGAAAGAAGTGAAAAAGAAAGAGTTGCAATATTAAAATTAATTGCAGAATACAATCCATTTTTACTAGATGTTGAATTTAATACAATTAAAAAAAATAAAGAATTAGCAAAATATCTTAAATCAACAAAGACTAGATTACTTATCTCATGGCATGACTTCAAAAAAACTCCAAAATTTTCTGAGTTAAAAAATAAAATGAACCAAATGAGCAAGTTTTCAAAGAATGTAAAAATTGTCACTACAGCCAAATCAGCTAAAGATTCAACTACGACACTTCAACTCTATAGCCAAAATAAGAAAAACAATTTGATAGCGTTTGCAATGGGAGATAGTGGAAGATTATCAAGAATTTTATGCCTGTACCTTGGAAGCCCATACACTTACGTATCACTTGGTAAACCAATAGTATCAGGGCAATTCAGTGTTGACGAAGTAAAAAAAATCATCAGCCTAAAATGAATTAAATATTAAAGACTCAACCAAATAGTGAACAACATAATGGTAGAATTTATAAAAAATACGCAATGAAAAAGATGGTTTATACATGGTTGAGAGTTTAAATCAATCATAGTAATCTAGAAAATAAGATGTCTAAAACATTTGCAGTTATTGGAGATCCAATTGATCATTCATTATCACCAAATATTCATAGTGCAGCATTTAGAGAGTTGAATTTGGATTGCTCATATATTGCATATAAAATAGCGAAAGAGGAATTAAAAGAAGGAATAGAATCACTTAAAAAAATTAAGATAGATGGATTTAATGTTACAATTCCACATAAAGTTGAAATGATGAAATATTTGGATAGGTTAGATGAGTCTTGTAGCATAATAGGTGCAGTAAATACAATCACAAATGATAACGGAATTTTAAAAGGATACAACACAGACATGGATGGATTTTTAGAACCATTTAAAAAAAGAAATTTGGACATAAAAGATTTAAAAATTTTATTGTTAGGAGCTGGTGGAGCTGCAAGGGCTATTATTGCAGGATTTGCAAAAGAACATGTAAAAAGTATTACGATAGCAAACAGAACTTTAGAGAATGCAAATAAAATGTCAGAATTTTCAAATAAAATCGGATTAAAAGCCAATGCAATAAGAATAGACGAGATCAGAAATACAGCAAAAAATTATGATGTAATTGTAAATGCAACATCAGTTGGATTGAAAAATGAACCAAGTATTATTTCGCTCGATGGAATTAATTCAAAAACAATTGTATATGATATAATATATTCTCCAATAAACACAGATTTCATAAAAAAGGCAAAAGAAAAAGGGGCAATCGCAATTTATGGCTATGAGATGTTATTGGGTCAAGCATCAAGAGCATTTCAAATATGGCATGGTGTAGAAGCACCTTATAATGCCATGAAAAAAGCATTGTTAGGAGGAGCAGGATGACAAAAGCGATGGCCATAGTACACGGTGCAGTATCACTTGTAAATGCAATTGCTACTCAAAAGGGGGCTACATTAGGAATTGAATTGAAAGTAGATGCAATAATTGAGACCAGTCCAGGTAAAGGAATTTTTATTCAATCAGAAAACAAGAGTCTAAGTTCAAGACTAATCAATAAAACAATAGAAAAAATACTTTCAAAAAAAGAGATTGAAGAAAATAAGATCGATGTTATACTGAATTCAGAAATACCAACTGGATATGGATTAAAAAGTTCAAGTGCAATTTCATCAGCAGTTGCTCTTGCATGCTCGAAAATATTCAAACCAAAACTAACAGATAAACAAATTTTGCTTGCAGGAGTAGAAGCATCATTAGAATCCAAAGTAAGCATAACGGGTGCATATGATGATGCATGTTCTTGTTATTATGGAGGATTTAATGTAACAGATAATTTCAAAAAAAAGAGAATTTATTCAGAAAAAGCACCTACAAATTTAATTGCTGTGATATTCATTCCAAAAAACAGAAAACGAGGAAATCTAAAAAACCTAAAAATTCTTTCAAACGTATTTGAGAGCGCATGGGAGTTGGCAAAAAAAGCAAATTATTGGAATGCAATGAATATCAACGGATTAGCAACAGCTACAATATTAAATTCAGATCCAAACATAATCATAAACTTATTAGAAAAAGGAGCGTATGGAGCATCAATTTCAGGAAATGGCCCTGCAATTGCGGCAATAACAAAAAAAGAAAATGAATCAAACATCAAAAAAGTGTTTTCAGCATTAGAAGGAAATGTAATAGTATCCAAAATCAATAACAAAAAGGCCGAAGTTCATGAATTGTAAAATAGAAAAATCAAAAATAACAGGACATATCACATGTCCTGCAAATAAGAGTTATTCACACAGAGCAATTTTTCTTGCAGCACTTGCAGGCAATGGCAGTAAAATTGATAATGTTTTATTCTCTGCAGATACTATTGCAACAATTGATACATGTAAGAAATTTGGAGCTGAAATTGAAGAATCAAATTCGTCAATAATTGTCAAAAAACCCATAAAATTTGACACAAATGTGCCTGAAATCGATGCAAAAAACTCAGGAACAACTATAAGGATTGCATCAGGAATTGCAGGATTATTCACAAAAGAAATTACATTAACAGGAGATTCTAGTATTCAAAAAAGACCTATGCAGCCATTACTTGATGCATTAGAAAGTATAGGAGCAAAATGTATTTCAACAAATGGAATGCCACCAATTAAAATAACGGGAAGAATTTTTGGTGGAGATATTTCCATTCCAGGAAATTTTTCAAGTCAGTTTGTATCAACATTGCTAATTTGTGCACCGCTAACTGAAAAAGGAATTAATCTAACCATTGATGGAAATTTAGTTTCAAAACCATATCTGGATGCAACAATTGCAACAATGAGAAATTTTGGAGTTACAGTGCAAACATTAATTCCATATAAAAAATATAACATTCCACCTCAAATATACAAACCATCTACATTTACAGTACCGATTGATTTTTCAAGTCTAGCATTACTTCTTTCGGCTGTGGTATTAAACGGAGAAAATGTTGTAATCCACGGTAAAATTGGGAACTTACCTCAAGGAGATGAAGTATTTATTGATATTTTAGAACAGATGGGAGTAAAAATTACAATGATAGAAGAACAAATTACAATTAAAACGCCAGAGAAATTGAATGGTGGAAGATATGACTTAAACAATTCGCCAGACTTACTTCCACCACTAGCAATATTAGCATTAAAAACAACAAATCCTATTGAAATCATAAATGTAAAACATGCAAGATTAAAAGAAACAGATAGAATTTCAATACTATCTAGAGAACTTGTTAAAATTGGGGTTAAGGTACAAGAGAAAGAAGATGGCTTAATTTTAGAGTCATCAAATGAACTAAGAGGGGCGTTATTAAATTCTGAAAATGATCATAGATTATTCATGGCGTTTTGTATAGCTGGAATGTATGTCAGCGATTGCATCGTGACAGATTATGAATCAGTGTCAGTATCATATCCAAGCTTTGTTACTGAAATGAATAAACTCGGAGCAAAAATCACGACTCAATAAAATATAATTTTAAAAAATTAACTGGGGTAAAAGGCGCGACTCTGTATATAGTGAAAAGCATTCTCCTCACTCACTCCGTTTTTACGAAGATAACATGTATTTTTCGCAGAGCCGCGCAAATCATTTGTTAGATTTTACATGTTTTTGCACATATAATGCATGTTATTTTTATATTTAAGTATTAATTGTAAAAATTCTAATTATTTTGAAGAAAACACATAATTTTTAAACAAACGTAAAATTGACGAAAAAGGCTTAATTTAAGAAAATTTTTTGTGTTTTTTCATAATGAGGAATTATAAGCATCAATTTACTATCACAGTATGTTGCCTGGAAGTTCAATTGGTCAGCGTCTTGTATTAACCAGTTTTGGAGAAAGTCATGGAAAATCCATCGGAGCTGTTTTAGACGGATGTCCTGCAGGATTGGAAATTGATGAAAAAGAAATTCAGCAGATGTTAGATCTTAGAAAACCAGGTCAATCACTAATTTCTACACAACGCAAAGAAGGAGATATTGTAGAAATTATTTCAGGAGTCTTTAGAGGACACACAACAGGTTCACCAATCACAATGATAGTTTGCAATAGTGATCAGAAATCAAAAGATTATGAAAATTTGAAAACAAAGCTCAGACCAGGACATTCGGATTATCCGGCCATGGTAAAATATAATCATTTTAATGATTATAGAGGAGGAGGTAGATTTTCGGGAAGATTAACGGCAACTCATGTAATGGGAGGTGCAATTGCAAGAAAATTATTAAAAGTAACTTTAGATGTTGAAACAAATTCATTTACATCGCAGATTGGAAAAATAAAAATGGAAAACAAATTTAATGAGAAAATGATTAACTCAATTTATAAAAATGAAGTAAGATGTCCTGAAGAAAAAACAGCAAAAGAGATGAGAGAAACAATTCTAGATGCAAGAAAAAAAGGAGATTCTCTTGGAGGGATAATAGAATCAATCACTACAAATGTACCAGTTGGAATTGGAGAACCAATTTTTGGATCATTAGAATCGGATTTGAGTAAGGCATTATTTTCAATTCCATCCGTTAAGGGAGTGGAATTCGGTTCAGGATTTGAAGGTTCAAAATTATTTGGCTCAGAAAATAATGATCTATACACTGTAAAAAAAGGAAAGATAATTACAAAAACAAACAATTCAGGAGGAATTCTAGGTGGAATATCAAATGGAATGCCAATAACAATAAGAATTGCATTCAAACCTGCATCATCAATAGCACAAAAACAAAATACAGTCGATATAAAAACCAAAAAGAATACAATACTACAGGTAAAAGGAAGGCATGATCCATGTGTAGTTCCTAGAGCACCTCCAATAGTAGATTCGTTGGTTGCTCTTACTTTAGCAGATCATGCTCTTTTAGCAGGAAAAATCAAGCCTGTATTATAGCGACATGTCAGAAATTAACCAACTTCGTAATAGAATTGACGAGATAACTATTGAAATGATCAAGATGTTAAAAATGAGAACAGATATTTCGAAAGAAATTGGAGAAATTAAAAAAAACACAGGAAAAGGAGTAACAGATGAAACTCGTGAAGAAAATCTACGTGCAAAAATAATCACATTATGTAATGAGTTAAAATTTGATGAATCAATTGCAACAAAATTTTTAAATTTTTTACTTAATGAATCCATTAAAGTTCAATCTGAAAACAAACAAACACATCTATCAATTTTTCTTAAAGCTAAAACAATGGAGCGTGAAGGTAAAAAAATTATACATATGGAAGTAGGTGAACCAGATTTTCTACCTCCTAAGATTGTAAAAAAAGCTCTTGAGGAAGTTTTTGATAAAGGATTTTTGAAATACGGTAATGCAAAAGGATTGCCATCATTTAGAGAGGCACTTGCAAAATATTCATCTGAAAAATTTGGAGTGTCGGTGAACCATGAAAATATAATAGTCAGTCCAGGTGCACGATTTTTAATTTTTACATCTATTAGTACATTATTAAACCCGGGAGACGAGTTAATTGTAATTGAACCTGCATGGCCTGCATACAAAGAATGTGCATTACATTCTGGGATTAAAGTAAGAACCATTACCACAACTTTAGAAGGAGAGTGGGAGCCAACAGTGGAACAAATTCAAAAAATAATTAATGTAAACACAAAAATGATCATATTAAATTATCCAAACAATCCAACTGGAAAAATTCTTCCAGAAAAATTACAAGATGAAATTGTGAGAGTAGCCATAAAAAATAACTTATACATTTTAAGTGATGAAATTTACTCTCAATATGCATATAAAAAATGGAAGAGCATACTTTGTTATAATTATGATAAAAGTATCGTAACACAATCATTTTCAAAATCACATGCAATGACGGGATTTAGAATTGGATATGCTATTGCAAGACCAGAAATTATAGAAAAATTATCAAAATTAGAAGCGCTTTGTCTCACAAATGTATCTGAACCCATTCAATATATTGCCATGAAAGCCCTAGAAGCAGACATATCAGGCAATACTAATACAGTACAAGCCAGACTAAATATATTGATTGAAAAGGCAAGAGAGATGAATTTGGACTTTGTTACACCTGATGGAGCAATGTATCTTTTTGCTCGTATCAATCAAGATGGATTTAATGGAGTGCAATTTACAAATAGTCTTTTAGAAAGAGGATTAGCAGTTGCGCCAGGAGACAGTTTTGGAGAATTCAAGAATTTCATTAGAATATCTGCATGTCAAGACGAAAAAATACTAATGGAGGGAATGAATATACTCAGTAATATGTTGAGAGATAAGCAATGAAAAAGAAAATTACAATAATTGGAATTGGAGGTCAAATGGGACAATGGTTTGCAAGATATTTTTTAGCAAATGATTTCGAAGTAACAGGTTATGATAGTGAAAATAAAATACAAGTAAAAGGAGCAATTCAATCAGATTCTCTAGTAGGAGGAATTTTAAAAGCAGATTATGTCGTGTTGTGTACACCCACTAGAAGAACACCAGAAATAATTAGATTGATTGCAAAAGAGATGAAAAGAGGAACATATCTAATTGAAATATCATCAGAAAAGTCTAAGGTAGTAACATCTTTATTAAAAATACCTGCAAAAATTAATCCAATATGTATTCATCCTATGTTTGGCCCAGGTGCAAAATCTATCAAGGGACAAAACATAATTTCAGTTCCAATAAAAGATGCAAAAAAAGAATTAACGGTCGTAAAAGAACTTTTTGACGGAGCAAATTTTGTAACAATTGATGCAGTTGAGCATGATAAAAAAATTGCAGTTATTTTAGGATTAACACATTTGATAAATCTTGTCTTTGCGAATATTATTTCAAAAGATGAAAAAATGTCATTAACTGAAAAAATGTCTGGAACTACGTTTAGAGTTCAAAAAATACTTTCTGAAAGCATAATGACAGAATCTCCAGAACTAATTGAAACCATTATTGCAAATCCAGAAATTAGAAGAGTTGCGGAAGAATTTTGGAAGGATATAGGAAGATTACTTACAGCAGTACAGGAATCAAAGACAGAAGAAGTAATAGATTACATTAAAAATTGTCAAGAAAAACTATCTACAAATACAAACTTGGATGATTCTTATAAAAAATTGACAAAAATGGTAAATGCTGTTGAAAAATAAGAAAAATGCGAGCAACCAAAATTGTTACATCTTTTATTCAAAATGAGCAAAAAATACTAATTCTCAAAAGAAGTGATAAAGTAAAAACTATGAAAGGGTTATGGGCAGGAATTAGTGGAATTATAGAAAAAAATGAAACTCCATTAACACGAGCAAAAATAGAAATTTATGAAGAAACTGGGATTCAAGAAGATAAAATCAAATTAATAAAATCTGCAGAAAAACTCAGAGTAAATTCACCACAGTATGAAAATCACGAATGGGAAATATTTCCATTTTTATTTGAAGCAAAAAATCCAGAGATAAAACTGAATTGGGAAAATTCAGAATATTTATGGATAGAGTTAGATGAATTAAAAAATTATAAATCAGTTCCTAGTCTTGAAAAAGTATTACAAAATCTATTGTAATTTTTCTTCCTTATCGTATTTTCTTTGTTGGGGTAACATCACATAGACACATGCACCGCCACACATTGTACATGGAACATTATTTCCAGATCGTTGTCCAGTTCTACTATGAATCCTAGCAGCCTCCTCAGGATCAATAGACAGTGCGATTTGTTTTTCCCAATCCAAAGTACGACGAGCTTCGGTCATTGCCATGTCCCATTTTATTGCCTTATCACGAAGCTTCACTAAATCAGCTGCATGTGCTGCAATTCGGTATGCAATAAGACCAGCCTTTACTTCATCGGCATTTGGCAATGCAAGATGTTCAGAGGGAGTAAGATAGCATAATAGATCTACACCTTCACTTGCAGAAACAGCAGCACCAATAGCACTTGCAATATGATCATGTCCAGATGCGACATCAGTTACCAAAGGACCTAACACATAGTAAGGGACGTCACCTATCAAAGATTTAGCTAATCTGACGTTAGTAGATACTTCATTTAACGGAACATGTCCAGGACCTTCAACCATCACTTGAATATCTTGCTCATGAGCACGTTTTGTTAGTTGTGACATGTGGATCATTTCTTGAACTTGAAGTTCATCATGAGAATCAAGAATAGAACCAGGTCGTAAAGCATCACCTAAACTAAATGTGACATCATATTTTTTAGCAATTTCAATGAGGTAGTCATAGTGTGTTATGTATGGATTTTCTTTATCATGCCTTAACATCCAAGCAGCAGTGATTGTTCCACCCTTACTCACCACACCACCATATCTCTTGACTTTAAGAATTTTTTTTGCAATATCTTTTGTAATTCCACAATGAATAGTAGTGTAATCAACACCATCTTTTGCATTGTTTTCAAACGCATTTAAAAAATCATCTTCAGTTAAGTTTAAAGGATTTTTATGAACTTCAACACCATAGTTGTATGCTTCATAGATTGGCACAGTTCCAAATGTGATAGGTGTAATTTCTAACAATGCTCGTCGTATTTTTCTAACATCACCTCCATCGCTTAAATCCATTAATGTATCTGCATGATATTTTACAGCAACCTTTGCTTTTTCAATTTCTTCCTCAAGATTCACATTAAGTGTAGAGGTTCCAATGTTAACATTGACTTTAGTTTTAAGACCTTTACCAATTCCAACATTGTGAATTTTTTGAGTTCTAATATTATTACTAGGAATAATTATAGAACCACTTGCAATTTTAGGAATAAGCCATTCTAATGTGACATCCTCATCTTTTGCCACAGTTTTCATTTCATCAGTAGCAACACCTCTTCGAGCTGCAGTCATTTGAGTGCCCATGAAAGAATCTACGTTTTTGCCTGATTTAAACAATCATGAGAGCATTAAACAGTAAAATGTTTGTAAGTACTAACTATAAACATAAAATCGATCTCATATGCTTAAACCGATAATAGATAATACGAGAATAGTAAGTAATGTATTCGTGAGGGGAAAGGATTTCAAAATTTTAAAGATGAATTTGGGTAATTTGAATGTGCTAATCAAGAATCATAATAATTATCAGAAAGACTAAACTCTCAAATTAATTTCCAGGCTTAAACGTAAAAATGAATTACAAAATAAAGTAATCTAAATTCATAATGAGTGTTTAATTTCGATTTCTTGTGTTAAATTAAAGATGATATTACATGCATAATTATTTTCTTTTCTTATATATTCTATAAAATAAAATTTTCATTTAGCAGAGCTCCAAGTTTCAGTAATACTGTAATCAACAGAAGAATTAGAAACAAAATATTTTTTACCGCATTTAAAACATTGCCAAAGAAAAATATTATTAATTTTCTTTTGATATTGCATAGGTAATAAACAAACAGTACACCTCAATTCAGCAGAAAAATCATCAACTAAAGGAATTTTCTTTTCAATCAAATTAATGATTAAGAATTAGTTTAGAACTATAAATGTTCCAATATAACATACAAAAAACACATCAAAAAATCAGTTCATCAACAGAATAAAAAAATAAAAAACGTAGTGAAAAGGAAAAACAGATTAGTACAGACAGAGTTGACAATAATACATGAATTTACTTTCCATAGGTGGTTCTGACCCATCATCTGGAGCTGGCATACAAAGCGATGTTAAAACATTTGATATACTAAACTCGTATGGATTAACTGTAATTACTGCAATTACAGGACAAAATACATCTAATTTTGGAATGATTCAACCTGTGTCAAAAAAAATATTAAAAAACCAATTTGAACTATTGATTTCAGATTTTAAAATCGAGGGGGTTAAAATTGGAATGGTATACAATTCAGAAATCATAAAAACAGTTCATAGTAATTTAAAAAATAAAAACATTCCCATTGTGTTAGATCCAATAATAAAATCAACGACAGGAGGTTTGCTAATGGAAAAAAACGCCATCAATGATTTTAAAAATTTTTTAATTCCATTGGCCACAGTCATCACACCAAATAAATTTGAGGCCGAAATTTTATCGCAAATTAAAATTAATTCAAAAAAATCACTCCTAAAAGCTGCTCAAAAAATTCACAAAATGGGTGCAAAAAACATTGTAATTACAGGAGCAGAGATAAAAAATGGGAAAATTTCAGATTTCATATTAGAAAAAGAAAGGCATTATATGATTTCTGGAAAAATAATTCCAAAAACTAATCATGGTAGTGGTTGCAATTATTCATCCTCATTATTAGTATCATTAGCAAATGGAAAAACATTAAAAGAATCAGTAAAATTCTCAAAACAATTCACATACAATTCAATTAAAAATGCTAAAAATATAGGGGGTGGGATAAAAATTACACAAATAAAAAACCCAGACACAATACATGGTGAATTATCTAATGAAATAAACAAATTTGTTAAAATCAAAAATATTTATAAGAATATTCCTGAATGCCAAACAAATTTTGTCTTTTCAAAAAAAAACCCAAAGTCAATTAAAGATGTTTTAGGAATTTCAGGCAGAATAGTAAAAACAGGAAACGATGTTAGAGTTACAGGAGATTTGACATATGGGGGTTCAAAACATGTTGCAACAGCACTAATTACAGTGAATAAAAAATTTCCAGAAATACGCTCAGCAATTAATTTAAAGTATAATGAAGAAATTATTTTAAAATTAAGAAAAACTAAGATAGTCATTTCTAGCTATGATAGAAGTACAGAATCTGATAAAAATAAAACTAAAGAAGGATCATCTGTAAAGTGGGGAATAAAATATGCAATAAAAAAATTAAAAACACCTCCAGATATCATTTATCATAAAGGAGATTTAGGTAAAGAACCAATGATCATAATTTTTGCCAAAACTCCAGCATCAATTATTGAAAAAATTTTAAAATCGTTTGTTTAATTTTAAACTATAAAAGAAACACATACTTAGACAAATAGTCATATTTCAAATATATGTTCATGAAAGCCATAATATTTGCGGAGTATTAGATACATGGTTGCAGATACATACAACATTTCTACCAAAATCAATGCATTAAATGAAAAAGCGGTTGAGAGCGCTCAGTTGAATGAGTACAAAAAAGAGGGTGTAACAGAGACATAATACGAAAAGAAAAAACAAAGAAAAAAGATATTTTATCTCTTAAAATATACAAAGTAACAGAAACAAATGATTCAGATTGTAGAGACGAACTAATCCATTTTATGAAAAATTATGTTTTAAACATCATGCAGATAGGATAAGAACTAATCATGTTTAAAAATACTCTTTTTTTGGACGTTTCTTGTTAGTCTTTATTAGAATTAATCCAACTATCATTACAAGTACGGAAATTCCCATAAAGAGAGGCGGAGTTATAACTACGGCATCAACCATATAAGCAGCAGGGATCTTATTTAACAGCGTATAACAATAGGTCATTCCAATTAACAAGATAATACCACCACTAAGAATCATAAAACCGATTTGTTTAGAGCCATAACGTTTTGATAGAATAAACGAAAGTGCAGATAGAACAGACGCAGGCGCTACGCCAATTGAAATGAATTGTAATATTTTTGGACTGGGTTCAAATGAAGAGCCAAATTCAAAATTAGCAGGAATGTTAATAATAAAATTATACACAGAAATTATTTCTCCGACAAACATTACATACAAACCAACACTTGCAATCGCGGCCCATTTTTCTAACGTCATCATTTTAATAAAATCAAGTTGATAATTAAACTATTCAAACAATACCAACCAGATGGGCTAATTCTTTTCTACAAGAGGCACCAAGTTTTTCTGCAGCCTCTTCAGGCGATATATCATTAAGAAAAATGCCATAGCCTCGTTCAAGACCTGACCAAGGTTTAGTTATTGGATAAATTTCAATATGCCAATGAATTTGTCTGCTATTTTTTTTTTCAGGAGATAGATGAAACACCATGTTGTATGAAATGTTTTTAATAGTTTTTGATAAACCGCCAAGTGTGGCTTGCAAAATAAGTGAAAGATCATTGATTTCTTTTTGAGTTATTTTAGAAAAGCTTGTAGTATGTTTTTTTGGAGAAATACAAAATTCATAGGGATATGATGGAGCCCAAGGGCAAAATGCAATAAATCCCTCAGTTTGAAGAACTTGTCTAGGACCACCCATTTCTTCATTAACAATTTGACACATTGGACATACTCCTTTTTCGTTAAGAATTTTGTATGAAGATTCTGCCTCTTCTTCAATAACAGGTGGAATTGTTGAAAATGTTAAAATGTTCAAATGGGGATGATGGTTTTTACTGCCTGATAATTCTCCCTGATCGGCATAAATGGAAACATATGTCACACCTTTTTGGGTATAGAGCCATCGTAGTCTATCCTGAACAACTACTAGAATGTTTGACCATTGTTCAGAATCAATAGTAGCAAGAGTATCATTTTCATTAGGAGATGCAACTACAATGTAGTGATAGCCATAAGCAGGTTCACTGTAATGAGGTCGATCACTGTACGAATTTTCAGTCTCAATTGAAACTATAGGATTTTTACTTTCAAAAACTCTAATTGACCAACCTTGAACATATTCATCATCGTTATCCTGAAGGCGTTGTAGCATACCATCTTTTGCAACTAGTGAAAGAACAGAAGGATTAGTCATTGATTCATTTCCAGGAGCATACGGAGATTTTTTTGGATCTATAACTTTATCATCTTTTTTAGATACGATCATAAAGCGTTCAGAAACATAATCTTTACGCATATCCCCCATAATTCATTATTGAAGTTTAAGCATGTTAAAATGTTTTCCAATGTACAGAGAATTAAAAATAAAAAAACAAATGGTAAAATGAAAGTATTGTTTCAAGAATTTACTGCAACAAAACACAAACATCAAACAAAAATAATTATTCTTCAAATTACAACTAATAATTTAATGATCGCATGTTTTGATGTAAGATTTAAAGGAGAGCATCAAAAAATTGGAAATACGAACAGAATTAATAATTCAGATATTCATATGATTTATGTTCTTTTAGATGGGGTAGGAGATCTTCCACATCCGGATTTGGATGGTAAAACACCACTTGAAGCTGCTAGCACCCCAACTCTTGATAAATTAGCACAAAACGGGGTGATCGGGGAAGTCATTTCAGTAGGAAAAGGAATTGCACCAGAATCAGATATTGCAGTTTTCAATATGTTAGGATATAGATTTCATCATGTAGATTATGCAGGAAGAGGTGTGATAGAAGCAATAGGAGTTGGGATTGACTTCAAAGATGGAGATTTAGCATTAAGAGGAAATTATGCAACATTAAATGATGAAGGAATAATTATCGATAGACGAGCTGGAAGACACATAGAAAAAAATGATGCAGAGGGAGTTGCAAAAGAAATTGAAAATAAAATTAGATTTTCGTATCCAAATACATCGGTAGTTGTGTCACCAACAATAGGACATAGAGTTACAGTAAGAATTAGAACAGAAAATGAAAAATTATCATCTCAAATAACCAACACTGACCCTGCATATGCCAGAGTAGATGGTATGGGAATAGCAAAAGCTGTAGGAGATTTTTTACGTGTTGAAAAATGTTTACCTCTAGATGAAACTGAAAATGCTAAAAAAACTGCAAAATTAGTTAATGAGTTTACAGCACAGTCGCTAGAGATCATGAAAGAAAGTCAAATTAATAAAAAAAGAACAGATGAAAAAAAGAAAAGTTTGAGTTGTATTTTGCTAAGAGACGCAGGAAACAAGTATCCAGATGTAAAGCCAATCAATGAAATGTACTCTATGAATTTTTCATGTATTGTAGATATGCCTGTAGAACTAGGTATTTCAGAAGTCTTAAAGATGAAAGCATTTGAAGCTGGAGGATTAACGGATTATGAGGAAAAAGCAAAGGTAGCTGCAAAAGCAATGGAAACACAAAATGCAATTTATGTTCATCTAAAAGGACCAGATGAGTTTGGTCACGATGGAGATGCAATTGGAAAAATGAAAAACATTGAAGAGATAGACCGTAGATTCTTTAAAACATTACTTGAAAATATTGATTTCAATAAAGTTGCAATAGTTATTTCAGCAGATCATTCAACTCCATGTATCAATAAAGGGCATAGCGATGATCCAGTACCAATTTTAGTATCAGGAAATTTTATAAAAAATGACGGAACTACCAGAGTGACAGAAAATCAAGCTAAAAAAGGCAGTATAGGTTTAATTCAAGGAGCAGATGTAGTGACAACAGCTCTTAATTTAATCAAATCTCAAATATAGTCAATTCTTCAGTTTTTTGCATTTCTTTTATTTTATTTCTAATTCTATCAACATCAATATTCCCATAAATTGCTGGAGAATCGCCTAATTTTTCTAATGCTCGTTTTAACATACCAATACCTATACGTGATTCATTTTTTTGTGTATGTGCAAATGCAACAGCAAGAAGAATAATTCCCTGTACAAGTTCTTTTTCTCGTCCATAACATTGCTTCCAAACACCTTCAAAAGATTCATGACTTTCCCAAAATCGTTCGTTATTAAAATAAAAAACACCATCCCGTGTTCCATCTTCTTTTCCAATTTTTTCTTCAAAGACATGTCTTACATTATCTAATATACCGATGGGGTTTAGTTTTTCAATTACAAGATCCAAGTCATCAGGATTTACAGAAACATCAAATTCTAAAAAGCTACGTGCAACTCGAGCAACTCTTACGGAAGCAGGGACAGCAGAACAGATTCCTCTAGCTTGATGAACAAGAAAAGATGAGTCTTTTGGACTGTACCCATCATTTTTTAAATGAATCATATATCGTTCCATGTGGGAATTTGACTGAATTTTCATAAATTTGTTATCCATTATCAATCAAGGTTTATATGAAATATCTTAAGGATTTTGGATACATGTCTATTATTCAGACCGTAAACGATGAAAATAACACCTTCTTATCAAGAAGAGAGCTGATCTGCAACTTCACAGGATTAGGTGGTAAACTTAAAAAACTTGAGGCAGTAGATATGGTTACAAAAGAATTCAAACTATCTGGAAAAGTCGTGATTCCTATGAGATTACAAACTCATGTTGGAAAATCGTTAGTTACAGGAACTTTCTATATCTATGAAGATGAAGCATTGGCAAAAAAACATGTCAATCCAATTATCTTTAAAAGAATGGAAAAAACAAAAGCCAAACAAGACGAAACAGATAGTACAAAAGAAGCAATTACGGAGAAACCTGAATAATGACAGCAAAAAAAACATCTGCTGGAAAAAAAGGTTCTAGTCCAAATATCTACAAATATTTCAAAATAGATGGAAATAAAATTACGAGAGGTAGAAAAAATTGTTCTAGATGTGGAAAAGGAGTTTTTATGTCTAAACATAAAGATAGAAACGCATGTGGAAAATGTGGACTAACAGAATTTAATTAATGAAATTAATATTTCAATTATTTAATTAAAAATATTATTTTTAACATTACACGTCATTGACGACGACAAAAAAACTCTAAAAAACATAATAAGAAGGTAATAACGAATTAAAATTAGTGATGAAAAATGGATTTTGAAAAATTATGCACTAAAGCATTAGAGATTGATCCACATGTGAGATTCACAGGAATTTTAGATTCAAAGGGGGAATTAATAATTGAAAAAAATCGAGATAATGCAACATTACTTAATGAAGAAGAAGTCAAAATGTCAATTCATTACACTTTTGAGAGATGGACACGTCTTCAAAATTTATCTTATAAATTTGGTAAAGAAAAGTTATCAGTTACAGAATATGAAAACGTCACACTAATTAGCATACAGCTCGGTAAAAATCTCTTTTTGCTGAGTACAGATCCAAACGTTAATCATATGAATATAATTTCCAAAATTAAAGCAACAATTGCAGAATTACAATAGTTTCAGATAGAACTATACAACAATAGTGACAAAGAATTCAGAAATAAAAAAGTTATCAATAAAGTTTTTTTGTACGAATTTTAGCACTTTTTTGTTCAAGTTTTTCTATTCGGTCTAAAAATACAGAATCTAGTTTTATTTTTGCTAACGATTCAGCAGATAATTTTACAGTATTAGCATCAAGAGATATATTGATTTTTGGAAGATTTTTATCTATCCAAAATTTTACCACTTTATCTTCTAACTTATAATCTCTAAAACCTGCAGGAAATCGTTTTGTAATATGTTCCAACAGAGTTCTGTCTTTAAACACAGCCTTTGGTTCAAACAATCTTCCTTCGTCAGCATAGACACTTTCAAAGAGATTTCCAGTTATTTCATCTGAAAGTAAATCCATTTTAGAAATTTTTCGAGTTAATTCAAGAAAATGTAAAAACTCATGTGCCAAAATTGCATGAATTGTACCTTTAAGACCATATGCAACCAATGGTGCGGAGATTTGAATTACAACATGGAATTTATCCTCAAAAAATACAGGTATAGTTCTAGCAAATAAAATTCCAAATTCATAAGCGTTTGGGTTGGGTGATGAAATAACAATTGAAGGTTCCACATAAGCTGTAGGATAAAGTATTCCTGATGCTTTTTCAATTCTATTAATTCCTTCAACGGTAATAGGAAAACGTTTTACAATAAGATCATAAACATCGTCAGGAATTAGCCCTTTAAGATGGGCTTCTTTCATTCGTACTAACGGATCCAATGTATCATCTCGAGTAATTAGAATGTAAAAAGGTTGATTCTATCTAGATGTTGGCTTTCCAGATTTCGCAGTCTTTTTTCTACGTCTATCAGCTCGTTGATCAGCACGTCTTTCATGCTTACCTTTTTTTCTTATGGGCATGAATAAGGTAAAAAATAAGGATTAGTTAATTGTTATCATTTACAGGAAAAACAACACAAAATCATCAACCGATTTAATGAAAAATATTTTGATGGTTTGAATTGGCATTATGAAAATATAATTGATGTCATCAGCCTCCACTCATGATCGCTAATCTCAGCCAACAACTGAACATCCCACAAATCAAATCCAATTTATCGTCCATGCATCCTATATACACATGAGAAAAATTACCATCGAGATAAAGGATGAAGACTGTATCAATTTCCAAGAAGCATCAAACAACTCAGGCCTCTATTTTCCTTTATGGACCTTTATGTTTCCGCCACCAATCTCAGTTGTAGGATCTGCATATTTCAATTTTTTATTATCAAAAATATGCTGGTCTTGTCCATTATACCCATATCCTGTTGCATGAAGATTATCAGCAACATCTTCATTTGATGATAAACCATATTGTGATTTAAGAGTCGCAGGACAATTACCAGTTACAGGATTAGTATGATCAAATTGTCTTGTTTCATATAGTTCTTGACTCCATGCACTTGCTAAAGAAAATACTCTAGAATCCCATGTTATTGTCTGTCGTCCATTTTGTGTTCTCAATTCATTAATGTAATCTAAAGCATTTTGTGATTCTTCTTTGGTTGTTTGAGCAGGTTGTCCAATTTCATCAGCATAATTGGTGATTTCTTCAGAAGTGCGTTTAATTGTATGAACTGCCTTTCCTGCAAGTTCTTGTATTGGAAGTTCGATTGATGAGGGAATACTATCAATAATTGTGTCAGGAATAGAATCAGGTATTTTTTGAAGAGATTGTTTCAGATTTTCTTGAATTAATTGTGGATACAATAATCAATTTTGGATTTTTATGTTATAAATTTTTGTCAGAAAATAGTTTAGAATTTCTTTTTAATTCCAATAATTATACTAGCAGGAATCCCAATATACATTCCAATATTGAGTATGATCAAACTGATTCCATATCCCAAAACCTCTTGATCAGAGGACATATCAACATAATTCAATATCGATAGACTGGAAATCATGGGAGTGATTACCATCTTTACCATTTCTTTGAATACTGTATTTTCACGCTCATAATCTGCTATTATTGGACTAAATGAATAGTAGAAATCATTGAATGTACTCATAAATGATGTACCTGATTCTGTTTGTAACAGAGAATTATCTCGTTCTCTTAGTTGTTGCACTTGTGGTGCCAGTTCAGAGCCATATGTTGCAGTTGCGATAAGACAGCCTCCACCTTTAGATGATTTTTCCTCAGCAGTTTGAGACTTTGTTGTGTCAACTACACACAATCCGTCTTTCTTGATAGTTCCAATGCCCTTTGCAGTTCTATTTTACTACTTACCACACAGTATAAGCACAACTAGTTAATTATAAAGTGCTATTTTTGGTATAGTTAATTGTTACCAATTAGATTAATTTCAAGAAAATCAAATGCCATACAAGTGCATTGGTCATTCATGATTTGACAAATTCCAGGGGTTACACCATCGCCTGCAACGAATCGTTTGACAGGTAACCCACCTTCAGCTTTAATGATTAGTTTAAAATGGTTTTTTGATATTTTTTTATATTTTAAAGTAGAAATGAACTTCTCAGTTCGTTTTCCAGATTTTTCATAGATTATTACAGGATTTGAAAGGATATTTTTTAGTTTTTTCATATTTTCAGGTATAATTTCATGTGCTGTGGAAATTTTTAATTCTATTAATGAATTGAATTTAATGGGAATTTTTGGAGGATCAGATATAATTTTAAAATTATGAATAATAATCGAATCAGAAAAAATTTTTTTTGGCAGTGAAATATTTCTTTTGAATGGGTTTTGAAGTTTAACATAGAATGGGCGACCTGAACCTAAAACTAGACTTGTGTGATCTTCGCCACCAACCCAAGTAAACTTTGCAGTTGTGCCACCAAATATGGTAAAAAGAAATTTAGAAATCTTGCCTTCAACACTATCATATTCAGTGATACCATGTAGATTACAACTCTTACAACCTTTTCCAGAACAGTTAATACAAGACTTTTGTTTTTGTGGTAATCTTCGTTCAGATTTAGTATATCGTCCACATAATGAAATAGATTTTGAGCGTATCTGACAGGATTCATCTTTAAAATTAATTGTAAAAGTAAGATCTGGGTTTAAAAAATCAATTATTTTCCTTGTTTTTTTTATAAATTGTTTTCCAAGTTCTTTAGTAATATCGGTTTTAATACTATCAATTCCCTTCAATTTGTATTTTGATTTTATATAATCATCTCTATCTATTATAGATGGTTTAATTAAAGCCCCAACAACTAGAGATGAATAACTATATTTTGACGAAGCATTCAACATCAATTTCAAATAAATAGAAAGATCATCCAATAGATTTTTACAAATAAAACATTTAGTCGGTTGGTTTACATGAATCTTTAATTTTTTACCAAGTAATTTATTAGATGATAAATTTAGCTGTTTAGAAAAAAGCCTACCCAAACAACTGTCGCATAAACCATAATCTTTCATTAATTCATTTGAGATAGGAATAATTTCTTTAAGAGTAATAGTCATTTTAATTTTTAAAATATACGATGAAATAAAAATTCTAACCGAATCCCATGCGACGAAGAGTACCTTGCATTTGTCTTCCTTTTGATGCCTTCATCATACTTTTTGAATTCTTGTAATTTTTCAACAATTCCTTAACTTCATGCTCTGGCCAACCAGAGCCTCTTGAAATTCTTTTAATTCTAGAAGAGTTTATTAGATCAGGATCTGCTTTTTCCGCCTTGGTCATACTTTGAATAATAAATCGCCATTTTGAAACTCGTCCTTCCATTTGATCTAATTGATCATCTTTAACCATACCTGAAAGACCTGGCATGTTATCAAGAAATCCTTTCAATGATCCCACATTTGTAACTTCTTCCAACTGATAGAAAAAATCATCCATATTCATTTTTCCACTTGAAATTCGTTTTAATCTAACATCGTCACCCTCATTTTCCAGTCTTTTTGCCAAATCTAAAACAGCTTGAATATCTCCCATTCCAAGTAATCTACCAACAAATCGTGTTGGTGAAAATTTTTCTAAATCATCGATTCTTTCCCCAGTTCCAATATACATTATTTGAGCACCAGTAGCAGCTGATGCGGCTATTGCACCACCACCCTTTGCAGAGCTATCTAATTTTGTGATAATAATTCCACCAACTGGAATTGTTTTATGAAATGCTTCAGCTTGATTGAAACATTGTTGTCCGATAGTTCCATCAATTACAAGTATCGCAAGATCAGGATCTGCCACCTTGTTAATTTGTTCCATTTCAGACAAAAGATCTTTTTCTTCTTTATGTCGTCCAGCCGTATCAATTATTATAACATCTAACGGCAGAGATTCAAAATGTTTCAATCCATTTTTCACAATATCAGGAGAATCTTTGTTATTTGGTTCTCCATATACTTCCACATTGGATTTTTCACACATAGTTTGTAATTGTACTAATGCTCCAGGTCGGTACGTATCAGCCCCTATAACGCCAACTGAATAGCCTTGTTTCATTAAGAATTTAGCAAGTTTGGCAGTTACAGTTGTTTTTCCACTGCCTTGGATTCCAAGCATGATTAATTTATTTTGTTTACCAGGTTTGAAATCAAAGTCAGATTCTTTTCCCAATAGATTTGCAAGTTCATCATATAGAATTTTTATGATATGATCTTTTCGAGAGAGTCCAGGCGGAGGTGTTTCATTTAATGACCTTGCTTCTAATTGCTTCGTAATTTCAAGAACTAATCTCACATTAACATCAGATTGTAACAATGCTCTCTGAACATTTTTTGATAGTTCTTTGATTAGATCTTCATCTACGCCAGATGATTTTACTATTTTCTTAATTGCATCACGGAGATTATTCTTTAAACCATCAAGCATTATAATTTAGCCTCGCATCTACTATTTCAAACCTTCCTCTATAACCATCCCAAAATTTTTCAGATCTAATGATATTAATTGAATTTAAAAAAAGGGGACAGTTAACTACAAATGTTTCTGCTTCGCCACCTTCAAAATTTAAATTAAAACCAAATTTTTGAGAGAGTTCATAAAGAATTTTAATGTCATTTTTTGTGATGATCTTTCCAAGCCATGAATCATCTAATCCCCCAGACGAGACACTAGAAATTATGAATCTAAAATTTGAAGATATTAATTCATTCATATATTCAAATGGATTACTATTCCATAAGGGAGTAATAGATTTAAGATTTAACTTATGACATAAATTTTCAAATTTATCTTTTTGAAATTGGCTTTGTATGCCACCATGTACTATTCCTTCAACACCATATTGATCAATAGACTTTATCAAAATTTCTTTTAGTGAAGTTATTTCATTATTAGTTTCATCAGAGTTTGATTCAATTGTTATCTGAGGAATTTGCATTGACTCGGATTGTAGACGGGTCCATTGTAAATTAGGATGATGTAATAGATGACTTTCATTAGATTTAGGAAATATGCTCAATAAACATGTTATTTTATGTCCTTGTTTATTTGCCAAGAAAATAGAGTAAACACTATCTTTTCCACCTGAAAAAAGAGATGCAAGATTCATTTTAATATAAAAAAATCAGCAAATCTTTGAAGAGATGGAGGGATGCTTCATTACTCATAATCCTCATCATACATCAGACGGCTTTTCCGCTCATCATCAGCATCCGAATTGATTTTTGAGATGAAGTATTTTAGTTGTTGATATTCCAAATTATAACTCAAATTTTCTAGAGACATGTTATTGTCATTACTAAGGAGTAAAATATATCCCATAATGAAAAATGTTAAAAAGAAGATACTTAATGAAAAAGGACATCAGATCTATCGATACAACTACAGAATCAACTATGACGTGTCACCAATTGGTGTAGGTCTAAACCAACTATATCAATGATATTCTGATTTATGCTTGCTCATTAACAATTGAAGATCTGAAACACAAGTGCAAATGAATCAGTATCATAAGCTACTGATGCAAAGTAGCCATCGAGGTGAATTACCACATTATCAAATTCGCTAGTGGTTACTTAGGGATATATGATTCCCTCTAGTATTACCCTGAAGATCAAATACAACATTTTTATCTCCAATTTCAGCTGTTGCAGTTCCAGTAATTTTCCAACCACGTGGACCAATTTTTCCAGATTCGCCAGATAGACCAAAGATTGCAGGAACTGCTTGACTACCAGCAACATCCCAACCAGACACTTTGCCTGTGAATTTCAAGGATGGAACATTATCTTCAATAGTAAATAATGGATTAAATATTGAGAGATTTTTTCAATATTCCAAGTCCAATATCAACAAACAAAATTCTAAACTCATATTTTCCAAATATTTAAGTTGAAATAATATCAAAATGAATAATTGCCTAAAAATGAATTTTTAGAAATCAATTTCTTGGCAGACAAAGTACATATCCATCATTGGCCATTAGATACTCCAAAATGGAGTAATGAAGTTATTAGTCAAGTTGACAGAGATGTTAATAAAAATAAGGAGAAAAAACAGATAGTAATTAGAAATAAAACCATCACGATAGGAAATTATGAATTTAAGAAAATTAAAAAAGTAGGAGTGACAATTCCGTTATTTAAAAAACAGTCTACATTAGTTTTTGAAGGCTATTTTAAAGAGGCATATGGACACATTCACGTTACAACTAAAGCAGATGATTACTTGCAAATTTTTAATAAACTCATGTGTTGGAGAACCAGATATTTTCCAAATAGTATTGAATCATAAATCAAATGAAATGCCTAAAAAATAATAATATGAGACAGTAGACGCGTAGATTCAAAATATAACACAAAATATAACACAAAATATAACACAATCAGACTTCTGTCAATAATTGTTTACATCATTTTGTATTAAATAAATAATGAAAAATAGATAATGCAGTTTTTTTGTCGCTTTTAGAGGTAATTATGCAATCTATGAGTAACGAATCATTATACTCGTTTTCTAACGGAATAATGACATTTTTTTCAGATATGGGTATAAAGAGTGGTATTTTTGATAGTCAAGCATCTGAAATATCTCAAGCATTATTACAAAATATATCTAGTATTTTTTCATCACTAGCGTCAGATTCAATAGCGTCAGCTCCATTATTGCTTCTAGCAGCAGGAACTGTAATTTTCTTAGGAGTCACAGGCGAAGTGTTCTTTAAAAAACAGGCATTCCAGATGTATCTTTTTTGATGATTTTAGGAATAATCATTGGTCCAGTATTAGGATTTATTCAACCAGAAGTTATTTTGGAGGTAGTACCATACTTTGCAGCTCTTGCACTTATCATAATCATGTTTGATGGAGGATTGAATTTAGATCTAAAAAGCATGGCAAGCACTGTACATTTTGCAATAATATTATCAATGATAGGTTTTGCAGCATCCGTTGGAATTGTTGCAGTCTTTGCACATTATGGTCTTGGATGGGAATGGATAGAAGGAGTATTGTTAGGAGCCATAGTAGGAGGAAGCAGCTCAGCAATAGTTTTTGGATTGATAATAAATCTAAAGATTTCAGATAATGCAAAATCATTACTTAGTTTTGAATCAGCACTTACAGATATTCTTGCAACTGTAATTGCTTTTGTTTTATTTGGAGCAGTGTTATCTGGAACGATAGATATCAACAACATGAGTTCAACCATTGGAAATCAGATTGCAGTAGGACTGATACTAGGATTAGGAGTTGGGATTCCATGGATGTATGTAACAACAAAGCTTTCTACAAGTAAACATAGCTACATGCTCACATTAGCCATTTTGTTTATTCTTTATTTTTTGGCAAATTCTTTTGGAGAATCAGGTGCGCTTACTGCACTCGTGTTTGGATTAATGCTAGGAAACAAACGTCGATTAGCAAAACATCTAAGATTCACTTTACCAAAAATAGATACAGATGATCCTACACACAACCAAATTACTTTTCTAGTCAGAACATTTTTCTTTGTATTTGTTGGACTTTTAGCTAGTTTTGGAAATATAGAGTTTCTAATCTTTGGAGTAATTATCGCACTAGTAATTTATTTTTCCAGAGTATCCATTGTAAAAATAACCCTAACCAAACGATTCTCACAATTAGATAAAAAAGTTACTACAGTAATGATACCAAGAGGACTGGCAGCTGCAGTTCTTGCCACATTTCCATTAACCATTGGATTGCCTAACGCAGTAGCATATCCACAAATTGTTTTTTCCATAATTATGGCATCAGTAATTATTACTACCATAGGATTGGGAAATGCTAAAAAAATTCCACCACCAGAACCAACAAGCGGTGGATATATCAGGCAAGAGAAGGAAGAATCAAAATTAACAAGCTAAAATCATAAACAGAAAAGTAACAAAATTTAATTTATTTAATAACTAACTTTTAATACGCATGATTTTAATTCGGCCCATAACATTCCAGTATTCTACATTTTGACCATTTGCAATAGTTCCGTTTATTTCCTCATCAATTAGAGTAACATCAATTGTCTCAAAAGTTTCGGAATCCATGAGTTGAATGGTTTCTCCAATAATTGAAATGACTTGTCCCACTCTTTTGTCTATTAGTGGAATATGAACTTGCATGCTGACAGGTCCTACATGAGGTCTTTTTTGACCATCGAATACACCCACACCAACAATTCTAGCCTTAGCTGCACCGTGTTTTCCAGGTTTAGATGTATCATACTCAACAATTCTACAAGGTTCACCATCTGGTTGATCAGATACTGGAAGTAAAATGTAAGATCCTATTTTCAATGAACCAAGATCAGCTGGTTTACTCATGATGAAGCTGATTTTAGTCGAATATTTAACATTTACACTTTTTCAAGCAATTCCAAAAATTGGTAAAAATTACCAAAATGATCCATCAATAATTAGAATATACGGTTTTTACTTTAATTTTTCAAGAATCGAGAGACTCAATAAATTAGTTATTGTTAACCCTTTTCTATTTACATCACGTTTTGTTTGATCACAATATTTTTTTACGCTTTGATGTCCTTTTTCACTCGCAACCTCAATTATCACAATATTTTCAGAATATGGAAAAGTAAATTTTTTAGGTAATTTACAAAATGTATTCATATGACCTAGGCCTCCCATGCTAATTTTTTCTCGTTTCAATAAAACATCTGCCACTTCTTGGAGATCATTATCGGATTCGCCATATTCTAAATAGTAGACAGAAACAAAATTTGTTTCTCCAGATACTTGTCTTTGAAATAGTTCATTTTTTATATTAAAAATAAAAGATGTTTTTTCTTGATTGTGACGGATTAAATCATCTACGATAAATTGACTATCTTTGAATTTTCCTAAAATATAATGATTGGATGATTCTGAAAAGTATGGTTTACTCTCATCAGAAAAAGTTCCAGTTACAAACGATAACGTCTCAATATTACTTGAAGACATCCATATGTCTTTTAGTTTAATAGATTCGTGATTGTGTAAATAAGGAGCACAGACATAACCGGAATAGGACAATTGTTGTTCTGACAATTAATCACTTTTCTTGAAATATGCTATTTATGCGTATAGAAAATACATAAACATTCATCAGATTTGTTAGGCTTCGATAGTTTTTTAATACTAGAACACTTTTTGTTTTTTTGTCCCAAGCTAGCTCAGCCTGGTAGAGCTCCCGGCTGTAGTTGTTGGCTTTAGATGGCTGACTGAATAACAGCATATCAGGCATACAGAAACCGGGTTGTCGATGGTTCAACTCCGTCGCTTGGGACCATACTTTTTTAAATTCTAAAAATAATAAAAAAATAGACTAATTTAAGAAAACAATAACGAACTCTTAAATTAATAAAAATATCTATTGTCTATGCTGTTTTTTTGACTTTTTGAGCAGCTGGTCCTTTTTGACCTTCACCTACTACAAACTCGACTTTATCGCCTTCATTAATGAATCCTTCAACATCGGATTTGTGAACAAATAGATCGTCACCAGATTCTCTTTCGATAAAACCAAAGCCTTTTGTGCGGTTGAACCACTTTACGGTGCCTTGTTCCATTTAATTATTTACAGAGTTACTCTGTATATTAAGATAAGTTATCAAAATAGTTCTAACAAAAGGTGACATATTCAGACCAAGGCTAAGTACAAATATGAATAAATGAATTTAGAAGTCTTTTGCAATATGACCATTGTCCTTTAACCATTCAACTTGTGGCAATGTAAATCTCCAAACAATATCACCGCGTTCTGATTCATTGAAATCCCAAGGCGCGATTATGACAATATCATTGTCTCGTATCCATACTCTACGCTTTAATTTACCCCTAATTCTACCTCTCCTGGTAATACCATCAGTACATTTTACCATAACGTTTTCACCTCCAAGCATTTTAAGGACACGTCCAAACATCTCACCCTCTTCTGGCAAACGTATTTCTTTTAATGCACTTTCGTTTTTTACCTGGCGCTTACCCATAACACACATCACATTTATGATCATATAACTGTGGGGATTATTTGAATAAAAATATCAGATTTTTTTATAAATTGGATATTTGCAAGGAATTTTATTCAAATATAATAAAAATAACTCAATGGAGTTTAGATGTATTCCGGATTGTTCTCAGTGTTGTATTGAAAGAGAGTATTATCCCAATAAAAAATTTGGAAAGATTGGAGTGTTAATACTACCTGAAGAAAAAGAAAAGATAGAACATCTTGCAAAGATAAAAGGATTAGAAATATCAATTTTGCCAAGAATCGGGATATCAGAAGAGGAAAATTTGAATCCAACAAAAATATTAGCATATCAATTAATGGGCACGGAGCCAAATGGAAACACGTGTCCATTTTTAGATACTGAAGCATCGGATAGATCACCTCACGGCGGATTTCCATGTAAAATATACAATAAACGACCTCTTGCATGTATGACTTATCCATTAATAGAATCAGAACCAATTACACTTGATCAAAAATGTAAATTTTGTAAAGAGCATGGTACCGCAGACAAAAATTTAGATTTAGAGGTAGAATCTTTGTTAAAAATTAAAATTAAAATGACCACAGACGCGCCCATAATATGGAGATATGCTACTGGAATTGGAGAAGAATCAGATAAAGATCAAATCAAAAAAGGTTGGTTAAAAAATAAATCATAAACCAGAATAAACTATTTACTTTTGAAATGTATTACTACCACTTCGCAATTAATCCAAGTCAACAAAGAAACATATTTTTTATTTTGTAACAGTTAGTTGTAAATTTTTAATCACGGGTTAATTACTGCACGTCCAACAATCTTACGTGTTTTAAGATCCTCTAAAGCTTTGTTTGCATCATCCAAGGAATATCTTTTTGAAATCATTGGATTAATTGTTCCTTTTCGAGCTAAATCCAACAATTCAACCATGTCTTCATAATTTCCAGTATATGCACCTTGTATAACAATAGATTTTAGAGGAATTGTAACTAGAGATAAGTCAATAGAGCCGCCAAACAAACCAACTAGAACAAGATTTCCTCTCTTTCTTAGAACAGCTAGTCCCATTTTTGCGGTAGGTGGAGCATTTACAAAATCAACAACACTGTCTGCACCCTTTCCATTACAAGTTGAAATTATTTTTTGAGTAGTATCAGGATCTTTGGAATTAAAAACAAAATCAGCACCCATTTGTTTTGCTATTTCTAATTTTTGATCATCTAAATCCACACAAATAATTTTAGATTTTGTAATAGAGTGTGCAATTTGCACTCCCATCAAACCTAATCCACCAGCACCGATTATTACCAAAAATTCAGGAGTGTTTTGATTTGATTTTTTAATTGCAGTGTATGCTGTTAAACCAGAACATGCAAGAGAAGTAGCAGATTCTGGGTCAACACCTTCTAGTTTTGCCAAATATTTGAAATCAGGAACAAGTGAGTATTGAGAATATCCACCATCTTGAAAAACGCCAAGGGATTTAGGAGAATCACATAAATTTTCATTTTCGACTTTACAAGCAGGACAAATGCCGCATCCTATCCATGGATAAACTAAAACTTTATCACCTTTTGAAAAACCCTTAACACTATTACCAAATTCTTCAACTGTCCCAACGATTTCATGACCGGGAGTAACTGGGTATTTGACTCCTCTATCTGTGACTTTCATAAATTTGCCATCACCTAAATCATACCCACCCTCCCAAAGATGTAAATCACTGTGACATACGCCTACAGCTTTAACTTTAACTAGAACTTGACGATCTTTGGGATGGGGAATTTCTGTTTCAATTAATACCAAAGGCTCGTTAGGACCTGTAATCCTTGCAGATTTCATAATTGTGTAATTTAGCCTTAACAATATAAGAGTTGACTGGATATAAGAAAAAAATAGAGCCATTAGATATTATTGAATAAAAATAGACTTGGTACGTGAGCGAAGAACAGACTTCTAGTGATATTTCACAAGCACCTGTGAACATTCTATTTAATCCATCATCTGTTGCTAAAAAAGATGTTTGGGATATTGATCTCATTCAAATTCTAGATTTATTAATTAAAATTCTTGAAAAAAGTGGGAAAAAAGATCTTAGAATTGCAGGAATGGCTGCATTATCCTCTTCATTAATTTATAGAATGAAAGTAGAAAGTATTTTTGCATTACAACGTGCTGCAATGGAGAAAAAACCCATTAAACAAAGAGCAGATGTAGACATAGAGTTAATCGACATACCATATAGACATGAATCAACCTATCCTGTTTCATTAGATGATTTGTTAGGATTATTACAAAATCTAATTGGAACAATAGCCAACCCACAATCTAGAAGAAACAAGATAAACATAGAACCCATAGAAGCTCCAGATTTTCAAGAATATTTTATTTCACTTGAAAACATTATTGAGAAATATGAAGATCTAATCATTAAAAAAATTTCAGGTTTGGGGTATGGTATGCTTCAAGACATAATAAAAGATCTTGACGAAGTAGATTCAATTAGATGCTTTTTTGCAATTTTATTTTTAGCCAGAGATGAAAAAATTGATTTGGTACAAATAGAAGATGATATAAAAATAATTTGGATAAAGGAGAAATTAACAAACTGATCAAAAATGAAGAAAAGATTTCTTTAAGTAGATTTTACAGGAAAATAGGTAATTGGCAAAAAATAATTCAAACGACGAAGCAATATCTAGAATTGAAGCTGCACTTTATTCTGCAGGAAGACCCTTAAAAATAGAAGATTTAATCAAAGCTTCAGGTACAGAATCACGAACAAAGACGTTTGAAATACTTAATGAGTTAATGAAAAAGACAAAGTCAGCATTCAAGGCATTAGAAATAGTGATACTTCCAGATGGCTCATATGTATTTCAATTAAAACCAGAATACAGTTCAACAATCAAAAGATATGCATCAAAACCTATTCTTCCAAACGCAACTCTGAAAACATTATCATACATTGCATACATGCAACCAATTTCGTCAAAACAACTTGTTGAAACTAGAGGTTCGGGAGTATACGAACATCTCAAAGAATTAAGACAGTTAGACTTTATCACTCATCAAAATGTAGGTAGATTAAAAATTTACAATACAACTGAAAAATTCCAAAAGTATTTTGGCATACAAGGGGATGTAGAAAATCTCAAACAAAGACTGTTTTCCAAAGTGAGAAAAACAGCCAAGATGTCAGAAATGAATCCATCACATGAAATAATCACAAAACTAAACTAAGTGAATTTCATTCTAAGCAGATATTTTGCGTTTTGTATAAATTAGAGTAGTTAAAAGAACATTCGTGCGAAAATCAGTAGAAAATCTTGCAACCAGCAAAATAACTGGAGGTAGAAGAAAGCCAGCAAGAATCAGAAGAAAATATGAGATTGATAGATATCCAAATGAATCTACCACCGGTGCACAAGTAACAGTCACTAGACGAGTGAGAGGAAATAATAAAAAAACAGCTTTGAAAACAATTGATTTTGTAAATTTAGCAATGGAGGATTCAAAAGTTAAGAAAATAAAAATTCTCAAAGTATTAGAAAATGCTACAAACAATGATTATCAAAGAAGAGGCATCATCACTAAAGGTGCAATATTAGAAACAGATGCAGGAAAATGCAGAGTTGTTTCTAAACCAGGACAAACAGGAATAGTTAACGCAATTTTAATAAAGTGATAAAATGAAGGATTACGAACATATCGTAATCTGGCTAGATTATTTTAACAAAACATTACCAAGATCTAAAGGAAGAAAATTAGAAAAAGAAAAATGTATTTTTGATCCTTCATTAAAAGAATTAACAGAATCTGCACAAGCAACCGGATTTGAAATCACAGAGACAAATGATAAAGTAAGATTTCCAAGAAGACCATATGTCAGGTCAGGCTACATAATTTTACCAAAAGGAACTACTAAGACAAATATTCTTAACAAGATTTCAGAAAAATTAGTTTCAAATAGAGCCAAACAAACAAAATAAAATCAAATATAGCTCTTAGCTAAAGTAAAATTGACAGAAGTCTATGATAACAATACAATAATTATTGTTTCTAATTGCAGGAGGTAGGTGAAATAATGCACTTAGCCGGTAGCGGCAGAGTGATCATTCGTCTAACTGAAAAGTTAGATGAAGGAGCAATACTCTGTGACGAGACAGGAACTAAAGTAGCAAAAGTAATGGAATTAATCGGTCCGATAAAAAGACCGTTTGCATCAGCAACTCCATTAACAAATAACATCAAAAAATACATTGGCAAAAGCGTTTTTGCATTTGAACATTCTCCTGCAAACACACAAAAATTTAGGAGGAGAAGAAAATGAACATATTACAACCCCAAAGCTGTCCTGAATGTAAATCATCATTAGTAGATGATATTCAGAATGGTGAAATAATCTGCTCTGGTTGCGGCGTAGTTGTTGCAGATCAGATGGTAGATTATGGTCCAGAAACAAAGAGTTCAAATCTCGAAGACAAGATGAAGCTAGCAAGAGCAACAGGACAAACAACTTATTCTCAACATGATTTGGGAATAACAACTGAGATATCAATTAGTACAAAAGACTTTAGTGGAAAAACAATCAACCACCAAATTGCGAATCAAATGCACAATCTCAGAAAATGGCAACAAAGGGTACGCGTTTCTTCACCAAGAGAAAGAAGATTAGCAAATGTCTTATCAAAAATGGGTGAGACATGTGGTGGTCTAAATCTTTCAAAAAATGTCTTGGAAACAGCTTCTATGATATACAGAAACTTGGATGGATGTATAGAGGTAAAAGGAAAATCTGTATCAAGCATTACAGCAGCTACAATTTACATGGCATGCAAACAATGTGATGTGGTAAGATCATTAGAAGAAATATGTAGAGGAATATGTGCACCAAAAGATGTCAAATCAAAAACAAAACTTGCAGCAAAATACTACAGAACCATGGTAATGGAAATGGGTCAGGTAAGCGCCCCAGTAGTCACCATGAACAAATACATCTCAAAGATTGCAAATATGACACAAACTGAAGTTAGAGTTGAAAGACTAGCCTTAGAAATAGCAGAAAAAACTAAAGATAGCAACATTGCAGACGGAAAAGCACCAAACGGAATTGCTGCAGCATATCTGTATGTAGCATCAGTTTTGTTAGGACAAAATGTCCTTCAAAGAGACGTCTCAAGTATTGCAGGTGTCACAGAAGTAACAATTAGAAACAGATGTAAAGAGATTCTAACATTCTATAAACTCAAAATTACTTTGAGACCATCTCTGGCCAAATTTTAATCCCCCCACCCATTTTATTATTTATTTTAGAAAATTCTATTAGGATTAGCTAAATTTCGTCGGTATTATATATAGAAAGAATCAAAATTGAACTATGGCAGTACTTGAGATTAAAGATCTTCATGTTAATCGCGAGGGTAAAGAAATTCTCAAAGGAGTAAATCTGAAAACAGGTCCAGGAGAAGTACATGCAATCATGGGACCAAATGGTTCTGGAAAAAGTACTTTAGCATATACATTACTTGCACATCCAAAATACGAAGTTACTAAAGGAGATATTTTGTTAGATGGAGAAAGTATTTTAGAATTATCAGCAGATGAACGCGCAAAAAAAGGATTATTTTTAGGATTTCAATATCCTACCGAAGTTTCAGGTGTGGGTTTTTCACATTTTCTTAGAACAGCTTACAATTCACTAAGTAAAGCACTTCAAGGTGACGATAGAGAAGTATTCATCACAGTTAGAGAATTTCAAAAATACCTTAAAGATAATTTAAACAAAGTTGGATTAAAAGAAGAGTTTCTTTCAAGATATCTAAACGAAGGATTTTCAGGAGGAGAAAAGAAACGTGCCGAAGTATTGCAAATGGCAGTTTTAAAACCAAAGATTTCAATTTTAGATGAACCAGATTCAGGATTAGACATAGATGCTGTTCAAGCAGTTGCACAAGCAATTAGCAAAGTTGCTGGAAAAGACTCTACAATAATTGTCATTACACATTATGCAAGAATTTTAAAATTTTTAGATAAGTTAGATTATGTCCACGTGTTTGCAAGAGGTCAAGTTTTAAAGACAGGTGACGCATCCCTTGCAGACAAATTAGAAAGCGAAGGGTATGATTGGGTTTTAGAACAAAAGGCATAATCAAGAATTAAAATAAACAGGTTTGAGCAAGAATAACTTTTAGAACGTATTGCTATACGAGGTAACAGTAGAATTTAACAAAGAAATTCTAGTTATCAGAGAAAATCAAATTACCATAGGAATAAAATCAAAACCAAACAAAGGAGAAGCAAATAAAGAAATCATAAAAAAACTTGCCAAACATTTCAAGATTCCAGCATCAATGATTCAAATAAAATCAGGACATAAGTCAAGACAAAAAATTATACAAATACAATATTAGAGAATCTAGTTTTTGTTTAAATAGGGTTTAGAAAATGGTCAAATATGGAAGAAAGCAATAGCGAACAGTATTTTTTCAATTTTTCATTCTTTAAAGTTGATCCAAAATGGAGATGGATGGCAGATTTAGCAAAGGAAGAATCAGCTAGAGAGGTAGAAAACGTGATTACAAATTCAGGAATAAAATTCAGAACATATTCCACATTAGGATTAAGGGATGATGCAGATTTTTTGTTTTGGTTTAAAGCAAAAACGGTTGAAGAGATTCAAAAGGCAATAGCAAAACTATACACAACAGTATTTGGAAAATACATCATTCCATCAAGAACGTATTTGTCATGTACAAGACCATCGATTTATGTAGAAAAAGGAAAGCCACTAGGATTCATTGCTGAAAATGAAACAAAGAAAAATGTAATCGTATATCCTTTCACAAAAACTAGAGAATGGTATCTATTACCAAGAGAAGAAAGACAATCAATAATGGATGAACATATTGAAGTTAGTAAAAAATACCCACAAATAATCCTAAACACGACATATTCTTTTGGAATTCATGATGAAGATTTCATGTTAGCATTCGAAGTTGATGAAATTAGAGACTTTCAAGATTTGATAATGGATTTAAGAGAAACAAGAGTTTCAAGGTATGTGCAAAAAGATACGCCTATGATTGTGTGTGTCAAAAAAGATATTGTTCCTTTAATAGGAAGTTTAGGTTAGTGGAATCGCTAAAAGAATGGGCATCAATAGTAAATGCTCTAGAAGACGGTGATCAAACAATTCTTTTGAGAAAAGGCGGGATATTAGATGTCACATCAGGATTCAAAATCGAGTCAAAAAAATTTTTGATGTTTCCTATACAGGAACATCAAAATGAAGTCAACATAAAACCTCAATTTCACAAGTATTTGGAACATGCAAAACAAAATCCTCCAAGAAATGGATTTAATAAAATTACGTCATATGCAGAAATATTAGCAGAAACGGACATTTCATCGAATGAGAAAATCAAAGGCCTATCATCATTTCACATATGGAGTGATAAATACATCAATGAAAGGAGAAATTGGAAACCAGAAAATCCAATGAAGGCAATATTTGTTAAAACATATAAAATTCCAGAATTAGACATACCTCTAAAATCCGAGTATCAGGGCTGCAAATCTTGGATAAACATAAATGAAGAAATTCCTATCGGAAAAGCAGTTTTGAGATATACAGAAATAAAACCAAAACTAGATGATTTTATGGAGATAATTAAATGAAATACAAAATATTAGGAAAAAGCGGAATCAAAGTATCTGAAATTGGATTTGGTGCATGGACTATAGGTCTTGATTGGTGGGGTAAAAAAATTGAGGAACATGAAGCAAAACGCATGCTCAAAAAAGCATATGATTTAGGAATTAATTTTTTTGAAACAGCTGATATGTATGGTAAAGGAATTAGCGAGAAACTCATAGGGCAAGTATTCAAAGGAATGAGAAACGAAGTAGTTATTTCAACAAAATATGGTTATGACTTTTCAAATGTTGAGCAAATAGGACATGCAGAATTACCACAAAGCTTTGAGCCAGAATATACAAGAAAAGCACTCAGCGCATCACTAGAGAGATTACAGACAGATTATGTGGATTCATATGGAATGCACAATCCAAAATTAAATCATATTAGAAACGATACTACATTTGAGACATTTGATAAATTAATTCAGGAGGAAAAAATAAAATCAGCACAAGTGGCATTGGGTCCAGCAATAGGATGGACACAAGAAGGATTAGAAGCAATGGAAAGAAAAAGTGTTTCAGCTGTGCAAACAGTGTACAACATTTTAGAGCAAACACCAGGAAACCAATTAATGGAAAAAGCAGAAAAACAAAATGTAGGAATTTTAGTCAGAGTTCCGGATGCATCTGGAATTTTAACAGGTAAAGTAAAAGCTGAAACTGTAATTCCAAGTAACGATCACAGAAAAGATAGAAAAATGGAATGGAGGCAAGAGGCACTAAAGAAAGTAGAACATCTCAGACCAATTGCAGAACGTAATGGACTTAACATAACAGAATTTGCAATTAAATTCATCTTATCAAAAAAAGCAATTGCATCAGTACTACCTACAGTTGTAAGTGTAGAAGAAATTGAAACCTTTGCTGCAATATCAGATGGAAGATATCTAAGTTCTTCAGATATGAAAGAAATAGATGAGATGTACAATACATGGCCATCATACGAATTAAAAGCAACACAGACAAACTAGTTTTCAAATGGAAAAACCAATTGATACCATCAAGACATTAGAGATTATCGAAAAAATGAAACTTGCAAAGATTGGTGAATATAAGAAATGGAATAAAATAATTAAAAAAATAAAAAATGAAAAAAAATTAGAACCACAAGATTTTGAATACTTTTCAAACATATCAAGAATCTACAAACATTCAAACATATCCCCTAGAAGTAAAGCATATCATGCAAAACTATCAAAACATGATGAAAAACCACCATGTAAAATTTGTGGGAATAATTCAGAGTATTATTGCAACATGAATGATCAATACTTTTGTATGTTGCATGTAGTAGGACACGATGAAAATGAATTTTAAGATGCTGAGATTGTTTCTTCTAAAGTAAAATTATTTTCAACAAAATATTCAACACGTGTCTTTTTAAATTCACGTGTACTAAACAATATTTTGTAATCATTTACGTTAATTTGATTTTGAATAGTTTTTGCAACCTCTCCTGCTTCATTTTCAGATTTGCAATGAATCATAGAAAATACACTGTATGGCCAATCAGGATATGTTGGTCTTTGGTAACAATGACTGACTTGAGGGAAAGCGCCTAATTTTGAACCAACTTCTGAAATTTTATCATCAGGCACATTCCAAACAATCATTCCATTAGCTGTAAAACCAACTTCTCTATGACGTAAAATTGCGGCAAATCTCCTCATGACTCCTATCTCCTCATAATACTTTAGTTTATCAAATAATTCATGTTCGGTAAGTCCAAGTTTTTTTGCAGGAATTAAAAATGGTCTATCAACAATATCCATATCTTTTTGTAATTCACGAATGAATTCTTTATCTTCTTCAGTAGGAACAAATTTTATATTTTTAATTTCTTTTTTTTCTTCAGTTGGTGTAATATCATGTTTTTTTTCATCAACCATATCCAGTTTTACTCCAATTTTGAATAATTGTATTGTAGGAAGCATTCTAACTTTTTTAATTCCCTTTAAAACAGAAAATTTGTCAACTTCAGATTTCAAATCGGAACCAGGCGGTACTGCTAGAGTAAACCATAGATTAAACTGATGATCACGTTCATAGTTATGACTTACACCAGGATGACGATTAATTTGATTTGCTACATATTCTAATTTATCAGATTCAATCTCCATTGCCACCAAGGAGCTTTTGTAACCAAGTCGTCGTGTATCAAATATTGCACTAAGCTGTCGCAATACTCCAATTTTTTTAAGATTTATTAGTCGTTCTTTGATAATTTCAGGAGCGGTTTCAAATTTTTTTGCAATATCATCAAATGGCTTTGGTGTAAGTGGAAAAGTCCATTGAATCTCATTAAGAATTTCCTTATCCAAATCATCCATGGATTGAGTCAATATACCATCAATCTCATTATTCAATTAAAAATGTAGCTAGAACATTACGCATTAGAGTTTAATGTATAAATATAAACGGTAGTTGTTTTGATCGGTGATAGTTCATCTAAATCTTCAGGGCAAAGTAGTCATCGTTATCGGGGGAGGAGATGAAGCACTAAAAAGAATTAATTCATTATTAAGAGAAAAGTGTCAGATCATAGTAATTAGCAGTACAATAAATAATCAGATAAAAAATCTAATAAAAAATAAAAAAATTAGATTTAAAAAACAAAAAATTCAAGACACATTTGTTCTTTCAATCTATAAACCATATATGGTAATTGCAACAACAAACGATAAAAAACTAAATCAAAAAATAATCAATGATGCTAAAAGTAAAAAAATCATAGCATATAGTTCAGATAATCCAGAATTAAGTGATTTTTCTAATCCGGCAATTATTGATTTTGATAATTTAATTCAGATTGCAATCTTTACAGGCGGGAAAAGTCCAGCAATGTCTAAAAAATTAAGAGTGGAATCAGAAAAAATATTCAAGAAATTAATCACAAAAGAGGAAATTGGTCAAATAAAAATTCAGAATATTGCAAGAGAAATTGCAAAAAACGAGATCGCTACCCAAAATGAAAGAAAAAACTACCTCAATCATATAATGAGTAACAAAGAGATCAAACAGTTAATAAAAGAAGGTCAGCTGAAAAAAGCAGAAAAACAAGCTAAATCAATATTGAGGAATTGGAAATGAATCAAAACATAATCAATGCACGGGTTACTTTTCGTAACGCACCTATTCATATTCTTGAAAGATTTACCATACGAGATTTAGAAAATGCGTATGTACAATTCAAAAAACATTCAGGCTTAGAAGAATGTGTGATTATTCAAACATGTAACAGGATAGAACTATTTGGTAAAGCAAGAGATTACAACATTAGTAAAATCAAAAAAACATGGGCCTCATTAACAGGACTAGAAGAAGAAGCATTTGAAGAAAACATAGAATTTGTTGAAAACTTAGAAGCTATTCACCATTTACTAAAACTTACATCAGGATTAGATTCGATGGTTATAGGAGAAGAGCAAATTCTAGGTCAGATAAAAAACTCCATAACATCTGCTAGAAATACAAAAGCTTCGGGTCAGCACCTGAATAATTTATTTGATAAAGCAATCAGAATAGGAACAAGAATTAGAAATTCCTCAGGAATTAATCGCGGTGGTATCTCAGTAGGTTCAATGGCAGTCAAATTAGCTGAAGAAAACGTAGATGAATTAAAACTAAAGAAAATTTTGCTAATTGGAACTGGTGAGGTATCAACACTTGTTGCAAAATCACTTGTACGAAGAGGATATGATTTTGTCGTAACTAGTAGAACGATGGATAGATCCAAGGCATTTTGTGAAACCATGGGAGGAAAACCTGTAAAATTTGAAGAGGTTCTATCTGGATTTGAAAATTATGATGTATTATTTGTCGCAACAACTGCTCCTTACTTTTTAGTTACTCAAGAGAGAATAGTAAAAGCAATGAAAGTAAAGAAAAGCGGAATGATGATCCTAGATTTATCAAATCCTAGAACAGTTGATGAGAAAGTTGCAACGATAGGAGCAGTGAAATTAATGAATTTAGATCAAATTGCCGAGATGGTTGAAAAAAATATGAAATCACGATTAAACAAGGTGAAAAGTGTTGAAAATATAATTAGTGAGGAAGTATCTATACTAGAGGCCTCAATGAAAAGATTAGATGCAGAACCACTGGTAAAAGATGTATTCAAAAATATCGATTCTTTAAGAGTAAAAGAATTACAAAAAGCACTTCAGATGCTTAATGAAAAAGATGAGAAGAAAATTAAAATAATTGAAGAATTAACAAAAGCTGTAGTAGAAAGTATTGTATCAACACCTATGAACAATATACGTAAGGCATCTGAACAAGGGGAGCCAGACATTATTGAAATGGCAAGCAAATTATTTGACTATAAAAAACAAAAAGAATTAGACTAGAATTATATCTGACCCAGAATAAATTTGGATGATGTCATTTCCAACTAGACGACTTCGTAGATTAAGAACATCAGAAAAAATGCGAGAATTAATTCAGGAGATCACTTTAACACCGAAAGATCTAATTTGCCCAGTATTTGTTCAAGAAGACCTCAAATCTAGAATAAAAGTTGAATCAATGTCAGAAATTGAGAGATTACCTTTAGAAGACATCAATGATGAAATTGGGACAATTTCTGATCTAAATATTCCATCTATCATGCTGTTTGGAATTCCTACAAAGAAAGATGACGCAGGTACTTCAGCATTTGATGATAAAGGAATTGTACAAAAGGCAATTTCTCAAATCAGAGAAAATTTCGGGGACAAAATAGTAATTATGGCAGATGTATGTTTATGTCAATTTACATCCACAGGACATTGTGGAATAATTAAGGGAGATAAAGTAGATAATGATTCAAGTCTAGAAACACTAGCAAAAATTGCAGTTAGTCAAGCAAAAGCTGGTGTTGATACTGTATCGCCATCTGCAATGATGGACGGACAGGTATCGGCCATCAGAAAAGCATTAGATGAAGAAGACTTCAAAGATGTTTCCATAATGTCACATTCTGCAAAACACCGTTCATCATTTTATTCACCATTTAGAGATGCAGCAGAATGTGCACCAAAATTTGGAGATAGAAAGACATACCAAGTTCCATTTACAAATGCACGTGAAGCAATGATGGAGGTTGAAACAGATATCAACGAAGGGGTAGACATTGTAATGATCAAACCAGCTTTGGCATACCTTGATTTGATAGCAGAAACCAGAAGAAGATTCAATGTTCCAGTTGCAGCATATAGTGTATCTGGAGAATATGCATTAGTGAAAGGTGCAGCAAAACAGGGGTGGGTAAATGAAAAAGACATTACTGAAGAGATACTATATTCAATTAAACGAGCGGGTGCAGACATGATTGTAACATACTTTGCAAAATCTGCAGCAAAGTTTCTTCAAAAAGCATGAGAAACGATGAACGGTTTGAGATAGAGAGATCTTTTGATTTATTACCACATATAGTAGGCTCTAGCTGGGCAATTATTTGGTTTAGATTAAACAAAATTAAAAATCCTACTCGTGAAGAATATAGGAAAAAAGTTTTAGATTACCTAAAAATGATGGAACCGGTTTTTGAATCATACAAAGCAGACAAAAATCTTACAGAGATAGTAAAATACATTGAATCAAGAAAACAGGAAGAATATCAAAAAATTATTTCTGGAACAAACGTAGAAGTCGAGAAGAGATATAATCGGTATATTGACTATGGGTAAAAAAAATAAAAAAATTTATGAAAAAAAGTTTATGGTAGTTCTAAAGGAATAGATACTTTGCCATATGGTTCAGATATTCTAAAGTAATATTCTTTAGATGTATCATATTCAAATGTCGTTCCACCATATCCAATATTTGGACCAAATAACATATTAAATATTTCAGAGGTGCCAGGTTTTACTACAATTTGTCCATTTGTGAAATCCATTCCAGAATACTTGAATGCTTTATCGCCATTCCAAACATCATAGTTACAGACTGCAGGACCAGTACACATCATAGAAACATTATCAGCACTGGTGTTAACAGCTAAAATTCGTATGGATAAAATAGATTGCCCACTTTCAGATGTTTCAAATGAATTTCCTTCAGTACCAAGACCTGTCCAATAATAAACTAAAGGACCTACATTGTATGATTCTCCATTTGCTATTATTTTGTAAGCTTCGATTGCATGTTTTGCGGTTTTTTCACAATTCAGTCTCGGATATGCTTGTTTTATTTCAGCGCATTTTTCTAATTCTGTTTGGAGTGATGTAAGTTCTGAGTCAGATGTCTCTGGAGATTTAGCTTTGTTCGTAGATTCAGATGATTTGGATTCTGTAGCAACGGAAATTACTCCAGTTTTAATCAAATGTTGAATTCCATTTACAAACTCACCATCAGTAATTGTACCGTCTGCCCACCATCCTGCATTGTTCTTTACCCAAGCTGGAACAGATTGGGATTTTTCTGCAGATACTGCAGTTGGAGGAATTACGATTATATCATCTTTTATCAAAAATTGTATTCCTTGAATGAATTCAGATTCAGATATTGTACCGTCTGCCCACCATCCTGCATTGTTCTTTACCCAAGCTGGAACTCCTTCTGCATAGACAAACGGAGTTATTGATCCAACAAGTAGGATTGTTGCTAACGTAGCAATTATTGTTTTCATTATGACTAATTTTGCAATCAACATATTTAAGATGGTGCTAATTAACTTTCTAGTGCCAAAAAAACCTAAAAAATTTTAAAAACATAGTGCCAAGAGCAAATAATTGAACTCGTCTTTTTAAGCAAAAAGATTGAAAATTAAAAAATGTCAGATGTTAAATCGTATTTCCATAAAAATAATCACAGATTATCTGAAAAAGATGTAACGGAATATGTGTTGCAAAGATTTCAAGACGTAAAACATTCAAAAAAGATCAAAAACACGATAGCGTTTCATACATCTAACAAATACATGATAATGGCACATGACCAAGAAGAATTAAAGATATTAGGAAATATTGTAGCAAGTTACAAAAAAAGATCATTTTCAGACATACTAACGGATTATGAAAGTCATTTAACACTGGCCATGTCAAAAACACCTACTATCAAAACAAATACTAACGTAATTATGCATATTTTTGGATATTTCCTAAAATATCTGAATCAAAATGAAAAGGAGTTATTTTTAAGTAGATTAGAAAAATTCAGAGATGGAAAAATAACGCTAGGAAAAATTCTTTTAGAAATGAGTCCTGTTGCTTATCGCTTTGATAGAACATACCTTGCAAGCCAGACATACTTTTTGTTGTATTCCGATATAGACCCTAAAGCAATATTTCAACCAATGAATATCAAAGAGTATGAATGAATTATTCCAGATGATATTTTCATATGCCAAAATATAAAAAATCACTATTCATATTTCGCCGTGATTTAAGATTAGAAGATAACACAGGACTAGTCTACGCATTAAAAAATTCAGATAAAGTTATCCCGTGCTTCATTATAGATACTGAGATAATGAATGGATTAAAAAAATCCACATTGAGAATAAAATTTTTCAACGAATCATTAATAGATCTTGATGAACAGTTACACAAAAAGAAAAGCAATTTAAAAATTTTCAAGGGCAGAACAGAAGACTGTCTAAAGAGAATAATATCGGAACAAAAAATAGACGGAGTGTTTGTGAATGGGGATTATACTAGGTTTGCTCAAAAAAAAGAAATACAAGTCAAAAAAATATGCGAGCAAAATAACATAAATTTTAACAAACATGCAGATTATTTATTACACATTCCTGATGAAATACATACAAAAGAACAAAAACCGTATACTGTATACTCACATTTTTTTAAAACTGCAAAGACCATTCCAATTAGAAAACCTATTAAAAATAACTTCAACAATTACTATCAAGATAAAATTAAAGGGGATATATCATTAGAATTTAAAGAAAAAAATATTGAAAAACACATCGGTGGAAGAAAAAATGCGATTGGAATTCTAAAAAAAATTAAGCAATTCAAAGAATATAAGAAAACCAGAGACTATCCTGCTTTAAATATGACAACTAAAATGTCAGCTCATATCAGATTTGGCACTGTATCCATTCGTGAAGTATACCATGCAATAAAAAACAACCTTGAGGAAGATCACATCTTAATTAGTCAAATATACTGGAGAGAATTCTTTACGTATGTTCTTCATCATTATCCAAATTCACAATTTGAGAGTTTTAAGAAAAAATTTGCAAAAATAAAATGGAGTCAAAACAAGCGACAATTTCTTTCTTGGAGCAAAGGAGAAACAGGCTTTCCCATAGTAGATGCTGGAATGAGAGAATTAAACACTACAGGATTCATGCATAATAGAGTCAGAATGATAGTAGCATCTTTTCTGACTAAAGATTTACATATTAACTGGAAATTGGGAGAAAGATATTTTGCAGAAAAACTGACAGATTATGATCCTGCAGTGAATGTAGGAAATTGGCAGTGGGCAGCATCTACTGGCTGTGATGCAGTTCCATACTTTAGAATATTTAATCCATGGGTGCAACAAGAAAAATTTGATTCAAATTGTAGATATATCAAAAAATGGATTTCGGAATTAAATACAGTAGAACCAAATGAAATTCACAATTTGTGGAGAAAACAACCTAATGGATTAACATACCCAAAACCGATTGTCGACCACAAAATTGAATCTAGTAGGACCAAGAATATTTTTAAAAATCAAAAATAATATTTGAAAAAATTAAATCGGTTTACCTTTGTATTGGTAATCAATTACTTTATGGAAAGTATTGTGAGATGAGATTATTGCAATAATGGTAATTATAATTCCAATAAAGTTCCTTAACGCAATAATATCACTTGGAGGTGAAGATATCAATGAAGTGTTAAATATGACATAAAAATTATCAAATGACCAAAAGATCAAGGTAATCCACGATAAGACACCACTGATCATAAATCCCAATCGAGTTTTACTATTTACAAAAATTATAGCAGATATTATTCCAATATACCAAAGTATTGCAGCTAAAATCCAAATTGGTTCATAAACATCCACCCTATCATCCAGCCAATAATACGTGGTTCCAATACATGCCATTACAATTAAAGAAGCAAGCAAAAGTTTCTGATTGATTTTAAAACCAGTTTTTTGATCTCTTGGATTCGATTCAGGTGGACTTTCTCGCATTTCTTTAGTAGCGATGTCAATTGATTCACGCACGGATTTTAAATTAAGAGGAATAATCTTTGTGATGGAATTATCAGTTACAACAGTGTCATGAACCAAGCTATCAATTAGCGGTCTTGCCAAGGATGCCTTGACTGGTGTAATTAGGTCTACCCAATAAGATGAAAGTCTAGTTGTAAGAAAAGGAATTTGTATTACAAAGAGATTTTTATTAAGATATGCAGAATATACGCGCATCAATTCTTCATACGTCATAATATCAGGTCCACCGATTTCAAAGATTTTGCCATTAGTTTCAGGATGATTCATACATCTTACAAGATATGCTATAACATCATCAACGGCTATGGGTTGAGCTCGAGACTTGACCCAAGATGGCGTAACCATTATACGCAGTCGTTCAACGAGATATCGGAGCATTGCATATGATCCTCCTTGAGCACCAATAATCAAAGATGCACGCAATTGTGTAACAGGAATATTTCCAAAAGCAAGTATCTCACCGACCTCCTTTCTACTTCTCATATGAGGAGATAATTCCAGACTATCATTTACTAAACCACCAAGATAGATTATTCTTTTAACATTAGCTTGAGTGGCAGCTTTAAGAAAATTTTGAGCTTGGATCTTTTCTCTTGATGCAAATTCTTTCCAATGTTCTTTATCTCCCTCCATAGAATGAAGGAGATAATAGGCAATATCAATTCCATTCATTGCTTTTGCTAATTGCTCAACATCAAAAACATCAGCTTGAACATACTTTACATTGTTAGTATCAGAGAGTTTTTTTCTACTCATTCCCTTGACAGTGAAACCGCTAGATACCAAATTTGTGATCAACCTGGAACCAATAAAGCCAGTAGCGCCAGTTACTAAAATCGAGTAAGGTTTGATTTTAGAAGATATAGCATTATCCGTTATTTGAGTCATAAAAATAATTGGTTCCTTATACTATTATCTAGAGAATTAATTTTTAAATTAAAAATATCAATCTTGAAATCAGGCATGAATTAATTTCATCAAATTAATTATTAAAACTAGTGCCATTGCTTAAAACTAGTGCCAATAGGCATGAAAAAGACACATTATAAAAAAGTCCTAAATCACTTTTAAATCAAATTATTTTGTTAGCACCAGATTCGAAGGTTAGCATTAATTAAATATCAAACAATTAAAAATTACTTATGGTCTACATTAGGGCTAAAAAAGTAAAATCAGATAATTATCTATATCTAGTTAAAAGTGTCTGGGATTCTAAAAAAAACACATCCAAACAGGAAATTGTAAAATATTTGGGAAAAGCATCAGAAGTTATCAAAGATGACATACCAGTAGAATACAGAAATGATCCAAAGATATTATCTGTTCTGGCATCACATAATCCAAAAGACATTAGAAAAAGAGAAGAATCAACAAAAAAATCAAAACAAACATTATACAAAAAATTAATTGATGGCGATATTCAATCGTCTGTAAAAATTTATGAAGAATACATTAAGATTTTTGATCAGGGTGACTTTTTTGATAAGATTTTAAGGCCAGTGATGTATAAAATAGGACAAGATTGGGCAGACAATACAATCAGTATTGCTACAGAACATGTTGCAAGTAATGTTGCTCAAACATTAGTAAAAATCATAATGGATAAAGTTACAGGCAATGCAAACAAAAAGAAAATCTTAATTTGTGTTCCACTTGGTGAAGAACATCATTTAGGATGTGATGTTTTAGAGACATATCTTTCAATAAAGGGATTCAAAGTATACAATATTGGCACATCAATACCAACAGAATCAATAATTAGTTTTATTGAATACAACAATCCAGACATAGTATTAATTTCAATTACTTTAGAAGACAACATATCTGCAGGACAAAGACTAGTTAAAAAAATTAAAGAGAAATATGATATTCCAATATTAGTAGGAGGATTTGCATTTCAAGAAGAAAAAATTCATAAATTTGATGCCAAAATTATCCATGATGTAAATTTGGATGAAATTCCAAAAATTCTAAGAGCAACCTAATAATTAGCAATTTAAAATTATTAGGATTTTTTTATCGTCAGAGAATAAAAAGAGAATCCAATCAAAAGGATATCATATAAAAAATCAAATCAGTTACAAATGCATTTTATTTTTGAGATTTTATAAAATCAACTATGGATAAAATTTTCCCCATTTCAGCAATGTGACCATATCCCTTTTTACCGTCTAATGATTTTACTAGTGGTTCATTGCTAATGGTACAAAACAACATCTTTCCACCATCCAAAGGAACCGATATTCTTTTTATTTTTTCATATGATGAAATTGAATATAGTCCTGAGCCAAGATAGTTTTTTACAGTTGCATTTTCTTTCCAACCACGCAATGCTCTCCCAATAGTCTGTTTTGTTTCTTCTGGTGGTACGATATTTTTCAATCCTGTTCTTTGACTGTTCCACATAATTTGACCATCACTGTCTGCAACTGCTGCATATCTAATGTTATCATTAAAATCCATCAGCATGTTGAGAAGTTTCTCATATTTGTCCATGTATTATATTGTGAATTTATGTTAATAAATATTCTAAATGATTGCTCTGATGTTCAACTTTGGAAAAAACGCTTATAGTGAATATTGGAAAGATAAGATCTTTTTTACTCAAATGTGTTTACAAAGTCAACAATGGACAATATTTTTCCCATTTCGACTAATTTCCCATAACTTTTCTTCTTTGTATTTTTCATAGGAGTGTTATCTACACTCATAAACAATAGGTGAAATGCATCAATTGGCAGTGTAACCCTTTTTGTTTTCTCAAATGACGTTATATGATAAAGAGCACGGCCTAACGCAGCTCGATCTGCAGTTTTACACCTGTCTATCCAATCGTCTGATTCGCGTTTGAGTGCTTTTTTTGTTTCAGCAATTGGAACTTGAAGTTTAGCATCGTTTCTTTTAGAATGCCATAATATGTCGCCTGATGTATTGCTAATTATTGCTAGACGTATAGACTCATCATAATCCATTAACATATTGAGAACTTTTTCATATCGTCCCATGACTAGTGTATTACATTACACCATAAAAACAATTTGTAATTATCAGAAATCGCAAGCAAGGATTAACTTATATCTTATTTTGACTTTAAAAAACCGATGGTAATGCCCTATCTTGGTTTTCTAGGTAAAGTCTGGGAACAATTTCCACAGCTTGCAGAATGGCATGATGAGGATCCTTCAATGCTTCAGATGTGGAGTATGGATAAATTCATCGAAGCAGGGTATCATAATTTTCATGCAGAAAGAAAGCAATTACTTCACATTAGCAAATTAATAGAAAAACATGCTCAGGATAATGCTCAACCACTGCTTGCAACTTTTGAAAAAATTGCAAGGTACAAATTCGTAGAAAAAAGATATCAGAAACTAATTGAACAAATACCAAAAATTTGGGTAATTGCAGACTATGGTAAGACTGAGATTAGAGCTCCTCCAAAAATCAACATAATTAATTGCAAAGATACAGATCTTGATGATGTTTGGAGTGTAATCACTAGAGGGCCATATGGGCCATTTGGTCTGATTGCAGAAGAATATGAGGATGGAAAATTTAGAGGATTTTTTACATTAAATCCAAATGTTTGCAGGTATGCCTTAGAAGTCATGGGCAAAACACTTGGTACAAAATTCACCATAGTGTAATTCTACAGATTAAAATTTTGATATTTGATTTTTATCAAGTTGTAATTTGTATGAAATTATTTCTAATATATGTCATGAAAAATTAATTGTCGCATAAAATTAGATTATTACAATATAAAATTAGCACTAGAATTAGTTTCTGGCACTATGTTATATATGATAAATCCCAAACTACCTCATGGCAGAACAACAAGAATGGGCAAACTTACTAGCCGAAATTTTTGAAAAACTAACACAAAAGCACGCCTCAATCACATATGATTTTGGAAATCTCGAATTGCAAGGTAAAATTCAGAAAGAGGACAAAGTAATCCCAACCGGTACAGTTTCTTTAACTGGGAAGCTGACAATTACAGCAAAGTGATAGGTGGATTGAAATGAAAAGTTTTGATCTACCTGTTAATTTTTTATCTTATCTTGAAAGCGGAAGTATTAAAATTACATGTGATAATTTACCCATGATTAATTTCAGAGTCGAAGGAAATTCTAAAATCATAGATGTGGAAGACATTCCGATATCCATTTCAAAAAAGCCAGGACTGTTCAAACAATTATCCGTTGCAAAGGGGCTTGCAAAAAATCTAAAGCAAGACAATATCACCCTCGAAGTCAGATTGTATGGTGAGACTGTTTTGAAATTAGGTGCTGATGCAAATCCAAAACTTGCAAAAATTCTAACACTAAGTGACAGTATAGAAATTACAAATTTGAAATTACTAAAGAAACTTGGCGGACTAATCTAGATGCTTTGTTAGCACTAGTTACATTTTATACCACTATGTTAAATACAATAAAGACCAAAATCCTGCATGTCTCAAAAGTACACTAGCTTCATTGACGAAGTCTGGAGTAGTTATCCAGCGCTGTCAAAAAGGGAATTTACTGATGAGTCTGAATTAAAATCATGGTCTTTAGAACAATACATATCTGCAGGATACATCAATTTTCGTACAGATAGAAAAATACTGTATAAACTAAGTATGATGCTTGAAAGTTTTGCCGTAAAGAACAATGCGCCTCTTTTAGCTACTTTTGAGAATGAATCCCTTTACAAGTATGTCGAGGATAGGTATATGGAGATCCTCTAGAAGGTTCCAAGGACTTGGATAGTTGGCAACTTTTAACAACCCCTTTTTGGCTCAAAACCTCCCAAATACAGTTGAGGTGATTAGCTGTGTTGGGACAAACATATCTGATATGTGGATAGTGATAACCAAGCGTTTAACAGGTGTATTCGGATTAGTTGCGGAAGATATTGGGGATAACAATTTCAGAGGTTTCTTTTCAATCAGTCCGATGGTAATTAGAAAAACAATTGAAAATATCTGTACTACGCTAAAAGTAGATATTGGGTTAGCCAAATAAAATGACCACACAAAAGCAGGGGGTTTTTTGAAAAGATCTATTATTTTTCTTGGGGGTGATTATTGTTTTATCTGGGTCTTCAAGTGCATTTGCACACATTCCTGTTGTTTTGGACAAAGAGCAGGCAACTCCTGAAAATCCGTATCAAATCAGAGATGCAATCACATCTATGGCTTACTATGATGAGATTGATGATTCTCCCAGAGTCTATAATCTAATAGTGAAAAATAGTGGAGAGTTTTACATGGGAATTTCTGTCCCAAAAGTATCCGATACCCCTCAGTGTAAGCCAACAATTAGTCTGACAAATGACAAAAATTTTGTAATGTATGAGGGAATAGGCAAAAATACCTTGTGGACAGATTTTCATGAGCCCTTTGGAAATGCAGATTATTTTAGTGGTCCAGAATCAAATGTCTATGTCATACCAGGACTATACACGATTCATGTATCAAGTGAGACTGAAAATTGCAAATATGCACTTGCAACAGGAGTAGTTGAAAAATTTCAATTCAATGATTTTATCTCCAGCGTCTATCTTATTCCCATAATCAATCAGAATTTCTTTGAAATGGATCCCATCCAGTCTGTAATGAATATGTCTGGAATATTCATGGTTATTGTTGGGTTAGTGGGAAGCTTGATAATTTTCATTTCTAGAAAAATTATAAAATCAAGAATTCATCCAAAAAGAATTCAATAATTTGTAAAATAAAATGTAGTTATGCGTTACGAGAGCCGTCAGAAACCGCGTAAAACTTGGGTGTTCTATTTTTATTAACATATTTTATAATTTCAGGATAGCAAAGAATCGAACTGTGGGCTGCAGAATCAGTGCCAATCCCATAACTAATAGTAGAATCTCCTACAAAAAACAACCCTTTCATTCCTGGGATTTGATGAGGCATTTTTGATTTCCACACCATTCCTGGCTCTTTTACTACAGACTCGACTAACTTCCATGCCATTGGCCTCTCCCAGATAAGTGAACTATGAAATTTTGGGTAGATTAATGAAATTTCTTTTTTCATATCATTTACGATTTCTTTAATTTTATGTGGGTCATCTGCGACTGTTGGAGAAACTGGTGTTCCAGCAACCATCAAATGTTCACCCAAAGGAGATACAGAGGGAGAAATATTAGAAATAAAAAAAATCCCCTTTGTAACATAATTATCACCTACTGGAAAAACTACTTGTCTAAAATCTAATTTAGAATTTAATGCAAAATGAACTTCCACTACAGAGGTAGTTTTATTTAATTGATTAATTTTTTTAATAAAATTATAATCAATTGTATTCTTATCAAACAATTCATTTAGAGCTGTATATGCAGGATAAGAAACTACTACGCAATCAGTGTGGATAATATCGTCATCAGAAGTAATAATTCCTGTAACTGTGGAATTTTCTATCAATATTTTTTTTACTGACTTGTTTAGGAGAATTTCACCATTATTCTCTTGAATAAAAGCAGCCAATACTTTCGATATGGAATCATACCCACCTTCAACAGGATAAGCAAACTCACTAGTACCTCCCTTGAATGGATTTGCACGGATAATAGTTCTAGCAAATTCACCAAGTGATATATGCTCAGAGGTATCTGCAAATGCCAGCATACAGACTGCTTCAAAAAATGCATTTGTTTTAGGATCAAGATTTTTAGTCATTTCAGTTAAGGAGAGATCATCCCATGATTCAGTTTTTTTTATAGATGCAAATGCGATTGGTAGAAGGATTTTCAAGAGAGAGATTCTACTACTAAAAGGAATTAATGAAAGTCGGAGTAAATCTCCCATGCCTTTTGGATATTTATGAAATCCAGTATCAGAAAAAAAAGAAATCTTATCAACAGTTGCAAGTTTTAATTTATTCTCAATACCAACCTGTTTTAAAACACTAAAAATTGCAGATTTTTTATAAAATGGCATTATGTGAAATCCGTTATCTAGTATGTGATTGCGAAATTGCATCGAAGCTGTTCTGCCACCTAATTTTGAATGTTTTTCAAGGATTTTTACAGAATATCCATTCTTAGCAAGTAGAGCCCCTACGCATAGACCGCCTATTCCAGCCCCTACAATGTAAATTGGTTTTACCATAATTGATTTTGATTTTAAATTATTTATGCAGATGCTAATTTATTTTCATAGTGCTAACTAATTAGTTTTTTTATTAATTTTTGCTTCTACAGATGTAATAAATTCATTCATAACTTGATGCATTTTATCAGCAATATAGTTATTCAAAAAATTAAAACCTGAAAAAAATCCAAAAAACTTTAAATGCACATCTATAATTATCTCAGTACCAATTTTTAATGGATTGTATGATTCTATAAACGATGAATCTTTGAGCGGACCACTTAAGATATAAACATGATGAAGATTTGGAGGCATTATAACATGCTTTGTTTTGACCTTTGAACTAAATCCAAAAAAAAATCTTTTCAATAACAATTTTTTCATGCTTTCCGTCTTGAATTACTTTAAGCGATTGAAAATATTTTGGCAGAACTTGATGAAAATTAGCAACATCGACACTAATGTTAAAAATATCCTCAGCAGTCATTAATGAAGTTCTACGTAATCTAAAATTTTTCAAATAAAATTCACATCTTCAAGAAATTCATAGATATTAGAGCGAATTATTTTAAAATCAGGAAAAATTTTTATTAAAAATTTAGACATTAACGCCATTGAAGTTTTAACACCATCGGTTTTCTCAGGATCTGTTCCGGGATAAAGTCTAATTGTTGTCTTTAATTCAGTAGTTGAAATTTCAATTAGAAATTCTTGATGAGATTTGTCAATAACAATAGTTGGCAAAAGAGCAGAATGGCCGTTTTGTTCAACAAATATGGATGAAATTTTGATCAAAATAGGTGTCTTTTGAAAAATAGGAATGAAATTTTTTGATAAATTAAACAAATCAATTTTTTTATTAAACACGACGTGTGGCATTCTACTAATGTTTTAGCAATATTTGATATATATCAAAAATGGTTAGAATGTCATAGTGCTAAAATATAGATTTTTTAAACAAATTACCCATAAATTAGCACTAGAAATTGTTTTTAATATTATTCATATATTAGAAATGATACACTAAGAATGATAGGATTAAAGAATGATGCAAAAAACAGATTCAAAAGAAATAGAAGCTCTTGTGAACGAAACTAAAATTCCAATAAGAATTGCATGTATTACATCATCAGGAAATCCCATAGTGATGTCGTTATGGTATACAATGATAAATGGGAAAATTTATTGTGCAACACAAAAAAAGGCAAAAATAATCACACACATTAAGAATAATCCTACAATAGGATTTGAGATTGCAGCGGATAATCCACCATATAGAGGGATGAGAGGTCATGGAAAAGCAAAAGTCATAGAACATATGGGAAAAGACATACTTGATTTTTTAATAGACAAATATCTTGGAAATAAAATTTCAACATTATCAGAATTTCTACGAACTAATTCTGAAAACGAAGTAGCAATAGAGATATCACCAGAGAAGTTATTCATCTATGATTATTCTAAACGAATGAAGGATGTATAAATAATGAGAGATGAAGGATGTCCTACATGTTCTTCTAAAAACTTGGAGTTCTTGAAATGATTAAAGATGAAAACAATACTTCAAAATGGAAAATGCAGTGTTATAATTGTAAAAAATTTTGGTATTCATCTCAGAAATAGTTTTGGATACAATTTTTAATTAAGATATGATTCTAGTAATTAGCACTAGTAAAATTTTTAAAAATTCTTTATATCATTTTAAATACAATATATCATCATGAAACAAAATAACCTACACTGTATGAATAGGATGTTAAATGATTTTAAATTATCATGGTGGGGAAAATGTCAACAGAGTTAGTTCATCAGAACAGTTGTAAGAAAAATAATATGATTACTGATGACATTACAGGGGAAATAGCATGTAGTACTTGCGGTGTTGTTTTTCCAGAAAAATCATTAGAGACTAGATTAGAAAATTCAGGATTTACAGATGATGGATATTTGAATAGCAGAGTTGGAGGCAGGATTTCTTTAAAAATGGCGGATAGAGGCCTTTCAACTATCATAGAAGCACAGAATAGAGACTCTACAGGAAAGATACTATCAAGACAGAACCAGATATTGTTTTACCGTTTACGAATGTGGGATAGAAATAGTAGATCAACAAAATCATCTCAATCATTTAAAAAGGCATTTACTTTACTTGACGGATTAAGGGTAAAACTAGGATTGCCTGATTCAGTAGTGGAGCAAACAGCATATTGGTTTAGAAAAATTTCTGCAAAAAATGTAATGAAGGGAAGATCTACACTTGTAATTCTTTGCGCAACAGCATACATTGTCTGTAGATTAACCAATACGCCAAGGACTCTACACGATATTGCATACGCTGGCAATGTTAAAACAAAACACTTGCAAAGAATATACAGATTTTTAGTTAGAGAATTAGATATTCATCCAATTGCTTACAAACCAGATGAATTTGTTACAAGACTTGCAAAAGCAATTAATTTATCAGAGAAAACTCAGAGATTAGCATTTAGTATTCTCAGTATTGCTGAAAAAAAAGGCATTACATCAAGTAAGAATCCAATGTCTATGGCGGCGGCAGTGGTACACTTGGCATCATTAAAGAACAATGAAAAAGTATCGCAGTTAAAAATTTCTGAAATTTCAGGCATTAGTGCAGTCACAATTAGGGATAGAGCTAAAGAGATCATAAAATGTGTTGACGGTGAAATTTAATGGGTAGAACATGCAGAGGAATTTGTCAAATGCACAAAGCAAAACCAACTCCAAATAAAATTAGGTATGAAATTGGACAAAAAAGATGCACTTTTTGCGGGATATTTTTCTCATCAAATGATTCAAGATGTATTTGTTGTAAGGCAGTTTTAAGAACAAAGCCAAGAAGTAAAAACAATAAGAAAGAAGATCAGAATAATTTTTCTTTGAGATAGTTAGCACTAGAAAAAAACATCAATCTATTTTAAAAGTAATTTCAAGATAGTTTGTTTATGAAAACGCTTTTCGTAAGGAATTAGAATTGAGAGGAATTTTTGAATCAATAATTGTTTTTGGAATTATGGCTGGTGTGCTTTTACCAGCAAGACTGCTATTCGTAGAATATGTTTCAGATAATTGGTGGGGGTCATTTGGGATTATTTCTTTAATTTCTATATCCATAATCGTACTTGTAAAGAAGCAAAAATTAGGTTTCTTTGGTCCTATGCTTGAGCGTCAGATATACAAATTCCAAAAAGGTAAACGAGGCATACTAGTTTTTTGTGAATCATTGATTCTTCTTGTATTATTAGGTTCAACAATTTTTGCAATAGATCAAGGAAATTCAGTCTATTCAGATCTAAAATTACAAAATAGCAAAAATTTACCTTCAGACTCTGTGCAAGATCATGTTATAGAGTTAACAAAGGAGTGGACACCTATTGATTGGATTAATGCATTTTTGATTGGATCTCTAGCATTTGTTACAGACTTTCCTGCTATGAGTGCAGCTATAGCATCAATTGACAAAGCATCTAATGGATGGTTATTGCATTTTTACACTGTAGGTTTCGTTGAATACGTAGAGTTGTTGGGAATTTTGATATTTTACAGGATTTCTTTTAGAAGAAAAATTTCATCTTCAACAAATTCTATATCATATACAAAAACTGCAATTAAATAATCATGGAAACTATCTAAGTTAGACATAGAGAGATCTAAGAATATTTTTTAAATGATGCTAAAGATTTCTTAATAGCATCAATATCTGAATAGTAAAAATAGAAATCAAAACAAAAAAGAAAATTCCAATGGAGGCATAGTCATTTACAAATATTTTTGTATCAAACCATGCTTTTGGCAAAATTGTAAAAAAATCAGCACCTGAAAAAAACACTAGTTAGCACTATGACAGTAATTGGCACGAGATTATATAGTATTTTCACTAATAACAGATGAGGAAAAATGCAACAAACAAAATACAAAAAAACACCAAAGCTAAAATTTGCAGTGATTATAGCTGCTGCAATTTCAGTAACACTGGTATTTACAATAACTCCTTGGAATATAATTCCAACATTAGTTACTGAAGATGTAACTGTCATTGCTGTAACAGATTATGGCTGTGTTGGTGAGTCCGTTTTAGGACGATCAGTTGTTGTTCCAAATTGTGCAGCAGGAGTCGGCGATACCGTATCTGCAACATTTAACATTCCAGCAATGGAGGTAAATGGATACTTGGAAGAACTTGAAAAGAGAATTCCAATGGTCGATAAATGGGACGCAAAAGTAAAAGGTACAGGAATAGCACCATAAATTTTTTTTCTTTTTTATTCTAAAAATCAAAGATATAATTTTGCTAAAAACAGATAGGAATTATTCTATTTAATCCAGTGGTTTAGCCCCCTCCACCAAAAAATTGGAACAAAAATGTTATTTTATTTCCGTTTTTAATTCATTCAAAAACTCTTTCATTACTTTAGTTCTCCTTTTTGCCTCTATTTTGCCAGATTTTGTGTTCATGAGAGATTCTAATTTGAGCAGCTTACGATAAAAATGATCCAGGGTCCAAATATTATCATCTGGAGGTCTACTTTTGCAAAATGGATCTGTGACATTATAAAATGGTCTTTTTTCAGAGCCCCCTACTGAAAAGACTCGAGCAATTCCTATTGCACCAATAGCATCCAAGCGGTCAGCATCCTGAAGAATTTTTCCCTCAAGAGTTGCAGGGATTTTATTTCTAGAAAAGCTGTGATCACGAATAGCGTCAGAAACTATCTTAATCTCTTCTTTTGTAAAATTGAATTTCTTTAAAATTTTCTTTGATTCTTCTGCACTTTTTATCGAAGACAGTTTTGAACGCTTGTCTGATTTTGGATAGGAGATAATATCATGCAATAAAACTGCACTCAGAACAAGTTTTTCATTTGCATTTTCCTTTTTACATATTTTTTGTGCATTTTTGAATACTCGCATAATATGCTCAAAGTCATGTGCGGAATCATTGTTGATTAAACCGAGTATATCCTGCATTAGTAAATTTACAACATTCATTTTAAAATCTCCATAATCTAGGCCTAACAAATTTTAATTTTTTATTTGTAATCAAATAAGCCCAATTAATGGAAGTAAAAAATATCACAGTACCAATACTAATACCATCTAACAATAAAATTCCAATATACCGCTCTTCAAAAATTTCAAGAAGAGGCGTTAAAATAACATTACTAACAGACAACATAACATAATAAGACAACGATCTTCCAAACCAAAATCCAACATATAGTCCAAAACTTTTAGCTCTCATCAAGCCATATGTAATAAACAACATATTGCTAGGAAGCGGGGTAGCTCCAAATAGGAAAGATGCCACTACATATCCATATTTTTTCCTATTAAGAAAATCACCAATGATATCAAGATTGGATTGTTGCTCAGGACCAACAAATTTTCTAAAAAAACTGCTAATGTTTTTTAAAATGAATCTACCAATAGTGGCACCAGTTGCACCAACGACTGAGAGAATTACTAAATTCAAACTTGGATCAAATGCATAAAAGGACGATAAAATAATCCAGGTGGGAGGCATTAGTATGGGGGATGCATTTACTCCGATGAGAATAAGAAAAATGCCAAAATAGGAAAATTCTGCAATAATTTCTAAAATATCCATCATATCTCTACATGATCAATATTTTTTTATTTCTAAACCCTTGGATTGATATTTACTCATGAAAATATACCAAAATGATTGAAAATTAACAAAAAATTACACAAATATTAGAACAATGATCAGAAATTGTAATAAATTGCAACAATCATTCAATATACTTATAAGTAAATTATGCAATATTATTAAGATGGCAGAAAGCAGATGGAAGTGTTTTAGGTGCAATCTCACATTTAAAGATGAAAATATTGCAAGGATGCACAAGAAAATTTCAAAACATTCCATCACTAAAGTAAAACCAATTGTTGCCTGATTTTCAAAATAATTTAGAATCTTTTCAGAATTTCATAAGAGTAGTGCAGAGGGTGGGATTTGAACCCACGAACTCCTGAGAGAAAGGATTTCCTATTTTTGAGGATCTTGAGTCCTTCTCGGTTGACCGGGCTTCGATACCTCTGCAATGAGACTCAATAATGACCGATATTTTTCGATTGCTATTAGATCAAAATTTGAAAAAAGATCGAAAAACAGCATTTTTTAAAAAAATATTTTTTCAACTAATACTGATTACAAAAAGATAGTCACATTAGATATTGAAAATGCATATTTCTTGATAAAACAAGACAAATGGATCAGACACTACATCTATTGTAACGGTTAGATGTGTTTAAAATCATGTGGGTTTGGATGTAAAAAATCAAAAGGCATTCACACTAGTTTTTTGGTTGTATGAATGGAGATACTCATGATTGTAAATGTCTCTATTCAAGTCAGCAAAAGCGCTTACATTATCATTGAATGTTTTAATATTTTGTATGGTTGCATCAATTGTAGTTTTTACAATTTGATTTTGGATAGTATTTACTTTTACAACTTGTTTGTTTATATCTACAAATGTGGTTTTCATTGCATCTGGAATTTCAGTTAAAAACCATTCTTTTTTGCAAATTCTTGCTGCATCAATAGTGAAGCATCGATTGTTTTTTCATAAGCTTTGACACATTCTTCTTGTAAATGGGTCATTGATTGAAAATACTGCGGTACATTTTTTGTGACGTTTTCAAAGTATTTTTGAACATTTTGTTTGTACGTTGAATATGTAATTACCCGATTGATTGGATTGGTGGATTTTGGGTATTCACATTAGTCATATCATATTTCAATATACACTATTGGTAACTATTGGTAATAATTGGCATGTATAGGACATCATTAGTATTTTAGCGAAAATTGAGGATTAATAAAAGTAGAACATATTGAATCAATTAGATTTAAAGTAATTTGAACGAGTTTTTAAAAATAAAATTTGTTCAATATTTTTAGAATAACAGAATTTAGTAAAATATCTAGTGATTAATTTAAAATAAAAAAGATGTTTTTACTGGAATTATAATATTTAAAAAAGCTTATAATTGTCCAAACTAGAGTCAAAACACATGGCAGAATTTCAATCGGTTGCAGAAGTAAAAAAAATGCGTAGTGGGATTAATCTTAAAGCAGAAGTAAAAAGCAAGGGAGAGCCAAGAACTGTAAATCTCAAAACAGGCGGTACCGTTGATGTATGCGATGCAGTAATAACTGATGGTTCAGATGATATGAAATTAACATTATGGGGAGATGACATTAAAGCAGTAAACGTAGGAGACACAGTAATAATTACAAATGGATATACGAATGAGTTCAAAGGAGATGTGTCCTTAACAAAAGGTAAATTCGGTAAAATGGAAATTAATCCCAGATAATTTTAATTTTTTTAATAAATTACAGAAATCATCACATCATCTAAAAAATAGTCACAAGAATATTTCAGAAATTTCGTTTATTATTTTGAACATTTTTCCAATCGATAAAAAATAGAACACTCCCTGTTATCAATACAATAATCCCAACAATTAACAGAATGCCAGAGATTACCAAAGGTAGAATTTTATTCATAAATGAAGAATTTGGATTTGATAGAGCATCAGAATTATCTGGATCTTCAGAAAGCATCACTACTACATCAATTAACCTAGAACCATGATTTTGGATTTCAAAGTTCAGAGTGTCTGATTTAGTAATTTCCAACATTTCAAATATAATTGGACCATCCTGTAAATATACACCGTAATTATCTCCATAAATATTAGATATAGATATTGAAAGATTGTCACTATTTCGATAATCAAGTATCTGAACTCCCCACAACAAAGAGACATCAGATGATTCAGTACTATATGAAAAATAACCAAATTCACCAGGTGGAATTGATATACTATCAGATATTTGATTAAATATTCCTTCAAACATAGAAGGTACATAGAAATTATCATAGGTAGTGAAACTTGAAGTCGAAAAAACATACATTATTGTCAAAATAGATATGATGACCATAAATAATCCAGAAACTCCAATTATATGACCACGTTTTTTCATTTTAATTAAAATTCTAAAAATAAAGCCATCTTTAACACTAACGATGTTTAAGATAGAGTTATTTTCTAAAAAGCAAGAGAGTTATTTTCTAAAAAGCAAGAGAGTTATTTTCTAAAAAGCAAGAGAGTTATTTTCTAGACCTTTTAGATTTTGATGCGTTTCTTGGAGTCTTGGATTTCTTTGATGCGTTTCTTGGAGTCTTGGATTTCTTTGATGCGTTTCTTGGAGTCTTGGATTTCTTTGATGCGTTTCTTGGAGTCTTGGATTTCTTTGATGCGTTTCTTGGAGTCTTGGATTTCTTTGATGCGTTTATAGATTTTGGTTTTCTAGATAGTCTTCGTTTTTTTGCAAGTATTGCTTTAAGAGTAGAAGATGCTTTTTCAAGTGCTTTTGTTGCTACTTCCTCAGCTTTAATTTTTTGCTCTAAATCTTTAGCAAGTTTTTCAGCAGTTTTACGACTTGTGCTCATTGTTTCTCGCAAAGATGGCTTTGATTTGGTCTGTTTTTGGATTTTTGTGCTTATCTTTGATTTAATATCACTAAATTGGGCAACTTCATCAGCGATCTTTTCTGCCATTTTTTCTCTAATTTTTATCTCAGATTCAAGTTCCTGAATATGATCACGAATTGTGTTTATTCTAAAATTAGCATTTTGTTCTTCTTCGGGGTTTTTGGTAAATTCCAATTCCTGTTCAAAATTAGTTAGCGCATCTTTTTCACTCTTTAGACGATCATTTGCAGATGCGATTAATCTTTCAATACTTTCTAATTGTGAAGTTTTTTGATTTAGTACGTCAGAGATATCAGTTGCGTTCTCTTTTTCAGACTCAATTTTTCTATCAAGCAAATTCAACCCAGATGACGATCTTCTTTCAAGCGATCGTATTTGTTGGAGTTGCCTTTCAGATTTTTTTCTGAGGTTAGTCGCTTGTTGTTTCTTTTGTCTTAGTTTAGATACTAATTTTTCTAGAGATATCAACAATTCATTGATGATAAATCCGTCGGTTAAGTTGTTAATATAATCATGATTTGACTTACCAGTTAAGAAAATTAACATACATTGATCGCAAAATCAGCTTTTTAAAAAAATATTAGTATAAAGAATTATAAAAAAAAGAGTGAACTTTCATCCAAAAGATTTACCAATAGCTAAGACTTATGATCTCAAGGATGTCAAAGATGCTTCAGATGCAGTTGAAGACATGGTCAAGAGGGGATTTAATAACAAAAAAGAAGGTTTCAAAGTTTTAATGCCAAAAGACTCTAAACTTGCAAAAAGAATAGGATATACTGTCACTACCGGAGTAACACATGAACTTAGACAAAAAAATGAAATTAGAGATATAAAATATTGGACATACCATCATGATCAAGATCATTATGCCATAGTTTTGATCAGTAATAAAATATTGACAGAGTTAGGTTTCTGATTTCTCAAATATTTTGTATAGTTTTGTTCTTTTGGCCATTACACCAGCTAGCATCACACCGAGAATGGTACCTCCAATAACATCCATTGGGAAATGCTGAAGTACGTAAACCCTGCTTATTGATACCAATAGTGGATAAAATAGCAACAAATAGCATCCCCTAGGAAATCGTTTAGATAAAGCAAATCCAAATACTATTCCAAAAATTATTGCCCTAGCTGCATGCCCAGATGGATATGATGCGTTGTACCCCCCTTCGCAAAACAAAGCAAATGTATCACGACTTATTTCAACTGGAAAAGACGTACCTACATATTCAAAATCAGGTCTATCTCTGTCCATTCCACATTTTATATATCCAGTAAGTAATGTCGATAAAACAATCAGAATCATCAGAGTTATTCCAATTCTCCTAGTCTTTTTTATCAAAAGCATCAATATACCAAAACCTAGCATCCATATTGTATCACCACTTTCTGTAATGATTTGCATTGTAATATCCAAAGATGGATTTCCCACACTATTTGCAGCAAAAGAGATTATAGATTGATCAAAACTTTCCGTAATTTGAAAATATACTAACATAGATAAAATTACAAATGAAATTACGAGTAGAAAAAATGGCCTAGATCGTATATCAAAAATCCAATTTTGCAATCAGCTAAACCTCAAGTATGTTATTTTTAATTTTTCTCAAGTAGATAAGCATTGAAAATAATTTTAGAATAGATATTAAATAATAATAAAAGATTGGCTAAAGAATTTAACCAAGTGGAGAATAGGAAGGATATGAAGGTACTAACACTAGATGATTTTGACCTAAAAGGCAAGACCGTTTTTTTAAGAGTGGATATGAATTGCCCAATAGATCCAGACACAATGGAAATTTCAGGTACCAAGAGAATTGAAGAAGCCATTGAAACTTTACAGTCACTAAAAGATGCCAAAGTTGTTGTTGCATCCCATCAGGGAAGAGTTGGAAATGATGACTATACTGGAATGGACAAACATGCAAAAGTTCTTGAGAATTTAATGAATAGGAAGATCAAGTATGTCGAAGATACGATTGGGGAAGCTGCACAAAATGCAATTAAAAATTTAGAAGACGGGGACATTTTACTTTTAGATAATCTAAGATTATGTGCAGAAGAAAATTATGAATTTACACCAGAAAATGCTGCAAAAACAATCATGGTAAGCAGATTATCAAAGTTGTTTGATCTATGCATATTGGATTCATTTCCTAGTGCACATAGATCACACCCATCAATAGTCGGGTTTCCATATGTTCTTCCAGCATGTGCAGGAAGGATTGTAGAAAGAGAGGTTAGAAATCTTGATGAGATCATGACAGTTGCAAAGGCACCACATGTGATTGTACTTGGAGGTTCCAAGGTTCCAGATAGATTAGAGGCAATTAAGATGCTTATTCAAAATGGGCGCGCAGATCACGTGTTACTAACGGGATTAATTGGAAATGTATTCATGCGTGCACAGGGAAGGATACGATACCCATTAGGAATTAAAAGAGAAGATGAAGTAGTTACAAAGGCACATGCCTTGATTGGCGAATATCCCGATGTTTTTTCTACTCCTGTAGATGTTGCAATCGACAAAGATGGAGATAGAGTGGAGATGGACGTAAGAGAATTGGAGAGTGGAGCTAAAATTTATGATTTGGGACCTAAAACCGTAGAACATTATTCAAAATTAATTGCAGGTGCAGGTACAGTCTTCATAAGCGGTCCTGCAGGATTCTTTGAGAAGCCAAATTTTAGCTATGGAACTAAAGGACTACTTACATCAGTAGCAAATTCAATGGCAACTACACTAGTAAGTGGAGGACATTTGACATCTGCATTAAAAAAATATGGACTTACGGAGAAAATAGATCATATTAGTACTGCTGGAGGTGCACTTGTTCTTTATCTTACTGGTAACAAGCTCCCAATGATAAAAGCGCTAGAAGATGCAGCTACAAAATACAGATCTAAATAGATGAGTTACATAATGGATTGGGGCAAATTGGTTTTTCGTTCATTCCAAGATACACATCCAAATTACATGCATTGCAATGCTGTTTTTTTATTGGTTCAAAAAGCTTCATCCAAATTGTTGTAAAATTTTGTGCGATATTTCTTGCAAGACCAGAATTACAGATATCCATAAAATATGATTCAATGTCATCAATAATCCATGAAGGATCTAGATCACCGTTCTGTTTTATTTTCTCAAAAATTTCATCGTTAGTAAATTTTTCATCAATATTATTATGATTTTCAAAAATTATTTTTCGGATTTGGAGTTGAATGGGAGTTACAGGAACAAAGCTGCCCATATCAGTACAGGCTTGCTGCCTCTTCTTTTAACTTATCGACATCTTGCGAATCTTTCATATGAGTTCCAAGATAAGAGTAGAGAGCAGATTTCAACACTTTAAGTGAAAGTAATGCACATTTTATACGAACAGCTTGCAAGTGTTCTAAACCAAGCTCACTTAATACATCATGTTTGGTTATATTTCGAACTTCATCAATTCCCTTACCTTTTGCAATCTCTGTTAATACTGAGGAACATGCCATGCAGATAGCACAACCTTTGCCATGAAATTTGATATCAGACACCTTTTCATCGGTAATTTTCATATCAATGTCTATACTATCACCGCATAATGGATTAGAGTCATGAAAAGTAACATCTGGGTTTTCTATCTTACCAAAATTAATTGGATTTCTTGAATAATCAATTATCATCTCATGATAAATATCTGCATTGCCGCTCATAATTTGAATATCCTCGCAACTTTGGTTAATGCGGTAATTAGGGAGTCGACTTCTTCTTTGGTATTATAGATGTAAAAACTTGCCCTAGACGTAGCTGCAACATTTAGTCGTTCCATTAATACTTGAGCGCAATGATGTCCTGAACGAACTGCAATTCCTTCTTCATCTATTATTTGAGCTACATCATGAGGATGAACATCTGAAAAATTAAACGATATCACACCACCTCTTTTGGAAATGTCTTTTGTGCCATAAATCGTAAGTCCCTTTACATGAGATAGTTTTTCAATAGCATATTTAGTCAGTTCAATTTCATGTTCTCGTACATTTTCCATTCCAAGTTTTGTAAGATAGTCAATTGCAGCACCTAATCCGATAACATCAGCAATATTTGGAGTGCCTGCTTCAAATTTGTAGGGTAGATCGTTCCAAGTGGTTTCATATTTGTGAACTTCTCTTATCATGTCACCACCACCATGAAATGGATTCATAGTTTCCAATACAGATTTTCGTACCCATAAAACTCCAATTCCTGTAGGTCCAAGCATTTTATGACCAGAAAACGCAAAAAAATCACAGCCTAATTTCTCAATATTTACTGGCATGTGAGGAACAGCTTGTGCGCCATCAACTAGAGTAAGTACGCCGTGTTTTTTACATTTTGAGATTATTTTTTCTGCATCAGTAATGGTACCAAGAACATTAGACATTAGACTAAATGTTACAAGTTTTACTTTACCTGTTGCAAGATATTTATCAAGATCATCTAAAATTAATTCCCCGTTATCATCCATTCCAATGTATACTAACTTGGCTCCCTTTTCCTGAGTTAAGAGTTGCCAAGGCACAATATTGCTGTGATGTTCGTATTCAGTTGTAACTATGATGTCATCTTTTTGTATATGATTTCGTCCCCATGCATATGCAACTAAATTAATTGCCTCAGTAGTTCCCCTAACAAAAATAATTTCCTCTCTATTAGGTATGTGAATAAAATTTGCAATCTTATCTCTAGTGGATTCATAAAGTTCGGTTGCTTCTTCTGCTAAAGCATAAACTGCCCTGTGAATGTTTGCGTTATGATTTCTATAATAATCAGTAATTGCATCAATTACTTGGTTTGGTTTTTGTGTTGTAGATGCATTATCAAGATACACAAGTATCTTGTTGTCTCTGACTATACGTTGTAAGATAGGAAAGTCTTTTCGTAAATTCTCAAAAGTAGTTTGTGCACTTTGCATTTCTAAACCTCCACATAGATCTCGTTTTGATCTATTTTAACATTGTATGTGTTTAACGGTATTTCAGCAGGAAGATTTTGAGGTTTGCCATTTTGCAAATTAAAAACAGAGAGATGCAAAGGACATCTTACACCTTCATCAGTAAGAAATCCTGTAGAAAGATCCGCATCTGCATGAGTACATATTAGATCAGTTGCAAAAATTTTTCCTTTTTGATTTGCCAAGAGAATTTTTTTATCATTATGAGTAAATCCAAAAAGCTGATCTGTCTTTACCTGGTCTAATTTACAAGCTTTAATCCACTGAGCCAAGTTAATCACCGATACTTGTAGTGCTGCTCAATTTCAGAATCTTCGTTGTAACGTGTTTCTTCAATTTCAACAAACTTTGTGAGCTCTTCATCAGTGTTAATTGTTAATTCACGTGATTCCCATTTAGATTCAATCAAGTATGCAATCCATGCTCTAACTTGGTACGACATTTTTCGAGATAATGGCTCCAAGAATCCTTCAATAATCGTTCTTTCGGCCTCTTCTTTGGTTAGACATCTAGTTCTCAGATAGAAAATCTGTTCCTCATCAATTTGGGCAACAGATGCAGAATGAGTTGCTTTAACATCGTTAGTGAAAATCTCCAGTCCTGGAATAGCATCAGATTTTGCATCCTTATCAAGTAGGATAGAGCGTCCGGACAAAAATGAATTTGATTTTGTTGCTTTTTCTTTAATTCTAATCATTCCTTTGAAAAGGGATTTTGATTTGTTTCGTAGAATTGATTTTTCAACTACTCTAGCATCAGTTGAGGGACTTTCATGATTCACGTTAGTTTGAATATCAAAAGATTGCTCATTGTTTCCAAATATCACTTCAGAGTCATTTGAGGATGCACCAGTTCCATTAAGAAAATATTCTATTTTGTATCTAGACAGTATAGAACCAAACAAGCCAGAATACCAGTTGACTTTGGCATCTTGTCCCAAGTCAGTTCTTCTTGTAGAAAAGTTCACAGTTGTTTGGTCCATCATTTGCAATGTTGTAACATCGAGTTGTGCGTTTGCAGCAATGTTTATGTTTAATAGCTCAAGGTATGCTTGTTGTTTTTGTGCTTTAAAAGAATATAATTCCTGAATGATTACTGCCTTGCTACTTTCATCTGCAAAGATAACATTTCTTGCAATGGTAGAAATTCCATCATCAGATAAACAAGACAAGATATGAATTGGTTTTTCAAGTATTAGATTACGGGGTATATGAATAAAGATTCCTGAATTAAATGCAGCATTGTTTAGTGCAGTAAATTTATCTTCTTTTGAATTTGATGCCTCTAGTGCTTTTTTTACTAGCTCAGAATTGTTTTTTATTGCATCATCAATTGAAGTGATTACCAATCCTTTTGATTTTAGATCATCAGAGATGTGAATTTTGTACGTGTTACTTCCTATCTGGATTATGCTAGTCTCTTTTTCTAATTCAGATAATCTTTTTTGAAGAAATACAGGTACGTTACTAGTTGTAGTTGCAGAAAACGAGACTTGTTGAGGATCCATTTTTTTTGCATCGGTATATTTGTTGTATAAAGGAGATGTCTCAATTGGCAATGCATCATAAATTGATAATGAACTCTGTCGGTATTGCTTTAACCAGTCAGGTTCATTTCGTGATGAAGAAATTTCTTCAACATGTTGAGAGTTAATTTGAGATAATGTTTGAGACATGATTAATCGAAATTGAAAGTGAGTGGTTTAACCCACCGAGTCGTCCATCTCTAATTTGATGAGGCGGTTTAATTCTACGGCATATTCCATTGGCAATTCTTTTGTGAATGGTTCCATGAATCCATTGACAATTAGGGATAACGCTTCTTCTTCAGTGAAACCTCTAGTCATCAGATAGAAAATTTGCTCATCTCCAATTTTTCCTACAGTTGCTTCATGGGTAATTGTTGCGTCTTCTTGATTAATTTCCATGTAAGGATATGTATCGGTTTTTGATGTATCGTCTAATAGTAATGCATCACATCTTACAGTCGCTTTTACATTGGTTGCGCCTTTTGCAACATTGAGTAATCCTCTGTAAGTTGATCTTCCATCTAGTCTGCTGACAGACTTGGATGTGATTTTTGATGTTGTGTTTGGTGCAAGATGAACCATTTTGGCACCGGTATCTTGGTGTTGTCCTTTCCCTGCAAAAGCAATTGATAGGGTCTCACCATATGCTCGTTCACCTAATAGATAAATTCCAGGATATTTCATTGTGAGTTTGCTACCAATGTTTCCATCAATCCATTCTACGGTTGCGCCTTCATATGCATAGGCACGTTTTGTAACTAGATTATACACATCGCTACTCCAGTTTTGGATTGTTGTGTAACGTAATTTTGCATCTTTGTGTGCAACTAGTTCAACCACTGCTGAATGTAATGATTCAGAAGAGTAAACAGGAGCAGTACATCCTTCGATGTAGTGAACCTCAGAGCCTTCATCAGCTATGATTAAAGTTCTCTCAAACTGTCCAATGTTTTCAGCGTTAATTCTGAAATATGCTTGTAGTGGCATGTCAACTTTGACTCCTGGTGGAATATAGATAAATGAACCACCACTCCATACTGCACTGTTTAGTGCTGCAAACTTGTTGTCTTCTGGGGGAATTATTTTACCAAAATATTTTTTGAAAATTTCAGGATATTGTTTTAGTGCAGAGTCAGTATCCAAAAACAAGACACCTTGTTTTGAGAGATCTTCTCTTAGACTATGATAAACAACTTCGGATTCATATTGTGCACCTACACCTGCCAAGAACTTTTTTTCAGCTTCTGGAATTCCTAATTTATCAAAAGTAGCTTTTACTTCAGCTGGAACATCGTCCCAGTTCTTTTCCGTTTTTTCAGTTGCTTTTGCATAATAGTAGATATTTTGGAAATCAATAACACTAAGATCTCCACCCCAAGTTGGCATAGGCTTTTTCATAAAGATTTCAAAAGATCTTAACCTAAAGTCAAGCATCCATTGTGGCTCATCTTTCATTTTGCTAATTGCAATTACGGTCTCTTTTGAGAGTCCTTTTTTACTAAGATGCACATACAGGTCAGTAGAGTCTTTAAAATCATATTTTGTATAATCCATGTTTAGATTTTCGGTAGCCATGCATACGATAACATCGTTATATTATAAATACATGAGGAAAAATAGGCACAGCTAAATAGCTTGAGCTAAATCTTTGATATTATATAAAAAAATTCCTAGGTCTTGAAATGATTGAAATCATATCGACTTAAAATTAGAAGTTAATCTCTTCTGCTTTTAAGATCAGATTTGGGAGGATTAAGCGACCAAAAAAACAATGCAAGACAAATTGGAATCATAATTAGCAGAGCTGCAACTAGAGATATTGTGTAAAAAGTTGGATCAAGACCTGGAAGGAATGGACCAGGAAAAACTGCATATAACCACAAAAATCCAATACAAATTAACAAAGTTTTATTTTTTTTTAGTATCTTTTTCCAAGTTAGTTTTCGTTTATGGATGTAGCACTCTTTACAACGAGTCCTATCGTCTACCATACATGTTGTACAGCAACTCTTGTCACAGAAATAACAGATCATATCTCCAAACGATGATCCACAAAAATCACATTTGTACATTATTATTAGAACTGCTTCTTTGAATTTATATTTTTAAAAAAATAAGAGACAATACAATCAAACTATTCATAGAAATGCTTTGTCTTTCTAAAACCTGCATAAGTTCCAATGTCATAAAAAATTTTTAAAAACCCACCAATTACGAAAGGAACAGAAAACCACAGAGAGTGAACTATTGCACCAGTTATAGACAGGCTAATAGATTAAGCAATGTTTCTGGATGTGTTTGTGATTCCGGCAGCTGCTGTTATTTCATTTTACTCAACAACTGTCACCAATGTATTATTGACTTGTAGAAACGGCCATCTGAGATAGACTCATTCTAGCCAAATACAATGCAAGTGCAACCTGAAAGCAGGAGTGATTGCAACCAGAATTAATAAAACACTGATGGAATATAAGTAAAAACATGGTGTTTACCAGATCTATTTTATCTGCAATCTTTGCTGTAAAGAAAAATGAGATCGCAGTAAATACTACTGCAACTGAAAAAATTATAGATAAAGTAGTAAGATCTTCAAACTTTGTAAAAAACCAAAAAGCAATAATGCTTTGAATCACAAATCCATCAGCAAAAGAATCCAATGCAAACAAAGACGATATTTTAAGAACAATTTTTTTTTGATTTTGAAGATAGATTAGATGAAAATGATTTAGAGTCAAGTGGTTTTTTAACTTCAATATTTTTTGAAAAGTAGACTATTGCAACTGCAATTCCCACAAGTAGATAAACCAAGAAAGGAGTTTGAATGAATCAATTGTAGAATATCCAAAGTATCTTGCATTATTTGTGGTAATGAAGCAAGTAAAATGTCTCCAGCCATTGCAGAAGTTCCAACCGTATTGTATAGTGCAAAAATAGTATTTCTTTTTTTTTGATATCTTTAACGGTTTGTGACAGTATTGCCTACTCTAATGAAGAAAATGCTTCAGTTTCTGATCCAGTTGCAAAAAAGATTCTACCAGAGATTTCCATAGTGATGCAACCTGATTAATTTTTTCTTCCAACACGATCGGCAAAAAGCTAAACAAATTAAAAATGATATCATTAACAAGAGTTGCAGATAAGATAAATCCAGTCAATATTTCGTCAAATCCAATAAAGTTTAGATAAATTGCCAAAATCATGCTCAAAAAGCCATAAGAAAATGTTCAGACTATTCTGACCGATAATAGTAATTTGCCGTCTCTAGTTAACCAATCTAAAACCAAGTCAATTACTCAAATATTAAATCTAAATTAGTTTTTTACTTTTGAATAGCAAAAACTATTCAATTAGAAGTGAAAATTAAAGAAACTAAGATTGTTCGGCAGTTGCGGTTGCTGTCGGTGGAGCGTTAATTGGATCAACTGTAATGATTACAGTGTCAGTTGACGAACGACCATTGTCATCAAAGACTTTGAGTTCAAAGACTAGTACTTTGATTTCACCATTTGCAACAATTGGGGAAGTAAATGATGGTTTTACTGCAGATGTTGAAGATAACGTTACTGTTTCACCAGATACTTGGGTCCACATGTATGAGAGTTTTTGTCCTTCTGGGTCATTGCTCTTGCTACCATCTAATGAAATCTTGACTTCCTCATTTACGATTTGATCAGGACCTGCATCTGCTACTATTGGTAGATTCAACTTGTTTACAACTTTGATGTTCATGCTATCAGATGAAGATAGTCTACCATCAGATGCAGTACATGTCATGCTAATGGTTTGATCATTAGTAACTGCTGGGAGTGTTACAGAGGTATTTAGGGATGAAGGCATATCAATTACAACATCACTGCTTGATGAAGTCCATGTTGATGTTACTGCATCACCATCTGGATCATATGCTGAACAAACTAGATTAACCATAGTTCTCTCATCAGCGATTTGATCAACACCGGCATCTACAATTGGTGCACTGTTTTCTGGAACCACAAGGAGAATCAATTGATCAGATCCCTTTTGGTTTTCAGAGTCAGTTACTGTTAATTGGAATACCATTCGTTTAGTTTCACCAGAAACTACCGATGGTGCTTTAAATGAGAACGTTGGATTTGTAGAATCAAACTGGATAGTCTCTCCGCTTATTTGCTTCCAGGCATAAGTAATTGGAAGATTTTCTGGATCAAAGCCTGAACCAGTTACAGTGACTTCAGAATCTCCAATAATCTTTCTGTCTGGACCTGCATTGGCTCTTGGTGGCAAGTTTACGGTGCTAACAACGACAGAGACATCATCTTTGTCAGAGTTACCAGAAGGATCATTTACAGTTAGTTCGAAAGTTAGAGTTTCAGATTTAGTAGTAATGTTTGGAGAGAAGAAATACACTGAGAATGTAGTCTGATCGTATAGTTCTACATTCATTCCAGATGTTTGTTTCCATGAATAACGTAATTTACTTTCAGCATCATCAGGATCTGTTGCTTTTCCAACTAATTTTACTAGTACTTTTTCACCTACACTTTGATCTGGACCTGCATCAGCTAATGGGCCAGCATTGGATGGAATTACTTTAACTAATGCTAATGCATTTGCCCATCCATTTCCAGCTGAATAACCAGTTACTTGGAATGATAGAATCATCTCAGTTTCATTAGGAAGATCAGGAGCCGTAAATGTTACTGATGGACCAGTGTATGCGTTAAGTGATACTCCGGTTCCAATTAGTTGTACCCAAGAGTAACTGATTGGTTGTCCATTTGCAGTTTGTCCAGTTGCACTAAGTGTAACAGTTTCTCCTTCATGAACAGTTTGCATTGGACCTGTTTGAATTGAAATTAATCTATTTGATAAAAGATCGGTTAACGGATAAACGCTTACTGTGTCACTTCCTACACCACCAAAACCGTCCTCAACAGTAAGTTCGAAGGTTAGTGGATTGGTTTGAGAATAATCAATATGCATTGGAAGAAGGGTTAGATATTTTCCATGGGTAGAAGATAATGGTATTGTTTGACCTGCAATTTGTTTCCAATTATAGGTCAATGAATCACCGTCAGGATCTACAACACTACTGACTAGAGTAATTACGTTAATAGTTTTAAATGTGACTTGGTCTCTGCCTGCACTTACAATTGGAGCATGATTAACTGGGTTTACGATGACTTCAACTGAGTCAGAACTTGTTGCACCAAATGGGTCAGTTACAGTTAGGGTAAATGTTAAAACTTTAATTTGGCCATTTACAACCTCTGGAGCCATAAATGTTGGCATTGCAATATTCTTTGAGGATAGTGTAACTGGCTCACCGTCAACCTGCACCCACTCAAATGTCAGAGCATCATCATCAGGATCAACTCCTTCACCTACTAGTGTAACGATTCTATTCTCAACAACTTCGACAGTATTGGTTTCAGCAAAAGAGTAAGATGATACTGCACCAGCTAAAAATAGACTAAAAACTACTGATAATAAGACAATATTGGAATTCACTAATTTATTATAAAATATCGGATATATATTAACTATACATATGACTTGTAGTTAGACTGTAGATCGGAAAAAAGAAAGATCAAAGTACAGTTATACAAAAAGAAAGTTTGGAATTTAGCCAGATTTAATTATTTCGAGAGTATCAAAGTCAGTAATTGATAAATCTCACAGACATCATGAATGTTTTAGATAATTCTAGATAATTGAAAAAATACTTTTTACAGTATCAAATGCACCTGAGACAGTATGTACATGAGAGATAGTATTTTTAATTTTAAATTTTTTGAGCTCATCAGATGTAAATGGTCCAATTGAGATTACAGATAATTTTGCCATATTATCCAATAATGAAATTTCATCATAATCTTTTGTCATTATTTCAAAAAAGGCTCTAACAGATGATGCGCTTGTAAATACAATCCCGTCTATCTTATTTTTTGAAAATAATTCCCTAAATTCATTCCATTGAGATGTATCTCTAAAAGCACAGACATCATAGAGATGAATTTCTTTTACATCAATTCCTATTTTTCCCAATAATTCTTTCAAAAATGGTGTTGATGCACCACTTCTAGGCACAATTACCTTTTTTCCAACTGCGTGTAATTTTGTAAATAATTCTCCAACCCCTACAGAGGAATAGATATTTGGCATATGTGCAACTTTGATTCCCTCTTTCTCTAGTGCAATTTTTGTTTTAGGTCCCACTGCCATGACTATAGTATTTGCCACAGCAAGTTGAAGTTTTTCAAATTGAGATATTTTTTTTGCAGTATCAAAAAGTAATGCTACCGCCTTTGAGCTCATAAATACAGAATAATCTGGATCGTATTGTTTTATTGAATCCAAAAATTCATCCACAATTTTTTCTCCCTTGCTGACTAGCTCAATAGTAGGTAAGGATATCGGGATTGCATTATTTTTAGTCACTAAATCAATGAACTCAGTAGAATCATCTTTTGAACGAGTGATTGCAATTATTTTTCCTTTAAGCATTTTTTCTCCATCCTATAACTCGAGACAAGTCTACAACTTTTCCTATAATGATATTTGTAGGAGGTGTGATTTTATTTGCTTTTACAAGTTTTGCAATATTAGAAACAGTACCAATAATCATTTTTTGTTTTGGTGTGGTACCATTTTGAATAACAGCCACAGGAGTTTGTTTATCCAAACCACCCGCAACAAGTTGTTTACATATTACATCAAGTCGTGAGAGTCCCATCATAATTACGACAGTATCAACAGATTTTGCAAGACGTTTCCATTTTACTGATTCATTTTTCTTTTCAGGATCTTCATGACCTGTAACAAATGCAACTGATGATGCATATTTTCTATGAGTTAGTGGAATTCCAGCATAAGTTGCAGAACCAATTCCAGATGTGATTCCCGGAACAATCTCATACTTTACATTATTTTCTTTTAGAAATTCAGCTTCTTCTCCACCTCTACCAAAGATTATTGGATCACCCCCCTTTAGTCGAACTACATTTTTCTTTGATTTTGCAAATTTTACCATCAGGTCATTTGTGTTATTCTGGTGTGTGGTGTCATCTCCTACTGCTCTTCCAACGTATATTTTTTGAGCAGTTTTTGGAATCATGGAGATTATTTTCTTGCTTACCAATCTATCATACAATACAACATCGGCTTTTTGCAAGAGTTCAACTGCCCTTAGTGTGATCAGCTTACTATCACCTGGACCTGCTCCAACAAGATACACCTTACCTGTCATTGTTTATTCCATTCCTCTACTTTTTTTCTCCAATTTATTGCAAGGTCATTTACCCCTTTCTTGCGTAATTCCATACCTACAGTCTTACCAAGAGAGGTAGGATCATACTTGCTTCCAGACTTTTTTACAAAGAGAGATTGTTTACCGTCAACAGAAAAAGCAGAAACGCTCAAAGTCATTTCTTCACCATTTGATTTAGCATATGCACCAATTGGAAATCGACATCCAGAATCAACATAAACAGAGAGAGCCCGTTCAGCCTCAATTTCCAATCTTGAATCAGAATCTTCAATCTTTGCCAACATTGAATTTGTATCAGAATCATTTTTCCGTGAAACTATAGCAAGAGCACCTTGTCCAGGAGATGGTGAAAAATCTTCAATAGATAATTGTGTAAATGTTGTATCTACCCCCAATCTTGTGATTCCTGCTTGTGCTAATACTATGGCATCGAATTCATTTTCAAAGACTTTTCTAATTCTAGTTTCAATATTGCCACGAATTGGACGAACTATTACGTCGTGTCTTTTTCTTGTAATTTGCACTGCTCGTCGTAATGAACTGGTACCAATTACAGCGCCAGGTTTTATAGAATCAAGGTCAGTACCATCAGATGAGATAAAAATATCATTTACCATTTCTCGTTTTGGGATAGAAGATAGAATCAAGTTATCAATTAATTGTGAAGGAACATCTTTAAGACTATGTACTGCAAAATCTACTTCATTATCAGCAACGGCTCTGTCAATCTCTTTTTCAAAAATTCCTTTTTGATCAATTGTAAATAATGGCCTTGCATCACTATCACCTTTAGTCTTTATTGTTTTAATCTCAAATTCAGCATCTGGATTTATTTTTTTTAGCTCAGATTTTACCCAATTAGTTTGTGCAAGGGATAGTTGACTGCCTCTTGCACCAATTACAAATTTCAATTCTTCACCGATTTTAATGCGACATCATAAGCATTTATGGTATTTTCTAGATCAGTTTTGGTGTGTGCGTCAGACAAGAAAACAACTTCAAATTGAGATGGTGCAATAAATATTCCTTTTTTTAGTAATGCAGAAAACATTTTTTTGAATTTTTTTGCATCTGCCTTCATTGATGAGGCATAGTCTATTACTGGTTTGTCTGTAAAGAAAAATTGAAACATTGAAGATGTGAAATTGATTTGATGGGATATTTTCAGGTCAGTTGCAATATCATCAATAGCGTGTGTAAGCATGAAATTGTATTGCTCAAGTTTTGAATATAGTTTATTTTTGATTTTATTGATTGTCTTAATTGATGCAATAGCAGCACTTACAGATATGGGATTTCCTGCATATGTGCTGGCTTGGTAGACTTTGCCTCCCGGAGAAAGAAGATCCATTATCTCTTTTTTGCCACCTACTGCTGCAACTGCAAAACCACTACCCAGAGCTTTTGCTAAAGTTGTAATGTCTGGTTTAATTCCAAAATGTTTTTGGGCTCCTCCAGAAGATATTCTAAATCCAGTTACAACTTCGTCAAAAATTAAAGGAATATCATTGTCTTCTGTAATCTTTCTAATTTCAGATAAAAAGTTCTTTTCAGGTAAAATCAATCCCATGTTAGCTAGTATTGGTTCAACAATAACACCAGCAATGTCTTTATTTTTTGATACTATTCTTTCAAGTTCTTCAGAATTGTTGTATTGTACAACAAGTGTATTTTTTGATACCTCATCTAGACCACCATCAGATATCGATATACCATTATGTGCAGACCCAGACCCTGCTTTTACTAAAACAGAATCATGTGCGCCATGATAACAGCCCTCAAACTTTATGATTTTTTTCTTTTTTGTAAAACCTCGAGCTAATCTTATAGCAGTCATCGTAGCTTCACCTCCGGTGTTTACAAGTCGAACTTTTTGAATTGAAGGAAAGTTTCCAATAATTAATTTTGATAGTTCTATTTCAGATTGGGTCGGAGTGCAAAACATAGTTCCTTGGGTTAGTTGTTTAGATATTGCACTTAGAATTTCTTTTCGTCGATGTCCTAAAAGTAATGCACCATATCCATTACAGAAATCAATGTATTTTTGATTATCTTCATCCCAGATGTATGCTCCGTTTGATTTTTTTGCAAAAAATGGATATGGTTCAAAATATCTAACAGGGCTATTCACACCAGAGGGAATTACTTTTTTAGCATCATTGAATAATTTTTGAGATTTTGACAATAATCGACTCTATTTTTAGTCATTATTATTCGTAATAATGACTAGAGTGCTATTTTTGCTTGCGAAACTTGTTACGAAATAAAAATGCGGTAATGATAGTCCCCACATATGGTGCAGTCCAATATAGCCATAAATTTTCAAACACTCCAGAAAATAATGCAGGAGCCAATGCTCTTGCAGGATTCATAGAAGCGCCTGAGATAAAAGATAAAAAAAAGATATCCAATCCAACAATGCCACCAATTGCAATTCCACTGAATCCCCTGAGTCCTTTTGTGTAAACTACTGTAAAGATTACAGCCATAAGTAAAGCAGAAGCTAAAACTTCAACAGGAAATATCAGAGACGTTGAGAAGTCAGGATTAAGTGCATTTGCTCCAAGATTTGCGCCTGTTCCAATAAAAGTCATAACAAACAATGAGCCAAGTAATGCGCCAATAATCTCAGCTGCAAAATAAACTACTATTTTGATTTTAGAGATATGCCCGGTGATGTAATAACCAATTGTTACTGCAGGATTAAAATGAGCTAAAGACACTTTACCAAAACAATAAACTCCAATAATTAATGCGATAAACGGTGCAACTGCTGCAAAAACAATTCCAAGTGTTCCTCCAGTTTGCACATCATAAACAATAGAGCCAGTTGCAAACACAACAAGAATAAAAGTTCCAATTAATTCAACAATAAAAATTTGCAAGTTAGAATAAGCCATTTTATTTTTCCTCAAGAGATTGTATCAAATCCATTACATTTGATTTAGTCTGATCACGAATTTCTCTTATTTGTTCAATTGGTTTTCCTTTAGGATCAGGAATTTGCCAGTCAAGAACATCTTTTAGAAACAATGCAGAACAAGATTCTTTGTCTATACATCCCATGTTAACTGCCTTTTCAGATTCAGACATCATCTGTTGTTAGATCAGATATGACCATTTTTCTATCATTCTTTAGAACTCTAAAAACTTCTTTGAACACATTTGTTTTGTTTGTTGTTAGATTAATCACACAATTGCCAATCACCGCATCTACAGTGTTATTTTTTAGTTGGATGTTTTCTTCAATGTATTCTTTTCTAAATTCTACATTAGAATAATTTCCATTTAGAGCGTTTTCTCTAGCTTTCTCCAACATCTGATCTGTCATATCAATCCCAATGGTTCTACCTCAATTGGATGTTTTACGCTCTCCAAACATGTATGCAACAATATGTATTCCCAGTAATTGCTATCTTCGAAGATCTTTTTTTGATCTCTTCTTTGATTGATTTTTCCATATGATGGTTTACTAGGTAAACTATTAAAGCTGTCAAGTAGAAACTAATAAAGTTAGTGTAATTATGGAAACTAATAGAAAAAAACTACCGGTAATTGCAAACAAATGTGAATTTGATGGTTATGATGTATCAAAATTACTGAAAGAAACTTCTACTATACGAGATCTGATAACAAAGAGAGCCACACTTGAAATTCTATTTCCTCTATGCTGTACAACTGAACCAGTAAGACACAAACAGTTTAAGAAATCTCTTACAGGAATTAGCAGTAAGACATTATCCACAAGATTGTCTGAACTTGTTTCTGAAGGAATTCTGACAAGAGAAACTTTTGCAGAGGTGCCACCACGAGTGGAATACAGACTAACGCAGAAGGGACAAGAACTAATTGAATCAATCACGGATCTTCTTAATTGGATGAAAAAATGGTCAAAGTGAATCTTGAAAAATTGTTTTGAAAAAATGATGCATTTTAATCATGCGAAATTCTTAGTCTAACACAGAGATACAGTTGTAATGATTTATCAGACCTTTTTACCAGAAACAACTTAACATTGAGCTAAATTCAGACATATCTAGTAATGGGAGTATTTTCTTGCATGTATCTGAAAATAGTAAATTTTTATTGGTAATTATGAAAATGATTCCATCAAAAGAAGAAAATTAATTCTAATGCAGATTCCCTACAAATTAAAGCATAGTCAAGATGACCTATTTTATCTTCAAATTCTTTATTCATAGTTGATTGTAATTTACATTGCATGTATCTCATTTTTAATTCAGGATTAGAAAGATCTGTGATTAGCTCATCATCACAAAATTTGAATTTTATAATTCTCCATTCCTGTCAATATAACATGAAAAATGAATCTCGGGGTTAAAGGATATAATATCTTGGTACATATTTGAGATTTCAAACTTTACCCTAGACTTGTTGTTTTCATCAAGATGTTAATAACATATTGTAAGTTGATGATAAAAATCATGCATACATTCTTTGTTGATCATGCAAAACATCATAATCATCCTTGATAAAACATACAAAAATAAAACCATATTGAACTCTAGAAAATATGATAATCACAAAATTAAAAAAAAGCAGATAGAAATCAGCAATACAGTTTAGAATTAACCAAAGATGGTTTTCATATTTTTTAAGACGTTATAATTCACACATTATTTACTTTGGGGGAGCTCTTCCTATCACAGCAATGTTGATGAACCGTATCAGTTGTCTCACGTATAACTTGTTTAATGATTTCTGCTACTTCTTTTGACAATAAGATTTTTGAAAATGAGGCATTGTCTTGCTCAAGGAAGATGGAAGTAGTCATTAAGTATAGTATAACACAATAGAATAAAACAAAAATGCAATGATCTTATGTAATAACTAAAAATTTCATAATCTATATAGAAATCACATCGTCAAATCCTATTACATATGTCATCACAAGACGGACAAAATATTACATCCTCGGAAAATTTTCCTCTTCGTAGAATTTCAGTTTCCATATTTCCACATTTTTTGCATTTAATTTTATGCATAATTAGGTTATCAATATTAGATCTAAAAGAATATTCTATATGATTTACAAACAACATGTAAAAAAATAAAAAAATATAGATTAGTAGAATAATTAACAGAACGTCATAGTTTATATGAAAATATAATCTTGATCATCCTTTTGAAAGTATATCTTTTCACATTTGAAATAAGTTTAATTTTTAAAATTATAAAAAAATACGAATTATTATAAAAATTACATAATCTAAAAAATTATATATAGAAAAAACTCTTAGTAATAAGTATTTTAATGACATCTAAACACAATAATTTGTGTCTACAGATCAATTTTCAGAATTAATTAAACAAGAAAAATTAAAAATTAAAGATGTAAAAAAGAAGATAAAACAAAATAAGGTAGAACTAAAAAAAATAAAGGCAGAGGCAAAAAAGACAATTGCTACTGCCAAAATTTTTGAAAAGAAAAAACGAAAAGAGGCAAAAAAAATAGCAAAGATTGAAGCGAGAAAGAAAAAATTAGAATTAAAAAAGAAACTCGAAGAGACAAAACACCATGTTAAACAGACAAAAAAAATAGCAAGAAAAGAAGCGAAATCAAAAGTAAAAGCTGCCAAGAACGTCCTAAAGCAGATTAAAAAAGATGCAAAAACTTAGTAAATTTTGAATTTCTTTATTCAGATAGAGAATCAGATAATTGTTTGTAAATTTGGTTACGATTTTCTTCTTCTCTGAGAATAAATGGTTCCAATTCAGGAAATTTTTTAGAATTTTTCTTAAGAAAATTAATTGCCATATCGCAATCATGTATAGTTCCTAAGAGTTTTTGTAATAACTTCATTTGAATTATTAGATACTGATAAGAATTGTTAGGATCAATTTCTAGAATATAACGAAGTTTTTTTACAATTTTTCGCATAAAATGTAATTCTTCTATTTTAGATTTATCTGATGAAACTACTGGGAGTAAATCCTGAACCAATTCTACAAGTGAGAAAATTGTTCTTTCGTATTTGGGGATTATTTTTTTGGGATTACCTTCATTAAGATGTGAAATGCTAATTTTAGATAAATTTTTTGCTTGCATTAATGTTTCTTGAATCTTTTTTTCTTTTTTCCTAATAAGATATAATATAAAATCAGATTTCTCTGTTAACCCATTATTCAAGAGTTTTTTAATAAGAATATCAAAATCTCTTATTATGCTGATTTTTTTAAATAATGATTTGTAGGTAGAAACAAAACTATCTATTTTTTTTCTTTTAAATGAATTTGGAAGAATTAGGTATACAGATTCCAGTCTACGAATTGAGGTACGTAAGTCATGAATTTCTTCTTCTCCTTGTTTATTCAAATAATTTTCTAATCTTTTTTGTGAATTATATTGTTTTTCTTGAAATATTTTTTGAAAAACTTCACTTACGTCATTCATGAGATTTTGGAAAGATACTTGCTAATTTGTTTTTCTAATCTTACATAGGTTTGTTCAATTGAATCATTACCGTTGATAAATGTTAAATTATATTTCTTTTTTAAAATTAAAAATTCTTGAGCAAGTTTCTGTTGATATATAATGAATGATTCAAACATATCGTCAGATATGCCCAGATCTGCACCGGATTCATAGTGATCTAGACTATGTCTTTTTGCAAATACACGATGTACTAAAGCAAGTGGTTCCACGTCGATGTAAAACGTCATATCAGGAATAAGAGCAAAATTATACAGGTTACCGGACCATTTCCTTTTAATCCCTCTAACTGTGTTTCTAGCCATTAGTGTGTAGATATATCGATCTGCCAAAACAACATATCCAGATTTAAGTGCTGGAATGATCTTCTGTTCTAACTGATCAGCAAAATCTGCAGCATAAAATAATGCAAGAGTTCTCTTACCTAAAGAGGTATTTCGTTTAGCTTCCAAAATTCCTTGACCAATAAGTTCTGAACGGTTTAATCCTGTATTCAAAACAGCATAACCATCCGCTTCAAGTTTTGTAGTGAGCATTTCAATTTGAGTACTACGTCCAGATGCATCAGGTCCCTCTACAACAATTAATCTACCAGATATTTCAAGATCTTTAAGATAAGGTATACCACCGATTTTTTTTGTTCCATACCACTTAGGCTTTCTTGTTTTAACGGCTCTAACCAAATCTGCCATTATGGAGTCTCCATTACTGTTTTCTTTTTTATCTTCTTTGGAAGAAGCTTTCGCACTTGTTCTCTCATAGATTTTTGTTGCTCTTGAATTTGTGCAGTTGCATCCATGACATAAAAATTTTCTAGTTTACTCATTGCTTCATACTGAGATACTATCCTACTCTGAAATATCCTAAAACTTTCATAGAGATCTTTGGATAAGTTGAGATCCATTCCAGCTTCATAGAATTTCAATTTAGGTCTGCCAGCAAGAATTCTATCCATGGCAGTATCTAATGGCACTCTAAAGTAAAATGTAATATCAGGTTTTATTGCAAAATCATATACTCCTCGCACCCAATTAGGATTACAACCTCTAGTAGAATCTCTTGCATATGCAGTATAGATATAACGATCTGCCAAAACAAAATATCCTGCACGTAACAATGGCAATATATTTCGCTCAAATCTATCTGTAAAGTCTGTTGCATGCAGTAAGCTAAAAGTGATAGGAGTTAGATTTTCTTTCTTTTTACCTTTTGAAGTTACCGATTTAACTAATTCTGATGAATTCCATTCAGTTCTAAATACTTCGAATCCATTATATCGTAACCATTTTTCAAGTAGACTAAGTTGAGTAGATTTTCCAGAACCATCAATTCCTTCTACCACTATAAGCTTTCCTGGCAGGTCAGAATGTTTTAGATTTTTTTTAGATAAGCCTGACATATGTAATTTACACGTCAGTGCCTATCTATAGATTTTCTATAGATCTTATGTAATTCCAATAGCTCACACTGTTCGTATATGTCCAGAATCAGTAGCAGATTCCTGATAAATTATATTAGATTTAATGGAAATACCAAGTGCAATTTCCAATCGTTCACATGCTTGTTGTAGTAATATTTCAGGAAAAATGTTTGTTTTAGGGCAAATTGAAAGTTCGATTGAATTCGAAGATTTATAGATTGCTTTTATTTTTACACATGTTTTGTGAAATATGTCACAAAGAGAAACAATAGAGGATATTTTTTTAATTAATTTTTTATCGCTCATTTCTAAAATATTTTCAAATTTTAAAATAAGTGGATCTGCCTTTTTTTTCTTTTTAGAATAGATTAAAGCCAATGCAGAAATTAATTGATCTCTGTGATTTAGTGAACTATCATCATCCATAATTGAATACAATACATTATCAATATCTCTAAAAGACCATAATTTATCAATTTGAGTTAACGCATAAGCAAGTAAAAATCTTTCATGATCAGATAACAAATTCATTGAAAACATTAATCTTACAAGATCTTCAACAGATTCTGATAATTCTTCAATTTGTGAAGAGAGATAAATAATATCTTTTATATTTGAATACGATATACTTTGATTTTCAAATTCTTTTGGATATTGTAATGATAGTGCAAGAGTACCTTCACGAAGTCCATGAGCACTAACAATTAATTTGTCAAAGCCTAACTTTTTCATAATTTGCATTATTACAAGATTTCCAGATCTAACGGTATCTGCACGACCACTTCCAATAGATTCAATTTTGGTAATTTTGTCTACAGGTAACGAACGAATTTTTTTAGAGATTGTTTCTAGAGAATCATAATTAATTACATAATTGTGTAATTTTGAAAGAGGATAGTTTTTAGAGTGTTGATCATATTTGCCTAATGCGCGTAACACTCCACCCACACCAACTAAAATCAAATCTTCGTGATTTAAAATTCCTAATTCTTCTTTAGTTGGAAGAGTTTTAATGATATGTTTTTCCATGTTATAATAGTCAGTTTTTTCAAATTCTTTATCTTCTGAAAACATTTGAGTCAATTTTAAGGCGCCAAGGGGTAAAGAAATGACTTTTTGTATTTCAAAATCTTTAGCAAGTACCATTTCGAGGCTTCCACCACCAATATCAAAAAACAGTACAGATGGAATTCTTAAAGAACGAATAGCCCCAGTATACGAAAATACTGCTTCATCATGTTCAGATAAAATTTTAAAGTCAAAATTAGTTTTTTTGTTAATTCTTTCTATTATTTCAAGTCTATTTTTAGCATCTCTTATTGCACTTGTTGCAACAGATATCACATAATTCACTTCTTCAAAATCAACTATATTTCGGAACAGCTTTAATGCTTCAATAGTTTTAACAATGTAATCTTCTCTCAGAATGCCTAGCTCTAGACCCTCAGAAAGTCTTACTCGTACAGATTCCTGATGATATGGTTTGTAATTATTATATGAATTAATTTTGTAATTTACTAGTTTTACAGAATTGGACCCAAGATCTAAAACTGATGCAGTTCCTAATTTACCAACATCGGAAATTCTGGCCATTTCATTATTTTGTATTTTTTTATTTGATTTATTCATCATCACCAAAACATTTTTGTCTATTTACATAATTTCAATTGCTTTGGGGTCAAAATACTTCGTAATGTTCCAGTAATTCTTGATTTTGATGATGTTATACTCATTGACACAAAACCACCTTTCTTGAGACTCATTGTAACATTACATTGAGATATTATTGATGAAATTAAATTTGTAAGATGTGGTTCGTGTCCAACAAGAAGTATTTTTGCATCAGGACTTAATTTTAAGAATTTTTTGTGTATATCTAAAACATCTGATTCCGGTTTTAATTCATCCCAAGTAATTATTTTTTTCTTCTTTACTAAAAGTTGCTTAGCAACAATTTCTGCTGTTTCTTTTGCTCTAATTAAAGGACTGGAAAAGACATAGTCAACTTGGATATCAAAATTTTTTAGTGCTTTTGAAATGTACTCAAGTTCTTGTATACCTGTTTTAGTCAATCTTCTTTTTGCATCACTGGAGATGGAGATCTCTTCAGCTTTTCCATGTCTAATTATGTAAAGTTCCATATTTTTTCTAGTTTAGAATTGCTATAAGCATAATATATTGAATATTACAGGTTAGTTTTTGTATGTGAGGCGATACGCTCATCTGTTGGTCTATGTTTACCAGTTACAATATAGTTAATTGCGTCACTCATAAAAACAGCATGATCACCAATTCTTTCCAAATATCGTAATAGTAATGCTTCAGCAAGTGCACATCTAGTATTTTTAGATTGAATTAATTTTGGTAATCGATCAAAATAAATTTGATCAATAAATTTTTCATCTTCTTGAATTGTAACTGCTTTTCTAACATCTAATTCTGCAAAAGATAAAACTGCTTCTTTGATCATATGCTTTACTTTTTTTGAAGATTCAATAAGGGATGCACTGGTGCATTCAGATACATCACCAAACAAGTCTCTAACAAGTGTTATATCGTAAGCATATCGACCAAATCTAGAAAATGCGTATGAAATTTCTGTTGATGAACGAATTAATCTAAAATCATCAGCAAGCGGTTGATATTTTAACAACATGTCAAACGTAAGATCTTCTACTTCAAAGTATTTTACACGGATTGCGTCAGACAATTCTAAAACTCTATCTTTAGTATTTTTGTCTGTTAAATACGAATCAACTGCCAAAGATATTGATTCAATTACCATATCGCCCATCTGAGACATTATATAAGATAATTTATGTAATGATGGATCTATTAAGCGAGTCATCCAAAGTGACCTTGTACATATTTTGCAGTGAGTTCTTGTTTTGGATCTGTAAATAATTTTTTTGTTTCGCTAAATTCAATTAGATCACCAAGATACATAAATCCAGTATAATCTGAAACTCGTATTGCTTGTTGCATGTTATGTGTTACAATGATTATTGCATAGTCCTTTTTTAGTTCAGTGATAGTTTCTTCAATTTTTTGAGTGGCAATTGGATCAAGTGCTGATGCAGGTTCATCCATAAGCAATACTTCAGGTTGGATTGCAAGTGCTCTGGCAATACATAATCGTTGCTGCTGACCACCAGATAATTCCACAGCAGATTTTTTTAGATTATTTTTAACTTCGTCCCAAAGATATGCCATCTTTAATGAATCTTCAACAATTTCATCGAGAATTTTTTTATCACGAACACCATTTAATCTAAGACCAGATGTTACGTTATCATACACAGACATCGTAGGAAACGGATTTGGTTTTTGGAAAACCATTCCAACTTTTCTTCTATGATAAATCGGATCAATATTTTTTGAGTAAAGATCAATATCATCAAGCATTACTTTACCAGTAACTTTAGCATTCTTTGTCATGTCATGCATCCTATTCAAACATCTAAGAAAAGTAGTTTTTCCACAACCCGATGGGCCAATTAAAGCGGTAACAGAGTTTTCTTTGAATTTCATTGTGACATTTTTTACAGCATCTATCCCCCCATAAGATACTGTAACGTTTTCTGCAATCATTTTATATTTAATATTATTTACGTTAGGCTTATCTTTAGGAATTGCAATAGGTGAGGAATTCACAGAATTTACTAGACGAATTGATTCCACCATGTTAGTAGGTTTTATAGTTAATGCAGTCATTTTATATAATTTCTCCTTTGTTGAATGAATTTGCCAAAGAATAGATTTTTTTTATTTGCAAAATAGTATCGTACACCTAAATTAATTCCAAGTATAATCATAATCAAGACCAAGGCCGCCCCCCAGCCTTGTAGTTGAGCACTATCATAAGGTAATAAAGAGAGTCGCCATATTCTCAAAGGCAAAGCATCCATTGGAGTATCCATACTACTAAAGAACTGACTACTTCCAAGAATTGTCATAATTAATGGTGCTGTTTCACCGCCAATTCTAGATACAGACAGAAGTATTCCAGTAATCATTCCACTTTTTGCAGCTGATATAATAATTCTAAATGTAATTACCCATTTCTTTAATCCTAATGCGATTCCAGCTTCTCTATATGTAATAGGTACCATCTTTAGTGATTCCTCAGTAGTTCTTGCAACAATTGGAAACATAATTAGAGATAATGCAAATGCTCCGGCCCAAACCGAAAAATGACCAAGAACTAAAACAATCATTAAAAATGCAAAAATACCAAGAATAATAGAGGGAAATTCCATAAAGACATCATTGAAAAATCTAACAGATCTTGCAAGTTTATTATCTCCAAATTCAGAAAGAAAAATTCCAGACATCACACCTATTGGAACACCAATTAAACTAGACAGTCCTATAATTATCAGAGTTCCCTGAATTGCAGGTCCTATGCCTCCTTCTCCAGAACCTGCAGAACCAGGAGTTTGAGTCAAGAATTCAATACTAATTGCAGTTAATCCATTTTTGAATACTTCAACTAAGATACTACCTAATGGAATAATTGCAATGATTACACATAAAAAAACAATTAGTCTTATGATCTTATCAACAAGTAATCTTTTTGCAACATTTTGTTTGAATAATAAACGATATTCTTGTCTACGATCTTGAATTGAAGTCAATTATTTATCGCACCTTCTTTTATTTTGAGCATTTTTGATACAAGCAAATGAGCAATAACATTAATCACAATAGCAATTAAGAGTAGGATTAAACCAATGCCAATCAATGCAGGCATGTGTATAGATGCAGGTGAAGCTTCAACGAATTCATTTGCAATAATGCTTGACATAGTTTGACTTGAACCAAATAATGATGATGGAATTGCACCAATGCCAGTTGCATTTCCAATTAACATAGTAACTGCCATTGTTTCACCTACTGCTCGTCCAAGACCCAAGATAGAAGCACCAATGAGACCAGTTTTTGAATATGGAAATATTGCAAGCTTGAACATCTCCCATTTCGTTGCACCAAGCATGTAAGCTGCCTCTTTTTGTTGTTGAGGAACTGATTTCATGATTTCTCTAGAAACTGCAGAAACTGTTGGAATGATCATAATTGCAAGAATAACACTTGCAGTTAGGATATCTAATCCATACGGATTTCCAGAAAATAACCAAATATTATCACCAAATGTATCATGTAGTGGAGTTTCAAACCAATCCCTAAAATAGACTCTAAAAACAAATAGTCCCCAAAGACCATAAATTACACTTGGAACTGCGGCTAAAAGCTCCACTAAAAACCCTAAAGGTGCACCAATTTTTGGCGGGGCATCTGAAATAAACATTGCAATTCCAATACTAAGAGGAACGCCAATCATCATTGCAATGGCAGAAGTAGTCAACGTACCCAAGATGTAAGGTAATGCTCCAAATGACTCTCTTCCCTCTACAGCATTCCAGTCAGTGCTTGTGATAAATGATATGCCTTCTTCCTCCCAAACAGGGTATGATTCAGATGCTAATTGAAATGCAATTAATACAACCACTATCAAAACATATGCTCCCGCAGCAGTAGCCCCGATCTTGAATATTTTATCTGAAATTACTCGTCTTTTTAAATTCAGATTTATTTTATTCACGACTATTTGATATTAAAATTACATATCTAACATATCACCATACTTTACGAAATGATCATAATTCTATATAGTTCGTTAACTAAATAATAATTAGGAAAAGTTGTTAGAGAAAAGTGATTGAAAATAATAGAAAATAGCAAACAGGCAAGAAAAATTCAGCTTAGTGGTGGTTCCACATACATTGTATCACTACCAAAAGAATGGGTTGAGGAATTAAAAATTAAAGTTGGAGAAAATGTAACTATAGTAAAAAATTCAAATAAATCATTAACTCTTTTTCCAAGAGAACATAGTAATGGCAATAATCAAACAATAGCGATCATAAACTCCAGTCAAAAGGATTCAGGAGATTCAGTTAAACGAAAAATTATTGCAACATATCTTGCAGGATATAAAACTATTCAGATTAAAACTAGAGGAATGAGAATTTCTTCAGAACATTTCAGAAGTGTTCGAGAACTAGTTCATTCGTCAATGATTGGTACTGAAATTGTGGAATCCAGTTCAGATGTAATAACTATTCAAATTTTAACTAGACTACCAGAATTATCATTCGAGTCTGCACTAAAAAGAATGTATCTTATGGCAGCCAACATGATAAAAGAATCTATAGAAGCATTGGAAGAAATGGACATTCCTCATGCAGAAGAAGTAATCAACATGGATGATGAAGTTGACAGATTTGGTCTTTACATGAGACGAAATCTAGTTTTGGCAGTTGAAAACCAAAGCATTCTTGAAGATATGGGGTTAAAACGACCGTCAGACTGTCTTGAGTATAGAACAATCATAGGCAAGATAGAAAGAATAGGAGATCATGCAAGATTAATTGCAAAACGAATAAAATTCATCGAAGATACGATTGATCCAAAAATTACAGATAAAATTAAAAAACTATCTGAAAAATCAACAGAAGTTTTTGAAGAATCAATCATGGCTGTTCAAAATCACGATTTTCAAAAAGGGGAAAGTGTTGCAGAGAAGGTAAATCAAGTAATTGAGGAAGAGAAAGAGATCATGTCAAAAATCAAAGAGAGTGAAAAAAATTCAACAGTGATAAAATTTGTTTTAGAAGATTTGAGAAGAATTGCAGAGTATTCAGGAGATATTGCGGAAGTTGCAATCGACGAGAACATTCAAAGTATAATTTCTAAAGAATAAAATATAAAAAAAAATAAAAAAAAATTGGAGTTTACGGTTTTACTGTAAATCCTTTTTCCCATTGGTCTGTAGACTTTAGATCAGAAGTGCCAATTGTTTTTGCAGTCTCAACTTTCTTCATTGAATCCATGCCAGGATTCATTGGAGTGTAACCACTACATTCGAATGAAAATTGGTCTACATGCGCAAATCCTTTTCCAGTATAACCCTCTTCGTTATCTGCTCTTGTAATTAATGCATAGTTGACTACTTGACAATCTTTGTATTTGAAAGATCTTAATACATCACCACCTTGAGCCACAAGTACCTCAACTTCAAATAATCTGTATGGATGTTCAAATCCAAAATTAAGGGCGTATTTTTGTGCCTCGTCAGCTGCATGATAGAGAAGAGGAGTTCCGCCTACAATTTTTTCCATTGTGAAGCTAGGGACTTTTCGACCAGAGACATCATTAGCAGAGTTCTTTGATCTACTTGTTGCATCTAAAGTTGCAATTCCAAACCCACCAGTTTGAGAAAATTGTTGAACTGGAATTATTTCAGTTCCATCTCGAAATGAAAATATGGCAGTTGTAGAAATTTTTTCAACAAACACAAACTTTTCTGGTTGAACTGCAACTGTAGCTGCATCGATGTCAGCTATATCAAGACCTGTAAAAGATGTAATAGCAAATACTGCAATTACACTTAGTGTCGTGATAGTTACTGTTTTTTTGTAGTTCATCGATATAAAACATAATTTAGGTGCTATAAATTGAATCAATATTATTTACATATAGAACATAACAATAGATAGTTTTCATAATACTATATAGAAAGATAAAGTAATAAAAAATAAGGAAAATAAAAAATAAGGAAAATAAAAAATAAGGAAAATAAAAAATAAGGAAAATAAAAAATAAGGAAAATAAAAAATAAGGAAAATAAAAAATAAGGAAAATAAAAAATAAGGAAAAAAAAAAAAAAATAAGGAAAATAAAAAATAAGGAAAATAAAAAATAAGGAAAATAAAAAATAAGGAAAATAAAAAATAAGGAAAATAAAAAATAAGGAAAATAAAAAATAAGGAAAATAAAAAATAAGGATTTTAAACTTTTAGAATACCCTGAGATATAAGATATTGTAGTCCTTTGATATAATCCTCGTCAGTGATCAATCCATCTGCCCACCATTTTGCGTTGTTTCTAATCCAATCTGGAATGTTTGTATTTTTGGTTTCTGTTTTAGACATGGTTTTTCCAGTGCCATCATACTCCCAAAGAATTTCACCGTCATACTTTACCTTGGATAATCCTTTCTTGCTCAACTCCACAACATTGTCGGGAAGTTTAGGGTATAACAGACTGTTTGAAAATTCTTGTCCATCGGTTATCATCCAATGAATCATGTGGAGTGTTGTTTTTGCTTGTTCTTTATTCTTTGATGTATCCTTTAGATCTTCATACAATAGAAGATAGGTCAAACTTGAAATTGGATATGAATTAGGACCTGGTGCATTTACCATAGATACTCCAGACCAATCTGCGTCTGATGCAGGAAGTTTATCAACAATACTAGCTGCAGAAGCAGCAATACTATCTATGGTTGGTTCAACAAATTTATTTTTGTCACCATTTTGAACATGAGCGACAGTCATTCCAGTTTGGAATGCATATGCTAACTCAACGTAACCTATAGAATAGGTTGTAGATTTTATAATTCCTGCAACACCTTCATTTCCTGCGGCACCTATACCTATAGGCCAAGGAACGGATTTACCTTTTCCTACTTTTACATTCCAACCATCTGGATCAACTGTTGCAAGATAGTCAGTGAATACAAAAGTAGTTCCAGACCCATCAGAACGGTGTGCCACTATAATATCTTGGTTAGGAAGATTCAAACCAGGATTGTGTTCTTTAATTAATGGATCATTCCATTTGGTAATGTCACCAAGAAATATACCAGAAATTATTTTTCCAGTTAATTTCAATCCACTTTTTGGAATTTCAGGAATATTGTAGGGTATTGTGACTCCTCCCATTGTTTCAGGAATATGTAATGTGTTTGGAGCTAGAGATCGTTCTTTTGGAGTTAATGGTGCATCAGTTGCTGCAAAATTCACAGTTTTCTCAATGTGCTGTTTAATTCCACCGCCACTTCCAATTGATTGGTAGTTTAGATTTACATTTTTAAAATCTGTATTGTATTCTACCCTCCATAAATCAATCAGCGGAAATGGGAACGTAGCACCAGCACCGTTTATGTTATACACAAAACTGGTGTTTGGAGCTGCAGGTTCTGATTCAGCATTTACATTTAGTGGTGCCATAATAGCAACCATAGTTGCGATCATAAGCAATGATGTCGTTTTTGTTATCATTGATGTATCACGTTTTGTAATTTATTTAGCAATAACAATAATAGATTACGAAAAAACAATATCACTACATGGACTATATAGAAATCATATAAATTATTTTGATATGGGATAGTTTTTGTTAAAATGGTTTGTTTACTTCTCGTGTAAAGACATAGCTTGCCAAACCAATCATGACTAAAACAAATACAGCTATTACTCCTATGCTAAGGAATGTAGAAATTCCTCCTTCAGAAACACCTGTCATCATCTCTCTTACTAGTAAAACAGTATAAGTTACAGGATTGAATTTTGCTATGGTTGCCAACCAGTCAGGGAGTAATTCTAGCGGAAAAAGGGCTGGGCTCAACATGAATAATGGCATTCCAAGAAAATTAATCACTCCCCAAAAAGTCTCCTGAGACTTTGCAGTTGCAGCAACTATAACAGAAATTCCAGAAAATCCAAGAGAAAATAATATCACAATGGCCATAATCGGTGCAATCATTAACAGGTTTGGAAAATTTACACCAATTGCCAAAGCAATTCCAACTATTAGACTAGCCTGCATTGCAGAGATTAAAGATATTGCCGACATTTTTCCCAAAGCAATTGAGGATCGTGAAATAGGAGACGTCAATGCCTTATTCATAAATCCATATCGTCTATCCCACAAAGTATTGACCCCGCCAAAAATACTAGTAAAAATTGCAGTAAGGATTATCACGCCTGGTGCCATAAATTCAATGTATTCTCCTTCAAATCCAACAGATTGAATCAATGGTTGAGTTCCAGAAAACGTATTTCCAATTACAATAATCCAAATTGCAGGTTGAATTAATCGAATCAAAACTCCACTGCGAGATTTTTTATATCTTTTCAGCTCTCTCCAAAATACAGTATAGGTATCATACATCAAGGAATTCATGCACGTAACCTCTTCATCTTTGCATGTTCACGTTTTTGATTAAATCCAGCATCATCATCTCTCATTTCCCGACCGGTGTAAGAGATGAAGACATCATCCAAAGTTGGCTGAGTCAAAGAAATGGAAATAATTTTGATTTCAAGCATAGATGAAATTTTAAAAATTTCAGGAATGACTTGGGTTCCATTTGATGTAAAAATTGTTAACTTATCATTGTCTTTGTTTATTTTTTTGATATATTCAATTTTATGTAATTGCGATAAAAAATCGTCGGGATTTTTGCTTTCAAATTTTACAGATATTACTTCATTACCCATTGCATTTTTCATATTTTCTGGAGTGTCAATGATTTGAATCTGGCCGTGATCAATAATTCCAATTCTATCACATAGTTGATCAGCTTCTTCCATGTAGTGGGTTGTAAGAAAGATGGTCATGTTGAATTCTTCATGTATTTTTTTTATGTACTCCCAAATTTTTCTGCGTGTTTGAATGTCCAATCCCACTGTAGGCTCGTCTAAAAACAAGACTTTTGGATGGTGTAGCAATCCACCTGCAATATCAAGTCTCTTGCGCATTCCACCAGAATATGTGACTACAGAGTCATTTTGCTTATCAGTTAATTCAATCAAGTCCAAAATTTCATCGATTCGTTTATTGATTTGATCTTTTGGGATGTGATTGAGTCTTGCTTGCAATAGTAAATTTTCTCTCCCTGATAGATATTCATCAACTGTAGATTCTTGTTGTACATATCCGATACTTTGACGAACTTGCTTTGCATGTGTCATCACATCAAACCCAGAAACAAGAGCTTGTCCAGAAGTGGGTTTGAGAAGGGTAGTAAGAATCATAATAGTAGTACTTTTGCCTGCACCGTTAGGACCAAGAAATCCAAATATTTCACCTGATTCAACTGCAAAAGAGATATCATTAACAGCTTTTACAGTACCAAAAGTTTTTGAAAGAGATCTAGTCTCTACAGAATACATACTCTGATCGGTTATTGCAATTATAAATTGTTAAGTGTTAATAATCTCACAAAAAATTTAAAGAACATTTTAATCAGTCACAACATGAAAGGACTCTGTCAAAAGTGTCACACATCAAATGTTGAGATAACACTAGAGAAAGGGATACCAATTTGTCTCAATTGCAATAAAAAACCATAGACTAAAAAGTAGAATTCTTAAAATAGATTATTCTAATTTTTTGTATCCTTCTTTTGTCACTTTAAGAATTACTTTTTCTCCAATTCCCCATATTTCAGATTTAGAAATTATTTTTGAATGTAAAACACCATCTCCGATTTCAAGTGATTCTAATTCGTGGGTATCAGGATTTTTGTGTAATCGTTTTACTTTGCCTATTTTGTGACCATCGATGTCAACTACGGGAATTCCGGTTCTAATTGGAGGTCTGCCAAGTAAGAGAGATTCCTCTGTAAATTTGTCAATATAATCAGCGCCAAGGAAATAGTCTTTGTTAAATCCTTGATGAATGGTAACTCCCGATACGATTAGAGTTTTTTGATTAATGTGAATATGTTTAACTTTACCGTATGAGATTCCTTCTCTATCCGTGACTTTTTTTCCAACAAAGTCATCAGCTGTGGCTGTATTTTCAGGCATATCTTCGAGTTTAACTGACATGAGTTACTTTAATCAGATTTGCTTATCATACCAAATATCAGAATTTTCTAGCAATGAGGTTAAATTACTTGACAGAAGTATTGTCTCAGGGAAATGAGCCAAGTATTTCGTGCGGTATTAATAACCAAAGGAAGAAAGACAGGCATAATACATTCGGTAATGCTTCGTGCTGTAAAATATAATGAAAAAATCTATTTTTCAAGACACAGGCCAGATGGAGACTGGTTCAAAAATGCCTTAGCAAACCCAGATGTAATCATAGAATATGATAATTCAAGGCATACAGGTAGGGCAAAAGTGGTTGAAGATGAAAAACTAGAGCAGAAGATTTCTCAGTTAAAATATCCCGGTGAAAAAAGAGCAGATGAAAAAAGAGTTGCAATAGAGATTACACTATACTGACCTTTTTTGCCACATAGACACAAAAAATAACGAGTCTTATTATGTCTAAGAGTTCAAATTAGTTCATGGACATAATGCGTGAGGAATGTGAGGAGGTATATTTTGCATTGGTATTTTTTATAAAAAAAGAAAAAGTATTAGCGAGATTCATTTAATGCACTGCTAATAGATTTTCCGTAAGGGAATTGGATATTATATGCTCTATCGTCTTGAATTTTATATTTAGCATATGGTCCTAATGCAACAAGATTTAGATCGCCGCTATTCTCATCAGGTGTTTCAACTGTGATGTGAACAATTACTTCCTCACCAACTTCAAAGTCAGGCGAATCCGCAGAAAGATACCATTTTTCATCAAAATGATTAGCTATAGATGAACAGTGAATGTTTTATCACTTATAGTGCCTTTTGTAGATTCAATTACTTGAAGTTGTACTGGAATAATACCACGTTCATTTCCGACATTATCAGTCCAGGCTACAGGATCATCGATGGATATGACGATACCATGTATGGTATAGTCTACTCTATCCTTTATTTCTGTGACAAATTCAGCAACATATGAAGCTGAACCATGTGAACCAATGATATTTGGATTTGATAATGAGATATCTGATTCAACATATGGAATATCTGCACCCATTACAAACAAAGTTTTGTTGTAAACAAATGGATCATTAAAGGCTCCAATTGTACTAAGTGCAGCTATTGCTATTATAGAGTACGTTAAGATTTGTTTTCTTTTCATTTTCTTTTTCTCCTAATAGAAACCATTTATCTGATTTTTATCTTCCGTCTTAATTGATGCATAACCTGAACCACATGATGGTTTCATCATAGTATGTGATTCTGAATCATACCATTCTGCATGATATACTCCTGCAAAGTGACCAAATTCGTGATTGGCTACAAACTCTGGGGGAGGATCACTACCACCAGTACAAATACTACTAGTATCAAGATTTACACTTGAATTTGTATTGTACCAGAATATTTTATGTTCAGTTGAACCACTTCCTAACATATCACTCATGGATGCAATAGTACTAGAAGACATCCATTGTGCAGATACTTGATTGTCATTGCTTTGACAACTGCTATCATATGTGAGTGTCATATCGGTATTGCTACTAATATGAGCTCTTGCATCTTCTGTTTCATCTTTTAGCAGATCATTTTCATCTGTACCACCATTGACATAAACACTGTCTAATGCAGTCATTTGATAACATATGCCTTGACTTCCATTAGCAAAAGTATCGAGTTCTGGTAAAGGATGTGAAGCAAATGCATTACTCATTGTTAAAGCAGTCAACATAATAGTTATGCTTGCGATCGTTGTTGCTTGTGTCATACTTGTCATTACCATTCCCAAGTTTGAAAATCACTAATAAGAAAAACGCACTGTCTGGCACGGGCTGATCAGTGCGAAATACTTTTATGCAAACAAATGTTCATTGCTGTTTTTTATCATGCATTCGTTTTCAAAAATCTTGTTTTTGCAAAAATAAATTCCATGTGAAGAAAGGCGCACTGATTTTATTTCTGTTTGTTCATTGTTTAATTCAAATTTCACAAATTCCATCTTGTCATGCAACCATTTTAGATAACTCATGCATGCAGAATATTTCAAGCCTGATTTCAACGTAATCTGTGACTTTTTTAGCGAGCCATGCTCATAGAAGGCAAGCAGTATCCCTCAACTACGGACCATTTTATGGTGTCTATCTCTTTTACGGTAGAATTAACTGTATGCTCCATACGTAATCATCTTATAGTATTATGTTCTTACTTTTATCATTATAAAAGATTACGAGGTATTCTACATACAACACGGAGTAACTGTAATTCTACAGTAGAATAATTCTGTGATCATACAGTCTGATTTTGTCTGATCTGAAATGTAGTCAGTCGATTTGTGTTCGTAGATTTATTACACTATATGAATAATAGTGGTCAATCCCCTTCGTTCGAACTCTACATCATTTTCCATTTCACTTACAGTAACAGTAAAAGATACGACATCACGTTGCTTTGCATTTTCTGCGTGTAGTTTGAGATGAATATCCATTAAATCAAATTCTTGTGTAGGCAAATCAGTTTCATCTAGAAACGCACCGCATGTAGATTCAATTCTAAATCTATCATCTTTAAAATGAAATCCTAATTTGGTTTTTCTTCCCTGTCTACCACTTGATTTTACATTTACATCTATGATTCCAGATTTTGCCATTGTATAGCTTGATTTGCCATTCACAAATACGCCAAACTCCAATGGCTTTCCAGCTGTAGATTCTGCCATCTTTTGAATTCCATCATTCATGACAACATCAACTGCTTTGATTGTTTGGGCAACTTTAGCAATCCAATCATTTGTTCTTTCTATGGTGGAGCGGATTCCATTTCGTCTAATTTGATCTTCATATTCAGGGAGCTTGTAGTAGTCAACCCATGCTTCATAATCATGAGATATTTCTTTGATGAAATCCATACAAGTAATTTTGTAATCATTGACATTATCTGTTCTTTCTGAGCCATCATCAATTCGTACACCGTTGTAATCCATCGGCATTGCCATAATGACGATTATTTTTACATCTAAAAAAACTAATCAGGTTAGAAGATTAATGAATATAACCAGTTTCAAATTAATAACATCATGTTATTCACAGAGATAGTAACAGATCTTCAAAAACAGCTAAAAGCCAATCTACCACAAATTCGCTTCATGTTAAAGAAAAATCCGGGCATGGCATATGCAAAAATAGTAGAGATTGGCAAGGAAGTAGGCAAAAAATACAACATCAAACTAGTAGTAAATTTTCCAAAAGAAGGCAGAATAGAAGAGTTTGAAATGTATGGTAAAAGAGATCTTAGTTTGATTGTAGATTATGATAAAAAGAGATTTCCGATTAGCCGAGAATTGATTAAAGAAAAGGCAAAAGAAGTTTTAGGCGAAATACAGGTTCAAGACGCTTACATGTACGATAACAAAGAAGGTGTAAGAGTTTTTACGGAAAATTGGAAGATAGACATTTTACCTCATTCAGTTCACATCTGGACTGAATTTGACGATAATGTTACAAAGTTTTGTGATTGGTTATTAGAAAATGCATATGAGATTAAAAGCAAAACGGGTTAAATGTTTTAAAGAGATTCTAATTTTTCAAGTAGACCATGTGCTTCATAGTTTTCTGGTTGCAATTTTATTATTCTTTTGCAGCAGTCAATTGCCTCATCTTTTTGTTGTAATGCAAGATGGGTATTTGTCTTTAAAGTCAAAGTCTCAACATCGTCAGGTGCCATTTTACATGCTTTTTCAAAATATGGAATTGCTCTCTTTGCATCTTCTAAAATAAAATAGATACTTCCCATCATAAACATATAATCAGGGTCATTGGAAAATTTTTCCTCCAAACTCTTTCCAAATTCAAGTGCCTCGGAATAATCTCCATCTTTAACTAATTTCTTTAGATGCCGTTTTGGATAGCTGAATAGACCTGTCATTTAATCAACTTTAAAATCAAACAATTTGAATGTACACAAAAAAAGTATTTTTAATCAAGCCATGATGCAGGACCAGAGCTACTGGAACTCGAGGTTGAAGCAGCTCGAGGAATTTTCATGATTCCTTCTTTGATCAAAAACTGGAGTCCTTCGATAAAGGATTTATCATCAATTGAGCCATCAGCCCACCATCCTGCATTATTTTTAATCCATGATGGAATTTGCTTACTAGAACTGGTGCCTTGTGATGTTGGTGGAATTTTAATTATGTTCTCTTTGATCAAAAATTGGATACCTTGTACAAAGGAGTTATCATCAATTGAGCCATCAGCCCACCATCCTGCATTATTTTTAATCCATGATGGGATGTTTGATGTAGCAGGACCACCAGTCTTTGCAGATATTGGAAGATCAATGACTAGATAATCAATTGGGTTTGATGGGACAATACCCTGAGGAGATAATCCGTATACATAAACAACAAAATGAGCAATGCCAGGAGTGTGATTAACGATCATGTCAATAGTAGCTAATCCAGATGGAGAATAGAGATAATCATATCCTTGATCTTGAGCAACAGAACGTAGCGGCGGTAGTGTAAATTTGTCATCTACAACCATAAGATCAAACTGTACTTGATTCAAAAATTCAGTATCATGATATTTGCTAAGGAAATTTAGTTGCCATTTCATCGGGCATCCTGATACAGGGAAATCAGGACTATAGTAAGCATGAATTTGATATTCAAAGTTTTTAGTTGGTCGCTTAATTGATTTATTTAAAGAATCAGTGCTTGGACAGTTTGCAGTATCAACACCTATAATAGTAGATTTGACATTAGCAAATGGATCCTGAACAACGTTTTCTTGATAATCTAGTAATTCAAACTGATATTCTGTTGGCGGAATTCCGGATGATACGTGAGTATATGTGTGAGCCTTAACTGGGAATGGGAAATTATCAACTACCCAGACATTACTTCTAACACCACCAGTTTTCCAAGACATCACAACAGTATCAAATGTTCCAGCTTTAACAGTAATTGTTTCAATAGCAAGTGGAATTATCTGTTCACCGCCAATATTTGCAATTTTACCCCATGATTTAGCAGAGAATTTTTTTGGTCCTTTATCACCACCTTCATCATATCCATTTGCAAAAGCAGACAACCATACAATAGAAGATTTGAATGCACCTCGATAAACGGAAAGAGTATCACTTCCACCGGACGGCTCTGGTGCTAATTTGCCTAGTTCCATGTTACCTTTAATTACTTTATTTCCATCATAAACAACAACATCTACAAGCCACTTGTCTTCAGAACCAGTTTGTATATCACCTTTAATCCACATATCCATTTCAAAAGGAACACATTCTCGATAATCTACATGACACATTGAATATGAAAAGAAATCACCTTTTTTGAGACCCTCTCCTGCAAACCATGTTGGATCACCTGGAAGTTCAACACCACCAGCTTGTACTTGAGCCATTGCAGACGGAATAGCGTATGAACCTAAAATCATGATTAAAGAAATAACTAAAAACAATGTCTTCATTTCACAAAAAAATGAGCATTACGGATAGTTAAACGTTATTCAAATAAGCAAATATAGAGGAAAAATCAAGAAATCACATAATGTGTGAATGCTCAAAAGTTCACTTGTACGAAGTAGAGTTTAAGCTTGACGGAATGACAGTAGTTCCAACTCACAAAAATTGTGGTTTTTCATTAGACGAAAAACAATCAGACAAATTCCAAAAAGAACTGGTAAAATCATGGGGAATTGAGGAAGAAGAGTAATTAAAAAGAAAAAATAAAATTAAAACAACTTGGATTTATAGTTGTTTAACTGCTTCTTTACAAACGTCAGTTTTACATTTGCAATCTGCGCTGCATATACAATGACCTTGCATATCACAATCACATGAGTAAGTTGGATCGCCGCTGTCTGCTTCGCATCCACATGCTTGATCTGTCATAGATACGCAATGGCGTTACTTATTTTAAAATGTTAGTACAAGACTATGTAAAATTACGCACCAGAAACCATGCCAAGTATTGTATTGCATGATTTTTGAATGAGTTTTGCCTGTTGTTCAAGCATATTAGAGTCAGCTTCTATGTCAAATGCAACCCTAAGTATATGAATTAGATCTGGCTGACGATCTATTTTGTCTTTAATCTTTTCAAAATTATCTCTATTCACATATCCTAGGTAAAAATAGCAGTCAGACAACATTGAATTTTTTATAAAATAGGCTGATTTTTGTTGAATGATTTTTGAATGGTTGTTATTTTCTATTTTATCAGAGAAACCAACGGTAGATTTGAGCATTCTTTCTAGTAAAGGAGCAGTTGCTCTTTCAATTCCAACTGTTTGAGTTACAACTGAGATATGCTCATTGATTTGATTTTTCTTGAATTTACGCATTATATCCAACATATGAGTAGGATTGGGAGCAGACAAATTCAGAGAATAAATTGCGTCAGCTAAAAAATAAGATGCGCAAATTTGCCAACAAGATGAAAATGCGTTTGAAGTGTTTATTCCTTCTTTGGTTTTTTCACAACAAAAAAGAGAGCTAAATAGACAATTTTTTGCATTATCCTTGTAAAGAATGGAACGTTTCTCTTTTATTTTTGATAGAAACATTCTAAGTTCCCAAGACTCATCATGAACAATCTGCATTCCGTCATATTTTACAAGAATGTTAGATTTGGTTTCATTTAATGATCCATGATGAATTTTTATAAAATTACCATCATAGAAAATAATTTTCTCTGAGTCAGATTTATTGTCAAATATAGTAATGTCATAATCGCATGAATCAAAGAATGAATTAATTGCTCTACATCCTCCAAGACCAACAGGGAAATTTGTCAAAGATTGATCTTCAATAAATTTTTTCAAGTCCATAAAATAACTAGATTGGAATTTTGTATAAATCAACATACGTACTAATTTTTACTAAAGACTCATTGTCAAAACATTTCCTTTAAATTGAGATGGAGGTTGTTTTTGAACAAGCTCCTGTGGTGTAGTCCGGCTAAGCATACTGCCCTCTCAAGGCAGTGATCTCGGGTTCAAATCCCGACGGGAGCATTCAATTTTTTGAAAACATACTGATTTTAGATTTAGTTTAGACAGTAACTTTTCAGTTTAGCTTAATTGCAAAAGCAACAGATACTATGATATTGCAAATGCCGTAACAAAAATCATGATGGATACCTCAGGGGTGGGAAAACAACCAAGATTCCATCTATTGTACCTCGATGTATTTGCTGAAACATTCCTGTAATAGAAGGTCCAATGGACTAACCAATCAGATTAAAAAGCAATGTCATGCCAAGTACTATTCCTGCAAATTGAATTGTTTGTTTAAATAACAAAATCATATTAAAAAAATATTGCAATTACGAGATATCAAGTTTGAGGAAGAGTATCGTTCAGATAGAAATGACATAGTTGCAGAATTTTTCTTTCCATGTCTATCCACATGTACAGAATATGACAGATGCGTGGATTTTTTGTCTATTCGAAATTTAGTAGGAATTGCAAGTGGTTTTGATAATTTTACTTCAGGTAAAGCAAAATTAAGAATGATCACAGGTAATAAATTCAAGATATCAGATCTTGACATACTGACAAAACTCTTCAATGAAAAATACACTAAACGTTTTGATGGAAAATTAATCAAAGATGTCAAAATTCAGAAGCTTCAAGATTTCATAAATAATGGCCAAATTGAATTAAAAATAGCAATTACAAATTCAGAAATGGTTTCTAATTTGTTTTCAGAAAGAATCGGCATATTCAAAGATGGAACTGGAGATGCAGTTGCATTCACTGGAACATCATCATCTCTTTCTACCAATGTTAGAGATTTTGAATCAGTAGATGTATTTACATCATGGAATGATAAATCCCGAATAGATAGAAAGATTAAGGATTTTGAAGACTTGTGGGAAAACAAGACAAAATTTGTTCAAGTTCATGACTTTATGGAAGCAGAAAGAAACAATCTTTTAAAATACTCACCTGAATGGATATTTGAAGTTTAAAGTTGAGAGAGATCTAGACCCGATTTATTTTCATAAAAATTCATTCGATTAATTTTATAGTAAATTACTTCTCCGCGTCTTTCAATAACAGCAATTACAGGTTCTTTACCCATTTGTGTGATTTGCTCAATTTTTTTCTGAAGAGAACCCATCTTTTCTTGTTGACCTTCATTAAGACCAAAAATTAGAAATTTTGCCCCTTTTTCACCAAATTGTCCTCTTTCATAAACCCTAAAGTCAGAACCAAATCCAAATCCATCTTTGACAACATACCCCCTAGTTTTCAAATCTCTATAGATTAGAAATTTTGTTAGTGTTTCAGAATCATTTTTTTGACAAACACTCAATAAATCATCAAAATTAATTTGCTTTTTGCCCTTACGGAGAATCAATTTATCGGAATATAACAAATAAAGAGACTCAAATGACTTTAAGAGTAATTTGTCTTTTTCAATTTCTCCAAACCCTTTGAGTTGAAGTTCATGAATCATTTCTTTATCTGTGACACAAGTTTGATCTGAGATCAATTCGCCTTTCACTAAAGGAGCTTCTTCCATAATGAAGAGAGAGTCGATGGTTTTCCATATTTATGTTGACCAAACTTAATGGTTTTCAGTTATTCTTACATTGAAATTCTAGAAAAAATAGCCTCAGATTCTAAATTATGAACAATTTGCTGTTTTTAATAGTTTTAAGTAGATCCTAACATGGTCTAACTTGGTGTACTTAATTTTAGGAATATAGTTTGAATATTCACTTAATCTTTGATCCAAGGTTCCACACTGATACTAACCCTGAGTAGATTCAACAAAAGATAAGAACGTGGATCAAGATTACTTATTCATAAAATTTAGATGTAAACTAGTTTAATGACAAAGAGAAAAAATAGAAACTCCAGTATTAGGCGTGAATATCTGACGCTTCTCGTAAAGTTTCAGAATATGAAGAAATGATCATTACACACTCCAACAGAGCTGAAACTGATAAGATTACAATTTTTATTTTAAAAGAAGATCTAATAACTCCAGATCAAGAAGTTGTATTTATTGGATCTTTTATGTTTTAAAGAGAGATTTTCATTTGTGCTTTGATTAGATTCATTCTAAAATAATAGATCTTGTACAATAACTAATTGTGGCGACCATATATGGAATTTCAGATGCTACAAAAGATTTTTTAAAGAATCAAGGAAAAAGAAACTTCATTTATCAATGAATTTAATAATGAAATTTGAAAAGCCCAAAATATGAAAAATTGGAATAAAGACGAACGATGTGATGTTTGTAGAAAATATATTGGTCTTGGTAAAAAAATTGCCCAAAATAATAGAGGAGCGTTTATTCATGAATGTAATGAAAAAAATACTAGTGTAGAATGGAAAATACACAATGAAAATGATCCAATAACAGTTGATCCTAAAACAATATATCTATGGATTATTTACGAACTAGAAAATCTTCCACAACACAATGAAAAACGTACTTTTTTGAAAATTCACAAGTTAATTTCCATTATTTTTCAATATATTCAAGAAAATGATTTGGAAAAATATTTTACCAGGAGTTATGTGCAAAACAAAGATGAAATACACACAAATCCTTTATTAGGAAATTATTATCGATCATTACAAAGAGATCTTGAAACTGATTTTGCAACCAGTATTTTGAAATTTTTAATAATCAATGGAGAGAGATCGGATTTTTATCTTCATAATGTATTATTGACTGAAACAGGAAAAGAATTATTGTTTGCAAAAGTAGAACGACTAAAACGAAAGTTAGGAGTTAAACGGTTTAACAAGCTTCAAGAAAAAATATTAGAAATTTGTAGATATGATGAAATAAAAATAATTGAAGAAGCACGAAAGAAAGAAAGATGCATAAATCAAAAAACAGTCGATATTTTTAAAACTAATTTTTCCAAAGTTGATATACAAAATAAAAAATTTGTCTTTTTAGCACTGTTGCCAAGTGCTTCATTAATAGAAGTTAATAATGTAATTGAACTTTTAAAGAAAGAATACATTACAAGTTATCAAATTACAGAAAAAAAATTTGGATATGAACTTAAATTCAAAAAAGACTACTTTGATGATTGGAAACAAAATGTCATTGAAATAAAAAAAAATGGAAAAATCGAAAAATTATGTGATGATGATGATCCTGATCTAAAGTCACTTGAAAAGGATTTCCAAGATAATCCTTTTCAATTTAAAATTGATGAAGAAGGATTGATACTCATTGAAGGAAATTGTCAAATAAAAAATCGAACTATCATTCAAAGACAATTAGTTGAATTTTGTTATTCTGTCATCTATGTTATAGAAGACATGATAATGACGCCCAACATTGCTGATGTTGATAAAAGAACAGGGTCTGGATTACTATATTACAAAATGAGTTTTGAAAATAACATAAGTTCAGAGTTTACAAAAGAATTAGAAGCATATCTCAAAAAATTGGATGAAGATATATTTGATATTTTTAATATTTCATTAATTCATCTTCAAAATATTCTAAATGAAAAAAAGAGATGGTTACCACTTATTTATCATGCATTCAAAAATACAAAAAGACGATTTCCCAATTTTCAAGAGGATTATAGTATTCTTGATAAATCATTACACATACAAAAAAATACAAGGCGCTTATTAACTCACTCAGAAACAACCAAATTTAAAAGCCTATTAGATATTCTTCAGATTAGGGCGTTTAGAACATCTGTAAATTTTTTACTTTTTTCTAAAACCATCAAAAGACTAAAAATAACTCACGTAAAATCAGAAAGTCCGCAAACACAATCAAATGGAAATGTACTCTTTGATGAAAAAGAATTAAAAAAATTAGAAAATTTTGCAGATACTTATAGTGTCAATTTTGATTTTGCACATAATGGACTAACTACCACCATCAGATTATACGCATCACTTCTTGGAATTAACGGTATTGTCATCGCTCTACTGGTTTCATCATTTATAATTTTCACTCAGGTTGAATGGGAGTATTGGTGGAAATTATTTTCAGGTGGTGATTCAAATCCTAATTCATTCTCTTATTTCTTTACTATAGATAGTTTAAGATTATTTTTTGGAACAATACTTCAGTTTATTGGGTGGGCAGGCTTAATAGCAACTCCGATGTCAAGAATGAAAAAAGCAGTAGATGGTTTTTCAAGAACATTCAACATCACTCCACCGTTTCACGCAACAAGAAGATCAAAAGTTAAGAATTTTTTCCAGAAAAAAAATAAAGAATGCATTTGTAGCAAAGAGTGTAAAAACTGTAACAGTATTAGATGTGGATGTTCCTAAGTCTTAAAATTTTTAATATTACAATCATAAATTTTTTTGATTACTAGTTATTTCCAACAAACTTTCGTACTAACACAAGTTATATCATGTTTCTAGGTGTGGAGAGTAAGATTCCCTTTTTACTCTTTGTCGATTAAAAATAGAATGCTCCCCCCCACCGAATTAGGCGTAAAAACACAATGCTTGTCGTAATGCTTAACAGAAAATTCAAAAACAGTATCGATTCAAATTTCATTGAGAACACAGATACATGGAGGATATAGTTAAAGTGTATGAAAACATACCCACATTGTAAATAAAAAATCATAACATATAGAAAATCAGTAACAACATCTATGCTTAAAACTGAGAAATTTTGAAAGTATGTGATTGTCTTCAAACGACTCTTCAAAATTTGAATTTTTATCTGCTAAAGTGATTTCAAACCCATTCAAACAATCTAGATCAAAAGGCGGATTTCGCTATCCTGAATATACTGATGAACCATTTGAAGATCCAGAATTACAAGAACGAGAACGACGTGGTGTAGAATACCAACTTCGTGAAACTACTCAAATCCTCAGTCAAAAATCACTAAAAGAAGAAAACGAGGTTTTTCTTAAAGTGTATACCAAAGCAAATCCTTCAGAAATGGAGGTAAAATCTATTTTAGATGCATTAAAGGCAAATGTTGTTGCGTATGTCGATAGAAAGCAACACGGAATGTTAATTTCTGGATCGATGCAAAAATTAGAGCAATTATCAAATAAAAACACTCCAAAATATCTAACTGAAAAAGTTCGCATTATCAAATCCCTAACAAAAGAAGATCAGATACAAGATGAAATCCTTAACATGCCTGGAATCAAAATGCTGATTTTCTCCATTATCCCAAATCTAGACACTATAAAAAATAAAATCTATATCAATATCCTTCAGAATTTCTTTTCAAACAACAATTGTAAGATGTATGGAGAAGAATTTCAAAAATTTGGTTTTATTTTGGCGGATGTCACATCAAATATTATTAATAAATTAATCGAAAAATCTACTTTTATTTTTAAAATTAATTTAATTCCAGATGGAGTAGCTGAAGAAATCAGAGAATCTAGCTCAGAATCTAATTCTGAAAATTCAAACAATTCTCATACTCCTTTCAATCCATATCTTCCAAAAGTAGTTTTAATGGATAGTGGAATAAACGATCTTCCTTCTTTGCGACCTGTTATCTATGAGAGAAATTCATATCTTTTCCAAAATCTAGATGATGAACATGATGGTAATGGACATGGTACCCCAATAGCTAATCTTATCGCATTTGGAGAAACAGGTAAGACTCATTCTGCCAATATCATATCATATAAAATTTGGTCAAGTGCAGAAAGATCATTTGCTTCTATGGGATTGATTAGAGGGATTGAAGAATATGCTGACAAAACTAGATTATTTGTGACATCTATAGGCATTCCACAAATGCCTCCTCTTCTCATGGTGATGCTTGACAGGTTGATTCAAAACAAAAATGTTTGTCTTGTAGCAAGTGGTGGAAACCTAGATTTTCCTGAAATTAAAGACTGTCTAAATCAAGGTGGTACTTATCCTGATTATCTTAGAGGATTTCCCGTAACTCCACCAGCTAATACTCCAAATGTAATTGCTGTTGGTTCTATTGCAAAAAAAATTAGCTCGAAATATCAATCATTGGCACCTGTAAATGGGATATCTCCTCATTCTAGATGTGGAAGTGGAGCATATGATCTCTTCGAATGTAAAAAACCTCAACTTGTGGAACATGGAGGAAATGTGAATATCATTGACAGGGAACTTAATCTAAACTCTGATGATGTAGGAGTAAGTACCATTAACAAATCAGGACGACCTGTATCTTTGTCTGGAAGTAGTTTTTCATCTCCATTATTCATTCGAAGACTAATTGCTCTTGAACGCGTATATAGAAATAGAATCTCTAATGTAGAAACTCTACTAGCACTATCTTATCTGTCATGTGTTAATGATATTTCAGATTGTGCAGGATATGGAGAACCTCAATTCTTTACTCATACTGATTACAATTCAACAGTTTACATGGCAGAGGGAACTATTGGTTTTACTCAAGTTGGAGATGATACTATGACCACGCCAATAAATGACATCATAATTTATGTTCCTCCAAGTGTGAGTGAAATCAAACTTTGCTTAACCCATTCAGATAATTTCAATAAAGCTGTAATTCCAACACTTGAAACGTATTTTGAAATAAAAGCTAGAAAATTGGGCAATACTTCTTTAATTCCTCCTGAAAATCAAGAAGAATTAAACAGTAAAACTAACGTTAAAATGCTAACCTACAAGTTTGATTCTAAAAGCATGGAATCGATGTGGACGTTCTCTATACGACCTCGAGTTACGCATACAATCCTTACTGAAGATAAAAGAAATATTTCTACACGCTTTGGTTGTGCAATTTTACTTACAGGAAAGTTAGATAGAAAATCATCAAAGCCTTTAACTAAAGAAATAATTGAAAATCGGGAGAAATTCTCGGCATGATAGAACGAATTATCTTAAGATCAAGTAAAAAAATAGGTAAGTATGAAGCTCCAATTATAGAAAAATTAGAACCATTTTTTCAAAATCAAGGATTTCAAGTTGTTCCTCATGCACGATTAAATATTTCATGGGGAAATATTATCTCTGATATTGATTTGTTACTAATTAAAGAAAATAAAATTGGAATTGTAGAAGTAAAATCTTCTCACGATAATCTGAAAAGAGCAAAAAAACAGATTTCAAATATCAAAGATTATGTTGATTTTGCATATATTGCAACTGATTTTAAACCAAGAAAATTACCTATATCTATAGCTGGTTGGATTTTTGTTAAAGACGAAGTTACAGTCATGAAATATCCTCAAACTATTAGCAACGATCCTTCTCATTATTCTGTTGACTCTTTACCAAAAAAATGTCTAGAAAGATATCTTGAACAAAAGAATCTTTCATCCAAAGGAATGTCAAAGTATGATATAACAAGAAGCATCATGTCCCTTCCAGTAAATAATTTCAAAGGAGAAGTAAAATTAATGGCTACATGCGGTCAGGAATGTGACACCAACTGTCCAATTTGGGACTTTGAGAAACTATTGATCCCAACACTACTCTCTAAGTAATTTTCTCTTTGAAACTCTTAAAATTATAAATGAATAATTAGACATAATCTTTGAAACATCTAATTCTAAGATGTCTTGAAAAAATATCTAAAATAGACTCGCGAACATAAGTGTCATCTTATGTTTATTTTGTAAAATTAATCAGAATAATTAAAACATACTATGGTTACTGAATCTCATCTTGGATGAATATTTTCTTAGAGATGATTTGGATGATGACATAGAATGGCATCTAAAAGGATTTGATGCAAATCTAAGACACCGTGAGTTGATTGGAAAAATAAACTGTTTTCGTTATCTTTACATAGAAATATCCACCATAACTCAAGAAGAATTATATGAATTCAGAGATGGAAAACGTGAAGATCCATTACGGATATTGCAATTTCATTTTGATTCAGTAATTTATGAATGCAACATATTACAAATTAACTGTTTATTGAGTGGATACATAGGCGCTTTGCGTTCATCTAGATGGTTGATGGAAGCGTCATCAGGGGCATTCTCAGCAATAGTATCACCTAAGACATTAAATGATAAAATAACTTCAAATTCAATGACAATAGATGATTATGTTACTTGTTTAGAGGAATATGACAAACGCAATAAACCATTAGGGCAAAAAAATCTTCTTCAGTGTATAGGATTACCAAAAACCGTCGAAGAGAGAATCAATTATCTATACCATTCCCTTTCAAAACAAATTCATTGTTCACCCAGTACGTTTCTTAGACCAGCAAAAGGAAATTTGCATACCAGATTACAATATGATCCAAAACAACTGGAACAAACATTTGAACAGATATTGCAAGTATTTGATTTCTGTTTATATGTTGATTTGAAAACATTAGTAGAAGTTCTAAAAAATAATAGGAGGTCACTTTCCTTACTACAATATATTTTAAAAAATTATTTTTATATCTTCAAGAAAACTGATTCCAAGAAACAATTGTTGTTTTCACAATATGATTTACCATTAACATGTGAATGGCTTAAACAGCAAACCAATTCTTGAATGATCTTTATTTATACTAATAGTTAGTCTTTTTAAATTTTACAATGCATCATAAAATATGTTTGATGAAATTAAACCAGAAAAAATTTGCAAATGGTACTATTATTTATTTAACGTTCATGTAAAACACAAAACAAAGTTTCCTCAAAAGAAGATGAAAATTCGAAGTCATTGTAAGTCGTACCGTGCATTATGCAAAGAAAGGATGATCAAAATAGATAGGATTGTTTCAAGAGGAATCATTCTGAATGACTAAGTAAATTCGAATATTATCCATCTAATTGAAAACAAGATTGCAAGGGCTAGGGAATTATTGCAAATAAAATTTGAAAAACTAGGAATTTCTAACGAGTAGGATTCTAACCATTACTCGTTCAAAATCAAAATCTAAGTATCGCTTTCTAAGTTTGAGAGTTTCTTTTTTTTAGAGAATAAGCCCATGATTTTCTAGCAAACGTATTAACTTCTTAAGGATTTAGAAATAGACATGATTCAGTTTCATTTTTTGTGAGTAAATATGGAAATTAATTGCAAAAAGTACTCTAAATTAGCCCTGTTTTAGGCATAAAACATGAATAGATTTCAATGTTAAAAACTCTAGTTCGAGTTGTGTGGTGTGTGTTAGTATGTGAATTTGTCTTCTGCAACCCAACAAATTTTGTATTTTTCTAGTTCTTCTTCAGTCATCATTCTAATGGATCACCTAATTGACAAAGATCATGATAGTTTCTCTTACCATACCATATCTTCTCTTTTTTGTTATACTGCATTCTAATGTTGATGGTTTGTATTGTAATCCCATCCCTTTGTTCTTTTTTGATTAGATCGTTGAAATTACAATATTGAATTAGTAAAGGCCTATATCTAGACCAACTTTGAGGAGTACAACCAAGTTTCTGCATGACTATGACATCTGGAATTCCATATCTATAATCTCCAAAATCCCATCCTTTATAGAGCAAGTCTCGAAATAATTCAATTTTGGATTCCAGTGTTATTGATTTAGTCATTTCTCAAATCGTTAGTTATAGAATGGATTAGATTCATTACATACTTAGTAAACTACTCAAGAAGTCATTGTATGTCTTCTTCATTTTTAATGTCTTAATTTTATCTCTTAATTCCTTTGTAATTGGAATATCTACCAATCTTTCTGACATGAAACATAGTACTCCTTACATGGTATTAAGAAGCAGTTTGTTGTATCGCTTCTTTCTTCGATACATCTTGTTACAACAAGTACAGAATATTTTGTCAGTTTTAATGTAATATCTGCACATACTACAATATCGTTGTCCTTTATCATATCCTCTGATTGATTCTTTATGGATATCATCACATAATCCCTTACAGCTCATTGCTATCCCTCAAAGTTGGTTTATCTTGGTACAACACATGATCAATTGGCAAAGAAATATTGTATTTCTCTACAAGCTTGATCAATATTTTTGGATTAAACAGATACGCTGTTACTTGCTTTTTCTCTCTGTGGATAACTTCTTTTTTTGCTTGAAATTTGTCTGTAAGAGTTTGCGATATTCTATACCTAGTAATTTTTCCATAATCGTAGGAAAAAAATGTCCCATGATCTAGTCTACCTTTGATAGTATCCTGTTTCTCTGTAAGGTGATTCCAAAAATCTTCAAAGATAATGAGAAACTTTTCATCTATTGGTAGCACTATCAACTCAAATAATTTGGATTCGAAGCTGTTGTGTATTGATTCATGTCTTTCTTTGATGAATTGCTTTACTGTCTCTCTTGCAGATTCTTCATATTTTGTTCCTGATGAGACTCGGATAAAATCAGCAAATAGTTCTTCATCTCTGTTGGTTAGACCTGTTTTTACTATTGGGATCTGTTCTCGGATATGAGATACTTTGTAAAATAGAAGAGAATTTCTAAGAAGGATAAAATCCTCTTTCTCCTCAGTGGTTAATCTCTTGATGTTGGCCTCAGGAAAGCCTGTATTCATGCGTAAAACTACTAGTCTTTCTCTGAATCCCTTGTCATATGGAATATTTTCACCAATGAATACTTTGAATCCAAAAGTATTGTAGTATATTTGACGTTTATGTCCTGTATCCTTTCCAACAACTATGGCCATTTTAGAATCTCGAGTATAGCTGTTTTTGTAAAGTCTGATCTTGTCTTTGTTTGAATCTAAGTTTTGAGCTTCATCTTCAATGATTGTACCATTAGCTTCTTCTCTTGTTCCATAGAAATTATAAATTCCAGCATAATTCAAATCAGTTTGATACAGTACTCTATATCCAACATTTTTGATCAGATGGCCAATTGTACTTTTTCCACTTTCTGTATCACCTACAATAAATAGATAGTGTACAGTATCAATTTGGTCCTGGCAATAAGTTAGGAATGTATCAATTAGAATTACTAATCTGTTATTATCATTAACATCTATGTATCTCTTGATTTTAGTTTCTAATTGTTCAAGTAGTTTTTCTTTAGTTGGTGGATTATTCCTTAGCAGATCCAGATATGATTTTGAAAATTCATATGTCTCGTATGGTGTATCTTCTCTTTCTATGGGTGCAATTATCTTTCCTTCAAATTCAAATTGTTTTGATAGTTTGATTTCACCATTTACATTTGCAAGAAAATACGGTTCATCATTCATATAAATTGATTCAACGAATATATCACCAAACCAACCTTTTACCACTCTTTCAACATCTGGAGTTTTATTTTCAGATTTTGATTTGGTTGATAATCCTAATTCTTTTCTAGATGGTTCAAATTGATCTTCAAAATCAATGTCATGCCTTTTTTCCTTGCAGATGCTCTCATAATCTTCTTCTGAAGGATATTTTTTACAGGTAAGACACCAATGACTCATTGTTTTGCCAACTCCATTAATTTTGATCTGAGATAACTTTCTCTATGTGTGAGTTGGCCTATTTTCTCTTCATTTTTGGAAAAAATACTATGAAGAGTATTCAGCTCGTTTTCTAAATTCTTTAAATTCATGTAATCAGTACGGCATATATGGTCATAGACTACTTGACGACTATCTTTTAGGCATGATATATGGTAATTTACCAAAATCCTGTCATTAAATCATCTTCGTCAGATGTCTTTAATTTGGAAGATTCTGATTTTCATATATTAGCAGAATTTGCCAAGAAAGGTGAAACTTTTAGAACTAGAATTAATCTTACCAAGTTACAAGAACGACAGATTTCTAGAAGATGTGATGTTCTTCATGAATTGGATTTTCTTCATCTTGTAAAATCAAAAACATATAGAAATCAACCTAAGAAAAAAACAGTGATCTTTGGTTTAACATTAAAGGGATTCTTGGCATCACTACATTATTGTAATGTTGAAGATAGTTATCTATTAAAAAAATATCTCAAGAATATTAAAAATGATAAATTAATCCATGCACAACGAAATTATATTAAATCACATATTGCCTATTTCCTAAAATATCATCAATCAGTAGGAATATCATTAAAGAATATGAGCGATATCGCTCAATATCTTGAAATTTATTCTGTACATGTTAATTTATTAAATAAACATGCTGAAATAATTTCAAATCTGCATAATGAACAACAAGATGCTTGGTATGATGTCGATTCCAATTTATTTATTCCCACTCCTGAATTAACTAAAATTAGTGTACTGCCTAATTTTGATTGCAAAGTTGTGAAAAATAGATGGGGTGTAAAACATAAAACCATCACAAAAATTGTACCGCCAGATTATCTTCATACTAACGAAGTTCCAAGATTGAAAATGACGGGAACAGAAAAACGGGATCAAGATATGTATATGTATTGTAAATATTGGCCAATTGGGATTGACTGTATTTCAAAACATTATTCTTTCGTGGAAACATTAGAAGAAATATTTGATTTTATTAATAGAAACCATCTTTGACCAAGTTGTACAAAGTTAACAGATGATCAAGATTGAATTTTTAATTCAAGTTCCATGATTTTCTTTTGCAAGTCATTATTACTCTGTAGCAATTTGGTTTTTTCATCATTAACACTCAATAATTCCTGAATCAAATGGCCTTGCTTGTTTAATTGAGCCTGTATGTTGTTCACCTCTTCACTATGCTCAATTATTTCCACAGTTTCATATATCATCAGATTGCTTTCTGCCCTAAGATATTTTTCAGCCAGTTTATCTTGATTTCGGATGTATTGTCCAAGATATTTTTTGTGACCAATAATTCCATGTGCAAAAGACTCATCTACTGCTTCAGCGCATTGTGTAGCCGTAAAAGACCTTAGGGAATGAAGTGTTATTTTGTATCTTCCATTACTATCATATTTTTCCAAGAATCTAGGACATGAATTACCTATCTTGTATCGCATGTAATCTAATTCTGAAATCTGTGTGTTTACGGCTTTTCTGACATCATCATTTGTTCCAAAAACCAATTCATCTTCATTTAGCTGATTTAATCTTCTTTGTAGAATATGTCTTGTTTCTCGTGTGGCAAATGTTGTTCGTGATTTTCTTGTCTTTGTTGCAAAAGCTGGAATGTGAATCTCAATAGGAGTTTTATTCATATCAAAGTCTTTTTTCTTTAATTGTAATACCTCTCCAATTCTCATTCCAGAATCTTTCATCAGCATAAGCATGATTTTTTTCTTGTTTGAGCAGTTATCAAGCAATATTCTTAGTTCTTCTTTTGTGAGTGGTTCTGGTTCTTCTTCCTCAGCTTTTGGTAATCTTACTCTTTTTCTTAGCCTTCTGCTATTGATATCAAATCCCCCTACATCTTCAAGAAATCCTTTGATGTGGTTAAGATACTGTTTCTGCGTGTTAGGATGAATTGCCTTGAATGTCTTTTTGATATTCTTGTATTTACCAAGATATGTGATGATTTCAGGATGATCTTGGCCTAGCCAAGTAATCCATTTGTTCAGAACAGTATAGATCTTCTCTAATGCCTTGTCATCTTCTTTCAGATCTGAGATAATTTCTTCAGGAGTTTTATGATATTCAGATTCTGTGAATTTACCAAACTGAGCAAGGCTAGATTCAGCCATTTTTCTAGTGTTTACAGCAGATTTTGAGTTGAGATATTCATCTCTGGTGTTTGTCTCTGGGATGTATGACATGTAACCATCATAGGAAATAATGGTAATAAGAAACGGTAAAGTTGAAACTTTTTTCTAAATTACCATATAAGCATTGGAGATACGAATAAGAGTTGTCTAACCGTTAAAATATGGGGCATTCGGGGTTGAATTATCATGCATGGTGCGAATTATAGAGTTGGAAAGGGACAACCATTCTGTAGAAAAGACTTCATCAAAGGAAACCCACAGATAAAAATTGCAAAATTCCAAGGAGGAAAGAGAGCAAACTATGATTATTGTGTCCAATTACTTGTAAACGAAAAAGTTCAGATCAGACATATGGCAATTGAATCATGTAGATTATCAGCAAGTAAAAAACTTGAAGAGGCTGCTGGTGAAACAGGTTATTTTGGTAGACTCAGGATTTATCCTCATGTATTACTAAGAGAAAATAAAATGGTTGCAACTGCAGGTGCAGATAGGATTTCAGAAGGAATGAGAAGAGCTTGGGGCAAAGCTACAAGCTTAGGAGCCAGAGTGGCACGTAATCAATGCATTATGGAATTTTATGTTAATGCACAACACCTAGAAAAAGCAAAAGAAGCTCTCAAAAGCGCATGTGTCAAAATACCAGGAACTCCAAAAATCAATGTAATTGACTGGCAAAAAAAGATGTCACCATAAATTTTCTAAATCAAATTTTCTATTTTTAACAAATTCTAAAAATTCTGTAAATTCGATGTCTGTTGGTTCACGACCTAAAATTCTTTTTGTTTGATAATAAAATGCATTGTATAGTCTTCCAACAACAATACCAAGTGCAAATGATTTAGAATCATCGATGTCAGAAAGGAACTGAATTAGTTGTTGTATTTCCTCTTTGTTTGAAATAGTGTCATGGATCTTTTGCTTAATTTTCTTCATTAGTATTTCATCCATAGATTAACTACGTTACATAAGTTAAAAACAGTTTAATATCCAAATTCATCCCTTAGGATTGTTGCAGTTATAGTACAGTTTGGTTAATATTCGAGCTTGCCAAGTTCGTGACCCGGGTTCAAATCCCGGTAACTGCACCATCTATCTTTGATTATTGCGTTCCAATCCACGTTGTATAATTTCTAACGCATTTTCAGCTTTTTCAGGCTTGGGTAGCTGAATCATAAAGACATTATCTTTTCCATATGTAGATTTTGGGGAAGAGAGTGCAATCATTGAAGTTTTTGCAAGAGACTCAAAAAAGAAAAGATCCTTTTTTGCATTTATTAAAAGTTTTTCAACTATTCCATCTTGAGAAAATATTAAAACAATTTCTACAAAGACGTGACCAAGTCCATCTTGTAATATGTTAAGATCTGTATTAACCGCAAGTGATCTTCCAGCAACTTTAGAGATTATTTTGTCATATTTTCTTTCATCTAAAATTATACAAGGAATATCTTTTCCGTTAAAATCAAATGTTGTCACATCATCATGAACTTGCTCAGATAATTTTTTTAGTTCATCAGACATTTTTCTTTTCAAATATAGGTACCACTTTGTCACTAGCCCGTACCAGAAATGGAGTGATAAATGCAGTAACAATAGAAATCACACCAATTAATGGGAACAAAAATGTACTTACGGCACCAATATCAATACCAGTTTTGATTATAACAATTGAAAATTCCCCCCTAGGAGCAGCCAATGTAAACGCAGAACGAATGGCTTTACCACGTTTTTGACGGAATATAATGCTACCAATGATATTACCTCCAAATTTCATACCAATTGCAATTGCTATTAGCGCAACTGCTAAAACAATGTAATTTTGAAGATGAGAAACATCCATCAAGGCACCAACTGAGATAAAAAATATTGCTACAAACATGTCTTTAATTGGACTTGCCAACAACTTCGAAACTTCAGATGATTTAGATTCTGCGACCAACACTCCTGCAAGAAATGCTCCTATAGCAACTGACAAACCAACAATGTTTGCTAATAGGGCGTAACCAAAACATAAACCTAATACACTAAGTAACAAAATTTCACGATGCTCAGCTGTCGCCACTCTATCTATTAGAGGTGTGATAATTCTAGTTCCAAGAGTAAATGTTCCTGCAATCATACCTATTGCAACAATAACTACTATCAAAACAGATTCTATAGATACAGTTCCAACTAATGCGATTGATTGCAGAGAGGAAATTAAAATTACTGCAATAACATCTTCTACAATCAAGATTCCCAATATGAGAATAGTAGATTCCCGTTTTATTCGTCCCATCTCTTCTAAAATCTTTACAATAACAGCTGTACTAGAAATTGAAAGTGCTGCAGCAATAAATAATGAATCAATTGAATTTAGTCCAAGCATACTGGCAGCATAAAAGATTACACCAAGTGTCATAAACAGACCAACTGTACCAACGCCGATAGCCATTTTTCCAATGCTCTTGATTTTTGCATAAGGAAATTCAATTCCAATTACAAAAAGAAGTAGTATAACACCAATTTCTGAAAATAAATTAAGTGCAGACATATCAGTTAGGATTCCAATACCTTCTACTACTTCAGATGACACTCCACCCGAAGGAAGAATCCAAGTCCAAAGTGGAGATAGGGGTCCTAACAACATTCCAGCAAAAAGATATCCAATGATCAGAGGTTGTTTGATTTTAAAGAAGGCAAGGGTTACAATCGCACCAATAATCATGATAAAAGCTAAATCTGTGATAAACGATGTATGAAAGTCTGTGATTGGAGTAAAGATAGATACAAACTGTTCAAATATTGTAAAAATTTCTGACAGATCAATCTGAAGAAAAGACGTATCCACGTTATGCTTGAACAAATTTGTTTAAAAACAGTTGCGAATTCATCAAAAAAGATCATTGAATTCAACAAAAATTTTTCATTTAGTTATATTTTGAACCTCTTTATGCTTAATGTTCATTAGTCTAATTGCAGAATGATGAGTAGGTCAACTGAAAATAATGTAGAGAAATGACCTGGGGTATCTGACTGCATAATTGGTAACATCACAATTACCTAGGCAATAATAGTACGGTACCATACCGTACTGTATGATTCAGTGTGAATATTGCCCAAGAGGGTTTATCGAGACTTCGAATGGGCTAGCAGAAAAAACATTTCATGAGTTACTACATGAACCAGAAGTTGTCAACAAGTAACTCATTACATTTTTTATTTTACACCTAACTTTTTTAACATCATATTATAATGTTAATTGATATGGCTACAAAGGGAACAAAGAAAACAGATACAGTTTCAAAAAAAACCGTAAAACGTGAACCGACACCAGCAGCAATCTTAAAGAAAGTAGCATCAGTGACAGATTCTAGTAAAGCATTACAAAAAGAAATCAAAGTAATGTCAAAAATTTTTGGTGATAATCAAAAAGTACTTGTATCAATGAAAGGCATGATTGATACTTTAGCACAGACATTAGAAAACATACAAAAACAATCAAAACAAATTGACATTTTAGAAGACGACACACAGAAACTTTACGCTGGACTAAATCAAGTAAGAACTCAAGCAAACATAGTTACAAAAATTAATGAGCAAACAATTAGACTCCAAGAAGAAGTACACAAAATAAATGAATTACAAAAATCATCTCCAAAAATTCTAGAGTTATCCGAACAAGTAGAAGACAGTATAAACTCAATGAGAAATAATTCACAGATGATAATAAAAATTGCACAAAGAATTGACGAAGTAAGAGATGATCTTAGAAAAGTAGCTGGAAAAACAGATTCATTATCAAACATTGGTAATGAAATTGATAATCTAAAAAATAGCATTGAGGAAATAACCAAAAAAGCTGAAAATGTCAATGTATCATCACAAGTGATATCCAGCTTGAATCAAGAGTTGGGAAAAATAAAAGATGATGTAAATTCAGTATCTAAACTCAGAACAGAGTTAGATGCAATTAAAATTGCAATTGATGTAGTTGCAGGCAAAGCAGCCAAGATTGATTCTTTGGGAGGAGTCATTGAGGGGTTAAAGCAACAATTCACCACTATTGCTGGAAATGCAGATTCTGCATCTAATTTGAGCATAAATTCCATTAAAAGCATATCTGGAAAAATTGATAAAATTGAAACTGAAATTAACTCATTATCACACAGAGCCGATTCTACGGCATTTGTAGGGGAGGGATTAAAATCAGTCCAAGAAGATTTTTCAAATTTCAAAAAGAACGTTTTTGAAAAGACAGATAAAATAGAACAAAAAATTTCTTCAGTCTCAGATATTTTAAAACAACAAGACGCATTAACTGCAGAGTTTCACAAAAAATCAGATAAGATTTTTGAAGAAATGCAACAAGTAAAAAGTACTACAAGTAAAGCATCCAAAGAATCATCAAAAGAGATGATGGCCTTGCTAAAGCTATCAGAATATCAATCAAACATAAGAATGCATGCAGAATCAAAGTATGGGGATTCAAAAGATCTTGAGAATATGGCAGCTCAAACTGCAGAGATTATCAATTTATTTGACAGATTGTCAATAGAAGCAGGAGAAAAGATTCCATTACCACATGAAGTAAGGCAGTGGGCAGTAAGTAAAATTTTAGATTGTGCAGACAAATGGGAAGTCAGATTTAGTGATATCTTTACAATCCTAACAAATGCAATTGGCAAAGATCTTCTAAAAGAATCAATCAGAATTCAGCAAATCAGAGACATTTACGGAATTAGAGCCGTAGATGAAATTAGAACCGAGTTAAATATTTCTTAAACGCCTGGTACTTCATCAAATGTATTTAGTTGATCTTTCTTTCGTTTAAGAATTGCAAATATTCCTAAAATTGCTGCTATCCATATTGTACTGAAAATAATATTGGAAATGCTGACAAACATGTACGGAGTTGCATCCATAATATTTTGACGAAGTGCAATAGAGCGGTCACCAATGTTAGTCATGCCAGTTTGAAATGCAGCACTATCTGGAGAAACGGTTTTAAGTGTTTGAGTTGTTACAAGCATGTTATCAACATCACGATCTATTCTGAGGAAGTTTGTAGATTCTGTGGGAAATACCCAAACAGGGTTTTTACTTTCAGGTAATTTCTCCATAACAATTGCCAAGTCTTGCTTAATTGCAGTTAAATGAATTTTAATTGCTTCAGGATCAGCTGAGCCGATTATACCATCCAAGTTTCCACGCATTCTATCAAGAGGGTAAACATCAGCATGATAACCATTAATAGACATAAATGCTCCAAAAACTATGATTCCAAGTACTCCCATCATTGCTAATCGATATATTTTTTTTGCCATTTTCTCCTTCTTGGTTAAAGCAGGAACATGGAGTGATTTATTTCTTTTAAAACTTGTATGAGAGAGGCTCATAAAAGAGATATAAAAAAATCCAACTGTTTGTAACCCAATAATTGGAGCAAAGACGGGGTTGTTTGAAAAAATCGAGATTAAAATTCCCATCAGCCCATAAACGCCAAAAAATATCTCAAGAAGTGTTGTTTTTGTAAATGGTAAATTGTACGACTTATCTCTCCAGTTATCTTTTTTGGTAATAATTCCATATTTAGGAGTCCTTAGAAATTCATTCTTCTTTCCAAAAATAGCATCAAATACAGCTACGCTGTTATTAACCGACATTCCTGCATTGTAAACAAGTAGTGCGGGTAAAATTTTCACTTTAGATTTCCAAGATTTATGATACATACTTTGAATGATCATAATGTATGCTCCAGGACCCATTGCAAGATAGGTAGCAATGGTCAAAGCAGGAATAAAACTAACCAGATAGAGATTCATGTTTGAAGCCAAGAGAATAGGCAATGTGAGAAACTGAATAAGCATTAAAGGATAAACAATGTGACGAGTTAACTGTACAAATGCCTGAATTTTTGCTTCTATACCAATTTTTCGTTTTAGTGCAATGTCTGCCAATAGTTTAATTGCGCATTGAATGGAACCTTTCGCCCATCGAAATTGTTGTCTTTTTGCGGCATTCATTTGAGCTGGCAGTTCAGCGTTAACTACAATGTTTGGTAAGAAAAGACATTTCCAACCTTTCATTTGAGCTCTGTAACTCAAGTCAAGGTCTTCAACAAGGGTTGCAGTATGCCATCCACCGGCATCAGATATACAATCAGTTCTCCAAATTCCAGCAGTACCATTAAAGTTCATAAATAAATTAGAATTGCTTTTTGCTTTTTGTTCAATTAGAAAATGAAAATCAAGACTAAGTGCTTGGGCTTGAGTTATTGCAGAATAGTTTTCATTTACATGGCCCCAACGACATTGAACTAGCCCTATGTTGGACTTTGCAAAATGAGGAATGGCTTTTTTGAGAAACCAGCTTGGCGGAATAAAATCAGCGTCAAAGATTGCTACAAATTCGGTATCAGTAATCTCCATTGCATATTTCAAAGCACCTGCCTTGTACCCTTTTCTTGTACCACGCCTAATGTGTTCAATTTGAAATCCTTGTTTTTTGTACGTATTAACAACATCAAACAAAAGTTCTACAGTGTCATCATCTGAATCATCAAGAACCATTATTACCATCTTGTCTTTTGGATAATCCATCGCACATACTGCATCAACTAATCTTTTTGCAACGTATTTTTCATTATAGATTGGCAATTGAACAGTAATTGTAGGTGTTCCCATTTCTATTGTGATAGGATTTGCCTTTCGTTTTATTGAGAGATATGTGAGATAATAGAAATTACAAGTATACACAGTAATAATAATTGCAGAAATGATAAACAACTCAAAAACAAATTGATTAAATGGATTAAGGACCATACTCTAAGTTTACAAGAGGTCTAGTCGCTATTTATACTTGCAAAATAATTTATTTATTTTTGTTCAAAGATCTTAATTGCTTGTGGTGGGCAAACGCCTTCACATGCAAGACAAAATATACAATCGGGTTCTTTTGACATGAGAGGTTTTTTCTCAGAAGCAGGATTTCCAGGAGTGTCAAACCATTCATAGACACCAACAGGACATGCTTCTATACATCCACCATCTGCAATACAAATATCATAGTCAACAGAAACAAATTCTCCCCAAACACCAAGAATTCCATTGTTGGTACCTTTTCTACCCCATGTCTTGATAGTGTATCCATTAGCATCAAATGGAGTGGATGGTTTCATCTTAGATTTGTAAGTAATATCAATTGGTCCAGGCTTTGCACCATCTGGAATTTCAATTTCTGTACCATCATCTTCAGCAATTTCATCTTCTGTTGCTTCAGTTGCTTTTGGTTTAGCATTAAGAACAATTTTTGCAAGAGGGGTAAGTTCTTCTAGTCTTTGTGTTGCCTGTGTATGATTAAGTTTCTCAGCTTTTGCAAGATATGAAATCATTTTATCTGCTAAGATGGTATTACGTAAAATAGTATCAATGACCATTTTTGCAAAATGATCTGCCTTTTTTCTATAATCTTTAACCCAGTTTGGATCACCAAATTTCTCAATTGGGAAAATTTGATAAATAATATCAACCACTTCGCCACTAACAATCTCCACTGTAACAGTCAACTCTACTTCCTCATACCCCCTTGCATCAGGATCTTTCATGTTTTGTTCTTTCCACCGGTATGTTGCAAAAATTCTATCTGCATATGCATCCATTTCAAATGCCTTTTTCAAACCATCATGTACAGATTTAATCTCTAAAGGATCTTCGAGTTTAATTGGTAATCGATAAAGTCCAAGTTTAAATCCATGAAGAGGATATACACCACGTTTTGCTGTTGGTGCTTCCATCGACCAAACTCGATCTTTTAAAAGTAATGACATCTGTTTTTAATGAATTGAATTTCTTTAAAAAGGTTATCAGTCGCTGTCGTCTGGACATGTAATCTCTCTGAGTTCAATATACTTTTTTTCCATTGTTTTTGCATACTCTAAAATTTTTTTGAGATCAAATTGGGTTTTTGAAAAATACCAACGAATAGGCACCCAATGTCCGATTCCATCCATATCGTGAATCATGCCTTTATCAGCTTTGACATTTAGTTTTTCATCAATTGATGTCTCTTTAACTGTAAGACCTCGTTTGGTTTTGTCTTCCATAATAAAATCAGCACCACCATCTTTAATGAAATAAAATGTACCTTGCTGTAGTACAGGAATGTCAAGGGACAAGTTATTTTTCCACGGGGTTTCCTATCATATTACCCCATTCAGTCCATGAACCATCATAATTTCGAACCTTAGAGTAGCCAAGCAGATATTTTAATACGAACCAACTGTGAGAAGATCTCTCTCCAATTCTACAGTAGCAAATAACGTCTTTGTCTGGAGTAACTCCTTTTGATGCATAATTTTGTTTAAGAAGTTCTACAGACTTGAATGTGCCATCAGCATCATTTACAGCAGTTGCCCATGGAATATTATTTGCCTTTGGAATATGCCCACCACGTTGTGCATGTTCCATTGGATATTCTGGAGGAGCAGTGATCTCTCCAGAAAATTCTTTTGGAGATCTTACATCAACCAAAACAGTATCTTCTTTTCCTAATGCTCTGCTAACATCAAATAAATAAGCTCGGAGTCCTTCATCAGGAGGTTGTGCTTTGTATGTCGATTGTGGAATCTGTGGTTCATCTGTAGTGTATTCTCTATTTTCTAATTCCCATTTTTTTCTACCACCATCCATTATTTTTAAATTTTCATGTCCATAGTATTTGAAAACCCAAAAAACGAATGCTGCAAACCAATTATTAAAATCACCATAAAGAATTACTTCAGTATTTTCAGTGATGCCATTTTTTGACATTAATGTTTCAAATTGTTTTTTATTTATAATATCTCTAGTAATAGGATCATTGATGTCTCGTTTCCACCAGATTAATGAGGCACCTTTAATGTGACCTTTCTGATAGTTATTTACGGGATCATAATCAACTTCAATTAATTTTCTATTTGTATTTGGAGGGTTTTTTGATAGCCATTCTGTGTCTACTAAAACTTCAGGATGTGCATAGTTCATGTTATTGTATAAATCTGATTCATACTTATTTGTTTTGTGATAAATTAAATAAAAAATATCTTTTTAACTAAATGAAATTTAGGAGAACTACTTGAAACTTCAGAAAGTGGCAGTAGTTAGTAAAGTAGGTTCAAAAGATTCAGAAGAGGCTGCAAAAATCATCACAAAAAAGTTTCTAGCAAGAAAATCTACAGTATATACAATTGCCCCAATAGAAGTAGAGGGAGCAAAAAAAGTAGAGACATTAGATGAGCTAAAAAAAGAAAAACTCGATCTGGTGGTTACATTAGGAGGAGATGGTACAACTCTAAGAGTCTTTAGATATCTTGAAAACGAAACTCCAATTCTGACAATCAACGTAGGAGGAAACAGAGGAATATTATCGGAGATAACAATAGAGGAAATAGATGATGCAATTGCTAAAATTCAAAAAGATGAATTCTTTTTAGATAAACGAATTAGAGTAGTGGCATCATGTGGAGGTAAAGAATTTCCACCAGCATTAAATGAAATCTATATTTGTAGGACAAATCTCACAAAAACTGCGGAGATCGAGATAAAATTTCAAAATGATACAGTTAAGCAGAAAATGGATGGGGTAATAATTGCTACTCCAAGTGGATCTACAGGGCACTCTTTTTCTTTGGGTGGTCCAATTCTTCATGAAAGTTTAGATGTTTTGATTATAACACCTGTAGCTCCAGTTTACAGGTTAGAGTCAATAGTAGTACCAGATGAAAAAATAGAAATAATATCATCACATGACTGTAGTATAGTAATGGATGCACAGGTAGTAAAATCAGCTGGATATGGCGAACCGATAACTATAAAGAAATATAGAAAACCAGCAGTCTTTGTTAGATTGAAGAAACGAGGACTGAGACAGATGAGCAAACTTGGATTTTAGAATACTAGATGCAAGTGCATTTTATGCAGGAGTCCCATTTGGGTCTGCAAGTGATTGTTATACTACATCTTTAGTGTACGAAGAAATTAAACACATCAAAAAAAATGAAGATGCGCTTGGAACATTGTTAGAGACTAATCGATTAAAAATAATGGATCCAGATAAAGAATCAATAAATGTAGCCATAGCATCAGCCAAAGAAACAGGTGACTTTCCACAGTTATCAAAGCAAGATATTTCTATAATTGCGCTTTGCATTAATCTTCATGGGGAGATTATTTCAGATGATTTTGCAATTACGAATGTTGCAAAAAACATTGGATTAAAGATATCACCAATTATGACAAATACTTTTCAAGACGTAGGTAAATGGATTCATTATTGTCCAGGATGTCGTACGAACTATGCTTCTGGAAAAGAGTGTCCAATATGCGGTACGCCTTTAAAGAGAAAATTACTCAAAGGGGAACCGCCATCCATTGCAATCAATAAATGAGCCGTCGTATGATTTGATATTTTGATAACCTATAATCATTAATTATGAAAATAAGACAGATTCTCTATGTCCATGCATGCAGTAATAAATAATTTTGTTCTCATTTGACATATTACTAAGAGAGAAAAGATTTTAGAAAAAGTCTTTCGTTTGAAATAATTTTCCATCAGATACAATTTTATCAATAAACGGAATTAGTTTTGAATTTGGAATGAGACATTCCATAAACTCTTGCAAAGTTATTACAAAGATTGTAAATTGATTTAATAGTATCACGAATCATGTAAAGTTTTTTGATTTGATTTTTTTAGGTGTTTACTTTGAGATTCAAGTACTTTTTTTATTTTTTTAGCTCTTGCATCACCAAGGCCGTCAACTTTTGCAAGTTCATTTGTTGTAGCAACATATACTTTCAAAGGAGTACCAAATTTCTCAAGCATCCTAACTGCAAGTTTCTCTCCTATTCCAGGCAAACTGCAAAGAGATGATAGTTGTTGTTTTTCTAGATCATTTGATTTTTTTATTTTTTTCAAATAAGGTCCTTTAATAGCATCAGTTCTAGAACATAGCGAAACAAGTAATTTTGCAGTATGCATTGCACTAGGAGTTGGAATTATTGGAATTTTAAAATCAATAGCAACAGTCGACAATGCACCATAAAATATCATTGGATTATCAGTTATTTCTTCAATTTCATCTACATTTCCTTCCATTAGGACAATTGGAAATTCAAAGTGCTCTTTTAGTCTAGAACATTGATCAAAAAGTCTGCCATCAAAAACCGAAGACAATAAATCACGAATGCTTTTTCGTTCGACAACAGTTTCAGGTGCTACGATGTAGTCTCCAATTGGCAGTGTTTTCATTTCAAGATTAAGACCTACAGATTTTAATAAATCTGGAATCCCACTCTTACGTTCCCGTTCATCTACAATAATTCGTAAATTTTCTAGATTCAATAAATACAATCTTGTTAATTTGTTAATATTCTTTTGAAGTTGACTAGAGATTATCTTCTAGGATTATCATCTGGTTGTGGTTTTGGAATTTGAGTGCTTCCTGATGATGGTTTTGGTGGTTGAGTATTTCCAGATACTGGACCTCGCATCATTTCAGTAATTTTTGTTTCTTGTTCTTTAAGTGATTCTTTAATTCTTAGTTCTTGTTTTTCAAGAACAGTTGAACGTGTTTTTGCCATTTCTTTTCGTTCTTCTAATTCATCAATCAGTTCTTTTTTAGTAGATTTTATCAAAATAGAACCAGCATGCTTGTATACATGTTCATCTTCTGCTGCTTTTTTTAGTTCTTCAAGTGCCTTTTCAGTTTCAACTTTTTCCATCTCAAGATGTTGTTTTTGAGTCATTATAGATTGAAGATTTTGTTGAGATTGTTGCATCTTCATGAGTTGTTCTTGGAGCCAAGGTGGCATTTGTCCTGCTGACATGTTAATACAGGTTCATGTATTTCATTATATCTTTACCGATAGATTACAATATTGGGTTAAATCGTGCGTGTTTTAATCCTAAAACAGACCTGAAAATATCATAACTCGTTAGATATTAACCAATTTTAGATGTGACTACAGTATTTTTTATTATCTAAATGAAAAATAGTCCTGTCAAAGTAAAAAATTAGAACTTGAGATCAAGTGATGATGGAAAAAAGTTCGTGTACAAAAGCAATGTAAGATCAATTAATTCTAACTACAATAACGGCAAGGTAAAGATCGAACTAGATTACAATCGTTAATGCTTGAAAATATTTTTCATTTTTTAATAGTCATACTCATCCTAAAAACTCGATTCTATCGGATTGCAATGCCATACAAATATCTAATGTTGTAATCACCTGATCTTGAAAAATTATGTAAGGATGGGTCATTCCATACATCATCTTTGAAACTTCTGCCAAATTCATGTCTTTAGAAATTTTTTTTGCTTTTTCAAGATTAATTGATTCTGCAAACCTGTGATCCAAAAATTTAACATTTCTAAAAAAATCAAATTTTTGTGCGATCATTTGAATAATCAAACGATCACTGATGAACATGTTTGTATTTGTTAATATTAATTTTCTAGTATTGTTTTGAAGCATTAGATTAATGATGTCTTTCATAGTATCATTGTGATTAAATTTGATAACTTCTTTTTTAGGTAATTCTGAAATAGTAATGTCAGTAATACAATTAGCACCAATTTCAAGTAATTTTCTTCCAGATATGGCAGAATATCCTCCTAAACTATTAGGAATTATAGAAAATGCTCTTCTTGTTTGTTTCCATTTCTCAAGTAGTTCAACTAGTTTAATTTTTTCAGATAAAATTATGAGCTTCTTATCTGTCACTTGTTCTACGGTAGTTTTATCAAAAAAATCTGAAGAGGGATTTTTAAAAATATTCTCAATTACTTCTTTGCCACCTATGACACCGATTGGTTTTTCATCTTCTCCTGTTACAACAAGAGAATCTGTAAAAGATTCCAAATAATGCATTAACATGCATGTGGCTATCCACATTTTGTTTTCTTTTCTAATACTTACAGCGGGAGTAGAACGTAAAGAAAGGGGCAAGAGATTCTTTAGTGTTTGATTGTATATGGGCAACAATTCACCAATATTCAAAATGTAAAAAGAGCTTATCTATGTAAAGGTGATTCTCATCTTTGAAATCACATTGTAATTTGAATCTCTCACAACGAAATTTAATGTGTAAATTTTTGAATCTAAGCCTAATTTAGAAAAATCAATTATCACCACACATGTATTTAATTCTCAAAATTTCTAAATAATCACAGATTTGGAAAAAATTATTTTATTACAGTCACTGGAATTTTTAAAGTTTGGACAAGATAGTTAGATACACTACCTAGGAAAAGACGATTTAGTGAACTTTTACCTTTAGCACCAATTACAACCATATCGTGTTTATATTTTTTTATGAATTGTTCAATGTCATATGAAGGATCAGAGCCATAAATTAATTTGGTCGTAAATTGAATATTTTGATTTGTGCATCTATCTTCTGCATCATTAATGAATTTTTGAGATTTTTTTACCAGAGATTTTTTGACCTTGTCTTGAGAATGCCCTATAACATGTACTGGGGGAAGTAGTGCAACATGAAGAATTGTTATTGAGGATTTATCATTTCTAGCAAATTCAATTGCTTTTTCTAATCCTCTAACAGAATTTGGCGATCCATCAATAGGTACAAGAATTTTCCCCATTATCACCTAATGCAAATACTAAGATGTATAGTCGTATGTAAATTTTCAATGTAAAATAATCCAATATGTCTTTGGATGACAGGATGATCATAATTGTATTTTAGATCTACAATAATTCTATAAAAACAGACATCAGAACACTTGGTTTGTAATCACTGAATCATCAAAAAAATAGAAATATTGGCAAATATCTTAGATGGCGAGATACATACTAATTAACAATGTATCTTGTTTATTAAAAATAAAAATCAAGATAGCCCTAATGTAAAGAACTAGCATAAGTGATAATTGCATATGAAAGTTGACGATGTTGATCCAGATTATGAAACAGTGAAAATTGATCAGATTGGAATAATTGATTCACTCACAGGTGCAGTTGCATTTAAAGATGAAACTGTTGAATTTACAATGTCTGGTTTTTCATCAGTAGTAAATATTATTTATAATTTTTTAGAGGAAAAACGGATGATGATGATCCTCCTACAATATATCGTCTAGTTGAGCAAATCTGTGAGGAAAATGAATTGTTTTTAGTCAAGGTCAAAATATATGAAAGTGGAGATATTTTCAGAGTAAATCTGTATTTTACTGGAAAAAAAGACTTGATATTTAGAAATCTTAGAGTATTTGATGTAATAGCATTAGCAACGTATTATAGCATTCCAATTTGGGTGAGAAAGTCAATGTTAAAGAAAATTCAAAAAAATAGAACTTTACAAAAGAAGTTATTTAACAATAAGAATAGAACAAGGAGAATTACTTGCAAGTTTATTTGAAATGCTTCCAAGAAAGAATTTAGCTGTTGCCCCTAAACCTCTACTTCCAACAATAATCAAATTGCATCTTTCTTTTTTTGCAAGTTTAACAATCTCATTTACAATGCTTCCTTCTTTCATAATTATTTTTGAATCAACGCCATTCTGAGTCGATGTTTTCTTTCCTTTAATTAAGACATTATTTCCAAATCTCCTTAAAATTTTTAGGTATTCCCCTCTATCCAATAAATTAACTGTGATTGATTTTTCAACAACATACAAAAGTATTAAGCGAGAGCAGTAAGTTTTTGCCATATTACATGCATGTAAAAGAGCTTTTTCCGAATATTTTGAACCGTCAAGTGGTACTAGAATACTCATGTAAATAGATTTTCTCATGTAAAATTTTATCTATTATGCATATTTAACTAAACTCTTCAAAACAATTTAAGATGATGGCTAGAGAACTCAAACAACATGTAGAAACATAAAATATCTTTATGATCTTAAAATATCTGTTTTATGAAATGTTAATTTATTTTATTATTAACACGGGACAGCTAGCTTTTTGGGTAACACCGTTAGCAACACTACCAAGAATTAATTTATCCATTCCAGCTCTTCCGTGAGAACTCATCACTATCAAATCTATTTTTTGAGATTTTGCATATGTGACAATATCTTTAACAACTGATATGGATTTAAAAATTTGAGATTTCATTGATATGTTTGCTTTTCTTGCTAGTGGTTCTATTTTAGCAATATGAGCAAGTATTGCCTTTTTTTGTTTTTTAACAATCTCGTTATCTACCCTGGAATCATAAAACTTGTGATGCCATGCATCTCCCTCAAGACAGGTCAGAAGAGTAATTCTGGAATTGTATTTCTTTGCAATATCTAGTGCAGTTTTAAATGCATGAATAGACTGATTTGAGAGATCAAATGGAACCAGAATATTTGAGAACAATTTAAAAAAACTGGAAGTTCATCCCTTTTAAACTACGTAGACGATTTTCTAAAATGTCATTCCAAAATTAAGCCAAGATTATCGGTATAATTCAATTTTACATGAAATTTTACACTAGAAAATATAGGTCACATCAATTTTATACTATAACCGTGTTTACTCATAATTTTTTGTGCTTGGAAATCATTAACTTGTTCAAACTCTCCATAAAATTCTCCAACCACATTAAAGTTAAGGGGAGATCTAAGACTATGTTTACTGTTTCATTTAGTTTATAGATTGTATTTTTTGGTTTTATAGGTATTGCCACAATGATTTGTTTTGGTTTTTCTCTTTTTAACCATTCCATATTTTTTACAAGTTTCTTGGCCGCATCGACTCTCATTAAAAACTATATTAGAATCAGATGGTGTCAATTTATCTCCATTCCTAATTTTGTTTTTGAAGTAATACGTTAGCAAGCAATTGAGAAACTCTAATGGGTTCAGGGATAGCGCCTTGCAATGTCAATTTGTTTAAGAGTTGTTTAACTTCATAAATTGTACAGCCTTCACAGCGTACAAAAAGATCATGAGAAGTATGTAAAGTAATTCTTTGTCTTTTTCCTAATTTTTTGTATTCATTAATTTTAGATTCAGAATATTTTGGGAAGTGATATTTTATTGCAACCTCAATTCCAACAGATTCAGTGTATGTAATTCCAATAATAGGAATTTGTAAAGAATCACATAGTTTTTTGATATCAACGACATTATACATTGAAATAATCAATCCAGAGATTAGTATGTAACTAATATCAGATCGATGTAGTCTTTCATACATGCGTAATATTTGATCAGTAGCGTCATTACTTTCTAGAGTGGCACTTCCAAAAACAAATCCATCAATTACAAAATCTTTTCTCATTATCAATCCAGATAGAATTGATCTCTTTGAGTTTTGTCGAAAGCTTTCAGCAATTGCAAGACCACGCAAACCCTTTTTTTCAAGATGGATGGATCTCATTTTTTCTTATCCTGTAAGCCTTGTAGATGAATCCGAGAAGTCCCATCACTGTTGCAGCAATTACAGATCAGAGTGCAAAAAAGCAACATATGATTCTGTAAATACGGAATCCACTTAAAGAATAAAACTCTAAATCCTAACAGAATAAGAACGTATAAATTTTCAAGCATGTTTTTTAAGGACAATTTATTTTTAAAATGTACTATTTTACAATCACAACAGGAATTGTAGATTTATTAACAACATAATTTGCAACACTTCCCAAAAACATGTTTGATTCTGGATCAGGTCCACTAGACCCAATAACTACTATATCCGCTCTATGTTTTTCTGCAACAGTAATTATTGCATTTCCCACATTATCATTAATTTTAGTTATTCCGGTAAATGTCACATTCGCTTTTTGAGATATTGCTTTTGCTTGCTTAATAACTTCCTCGCTCTTTTTTTTTATTTTGTTTTTCATATCTAATGACAGTGGTATGATTGAAGGATATGAGAAAACATTTAGGCCTATTATTGTTGTTCCTGTCGACTTTGCAAAAACAAGTGCCAGATTTAACCCTCTGAGAGAGTGTTTTGAGCCATCCAAAGGTACCAAGATTTTTTTTAATGCTTTGTAGGTCATGTGTAATCATCATCTTAACTGATATTTAGAAAAGTAGTCTAAACTCACATTTGATAACAAAAAAATGGAATTTAGCGAGCAGGTTATTAAAGATCATTTTAAACTAAATCCAAGTTAAATGCAATTAAAAATAAAGATTTTAGGCATAGATTCAGGCGGCAAGCCATTTGTATTTTTGAACGGCAAAGATGCTGATGAGTTAAACATAACTGCTTCTGAACGTATAACTGTACAGGCAAAAAAGAAGATAACTGCAATAGTCAACATAACTAATACCTCTGTTGAAAAAGGTTTTCTGGGAGTAACAGAAGAAGTCAAAAATTTACTTTCCTTAAAACAAAATTCTAAAGTAATCGTAGAGATTGCGCCATTTCCAAAATCATTACAATTTATTCGAAACAAACTTTCAGGAAAGAAATTACTGTATCCAGAAATTTATGAAATTGTACAGGATTTAGTAGATGGAAATCTTAGTGAAAATGAAATAGCTGCTTTTGTAACAGCATTGCATCTAGACAAAATAGATCTGGATGAAGCGACTAGTCTCTCACGTGCAATGGTTGATACGGGAAAGATGCTTTGTGTCAATAAGAAAATCGTTGTAGATAAACACAGTATAGGAGGAGTTCCAGGAGACAAAACAACATTACTGGTGGTCCCAATTATTGCATCAGAGGGATTTACCATTCCAAAGACATCTTCAAGAGCAATCACTTCAGTTGCAGGAACAGCTGATCGAGCAGAGGTTCTAATGCCTGTAGAATTTACAATTAAAAAAATGTTAGAGATACTCAAAAAATCAAATGCGTGTATCATGTGGGGTGGTGCAATTGAATTGGCACCAGCTGATGATATTTTTGTAAAAACAGAGTTCTCACTACACATTGATCCATTACTGTTGTCATCTATCATGAGTAAAAAAAAAGCGGTAGGTGCAACACATCTAGTAGTCGATATTCCAACTGGCAGAGGAGCAAAAATGAAGACAACCGGAGAAGCAGATCTGCTAGCAAGAGACATCATTGAACTTGGAAGACGGTTGGGAATACATGTTCATTGTGTAGTTACTTTTGGAGAACAACCTGTAGGAAATACAATGGGTCCTGCGCTTGAAGCAAGAGAAGCGTTAGAAGTTCTAATGAATCAAAAAACGGTACCAGATCTCATTGATAAGGTATGTAATGTAGCTGGTAGTATGTTTGAATTATTAGGCAAAAAAAATGGGTATGCTCTTGCAAAAAGAATTCTTGAATCAGGTAAAGCGGAGCAAAAAATGCGTGAAATCATAAAAGTACAGGGAGGAAACTCAGCAATAAAACCTGAAGACATTCGGATTGGAAGGTATCAATTACCAGTAAAATCTGAGAAATCAGGTCAAGTGTTATGGATGGAGAATAAAATCCTCGTAGACATAGGACGTGCGGCAGGTGCACCAAAAGACAAAGGTGCTGGAATTCTTTTTAATAAAAAAATTGGAGACAGTGTAGACAAAGGAGAATTATTATTTACAATATATGCTGAGAAATTGTATAAACTGGATCGTGTGAAATCCATATTGTCATCTCAGTCATCAGTTGGAGTTGGAAAAAAATCAGACATGTTGATTCATACGATAACAGAATCTCCAACAGTGGAAAGAACATTTGTAATAGATAGATAAACAATAATTAGTCGCTTATTAAAAATTATGATTTCCAATTCAATATCGCATCGACGATAATATTGGATAAGTCTATTTTGGCAAATTTTCCTTCAACGGAGTTTGTACCAATGATTTTTGTTATACCTAATTTTTTGATTTTTCTTTCTGAATCGTCAACAAAAACAGGATGCGTGCATGCAACGTACATTCTTCTAAAATTTTCTTTTTTGAGAAATTTAATTGATTTTAAAATGCTTTCTCCAGTGCTTACCATATCATCAAGCAATACAAGATCTCGTCCTTTGGAAAATTGTTGATGGGATGATTTGATAATTAGTTTTCCTGTTTTTCTGTCTCGCTGTTTATTTAATGCGATTGAATTTGTATTGACATATTTTGCAAATTCTTCTGCTTTATATCTCCAATACATGTCTGGTGATACTATTAACGGTTCTTTTAATTTGAGATTTTTGAAATACTGCGCAAGTATAGATACAGCTGACAGATTTTTTATTGGAATTTTAAAAAAATCTAATGCTTTTGTGCTGTGGAAATCAACCACGATTAACTGTGTAGCCCCAGCAGATTTAAACAATTTTGCAATAACAGATATTGTTATTATCTCGCCTTTGAGAAATTCTTTATCTTGTTTAGCATAACCCATGTATGGTATTACGGCAATAACATCATTGGACATTTCACGAGCTTTTGATATTAATGAGAAGGCTTCAACTAAATTAGAATTTACTGGGGGATTCGTGGATTGCACAACAATAATTTTGCCTTTTCTTACTTGCCCTACAATAGTGATCCTACTTTCACCATCAGGAAATATTTTTACCCGTGTTTTTAGATATTTTGCGTGTAGTTTTTTGGCTATGTTTTTGGATAATTGTTTTGAAGCAGAACCTCCAATAACAACATAGTCTTTCATCATTATCATTCAATTAGAATTTGCTTGCTATTGTTGTGGCTATTTTTCCAAAAACTTTTCAAACTCACAGTGAAATACATTGATCTACATCAAAAGGAAGTTTATACCAATTATCAAATGTCTAGTCTTCAACCGCATGTTCAATTAGCACCTTGAGACAATTCTTAAGGATTTCATTATTTGAAATTGCTTTTGTTTCTTTAAAGTTAAATTCCTCAACTAGTTGTTGATCAAATTCTACTAAATCATTTTGATATGTGTTACAAGCAGAACGTAATAATCTCCAATAGTAATAACCCTTATTCATTTCCTTTAACATAATCTGATGATCTGATTTTAGTATTCCTAAGATACTCGCGTATGCTTCTTTGTAATCGTTGAACTTATTTTTAACAATTTGTGGAAGATCTTGGTACCAATCTTTTCCATCCAGAGTTTTTTCTACATTTTGCATTTTTTGGAGTTGGTAAACCGTGGAATCTCTCAAAATATCTAATGTGTCGATGTTATCTAACAGATCCATTAATTTAGGATTTATCATAAGATATCTGAATTAATCAGTGTTTTAAGAATATTGCAAGTTTTTAATTCAAGAGTCATTAAAAACACAAGCTAGAATCTTTTTTTGAAGTTTTATGGATATGTCGATAGATAGATCTTCAAAACTATGTTTATCTAAAACACTTCAAAACATTCCAAATCCCAAGTTATTATCAATAATGAAAATTTGCAATATTTAATTAAATAAGACATACAAACGGATGCCATGGTAAAAACAAAAAAACTTGCCAAAACAAGTTCTGCTGTAACTCCATCCTTAGCATCAAATTGGTTTGACATTAACAAATCAATTGACAACCTAAGACAAGAAATGGAAAAAGCATTTTTGTCATTTCCCTCAATATCCATGCCAAAAATGAATCATACCTCTTGTGACATAATAGATGAAGGAAATCAATTTCGAGTAAAAATGGACATTCCTGGGATCCAGAAGAACGAAATAAAACTCAATGTAACTGAAAACTCTATCGAAGTCACTGGAGAACATAAAGAAGAGGAAAAGAAGAAGAATTATCTAAGAAAAGAAAGACATAGTATGTCATACTATCAAACAATTCCTCTATCAGAGAAAATAATCCCAGATAAAGTAAATGCAAAACTAACTGATGGGGTACTGGACATAACATTGCCAAAAAACAACCCTACATCCACGCCAGAGAAAAAATCTGTAATCGTACAATAATTTTTTCAAGTAATTCTTTTGTATGTTTGATGAAATTCTGTACAGATAGTATATGCAATATTTTGTATGTGGAAAACCTCGGATATGTTTTTTTTGCCCTTTGCAATTTCTCTCATAATAGTCATACATTTTGTGTTTTTAATAGAATTAGGCTCTTCCTTATCAGTCCATATTTTAAGACAATTTTCAAAATCAAGACAAAATTTTAAAATTATTACCTCCCAATCATCCGTAGTAAGTGGAATTCCTGTAGATTCAGCCAATTCTCTAAACTCATTTTTTCTGTCTCGTAGTAATTGATTTAGAGTTTCTCGTACTCTTCTTTCATCATATCCATCAATTAATCCAATTCGATTCACGATAATTTTTCTATATCTGCACTTAAAAATAAACTCTATATTTTCACACATGAGAACTATGAACTGGTTTAATTATCAACATAGTGATTTGAAGTCATGAATAACACTTGTGATTGTGGTTCTTGTGGACATGAAAAAATTGCTGAATGCTATACAAAACAATGTCTATGTTGTTTAACTGATCATCAAGGAGCATTTGGAAAAAATAGGTAAATTTTATCAAAACTAACATGCAACACAATGATGTTTTTACCTGTTTTATGATCAAATCGAGAGTCACTGATTTGGGAGATGGAAACAAATGAACTCAAAATATGACTTTACAAATTCTTTAGATGATTAGATTTTAAAATTTAGGATGATGGGTAGCACAAGTCCACAGAATAATATTACCAAAACTATTCTAACTTAAAATAAATCTTCAATTTCAAAGACATGAATTTGAACCTAAAATTGGCGGTATTTTCTAACTTGTTGATAACTATTTATCAACAATTCTATGTCTAATCTCTAGAATTATTTCAAAAGTGCCAGAGCTTTAACGATATCGGTTTTACTAATTATTCCCATAATGTTTCCATGACCTGATAAAACGGCAGCGCCATTGATATTTTTCTCCAGTAACAATTTGCCTGCTTTTGCCAAATCATCATCGTAATCTACTGAAACAATATCTTTACTCATTATGTCATTGACTTTGACGCTTCCTCCAAATCCAGATTCAGAAATGAATCCTTTTCTTGGAAATATGACAGATATTACGGGATCAGAATTATCAAGAACGTCTTTATATTTTCCTTGTTTTAGTGCTAGTTCAAATAAATCTCTGAATGTGACTATTCCTACAGGTGTGTCATCATGACTTCTAAGTATCACCCGTGATATTTTTTCATTAATCATTTTCTGCACTACTTGGTACAGAGGGGTGTCAGAGTATTGCCAGGCATAATAAGGAGACATGTACTCCCCAACTATCTTTTCACCGGAATGTGTTTTTGTGAAATATCTTACAAGATCTGTTTTTGTGATTATTCCAACAATGTCATCCTTTGATTTTACTGCCAATGAACCAATTGATTTTTTAAGCATTATCTCAGCACATTCTGCAAGATGGGTATTTTCTTCGACCGGTATTATTTTTTTAACAATTTCAGATAGTGGGATCTCATCTAATTTTCTTTCTGTTTTATCAGTTAGAAGAAAAAACCCTAAATCTTTTTCAGTTACAAGACCAGTGATTTTATCATTTTCAGTCACTAGAATTCTACTTTTTTTCTCATCGATGATTTTTTTTAAAACATCAGCTAAACTTGATTCATATTTTATTGTTCTTGGCATATTTTTATAATCACTTGCATCTTTCATGAATTTACAACTATCATAGTGAATAAAAAACGCAAGGCAATTATCATCTATGAAAATCAAATACTAAATTTAATTGTGAATAATCAAAGTAAAAATATGAAAGACGATGTTGAAAACATTGTAAATGATGTCAAAATATACTCAGAAGGACTAATTCTTGCAATTCAAAAAGACAGATTAGATGAGGCTGTGGATTATGCATCAAAAATGACCAATCAACTAAAAATCATCATGACATATGTGAAAATGAAAAAAAATATACCAAAGAAAATTAAGAAAAAAAATAAATGACCAATACCAACCCCAAAATAATAATTCCAGCTGTATTAGTTGTCGCTATTATTGGGTTTGTTATGATTTTTGGGTTTATTGGCTATGGCGGAATAAGACATGTGCAAATTTATTTGCCTGAAAAAATTCAATCCACCATATCTTTTCAAAACATAGATAATGAAACCAAAGTTGTAGGAGTAAGCGGAATTAGTGGAATAAATCCAACTCTAATTAGCAGGACTGACTACAACTATATTCTAACTATTCACAATAATGATGGAATCCCTCACATGTTTTTCATTGACGGTTTGAATGTAAATTCAAAGGTTATTCAACCCGGCAAAAATGATACGATGATCATCTACTCACTAGAAGAGGGAGATTACCAATATTATGATCGATTTGAAGCGGACAAAAAAATTGGTGATTTTAAAATAGTCAAAGTCGGACTACTGAATCATTACCCATAAGTCAAATCCACAAATCTCATGTTTTTTAAAGAAATTGCAATCCACTTTATTGCTCATAATTGTAGCCCTTGGAATTGAAGCAAGAGTGCTAATATCCAACTGAACTAACAAAACTCATTAACGGTTATCTTCCTCTGATGTGGAATCAATAATTACTCAAGGAATTCATAATCTTCATGTATTAATTTATTACATCAGGATTAAATCAGCAAAGGAAATTTAAAACGTTAATTCCAAAGTGAATTGCCCTTTTACTTTGTTTAAAAATCTAAATTATTTTCAACGGATTTAAAGAATTCACACAACTAAGATTATTTTTCATTACGCCAATACTGGAACATTGAAAAAGAGTATTCAAGAAGACATTAAAAGTTTAGAATTAGAGATTTTGCAGACAGAGGATAAAATTTTAGAATATTTGAGAATAGGGCACGAAGGAGGAATTAAAACATCATTACATCTTCTAGACATTGATTTAAAATATCTGAGCATACTTGCAAATGGAGCCCCCATTGATAAAAGAGAAGATAGAAAAATAATGGATTTTTTAAGAATACATTATGACTATATGCAAAAGCTATCTGTTCCGGCATAATCTTTCTAAGAAATATTATTAACAATATAATGTTTGAATAACATTCATAAGATTATAAGAATAGCATAAATGACATTTTATTCTTGGTTTATTTTTAATGAACATAATAGATGTAAAATACTACATTCAATCAACAGTTAGTTCTATTCTATCTAATTTGATTTAATTGAGGAAAAACAACACTTATTTTTTGTAAACTTATTGGTGCAATTTCTAATTATCTACATAAAAAATCCTATTAGTTTCAATCATCGATTCTTTAATTGATGAATGATTTAGAATGTTTTGAATTTCTAAGAATTTTTTAGATACTTTTATTGTTCTTCCTTTGTGATACCCTACTCATCTAGAAACCTTCTGTGTCACGGAAACACACAATGTTGGGTCAAAGCACATTATACAACTTATAGGATAATATTGTGATACACAATAGTAAAATATTTTATTTAATTTCTATAAACATATCTAAATACATTAGATATATTCAAACAAATTTTCATAAATTAATGACTTATTTTAAATAATATTTCTAGTTAATTAGGATGTTGTGGCGATAGCATATGTTTTGATAAACTGTGAACTAGGAAAAGAGGAGTCAATAATTGAAAATCTAAAGCATCTGGCTTTAATCAAGGAAGTACATGGCACATTTGGGGCATATGACATTATTGCAAAAATGGAACATGATGAAAAAGAGAAGATACGTGAAATGATTATTTGGAGTATTCGAAAAATTGAACATGTTAGATCTACACTTACTCTTGTAGGAATAGAAGGACAAAACTAGAGATATGTCAAAAGCTTATGTTCTAATATTAAATGAATCTGGGGCTGAAGACTCTATCATATCCAATCTAAATCATATTGAAAGTATAAAGGAGGCTCACGGTACATTTGGTTCTTATGATATTTTAACAAAACTTGAATCAAGTGATGAGCAAAAAATCCAGGACGATATATCTCATAGAATTAGAAAAATCAAAAAAATTATGTCAACTCTAACACTATTGGTAAATGAAAAACAAAGCTTTAAAAAAATAACAAAAAGTGAAAAAGAGGTTTTAGACAAATATATGGCGCAAGCTTTTATTATAATACATAGTAATAGATCACAAGAACCCGCAATCTTGCAGGAACTAGAAAAAATACCCGAAATACTAGAAGCAGATTATCTTATAGGCTCTTTTGAAATAATTTGCAAACTAGCTGCTCCAACATACAATGATATTTCAGACATTATTAACAAAAAAATTAGAAAAATTCCAAATATTAAATCAACGATCACATTAAATGTGGTTGGCAATCAGGGCTTTAGCAAGTAATTCAAGACTTAGTGATAGATCAAGTAAGGCATTTTATCTTTGGCATCTAGAATGGGATTTGAACATTGTCCACATTTTGGGCGAATTATTTCAGAATCAAAATCCACTTCACCTATTGCTTTATCACAAATCACACATCTTATTGTTTTAGTGTCATAGATATTCAAATTTTAACCTCCTGTAACTGCATCAAAAAGTACACATTCACAGTCATCTCGTTTTCCACAGTAAGGACATTTACAATGACAGTGTGGTAATGGGATATGACATTGACTGCAAATAGTATATGATTCAATTTTTTCTTCAAGCAGCATAGTTGAGGACATCTTAGTCTCCAGAACTACTCATCCTCCACATGAAAGATAAATTCACATTCCTTTGTCATCATAAATTGTTGAACCATAACATTCACATCTTAGAAACTCTTGCATGTTGTTAATATCAAACAATGATATTATAATTTTAATTTAAAAATCTTAAATATTGTCCATTTATTTTAATAATATATGCACATTTGTTTATTTTTTATACAGTCAATCATAAATTCCATTGTTACCATACTATATCATGAAAGATAAAAAAGAAAGAGACAGAGAAAGATTTAGAGAAAAACTGGCCAAAAATGAAGTAATGGAATTTACTTGAAAAAATATGAATAGTATCTATCAACAGATCTATGATGCAAAGTTAGATAGAGAGTTTGAGATAATACTGATTAAACTTTTACGATATAATATGACGCCTGTTGTCGAAGTACCTGTACGTCATTTTTTGCAAGAATTTATTGTAATACGTGATGACTTTTGGAGTCAGTTTGCAAAATGCAATTCATTTGATTTGGCATTTGACCGCTATTATCAATATGCAAAAAACAAATGTGCATTAATAGATTCACTACTAGATAATCTGAATTTTGCACTCAGTTATGATCCGTTAAGAAATGATTTGTCATCGATGATGAAAGAGGGATTAACCTTCTAAAGTATTTTTTAAAATTTAGAATTAAGATATTTCCTTTGATTAATCCAGTGGTTTTGGATGTCCTTTACCAAGAAGGTCAGATCACTCGACTGAAGTAGTATTAATTTCCAACAGAATTATTTATTGTCATTACTTTATGAAATGTGGCAAAAAGACAAACAATCAAAATTGATTTTGATAATAAATAATTAGTGAGTAATTACTATGACAAAATTCAGTCAAAGAGAGAAAAAGAAAAATAATCACACTAGTTTTTTACTTGTGTGAATGGGGTTATCCAAGATTGGACGATATTTCTATTCAAATCAGCAAATGAGCTTACATTATCATTGAATGTTTTAATATTTTGTACGGTTGCATCAATTGTAGTTTTTACAATCTGATTTTGTACAGTATTTGCTTGAACAACTTGCTTGCTAATATCTACTATTGTATCTTTGGTTGCATCTGGAATTTCAGTTGAGAGCCCATTCTTTTTTGCAAATTCTTGTTGCATTGAGATTGAAGCATCGATTGTTTTTTCGCAAGCTTTGGCACATTCTTGTTGTAGTTGTGTCAAAGATTGGAAATACTGCGGTACACTTTTTGTAACATTTTCAAAATATTTTTGAACATTTTGCTTGTACAATGAATAGACGTTTTCTGATTGATTTGTTTGTGTATTCATGGTTCTGTTTATGGCAGTGGTTATATATACTATTGGTAGCAGTTGGTAATAGTTGGTTATAAATGGTAATATTAGGAACAGTCAAAGAAAAGGACTAAAAAACATAATCCCTTTAGAAGATACCAAAAAAACTCTAAAGAGAGCAGTAAATGCATGGCAAGAGCGAACTACTGTTACAGATAAGGTTGGACGAGGAATGTATGTAATAGCAGCTTATGAAAAAATTAAACGAATTACTATCCCACTAGGTAACAATAACGTCCTATTCATAAGTGTGGATAACACCCCATTGAATGCCACTAAGGGGAAGAGCTATGGCCATATGGTAGATATGGGCAAAATTATGTCTATCATGGACTTTGTAAATTCTACATCATAAAGAATTTTACAGTAATAATTATGTTCTGAGTTTTAATTTTTATAATTAAACAATGTAAGTTATGATCTTTTTTGTTATCTTAAATTCTTAAGTTCATCCAAAATTGATTGCAATAATAAACAAACATTCATTATTATTAGAATACTATTTTTATTTTACAACAATTAACGCCGTATAGATAGTAATCAACTAGTAAAGACATCAATAAAAGTTGGTGTTGGAACCAGAACATAGAGTTGTCATTGGATAACTACTTGGTTTTGATTACTATCTTGTGTTTTTATACGCTTAGTGTACCTATGGTTCAAAAATTTATTTCTAATAAAAGAGAATTTCTCTCATGTATTGAGAATATCATAATTAGCAATCCTGAGACAGGTGAAATGATCTGTCAAAGTTGCGGAAGAACTTTATAAGAAAAGAGACTATTGCATTTACAGAAGACAAACATGCACCGACAACCCTGAGAATGATGATATGGGATTATCTACAATTATTGGAAAGTATAATCGGGATTTTGTGGGAAGACCACTTGGTTATAAAATGAAACAATCTATGAATAGAATGAGAGTATGGGATTCAAGAAGTCAAGCAAAAAACTCATCGGATAGAAATTTACGAATTGCATTATATGAGATGCTCAAACTAAAAGAAAAATTGGGTCTTTCTGATGCTGTAATTGATAGAGCGTCATATCTTTACAGAAAAGCTGCAAAGGCACAACTAGTACGCGGTAGAACTGTGAAATCCTAGTTGGAGCATGTGTTTATGCTGCATGTAGAGATATGGAAACTAGGACAATTATTGATATTGCAAATAATCTTCAAGAAAAACACAAAGTGATTGTAAAAGCATGCAGAATACTGTTTCAAAATCTAAAACTAGTTGTTCCTGTAATAGATCCAGTTAACTGTATAATAAAATTTGCAAATAACCTACAAACATCTGAAATCACTAAACGTGAAGCCATAAGAATTTTTGATGTGTTAAAAGAAAAAGAACTGACTGTAGGAAAAAATCCTCATGCAGTTGCAGATACTGTACTACATATGGCAGGAATCAAAACAAATGCAAATATAACACAGAATAACATTATGCAAATTTCTGGAATAACCTGCATAACTATTCGTAATCGGATACAAGATTATGAAAAACATATGGAATTATCTTCATAAATTTCAAAACATCATAAAATAAATTATAATGCAAATATTAATTATTTTAGAAATAACACTAGTGTTGCTATTCCAGCTAATATTCCTATAAAGATTAACGTGTTCCTAATGCCATGATAGCTAGTAAGCATTTCACTCATGATTCCTACATGTTATTTATTGAATTTAAAATACAATTATTTTTTCTTTAAACTCATTTAATATTTTGGTATAAAATTAAAAACAATATCAGAGCAGACGAAAATTTTCTTTTATGGCGTTTAATACGATGTGTGTTTCTGTGTTTTCTACATTTGGTATTGTAGATAGATTTTTGACAAAATTACTCAACTCATCTCTAGTTTTGAATTTACTTATCACTAAAATATCGGATTGGCCAGTAATGTCATACACAGCACAGACATTTTCATTTTCTCCAATTTTATTTTCTATTTCCAACATTTTTCCTTTAGTTGTTTTAACCTCTATTATTGCTGTAAGGTCATAATCAAGTATTTCATGATCTAGACGGGCAACATAACCTGTAATTATTTTTTTGCTCTAATTTTTTTATTCTTGAAAGTACTGTAACAGTAGATAAACCAATTTTGTATGCCAATTGTCTGGCGGATAATCTTGCATCTACAAGTAGATTCTTGATAATTTTTGTGTCAATTTCATCAAATTCCATGTATATTGACATATGAATAAATATTTAAGAATTTATAACATATATGGATGATTATTAAGATATTTTAAAATTTTCTTTATATTTAACAGATAATTTATCATTATGATGACAATGCTAATCAGATCCTGTTTTGAAAAATTTCAAAAACATATTGAATCATTTGGAATACGTTCTAAGATACCAGAGAGAAAGTTAGATTTTGAATACGATTACATTGACTCTCTTTTAGGTGATAAAGACTGAATTGTTGGTGCAGAAGCACTTGAATTAATTGGGTCACCCATTGATTATATTCATCTAGTCAAAAAACAAGAATTTGCAAAATGTGATTTTGCGGTAGGCGGATCTGTTGGAATGGGTGTTCATAGACACACATGGTGGAAAATTCGATTCTTTCTTTCATTTCCAGAATCCATTACTTTGGGACCATTTGATATGGGCACTATTACAACGGTAAAAAAGGAAAGATTTCATTCCAAAGTTGAGAGTTTTGTATGGAGTGGATATACAAAATTAACTACTTTACCACCAGGATTAGTATGTGACAACGTACCAGAGGCATTATACTCAAACCAACTATTGAAACAATTAATGATAAAATGTCTACTAAAAGAAAGAACAATTTTAGTTTCAAGATACTCAAATCACGAGTCAGATGTAAAGTCCACTAATTCCAAAGTTATAGTAGAACCAACATGGAGATTACAAAAAGATCTATTTCTTGATGATGATACCATACGTATGTATGAAAAGATTGCAGAAATTGTGAAATTTACTGTAAATACCTTGAAATATCATTTGAGAAGTTAGATGTGTATTTCACAATTAGAAAAAGATATCAAGTGCAAGTTATTTTTTGGTCTTATGTTGCAATATGTATTGATATAATAACTATAAAATACAAGAATTTCTATTTGTTTGATTTTTTAAAATTAAATAAACAAAAAGTGATTTTTCATAATTACAATTAAACAGAAATATAGATTTCATATTTCTTTAAAATTTTTGACTATATGATTAACGCTTTTGTATTAGTTTTACGTAATGGTATTATGAATAATTCTAATTCACGGTACATTGCAATGCATCTAGATAGACTAAATGAAGAATTACTTGAGGAATATGGAAAAAATATAGAAGATGAACCAGTAAAGAAGATACAAACAAAACACAATACTGAATTGAATAAGTTGATGAGCAACCATGGGTTTTGAGCAACTCTTGCAAATAATAATGGATTCAGATATAAACATTAGACATAGTGTAATTACAGATGTTGAAGGCAACATAATTGCCGTGAATCATCGTCCTGAAGTGGTAAATTATTTAACTCAAGAGGAAACAGCAAATTCATTAAAAAGAGCAGCTAGTGCGTGGAAAGCAAGAAAACAACTCAGTCCAAAAATAGGAAAAGGGTTGTATGCAGTTGCAGCATTTGAGAAAATCACTAGAATTACTTTTCCATTAGGGGATAACAACCTTATTTTTGTAAGTATGGGTTCTGATACTACTCGAATGGATCTTCATGAAGGAGGTCAGAAACAAATCATACAACACATTTTGAATATTTTAAGTAGAGATCCAACAAAAGAGTAACAACTCACATCAGCACTAAATCCAATGATCATTATTATTGTAAAATCTGTAATTGTGGTAAATTGATGAATAGTGGGAAAATGAGATTTATATTAAAAAAATTGAGTCGATTGTAAATTAGATACAAAATAATTAGTTGTTTTGATCCATAAAGAAACACATTAAGTGTAAAACGGATTTGTTAGATCTCAGAAAGTGTATGATTTTTAATATTTGGAATTTTAGTAATGATTGACAAAATAATATCATTGGAGATTTTGTAAATATAGCACAAGTGAGAACGTAGTTGGGAATCTATTTTTGTACGTAATTTAGCGATTAATATGAATTACAAGACATGTATTATTTTGCAATGTAATAGTAGTTTATGGGATCATGTGCAAGTTCCTTTACTTCAATACTTGAAAATCCTGCGTCTTTGAGCATTTGAGTTGCTAATTCTTTTCCCCACATTGCACCCAATCCCTTTCCTTTTTGGGCCAATGAAACAGTCATGCAATGAAGACATGAGACTGTGTAAAGATATGGTGCCAACGAATGTTCCATGTTGTTTTCAAGTTTGGATGATGCACGAATGTCTTGCATAAGAAAAATTCCATTAGGTTTTAATGATTTTCTAATGTTTGTAAGAACTTTGTCAGGTTCTGCTTGATCATGAATTGCATCAAATGCTGTAATCACATCAAAAAATCCATTTTTACTAAACTTTGAAACATCTTGTTTTTCAAAATTGGAATTATTCAATCCTAGATTTTTTGCTTCGTTTTTGGCATTTGTAATTGCTTCTTCAGAAAAATCATAACCAGTAAACTCAGAGTTTGGATATGTTTTTGCCATTAGATTGATTGCTCTGCCACTTCCACAGCCAATATCCAGAACATTTATTCCAGAATTTAGTTTCTCTGAAATTTGTGGAATTATAGGCAAGATATTTTCAACAAGGGCACCCAATACAGTTTGAGTGCTTTCTTCAGCCATAACAGTATGAAATCTTCTAAATAATTCGTATGGAACACCACCACCTTTTTCAAAGCAATCCACGATATGATCCTCAACATATGCAAGTGCTGGAATCCATTGCATGGATGATGCAAAATTATAACTTCCATTTCTTGTTAGAAACTCTGTTTTTTCTTTTGACATAGAATATTTTTGAGATTCAGGTTGATAATCAATAATTTTTGAAGTGACAAGCCCACCTAACCATTCTCGAATATATCGCTCATTAAGATTAGATGCAGTTGCAATTTCTTGGCTAGTGGATGGTGCAAGATTTGCCATAACATCAAAGAGTTTAGTTCTATGGCCAACCGATAACAACAATGCAATTGCCGCTTTGTTCATTACATCAAACATCTCATCTTCAAAAGAGGTCATTTTGCGATTTTTGCAGAGATTTTGAGGATCATTATCGTTATGATTACACATCAATCCTCTTTTTGAGAATAAAAAAAAGATATTACTAGATATGAAAATATATTTGAAAAATTATATTCTTGAAACTAAATTTGGCTTAACGATAGTTTATGATAGATTTAAAAGAATTAGTCAGAACCTAACGTAGCAACTGTTTGATCTTCATCATTTTGAGATAATGTTGTATTCAAATCTTTATTCTGTTTTCTTGATTTTATATGTGGAATTCTTGGAGCTAAGATGCACAATATTATTGCCATTATTGCAAGAAAATAGTATTCAAAACCAATAGCCATGCCAATTGCAGCTGCAAACCAGATACTTGTAGTGGTTGTAAGATTATGAATATTTTTAAAATCACCTTTAATAATTAAGTCTCCACCGAGAAATCCAATACCAGCAACAACATAAGCTGCAATTCTAGATGTAGAACCTGGATCAACTTGAGATGAAAGAAAGGTAGATACCATTGCACCTGCAATAACTAGTGTATGAGTACTTATGTCAGCAGGTTTACCTCTGCTTTCTCGTTCAGCACCAATAAGAAAACCTGCTAAAATAGATTAACCCAAATCCAGTTAAAATTCTAACTTCATCACCAGTAAAAAAGATCTCAAACATTGAATATTACGTCTACAATTTATTGATAAATACTTAACATATTTTTAGATAATATCTGAATTAATATAAAAAAATATTTCGAATAATAGAATCCAAGGGTAAAATTAGAACATTGAAAATCAAGATGATTTCTTAGGTAAATCAACAATAGAATAATAGAAAATTGATCAAATTAGATATGAGAGATTATCAAAATATCAATAAACACAATCAAAGAATTTGCCTTCTCAAAATCTTATTAATAAGAGACAGGTAGTATAGGTGAAACTAATGGCCAAAATAAAAGTACGATCAGGAAGAGGTACAAAAATTATTGAGGTGGATGATTCTTCAAACTGGGCAGGTTCTGAATTCAAAAAGATCCAAGAAACAAAAAAAGAAGAATCCAAAGACAAGTATGTTTCAGTAGGACGTGGAACTGGCAAGATAAAATTTAGTGACATTCCATCTACTGAATACAAGTCGACAAAAGGTATGTGGGTTAGTTCAGGAAGAGGAACTAAAAAAAGAAAACTCGACTAATAGAAAAAACGCATTCGCCTCAAAAATAGTTTATGTGAATAGCATTGGCTAAATTAAAAATAGAAAAAAAGTAAGGCGGTATGATTATTTGAAAGAACGTACCTTACGTACAACTTTGTTATGATCAAATGAAGCAGTAGTGGTTACATACACAATATGATTCTTGCCCGCAGGAATTACTATCCTCTTGACTTTATCATATTCTGCAACTACGTATTTACATGGTCCAAGTGATTTCAACAGTTTTTTTCTTTGTTTCCAATCATACGCTGCAGCTTTCAATGATGCCAAACTTTGTTTCTTTGAGACCAAAATCTGTACTTTCTTTGAACGAGCAGAAAATACTAATTTTCCTTTTAGATCACACAAACTGACAACTCTGACAGATGGGCTGATCTTCAAAATTTTTTCAACCGCTTGCTGAATTTCCATAGTTACAAGAAGACTTTCTAGATGATAAAATTTTCTATAAAAATTTTAAATATTAATATACATTACCAACTAGGCACATCCTTTAACAAATAGAATAATAAAGGATTAAAGTCAATACAGCAAAAGTAGATAATTTTGAAATTAACTTGCATGCACTGTAGTAAATCATTTGAGGGAGAAAATACAAAATTTTGCTCTCAGGGATGTAGAGATTCTCAGATAGTTGCTCTTGAGAGAAAAATACGAGAGATGGTTGAAAAGGATACTCGTATCACAAAATTTAGGATCTAGAGTATCCACGTTCAACTAGTTTTAGAATACTTTCTGATTTAACACATACTGGATTTGAATTAATCTTAAAAATTAATTCTAATCCTTCTTTACAAGAGATATTTTGAGGTAAAATTCCTGATTTGAGTTGTTTTAAAGGTGAAAGAGAACTATTTCCGTTTTCCATATTAGATTCTAATGGAACAATTCGTAAAATTCTATCATCATTTTGTGTTGGTACTCCTCGGCCATCTTGATTACTAGTTAGAACATACAAATATCCATCAGGACTTATATTCACACTACGTAAACGACCAAACTCTCCATCAAGTAATGCATTACTACTAATTACAAAATTATTTTCTAAATCCAGATCTAACATTCTCAAATGATTTCCCCGTAATGTTGCAATAAAGTATTTTCCATACCACTCGGAAATTTTATCGGAATTATAAAATACAGAACCAGATGGAGCCCATGTATCATCACCTGTATGTAAAATTGGACTTTCAAGATTTTCACTTGTCTCATCACCTATAATGGTTGGCCAGCCATAATTTTTACCAGGAAATATTACATTGACTTCATCATGAGCATTTCCTCGTTCACCTGATGGACCATGTTCGGTTTCAACTAAAATTCCGCTATTTGGATGCCAATCAATTCCTTGTGGATTTCTATGTCCTAAAGAATAGACAGGGGAATTTGGGAAGGGATTATCGTCAGGGATTGTGCCATCAAAATTTATTCGTAAAATTTTACCGGCTAAAGAATCTAGACTTTGAGCCATTTTAGAATTTGCAGCATCGCCTGTTGTAATGTAGAGTTTCCCATCAGGACCAAACTTTATTCTTCCTCCATCATGTACTTGACTTCCAGGAATTTTATCAAGTAAAATTGTTTCATTAAATAACACATTGTCAGATTCAACATAACGAACTACTCTGTTATAGATATCAAAAAAATCAGAATAGCTATAATACAAATACAAATAATGGTTTTTCTCAAAATCAGGGTCTAAAGCTAATCCCAGTAATCCTCCCTCTGAACCAGATACTTTTAATGATATTAGAGGTTCAGAAATTAAATTATTTTCAATTATTCTCAGATTACCAATTCTCTCTGTAAAGAAAATTCTACCATCAGGGGCAAAATCAATTTCCCAAGGTATTTTCAGATTTTCTGCAATTGTTTCTACTTTAATGCCAAGTTCTGAAAATTCTTGAGCATTTGAAAATGAAACAAAGCCTATTGAAAAAATTCCAACAATAAAAAAGAAAATTTTAAGCATAATTTTACTTTGACATTGTCAAATTTAAAACATTTTCTTGTATAGATTAAACAAAATGTATTTCAAACTAAAATTATGGATTCAAAGAGATCCAAGGCATTGGAAAAAAAGAAATTATTGTGAAGATAGATCAGCATTACCAAAGAGAACCCCAAAAGCCTTACACCAAATTAACACTTTACTATATTTTACAAGATCTGTATTTTCGGGTATGTCATAATTCTGGTTTCCATTGTTTGCCTTGAGATTACCAAGATTAACAAATTCAGATGCTTTGTTATCTGTAGACAGATAGACATACAAATCAGGTCAATTAGTTGCTTTGAAGTTTTCTAGTCTTAGGATAGTATTTCCATCATTTAATGGAATTGTTCTCACCATTCCTTGCGCATCATGTATTCCATCGCCTACGCCAACAAATGTGCCTTCGTATGTTTGTATTACCGTATCATCCATCATGGTTGTATCTTCCATCTTTAACGGAATTGCAGAATTAGGCAGTGTTTCATTCACTGTACTGCTTGTAAAATACGGAGAAATTGCATATGCTCCTACTATTCCAATTATTGCAACTAATGCAACAATTAACAATTTGTTCATAATGTAGAATTTTTGTAAAGATATAAAACCAATTTTCCAAATTTTATCCAATTCTTTTCTAATAAGATTTTAAAAGAAATAGGAAAAAATTGAGAGTATTATTGATTTAAAATACACGACTTACATGGAGAAAAATTTTGACTTTTTGCATGTTCCAGTGTATCAGGGGTAAAATATTGCCTATCGGTTATTTTCATTTCACTAATTTTACATTCTTTTTTCAAGCCATCTAAGTGATGTACTAGATTAGTTTTTTTATCACCTAATAATCCAAACATGCTATCAATTAGACCACAACTAGAATATAAGGTAAGAATTTTAAAATCCAGATTTTCAAATGTATCTAAGTCAATTGCTTCTCAATAGATATACTTAAACAAATTCATGATTTGTTCTGAAATCTTGTATTGTGTTAATTTTTTGCGACTATCAAATCTACTTTGTAGTTTAAAGTTGAGCGTGGATTTAGTTTTAAATTCCATGTAAGAAAAGAAGGTTTTTGCGTCGTTTTGGTAATATAAAATCCCAATTCTCCCAAGATTGATCTCAATGTTGATTCATCAAGGAATTTTTTAACAGATGTTTTACCTCTGTCAAAATCATAAGGATCAGATATTACAAATGTACCTTCATGAATTTGTTGAGAGATTTGCTTTAGGAAATCTATTGGTTCAACTAATTCTAAAACATTTAATGCCAAAATCAAATCAAATTTTATTTTACCAAAAACATCAGATAGAAAATTAGATACAAAATAATCTAAATTATCTTTAGATTTTTTTTTTGCTATACTTAATGCACTAAAAGATCTGTCAATTCCAAATACAATTTGATTAGTATTTGCAAGATAATTACTCATAGCCCCAATAGAGCATCCATATTCTAACACAAGTTTTGATTTTGGCAATGCATCTAATTCATTTTTGATATTAGAATAAAATTTTGATTTTTGGCTGTTTTGATAGATTCTACTCCATCTCTCTTCAAGTAATGTTCTATCGTCAGTTTTTCCTACACAATTTGACAATGAATGTTTGAGAAATTTTTTCATTTTATTATTTGATACAGAATTGAATAATTTTCCTCCCAGTATGATCCTCTCAGAGAGATATTTTGTAAAGTCATCCCAAAGTATTGGAATTTTATTAATTATTGGAAATGATAACGGACATTTTTTGCATTCTAAAATACCTTCTTCAATTTCTGTTTCTTTTTTAAATACATCAAGTTCTAATTTGGAACTACATCTAACACATCTTATAAAATCCAGACTAAATTCATGCATTTTTGTATACCAAACTAAACAATTTGTAACTAATAATTTCTTTTAGGTGCATAGAGGAATAATGTTAAATGGAGTATTTTGAAGATTTTATGCAATTTGGGAGAATTTGAAGAATTTGCAGAGGCATTATTTGGTCAATTATCTGTAGAAATCAATGAAGAAAAAGAGATTGCCAAACTTGCAAACCTAGCAAGAGAGGATCTTTCACAGAGAGTTACTTTTGACGAATTAGAAGACATAGCTAATAAAGCATTTCCAACATTAAAGAAAAATGTTGAAGAATTTTTAGGAATAAAAATTTCAGATAATTTAAAGATAGAATTTCCTGATTTAGTTGAGTTAAAAAAATTGAAAGGTGAAAAAGTATTTTCAGATGAAAGATCAAAAGAATTTGTACGAAATTTATTTGAAGCAGTTGCAAATGAAGATCCTAATAGAATTGCAGAATTAATGAAAAAAGATACTGCAAAATATCTTGTTTATTCTACTTATGCTATACAATATATCTCAAAAATATCTACAACATACGGAGATTATTTAGATTCTATAATTTACCTTAACAAATTTGTACTTTCCAGATATCCACAAATTATTTTACACAAACAAGGAGAACCCTATGAATCGAGATTCACAAATGTAAATTCAGGTTATCTAGGTGCTGTTAAAATGACTGTACTTGAAGAGTTGATTCATTCAACTCAAGAAAAACTACATCAATTAAACAAAAATGCTGCAATCCGAGTTAATCTAATTAATGAAGAATTGGCAACAATAATTTTAGGATTAGATAATCAAATGGCAAATAATCTATCAGAATATTTACAACTCCAAGCTGTCCCAGATGATTTTCCATTTGCAAAAAAAGCAAATCTATTTTTCTTTTTAAATCCGGATCATTTCTTAATTGAGCAAATTGGTCCAGATGTCATGACATTTACACATGTAGAAATTGATCCTAAAATATCAAACGCAATTCCTCAATTGTTGGATATTTATAAAAAATGGTTAAATCCAATTCAACAACATCATGCAGCTTTTACGTTAATGGAAGGAATGGCAGGATTTGCAATAGAAAATATCTTAAAAGATGATCAAGACTTTCAGAATTATCTAACCACCTTTATGGGCACCGATTTTTCGTCATATCAGGTTCGAAAAAGCATGGGAAAAGACTTTACAAGGATAATCTATGAGAAATTAGGAAAAAATGCATTCAAAAAATTAATTGAATATCCACCAAATACAAGGGAGATAAAAGAGCCACAATTATACCTGAATAGGATAAAACAGTAATAATTGCCAGAAAAATTTGATCCCTTAGTAGCTGAATGGCTGTCCTTTGCAAAAAACCCAAACTTCAATTTAGTTGAGAAGTGTCTCAAATTTGCCCAAATTCTAGAATATCCTGATCTAGAAATTGAAAAATATATTCAAAAAATTGCACTAATTGGGAAATCATTAAAAGAATCAATCAGTGACGTAAAAAATCCTACATATCTGATTTCAATTTTAAACGAACATCTTTTTCAAAATTTAGGATATGGTGGAGATAGTGATGATTACTATAATCCAAAAAATAATTTTTTAAATGAAGTAATTGACAAGAGATCAGGACTTCCCATAACAATCTCAATACTATATGTTGAAATTGCAAAATTTATTGGATTAGAGCTTAAGATAGTTGGATTTCCAAGCCACATATTGGTAAAATATAATGAAGAAATGATTTTAGATCCTTTTAATGATGGAATGCTATTAGATATAGATGACCTTCAAGATATCTTAGATGAAAATTTTGGAGGAGAACTGGAATTCAAACCAGAATTTCTTGATGAAATAGGCCATGAACAAATTCTTGTCAGATTAGCAAGAAATTTAAAAAATTCATATGTTCAATCTTTTGTTTACGACAAAGCACTAAGATGTACAAACATGGTATTAGCTGTTGAACCTAATTCACCAGAGGACATAAGAGATAAAGGGATACTAGAAGAAAGATTATTGAATCCAGATATAGCCTTGGTTTATTTGAACCGATATTTAGAAATTAATCCAAACGCAGAAGATGTAGATTTTATTTTAGAATTAATAAGAAGCATTAAAACAAAAAACTAATCAATAATAGAACTTATATCTTGTCCGTTTTTAATCATTGATATTTCATGTCGGGCAATCTTGTTTCTTAGTGCTCGTTTAAGAATATCAACTTCACTTCTAAGTAATGCTATTTCATCTTCTAATTTTGCTACTCGCTCATAGATTGTTTCAGCTTCTGAACTCATGATTATCTATCATAAAAAAATTGTCTTAAAAAGTTATGGGTAAATATTTTGATGGGCTAGTTAGTTTTTTGTAACTATAATTCAAATTCTTGGCGACATTTTTCGCATTTTCCTCTTTCTTGCCCAGGAGGACCAAGAAGGAATACCTTACCAATTGTCTTACATAAAGGACACATTCCAGTAGTCGCATTTTTTGGACCACTACGAATGATTTTCTGAGTTTTTCTACGTCCCATGTGTTTACATCTGAAATCGGTCTATTAAGTTTAATTTTTCAACGCCTAAATGATTGTAAAATAACGTGTAGAGTTTGCTCATTTAGTTTATGAATTCTATGGCGCGGGGAGAGGGATTTGAACCCACGGGTCATTGCTGACATGGGATTAGCAATCCCACGCCCTACCAAGCTAGGCGATCCCCGCACAGACTGCCTTGAATTAATCTGTAAATAAATTCATTCTTCGCCAAATTGGTGATAGTTAGTCACAATATCATCAAGTTTCATTCTTTTTCCACCCACAATTTTTAGATCCACATTGACAGATTTGTTGGAAATAGTAATGATATTGTATGTGTTTTCAAACAGTCCCCTAACTCTTTCAGATGTAGCAGTTCCAGCATTTACAACCATTAGTTTTCCAAAATTCCACTCCCAGGGTCTATGTTTATGTCCACATAAAACAAGATCAACACAGGTATCCAGAATAGTTCTCAAAACATCTCCTGCATCTACTACAGTTAATTGATCAGAACCAGTATCTGGAATTGCTATCAGATGATGGTGCATTGCCAAGATCTTTATTTTGTTTTTGTATTTTTTCATTGTTCTCTCAAGCCATAAATTTTGACGGTATCCTACCTCACCTTCATTTCTATCAGGACGAGCAGTTCCAAGTGTTACCAAAACAACATCATCACTTAATTCATTTATTGCATCAAAGGGGAAAAATTTTTTGAACAATAGATAACCAGTGTTTCTATAATCATGATTCCCACTAATGGTAATAATTTTTTTAGTGTTAAATTTTGTTAACAATGTTTTACATTCTTCATATTCCTGCATCAATCCTTCATTTGTAAGATCACCGGTGACAACGATAACATCTGGATTAAGTTGATTAATCTCATCTACAAGTTGCTCAAATTTATTTTGAAGAAATTGTGAACCCACATGAAGATCAGAAATTTGTACAATTAGCATTTTTCTTATTGTAGTAAATTCAGCTATTAAACTATCTCATAGGAACTACATAAACAATCCAAACCCAAGGTAGGATTAAATAATAAACACCACAAGTTTTTGCAGTTTTGAGCAAAAAAGCTGCAGTAATGAAGGGGGATGGAATAGGTCCTGAAGTCGTGGACTCTATGCTTAGAGTTTTAAAAGAATGTAATTCCCAAACAGAAATAATTCTATGTGAAGCAGGCTCTGAACAGTGGGATAAAAATGGGAGAAAAGACAAATCATACATTCCAGATACTACAATGAAGACTCTAGAAGAATCAGATGCCTGTTTTAAAGGACCTACAACAACAATACCGGTACCAGATGCACCAAGAAGTGTAGCTGTTACATTACGTCAAAAATTTGAATTATATTCTAACATTAGACCAACTAAAACATATGATAGATTAACACCAAATCGAAAACTAGATTGTGTTTGCTTTAGAGAAGCAACAGAAGGACTCTACACGGGTTTAGAAGTAAAAGTTACGGATGATGCAGCCATTGCAATTAGAAAGATTACTAGACAGGGATGTAGCAGATTTATGAACTCTGCGGTAAATTGGGCAAACAAATACAATATGAAAAAAATGGTTGCAATCACCAAAAGAAATATCCTAAAACAGACAGATGGAATATTTTGGGATGAAGTGCAAAATTCAATCAAAGGAACTGACATAAAATTATCTGAAATTTACATTGATAACATGGCACAACAAATGGTAGTTGCTCCAGAACAATTCAATGGATCAGTCTTGGTAAGTACCAATTTGTTTATGGACATAATATCAGAATTAGCATCGGGACTTGTAGGATCAATTGGATTGATTTATTCTGCAAACATGGGGGATAATTATGCAATGTTTGAAGCAGCTCATGGAAGTGCACCGCAGTTTGCAGGACAAAATAAGGTAAATCCAACTGCAACAGTCCTGTCAGGAGCTTGGATGGTAGAGTATCTTGGAGAGACAGAAATACGAAATGCAATTTTTGCTGCGACAGAACAAGTAATTAACGAAGGTAAAGTAGTAACGTGGGATATTGGAGGCAATGCAAGTACAACACAAATGACTGATGCAATAATATCATATGCAAAACAGAAACTTCGAAAATAAAGAAAAATTTACTTTTGTCTGATAGCTTCAACTAGAATTAATTCTTCAAAAAATAATTTTTTTTTGGCAAGAATTTGTGGTTCTAGGCATAATTTTTGTATGTAATCCATTAATTTTTGGTAATTAGAAAGAGAGGTAGTTACAAAAAGAAATTTACCGCCTATTTTGATATTTTTATAAATTGAATCAAATATTTTTTTAGGAATTTCAAAGCCTTCAATTCCTCCATCAGTTGCAGCATCTAATACTTTATCAGTTGCAAGATATGGAAGATTGCATACAACTAGATCAAATTCTAAATTTAATGCATCTGAGCCGTTACAACAGACCAAATTTTGTGTATGATATGTTTGGTTTTTTAATACCACAAAATTAATGTCAGTACCAACAACAAAAGTAAAATTCTCCCACAAAAGTTTTGTTAAATATCCAGAACCACTTCCAACATCTAAAGCAGAGAATCCTTTCTCTTTTTCAATATAGTCAGATATGAAGAAGGTATCTTCAGATGGAGAATATTCCTCATCTCTTAAGAATTTCTTTTGCAAGTTCAACTATTTCATCACCTGAAAGATCATCTAATCGTTTCTCAAGAACAGTTTCTTTACCAAATTGCTTAAAGATATTTTGAAGTGTTTTTCTTCTGTATGAGAACATTTTGTTTATAACATGAATGAGATCTTTTTCAAGTGATTTTTTTTTAGTGATTTTAAGCACTACAGAATCAATCTTGGGAGGTGGTGAAAAGTTTTGCTTTCCAACATATAAAATTTTTTCAATCTCAAAAGCAGAATTAGCAATAATGCTAACAGATCTTCTGTTCTTTGCAGATTTTGTAAGTAGTTTTTCTGCAAATTCTTTTTGAACCATAATCACACCATGAGAAAAAGAGGTATTTGCAAGCCATTCAATAGCATCTTTACTTTTTGAATAGGGCAGATTAGATATAAAAATAGAAAAAATATTATTTTGTTTGAACCCATCACCAAACTCTAGAGAGAGATTTGAAATTCTGGAAAAACGAGATTTTGCTTTTTTGTATAATTCCCTATCAGCATCAATTGAAATCACTTTTTTTGCATTTTCACACAATAACGGGGTCAGAATGCCTAATCCGGTCCCTATCTCAAATACAATGTCATTTTTAGTGATATTAGCTTCTAAAGAAATGGATTTGGCGATTGCATTGGAAGTTAGAAAGTGTTGGCCTAGTTGTTTTCGTTTAATCATTTTTTGACAAAGAGATTCATTCTACTTTCACCAGTAATTTCATCCATGATTCTCTCTGAGATATGTTTGATTGGTTCTTTGAATCCCACACGCTCCTGCAAATCAGCATAACTTTCAAATGCTTTCTTTTCTCTTTCTTCTAGCATTGTTTTCATGTATGTTTTTCCAATTCCGGGAATTAATTCCAGTGCATGAATTCTAGGAGTCAATGGTCTTGCATTGTTAAGATAATCTACAAACCTAGTTTCATTACGAGCGACAATGTTTTCGACTACTCCACGTAATTCACTTTGAGCGGATGAAGAAATATGTTCATATTCTAGCTTCCCTAAAACTGAAAGAACTTTTGTTCTTCCCTCTTTTCCAATATAGATTCTTTCTCCAACATCAAATGTTGAATTTGGAACTCCAAGGACTTCTAATAGAGTAAGTCTTTCCTCGCCAACTGCTATGATAATAATTCCGTCACGTCCACGTATTGTAGATGACTTGCCGCGTGGATTAAAATCTAAAACATATGCATACTCCTCATATTTTCTAGGAGGGGATTGTGCCCTGTACAAAATAAATCTCCTTAAAACTTAATGCCCCTTGATTATTTTGAGCATTTTTTCTAGAGTTTCAGCAAGAATAAGTTTTTTCCAACCAAATGTAAATGAACGTAGTTCAGCCAAGCTAGTTGGCCTAATATTTACAATTTCTACTGCTTCTTCCTCAGTTAAATCACAATCTTTCATTAATTGTTTTTTCATTTCTTTAGCATCTTTAGGATCAATGCCAACAAATTTTGAGACATAATCATATGTCCAACGTTGAATTTGATCCATTTCTTCAACATCTACTTTACCTAAAATCTCTTTAACTTCTGACAGAGAAATGTTTTGTTTCTTTTTTATCTCTTCCATGATTATACACCGAACGGTTTGATATGGTCTAATCTTGTGATTAAGGTTTTTGTTTTGTTCCCTAATTTTACATCTAGAGTTATAGCACGTCTACCTACATGTGTTATGTTACCTACTTTCCCATGATAGCGTCTATGAGGCAATCCTTTGTGCTGCCTAGGATCAATAATTACAAGTGCTTGTTCTCCTTCACGATATTCTCGAAGTAAGAAGGATACACCCCTAGGAGCAGTTTTAGTCATCACTGATCTTGCTTTGTGTTTAAATCCGTGTGAACGGCCATGAGATTTCTTAGTTGCCATATATGAGTAGATTTCTCAGTGACCCTATTTTAACAGTTTCTAGTCATGCATTAGAGATGATGTCGGTTCTAAGTTGTCCACATGCAGCTGAAATTTCAGATCCTTTCTCAACTCTTACTGTACAATTAACCTGTGATTTTAGTAATATTCTTTCAAAATCCAGGATACTCTTTTTTGATGGCCGCTGAAAATTTCCAGCTGTTGAATTTATTGGAATTAAATTAACATGAGAACCGTTACCCTCTAATAGAAGTGTAAGTTCTTTTGCTATTTCAGGTGAATCATTAATGTTTTCAATTAAAGCATACTCAAATGTAACACGTCGTCCAGTTCGCTTAAAGTAGCGTTTTCCTGCTGCAACTAACTCATTTACTGAATGAGGTCCAGCTGTAGGAACTAATTTTTTGCGTAATTCATCATTTGGTGCATGTAATGATATTGCTAGTCCAATTTGAAGATCTTCTTCTGCAAGTTTGTCAATACCAGATATTATTCCAATGGTAGAGATTGTAATGTTTCTCTGTCCAATTCCAAAACCTCGTGGATGAGTAAGTAAACGAACTGCGCGTATTGTTTCATCGTAATTTGCAAGAGGCTCACCCATTCCCATAAAGACTAAATTTGTTATATGCTGACCTCGTTGCTGAAGTAAATTTGCAAAGTGAATTACTTGTGATACAATTTCTTCTGTTTTTAGATTTCTCTCAAACCCCATTTGTCCAGTGGCACAAAAAATACATCCCATTGCACATCCAACCTGAGTTGAAACACAAATGGTAGACCTAGGATGACCTCCAATCTTTGTTGGTTCATATTGTATGAGAACTGTTTCAACTGGAGTACCATCTGTCAGATTAAGTAGTAGTTTTGTGGTATCACCATCATCACTTACTACTCTATGAGTTTCAGTTGCAGATCCAATTGTATATCCATCTGCAATTAATTTATCTCGCATTGTAGTAGGTAGCTGTTTTAACTCAGTAATGTTTTTTGGAAATTTATAATATAAGGGATAAAGTATTTGATCTGCTCTATATCGTGGCTGTCCCATATCCATTACCAATTTTTCCATTTCTTCAGGTAGCAAACGATAAAGATCAATCATTATATTTTCACGATACCTCTCATATTCAACAATTGAGATTCTGTTATAATATTATAATTTAATCGAGTCTCAATTTTTAAATCTTAAACAAAATTTAGTTTTTAAGATTAATAAAAAGAGAGAAAAGAAGATTACTCTTCTAGTGACTCCAAATCATCATCAGAGTCAAGGTCTTCGGTAGTTTGAACTATCTCTAGTTCAGCAGTTCCAGATGCAGTTTCAACCATTGTTTCAGGCGTAGAATCTACAAATTCAGTTGTAGTTTCAGATTTTAGTTCTTTTTCATTTTTAGTTATCTTCTTGGTTGTCTTTTTGCTTGACTTTTTCTCTGTATCCTCAAGGTCCATTACGCCTGCCTCACCCAAAGCAAAAATTACTTCTTCTTCTGGATGATGTGGACTATCAACCATTCGTGCAATTCGTTTCTTACCTGATTTTTTAAAGTATATTCTGTATGTACTTGTGTGTGCAACTACATTTCCACCTATTGGTCGAGTTGGATCACCAAAGAAAACATCAGGAGATGCCATGACTTGATTTGTAGCAATTGCAGCACAGTTGTAAGTTTCTGCAATTCTAGACAACATGTGAACAAAATGATTTAGTTTTTGTTGTCTATTTGACAATGTTCCTCTACCAAGATACTCAGCACGGAATAATCCAACTGCAGAATCTGCAATAATTAATCGAATATTGTTTTCTTCAATTATAGGACCAGCTTCTTCTAGAATCAATGTTTGATGTGCACTGTTATATGCACGTGCTACAATTATTCTGTCAAGGACTTTTTCTGGATCCATTTCATGTGCTTGTGCAATAGATACAATTCGTTCTGGTCTGAAAGTGTTTTCTGTATCAATGTACAAAACACCACCATCCAATCCACCTTCTGTTTTTGGTTTTTGAACCATTACAGCTAATGTATGTGCAAATTGAGTTTTACCTGAACCAAATTCACCATAAACTTCTGTAAGAGCTTGTGTTTCAACACCACCATCAAATAGAGTGTCCAAACAATTAGTACCAGTAGTAATTTTACCAATATCTTGTCTGCGTTTGTATACTTCACTTGCAGTAACAAAATCTCGGGAGATCAATCCAGTTTCAACAAGATGTTGTCTTGCTTTGTTTACAATTTTTTCTGCAGTGTCTTTTTCCATTCCAGTTATTTCTGCAATTTCCACAGGACCTCTTACGATAAGATCCATAACATTATGTACTCCTGCATCAGATAATTTCCTAGTAGTTACAGGACCTACGCCCTCCAAACTATCTAATCTTAAATCTTCTACCATACCGTATGGTACGGTACTAGTACTTTATAATGTTATTGTTTTGAGGCTCTGTTAATTCTTCTGTCAAGATCGCAAAAAGATAATTGCTGTAATAGTTTTGGATTAACGTTTCTTTCTTCTTTGTCCAGGTTTATTTTGTCCTGGAAATCTACCTAACTCAAATCGTTTTTTGAAGTTACTCTTGTTTCGAAGACTAGAGTTTGTACCAACAATTTTTCTTCCTTCAACTTTAGGAGTTTGTCCTCTTACTTTACCTGCTTTGGTAAGTGAACCGTGAGTTGCCATGGTTAATCATTTAGAATAGTAAATTTATGTATTTGTATGATTACCAGTATTTTGTCTTAATAGTTTCAATGACGTGTTCATGTTCTTTACTTTTATGACGTGCATATCTTTCCATTGCACCTAAAGGAATACCACCCAAGGATCTTGCAATGGCATTAAAGAAATATCGTTGTGGTCCTTTTGCACCTGTTTTTGTCATGAATTTTTGAATTCCATATTTGAAATTATGCTGCCAAGTTTTATAGAGGACGCCTAGTTGCGCTGGTGTCATTTCGTTTCCAATGTTGAAGAAGTCAGACTTTTCTAATAATCCAATCGGGACAAAGGTAAGAGCTGTAGCAGTAAACATTGAGTCTGGTTGTTCATGTTCTAATTCCGTGATTAAACGGATGGTATCCCAAGAATCTTCAGGTTGTTCATCATTATCAAGTCCCATAATCAAAGTAAATGCCGGAATCCAATAATCCTTATTCAGAGTTTTTACACCTTCTTTTACTACCCAATGCCATTCACTTGGATCATATGGAGCAAGTTTTCTATCAGCATATTTTCCAATTAATCTTAAACTTCCCGTTTCAAAACCAGCTTGAATTCCAATCATGTTATCAGGACTAGATTTCATGATTTTTGAAAGGTTTGGAATTAATTTCTCATCAGCTATAGCGCCTGCTAAAGTACCATGAGTAGGATTTGTGTGCCCTACACCAGTAGACATGATAGCAGTAAATAGTTCTTCAAGAGCTTCTCTGTTTGGCTCCATTCCTTTTGCAGTTCGAGGATCCATACCATATACGAAAATATCATCACTGTGAATCCAGGCAGATTTTGAGCCACCTTTTTTGATGTTAACTTCGATTTCACGTTTGACTTTTTCTGGTGAATAATATCTTAATGATCTTAACGTAACATCACAGAATTTACAACCCCTACCACATCCACGCATTACTTCAACCATTCCATGCATACTTGGTTCAACAATTTCGGGGATTTCATCTAAATCAGGCCTATCCCAGAAATTTACAAATCTTCCATGAATTTTTTTTCCATTTCTCTCAAATTCTTTTATATTTACCTTAAAGTCACTACGCTTTCTGAATGGATCCATATTTTCAAAGTCGCCATTAATGAGATAATTGAAAAATCTACCAGCGTGTCCGTCAATTTCAGGTGCAATACCTCCAAGTTCTCCTTCTAAGATAGCATAGATTCCAAATTCTTCAATTTTTTCTGGATCATAGTTGTATTGCCAAGTTCCAGAAGCGCCAGAAATTACTTTTGCATGACTGCCTGTTTTTTGTTTTGCAGATTTAATTCTTTGATGTAATTCTGTATTGTAAAATTCATCATATGAAGTTTGTTTTCGTCCATAAGTGAAAGTCATTGTAACAGGACCCATTCCCAATGGATCCATTTCATATGTACCAACAACTTCGGTCTCAGGACCAATGAATTTTTCAATGTGATCTGGATGAGCAACAACTACATCTTCACGTTTAAATCCATCACGAAGTAAACCTGCCTCTACTTTTCGTAATCCGTAGGGAGCATAATTAGCCACACCATTAGTATGAGGAATATAATTGCAAATAAAATCAAATAAAATCTTTGGAGTAACTTGATTTCCTAGAATTTTATACAAAAGACTTTTTTTATCACGATTTGGGTCGATTGCAGGAGCGCATCCGAAAAATGTAGCTAATGATAAACCACGATATGGTGACATTAATGTACGATCTGCAGTTAATACTATCTTTGGTGTACCCAATGCTCTTCAACGCAATAATTTCATGATTTATTTTAAACCTTGCTGACCAAACTTAATAATTTTCCAGTATTCCAGCCTTATTCCTATGAAAATGACCAAATTCCTTGTTTAAAATTAAATGTTCACCATCAAACACAGTACCATCTTTACAAACTAAATCTTCTCCAACACAGCAACTTCCACAAATTCCAACACCACATTTCATCATACGTTCAAGACTTGCTTGAACAAACAATCCTTTAGAATGAGCCAGTTGAACAGTTTTGTACATCATAATTTCAGGGCCACATGTATAGATACCATCAAAAATATTCTCATTTACAAGTTTTTCAACCATACTAGTAACAAATCCCTTCTCTCCGTAGGTTCCATCATCCGTAGTAACAATTACACGGTGATGGTTATTTTTCAATAAATTATTTGCCAAGTTTTCGAAGAAAACTTCATTTTTTGATTTTGCACCAATTAGAACTGTTACATCATCACTAGGTTTGATATGTGTCAGTAATCTCATCATTGGAACAAGACCAGTTCCACCACCAACAAGTAAAAGTCTACCTTGTTTTAGATCAAATGAATTTCCATATGGTCCTCGTACACCAATTTGTTGACCTACCTTAACATTGAACAAACCTGTAGATGCAGGACCGTGTTTTCTAACAGTGAAAGCAGCTTTACCAGACCCTTGAGCAATCATCACACTCATTGGCAATTCATTAATTCCAGGGATCCACACCATTGCAAATTGGCCGGGTAAAACACTAGACATCACCTCATCAGAAAAAATCAAAGTTCTAACTGTAGGTGTTTCATCAATGACTTTTTCTATTACACATATTTTCGTATGATTAAGATTTCTTTGCAAGTCCTATCATCTCATCAATTTTTGAATATCCTTTTCTTTTCATATATTGAATTATTCCATGGTTAATATCATTAAAAACATGTATCCAATTATCACCAATTGCACTTCCTAATTGTACTGCAGATGCGCCTGCTAAAATAAATTCAACCGCATCTTCCCATGTAGATATTCCACCACAACCAATTATAGGAATATCATGTTTTAAAGATATTTCGTAGACACAACGTAAGGCAATTGGTTTAATCGGAGTACCAGAGAGTCCACCAAATTTATTACTAAGAATTGGTCTTTGAGTTTCAACATCAATTGCAATAGCTCGTATTGTATTAATTGCGGTTACTGCATCAATACCAGAATCAATTGCAGCGTTTACGGTATTCAAATAATGAGTTGTTCCCAATCCTACCTTAGCAATTACTGGTACATTTGTAGAATTTTTTACTGTGCTAACAATTTTTCTGACTAATTCAGGATCATCGCCTACTTCTAATCCCACTTTAGCAACATGCGGACATGACAGATTCAACTCGTAAGCAGTAACTTTAGAATTTTTAAACTGTGTAACCATTGTTGAAAAATCTTCAGGAATGGAACCTACAAGACTAATAATTATTGGAACGTCTTTGTTATGTTCTATCATTTTGGCAAAATTTGGAGCACCAGGATTTGACAATCCTACTGCATTAATCCATCCACCACCATTTACTCCAAATATGGTAGGATTTGGATATCCATCCCATGGTTCTGTACTGAGTGATTTACTTATGACTGCACCTGCACCTGAACGATAAAGTCTATTAAAGACATCTAATGAAATACCTAATATTCCTGAGGCCAGCATTACAGGTCTTTCTAGTTGAATTTTTCCTATAGATGTAACCAGGCTGGGTTCCACTTTGAATCATGTAAGTGGTTTCGAATATAATAGTTGATTGAGTGTTTTTAGTACCTTTTTAAAAGGAGACCTGAAATTAACTAGTCATGTATTCTGTAATCTTAACAGAATTTGGAATCGTAGTTTTTAAAGATAAGGAACTTGAAAAAGCATTTCCTTTCAAAGATGCAGTTCAAGACTATATCTCTGTGAAGAAAAAAGAATCAAAATTAAATGAACTTGTGAATTACCTTGGTCCTCTTCAAAGAGGAATTTCAGTTAGTGATGAATCATTGATGACATTACTGAAAAAAAGTTCCATAGATGCACAAATGATGGAGGAATCAGAATTAGAAAATATTCAGTCAACAAAACCACAAATTATTGTCGATGCAGGATTCGCGGAAAACATTTCAAAAGCATTGTCTAAGCTAAGAGAATTTGCAATGGGATTATCATCATCAAAGGTTACAGAAGTTTCTGAGAGTCCAGATCTTCATATCATTCAAGCAATTAATTCTTTAGATGAGATTGATAAAATTGCAAATGGGCTTAGCTCAAGATTACGAGAGTGGTATGGTTTACATTTTCCAGAACTAGATAACATTATTGATAGCATTAATGGTTATTCACAAATTGTTTTGGCTGGAAAGCGAGAATCATTAACAAAAAAAGTGTATGAAGAAGCAGGATTTCCAGATTCTAAAGCAGACATGATTGCTTTGCTTGCATCAAAAAGTAGAGGAGGCGATATTTCTGATATAAATTTAGCAATTGTGCAGTCAATTGCAAAACAAATTTTGAATTTTCATGACTTACGAAAAAAATTAGAAGCGCATGTAGAGTTAGAAATGGAAACTGTTGCACCAAATCTTTCAGCAATTCTTGGAGCTGCTGTAGGTGCTAGAATATTAGGAAAAGCAGGAAGTCTAAAGAAATTAGCATCCATGCCAGCAAGTACTATTCAAATAATTGGTGCTGAAAAAGCACTGTTTAGATCATTAAAGACGGGCGCTCAACCACCAAAACATGGATTATTGTTCCAACATGCAATGGTTCATGCAGCACCTAGATGGCAGAGAGGAAAAATTGCTAGGGCAATTGCTGCAAAGGCTGTGATAGCTGCAAGAGTCGATGTCTATGGAGAAGGTATCAATAAAACATTATTAGAAAAACTAAACATTAGAGTAAACGAGATTAGTAAAAAATACGAAACTCCTACTGAAAGAGAAACCAGAAAACCCGAATTATTCAGAGATGATACTGGAGAATCTAGAAGAAGAGAAGGTGGAGATTTCAGAAGAAGAGAGGGAAGTGATTCTAGAAGAGAAAATAAAAATTATAGAGAAAGAACAGATTCAAAATCAAACAAAAATAAAAAGAGATCCAAGTTTGAAAGAAGATAATTTTGAATTTTTTTGGATAAATTCAGATGGTGAAAAAAAACTAGCTACTGAAAATTTAGTCATAGGTAATCAAGTATATAATGAAAAATTAATTACAAAAAAAGGTACAGAGTATAGATTATGGGATCCTTTTAGAAGCAAATTAGCTGCTGCAATAATGAATGGACTAGAGATATTTCCATTTAAAAATAAATCATCTATATTGTATCTCGGAGTATCAACCGGTACAACAGTTAGTCATATTTCAGATATTGTTGGATCGTCAGGAATTATTTTTGGAGTTGAACATGCTAGTAGAGTAGCACGAGATTTTTTAGATAGAGTTGCATCACACAGAGCAAATATAATTCCAATTTTACAAGATGCAAGAAAACCAAAAGAGTATTTTTCAGTATTTGGAAAAGTTGATGTAGTTTATGTAGATATTGCACAACCTGATCAAACAAACATAGCAATAGAAAACTGTAAAATGTATCTTAAGAAAGACGGTTATTTCTTTTTAGTAATAAAGACCAGAAGTATAGACGTAACAAAATCTCCAAAAAGAATTATTGAAGAAGAGATACAAAGAATGGAAGTTCATTTTGAGATTCTACAAGTAATAGATCTTCATCCTTATGACAAAGACCATGCAATGGTAATTGCAAAGTTTCTAAAGTGATTTTTTATTCAATATTTGTTGAGTTGGTTTCCAACTTTTACGCACAAAAATAGGCAGCACCTGATTAATTTTATAATAAGATGCAACAAAATCAATTGTTGTTGAATCAGATGGATATCCACTTCCTAGATCATAATTTTTTATGAGTTTCAGTATAGCCCTATCTCTAGTAACTTTAGCAATTATTGATGCAGCAGATACAACAATAAACCTGCTATCAGCATGATGGTATGAACGAATTTTTTTATTTTTAGATAATTTGGCTATTTCTTTTCCAAATCTTTTGGGATTTACATCACACGAATCAACATATGAAGTATCAGGATTTAATTTTGAAATGACTTTTGCCATATATTTAGCCTCTAAATGATTTAGATTGTGTTTGGTTACACTAGCATCAATTATTTTTGGAGAGATTTTTGCTACATAGTAATTATCAACTAATGTGATTATTTTTTTATAAAGTTCTTCTCGCAATTTTGGAGTTAATTGTTTTGAATCTTTTACACCTAACTTGGATAGTTTAGGAATATCTTTTTTTGATATAACGATGCCGGCGATTACAAGTGGGCCAAGCATAGAACCACGTCCAGCATCATCAACTCCACAAATCAGCATTGATTCTGTCTTAAAACACATGTATTAAACCATTATAGGTAAATGAAATACAGATTAAGAATTGCAAATTCCAGATGAAACACTACAAGAAATAGTGGAAGGGCAAACAAAAATTATTGTTCCAAAAAAATCAATTACAGATAAAGTTCCACCTAAAGAACCAGCGTTTTTTAATCCAAAAGCAAAAGTGAGTAGAGATTATTCAATAATTGTATATGGAGCATTCCTAAAAAAATTTGAAGGTCCAAAAATATTTTTAGAAGGATTATCAGGTCTTGGAGTAAGAGGATTACGGGTTGCAAATGAATTACAAATTGATAAAGTAATAATTAATGACCTAAATCCAACTGCGTTAAAATTAGCAGAATACTCAGCACGATTAAACAATTTAAAGAATATCGAGTATTCAGAAATGGAAGTATGTAGATTTCTTAGTAAATATTCCACAAAAGGTAAAAGAGGTTCAATTGTAGATATAGATCCATTTGGTTCACCATCGCAATTTTTTGATTGTTGTCTTAGAGCTACTATGCACGGCGGAATTCTTTCCATAACAGCAACAGATCTTCAGGTTTTAAATGGGCTCTACCAAAATGCATGTAAGAGAAAATACGGTGGAGTGCCAATAAGAGTAGAATATGGTAATGAGATGGCAATTAGATTGATCCTAGGATGTCTCAGAATGGTTGCAGGAAGAATAGGTGTTGAGATTGTGCCAATATTTGCAGAAAGTAATATGCATTATTACAGAACATATGTGCGAGTGCTTATTAGACAGGATCAAAAAGAAAATATTGGATATATCTTACATTGTAAAAGTTGTGGACATAGAAAAATAGTATTAGAACAAATTAACAAATGTGAATTGTGTAATTCAAAATTAAATATAGGTGGACCCTTATGGATAGATAAAATTTTTGAGAAAGAATTTGTAAATGATATGATTTTAAAACTATCAGAATTATCAGTAGGGAAGATTTGTGAGAAAACATTACAAAAATGTTTAGTAGAATCTGAAATGCCTGGAATCTATTTTACATTAGATGAAATTGCATCCAAAATGAAATCTTCACCTCCAAAATTAGAAGATATGATTATAAATTTACAGAAGAAAGGATATCTAGCTAGCTGTACGTCGTTTAGTCCTACTGGATTTAGAACAAATGCAAACATAAATGAGATAATCAGTGTTTTTTCAGATCAGCCAGTAAATCCCAAGCACACATAATACAATTCACTGCTTTGTTTTCTACTAGCTTCAGGTTTTGTAAGATTTATTCTAGCAAATTTTTTTTTAATATAGTCTTTAAATTCCATAGAATATTCTCCATCAAAAACTTTGAAAATTGCATTACCTTTATGCATTAGAACTTTATCCATAATTTTTGTACATTCATAATTCAGTGAAATTTGTATTGCATGATCAACAGACCAATTTCCAGTCACTTGTGGAGAAATATCACATATCACTGCATTAACTTTTCTTTCAAAATAAGACATAATTTCATCAACTATAAACTCATTTTCAATATTTTCTCTAATTATACGAGCCCCAGATATTTCCTCAACATATGAAGTATCGATACCCATTACCTTACCTTTGTTTCCAGCAAGTTTTACTGCCATTTGAGTCCAGCCTCCAGGGGCACATCCCAAATCAAGAACATAAAATCCAGGTCCAATAATTCGATAAGATTGATTTAATTGTTTAAGTTTGTATGCAGCCCTACTTCGATAACCCTGTTCATGCGCTAATTTTCTATATTGATCTCGACGTGCGTCTATTAACTTCATTTGGCTTTCGTAGGTTTTTTCATCTCTGACAGTACCCAGTCTTCAATGAATTGGCAATTACGTGGGCTTATTTCTCCTTCAAGTGAACATTTTTGTTCAACTGGACAAACAAGACAAGGCGCATTCTCAATTGACAAAGTGCTGATAGGAGTCTTCTTTAGAATTAATTTATACGTCCAACGACCTTTATCAAGAATTTTTTCTCTGTAAATAGTTCCCATTCTTTCTAACTTTAATGCAAGTCTAGAGCCATCTCTATTGGTAAGCTTGAGTTTTTTCCAAAGATCACTTTGAAACATTCCATTAGATTCGTGTTCAGCTAAAACATCACATATTTTATTTGTAAGTCTTTCCATGTCAACTTTTTCAATTTGGAAATTTTCAATCTCTTCATCAGTAAGTTGTTCTTCTAATTCTTCTTCTAATGTTTTTTCGGCTTCTTTTTTGATTTCTTCTAACTCTTTTTTTGTTAGTTTCTTTGTTTTAGGTGCATCTTCTTTTTTTGCTGTTTTTTCAGAAATTTTAACTTGTTTTTTTGCCATCAAATCACCTTAATTTTTAATATATCTCCTAATCATATAATATTTCATTCCTATTTAACGATAAATTTACCGCTTGTGGTTATACTACTCTTTTGATTCTGATCGTTTATTTTCACAACTAATTCATACTGGCCAGGCGTATCAATGATTTCAGAGAAATTATCATCAATTGGTAAAAAGGAATTATTTTCATCAAAACACTGTTGTAAAAATCCATTTTGTGTAACTACAGCATGCTTTCCAGAATAAATAGTAACATAAAGATCTCCACAATCAAACTTAGAATTTTCTACCTTTACTTGTATTTGAATGGGAGTTGAAATAGAATATTGTTTTTCTAATCCAATAATTGAAATTGATTCGTCATTAGAAATTATGTGAGAATTGCTCCCAGGCCACATGTTGAGATCACGATCTGATGATTGAAGTACATCAGCCATAACAAAAGTACCAAAAGCAATAGAGATTACAATAGGTAAAACAAATACAACGAAAACTAGACTAGTTACCATTTTGTTTTTCACCTGTAATTCCCTTATATCTATTTAGCAAAATCCCAATACATATGATGAATTTGACGAATGAGTTAAATCGGACCCGACTAAATATTGCTAGATGCGACTTAGAAAATTTAGAGTTAGGGCATATCGTTGCATTCATGATTCTGGGGAGATCACTGTTGGGGATTTAGCAGCTTTTGTTGGAAGAAATGAAAGTGGAAAAACAACGATTCTACAAGCATTAACATTATTGAATAAAGATGAAAAAATTTCAGATTTAGATCTTTGTGATGAATTAACAGAAGAGTTGAAAGGAGAAGTCATATTAGCTGAAGGGGAATTTGAATTAAGTTCAAATGAGACAAGATTAGTAAAGGAATCGTTTCCAGGCTTACCTGATATAAGAAAAATAAAATTATTTAGAACAAACAAAAAGCCTAAAGTTCAATATGAGTTTGAAGATATTCAAATCAGTAATGAAAAAAATAGTGAGATAAATTCTTGGGAGAATTTTTCAAGACAAATACAAGATTTTTTAGATACAATACCAAATCATCTCAGAATTCAAATCAATACTGAATTATTTGAAGGTCCTCCACCAAAAAATCAACAGGCATTCAATAGTGGAATGGCTGAGTTTAGCAATCAATTTCATGTAATAGCTGTTCAAGAACCAAAGGTAATAGAAGAGTGGCAAAAAATCTACGATAATCCAGAAAATCATTATTCTAAACTTCTTAGCGGAGATAGCGAAAAATCGGCTTTAGAGAATTTCATTGCATCTGAATTACATCCCCGTTTCGTATATTTTTCAGATTACAAAAAAATCTATGGGAATATCAATCTCAATGAATATCTTAAAGAAGAAAAAGGGATTAGAGCAAATTCAATAGAATTTGTTGAAGAATTCGATAAAGCTGAAACGGTAAGAAATCTTTTCTATCTGGCAGAATTAGATATTAAAGCCTTAGACGATGTAAAAGAAACTCCATCAAAATGCATCAAACTTTTGAATACTGCAAGTAATAGATTAACTAAGAAATTAAATCCAGCATGGAAAGGAGACCCAATCCATGTTGAATTAAGATACAATCCAGGAAATATCATGAGTGTAGTAATCTCAGATGTTCATCGTGATGGAACTGTTACCAATACAGGGTTACTAAATAGAAGAGCGGAAGGTTTCAAATGGACATTTTCATTTATCGTTAACTTTGCAGCAGAGACACAAAGAGCAGAGCTAAAAGAAGCGATATTACTTTTGGACGAACCTGCAAGAAATCTTCACCCTACGCAACAAAGAGGAATTTCAGATTTATTAAAGAACCTTGCAGGCTCAAATCAGGTTTTGTATGCAACACATTCACCATTTATGATTTTTGATTATACTCCAGGTAACTTACTAGTGGTAGAATTAGATAAAAGAAAACACCTTAGTAAAATTTTTTATGATTACTGGAATGCAGATGATAAAACATTAACTCCAATATTATACGGATTATCAAGAGGATTAGTTGAATCAATTGTAGATAGAGAGATTGGAACAAACTCAAGACCAGTGATTATTGTTGAGACAATGTCAGATGCAATGTATCTTAATGCTTTTGATAAATTTTTACAGGATCCAAATATTTCAATGAATCCACTAAATGTAGTAGCTGCTTATAATAAAAATTCGGTATTGCCTCTAGCAATTTTTTATAGAAATCATGGTTATAGGACGTTTATTTTATTGGATGATTCAGATGAATCCAAACAAATTTCAGCTCAGTTATCAGCAAATGAATTTTCACCAATACAGACAATATTTTTTGAGAGAGAAGGAAAGAACCTGGAATCAATTGAGGACTATATTGTTCTAGAAGACTATCTACATGCGGTTAATCAAACATATGAAATCAGATTAAGAAAAGAAGGATACTCAAATCTTAAAGCTCTTGATGTTGTTTCGAAGGGTAAGAAAGGTGTTTTAGATAATTTGAAAAAGATTTGGGAAGAGCACAATGAGGATGACTGGGGTCAATTTGATAATGAAGAAATCACTAGATACATTTGTGAAAAAATTACATTAGAAGAGACAGATTTCTTATCAGACAAGACCAAAGACCAATTTAGAACATTATATCGATTAATTGCAGAAAGAATCCGACAATATCAAAACGTCACTACAAAGTCAGATTTAGTTAAATTTCAGAGAGCCAGAAATTAGGATTAATGAAGTTTACTGATGAAAAATACTCCAACGACAAATACAAAAGCAGTAAAATATACTTTAAGGTTTAATTGAGACATGAAGCAGTTTGAAAATATGAGCAAATCCTCAACAGGAGGAATTTTCCTTTCTCTAGTATTATGTTTAACAGTAGCAATGATCATTCCGACATACGCGTATGCTGAAGGAACTGTAAACGCAAAAAGTTTTTCATTTGAAAAAACTACAATTATTGAATTCACAAATACTGGAAATGAAGATTTAAGTGCATTTAGAATTTGGTTAGGTAGCGATAATAATTTTAAATCGTTTAAAACAGAAAATGGGTGGATTGGTGAAAAAACTCCTCAAGGGGTCATAATATTTACTTCTTCTTCAGAAGTTATCAAATCAGGAGAATCAATAAAAATTGGAGTTAAAACAGATAAAATATCATCAGGAATTAATTGGAAAGCACTAGATAAAAGCGACCAACAAATAGAAATTGGAAAAACTATTGCAATGGAATTACTTGAACCAATAGATAATTCTAAACCAGAACCAAAAATAAGAGTTTCAGAAGGAGGAATATTAGAAAATTCAGTCTTTAGAATTATTCCAGAAAAACCAAATGTAGGCTCAACAATAAGAGTGACTGGAGATAACTTTGGTGCAGTACAAGAATTAAATTTTTTTATAAATTCTAATAAAATTTCAAGTTTTGTTACAAATGATGCAGGTTATTTTATGACTACAGTAAAAATTCCAGAAAACATTGATGCTGACAGAGTAGAGTTTATAATTAAAGATAAAGAGAACCACGAAAAGAAAATCAGCTTAAGGCTAGGAGTGGAAGATAACAGGATTCCAGTATCAGATGAAATCAAACTAACAATTAACGGCCTACCAAAAACATTACACAGAGCAGACTTTCTAGAAATTTCAGGGACTGCACAACCAAACAGCGGCATCACAGCATCAGTTAAAGATCCTGATGGAAAGATCATCAACACAAGAACTGTAAAATCAGACTCAAAAGGAAATTGGAAATTAGAAGAGCCAATCATTGTTCCTTTAGATGCGCCATTTGGAAGATATATTGCAATTATTTCAGATGGCAGAGAAGAAATTTCAACATCATGGATGCTAGAAACATCAAAAGTGATTCTCATAAAACCAATAACTTTGAAATTTAATCCTGGAGAAACTATGAAGTTTAATGGCACAGTACTGCCAAACAAGTCACTTGAGTTAATTTTAGAAGATCCACTTGGAAATGAAAAAATGTCAGATATCATTGAGATTGACGAGACAGGCAATGTAGAATTTGAATATCCAACAATAGCAAATGTTGACAAAGAAGGAACGTGGACATTAATTGCAGAACAGGATGGAAAGAGAGAATTTATCTACGCAGGATTAGGAGAAATTCCTTCAACACCGATTCACATTTCATTTGATAAATTAAATTACAAATCAACTGAAACTGCAAAAATATCATTAACTGGAAAGCCATCAGATAAATTATCTTTGTTAATTATCGATCCATCTGATAAAGCAAAAATAATTGCAGATGGTAAAAATACGGTTTCCATCACATTAGGTCAAGATGGAAAGGCAACATACGATTTAGATCTAAACGGATATTCTTCAGGAGCATATACTGCTGTTGTAAATAAAGGTGCTTCTAAAAGTTCTGAGATATTCACAGTAGGATTACAAACAGGCTCGAATGCAATAAAAATTTCCAGTACAAAATTAGAGTATAGAGCAGGGGAGTCAATTTTAATTTTGGGAGATACCAAAGAAAACTCACTTTTAACAATTACACTTAGTGACCCTGATGGAACAGTATGGAAGACAAAGGAGATATTTTCAGATAAAAATGGAAAGATTGCAGATGATAGTTTAAGACTACCATCAACAGCAGAACCAGGCATATGGAAAATTAATGCAAAAAGTGGGTCAAATTTTGACAATACTGAGATTGAAGTAATAACATCTAAAGAAGAAGGACTGATAGTTTTAGTAGAACAAGGTATAGAAATCTCAGGATATGGAAAAAGTCTCAACATCAAAGTGATAAATGCAGAACAAACAGTAGAGATGATAATTCTAAATTCTGATGGGAAAGTGATAGAGACGTTATCATTTCCATCTAACAAAGAAGGTGAAATTAAACAACCATGGTTTATTCCAAAGGGTACAGTGCCAGGAACATATACTATCAAAGTGACTGATGCTCATAATACTGCTGAAACAACGTTTAACATAAAGTAACTTCAAACAATTTTATTCCACCTGTTTTAAATTCAAGATATGAATCTTAAAGAAAAAATATCAGATTTTCCAAATTTCCCTAAAAAAGGAATACTATTTAGAGATTTTAGTCCATTATTGAAAGATCCTTCAGCATTATCATTTATTGCAGATGAATTTACAAAATATTTCCATCCAAAAGATATTGACTTATTTGCAGGCATAGAATCAAGAGGATTTTTACTGGCGTGTATATTGGCTACTAGATACAATAAAGGAATGGTTATGATTAGAAAAGCAGGAAAACTACCAGGTAAGACTAGTAAATTATCATACAAAATTGAATATGGTCTAGATACAATTGAAATTCAAAAAGACATAATCAGCAAAGGACAAAAGATCCTAATTTGCGATGATCTACTTGCAACAGGAGGAACTGCTAAAGCATCTGCAAGATTAATAGAAAAAATAGGTGGAAAAGTTACGGGATTTGCATTCATAATTGAGCTAACAGAATTAAATGGAATAAAACAGATAAATCGATACAATTGTAAATCATTAGTTAAGTATTAACATGGAAAAAGACGTAGAGATTGGAATTTTTGGAGGAACTGGAATTTATGATTCAGGAATACTTGAAAATGCTCAAGAAATTACAATGGACACACCATATGGAAAACCTTCGGACTCGATAACAGTCGGAATTTTCAAGGGAAGAAAAGTTGCATTTTTACCAAGACATGGAAAAAAACATACAATTCCACCACATATGATAAACTACAAAGCCAATATTTGGGCATTCAAAGAATTAGGAATAACTAGAATAATTGCACCCTCTGCTGTTGGAAGTTTGAAAGAGGAGATAGAACCAGGGCATTTTGCATTACCTACACAATTCTTAGATTTTACAAAATCAAGAAATGGTTCATTTTCGGAACTTGAAAGGGTTATACATATTTCAGTAGCAGAGCCATTTTGTTCTGAATTGCAATCATCCATTCTCAAAGTGGTAGAGGAACAAAACTTCCCAATTCATCAAGATTGTACATATGTCTGCATTGAAGGACCAAGATTTTCAACTAAAGCAGAATCAAAACTATATAGAAGTATAGGAGCTGGGATTATTGGCATGACATTAGTTCCAGAATGTCAACTTGCAAGAGAAGCTCAAATATGTTATGCGTCAATTTCAACAGTGACAGATTATGATGTATGGGCTGAAAAACCGGTTACTGCTAAAGAAGTTTTAGAAACATTATCAAAAAACATAGAAAGAACAAAAAAGATACTGACAGATTTAATTAATCAAATTCCAAAAACAAGAAGTTGTGCTTGTTCTAAGGCTTTAGCAGAAGCGGAGTTCTAATCATCAACAAAAGATTCCCTTTTCAAACCTTCAGGTAAAGTAAGATCACCTTGAAGAAGGCTCATTTGTAACGAATTTATCACTTCATCAACATTATAGCCTAATTTTTCTAGTTCTTTTTCTGTAACTTTGGAAATTTTTGCGCCGATATTTTGACCTCCGATTCTTCCAAATGCGATTGCGTTGAATCTAAAAGAATTAGTGTCAATTGTGAATGTACCAATAATTTTAGCGGCCATTTGACTTCCACGAATATTATTAATGTGAACTTTGAGATTCATCTAGATTTCTACTGCTTTGTTGACATTATCATCAACCAAAAAGCTCCAGTGTTTGTCATCTTCAACTTTGAAATTATTTACTTTGAGGGAAACAATTTGTTCATCTAAGCATTCATGTTTAATTTCAGAGTTTTCTTTGAGTCTAACTAGTTTCCATTTGTATTTTCCTTGTTGTAATTTACATATCATAACACCCCATTTTGCATCTGGATCAATTTTTGGCATTCCTACTAAATCGGCTATTTCCTCTATTCCAAGCTGTTTTTCCTCACAAAATCGTTTTTTACATACCCCACATCGCCAGACATCAACTGAACCTATAGTTCTCTCATCGATGTTAATGTTAACTACTCCAAAATACACTGGTTGATGTTTACAAGATTCAGTATCAATATTCAATGTTATTTACAAAACATCAGGATTATTTAGTTCTTGCATCATCATAAGATCTTTCTAATATTACACCAATATTGTCAACGATCTTATTTTGCTTAAACTCAACATTTTCACGTTCACATAATTTTCTATACATGTTTACAGCGGTAAATCTTGGATGCATTGCCTCAAACTCCGTTTCAGAAATATCAATAAAAGCGCCTAATCTCATTAGTTCTTTAGCAGTATTCAGAGCATCATTAGTAGAAATTTTTAGATTTTCAGCAATGGCCAAATGAGTCATTTTGCCATGACATGTAATTAAAAGAAATACTTTAGCTTGTAATGGATCTAGTTTTATTTCTGAAATTAGATCTTTTTCAACTCTAGAGATATCCATCATTTTTAAATTAATCTTTATCCAAATAAAGAATTATTTGAAATCCCTTTTTACCAATAATTTCTTCGATATTTTTAACGAGAATCCCATAGCAACAAAGTGAATTACTCCACCTATAATTGCAGCTTGAATCAAATTATCAAGAAGAAACCAAGATACTGCAAAAGTTGTAATTGATGGAACGGTTACAATTACTGCAATAATTGAACCTTTCAAAACAATATCTTTCATAGTAAGTTTACCAGTTTTATTATCACTAGACATCAATCAATTTTCAAAAAATGGTAATAAAAACCAAAGATACTTTACTGTGTGCGTAGCAATTTTTTGAACTTTAAACAAATAATTTTTATTAATATTGGCATTAATTGATTAGCACTCACTAAAGATTGAAAAACAATAACAAGCAGATTTAGTTGTGACTGAAATTTTGAGTAACTAATATTAACTATTGTTGAGCGTTATCACATTATGGAAAGAGATATGCATGAGATTAGCATGGCAGAATCAAAAGAACAGTTTCTAAAGGAAGTAAATGAAATCATGGATGAAAATCCAAAACTATACAAGGCATTTGCAGAAGAAAAATACGAGTAATTAGACCCTAATTACATTTTTGAGTAGATAGTCCTCTATTTCTGAATATATTGTAAGATCTCCTTCAAACTTCAACACCGTTCTTTCTAAGAGGTTAAAGTATTCTCTTTCTTTTGCATCTGTTTCTAGTGGAAAAAAATATCCATTTTTTCGTAAAAAATATTTTGTAATTACAGTACCAGTTGCCTTGTTTCCATTTTTAAAAGGTTGACCCCATACAATACCAGATAACAGCGTAGATGCTTTTTTAGTTACTCGTATTTTTGGATCAACTACGCTGGAAAAACCATTCACGTTTCTAAATATATCATAGAATTTAGCATGATCAGACAGCCCAAAATTTTCATTTCTTTTACCTACAATTTGTCTGTTTAATTCTATGACGTTCTCTATGTTTCTGTCTGAAAAAGTGTCATGCATAGAACTAGTCTCCAGTATTTTTATTTATTAATTATCGGGATTTATTAGAATCATTCTTAGCCATATTTGGATTTATTCCAAGCGTCTTCACTCATCATTTCAAATTCTCCTCTTCCCAATTCAAGAGTGCATTGATGTCAGGTCTATCATATCTATCATGTGCATCTAGGTTAGAGTGACGAAGTTTCACCATTCTTAGTTCTCTGCATTAGCTCTTGCATTTTTTTACTGCATGACTTTCTTAACAAATGAGTCCATACACAGTTGATGTGTATTTCATCTTGCTGTTCAGCTTAGTCCTACCGTTTACCAGCTTTTTTGTAATATTGCCATCCAGCAAAAGAATACACTAGGCTTCATTTTCTACACAGAAATGTAATTAATTTTTTATCACAAAAAGGGCAATAATCAATTTCTACAAGAATATCTTTTTCTACAACGCAGAATTTCCCAATTTTACTGCTCATGACTTTATAATGAGATATATTTTAATTTTTCACAGCAAAAATCAGAGTGCTTGTCTATTTTTAATTCTGTAAAAGTCACATACTCAAAAGAAGAATATCTCAAAAGAAAAAAAGAACTTTTAGATATTGAATATAATCCAAGAAAATGCGAAGTTTGTGGTTTAGAAGAGTTTGAATTTATCTCAGAAAAAAGAGCAGAGGAACTAGACGAATATGATTCAGATATTGAATATTACAAATGTAAAAAAAATCATTTTAGTAACTAAATATCAATATCGATGTTCTCTCTGATCATCTGTTTAATTGTATTTTTATAATATGGATTTAATGCAATTGCGTCCCAATTTTTTCTGGGCAAGACAAGACGTAGTTTTACCAACGATTTGACATTTGTACATTAGACTAAATTGGACAGAATATTTGGACAGAATTTGACTAAATTGGACAAAATCCAAAAATGTCCCATGGTGATATCGATTGGACATTGTGATCACCAGATAAATCATCGAATTACAGAAATACAATCAGATTGTTTTTTCGGGCCTTGTAGAAACCATCAGATTTTGACTATTATGTAGATCAGATTGTATTTTTAGATCCATTAGATGTTATTGCTTACGGCCACTATGAAATCATTCTATGTGAATATGTGTAGTACAATGCTAAGAATCATTAACAAATGCAGAATTCCAGATGAAATCATTCCAAATCCAATCACATCTATTCTGTATGGACATCATTTTTCTGGTGTTGCGTCAGTACTAAACCAAGAGTTACAGAAGGTTTGTAGATCTATTACGAGTGTACCGGCATACAATAGTAGGTATGTCTTAATTCTAAGTTGATAACAATATACTTTGTTCAATCTGTTTATTTACAAAAGATAGATCTATAATGGAATTGACTCGTGCCATACTTTCTTGAGTTTTGGATTCGAAGAGAATACCCAAACTACCGCACGATCCTTAAAGATGATTTTCTTGGATTTTTCCAGATATTGCAAAATTCTGTTAAATGTCTGTGTTTGAATGGTCCTAGGCAGTGCTCTCTGCAATGCACTTTTTGATGCAAACTCGTGGTATTCTTTTAAAATCTCTTCGACCATCTCTATGCTTGCCAGACGTGGATCATGTCCTTTATCTAAAACACTGGTCATAACATACAATAGTACAATCTAGTATATAACAAATTTGTATCTAACATATATGTAAATAATCAGCTCTTGTATCCAAATCTTGTGTTGTATTTTTCATGGTCCAGCACATCCAGTACAAGAATACCCATGCCAATATCATCAAAGGTCTGAATGGAATACAATAGACGCCAGTAATCAATTAGTTCAATTCTAAAGAGCGTCCGTATATGATATTTTTTGATGTAATAAGTGGGAATTTTGTTATGGGCCACATGATCTCCTAATGTAGGATTTTTTTTGATCAGGTTAATTGTGTCTGTAATTGATTTGTATAATTTACTGTCGGAATCAAGAGGGGTGTAAAAGGGAATGAAATCATCCTTTGTACCTCTTGCTTCTAAAGGTGTTTTGGATTTCATTGTATTTCAAATATTATTCTAATAGTATTAAATCTAGTTTGCATTTTTTCATCAAATGTTATTGGAGTTGACAATGTTAGATTTCATACTCATTTCAAACATATAACCACGTTAACATAATTGTACATTTTGTTTCTAAAATTATGGCTCTGATTTTTAGTTATACTTTGTTTGTACTTTATCATCTTTTATTATTTTCGTAATCTTATCAAAGGTACTAAATGAAAAGCTGCAAAGAGATCCCATAGTCATGCACTGTTTATCATACTTTTTTTCTTTCATCCACTCGTTGAGGCGCTTTGTTGCCAGATCATATATGACATTATCAGTGGATTTCATTTTCATGTAAAATTGGATTAGCCTGCCATCAATCTCAAGCAGCATCTTGTGTAACAACATTTTTTTCTGAGGACTTGATGATTTGTCCAGATCCTCTCTTAATTGAACCCTTTGAGATTCCAGCCTGTTTGTAAGCTTGGCAAGACATGCATCAGCAGAGACAGTCTCCTGCTCTTTTTCCAGCTTGGAATACCAGTAATTCACATCAGAGTTTATTGTGTTTCTGTTAATTTTCATCAGCTCTGAGATTCTTCTTGCAGAATAACCGTACTCAAAGTGCAATTTTAACACCTTGTCTCGTCTTGATTTTTTTGCCTGTGTGGGATAAGGTCCACTGTTTTTTGGAATAGTTTGGCATAGTTTCTGGTTTTCATCAATGAACTCTGGAGTGATTTCTTCAAATGTCAATATTATTATGATAATTTGATATTGAATTTAAGGGCAGTTTCAAGTAATAAAAGCACTCATGAGAGGTATTCTTTGCTTTGATTATTTCCAAGGGTCTGTTTTCTCATCCCATCTCTCTGCACCTTTTAGTTCTACAGAATGACTATTTTTTATATCGGCAAACATGCATTCATCAGAACAATGGCTAAGTGATGGATTTTTCATTATTTTTCCGCATCTTTTGCAGAACTTGCCCATGATTCATAAAACTACATGAAATTATAAACATGATTAGTTGATTTTCAAAACTGAAATCAAATATTTGTATCGGGTATAATCATGTTTAATAGATTCAATGCCATAGAATATTTTAAGAATAATGGATGTATCTACTGTAACAAGAAAGCCTCACATTCCAAAAAAAGACAAAACAAGGACAGTCACATACAGATTTCCTGAAAAGATTTTTCAGGAGATAGAAACCGAGGCAATGCAAAGAGGAATATCGCAAAACGTCTTGGTAAGACAGATTCTTGAAAAGTTTGTCCAGTGGGACAGATTCGGAGATAAGATAGGGATGATACCTGTTCCTAGAGGAATACTACAATCACTTGGTGCAAATATGGAAGGAGAGGATATCAACATGATAGTAGATATTCTAAAACCCGTCATCAAAGATAATGTCATGTTTATGAAAGGCAAGTATGATCTGAAGCGATGCATAGAGACACTAGAGGATTACATGCGGGCATCTGGAATGAAATCGGATCACAGAGTAGAAGGCTCTTTGCACCACTTTATTGTACAGCACGAACTTGGAATGACTTGGTCGTTATTTACTGAACAATTACTAAAGGAGATATTTCACGAATTTTTGCCAGAAAAAAATGTCAAGACACAGGCAACAGAATCTACAGTTATTACGACTATTGGCTTGGGTGCTGACTTTAATGAACATGATTATTAAAAAAAAGAATTATTTGTTGAGAATTAACTCAACTTCTATTTGTCCGTCATTGAATGTGCTTTGAATTCCTTTAATCTTGCTTTTGTACAAAAAGAACTTTTTCCCCTCAACACTGATACTTCCAGATGTTGAAAGCAAATTGCTGTCATGAAGTGTCTGAATTCTTCTGTACACCGTACTTATAGGAATTTTAGTCTCTGCAGTTATCTCCATTGCTGACTTTGGCTTGCTCATCATAGATTCTATGATGATTCTACAGTATTTGTCAGACAGGATTTCAAGCAGACTGTCTTTTCTATCAATTTCTTCGATTTTTAGGGCAGGTTGTAATACTTGCATGATATGTGTTTGTATGGTTTTGATATAATGAGTAGGTATACGATGTAGTGCAATGCAAACAGAAAATCAAATATTCATTCATAGCCAACTTTCAGTTACAGACATTCGTTGCGCCTTTATAATGGATCTAATTTGGTGTGCTTAAAGTGATTTTATATAATCGGGCATAGTTTGGCATAGACTATAAATAAAATCATCAGTTATTTGTGGCAGTTCATCCATTTTTTAGCTCCATCTCAAACATTTTTGGTGATTTTTTAAGAATCTGAAACGTGATTCATTTTATCAGATGCATAGGTTGGGAACAAAGAAGGTACCCAAGCATGAATGAACAACGCCACACTCATTGACATTGCTCGCCACCGATGATCTTTGTAAGTCATTATTTTCTTTAAGATGTTTTATTTTACCAATTTTTCTCATCATAAAAAATCAAGTGTCAAATTAGTATATCAAATAAAAGATATTTTCCATCAATGGTTTTCAGTTTTGGGAATCATTTAAGATTTAGATCATTCCAAATGCCCTACTGATAAGAAACACTGACGCAATTAAAATGATAACACTAAATATAGTAATTAGTTTTTTAGAGGAAATTTTTGACGTTAATTTTACTCCCAAAAAAACTCCAGGAATAGAGCCAATTAACAAAAACAATACCAAAAGAAATGGAATATTTCCCATGTTATAGTGCAATATTGTACCTACTGCAGATATTGCCACTCCAAAAAGAACAGATGTTCCAGCAACGTGTTTTGGAGGACAATGACATTTTTTCACAAGAATAGGTAATATCAGAGCACCAGCGCCAGAAGATGCAATCTGAGTGATAAAGCTGATAACACTCGAAGTACCCAGAAATGTTGTTTTTTCTCCCCGTGTAAAATTATGATGGGGGGAAACAGAATTATCATTATTTAATTTCTTTAACACGTTATTTTTGAACATATACAAACTGGTTCCTAAAAGCAGTATGCCTAACAACAACAGTATGACAGTGTCCAGAATATCAGAACCATAATTATCTTTGATTCCAGTCCAAATCCAGCTAGCAAACAGCATTACAGGAACTACGGGAACAAGCAAAAATCCAAGTGCTTTCCAGTTTATGTTTTGCTCTTTACTATGCAAAATAGATGCAAAGAGCTTTGTCACAAAAATAAAAGCCAAATTAACACCAATAACTAGTTGTGGAGGAATTCCAATTATGATTAATGGAGGTAGTAATAATGGAGCACCTCCAAGTCCAGAAAGACCAATTGCTATTCCCACCATCAAACCAATTAAAATCAGACCTATTGCAAATGAGGGATCTGAGATTAATTCACTAGGATTGAACACAACATCTGCTAAAACCATACTAACAGAATCAAACAATGCAAAATCCAAAAATGAAAACCTAGACTCCTGAAATACTGCATCGATTTGGTCCCAATTCTAGATCAGGGACATCAGAAGGAGTTAAAGGAATACTGCCTTTGTTTATCTGAATAATTTTCTGATAATTCATCGGTCGTGGAACTACAATGTTAACTACTTGTTTTACAAAGTCCTCTTTAGATAATTTCAGAATTTCATGTTGTTTTGTTTTCTCAATAGTAGTGAAGAACACTCTATTGACTGAATTAACTAAAGGACCATGATGTGTAGGAAAAACTATTGTGTCTGAAGGTAATTTCAATAGTTTATTGTGTAAGGAATCATAGAGTTCCAAAGCAAATTCTTCAGCATTGTCTCTAAGGTCAGGCCTTCCAATACTTTCAATAAATAAAACATCTCCAGTAAACACATATTTTTCATCGACAACATAGGATAGACTTCCAGGAGTATGACCAGGAGTATGAATTACCCTGAGTTTTGAGTTACCAAATGATACTACTTGACCATCTTCAAGAAAATTTGCTTGTCTATCCCACTTCTCAAGTTTGCTTTCATACATTGGTGCACCAGAAAGTTCAGATAATTGTTGAGCAGCAGAAACATGATCTGCATGCTGATGTGTGTCAATTACGTGAGTAATTTTAGCTCCTTCTTGTTTTACAATCTCTAAATATTTTTCAGCAGGATAAAGTGGATCAATAACTATTGCATCATTTTTCGATATTACAATATGAGAAAGACAACCTTTACCAATTTTTTCTACTTGGATTACAATAGGATTTTCTTGTGCATGTACGAAATTGAGAACCTGACTCCATCCAGCAAGCCCATCTTCAAGAATACGTGCCTTAATTCCATTTCTTGCAAGAGCAAAAGCTGCAATGGATGCCATATTACTATGTGGACAAATTGTAACAATTTCCTTGTCTTGAGGAATCTTGGAAATATTTTCAGGCTTGAATATCTCTGAAAGTGGGATGTTTATGCTTCCAGGGATATTATAATCAGAAAATTCATCAGAATCTCGAACATCCAATAAATACACATCTGGATCCTTGAGTTTCTTTGCTAGGTCATCAGGGCGTATTGCAGTGAGAGGACTACCCCTTACCACTTTATCAGTCCAGTTTTTCATTCCACCTTTCAAATAATAGGCATCTAATCCAAATGAGCGCATCATCTCTGCAGTTCCTGCAGACATTGTACCGTCTTCATCAATTAGAACAAGTTTTACGTTCTTTGGGATTTTTGGCATCAATGTATCTTTAGCTTTAGCATCACAGACTGCATGAACTGACCCATTAATGTGACCTTCTTTGTACATATCCTGTAATCTTAGATCAAACAAAAGCATGGGTTCATTTTTTTGTAATGACTCATTTAACTCCTCAGAAGTGATTTCAAATTCTTTTGCACTTTGATCAGCCATGTGTTATTTTCTCCAAGTCAGTTATTTGTATATTTAAAAGAAAAAAAAGTTATTGATCAGGGATCTCCTGAACAACTAGGATGTATGGTTCGCCTATTGGATATGTATCACCTAAATTCCAAAAGTAAACTACTTTGCCATATGTCTCATCTAATACAGGTTGGACTTTAACCAATTCCTCATCAGTGAGTTCAGGGAAAGTGGCTAGTGCTCTTGGGAACTCTGTTTTGTGATAGTGCCAATATGCTTTTTCCTCTTCAGGCAACTCTTGGTATTGGTCTGATGTAATGACGTATTCAATTCCATATGGTTTGTCTTGATCAGTCATACCTGTTGGGAAGAGCAAACATGTTGCTGTGTTATCATCATAAACTTTGCAATGATGATGAACTATAGTTTGCAACAGATGATCAGCAGTTCCATGTGATTGATTTACATCAAGATGTCTGATTGCATGAATGTGAAGATCACTGAATCCTAGAGTATTTGGATAGTCAATTTGTCTTGGGTTTAGTGTTTCATTGTATTTAGATTCCTGTTGGATATCATCCATGTCTGAATGGTCATCTTTGCTCATTTTATCAAGCATTTTTTCAATGTTTTCCAAAAGTTCTGGTCTATCCATCTGACTCATTTTTTCAATTTTCATATCATGATGTTCAGACATCATAGATTTCATAGAATCAATCATTTCCATTTTGTTCATGGATTTCATTTTCTCTAACATTTGAAGATGTTTTTCTTTCCTTCACTGTGTTTTGCTTTGTCTTCACTGTGTTTTGCTTTGTCTTCACTGTGTTTTGCTTTGTCTTCACTGTGTTTTGCTTTGTCTTCACTGTGTTTCTTTGTAGATTCTGAATGTTCTACCTCAGAACATAGTTTATCTCCACAAACATAGGAACTTGTTGCAGAACCATACTTTTGGGTATATGTGCCTGAGGCTTTTGTTGCTTCTGCATTTTGGAAATCCGTAATCGATAATGTCACTATAGATAGTGTTACGGCTAGAAGAACAAATTCCATTAGCATATTTCTTTTCATTGTCAACAATATGAAAATCAAGTTAATAAACAAAAACACATTTCCCATTAACGGTTTTCAAGTATGAGAATCGTTATCGGGAATTGTCTATATTTGTAATATAGAATTAAACCGTATGATTATCATGAAACAGCAATAGTAAATCCAAACATTTCAAAGAAATGCAAGATTCATGAAAGAAAAGTGAAAATTTGTCTTCAATGTGGAAGCGGAAATATATGCACAAATCAACATGGGATTTTCTGCAGATCTTGCGGATTTTTGCGAGGTTTTGAGTAACATGGGTGCATCATGTAAGGGAACATGTTATAGATTCAAAAGATCTTGTAGATACAATAGGTCTTTCTTATTCTAATGATACTCACTATATTGATACCACAAGATGTGAATGGCAAGAACTTGAGATGATGAAAAGTGAAATGAATGGTTGTCCTGTAATGCATCTTCTAGGATATGCTTGGCAGGAATGCGGTTCAATTTTTACTTGGAACATATTTGGAATTCCGCTTTTGATGATAATTGTTGCACCTATCGGAATTGTTTTAGCTCGTTGTAATTTGGAGAATTAGAAAATGAATGCCATTGTAATTGGAATTTTACTTGGTATTGCAAGTTTCTTTGCGTTGCAAATGGTACTGCCGTTTCCATATGGGTTAGTTGCATGGTTCATAATTCTTTGGTTAATCATACGATATGCAAAAAAACATACTGTAATTCAAAAAAGACTCTGTGTTAAATTACAGGCGTATAGATCCAATAAACGAAAAAGAAAAAAGCTTCAAAACGACGAAGCGTTGAGAATTTTAGAAAAAAAGTACATTGAAGAAAAAATCTCAAAAGAAGAATATCTCAAAAGAAAAAAAAAAGAGTTTTTAGACATTGAATACAATCCAAGAAAATGCAAAGTTTGCGGTTCTGAAGAGTTTGAGTTTATCTCAGAAAAAATAGGGAAATTAGATGAAGATACTTCAGATATTGGATATTACAAATGTAAAAAATGTGGTGCAAAATAAAACCAGATGCAAAACATCAGAAGAACTTATGAAGTTTGAATTTTGAAATTATGTGTGAATCAATGCAAGAATATCTGCAAGAATATCTGCAAGAATATCTGCAAGAATTATCCACAGGGGAAAAAGAGCACAATATACCGAGATGGTGGGAGTTTTTGTAGGAACTGTGACTATTATTTTGAAGAGTGGATCATTAGATGTCCTTGCCGCAATGCCCGAGTAAGGCATTCTACTAGAAACCGAAGAAATCCAGAGCGCAGAGGATATGATTATGAAAACTAGACTTGTGATGATCATTTTTGCAGTTGTAATTGTTGGATTTGTAATGTGGTCTGTGTTTGATACTGTTTGTAAACCATGTACTATTCCTCCTGACGCACCAGATAATTTTGCATGCCCTGATGTATGTCATCCTGAGTCTAGATGGTATTCATGGTTTAGATGAGGAATAAAAAATGAATTCTAGATTTTTGATAATTATTGCTGGCATACTAGTGCTGTCTTTGTTTATTGTTGCAGACAATTCTGAAACAAGGTACGCATATGCAGGATGTGTTGCAACAATTCTACCCCAACCTTGCTTTGATTCATTTTCTGGTTCTCATTTACCGCTTACCGAAAGAGGCATCATGGAAGATTATGCTAGACACATTGAGCTAAACTTTGGAGAGTGGCAGATGTCTGATAGAAAATGGGATGATGAAAACACCCCATTGCAATTGCCTGCAATAATCTGCACAGAGTTTGTAGCAGATGGAGTAAAACATTACCGAATGGCAAAATGGGTTGATGCATTCAAAATTTCCAGCTTTGAAGATCACAGAAATGATTTCCTTTGCAACAAATGGCTTGCACCAATTGATGATGGAGTAAAAGTAAAGTGGGACAAACCAAACTATTTCTCAAATGATAATGGCATAATCCAAGTAACTGATAAAGACATGAATCTGGATAATAACAAAATAGATTCTTTTGTTATTCATGTGTGGTCAGATACTGATCATAATGGTATCCAATTAACAGTAAGCTTGAAACTGATGAATCTAGTGGAATTTTTGAATCTAAAGTTTTCTTTACTGTTATGGGAGAATCAAGTGGCACTACGCTTTTAGTAGAAGATGCTGTCTGGGCAGAACACAAGTCAAATGTTAATTTTTCAAAAATAATTGAATCTGAAACAGAACCTACAATTGATGCTTTTGATAGAAAAGACAAATTGCCTGGGTATTTCATTATTGTTGCTTATTGGCCAGCAGTCGTTGTAACTGTAGGAATTATCGTTACAGTTGTTTTTATTTGGAGAAAAAGAAAATGAAAACAGATTCTAGGATAATAATCTCAATTGACAAACAATTCTACAGCGAAGAGGATGAGATTATAATTCATGTGTGGTTTAACCACAAGTTTTACACATATGCGACATTGACTATTCTCAGTCCTGCGGGCATAACAGTTGATTCAGTTGGACTAAAGACAGATACCAAAACTACCGAAACATTTGCGTTTACCTGTGGCTCGCTTATGTTTGAAAATGGATATTATACAATTAAAGTTGAATGCGACAACGTTGTCTCTGAGGCGATGTTTGAGTATTACAATCCTAAAAATCGATTTAAACGGGGACTTCTTGAAAAATGAAGACTAGACTTTTGATAATTATTGGGATAGTTGCAATATTTGTAAGCATATCCGTCATCTCACTAAAAATTTTTGAGGATGCAAGAACTGGACATAACAATACTCAAGAACAACTGGAAAGAATTCTTAGTTCTTGCAAATATCAAGAGCACTTTGTAGAGGGCAGACTACCGAAGATGGTAAGGAAATTTTATTCGCAGGAAATAAAAACGATCCCATATTCTAATGGCACGCATTACATTGATAATGATGTGTGTGAGTGGAGAAAAATCAAATGAATATTGTCCTCTTGCATTGTCATAAATGTGATATGTGGGAGACAGCAAATTTGAACCATTTTTGAAAAATTATAAGAGTGTTGAAACAATAAACAAAATTTCCAATCTTTGAATAATATTGAATCTTTGAATATTCAAGACTCTAGTCTTTTTTGCATGCCTGAATATACTTTGAATATCAACTTTATTCAGGCATGATTTTTGAATATTTACCCTATTCACTAGTTGTCACGCGTGAATGGCTCATAATGAATCATTCACCATTCAAAAAAACATTCACTGATATTCAAAAGCATCGATGTGATTCACGCATGCCATTCAAGAGCACATGATATTTTTACACAAAAAAAACACTAACGTACTATCCATCGTACGCTTTTTGTACGATTACAGACGTAAATCATTCGATAATATGTATTTTAAAATCAATGTATTTTTTCAGAGTTTTTTTCAATGGTTTCAAGTCAAAGAGATATGGCTTGGAATAAGCCAGATGCCAAGGATTTGGAATGCCAAATTTAGGCTCAAATGCTTTTGGATTTCCCCATAAAGCAAAGACTCATAGATGAATAATACTCTCTAAGATTATCAGGCAGAAATGATGGGGTAGTCTTTTCAGCCAGTTCTAACCAAAAAATCTTCGAGTTTCTTTGCCACTCTTCTCCCCCCATCTGAAGACGATATGATTGATGCGTTTATGGCTCAATAGACGTAAAAAGAATTATATCAAAAGATATGTTATTTTTTACCAGTGCTTTGTAAACTCCACATTCGTAAGATCCTAACGAACCTCCCCTTGGAGGATTAGTACTGTTTCACAGGCAATAGAATTATCCATCAATCAACATCTCTTTTTCAAGATTGCTTTACGTCCTTTGCAATTTGCATGGCATTTATGTTGAGTGGATCCCATACTGGAGAGGTTGGAGGAACATAACACCAATCAAAATTTTCAATATCATCTATGTTGTTTTTTTAGTAGAAGAGCCTAATGCAATTTGGTCAATTCTCCCCTTGACAAATTCAGTACCGACAATCTGAGATCCTAGCAACTTTCCAGTATTCCTATCTGCTACTAAATTAATCCAAATGGGTTTGCTCCCCGGATAATAACTCGCTCTTGTCTTTCCTTCGATCTCTTTTTCCACAGGATCAAAACCTTCATCTTTTGCCTCATCATAACTTAATCCTGTCTTTCCAACATACAAGTCAAACGCCTTGGTTATGGCACTTCCTGCTATTCCTTTAAAGACAAATTTTTTGCCATTTGCGTTTCTACCTGCAATTCTACCTTGTTTGTTTGCAGTAGTCCCAAGGGGTAGATAGTTTTCCTTTCCAGTAACATAGTTTTTTGCTGTTGCGCAATCACCTGCGGCAAAAATGCCTTCCAGATTTGTATGCATATACTCATCAACCTTAATTGCACCTGCCACTCCTAATTCAATACCTGCGCCTTGGCAATTTCAGAATTTGGTTTTACACCTGTACCAACCAACACAAAGTTACCTGTAATTTCTCCCTGTCTGTCTTTACAACTTTTAGATCTTCTTTGGTCATAATCTCTTCAACCTTTTTTCCGAGTCTTAATTTTACTCCATTATCTTTTAGATGACTAGAAACAATGTTTGAGAAGTTCTCATTTAACATATTAGGCAAAACCCTATCAGCCATCTCTATAATGGTAACATCCAATCCATTCTTTTTGTAGGCTTCAGCCATCTCAAGTCCAACTAATCCAGCACCAACTAGGATACAAGATTTTGATTCTTTTGTTGATTCCCTTAACTTTACACCGTCTGAATAACTTCTGACGGTAAAAACTCCTTGCTGGTCTATTCCCTTGATGGGTGGGATTATGGCTCTGGCACCGGTAGCAATAACAAGAGAATCATAGTCAAATGAAACTTGTTTTCCACTGTTCGTGTTAGTGGCATAAACTATCTTCTTTTTTGGGTCAATCTTTGTGGCTTTGGTGTTTGTGATAATATCTATTTGCTGTTTTTCTTTGAAGACTTGCGGAGAACGTATGATAAGTTTCTCAAAACTCTCGACCACTCCTTCTATGACGTAGGGAATCCCACATGAACCGTATGAAATCACAGATTCATCCTGGATGAGTGAAACTTGGGCTGTTGGATCAGTTTTCTTGGCTTGGGAAGTAACACTGGTTCCTCTTTGCGACTCCACCTAAGATCAGAATTTTTTGCATAAATTATAAAACATGTGATTAAAGATAAACTAATAGAATAGATGCAAATGAAAAACCAAAACCAAAAAAATCTCAAAGCATAAAGAGTATGATTAAACGAATTTAGTTTTTGAAAATAAAAATTTACGGTGAGAAACCTGAACCGCTAACGTTTCTGTCCCATTCATCTACCATTGGGTTTTGCCTTCTCTCAAGTTCTTGCCAGTAACCATTTAATTTCCCTGAAGGAACATTAAATGTAGCAGATACGGTCTCACCAACTTTTGCACTGCATTCAGGCACAACCACGCTGAGTCCGTATTGGGATTCTCCAACACAGCCATATTCTGTGATTGCTATTACAGTGACATCTTCAGTGACTTCTGTAGGGATATAGTTCCATGGAGTCACTGTGAAAACTACGGCAACTGCAATCCCTGCAATCATTGCAGAGAAGAGTACACGTCGCGATAGTTTATTTTCTGTTTGTTTTTGTTTGAGCATTTTTCAACTAGTATAAGGTGAAAACAGGATATAATCAAGAAGATTACAGTGTGGTTAATTGCAATTTTATTTCAGTTACAAATTGCAAAATAATCTAAAGTTATAATGATAAATCATGTGCTAGTCTAATTTTTGATTCTTGCCACGTGACTTTACTCGCAGGATTGTCTTGCAGCATGGACACCTGACCTCAGATGTTTCCAAAAACAGTCCACAATAACTGCAGCGCTTCTGGCCATTATCATATCGTTTTCCGTTGCTCATTGGGGCTCCCTTTGAGTAAATACATATTCCCCTACATGTTCTGCCCATACAGTAAGCATCTACAAAATCAGATATAACAGGTCAGACCACATTGTGGTCAAGTGCAGCTAAGCTGATAAAACAGTAAAGAACCAAAACAATTGAGAAACATGAGTGGCAAAAAAACATCAAGTATCTCTTTTAGAATAAACGAAGAATATGAGAAAGTACTGCGAAATATAGCAGAAGAAAATAAGACAAGCCTAAACACACTTGCCAACCAGATTTTTGGCAATTACGTAGAGTTTGAACTGTACGCCAAAAAATTTGGCACGTTGAGAATGAGTACCGACACGTTTCGCAGGATGCTATATGTCCTAGACGAAAAAAACATAATGGAAATTGCAACAAGATGCGGAAGCCAGGAAGTAAAAGAATTCATCTTGTTCAAGTGGAAAGAGATCAGCTCAAGAACCGTGACTGATTTTATCAAAATCTATTTTGATCTTTGTGGCTATGGGAGATGCAATCTGGATGAAACAGAAGGAAAGGTAACGTTTAGTGTGCATCATGACCTTCAGGAGAAAGGCTCATTGTTTTTGAAACATCTTTTTGAATCCTTGATCAGAGCCACATTGGACAAGGATTGCAAAACAAATGTTACAAGTGACACGATAACAATTAGTTTTCAGTCTTGAGTGCAATTAACCACATTGTAGTCTTGGGTGTTATATCATTCAGAGACATAATTTAGATGTGTGTTGATATGGTGAATCAAAATCTTTTTTCTTTCAAAAGATCCAATTATCTACATGGCAAAATTATTGTCACAACTGTATTTTTCGTCCTACTCTTCAATGTTGGATCTGCACCAGCATCAGCACATACTTCAGTTAATGTAGAGAATATCAAAATAGATGTAGGATGGGGAATTGAACCTCCTGTAGTAGGCATTAGGAATGATTTTGTCTTTAAAATTGTAGAAATGGGAGAAACTGATGGGACATACAAGGGAATCACAAGTGCGTTCAAACAGTTAGAGGCAACTGCAATGTATGGAGGCGCAACTAAAAAACTGGACATTAATTCAGACTCAAAACCTGGATACTATTTTTCACCTGTAATTCCTACCAAAACAGGAACAATAAGTGTAGATCTCAAAGGCGAAATCAACGGAATCAACATTGATGTTCAAATTCCGATTGAAGATGTGGAAACTACTGCAATACTTGACTTTCCACAAAGAAATACCCAGACATCAAGTTCCGAAGTTTTGGCTTTGAAAAATGCAGTTTCTTCACTACAAAGAGAAGTGTCGGCAATGAGTTCCGAATCCAAGAATGTCTCCTATGAAGGAAATTATGATTTGATAATATTCAGTATGTCTTTGGGTGTGGCAGGTGTGATTTTGGCAATTATATCTATGATTAAAAAACAGAAACATGTTGATTTAGTAAATTAATCACAAACAGATTTTGATACAATTTCCAGACTTGGAATTTATTAGTGGAAAACGTCTAATTGCTTTTTAATTAACTTTGTAGCATTGATGTTCATGTCTGCAATTAAAGGACAGCCAAACAAATCAAATGTCTCATCAAACAAAAAATCCCTACTGATTGTGGGAGGAGTAATTGCTGTAGGAGCATCGTTACTTTTTGCATATCTAATGTGGTATGTAGCACCTGACGTGCATACAGAACGAGTAGAGGTAATAGCAGTTACAGAAGCAGGATGTATTGCTGAAACCTATGATGGTTTTGCAGTAAACATTGGAGATTGTCAAGTAGAGCAAGGGGAATATGTCAATGCCTTAATTGACAAGAAACTCAAAGAAAGAGCATCTCTAATGAATCCTACAAGCTAATTTTTTATTATTTTATATTATTAAAAGTAACTTTACATTCAGATGTCAATCCTTTAACCATGTAAAAGTAGGTTCCAACTAAAATTGCAATTGATAATAATCTTAATGGAATCTCATAGTTTGCCAAAAACGATGTTGCAGCCCCACCTACGGCTCCAAATACAGAGATTACTGCAAAGCCAATAGAACCGCAACTACAAGCTCCTGCACTTGCACCTATCACCGAGCCAATAAAACCAGAACTCATCTTCTTTTTGCTTGACTTTAGCATAACAATTCTGTAAATTCCCATACCAAGGACAATCCCGGTCAATGCTGAAACTATTACAATTAGCACAAACCCAAATGCTGCATAATCAGGAACAAACAATGTTACTTTTGGTTTGAGAAACAAGTATTCAGCAATGTAAGATAACGGAATCAACATAGCAGTAAAGATTCCAATGGATAATCCAATGTATTTTGGGTTAGAAAAAACTAGTTTTAATGCAAGTTTGTGTTCCAAGTCTTAGCTCAAAACTTCTCTTTGATGTATTAAAATTTTTTACTAAATTACTTTCGTAGGCGTTTACTTACTGTATAGCCAACTAATGCCGGTGCGGCTATGTACATTCCCAAGTTTAATGCAATTATCGAAACACCCAATCCAAACACTTGAGATTCATTGCCATCCTCAGCTAGTGTCATAATTGAGAGAGTAGATATCATTGGAGTGATAAATGCCCTAACTGCTTCTTGGAACATTGGGTTTTCTCTTTCTAGATCAGCAATTGTTGGTGAGAACAAATAGTATAGTTGGTTAAATCCTGTCATGAATGCCGCACCTGATGAAGTGCTCATTACAGTATTGTCTCTAATTTCTCGCAAGAATTGAACTTGTGGAGATAGTTCTGTACCATAGGCTGCTGTTGCAATTAGACAACCACCGCCAGGTTCTGATGTTTCTACATCAGCAACAGAATGAGTTTCATCTAGTTCTCCCACTATATCCTCAAAATCAGCTGTTGATACACTGAAGGCTCGCCCCTTTCTGCATTTGTGGGGATTTTCAATGTCATGTCTTACTTTTTCAGGATTGCCGACAAGTACTGGTGCAAGAAATTCGCACAGTATTCTTTTTAGCTTTCTCTCATAATCGTTTTTTGTATATTCTGATTGGAATGTACTGTAGAATTTTGCCAATGGTGATTCGTTGACTTGTGTAATTTCATCAGGATGAATTTCCAACACATGTAATTATTTGAAGTGCTATTTATTGCAGTTGACGATTCAAATACCAAAGATACTTTATATTTGGTTAAAGGCAAATCGAATTACTTGACAACGTATAAGGGAGTATATTCAAATGAACAGTCATTAAACTTTGCAATTCCTATCATGATAATATTATTTCTAGGAATAATTTACATAATGACTCAAAGAGCAGGATCAGGTTTTGTGAGTTTTATTCTAATTGGAGCAGCTGCAATTACAATGTTTTATTGGATTCATGTTTTAAAGAAAATGACAAAAGATAAAAAACCGGCATACAATACAAGGGAACAAGAGACTAAAAATTGGGTCTATGATTTAATCAAAGGAGATGTTGATTTCGTATTTGTATCTGAAGTACCAGGACCAGAAGACAAGATAGCAGTCAGATTACTAGATGGCGTATTATACATTCGAGGTTCTGCAGGATTTTCAAAAGAAGTTCCAATAACAGGTTCAAATGAAATGCAAATTCATGATTTCAAATATAGAAACGGTGTACTCACACTAAGAATAAAATAACTAGAGACTTTTTGCAAGCTCTAATTTTTGTGGCAGGTATTTATCAGTAATGTTTGTTAAACCATATTTTGAAAATGCTTCTAATTCAGCTTTTCTTTTTATTTTAAGAAATACATCTAATTCTTTTTTCCAAATTCCTTCTTGATATCTTGGATCATTTTGTAGATCATAACACCGTTTAATGTCAGATTCTGTCATTGGAATTGTAGGGAGTTTGAATTTTTCTATATCTGTAGCCCATACGCCTACCCATTTTGCATCAGGAACAGTGAGCTCTCTAAGATGTGCAGCATTTGCAGACCCAGATTTAATGACCATTGCAATATGTTCTCCATACACATCACCATCAGTGAGAATAATTACGGGTAGTCCTAATTCATCATGAAGTCTTTTTAAAAGAGTTCTAGTAGAACGCGGAGCTTGTCCTCCAGTATTAATTATAATAGATTTGAATTTTTTATCAACTTGTTCCTCTACAAATCTTGTAAACAAACCACCTTTCTCAATGGCAATCACGATTTCAGCACTTGTATCTAATAGTTCTGCAGTAGTAAGACTAGGGCCAATAGCATAACCATCAGGATGGTTAGAGAGATTCATTTTTTTACCTTCATATCCAGGAATCGTATATTCTATATTCAAATCACCAAAAATTGAACTTCTCTCTTCAGGAAATATATGAAAATCTTCACGTGGTTTTGATAAAACAGCTTCCAGATCAACTATAATGTTATCAGATTCAGATTGATCTTCAAATTCAATTGCAAATGCTTGAGACGAATAATACACATCTCTTAATGTAGATGATTTTTTTTCTTGTGTTAATCTATTAGCAAAAAAGGCCAACCACATTAATTGGGTAAAGGATCTTAATTGAGAAGAATTTCTAGAACTTCTAACTGCAGCGGAATTTCCTAAGATGTATTGTCGGAGTTTTTTATCATAAACAATATTACTGACGGATCTACTAGGAATTGAAAATTTTGGAAATTGACCATTATCTAAATCATCATAAACTTTAACCCCATAATCTTTTAGTGTATCTATAATATTCTGTTGCTTTATTTTTGCTTTTTGCTTACGATCTTTAATTTTGTTTGTCGTCAACTATAATCTCCTCTTCTAATAAGTTCTTATAATTTGGTTCTTTAGTCTTTCCAGAAAGTTCTGTACAAAACGTAGAAATAAGTGGAAGATATTTTGCATAAAGATTTGCTCTCTTTTTTGCCATTTCAGCTTGACCTCGTTTTGACATGTATGCGGCAAGTTTCCTAGATAGAAATTGCAATCCCAATCTTAATTCACGTTCAATTTCTTGTCTATCTGCAACATTCTCTTTTCCAACTGTTTTGTAAGGTATTCTAGTTGAACAAATATGAGATACTAGTACAAATGGAGGATCACCCTTGACTTTATACCTACTCCAATCAGTATCATTTACTACTTTTAAAACTACATCACTCCCTTCATCATAAAGTAATGGAATTCTATTAGCATAACGATAAACATGTGGTCCGCCTGGTTTGATTTCACCACCATATGCAATACCCATCTCCACAATAAAGGGAAATCCAGAATAAGCTGAAGCTGGACGTTGAACCACTGTACAGAAATCAGGTTTGAAGAATTTCTTCATACCTTTCTCAAGAGGTTCTTCTCCTAATGGAGCCAAACAACTAGGATCAGGGGAGAGAAAATCCTCAAATTTTTGTAATGAATCACTAAGCTTTACTAATTCTTCATTAGTCAAAGACCCCATACGTTTTTCTGGTTTAAAACCAGCAAACTCTGCAAACTTTACAGCAGTTGAAGATCCTATTCTTTGAAATCGTTTTGTCAAAAATGCAATTAGTGTTTCACCTTGAACAGTACCTGTTAATTGTTTATAGTATGGATTGGCAGAATCGAGATCAATTGTTTTTGCTTGTGAATCACCAAAATCCCAATAATATAATTTTTTATTTGGTACATCAATATCGTCAATTCGAACTTTACTTAGTTTATCAAAATCCATTTCAAGAAATGACATCAAAGAAATAACAATTCTTACATGCCTAGAGAGAGTCTTCCAACGTTTTTTTGCTTTATCCATAATTCCAGTAAATGTAAGATTTTTTTTTGTCAATCCTAAATCTTTCCTAACTTTTTCAATCATTATATCATCAATGTTTGGAATTTCAAATTGAGATTCAACCATCATACGTCTAATTGTTTCAACATCAATACCATGCGCATGTGGTCTAATGATTGTTGGCGCAGGTGGCATCTCATTTACAATTTTAGGATAATGGAATTTTTCTCCTTTAGGATCGTCGAAAGTTATTGTTGCATATGGAGTAATCAAAGATGTTTCATAAACATAATCTTTAATTTTTGAACCTGCTTTTGCATAATCACCCTCCAGACAAATACTAACGGAAAGACCTCTTTTTGTTACTGGTTTTGTATTTTGTTTTAAAATTACAGGTTTATTTTTTTGAATATCCAATAATAATTCAAACTCATCTTGAATTTTTCCATCAGTGGAACTTTTAACATTAACTGGTCTGTTTGTCGTAATCTGGCCATATAGAATTGCCATAGTTGCACCTAGACCAAACATTCCTCGTGCCTGTTTTAATCCAAATTTAGAGCCATAAAGTACAGTTCCAAATGCTAACGGAACATGTTTTGATTCAATTCCAGGACCATTATCTTTGACAGTTAGAATGTAAGGTTTAGGATCAGGCACATCAGGATCAACTGCTTTTATTGAAAGATGAACGTCAGGAAATATTCCTTTTTGATCACATGCATCCAAAGAATTTTCTACAAATTCTCTTACTGCCGTATACAGTGATCTAGTAGGATTGCTAAATCCAGCTAAATCTCTATTTCTATAAAAAAACTCACTGGGTGAGATTTGATTAAATTTTTCTTTAATAGAAGACATCTTGATTTTCCCACAATTGCATTTTTTCTTGTTTGCTTTTTCTATTTGCTGCTTCTAATTTGTTGTAAACTGCGCCATGTATACTACCATTAGATATGGAAGATATTGCATCTACAACCAACCTTAGTTTACTAGTATCTCCAATAATTGAAACGGTTTTTCCATATACAGAAATATGAGTTCCAGTTAAATTTTCCATGTTTTTTCTTGCCTTACCGCCTTCTCCTATAATTCTCCCTTTTATCCTTTCAATATTTGCATTTGATTTTCCTGCAAACTCCCTCAAATCTATTACATGTAATGCATTTTCACCCTTTAGTAAACTCATTGCATTATCAGGAGAAAAACCTCTACCTATTGCAGTAACGATCTCCATAGCTTTGAAAGGTTGAATATTTTCAACATCACCACTAGATTTGATAAAAACTTCACCAGATTCACCATCAATTTCTAATATAACACAACATAGTTGTTCAATCTTATATTTTACAGATCCAGACTTGCCAATTAATACGGCTATACGTTCATTTGGGATTCGAAGTATTTTTTCAAAACTCATCTTACTATATCCTCAAATATTTTAATTGGATCTTCAACAGAAACTCCTCTTTTTGAAAAGAATCTAGTTATATTATTAATGTCTCTTTTAAGAAATTCTTGAGCATTAGGGTGCCTAAGATCAACAGCAGATCCAAGATCAAAAAGGATTAATCCATTTGAAGTTTTAAAAATATTATATTCAGAATAGTCGCCATGAACTAATTTAGCCTTTTGATAAAGTCTGGTAATTATGGAAATTGATTGAACATAATCATTTTCATCAACTTCAGATTCAAGTAGAATTTTTGCAGGAGAGCCATGCTCACCAATAAAATCTAAGACTAATACATTATTTGATAAATAAAGAGGTCTAGGTACTGGGATTCCACATTTGTAAGATTGGGATAGATTTCGGTATTCTTTTTTTGCCCATAAATAGATAAGATTTTTTGTTCCTCTTTTTAATTTAGAAAATCTTGGATCACCTGTAATGTATTGTTCACGTTTCTTAAAATTTGAAGCACTAATCAAGTAAATTTTTAATGCAACGTCATTATTTTTTTCATCTACAGCCCAAAAAAGAACGGATTCTTTTCCTGCACTCACAGGACCATTAACATATGCAATAATATGATCTTTGATCATCTTGTAAAGTGTCATTACAGTAGGTTTGTCTAAGACTTCGTTGATCACTTTACCTTTTTTGAATCCATCATCCAAGCTTCCTCTTTTAGATTTAGAGGATAGTTTATGATCAATTTTAGACTCTAACTTTCTACTTAGATCATCATATAACAAGTCATCGGACATTAGATCATCAGACAATGAATGTTATCACATACACTGGATAAAAGAGATTTCCTTTAGTAAATTAGAATTTAAGAAATACATTATGTGTTGAATGATAAAATAATTTTTGGATTCATGATTCAATTGCATTACATTTTGAAAACAATCAAAAAAGGCACTCCCGAAATTTTTTTTATTCCATTTTCAGAACCAATTCCTAGTTCTAAAGAAAGAGAGATTATATCGTTACCAACCATGTTAATAATATTTGAATTTTCCAGTAATTTTTTGGCTTCTTCTATTTCAATTATTTCATTTCCGTAATAACTCTTACTGATTTTCATAGTTAACTCATTTTCAGATACATGTTTTCCAAGTAGATCTATATCACATATATTTAACATTAAATTTTTTTGGTATTCAGTAACTTTAACTGAGAATGGCATTACGCATATTTACCTTTTAGAGTAGATTTAGCACCGCAAGCTTCACAAATCAAAAAAGAGATTCTATTTTCTTTGAATATTTTTGTATCAGGACTTTTACATGTATGACATTCCAGATAATCTTTAACATAAATTTGGAAAAGACGCGTAAAATCATCTGGAGCTCTTCTACCAACAAACATAGCCTTATCACCTAAGCGCTCAGCTGGAACTGCAAATTCTTTAGAAAGGTATTGTAAAACTTTATCAGGATCTCGTCGAAGTACTTTGGGAAATTCTGAAAAATTACGAAGAAATGTCTTTTGGCCTTCCCACATTACATCGACAACAGGAAGTTCAAATCTAGATGAAGATGCTTTTTTAGAATCGCCTAATTTGTCTTGAATTCTCTTAAGCAGAGTTTCGTAATCGGATTTGGTCACTGAAATATGGTGTATATTATACCCTATATTGGTTTTTGAAAAAGAGAAATCGTGTGGATTTTTTTGGCCTACATCTTTCCTATTCGGAAGACGTTAGTTCCACATGTAGGACAAGTACCTTTTACAGCAGGGCGTCCATTTTTTAGTTTAGTTTCTTTGGGATCCTTTACTTGTCTTTTAGCTCTGCATTTTACGCAATATGCTTCTACCATTATGAAAAATCTCCCACGTGGTGGTATTTAGGAAGAGCCTGTGAACATTATTTAACTATAGACTAGATGGGCGTAAATGTTTTCATTCATCAACAATTAAGGATTATAAAAAAAAATAAGAAATAGTGTAATTTTTTTAATATTTATGATAATAATTACATATGAATAGATTTTTTTTACTATTTATTTAATATTAATTCATTTTTTGAAAAGTTTACCAGTTATAAACACCATGATTCTAGATTAACAAGATGGCATCTAAAAAAGGAATTATAATCACAATAATTATTTTAGCTGCAATTACAGCTACCAGTTTTCTCTTCTGGATAATACCTCAAGATAATTCAGTAACTTTAGTGGTTTCAGACTATGAAAATTATCTTGAGGGAGTAAAGAAAATCCACAGAGTTTTACAAGAATCTATGGAAACCGAATTTCAAAATCTTTTAGATGGAAAAACTTCTCCTGATGAGTACATTTCAATAACAGAGATAACGGCTTCACAGATTACAGCTCAAATTAGTGAATTTGTAACATCAAAACCATCAGAAGAATGGCAAAATAGCTACATTGTATATATGGAGGCTCTGAAAAAATTTAATGTGTATATTTTAGAAACTAAAGTTGCGGCAAATATGTTAAAAATGGGTCAGATTGATAGCAATACTTTACAAAAAATAGAATCGCTAAGATTAGAAACTAATGAATTAATTAAAAAATCAGATGAACTAAGACCATAGTCAGGCTCAAAACATAATTATAATATTTATAAAAGTTGGAAATCGTTAAAAAGCAATTCAACGGTTAAAAAAAGAATGTCTCAGAGATCGGACATCGAAAAAGATGTCAATGCTTCAACATCAAACAAATTATTGGTAATTTGTGTAGATAGAGATGACGATGTAGGCGAAAAAGCAGGTATCATTACACCAGTAATTGGAAGAAATGCTTGTATTGACGCAGCACAAAGATTAGCATTAGAAGATCCGGAAGATGCAGATTCAAATTCAATGTTTGCTGCAATTAAGACATATGAAGATTTAATCAGTAAAGGATATCAAGTCGAAGTAGTCATTGTAGCAGGAGTCAAAGAGAGAGGAGTTCAAGCTGATGAGAAAATTCTAAAGGAAATAAAAAAAATATTAGAAGTGTTTTCTGCAAATGGTGCAGTAATTGTATCAGATGGAGAAGATGATGAAAGTGTAATTCCAGTCATTCAAAATGTATTGCCAGTTGTTTCAGTACAAAGAGTGATAATGAAAGTTAGTAGAAGTGTAGAATATTCCTATGCAGTTTTTGGAAAATATCTAAAAATGCTTGCTTATGATTCAAAATATTCCAAATTCTTTTTGGGAGTTCTCGGAATTCTTTTGTTAATTGGTGGAATTGCAACTGCATTTGGATATACTGCAGAAATATTTGCAGTACTTGTGAGTATTTTAGGAGGAGCATTTTTGATCAGAGCATTTGATATAGATAGAGCATTATCAAATTGGTCAAAACCAACTCCGATGGGTTTTATCAGAATGTTTACAATGGTTGCAGGAATATTATTGATACTTTCATCGGTT
>BQXB01000002.1:0-357986 GCA_036984365.1 Nitrosarchaeum sp.
ACACGGCTCTCTCTCTTGCAACAAATGCATATCTTGAAAATTATGAGTACATTGAAGGAGCTATAGCACAAAAAGACAGATTACAAATGGAAAAAATTGAGATGATGATGCGAGTTGATCTTCGTTCCATGATTAACAATGACGATGCTTCAGACAATGTTGATGAAAAAATTAACTCGATTAAAAGTGAACTTGGAAAAGTAAAAACACTGTTTCAGTAAAATGCTTGAAAAATAATTTTACATTTGTAAAGTACTCATATTATATTTTAGTTTAGTGTATTTTACATTTGTAAAGTCCCCTGTTTTACTATCTCGACTTTTTAGAACATCTGAAGAAAAAATGAACGTAACACAACAAGTTACAAAAACAAATAGACTCCATGAGATAACCTATTGGGGAATCAGGGCATCAGTAGGTGCAATCTTTATTGTATATGGATTGCAAAAATTTAATCCGATATGGGGAGATTACCTGATAGGTTTTGGATTGCCTCCAGAGCTGCAAATCCCTATAGCATTGGCAGAAACCATTGGAGGAATATTTCTAATTTTGGGATTCATGACAAGAATCACAGGTGTACTATTCAGTGTAATTCTGCTTGATGCCATATTTCACATCAGATGGGAAAAAGGATTTCTCATATCACAAGGAGGATGGGATTATGATCTTGCATTACTTGCAATGGTTCTTTTTGTTCTAGTTACAGGTTCAGGAAAAATATCCATCACATCCAAAGTGAAGATTCCAAATATTCTTCACTAGTTTTTATTTTTCGTGACTAGCTGTATTCATTTTATTCCCTAAAAAGAGATCAAAGCCAATTTGATTTTAATTTTTGTTTTACTCTTTAGATGAATCTAGATTATTAAAAATAAAATAATGTTAGTTAGTGTTAGATTTATCAAAAGGGATTCAAATAGAAATATGTATTGTATGATTCACTTGTTAAATCCATTCAGGCATTGCAAAACAGCAAGTATGGCAAAGGTAATAAAAAAAGATTAACCTCAATTCATAGTGCCCTTAAACAAGCAAGCTCTTTGTTTACATTAGATAATCAAAGCAACGAGAAAACAGACACCATAATTAGTTTTAGAAATATTGATCAAGCCAAACAAATCCCAAAGATTTTAGAAGAATTTGTAAATGATTTTGAGCATCAATGTCTTAAGAGAAATGGTGCTTCTGCAAAAAACTATTCAATATTCTCAGTCACACTTCTTAAAATTATCAAAACCCTTGATGCTGATAAAACAAGAGGCTTGCTGTCAGCACATGCAATTAACATACTAAACAAAATGTTTGCAAAGTATCCAGTAGAATACAACAAAAGAGCAATCAGAGATCCTCTGGGACTTTTATTTGTAATAACAGAGCTTGCAATAGATGCAGAAAGAAATCTTTCTAGACCTTATGAATTTGACGAATCTATACCACTTCAGATCACACCGCTAATGCAGCGATATCATAAGGAATTTGATAATGCCCTTTTACAGATCATATCCGAGTTTAACAAAATGCCTAAATTCAGATTAGCAGTTTCTATTGGGGAACGACACAAAGAGATAATAAAAAATTTTTTACAGTACGCCATAATTCAACTCCCACTTGAAAGTAAAATAGATCGAGCAAAAAATATACTAGAAAAAATCATTGATGAAAAAAATGATTCTATAGCATTAGAGCACTATAACATGTTAAAGATCTGCTATGCTGATAAGGATCTATGTCCTCATTTAGCACAAATAGCTAAAAAAGCAAATAAAACAGAACGAAGATTTGTAAATACGATTTTAGATGAGATTTCAAATCTCTAAAATTAGATTGTTTTTCACGCCTATCTGCGTCCATTTTATTCTCCAAAATGGCGGTAGCTCCCATGAACCCATTTTTGTTCTCAATTTAGTAGATGGACCCCAAAAATCATTGAATTTTAATTTTTGAAGTAATGAGTCACTAAAGATTTGAATTATTTACTGTAATCTAAACAAACATTTCATATCTAATTCTCGTGTAAGCATGCAATCATCCAAATTTTACACTATAACCCACATTTAATTTTCAAATATATCATTCTGATTTTACAGTATGCAGCAAGAAATTAAGCTAAAGAGAAGATAAAAGTGAAGAACAATAACAAAATTAACAAAAAAAGCATTTCAACTCTTTCAACATGCATTTACAACAAATTCTATACTACTTACAGGAAGAATTACCATAAATTACAAACTAAAGAAGTCATCAATTTTTCAAATTTCATAACATACATGATAGAAGAAATGGTGCAAAATGACAAGGTATTTGCAAGGTATGTTCCAAACCTAGAAAAAATATCAATCAATGACGATAGAGTCGTCCTAAAAGATCATATAAAAAATAGGATTATCGAAGTGATTGCTCAGAGAGGAGAATTATTTTGTAATTTATGCAATGAGAAGGACTGTATTCACATTAAATTCGTTGTTTCTTTACCGGAGGTATATGAGATATTAAAGACTAAAGATATCTTGTATAATGAAGTTGTAAATCCGATTACAACATCCAGAATCAAAATCAGTAAAGATAGAATAAGTTTTGATCCAGAAAAAATGGAACTGAATAGAGGATATGAATTTCGGTTAGAACAAGAAAGATTCGCGTTTGTACGTACTAGCAGAGATCCAACAAAAATAATGCTGTTAACACAAGTAGAGGATTGAAACAATGGATGAGACTAAGATCGAGGGCTCTGTTTTTGGTTTGTCTGGAAAATGGAAAAAAGTGATAGATGATATTCCAACGATACTACAGAATGATCAGTTCTTGATTATTCAGAAAAAATGCAAAAAGACAAAATCAACCAAGATCTATGCCATTTTCAAAGATGAACACGGACCGCAAATGGAGAGGTTGCAGGTATTTCTGATGAATGATCATATTTAGGCCTTTTGTACTCGTTTATTCCCCAAAAATGGTGGTAGAATCCTGTGGATCCATTTAGACTTGAACCTTGAATGGTTCAAGTCATTTAAGATTTAAATCTAAGAATACAGATGATTTTTAAGTATAATTTGTAATCGTTTTTTGTAATGAATAAGGGTATTCTAATTGGAATAATTATTGGAATTGTTGTGATTGCAGGAGGTTTGGCTAGTCCTTTGTTTTATGAAACTGAAATCAACGAATCATTACCAATAGCATTAGATAACATTGAACCAGGATTAACCCTAGAGACTTTTTCAAGTATGGATGATAGCCAACGCCAAAAAATAATTGAAAAAATGTCCGACACAGTTAAAGATAAGATCATGGAAGAATCTGCAAAAATTATTCAAATAGTTTCAGAAGATATGGATGAAATAATAACAGAAGAATCTCGCAACGAACTTGAAATTATTAAAACTGGAACTTTTGAGGGATTAGCTGGTCATCAAGCAGAAGGCATTGCAAAAATTCTTGTGGTAAATGGAAAATCATTTCTTAGATTTGAAGAATTTGATGTAACTAATGGGCCTGATCTTAGAGTCTATCTAACTCCAAATGGCAATGTTCATGATGGAATACATCTAGATAAATTGAAAGGAAGCAAAGGTAATCAAAATTATTCTTTAGAGGATATTGATACTGATGTTTATGATACAGTTGTAATTTACTGTCAGCCATTTGGTGCATACTTCGGTCAAGCAAAATTAAATTAAAAAACTCGTACATGATTGTACACTGGATTTTTGTCTTTTCACATCTTTTTGTGTTCCATTTTTCAATAATGATTCAAATTGTCTGAATTAGTATCTAAATCATTAATCCAGATTCTATTTTGAATCCTACTTGTCTTAGTTCATCACGAATTTCTTGCTTCATTTGATCTAATTCATGTTTTAGAAGATTAAATCTATTTTTACTTGGTATGAAAACAGAATTTGAAAAAGAGACAAGAACTTGTAATCGTATTGAATATCAGGTTAGAGCTCTTGATTTTAATTTTTTAGAAAGCAAATCTATACGATTCAATGAAATTAATAATTGCAAGTCCTAGAAAACTTGTTAAATAACAATTACTGAATTTATTTATGATTCCAAAAATACTTGCATTTGCAGGAAGCACTAGAACTGATTCATTTAACAAAAAACTAATCAAGATAGCAACTGCTGGAGCAAAAGAAGCAGGTGCGGATATAACAATAATTGATCTTCGTGATTACCAAATGCCACTTTATGATGAAGATTTGGAAAAAAAAGAAGGATTGCCATCTAGTACACGTAAACTAAAAGATCTAATGCTAGATCATCATGGATTTCTTATTTCATCTCCAGAGTATAACAGCTCAATTTCTGGTGTTCTGAAAAACACTATTGATTGGACATCAAGACAAAGCACTGAATCTTCAATGTCTTGTTTTAAAGATAAGGTTGCAGGACTTATGAGTGCTTCACCTGGTGGATTGGGAGGATTGCGAGGATTAGTTCATGTTCGTGCAATTCTTGAAAATATGGGAGTACTCGTAATTCCAACTCAAGTTGCAATATCAAAAGCTCATGAAGCTTTCAATTTAGATGGAACTATGAAAGATCAAAAACAAGAGCAACAAGTAAAAAAGATCGGTGCTAATTTAGCTCAAATGTTATCGAAACTAAATAATTAAAATCAAGATTATTTGCGTCATTTTTTCCTAAAATGGTAGATGAATCTCTGCTATGTGAAATTGAAGTAATTTTATAAATAAAACAAGAAATCACTGACAAAACAATTGACAGATGATATGGTAATGCCATAGTCTTTTTCTTTGGTCGAGACTTAGATCACTATTTGTTTTGCTATTCTCAGTTTTACCAATGATCCCTTGTTGGTCAATGAAGACATGTAATTGACTTGCGTTAGATGAACACATGTGATGACCAATCATACTCAACACATTGAATCTATTATAGATGAAGAATATTTCACATTGTTGTAATACAAAATTGTAATAGTAATATGTAACATTCTATATTTTTAATAGAAAAATCAAATCACAACTATCATGAGTCATCAACTAGTTCAAAAAAAACCTTGGGTTTTGATTAGTGTTTTTAAAGATGATACAAACTCTGATGATTTATCACGAATCATTTCACAAATACAAGAAATCATAGATGATTGGCAATCAACAGGAAAAATAATGTGGTCTGGTGCATTTAATGACAATGCAACAGGTATGGCAATATTTGAAGCAACAGAAGGAGAAGCAAACGAGTTTTATGCAAAATACGACAAAATTTGCTCTGGAATTCTTAAGTATACCATGTACCAGTGGGATGCAATGCCTATACTTTCAATCTTATCTAACAATACTTGATTGGAACTATATGGCACATCATGTTATGTAATACAAAATAAATCTTAAAAACTACATTCTAATACGCTAGAATAGCAATCTAGAATATTTGCACATGTTATATTCAATTTATTTTTTATCCATTTAATGAAAAAATCTACAACTTCTATAATTGTGGCAATAGCGTTGATCACAATACTACCATACCAACAATCTTTTGCAGACTCTGCATATGATAAAAAACTAGCATTTGCTTCTTCTCTAGAAGAGACACTAGGACATTTTTGGGCATTAGAACAAAATCTTGATGATAATAATGCTGAACTTGCATTAATTCATGCAACACACCCAATTTCAGAATTATATGATTCAATGAGACCTGTACTCAAAGCATCAGATCCTAATCTTGATGCTCAAGTTCAAGATACATTGATGGAATTGCAAAACAGAGCAAATACTGAAGTATCTAGAACACAAGCTCAACAAGCAATTGATGATGCAAAAGGTATAGTTGCCATTGCACGTTCAACTGTCGTTGGTGATGAATTAAGCGACGAAACTGCATTCAACGTAAAATTAATGCAAGTCTTGCTTGAAACATCTATAGCTGAATATGGTGAAGCTGTATCTGGTGGAGTCATCGGTGAAATGGCCGAATTCCAAGATGGTTCTGCATTTGTATGGAGATCACAGCAAATTTTTGATGAAATAAAATCTGATGTTCCTACACATGAAGCTGAAGAGATTGAAGAATTATACGTAAATCTTTGGGCAGCATATGATGCAAGAGCAGATCCTTCACAAGTTGAAACACTTGCTGGTGGAATCATTTACGAACTTGATGAAATTTTAGGTGAAGAATCTGAAGAAGCTAATCTACTAGAATATGTAGAAAACATTCAAGAACTATTAGAACAAACTAAGCAAGAATATGCAAAGGGAGACACTGATTTAGCACTAAGTCTTGCAACCACCGCATATTTGGATAACTTTGAGTTCCTTGAAGGACCTCTGATTGAATTAGACCAAAAAGAACTCATGGAAGAAGTTGAAATCATGTTAAGAGAAGAACTTCGAACTATGATTAAAAATGGTGAATCAAGCTCTAAAATAAATGCTCAAGTAGATACAATTCTTGAAAAAATGGATACTATTGCTACAGTTGTTCCAGAGTTTGGCACAATTACCATGATAATTTTATCTGTTGCACTAGTCAGCATAATTGGATTAACTGCAAGATCGAGACTGTCTATCAGGCTATAATTTTTTTTAAAATATTTTTTACGCGTTGCGAAATTTTGATTTTCGTTTAAAGCGTAATTGCGTATTGCAGCAAGGACATTTTACTTCATCATAAGACAAATACACATTACAAGATGTGCATCTTTTAGTGTTGTCCGTGTATCTGTTTTTTTCAGCACGATACCTTTCGCAAATTCCTCTACATGTCATCTTGAATTTAAATTACACTTGGGACAAGAATCTGTTTTTCCTGAAATAAGAGTATGAATATCATCACAACGGCTGCATCTCTTTGTTATAACTATGATCACAAATTCTAAAACATATTTTTTATTTTAAATCTGATTATGATTCTATTTTTTAGTTCTATGGACATGGAATTATGATATATTTCATAAAGGCTTTATCAAAATAAATAATTGTGCCTAGGGCCACGCCATTAGGATTAAGAAAATATAACATTGATCAGACGATTCTAAAAGAATTATCCGATTTAGAATCTCGAACAATTTTATTTTCTATTGTAAACCAATCAAAATTACCTTCTCAAATTTCTTATGAAAATAAAATACCTCTCAGTACTGTCTACAAAAAACTAATGACATTGAAATATCTTGGATTGATACGTGTAGAAAAAATTGAGTTAATTAATCGTCAAAAGAGTAAATTCTATAAGAGTAATATTCGTGAAGCCGAGATTTGTATTAAAAAGTTTGAACCAATTGTATATCTAACACAAAATAATCTCATTGAAGAAAACGATGATTAGAAAGTAAAAACTAATTTCTATTTACATTCTCTTTGGATATTTCTAATTCATATTCTTATTTTTTAAAACAATTGTGTGAAATAATGATATTTTTCATATGTCCATATTGTTCTCATGCCTATGGTATATTAATTGGACAAAACATCCAACCATTTAAGTATGTGCTGCTAAATTACATGATTCATGTCACAATCAAACGAGATTGTAATTTCAAAATCAAGCGTTCCTATTCTTGCAATTGCAATTTTGGCAATTATTTTTGCATTCGGATTCTTCTTGGTAGGTTATGATCAAGGACATTTGTTTAGTATTGTTTTAGGTGAACAAGCATTTGAGGATCTTTACATTCATGAATTAACTCATGACATGAGACATGCGGCAGGATTCCCGTGCCATTAAGATGATGTGATGTGAAAACAGCTCTATTCCTTGCCATTGTATTGCTTTCAGGCGCTCTTGCAGGTACAATACATGGTATTGCAAATTTGATACTTGTTGAACCATATCTTGATACGGCAATTGGAATTGAAAATCAACATCTATTTGCATCAGGCGAGGAAAAAGATACTCCTGAATTTAGAGCCGAATTTGATTCTTATAGATATTGGCAAAAAGGAGGACAAGTTTTAGCTGGAGCAATTTTGGGAACATCAATTGGTGCATTATTTGGAATTGTTTATGCATATTCTAGAAGTTCGCTACCTGGAAGAACTGATCTGAAAAAAACATTTATACTTGCTGCAATAATGTGGCTCACAATTTACTTTATTCCGTTTTTGAAATACCCTGCAAATCCACCAACAGTAGGTGATCCTGAAACTGTGGTACTACGGTCCATTCTATATCTATCATTTATTGCAATCTCAGGTTTTGGTGCAGTAGGATTTTATCAGTTATACAAAAAATTACAATCACGAAAAAAAATTGTTGTATTTGTAGGATATGCAATTTTTATCAGCATGGTATTTGTAGCAATGCCTCCAAATCCTGATGAAATATCTGCCCCTCTGGAATTGGTGAATGGGTTTAGAACAATGTCTGTAATTGCTGTTAGCGTATTTTGGGTGTCCGTATCTGGTATTTTAGGCATACTTTGGAGTAAATTTCGACCTGATTCCCAAATCAAACTAGAAAAATACTAGATTATTTATTTAAATTTAATTTTCACTCCTATCTATATCATTAGGGGAATAAAAATGGGTGGTAGAGTCTGTAAGCCCTTATCTTTGAATGCTTGAAATGTATGAATAACATTAATCTCAAAAAAAAAGATTCAAAAGAATATTATCTATTAACGAAAATGGATCAATAAAAGATAAAATATATGACAAAATCAAACAATTCCAAGAAACAAAAACTGTAAATTAAAAAGATTGGGCCAAATTGCCCAATCTGTGAATTGGTCGGTAAACGAATGACTCCTATGTTAGGACTGTTATCAATTTAGAAAAGTTTGCTTAAAAGACTCGCGTAGAAATTATCAGTATGATCTAAATACTAAATTGTAGTACCTATTCATTGAATATATCATCAAACAACATTCGTTGCTATAGGTTTCAACTCTAGTTTTTTTGTAAAGAAAAAAATATGCTAAATTAAATCATAAAACTCGAAATGATGTTCTATACGGTTGTTTTCAAATTTTTTATAAATGGCATATCTATTTTGATTCATGCACAAACAAAATATTTGAAGGATAATTTCTATGATAACACTAAAAGATCTGATCTAGGTAAGCCTTAAGGCCTATTGTATTTTATTGAGATATACTAAGAATTTTAAAATCGTCGATAATCTTTCTCTGTTGCTTCTCTTGCTTTTGTTCCAAGTTTAATTGGAATCAATTTACTCCACGGAATATATTCCCATTTCCACAAATTATGATTGTTATCATGTGGTGCAAGTGCATGGTTTGAAGTGTTTACAAACAATATCGGATGATTATGATCTCCAAAATAGTACTTGACCGGAATCTCTGCTTTGTTATGCGTGTTATCATCAAACATTGTATTGTCCCCACTGTAAATATCTGAAAAGAAAAATACATTATTCTTTATTGTGAATGATTCAATGTCGACTATTCTTTTGTATTTTAAGAGTCTGATGACCCTGTAAATTCCATCAAAAAACCAATGTCTTCTCAAGACTTCGTCTTGGAATACCAATGTTACCTGATAAGACCCATCTATCTCTTCATGTATGTTGATCTCTCTTAAAAAATTCTTCCAAGCATCAACTCTTGGTTGATAGACCACAGGAACCATTCCATCAAACTTGTCCGGATGATTTGGATCTATTATTTCTGGAGTATTTGCAATGACCCCCTTTGTTTGTATAATCATGTCATATAGATTCTCGGACTCATTGTCATCATCAGACCAGATTTTTACTTTTTCAAGATTACTATGACTGTCATTGTTTTGCTGTATTGCAAAGACTAGTTCGGTTTTTTTACCAAGTTTGTTTTTTTGCACATCAGTCATAACGAACCCCATCATCAAGTTTACCTCAAAGTCTGATTCCATAAATTTGGAATATCCTAAATATCTTCTTCTGAGTACTATTCTAGCTCTCTTATCACTCATTCCAATTACTGATACTGTGCAATTTTCATACTTGTGTGTTATTTTTTTATTTTGCCAATTAAGATATCTCCTGCCAGACTCTTTGATCTCAGTATACTCTTCTTGTTCATATGAGAAATAAAACATGTGAATACTATTCAATTTAGCCATTATTATCGATTTTTGTTATAAATTTTTAATAATGTCCAAAGTGTCTGTATCGTGTGACCAATTATACTGTAACTGGTAGAATTATAAATTCACAGAATTCAAAATTATATGTTGAGCTTTTAGATGATGATCAACATTGGTTTGACGATAGAGTGGATGATCTTTTAGGATCAACATGGACAGATAACAATGGAAAATTTACAATTTCATTTGAAGATTCTCTGTATAAAGAAAATTGGTTTGAAGGAAAACCTGATCTATTCATTATTGTGAGAAATGAATCTGGAAAAACAATTTACAAGAGTGAGATAAAACGACCGTCAGGTCCTAATGATACTGAAAAACTAACTTTTGATATTATGATACAAAATAATAATCCAATGATAAATGATCCATATAACATAGACATCAACCAAAGAACTGCTTTATTTGCAAGAATGAATGAGAGTGTTGATTTGAATGATAATGTTGTAAACTCTTCAAGGCTTTTAATGCAGACAATTAATGCATGGCTTCTTTACACCAATGAAACAAAATGGAATGCAATTGGATATGATGGACCTCAGGTAGAGCGATATCCCTGGCGCAATCCGCACAAACATATCTTGAGGTGGAAAATATAACATCAAACACTATTTTTGGCACTCAAATATTTGAAAAGCGTGCAGAGCCATACAAGGTAATAGAAAAAGACATAGTGCGTAATGTTGACGTGTGTGTAGTTGGTTCTGGGGCAGCAGGTGCAATAATTGCAGAAAAAATTGCTGCTGCAGGAAAATCAGTCATACTTTTAGAAAAAGGAGGATATTATGATGGAGAATCAATGAATCAAAGAGAAATAGACATGATCCCGCTTTTGTGGAATAATAGCGGAGCAAATTTTACATCAAATCTGAAAATTGCAATTGCTCAAGGCTCTTGTCTTGGAGGCTCTACTATAATTAATGATGCAGTATGTTTTAGAATTCCAGAACTTGTAATAAAGCAGTGGAATGATTTAGGGGTATCAATCTCAAAAGAAGAGTGGGACAAGGCAAATGATGAGGTGTCAAGAAGGATCAATGTCACAAAAGTAAGAAACGATGAACTAAACGAAAATGCAAAGATGCTAAAAAAAGCATGCTCTGTTGTAGAAATAGACGGTAAAAAAATAACAGCGCATGGCGTTAATTACAGAAACTGCGGACCATCATGGACTGATTCATCATTGAAATCCTGTGTTCAATGTGGTTTTTGTCATCTTGGATGTCATTATGATACAAAACAAAGTATGTTGGTAACCTACATTCATGATGCATTGCACAGTAACAATGAATTCACGGTATACTGTAACTGCAAGATTCAGAAAATTATACACAATAACGGTATTGCTACAGGTGTAGAGGGAATATTTGTTGATGGTGCAGAAAACGAAATGTACAGAATTCATGTGAATGCAAAAACAGTTGTGATAAGTGCGGGTGCAATTGCATCGTCAAATATTTTACAAAGATCTGCAATAGAAAATAAAAACATTGGCAAGGATCTTGCGCTACATCCAGCGCCATTTGTAATGGGCCATTATAAAAATAAAATTTACGGAAATCGTGGAATACCAATGTCATATACATGTCACGAATTTGGTGTCACAAATAATGTAAAGAATGGCGGTTTTTTGATTGAAAGCATATTTCTTCCTGTATTTCAGTTGGCCTTGGCAATACCAAGTTTTGGAGTTGATCATGCTAGACTGATGTCCGAATTTAACAACTACTCTCTTGCAGGAGTTATGATAAGAGACGATTCTGTTGGGACGATCAAAAAAACATTTGGAGATAACTCAAAAGTGCAATATGATCTCTCACAAAGTACTATCGAAGACATGTCTAAAGGAATGTCAATTCTTGCAAAAATGTGGTTTGATACTGGAGCAGATTATATCATTACCTCTCATAGTGATGTTCCAGAAATTCACAGCAAACAAGATATTCCAAAACTGGAACAAGCAATAAGAAAAAACCCTGATGCCTTACGACTCGGTTCGGCACACCCACAAGGCGGAAATAAAATTGGAAATGACCCAAAAACAGCAGTTGTAGATTCTAACTGTAAGGTATTTGGCTTTAGAAATCTCTATGTTTGCGATGCAAGTGTTTTTCCTACCTCTCTTGGTGTTAACCCACAACTAACAGTAATGGCTCTTGGTACAATTACTGCCGATAAAATAATTGCAAACTGGTCTGACGAGACAATCCTCTCAAATTCTCTTGGAAAGACATGCCATATAACACAACCAGAATATTGCAAAGCACAAACTCTTGGTGAAATGTTTGCAGTAGCAGAACATAATTCCAATTTGTTTGACAAGTTAGACAATTCAAAATCAAATGAGTTGATTCCAGAAGAAAACTGGAAATTCAACAAGGACACGCTAATGATTTACAGTGACCTTTACTGGAAAGGATTTTACGGTAGAGATATGGATATCATGACGACTGGACTCCGAGCATTTGGGGGATTTTACAAAAGATTCAGAAGATTAAATAACGATACGTATAGTGGAGTTACAAAACCGTTCAATGTTCCACTGTTTGCATCAAGTATTGCAAAAGAAAAACTTCTCCCAGGACATGGAAAAGTAATACATCTAGAGTATAAGGATCCACCTTACAATCAGGCCTATGATATTCTAAAGATGGTTGATGAAAACCATATTCTTGGTAAAGCATTTTTTGGGAGATTTGGACATGGTCAACAGCTGTTTGACTTTAGCATGTCAAGAATTTACAATATTGATTTTATGGGAGAAGATGATCTTAATGCAATTTTTTACAGCGACAGCTATAGTCATGTTCCATCCAGAGACGAAATGCTTGGCAGATGGGAAGGTATGTTGGTGTCAGACTCTTTTATCACACCACGTAGTCAACTCTTTGACTTTGATTATGATGGAAATGGAGAGTACCAAATGCATTATAATTTTTCAAATCTAATTAGTGGCTACTCTGATGTTTCAGCAGATAACAACCTTTTCAGATTTGACGACTTTACACCATTTCATGATGAATTAAGAATGATAAGACCCGATTTAGTAATAGGAAAATGGGTTACCGATTGGTCATTAGGATCTAATGAATCATCAGTTGAGGCATTGCAAAATATCATACATTCAAATGAAAACCCTTCTGTTATTCTTAATAATATTTACAGAGTTTTTAATCTTAGAATACCGAGACTTCCTCAAGAAATAGGATTAAGCTTTTTGAATGTGGAGAATTCACCACAAAAAGGCTCCAGAATAGGACTAAGTTACATACTTAGAAAAACATGTTAAGTTCAACAATACTAGAAGATCCAGTTGACGGTCAAGTTTGTATAAAAGAACACCTTTCATGAAAATATCACAGCTGTAGTGTAAAAACATTCGTGAATCTATAAGAATTTCTCTTTAAGAACTTAGGGCTAGTTAATTATGATTACTAGTCATTTTAGGTATTAATCTTAATATTTTTTTGATTTATGGTTTCAATTCTTCCTTTGTACTTTTCTCTGTACAAGGTTCTACAAGATGTACAACAAAAGAATCTCTCAAAATTTGCTATTTTAAGAACATGCGGCTTGTCCGAAATTGGACCCTTACACAAATCACACGTCATTTTTAAAATCATGTCTTTTGTTATTTTCACGTCATGTTTTTTTGTTGATTTTACCTTTATACTCTCAAGACGTCTCTCAGTATTGTTTTCAAGCATTCCAAGATCAATTATTGGCGATATAGATTTTATCAATCCCACATTTACCAATCTCTCGTATCTTGCTTGGACAGTAGGTGTGCTTACTTTAATCTCACGGGATATCTGTCGAAATGATTTTCTCCCATCTTTTATTAGTGATTCAATTATTGCAATATCTATATCATCCGGTTGAAATGGCATATGAATAATTATTTATAATAATATTTATCATTTTACAATTGTAAAGTACAATATTATTGTATCTGGTTCATCATACATTATTCATGTCAAACCAAATCAAAATAAAAAAATCTCTTCTTATTACTTTGTTTGTACTTTTCTCCCTAATTTTTGTTGGAGGTGTATTTGCAGTTACAAATGAAATTGCAATTGGAGCTGGAAATGAAATCTCTTATCCTTCATGGTTAGTAATTGCATACTTGGCTGGTTTGTCCATGATAGTTTTACCATGTACACTTCCACTAGTGTTCATCATAGTTCCTCTTAGTATGGGTAAGAGTGGAAAAAAAGGTCTTAGCATGGCCGTATTATTTGGTGTAGGGCTTACTATAACAATTGCATTTTATGGATTTGGAATTGGTGCACTTGGTCAAACAGCTGATTTGGATCGTATTTCTATTTTCATGTTTTTGATTGCTGGTATTGCAGCATTTCTTTTTGGTTTGTCACAACTAAAATTATTTGAATTAAAACTACCTACATACTCTGGTACTCCTAAATTTATTCAAAAACGTGGAGATTATTCAAAATCATTTTTCATGGGATTATTATTGGGAAATGCAGGTGTTGGTTGTCCAAATCCTATGTTTTATTGGTTGTTAATTTACATCGCTGGAACTGGCAATATGGAAATTGGCGCAAGTCTTGGTGCAGTACATGGAATAGGAAGGGCAATTCCATTAATTCTTCTATCTGTATTAGCCATAATTGGTGTAAATGCTACTAAGGGAATCACTGCAAACAAAATAGCTATTGAAAAACTTACTGGATGGATGTTGATAGTCATTGGTGCATTTTTAATTATTAATGGTATACCTGGTGGTCATGAATGGTACGAGACTACATTTGTACATATTGCATGGAATAATTTTGTTTCAACAACATTATTACCTCCAGAATTTCATATAGGTCATCATATTCATCAATATGATATTCAAATGCCACAAGAATACACACCTGTTTTATTTGGTGCACTACTTGCATTTCCAATCATATGGTATTTTACTCGTAAGAAGGTAGTATCAACATGAAAGATCCTGTTTGCGGAATGGATGTTGGAGAAAAAGGGGATTTATTAGAACATGAGGGAAAACAATATCGATTTTGTTGCGCTAGTTGTAAATGGGCTTTTGAGCAAAATCCTGATCAATTCATAAAACCATGACCGTACTAGTTCTTACCACTCCCGGATGCTCAAATTGTAATATTCTTGAGAAAATGTTAGATAAACTAGGCATAAAATATGATCTTGTTGATGTAACTGAAAAACCAGAATTTCTGGAAAAATATCCAATTTTTACAGCTCCTGGTTTGGTGATTGATGGAAAATTAGAGTTTACAGGTATTCCTAAAAAAGAAGATCTAAAAAAGAAATTTTCGTAGATTCACGAATGTTTTTTACTCTAAATACAATAGTATTATCAAATGACTGATTACTCTATGAATGAAAAATTGATCCTTGTTCAATATGCAATTAAAAAATATGAGAATGAAGAAGATGTTATTGAAAAATTAAAAACCATTTTAACCGAAAAAGACATTCAAAGAAATATTGATACGTTAATTGGAACTCAAAGAGTGAGACGAATAGGGCCAGAAATACTTCAAAACAATGAAAGCCATACTGATATTCCTGATTTACCAGATAATCTGAGACCCATAATTGAACAGCTCTAGTCTATGAAGGCCTCTATAATGTAGATATCCTACATCTTTTGACTTCCATAAACGATTGAAAAAATGATGTTTTTCCTAACTTATTATATTTTAAAAACCGCGTAGTCCCTCTGGGCGCATAATTTCTGGATGCTGTTTCATCCATGCTATTTTATCTAACATTTGTTGCTTGTCTTGTGGAAATGTACCCTTAATTGTATATGCGTTTGATCCGTGGTTTGCTCTAAAAATTATCTCCTCTTTCGTTTCTATCTGGCTAATCAAATCATACAACTCTTCAAGAGATTCATCATCACTAATTCTAATAAACGGTTCACTAAACTTCTCCAAAAATTCTTGTTTGATTCCATTTTCTAAATAGAGAGTTAATGCTCCTATATAATGAGGAGAACAGGCACTAATGACTTCTGCAGTTCCTCTAATATGCTCTTTAGAATATGTCTTTCCACCTAATCCAAGAATTATCATACAGGACATTATGTAACCGGCATCTTTAGCTTTGTTAACTGATTTGATAATTGTTTTTGAAATTGCTCCTTTTGTTACTTTTTTCAAAACTATGTCCGACCCACTTTCAATTCCCAAATACAACATATTCAATCCAACATCATGCATTTTCTTTAACTCTTCTGGAGTTTTCTTTAAGATATTCATGGGCATTGCATAGCATGAAATTCTCTCAAGACTAGGAAATTTCTCATAAAGATATTTTACAATTTTAACAATGTATCCTGAATCAAGATTTAGAGCATCACCATCAGCCAAAAAGATTTTTCTTGTATCTGGCAATTTGCTTGCCATAAGATCAATCTCCATTTTCACTTCATCCCACGGTTTTTCTGAATATTGTTTTGATCTGTACATGTCACAAAAAGAGCATTCGTTAAAGGAACATCCTAGTGTAACTTGAAAAATCAATGATCTTGCTTCCGATGGAGGTCTATACAATGGAGCATCGTAATTTAACATCATCTCACAGAGATTACTTGATTATGTTTTTTATACTTTCTAATATTTGACAGAAGATAAAACCCATAACGCCTTTTAATTGAGGTATACAAGGATTTTGTGACCTATGGCAAATGATCCTGATTCAAAAAGATTAATGTGGTTTATTTTTGCAGGCTCACGAGGAGGACTAACACGTCTACGAATTATATCGATACTAAAAAAAACACCTCTTAACATAAATCAATTAGCCCAAGAATTAGGTTTTGATTACAAAGCTATACAACATCACATAAAAGTTCTTGAAAAAAATAATATGCTTACAAAAGTTGGAGAAAAATATAGCATTATGTATTTTATATCTACATTTCTAGAAGCCAATATGGAAACATTTGAAGAAATTGCAGGAAAACTAGTTAAAAATAAATAATTTAAATACTAATATTTTTCTAAATATATTACTAAATTTTAAATTATTTTGATTTCAAATATGTACTGGGAATATGGTAAAAAATAAGATTTTTGTATAGCTGTTATGGATTATTTTATATGGTTAAACTAAGTGATCTGAGGGCTTGCACTCAATGTCATATGGTGTATTTTAAGACGTCATCCGAAAGATGTGCTCATTGCAACGCATCATCACATCAGGAAGAAATAAAATTTGATTAATTCATTACATAATTTGTTCTGATTTACATCAATTGTTTTTCTAAATATGTTTTAAAATCTTTTTCATAATTCATGGTATTTTAATAAATCCTGTTAAAATAATTTGTAACATTAGATATATTATCTAGTCTAATCTTGATCACTAAATATGGATTATCATAATTTTCATGGAAAAAATATTCCTCATATTGAAATAAACCCAGACATGAAAATTGATGATTTAGTAGAAATTTATGCAAGCTCTGGTTATAATGCAAGACAACTTGGAGAAGCTGCAAAATTATATCGTAAAATGATAGAAGACGATGCTACCATTTGTTTAACTATTGCTGGAGCTATGACCCCTGTTGGATTTGGAGGTCTATTCAAATCTCTTATTGAAAAAGGTTTTATTGATTGGATAATATCTACAGGTTCTAATTTATATCATGAAGAACATTTTGCTTGGAATTTACCTGTAAAACAAGGACATTTTGAAGTAGATGATATGATATTGTACCAGAAAGACATTGTAAGAATAAGAGATGTCTATATCAAAGGCGAAGAAACTCTAAAAACGCAAGATACAATTATACAAAAAATGTTTGAAAACAATTTCTTTGAAAAACCGTTCACAACTGCTGAATTTGCTAACTGGATGGGAAAATATTCTAAAGAACACTCAAAACATCCAGAGAAAAGTTTTGTCGTATCAGCATATGACTATGATGTACCGCTATACATTTCTACATTGAAAGATTCTTCACTTGCACTTGATCTAGCTCCACTCAGACTTGCCAACAAGCCATTTGCGTTAGATTTTGTTAAAGAAATAATCGAACAGGCAGCAATTTTATACAATTCAAAAAAAGCAGGCATTGTAGAGATTGGTGGCGGTGTGCCAAAAAATACTGCACAACAAACAGGTCCCCTACTGGATCAAATTTTGGGTCTTGGTCATGGAGGACAAAATTATATTATTCAGATTACAGATGCCAGGCCTGATACTGGAGGTTTATCTGGTGCTACCCTCCAAGAAGGTAAAAGCTGGGGAAAAGTAAAGGACTCTCACGAAGATGTTATTGTAGTTTATGCTGATGCCACAATCGCATTCCCTGTTTTGTGCTTGTATGCACTTAGTATGGAAAAGCCACGAAAACCAAAACGATTGTACAAGAAATTAGGACAATATTACGATGATTTATCTAAAACATACTTTGACAAAAATAAATAAAATCATCAAATACAATAACTTTCAATTTAAACATAAAATTTCAAGAAATTTATACTACATAACAAACTAAAATAAGATGGAAGAACGGCCTAGAGTAGTAAAAGATATTTCAATAAAAAATGGTGACGATCTACAAAGTATCTTTGATCAGCTATCGACATCGGGTGGATTTGAGTCACGAAATCTTGCTGATGGCCTTGAAATTCTATCAACAATGATAAACGACAAAGACTGTCTAAAATTTCTCTCATTTGTTGCAGCAATTACCTCTACTGGTACTAGAGGCATAATTGTAGACATGCTTAAGAAAAAAATGTTTGATGTTGTAATTACTACATGTGGTGCTTTAGATCATGATATAGCAAGATATTTCTCAAATTATTTGGAAGGATCGTTTACTTTAGATGATGGTGAACTGTTAGAAAAAAATATTCACAGATTGGGTAATGTTCTTGTCCCTATGGATAGCTATGGGCCTATAATTGAAGAAAAAATGCAATTGTTTTTAGAAGATGCTTATAAGTCTGGTAAAAGAGAAATGTCAACTGCAGATATTACAAGAATGATAGGTGCAAATCTTGGCGAGGGTTCATTTTTGTATTGGGCATACAAAAACAATATTCCTGTAATAGTGCCTGGGATAGTAGACGGTGCTGTTGGTAATCAGATTTGGTTATTTACCCAAAAACATAATGATTTCAAACTTAATGTTGTAGCTGATAGTGAAATTTTATCCTCACTAATTTTTAAAGCTAAAAAATCTGGTTCTCTAATGTTAGGTGGCGGAATATCAAAACATCATACTTTATGGTGGAATCAATACCGAGATGGCCTTGATTATGCAGTTTACATTACAACTGCACAGGAATTTGATGGAAGTTTGAGCGGTGCTCTAGTCAAAGAAGCAATTTCATGGGGAAAAGTTACTCAAAACGCCAAACAAACTACTATTCATGCTGAAATAACTACCATCTTACCATTTCTTTATTCTGCACTTCTTGCTAAAATAAACAGATGAAATAATGAACTGATTATTTATTATTCTATTCCTTTTTTACTTCTTTGATTTTTTTTGAGTAATCTCTCATTATCTTTACGAGCAATGCATATCTTGGTTCAACGATCATTTCTTTTTTTTGAAACATTGCATTTTCACTGCTCTAAACCTGATATGATATGTTCTAATTTCAATTTGAACTCTAGACGTGACAAAATCGAAAGCTGATGAGTTTTGACTAAATTTTTTCTCAGATTTGAGCCAAAAGAGAATTAGATTGTAACTATTTTACAGTGAATAATTTTAGAGCGGACTCTTATTTGATAGATCCTCATCAGGTCTAAAAGTATCTGAGTTTTGTACTCCTGACATGGCTTCACCACCTTCTTTGAAATGTTTCAGATCTTCTCCTGCAATTACATCCTCTTCTGGAGGTACATAATCCCTTACGTCATGTCTTGCCTTTCCAGGATACTTACTTTGGGTTGCAAGTGCCACTATTATAAACAGGATGAATGAGATAACAGGCGGAATCATTGTATCCAGTCCTGCCAATTCTACCGGCATCGTAAAGAAGAAAATCAGTCTGATTGCTGAGCCAACGATAAGGGACGCAATTGCTGCAGGCATGTTTGCCTTTTTCCAGAATAATCCCAATGTGAGAGGTGCAAACGCTCCAGCAAATACTAAATCAAATGCCAAGATTAGATAAATTCCAGGCGCAGGTACAAAATATCCAATTATTGTTCCAATTACCATCATTGGAATAATTGCAATGCGTGTAACTATCAGTAATGTACTATCACTCCAATTTTCTTTTCCCATCCATCGCCTTCGGATTATTCTCTGCATCAAATTTCTAGAGATTACACTTGATATTGCCAATAGTCCTCCACTGGCAGTAGACATTGATGCCCCAATTACACCCATCAGTATTGCAGCACCTATTGCAAATGGCATAAACTCTGTGGACAACAAGGGCAACGCAAACCCTGGATCTGTATCTCCTGGCAGATAATAAAATGCCACAATTCCCAACATGCTTGTTGGGACTACGGTGAAAATGGTGAGTGCTCCCCCCATAAGTGCCCCTCTTTGTGCGGTTTTTGGGCTTCGGGCAGAAAACACTCTTTCCATAAAGTCAAGCGCAACAATGTCTCCCAATGCCAGCGCAAGAATAGCGCCCCAGTTGATCAGCGCGCCATTTGCAATATCGTACAGTCCAGAAAGATCTACAAATTCGGGAGGTGCATTGTTGTAGATGACGTCCCACGGTACATCTGAAAAGTTTCCATAAAAGAATAGGAATCCAGCCCAGAAAGAACCTATTGCAAGATAAACCTGAAACAAATTTGTGTAAGCCGATGCAAATAACCCACCAGCAATTGTGTATGCTACAACTACCGCAGCAGAAATTGTTATTCCCCAGAAATAATCGATACCAAACACAACTTCCAAAATAAATCCACTAGCAGCTAAATTACCTGCAACAAGAATGAGAAAACTAATAGTCATAAGAATGCCAGAAATCCCTTCTGCCCCATTTCCGAATCGTCTATAATAAAAATCAGGCAATGTAATCATGGCCATTTTGTTTAACGGTTTAGCATAAAATGCAGCAGTGACAAGCAGACAGAGCCCCAGACCAAGTGGGATTACCGCACCTGCCCAAAATCCAAATTCAAATACAAGTGCAACATTACCTAATGATGAATTTCCGTCAACTGCTTGAGCTGCGAGCATTGTTCCAACCATTGCCAAAGGCAGGCTTTTTCCTGCAACTATCAATCTCTTACCGCTATTTTTGACCAGTTTTCCTGCAAATACCCCAACGGCAAGTGTAATGATTATGAAAGCCGCAACTGCAATGCCAAAACCATCCATTTCCACAGTAACATCCATAACCTAGAAATTATATAAATAATCCAATTTTTAAGTAAAATACGTTTTATTAAGTTAAAATCATACGTATAATACACTAAATATTATAAATCATGTAAATTTTACATATATTAAAAAATCTGTAATTATTATTTCAGCTGGTATAAGTACACATCCGAACATTCTAAATTTTTTTTATAGGAATTCATTATTTTAGATCAAAATAATTTTCTTAATCTTTGTTGAAAAATTGACGGCTAGAACTGAATCTTTTTCATTTCTAAAATATTGAATTTAAAATTCAAAATCTTATTATCTGGATTTTTTCAAATATGACGTGGACAAACAATATGCATTTGCAGTTATTTTAATCATCCTCGGAATCGGTCTGAGTCAATCAGGCTCATCTGATTCTTTTGTCACGGGTCTAGGCACCGGAATCATAGCAATGGGAACCTTATGGGTACTGATTAGATTGATAAAAGAAATCAAGAGAAAATAATTTCAACACGATAGATCTTGAAAATAATATAAACATGAAATTAATTAATTGTGTATGCCTGGAAAAGGATATTCTACCATTGGTTTGAAGCCTTCAGTTTTAGCTAAATTACAAGAAACAACTGATAAAAATTATCCTGGAATGTTTCTGCCTAGCACATTAATCATCATGATGAATGAGATCAAAAAAGGGTATTATCGTGTAGAATCTCACAATATCAGATTAGATCCGTCTGGGAACTACAACACCATAACCATTAGATCTGATGTTCAACATTGGTTTGAAGCAAATTATGAAGAACTAGGTGAAGAGTATGAAAAAAAGTACAGAGTAAAATGCTTTACAAAATTTGTAAGTTATTTTATCCTCAACATACTCGAATCAAAATTTAACGATCAAACACATGCCATCAACATCAAAGAATCTGATTTTGAATGGCTTAAAAAAGAATATCAGAATAAGATTCAGAATCATGGACATCTTTACGAAAATCTAAGCTTTGAACAATTCGCGGATACATACATCAATGGTTTGTTTGAAAAGATCAAATCGGCAAGAGAAATATTGACAATATGAATAGGATCAGCAAAATTCGGTTAAGAAAACATTAAAAAATTATAGAATAGTAATAACATTAATTAATCTTGCATTAGTTACTTACCCATCTTTTTCCTGCATCTCCAAGTCTACAGTGTATTTCAAAGAATCAAGCACGGAATTGACTTGAATGTCCCATGCTTCTCTAGATCCTTTCTCAAGGATTGGAAATGTTTCATTGATTCCAAAATCTTCCACATTTCTCATGATGCATTGATTACTCTTCTGAATTCTCTCTATTTCTTCTGCTGTGCTAACTTTTTGGATCACGATATTAAAAACATAAATATAAAAATATTATAAATTTGGTTTTATTTTTTAAAAATAACAAGCATCATAGTTTTGAAAGTTTTTTTAGAATTGAATCTTTTTTCATATTCGCAATTTCGACCTCTGCTTTATTTCTGTGATATAATGCAGTTTGATTATCGGGATCAAGATTTATTGCTTTGTCGTACCATTTTATTGATGTCTCATATTCTTTTAGTAATAATAGTAGTTTTCCCTTGTAGCTTATTGCATATACGTAATCTGGGTTTACTTCTAGTGCTCGATCACAGTATACAAGTGCCTCACCATATTTTTTTGAATGTTCCAACAACCATACCATGCTACATAATGCATTAACATTTTTTGGATCAACCTCTAATGCTCTCTCACAGTAGAATCTTGCATCTTCGAAATTTTTCAACGAAAATAGTGATATGCCCTTACTATAGAGTGCTCTGACATTGTTTGGATCATATTCTAAAATTTTATCAAAGCATGATATGGCCTTTTTATATAAACCGGTTCTATCAAACATCAGTCCTTTATTCATCAAAGCATCAGTACAATTAGGATCAACTTCCAGAGCCTTATCATAAAATACACATATATCTTTATTTGAAAATCCTGCAAAATCTAATGTCCAGCCTTTGGCCACAAGTGCCTTTGTATTTTTTTTATTAATCTCTATGGCATGGGTATAAAATTTCATAGCACTCTCATGCTTGCCTTGCTCTGAAAGTTGCTTCCCTTTTTCATAAAGTGTATTTGATTGTTCAGAATCTTCATCAATCGCTTTTTTCAGGTAGAACATTGATTCTGATCTCCTATCTAATCTCCCTAGAATCAAAACCATGTTGTAAAGAGCAGACGTGTTTTTTGGATTGATCAGCAAAACACGTTCTGTTATCTTTAGAGCCTCTTGGTTACGACCTAATTTACTAAAACATAACCCCATAGACGTCAACGAATCATAATATGATGGATCAATCTCAAGAGATTTTTCAAAACAAGATACTGCTTTTTCGTATTCTCCTATTTTGTCAAATGATAGACCCTTGTTATGCAATGCATCAAGATTTTTTGGATCTTTAGACAAAACAAGATCAAAACAGTCTATGGCCTTTTGAAAATCTTTCATTTTGTACAATGTTGTACCTTTATGAAGTTGTGCTATGAGATTATCAGGGTCTAAAGAGATAGCTTTGTTAAATCTTGAGATAGCTTTTTTAAAATTATTGTAATATACTGCCGTTAGTCCTTGATTTAAAAAATACCATGCGTTACTTGAATTTTTCAACATCATGTATTTGCAATGTAAACATTATTTTTAAGTTTAAGTCGTATATTACATAAGATTTGATTTTTTATTTGAAATGATCTTGACATTAAAATAACAATAACGTACTTTACCAAAAATATTTAATTACTAATGTGGTATACAAAGTTTGATTTAAATGAGGACAGAATTCTACGTTGAAGATTTTCAGGGTCCAGATGACACCGTATGAAAAAACAAGACATAACAAATATTTTGGTTCCATTAGATGGTTCTGACATATCTAAAAAAGGACTTGAGAAAGCAATTTACTTTGCAAAATTATCTGGTGCAAGCATTACTGGTGTTCATGTAGTAGTTGTCTATCCAACTCTTGCTGCAACCGTTACAAATTATAAGAATTTTCTAACAAACAAAGCCGAAAAGATGTTAAATTCAACAAAAGATTATTGTAAAAAACAGGATGTGAAATTTACATTTAAAATCTTACATGGAAAGCCCGCATCCAATATTGCTGCGTTTGCTGAAACACAAAAAATGGATCTCATTATCATTGGTTCCAGAGGTATTGGTGGTTTAAGGGGAACCATTCTAGGAAGTGTGGCAAGTACGGTAGTGCAAAAATCCAAAGTCCCCGTTTTGGTTGTAAAATAACAACTCTGAATTGGCATGTATTTTTTGTACACACGTACTTAATTTCATATGAGCAATTCAAAACCCAGCAATACTGAAAATATCATATTGATACTATGACAAAAGTTATGCTCGATATGGCATATCTTAGATATTTGATTGCTATGTTTATTTTTGACAATAAAATAAACGACATGCCTAAAAACCCACTGACAACTGTCATGATGTATCAAATATATGTAAACTAAGGAGTGATTGGGTTTGTTATTTCTAGTTCTGATTCTGGAATTTCTTCAACATTGAATTTAATTTTGTCATCAAACTCTACTGATTTTTCTGATTCATCTGAAGAATCAAATCCCAAGTAAAAAATCAAATTGATTACCACAAACATTACTGCAATGATCACTAATTTCGATTTGATGGACAAATTTCTTTGAGTATCAGGTTTGTGTGCCACAAATCATGTTTTAGATACTTATTCTTATTTATATCGAAAACTATCCGTCTATAACATTTAAAATTACATTTGATGTATGAAAACAGAGTTGGATTAAAAATTTTACAAATCGATGCCATATTGTAATAAAGTTCTAGAATTAGATCCAAGTCGTATGTTCTAATCTATTTGTTGTTTTTCTAATAAGAGTACAATACCATGATAATCTGAAAATGTTACCTCAGCAATTCTAAAATTATATTTTTTTGTTAATTGTTCTAAGAATTCAAATTTTACAGTATGTTCATTTGTCTTAATTTTTATTTTATCGTTATCTATGCTATTTTCCCATTCTGGTTTACCAATGTTTATGAAATTAAATACATCGTCATAATTCACTAAATCGTTATTTCTAATATCCATTTGTTTCTATTTTGATTTAATTTTACAACTTATAACTTGTGGTTTTTTAATTTCTAGTAATAGTGATGCATCTGTCTTTGTTCTATACCTTCTTGTTCAAAGTGATTGTGTGCTTTTCCTCCATCATGATGAGCATGAACAACTCCATCTATGTGACAATGAGTATTATCTATCTCATCTTTCATAAATATATCATTTACATTTAGTATCATATTAGTTACTTCCACACCAGTTCTAATCATTTGTTGTTTTACTACAAACAAATCTATAGTATCTGTTGTTTTTATCTCTGAAATTTTTCTTTTTATTGAGTCTATCCCATACCATTTGATTGTATCTTTATGACAATTTGCATATTTTGCTCTTAATTGAGTTCTTGTATCTATTGGATTCATTCCGATATTTCTTGCTAGGGTTATTGGAATTTCTTCAATTGCATCCGCAAATTTCTCCACGACTATTTGTTCTCTTCCTTCAACAGTTGTACTTAACTCTCTGATTTTATTTGCAATAATTGCCTCAGTAGAACCACTACCACGAACTATGAATGGATTCTCGATAAAATCTCGAAGAACAAAAATTGCGTTTAAAGTATCTCTATGAAATTCATCAAGATAACGCTTTGAATTACATCTAAGCAAAATTGTTACAGCTTTTGGATTGACGCATCCTTCTATGAATACCATTTTATCTCCACCTACGTTTTTTTCATAAACTTTTTTTGCAAATCCTAATTCATCCTTACAGATATTTTCTAAATTCTTACATGTTTTAGCTCCAGTTGATTTTTCAAGCCACCATATATCATTCATTTTTACTCTACGGATTGATATTATGCCTTCTTTTGCAAGATACTCCTGTGCAACTTCGTTAATTCCTTTTCTTGATATTACAACTTTAGCCCCTGACTCTATAATTTTTTTAATTCTTTCATGAATATCTATTATTTCTTGATTAAGGAAAAGTGACATTTGTTCAGGCGAATTTATTTCGATTTGATCCTCTGTTTTTGTACGCATTATTTCAAGAGGTTCATTTAATAAAAGAATTTTTGCGTTTTCAATGTTTCTAGGCATAGCTGAATAATCAATTGTTTTATCAATTACTGTCCCATGTACTAACTGAATACTATTTGCATTTCCTGCTTTTTCTTCAATTTTTATGTTATCTATATCCACTACTTTTTTTTGGAAGTTTGTAATATCCCAAACAGCATCTACTATTAATTTTGGAATAGATATATTATCAGTTATCAAATTAGTTATTGCTTTTCCAGCTAAACATGAATTAGCAAGATTATGCATGATTTCTTTGTTGGTGATGCTTTCACTCTTCTTAATTTTTTCAAGTATGTCTAATGCAAATTCTAAACTTTTTTCATAACCTCTGATAATTGTTGTTGGTGGTATCCTCATTTTCAACAATTCTTGAGATTTTTTTGATAACATTCCAATTAAAATTGCGGTAGAAATTGTTCCATCGCCTACATGATTGTCAACTGTATTAACCCCTTCGATGATAGCTTTAGCTACTGGATGTGTGACGTCAATCTTTCTCAAAAACGCACCACCATGTTTTGTTATGGTGTCTTCTCCAAGAATGTCAATGAACACTTTTTCCATCCCACGCGGTCCAAACGATGTTTTAATTACATCTGTAACCATTCCTCCTACAATCAAATTTAATTTTCTAGATTCATCTGTTCCAACTCTTGCAACATCATGATTCAAAATACCGGGATACTTCATCCAATTAGGACATTGATTAAAATATTAAAGCATTCTGATGAAATGTAAAAATATTAATCAGAAATATAAAATATACATTAATAATTTACAAAATTTTTTTGTCTAAAAAATAAAATTCAAAGAGGTGTCATGGTATCTAGCAATCTTGCATTAGTTACTTGACCGTCTTTTTCTTGTATCTCTAGATCCACTGTGTATTTTAAATCATTTAGCATGAAATTAACTTGAACATCCCATGCTTCTCTTGGTCCTTTTTCAGGAATTTGAAATGTTTCGTTGACTCTAAAGTCACTTACATTTCCATACAGAGCAGAAATTACTCTTTTTGATTCTCTTTCAATATCCTCTTTAGAGGTGACTTTTGTCATAACGTTATATCTTCTTAACATGTATAAAAATTTATAAAATTCTCTATTTGTAAATCAATTTTAGTTTTATTATCAAAATCATATGTTGTATTTTGATTTTTATATTTTTTAGAATTTTAAAAAAACTATGAAACAGTAAACTACGTATGATATTTAATTTCAGAACTTATATCTCTATGATGTTTAGTTAAATCTAATAAATAAAATACGTAGTTTACTTAGAATGTTTAATAATTCAAGTTTGATTGTAATGTTGATAACTTATGGGAATGGAATTTTACGGCGATGATTTTAATGGAGCAGATGTTGCACCATTTGTTGGTATAAACACATTCTTACATCTACCTTGGATAAGATCTCATCAGGAACTAATCAATGCAAAACCTGATGTTGCTATCATCGGTGAACCTTTTGATTTTGGAACTACAATTCGTCCTGGTGCACGTTATGGTCCACGTGCCATTCGTGCAGCATCTACTATTCCATCACCGCCATATGAGAGATTTAATATTGAAACAGGGGCAGATCCGTTTGGAACATTTAGAACTGTTGATTACGGTGATGTGCAAGTTTCACCAGGCGATGTAATAGAATCCCACAAAAGAATGACAAAAAAAGTTAAGGAAGTTCTTGATGCTGAAGGAATCCCTGTCATGTTGGGTGGAGATCACTCTATTACATTTGCAAATGTTCGAGCATTTGCTAAAAAATATAAAAATATTGGTATGATTCATTTTGATACCCATGCTGATTGTGCACCTCAAGGTCTTACAGGCTACAAATATGATCATGGAGCCCATATTAGAAGAATAATGGAAATGGGTTGTTTGAAAGGAAAAAATTACACTTTGGTAGGGCCAAGGGGATATTGGCCAGGACGTGATTTGTATAAGTGGATGGCAGATCAAGATTTTCAATGGTTCACAATGCTTGATGTTGAAGAATTAGGAATTGATATGATTGCAAAGGAGATAGCAGATAGAGCAAATGATGGAACCGACGCAGTTTATCTTAGTTGGGATATAGACTCCTTTGATCCCTCTTATGCACCAGGCACAGGTGAACCAGAGCCTAATGGTCTTACTTCAAGAGAAGGAATGAGAATGGTGAGATTACTATCAAAATCATTTGATCCTAATAGATTTGCAATGGATCTTGTGGAGGTAGCTCCTGCTTATGATGTAAGTGATAGCAGCTCGTATAATGGTGGTATCACATCTGGACTAGGACAAAGACTCATTATAGAACTATTAGCTGGTTTGTCACTTACAAAAAGAGGTTTGCAAGATGGTGATCCAGTAAGACCCCATAATTATCGTGGAACTGGAAACACATATCATTTTAGTGATGGTCCACGTGCACAAATTCCAAAGCGAGATTGATTCACATTAAAATAATTGTACAAGGAGAACCTGACACATCTCCTTTTACAAGAATTTTTGATTATCCAAAAATTGATGAAGAAATTTTTAATAACTCAGTAATTTTGATAAAAGAGAAACTAAAAAAAATCTCAAAATTAATATCAATGAGGTTCTTGTTTTTTATTCAGAGTTTATTGTTTCTGAACTTAGAGATGGTAAATCAGTAGAACACATTCAAAATAATATATCTAGTCTCTTAGATGTCAGTGATGTAATGATTGGTGTTCCTGAAACTTTGAGGGAAATATTTTTTGAAATTAACCTTGATAATTCTACAAGTAATATTATCTTGAACACTCCAATACGAATTTTGAATTATGTCCTAAATTCTGAAATCAAAGGTCAAAAACATGATTGACGAATTAATCAAACAGCTTCCAACGGTAACTCCATTTTTTGTTCTTGTTACTGGATTTTTGATAGGTATTTTACATGCTTTTGAGCCTGATCATGTTGTTGCTATAGCAACACAAAATTCAAAATCAACACAAAAGAATTCTTTATCACTTTCTAGTCAAATCAGATCAGGTGCTATTAAAAGTTCAATTTTAGGTGCATTATGGGGAGCTGGACATATGTCCTCAATAATTTTTGTAAGTTTGTTAATTTTTGTTTTCTCAATGAATTTGCAAACTGAAATGTTTAACAATTTTGAATTTGGAGTAGGAATTATGCTTGTAGCTCTTGGACTTTTTACATATTATAACAGAAAATCAATTAAAGAAAAACACATTCATCCTCACACTCATGAAAATGTAACCCATATTCATCCTCATACACATGATAAAATTCATAGCCATGGGCACAAGTCATATGTTATTGGTTGTATTCATGGATTAGCTGGAAGTGGAAGTCTTGTAATTTTAGCACTTTCAACATTGCATAACCTACAAACTATTTTATCATTTATTCTAGTTTTTGGAACAGGTTCAATTATTGGAATGGTTTTGATAAGTAACGTTATTGGATTACCATTTTCACTTACACTTTACTCTGAACGAGTCAACAAGATTCTGCGTTATTTGATTGGCTCAATAAGTATCGTAATCGGTGTTAGTATTTTATATAATATTGTGATAAATGGAAATTTTTTCGGATGGAACATTTAGGCATCTAACTCATAATTATGTCAAGACTTCACAAAATTGATACAAGTCTTATACTACAGGTTTAAAATTAGTGTAAAATTCTATATGACACACAGACACCAAACTTAGACAACTAACAGATCTGGTAATTTCTTCACGTTTTTCGTATTTCATGAAAATCTGAATTAAGTATTATTTTTCTAACTATTTTTGTTATTCCGTAAACTAATCCAATGACATCCCTTGTTGTATTTCCAATAATTCGTAGCAATATTCCATTTTCTTTTGTCATAGTAGACCAGCCTAACTCAATTTCTAAAGAATTTTTAACTTCTTTTTCTAAAGTTTGAATTACTTTTTCTACATCATCTCTTTTTGCTAGAATATACATAGTCGCCATAATCTGTTTCTGCTTTAATATCCCAAAATCTTGCAAATTCATTTTTTTAGGCTCGATTTTAGTATAATCTGTAAATCTTAATTCATCTTTATGATTTTTTCCTATTGATCTGAGATAACATATCTCATAATCAAAAATTTCCCCCATGCCAATTCTTCCAGGGCTTATAATCTCAGAGTAAATCATTGTAGCATTATCATGTACTTTAAAGTTGATCTCTTGATAGAATCTAGAATTTTTGTAGGGAATTATCTGGTCTGGAATAAACTCAAGATAAGCACCATCATCAAGTGATACATTAATCACTTGAATTGCGTTACTTACATTCATACCATAAACTCTTGTAGCTCCCTGTGTTGTTATATGGGCTAATGTATTTTTTTCCAAGATTATATCAATCATGTATTTGTCTCCTTGTAAAATCCCGCCAGAGCTAGACATAATATACACATGAGTCATCTTGGGCTGAAACTGATCATAGTACATTTCCTTTTGAACATTGAGTGGAAACGTTGATTCTTTTTCTTTTATTCTTGTTCTTCCAGATATGGGTTCGATATTCAAAACTATTTTCAACTTGCCATTTTTTCCAGCTTTACCTACACCAAGCTGTTTAATTTCTTCATTGTGCTGAAGTATTTCAAATGACGCTTTTTCGTTATTTGGAAAATCCAACTTACTTATTACCACTATCTACTAAAAGTTCTGTTTTTGGTGGATTGTCAAAAAGAAGATCTCTGATTATATATTCTGTTACTTTGTCTATTCCTGTATTATTTTTACAATTTACAAAAACATGCGGTTTGTCTTTACGAATATGTACAGCATCTCGCTGCATAACATTAAGGTCTGCTCCAACATGAGGTGCAAGATCAATTTTGTTTATCACAAGAAGGTCGCAGCTTTCTATTCCAAGACCTCCCTTTCTTGGATATTTATCTCCTCCAGCAACATCAATAATGTAAATAACATAATCCGCAAGACTTGGACTAAAGGTGGTAGTAATGTTGTCTCCGCCACTTTCTATAATAATGAGATCTAACTCAGGATGTTTTTCTTCAATCTCTTCTATTACTGATATGTTAATTGATGGATCTTCTCTAATTGCAGTATGTGGACAACCTCCAGTGGCAATACCTATAACAAGATTTTCTGGTAATAGTCCTCTGTCTGTAGATAAATTCTTTCTCATCCGATCTGCATCCTCTTTTGAAATTACATCATTTGAAATTATGCTAATACTGTATTTCTTGGCTGCCAATAATGGGACAACTTTCTCAATTAACATGCTTTTGCCAGAACCTACAGGTCCTCCAATTCCAAGCCTTGGTATTCTTTTAGTCATTTGTCAACTTCCCTTGTTTACGTAATAAACATCTTAGAATCCATTTTTTCATGATGCATTTGTAAAATCTCTAAGTGAGGTGCAAACTGCCAAATATCATTTGTAGATTTATCTAAACTCTCATCTACGATTTGGATAATTAGCGGTTTTAGATCATGAATTATTTTTTGAGCTTGATGATGTTGAATTATTCCCATTCTTGATGCTGCCCCAACTATACTTACTATGAAACCATATAGAAACATCAATCCTGCTTTTTGTGAGCTTATTCCCAATGCATTTGCACAAAGACCAAAACTAACTGAATACGTTCCGTTTATCATTCCTTTTTTATAAAATTCCAAGTATTTTTCAAGAATCTCATCATTAACAAATTCATTGACACATCTTGCTAATTGAATTCCAGATCTCTTGGATGCTTCTCTTACTTCTTTGATATTTTTCATCGAGTTAATTTTCATATCTACCTCTGAAATCTTCTCAAATTGTTTTTGACTTGCAAATTTCATTGTATTTATAATCACTATCAAATCTGTAGGACCGATTTGTTGTTTTAACTGTGTTTCAATAATTTCTGTGATTTCAATATGTGTAATTTTTTTATTATTCTGAAAAATACTTTCAAGACCATTTGAATTGGCATAAAGTCCTGTGGGGAAAAAAGAATCTGACATTTGCATCATTGCTAAATCTTGCATGTCCTTAATGCTCATGAACATTCATCCTCTGGTCTGGCGTGTAGATTCTTTCTTCAATACTCATCTCAATTTTTTCTATTATAGGAATAAACAATCTTTGAAAAACTTCTAATTCTGATTCTGCTTGTATGGGGAATGTTACAGTTCTGCCTTCTAGTGAAATAGGTCTGTGTCTGTTTCCAATTATGTGCCCAAGTAACACCATCAGTTCAAAAGAATCCTCTTTAGTTTTTACTGTGATAACTTTCTCTGGAGTCTGATAAACAACTATGAAATTTTTACCATAATTGAGAATATCACCATGCTGTAATTTGGAACCACGTTCCAATACTATGGAAATGTCGGTGCCTTTGTCTGTTGTTCTGCGAATCCTATTCTTCTCTAAATCATTACGTGATATTTGTAATCTTTCAAATACTTTTTCCTTTAGAGTGTGTGATCCGTTTTCAGTAAAAATATTTCCTACAATTGATACTGATATTAGCACGGTAAATCTACCATGTACCTCAAGTTATCTTTTCGTATTTCTGGGTTTCAAATAATAAATAGAACACTTTCATATCTAATTATATGATGTTTACTCCTAAAGATCTTGATAAACTTAGTATTTTTGTTGCAGCACAATTGGCACATAGACGCAAAGAAAGAGGTCTGAAATTAAATCATCCCGAAGCAGTTGCATTGATTACAGATCATATCCTTGAAGGTGCACGTGATGGAAAAACAGTTTCAGAACTTATGGTCTCTGGAAATAAAGTTCTAAGAAGAGACGATGTATTACCTGGCGTATCTGAACTTATTCATACGATTCAAGTTGAAGCCACATTTGAGGATGGAACAAAACTCGTAACAGTACATAATCCGATAGTGTAATGATATGATACCTGGTGAATATTTTATTTCAGACCAGCCAGTCATAGCTAATGAAAATAGAAAGACTGTAAAAATTCTAGTAACAAGTACTGGTGATAGACCAATACAGGTAGGGTCACACACTCATTTTTTTGAAGTAAACAAAGCACTCTTTTTCCCTAGGAAAGACTCCTATGGATTCCATCTAAATATTCCAGCAGGTACCTCTATTAGATTTGAGCCAGGTGACTCCAAGGAAGTAGAACTTGTAGAATATGCCGGAAAAAGAATTGTTTTTGGATTTTCTGGACTGGTCAACGGAAATTTGGATGAAAAAATTGATGAGGCACTGAACAAATCAAAAGAAAGAGGTTTCACATCATGACTCTAAAAATACCTCGAAAGACATACGTTGACCTTTTTGGTCCTACTGTAGGTGACAAAGTAAGACTAGCTGATACTGATCTGATAATTGAGATTGAAAAAAATCTCCTCGTATATGGCGATGAAGTGGTTTTTGGTGGAGGAAAAAGTGCTAGAGATGGAATGGGCCAGGCAAGCGGCATAAAAAGAGAAAACTCACTTGATCTTGTAATTACAAATGCAATCATTATGGATCCAATTTTGGGTATAGTCAAGGGCGACATTGGAATCAAAGATGGAATAATCGTAGGAATTGGCAATGCCGGAAATCCAAACATCATGGATGGAGTTGATATGATTATTTCATCAAACACAGAAATAATTTCAGGAGAACACACAATTTGTACTCCTGGTGCAATCGATACTCACATTCATTTTATTTCACCACAACAAGCAATACATGCAATTTGTAGTGGTACCACTACAATGATTGGTGGTGGGACTGGTCCTACTGATGGCACTAATGCAACTACATGTACTCCAGGTTCTTGGAATATTCAAAGGATGATTGAAGCAGTAGATGAGCTTCCACTTAATTTTGGTTTCTTGGGAAAAGGAAATGATTCTCAAGAGACAGCACTAATGGAGCAAATAGAAGGCGGTGCATGTGGCTTAAAATTACATGAGGATTGGGGCACAACACCTGCTACTATTGATACAGCACTAAGAGTTGCAGATAAAACTGATACCCAAGTAGCAATTCATACTGATACATTAAATGAATGCGGATATGTAGATGATACAATAAACGCAATAGCTGGTAGGACAATTCACACATATCATACTGAAGGTGCTGGTGGCGGACATGCTCCAGATATAATGAAGATTGCTGGGGAAAAAAATGTTCTACCTTCATCAACAAATCCTACAAGACCATTTACAGTAAATACATTATCAGAACATTTGGATATGATGATGGTATGCCATCATCTCAATCCATCTGTTCCCGAGGATGTTTCTTTTGCAGAGTCGCGAATTCGTGGTGAAACTATATCTGCTGAGGATGTATTGCATGATATTGGAGTTCTCAGTATGATGTCCTCTGATAGTCAGGCAATGGGTAGAGTAGGTGAAGTTACAACAAGAAATTGGCAAACTGCAGATAAAATGAAAAAAATGACAGGCAGACTTGCACAAGAATCTGGAGAAAATGATAATTTAAGAGTTAAACGATATCTTGCCAAAATTACAATAAATCCGGCAATCACACATGGAATATCACAATACGTGGGATCATTAGAATCTGGAAAAATTGCCGACATTGTAATTTGGACACCGCAATTTTTTGGCATTAAACCAAAATTAATAATCAAGGGAGGAATGATTGCATATTCTTTGATGGGAGATCCCAATGGTTCTATACCGACAATAGAGCCTATCTCCTATAGACCAATGTTTGGATCAATGGGTGCAGCAAAACATTCTACCTCTGTTACATTTACTTCACAAATTGCACTTGATCTTGGACTGATATCTAAAGTCAAAATCCATAAAAAATTAGTTCCTGTAAAAAATTGTAGAAATATTAGCAAAAAAGACATGGTTTACAATAACCTCACACCAAAAATCGAGATCAATCCAGAAACATATGAAGTCCGAGTGGATGGTAACATTGCTACAGTAGGTCCATCTGACAAAGTCTCTCTTGCAAGATTGTACAATCTTTTCTAATCCTAAATTACTTAGATCAATTACTGTCCTTTAAGAAACCTATTAACATAGAACTATGTGTTTTATGCATTTTTGGAGGCCAATATAGAGTTACTATAAGAAATTGAAGAAAAACTGGATAAAAGTAAATAAAAGATCAGGAGATGCTTCTCCTTAAATGGAACCTAACTCTCTAGTGTTATCTATTGTTTCAATTATCAATATGATAGTTCTCGGAGTACTGATTTACATTTTTGGAAAAATGTATGTAAAGACACGAGCACAGCTTCCGTTGGGCATGATTGTTGTTGCAATAATGTTGTTTCTTCATAATGTTATTGGGGCATTTGCATACTTTTCAATGGATCAAATTTTTTCATATGAGATATTTCCATACATGCTAGGAGTAGGTATTGCAGAACTTGTAGGATTGTTGATTTTCTTAAAAATTACTTTGGATTAGTCTTAGTCTAATTGTAATGAATAAATAATTTTATGTTGGAAAAATATCCATATTAAACAAAAATCTTTTATTGCTATTACAACATCAATCATTTCTGTAATTGTCGCTAATTTGTTATCTGAACAAACAGGTTGTCTTAATAGCACTTATACGAATATGCTTTTTTGATTTTCTAAATAATACAAGATACCAAATACAGAAAAATAAATTACATAATCAACAGGCTTCTTGAATCTGATAAAACAAAATTAAAACATGATCTAATTAAAATTATAATTTAGTTATAATATCTGAAATTGTTTATACTCTAGGAGATGATTTTACACTCCTTCTAATCATAAATTATGATGTTTATTACTTCTATAGTATCACAAACCATATCTATGATAATTTGTTTGATACTAATTAATTGAGTGTAAAAATAACGAGGTTATACAAAGATGGGAATTAATGTGTATGTAGATGGTTCTGGCGGTCTTAATGGTGGATTTGGATATTTTGTAAAAGAGACTGGCGAATCTTTTTATGAAAAAAAACCAGAGATCACAAATAATCAGGCTGAATATATGGCAATTATTACAGCTCTAAAAAATTTCAAAGATTTTACTGAAGAAATCACAATTTTCAGCGATTCCAAAAATACAATATCTCAACTAAATCATGAATTTGCAATAAATAATGAAAAATTACGGGAACTTGCACGTGAAGCATGGGCTCTAATCGGAAAGTTTTCTAAAATTACTCTTTTGTGGGTTCCAAGAAAAGAAAACTTGGCAGGAAAAATGTTAGGAAGCTAAATAATGAGATCAGAAATCTCTATGAATAACTTTATTATACAAAATCCTTAGTCCATTTAACATGGCTGAATCTGTTTTTCTCTCACCAAAATCTATAGCAATTATTGGTGCATCTGATAAACGAGGTAGCGTTGGAGCTACTATTACATCGAACATTATGAATGGTTTCAAAGGAATTGTTTATCCTGTTAGTCCTACAAGACCGACTGTATTTTATAAAAAAGCTTACAAAAATGTTATAGATATTCCAAAACCTGTTGATCTTGCAGTAATTGTAATCAATAATCTTTTGGTTGCAGATGTGTTGGAGGAATGCGGCAAGAAAAAAGTTAAAGGCGTAATTATCATCACTGCAGGTTTTAAAGAAGTAGATGAAGAAGGTGCAAAAAGAGAACAAAAACTAAAAGATATTGCTAAAAAATACAAAATACAAATCATTGGACCAAACTGCCTTGGTGTCATGAATCTTGATCCAAATACAATGATGAATTCTACTTTCCTTAAAGTTACACCAAAGTCAGGTAAAATTGCACTTGTATCTCAAAGTGGTGCAATATGTGCAGCGCTAGTCGAAGATGCCAGTGCACAAGGAATAGGATTTTCTGCAGTAATTAGTTTGGGAAATAAAGCTGCGATGAGTGAAGTTGACGTTCTTAAGATGTTGGCTAATCATAATCAAACCAAAGTTATTGTAATGTATCTTGAAGACATGGGTGACGGTCAGGAATTTCTTAAAGTTTGTAAAAACATTACTAAAAAACTCAAAAAACCTGTACTTGTTCTAAAGTCTGGTCGTAGTCCTGAAGGTGCAAAGGCTGCAATGTCTCATACTGGTGCATTGATGGGCTCTGATGAAATCTATGATGCATTGCTAAAACAATCAGGTGCTATTCGTGTTGATACAATGGAGGAATTATTTGACTATGCAACTGCTTTCTCAAAACAACCACTTCCTTCAAAAGATCTTGTTATTGTGTCCAATGCTGGTGGACCTGCAATTATCTCAACTGATGCATGTTCTAGACTAGGAATTAAAATGGCAGATATTGAAAGTATTCGTCCAGAGATTAATGCTGTAATTCCTCCATGGGGAAGCTCACGTAATCCTGTAGATATCGTAGGTGATGCAGATTTCAATAGATTTAACAATGTATTGGATCGTGTTTTAGCACATCCTAATGTTGGCTCTGTAATTTCAATGTGTACTCCATCTGGAACATTGAACTATGATAAATTAGCAGGAGTTATTGTTGCAATGTCAAAAAAACACAAAAAAACAATGCTTGCAAGCTTGATGGGATTAGATGAAGGAATTACTAATAGAGAAATTCTAGCTGCAGGTGATATTCCATACTATACTTATGCAGAGGGAGCAATTAGGACACTTGCAGCAATGATTAGATTCTCAAATTGGATTAAGACATCAGAAGGAAAAATTCCTAAATTCAAAGTCGACAAACTAAAAGCAAAGAAAATTTTTGATAAAGTAAAAAAAGAGAAACGACCAAATCTTTTAGAAGAGGAAGGGCAAGAAGTTCTTAAAGCATATGGATTACCATTACCAAAAAGCGCCCTTGCAAAAACAGAAGCAGATGCAATAAAGATTGCAAAACAAATCGGCTATCCAGTTGTAATGAAAATTGCATCACCACAAATAATTCATAAATCAGATGCCGGTGGTGTTAAAGTAAATCTTACAAATGATTCTGAAATTAAAGAAGCATTTAAAACAATTATTACAAATGCCAAAAAATATAATGAAAATGCAGAGATAAAGGGAGTCCTTATTGTAGAGATGGTAAAGGGTGGTAAGGAATTGATTATTGGTTCTAAGTTAGAATCTGGATTTGGTCCTGTTATCATGCTTGGAATGGGTGGTATCTATGTTGAAGTTCTCAAAGATGTTACATTCAAACTTGCACCAGTTACCGATAAAGAAGCAGATGACATGATAGCATCTATTAAAACTCAAAAACTACTTCAAGGAGTCAGAGGAGAAAAACCGTCTGATATTTCAAAACTATCTGAGTGCATTCAGAGATTATCTCAATTAGTTACTGATTTTAAAGAAATAAAGGAACTCGACATGAATCCTGTTTTAGTAATGGAAAAAGGCAAGGGCTGCAAAATTCTTGATGTTAGAATTGGCCTTTAATCATAATTCGTTCGTAAATTTTGATTTATGCAGTTTTACAATATTTATACAACATAGGAATAAATAATATCACATGGCTAATGTCCTAAAGACAATTAGAACTGGTAATGATTACATCGAAAGTCTTAGAGGCCGTGATCTCAAAATTTACCTATTTGGGGAACTAGTCAAAGAGCCTGTAGATCATCCAATGATTAGACCATCAATTAATGCCGTTGCAGAGACATATGACTTGGCTGTACGTGAAGAAGCACTTGCTTCTGCACATTCTTCTCTTACTGGATTAACTGTTAATCGATTTTTACATATTGCAGAAAGTGCACAAGATTTAGTTTTACAAAACAAAATGCAAAGAAAACTTGGACAAAATACCGGAACATGTTTTCAGAGATGTGTTGGGATGGATGCACTAAATTCTTTACACTCTACAACATTTGAAATTGATGAGAAACATAATACAAACTATCATCAAAGATTTTTAGAATTTGTAAAGATGATTCAAAAAGAAAATCTTGTAATTGGTGGCGCTATGACTGATCCAAAAGGAGATCGAAGTAAGGGACCAGCAGAACAAGAAGATCCTGATTTGTTTACTAGAATAGTTGACAGAGACGATAAAGGGGTATATGTTTCAGGTGCTAAAGCACATCAAACTGGTTGCATCAATTCCCATTGGATAATTCTAATGCCTACAATAAGATTAACTGAAAACGATAAAGATTGGGCTGTTGTTGGTGCAATTCCAGCTGATGCTAAAGGTGTGACTTACATCTATGGAAGACAATCTTGTGACACAAGAAGTATGGAAGAGGGTGATATTGATGATGGTAATGCAAAGTATGGTGGACAAGAAGCACTAATGATTTTAGATAGAGTGTTTATTCCATGGGATAAAGTATTCATGCATGGTGAATACGAATTTGCGTCAATGCTAGTTGAACGTTTTACTTGTTACCATAGACGTAGTTATGTTTGCAAAACTGGATTAGGAGATGTCTTAATTGGTGCAGCAGCTACAATAGCTGACTATAATGGTGTTCCAAACGTTTCTCATATTAAAGATAAAATTATTGAGATGACTCATCTTAATGAAACAATTTTTGCTGCTGGAATTGCGTCTTCTCACCAAGGACACAAAATGAAGTCAGGCGTCTATCTAAACGAAGATGTATTGGCACAAGTTTGTAAACATAATGTAACACGATTTCCATATGAAATTAGCAGGCTTGCACAAGACATCGCAGGTGGATTAGTAGTAACCCTACCTTCTGAGAAAGACTTTAGACATCCTGTTGCAGGTCCACTGCTCAAAAAATATCTTAAAGGTCGTAAGGGAGCAGATGTAGAAAATAGAATGAGAATTCTTAGACTAATTGAAAACATGACGTTAGGAAGAAACGCTGTTGGTTATCTTACTGAATCAATGCATGGAGCTGGTTCCCCACAAGCGCAGAGGATCCAAATTCAGAGACAAATGCAAATTGGATATAAAAAGAATCTTGCAAAAAATCTTGCAGGAATTACAAACGATATTGAAGAACCTAATGAACTATCAGACTATTTCAATCGTATTTTCAAGACTAAAGATTCACTTCTTTAGTTTTAGATATTTTTACTAGGTATTTTATTCAAGAATAATCTTAATCATCTAAGAAATTATTTTTGGTCTTTCTCAGAATCTTGCTTTTCTGTTTTATTGGAATCATCGTTATCATGCTTTGAATACACTTTATCTTTTTCTAGTTTATCTAATTCTGGAATATCTGTAGTTGGTTCTGCATTAGAATCGTTTTTCTTAAATGGGTCCTGTAGACTAAGTTCTTTCTCATTTTTCTTTTTAGTCATTTGCTTTACAACCATAATCCCTACAACAATTACAATAATTACATAATTAATTGGAGGTTTCAGTAGTTGAGTGACATAACCTATCTGAGGAATTACATAGGCTACTTTGCCGATATACTCTTCTTTAGTAATTGGAAAATCTGTTCCTGGAATTGATGCAGGATTGGCATCACCTTTAGTTCTAATTGTTTTTGGATCATCGTCTATAATTGATGCAACTCTGTGTACAATAACCCTGTCATGCCCTGAAGGACGATTAAATACAATAATGTCACCAATTTCAATGTCTTCAAACGGGACGTGTCCTTGAACAATCAAGACATCATAAACTTGTAAAACTGGAATCATGCTTCCACTTGCTACCACATAAAATGGATTTTGTGTTCCAAACGCAACTTGTAGACCAATCCAGATCACAAGTACTCCTATAGCTACAATTAAGATATCTTTGAGTATTCCTTTTGACATGGATTTTTTGTTCAACATTTGCATTTCCTATGGGGATTAATTGACTAAATTTATCTTCACTTATTGTAGCTTACTGCCACACTCTTCACAGAATTTGGAGCCTTCTTTATTTGAAAATCCGCATTTAGAACACTTTCCTAGTTGTGGAGCTTGTGGCGATACTGTTGGATTTCCTAAAAGTATAACATCTCCTACTTTTCTTATGCTATTCCATGGTATACTTCCCTCGGTTCCATCGTTTTTTATAATTAACAATACTATTGATTGATTAGAATCTATTCCGACTTGTTTTGCATTACCTATCTTTTTAGCATTTTCATCATACACTTGTAGTCCTTCAATTGAGCTAATTGAAGAAGCTGGACCTGGTTGTGTAGATGGCTGTGTGGTTGTTTCCGATTTTATTTGAGGTTGTGCTGGTTCTGGAGCTTTTGGTGTGACAGTTTGACTTGAAGGTTCTAGGGGTTTTGCACTACCTACTTCTACCGTTTCATTTTGCTTTTTAAATTCTCTGTATTCTGCAATCACTGCACTACATGAATTACAAATGTATTGGCCTTTTTCTGCAAGAATTAAATTTTCTGCAACCTCCTCGTTTGGATTTTCATATTCTATTTTTGGAGGACCTTCAAATTCTTTTTCACATGTGTTGCAAAAATGCTTGGTAATTTTTTGACTATCTAATCTGCCAATCGGCGCTAAGAATAGATCTGGACCCCCTAAGTTGCCTTTCATTTGCTGTTGATCATTTACAGTTGCCATAACATAGCCTCCTGATCCTCTTAATTTTTTAAGTCTAAGCTCAGTACTCATATCTCAATTTTATTGAAACGACATTTAAGTATATATCATTAAATCTGTTTTTTTGATTTCATATCCAACCAAAAATACGATGTTAATTCTGGTTAACGTTTTTAGGTATGTTCAATAAATTGTAATTATTATGGGAATAACAGAAGTTTCAGATGCAAAGTCTTGGGAAATCAATGTGATCAACTCTGATATACCAGTATTTGTTGATTTTTGGGCCCAATGGTGTGGTCCATGTAGAATGGTTAGCCCAGTGGTTGAAGAACTGGCAAATGACTATCAGGGTAAAGTAAAATTTGTCAAAGTCAACGTAGATGAGGCTAATGAACTGGCATCAAAATACAATGTCTTTAGCATTCCAACTCTAATTCTCCTTAACAAAGGCGAAATAGTTAGTCAACAAGTTGGTGCTGCATCAAAAGAATCATACAAAAATATGATTGATAGAGCATTACAAGCATAAATCATTACACATTTTTCTATTTTTTGTATGTAAAAAAGAAAACAGCAAATGTTAGTCAGCATTTTGATCCTAAAGTAATTAATATTCCAAAAATAAAGCATGAGTATGTCATTTGGTGAAGTAGATACTCTGAACATGCTTTTTGATAAACTACAAAGCTTGTTTGATGACTCTCAAGGATACTATGAATCATTTCTTGACACAAATAACATGTACAAAAAAGGTCTACTAAGTGACAAAGAATTCTTTCAAAAATTGGGAGATTACGTTGTAGCTTATTCTGCATTAGAATTCCTTGCAATCAAAGTTATTTTTGAGCTGAAAAAATCTCGTGGAGCCGGCACTGGTAACACTCAATCTCCAGGATTGATGCCGGGAATGGGACACCCTGGAATGATGAGTGGAATGGGTGCACCTCCAAGATCAGGTTCAGCTCAAAATCCTGTTGGTGGTCCTCCAGGAATTGTTTCTGCACAACAAGCATTTGGTGATGTTGGAACGTTACCATCTCCCGATCCGGCCCTAATGCCAAGAAGAACTGTTGAATCTAGTGGAAATGGATGCAAGTCATGTGGTGCATCGCTAAGACCAAATGCAAAGTTTTGTACAAAATGTGGTTCTAAGGCATAAAATTATTTTAAAAATTAATCCTGTGTTGAACCACATTCAGGGCAGAATTTTGCCGTGTTTGATAAAGTCGTACCACATTCAGAACAGAATTTTCCATCCGGAATAGTTTGTGAAAATGCATTTCCGTAAACATTTGAACTTTTGACAGCGCCTGATGGCTCATATTTGTCATCATCAATTAAAATTGGTGCAAAATCCTGTTCTACCATAAATGTTAGCATTCTTGGAAGCGAATTTTCTTTATTTTCAGGATCTGGAACTGTATCTCCTAACCAAAATGCAAATCTCATAAGAGTTAGTTCTGGAGTAGAAAATGCAAGAGTGTGTTTAGACATGTAATCTTGTGCTGCTTTTTTCCCATCAAAAACCTTCATGGAAGATCATAATCCTTGTTTATGTATAATAGTTTCTGGAAAAATTATTAATGGACCGGGGGGGAATTGAACCCCCGACATCCTCGTTGCGAACGAGGCATTATACCACTAAACCACCGGCCCGTGCATTACCTCTAAAAGATGTGTTTTTATTCATTTTCTCAAGAAAGTTGACTAATTTCTATAGTTCATACTAATTGAAGCCTCAAAACATGTTTGATGAGGGTATTGTTTGAAATTAAAGAAATTAGCAAAAATACTAAATTAAAAATAGAAAATAATGCTCTATCTAAAATTATTTATATTTTTAAAAGGATATTTTTGGCCAATCTACATGTCTTGTATTTAACAAATTATTCTTCATTATCAAATACACCTATTAGTTTGGTTAGGATATTTTTTTCATTGAATCGTGATTGATCCCTGATAATCCATACACGTCATCTCAACTTTTTTGTCCACTAGAAGAGAACATCTTTTCTAATAGATTTGATAAATGACTTTGTACAGACTTGTGTTGGGTAGTAGTTTGCATAATGTATGTATGGGATTAAATTATTTGATTATTTCTTGTGGTTTATGGCATGCCTTTCTTAATTTAAGAAACAGTGAATAATTTTCTTAAATCAATCTCAACGCATAATAGACTGCAAGACATGAAAAATTTTTGATGACGTATGATACCGTAATCACAAATTCACACATAATTTTACCTCAAGGAGTGCTTGACAAAAACATCATAATCGATGAGGGAAAAATTATTGGTTTCACCAATGATATTCCTGCATGTGATCACAAAATAAACGGAAATAGTCTAATCTCAATACCAGGACCTATAGACACACACGTTCACTATGGCGTATATTCTCCAATTGATCAGGCTGCAAAAACAGAGTCTCACGCAGCAGCTATTGGTGGGATAACAACTATGATGAGAATGCTACGACTTGGAAGCTCATTTAAAACTTCATTGCCTGATCAACTAGAAGCTGCCTCCAAAAATCACTATGTTGATTATGCCATTCATGCATCAATTTTTACTCCTCAGCAAATCAAAGAGATGCCTTACTGTATTGAAAAAGGAATTACTTCGTTTAAAATTTACATGAATCTTGGTGGCGATGTAGGTCATGTGTATATGGACATGTCTCCATATTCATCTAAATTATCTGAAGAGACAGTAAATGTAACTGATGAAATAGTAGAAGAAATTGTAAAAAATGCTGCCTCACTTGGATGCCCAGTTTTAGTTCATGCAGAAGATTATGAATCATGTGCATGTGGAATAAAGACAGCTAAAGAGAAAAATCGTGATGGACTTCCTGCATGGTCTGAAAGTCGTTCTCCAGAATTTGAAGTAAAGGCAATAAAAACAGTTTCAAAATTTGGAAGAGCTTACGATTGCGCAATCTATTTTGTTCATATTGGTTCTCAAAAAGCATTACAACAAATTAAAGAAGAGCAAAAACTAGGAACTAAAATTTTCATTGAAACTTGTCCTCACTATCTTACATTATCTTATGAAAATCAACAAGGATATCTTGCTAAAGTCATGCCTCCAATTAGAACTGCCCAAGATAATGCTGCGGTTTGGGATGCATTATCTCATAATCAAATTGATACTATAGGAACAGATCATGTTGCAAATCAACTAAAACTCAAACTTGGAGGTGCAGATGTTTGGGGGGCTCTAGCTGGGTTTCCTGGAATAGGTACTGTAATTCCAATTTTGTTAAGTGACGGTGTAAATAAAAATAGAATATCTCTTGAACAATTTGTAAAATTCACTAGTACTAACGCTGCAAAAATATTTGGAATGTATCCAAAAAAAGGAACGCTGGATAAAGGTACTGATGCAGATATTACCATGATAAATCTAAAAATAGAAAACAAGGTTTCATCACAACTATTTGGTGGCTTTTCTGATTATATTGTATATGAGGGAATGTCCCTAAAAGGATGGCCTGTTAAAACAATAGTAAGAGGTCACCTAGTGGCTGAAGATTTTGAAGTTGTTGGGAAATTAGGGCATGGAAAGTTTATTCCACGCTCTGTTTCCTAAATTATTAAATAAAATCTTGAATTGGATCTTAAGACCAGCAACGATTAGTTGTTTGGTGAGAGATCCAACTACTCATATTTTATCAAAAATAGTATTTAGATCCTACTGATAATTTCTACGCGAGTCTTTTAAGGAAAATTTCTAAATCTACCATGGTTATCATATGCTAATGAAGTCATTTGTATGCTGTAACCAAACCATCGTCCTAGACTTGGGCACTTTGGCCCAAGTCTACTCTTTGAATGTGGATCATTGATCTGAACAAATCATTCACGGATCTTTTAAACCGATTTTGATTATACTATTGTATGTTAAAAAACAATATTGAACAAAAGCCTGCATGGGAAGAAGTACGAGGATTATCATGGCTAATTTCAGATGATGAGTAGATTGGAAATGACATCGTAAATTGTCCCAGTTCCAATATCTTCGAATTACAATATTGTAATTAACGTTTAATCAATTTTAATTTCATTGAAATAATTCTTTAAATTATATCGAATTTACCACCCTTCTTGGCCCTGTAAATTACATCTGGTTTTCTGATGAATATCCCAGATTCTATTACTCCTGTGGTTTGTTTTATTTTTTGAGAAAGCGCTTTTGGATTTTTAATTATTCCAAAATCACAATCAAGTATAATGTTTCCATTTTCTGAAAAGAACGTGTATCCTCTATCAATTGAACGCAGTTCTGCCTTTCCTCCCAATTCATTGATTTTTTTAATTACCAAATTTCTTGCTTGTGGATACACCTCAACTGGAATTGATCTTGTAAAGTTTTTAACAAATTTTGATTCATCTGCCATGACTACTACTTTTTTAGATAGATTAAACAAAATATTTTCTCGCAATAAAGCTCCACCACCACCTTTTATAACAAATTTCTGTGAATCAATTTGATCAGCCCCGTCAAAGACTACGTCTATGTGATCAATTTGATCGGCTTCTACTAGTGGAATTCCACCTTTTTCAGCAATCAATTTTATTTGTAATGATGTTGGAACACATCTTATTTTGTAATTTTTTATTTTTATAAATGATGAAAGAGATTTTACAAATGCAGCAGCTGTCCTACCACTGCCTAATCCAATTACAGAATCATCTTTTACAAATTTTAATGCATCAATTGATAATGCCTCTATGGCACTATCATAAGACAATTACTCTACCTCGGCTTGTTCAATCTTGGAGAGGACTTTCATTATCTCTCCTTTGATTTTATCTAAATCATCTGAATTATCTTCATCAAAGTCATCTTCTAATATCGTCGTTGGGTTTGATTTTGGTTCTGGAAGAGCCTTGTGTTCAGTTATTTTTGCAACCTCTTTATTTATGTCCGGTTTTGTTTCAAACTTGATATCTGGCTTTGTGCTGAATTCTTGTATGATCTCAATCTTGTCTTCAATTTTTGGTTGAACCACTTTGATTTCCTTTTTTGGTTGAACCGTTTCTTGTTTGATTTCCTCTTTTGGTTCAATTACTTTTTCAATTAACGGGAATTTTGGCTCCTTATTTGAAAATCTCGTTAATGTAGTTAATTCAAATGATTGTCTAGAATTTTGTTGTGGTAATACTATAGGATCTATTTTTACTTCTTTTGGTTTTTCAAAATTGAATGTTTTTTTAGTTTCTTTAACGTCTGGTTTTATTTCAGATGTTTTCTCTTTTATTTCTGAAATAGGCGCATTTGCAGCAATTATCTTTGATGACAATTCATATAATCTGTCATCCAGTCTTGATAGCTTTTGATCCATTAGCGTAATCAATCCGTCACCAATAGGACCTAAATCTGGATGGTGACTTGCCTCTTCAAGCTTTTCTAATTTTGCTAATACTATTCCTAGCTGATGTTGATATTTTAGCAATAACTTGTCTCGTTGAATTTTTGGAAAATCATACTCTGTTTGATATAGCCTAGAAATTGTTTTTGTTAGAATGTCTTTTTCAATTTTCAAGGAATTAATCTGTGTTCTAATATATGAACTAGCGCCAAGACTTAGTAACTGTGTTTTATTTCTTGGCATTTTTCTTGCAGCAGCTGCCGTAGCGACGCCAGCTATAGAACTAAGAATTATTGCAATTTCTTGCATCTACGTATACCATTTAATCCAGGAATACTTTCTGCGTTTAGCCTCTGGAAAACCGCAACTTGCACATTGGTGGTGACGTTTATGAAATGCGTTATTGCCGCATCTTCTACATCTGATGTGTACTTTTTTCTTGGTAAAACCACCCATAGAAGTTGTGCCGCGTGTCATCTCAACTCACCTAATTTGCTGCTGGTGGAGGAGATATCATCACAACATTGTCTCCTCTTACAACAATGGTGCCTAGGCTTTTTGAACTACCCTCAATAGGAATTTCCTCTGATGAGTCAAGTAGCAGGTTCATGTGCTGATCAAAACCAAGTAAATTACCTCTAATGGTTTTGCCGCCTTTGAGCTTTATCAATACTATTTGATTGATACTCTCATCCAATACTTTTACTGCCATATCAACTGACATTATATCACTTATTGGGTTTGGTATTGAGGGATTATATTAAAATTTCATTGGTGTAACTTTAAACTATGCTCAGTAAGGCAAGTTTGACACTTTTTTTCAAGATTTCTAATGATTTCGTCTAAAATCATCAGTCCATCCTTCTTGGTTGCTTTTCTTGGATCACCCCAAATTCCATTTTTTGTAGCTTTTGGAAATGATTTTGATGCCAATCGTCCTAAATTTTTGATTTGTTGCTTTTTCATTCCATCTGTTACAAGTCCCTTTTTAGCTAATTTCATTTTGATATTTTTTGAAATTGCAAGCATTAGCGAAGTCTCTACAAATCCTGCATGATCAAATTCTCTTTGCATAAAGTGCCAATATGATAGTGAAAAAACTCCAAGTCTGTTTTTTGATAATTTCCTAAACTTCTCGCCGATGTTTTTTAATGGTTTTAGGTTTCCATGATGCCCATTAATTATGAAAACTGTTTTAATATTATTTGCCAGAAGTGATTTACACAAATCACTCATGATAGTACGAAGCGTTGATTCTTTAATACTTATGTTGAAAAACGGTGAATGTTCAAATGATACTCCGTATGTTATTGTAGGTAAAAGCAGATAGTTTTTCTTTTCTGATAGCCTTCTTGCTACTTCTGTAACAATATCTGAATCGGTAGAAATTGGCAAATGTGGACCGTGTTGCTCTATTGATCCTACGGGAATTACTGCAATTTGTTTTTTCTTTTTAATAATTTTTCTTAGTTCAGGATCAAATTGGGATTTAATTTCTGTCATTTATTTCACTTACTTGACGTGAACCTTTCTCCAACGAACCTCCAGCTTGTTTTCAAGGTGCATCTTTACGGCTTTAAGCAAAGTGTCTGCTTCTAATTTTTGACCTTTTGATTTAATTTCCTCTAAAGAGTCGTTTGGGTCAACTTTAAAAGAATCTTGGAAAATTATTGGTCCCTGATCCAAGTTTTCAGTTACATAATGAGAAGTTACTCCTACTATCTTTGTTCCTCTTTCATAGGCTTGTGCATATGCTAGTGCACCTGGAAATGCAGGTAACAATGATGGATGTATGTTTATTATTCTATTTGGATATCTCCATACAAAATTTGGGCTAAGTATTTTCATGTATCGTGCAAGTACAATCAAATCAATCTCATATTTTTTACAAATCTCTAATATTTTTTCTTCAGCTTTTTCTTGATTTGTCTCTGAAATTGTTATAAATGGAATTTTTACTTTCTTTGCTAACGGTTCTAATGTTTTTTCGGTACCTACAATAACTGAAATACATCCTTTCAATGATTTCTTTTTAGAAGCATCAAGTATTGTTTCTAGACATCGTGGTTCTTTTGTAACTAGTATCGCAATATTTTTTTCCGAATTTGTTTCATGATGTGTACTTACATCCATCTTTTCTTTTTTTGATAGTGCTTGAATTCCTGAATCAAACTTCTTAACATTTACGATCTTTGTGAAAGATGCTTCAAGATACATTCCAAAAAGACCTTTGACTACATTTTGATTTACTTTTTCAATATTTCCACCATTTTCAAATACAAAATTAGTAAATGCTGCAACTATTCCCTCCCGATCTTTTCCAACTACTGTAATTCCAACAACTGTCTTTTTCATAACTTTTTCTGGTCATTATTTTCTCATTATTAATCATTCACAGAAATTAACAACTAATGCGGGAGGTGGGATTTGAACCCACGAACTCCTAAGAGATAGGGTCCTAAGCCCTACGCCTTTGACCAGGCTGGGCGACTCCCGCATCGGACTTGCCATTAAACACAAACTTAACCCTTACGAGATGATAGTTAAAAAATGAAAAATTAGACGTAAATTTGATAATTTTTCTCTTATTATTATGAACATGATGTGATTTGATTTTTAAAATTTATTTATTGATGGGTTTTATCATTCCAAAAACCATTTCATAATTATTAGGTTACACAGAAAACACAAATCTTGTCAATTGTTAGTTTTTATCTGTTCAATACACTCAAAATAGATCAACTAGATGAGTGGTTGAAAAATTTGCAATGATGTGGAAAATGATGACCTGTGGGAATAATTAGTGAAGCACACCATTGCATCTTTCCTAGAGCAATTTTGGTTTAAAGCAAATACAATATTCTTTACGGATACACTATAGATCCAAGTAATTATTGTAATGTACTTACCAGTTACTTTTATCTCTGATTTCAGAGTCTAATCAGGATGCAGATAATCTTCCCCTGTGGATGCAAGATTCAGGATCATAATGGAGCATTGGTAAAAGAATGTGAATCCCACAGGGAAGGAAATTTTTTGAAATAAAAACAGAATGTCTTAATTACAAAATTAACAAATATGTGCAACTAAAACATTAAAGACTTATTTTTTTAAGTTTTTTAAATTTCCTTCAACATCCCAGAACTCTAAATTGTTCATCATATTCTGAAAAACCCTGTCAAGAAAGTCTTTCTTGCTTTTGTCATTCATTTCAATTATTGTTTGTGTAAAAGTCATATTAACAAAAAGACTATACTTTCCCATTTTTACAGAACTCAAGTAATTCTACGATTAACTATATTGTCTATGTTACAGAAAAAAGTGACACTAAAATTGAAAAATAAATGTTATGTGTATTCAAAATTATGTATAGTTCTATTTGGTATTCATGTATTATTCAATTTAGATTTTTCAATAATATCTTGATAGTTTTACGTATTCTTGGTTGTTGATATAATCTCTATAGGTCACGCAGATATCGTGGTTTTGCACAACAGAAAACAGAATGGCATTATCATTTAAACCCAAGATAAAGACAGACGAATTTCACCATACAGAATTGAGTCCTAGTTTTGTATTGATTAGCTGTGATAGCAACATGGTTCATCATGTAGCTGATGAATTAAGAACAATTCCAATGGTAACTGAGGTCAAGGAAGTACTTGGCGTATATGACATTGTAGTCACAATAAAATCAGACTCTGGCAAGATAAGGCAAACAATAGCACACAGGATAAGGATGATCAAAGGCATTAGAAGCAGTCTCACGTTGCTTGGAATCGATTTTGTAATATGAAATGGAGATGACAAGTCTTGGCAAAAAAATACCAGGTTGTTGCAAGATACGATGATCACATAATAGTAGTAGAGTCAGACAGTCACTTTCGAGATTTTAGCAGCAGAAAAGTAATTGAGTTGTAATCTCTAAGTTTTTTTGTGCTAATCCCACAAATAGTGGCAATGTTTCCAGTCTTGGTTATTGTGTAATGATAATCAATTATGCAGGATTAGATAAAGGCACAAATTTATCTATTGTTAAAATCAATCATGACAAAGTTTTTTGGGACTAATGGAATTCGCGGAATTTTTTCTGAAGATTTTAGCTTAGAATTTGTACATGATATGATATTATCCATTGCAACTTATCTCAAAAAAGGACCAATATTGGTTGGATACGATGGAAGAGAGTCAAGCCAAATAATTACCAAAGTTGTGTGTTCTGCAATAAATTATTCTGGACTTGATTGCAAAAATGCGGGACTTGTACCAACCCCATGTCTTCAATTTGCTGTAAAAGAGTTTGGCTATTCTGGAGGAATAATGATTACTGCTTCTCATAACCCTCCACAATATAATGGAATTAAACTTGCTGCCAAAGATGGCGTGGAAATCTCACGAGAAGATGAATTATTAATTGAAGATATTTTTTTGAATAAAAACTGGATAAAAAGTCCATCAAAATGGGGAACCACTGATACAGAAAATAAAGCAATTGATGTTTATGTTAATAAAATAATTTCTCATATAGATTTACAGAAGATAAAATCAAAAAATCTCAAAGTTGTTTTGGATTTAGGAAATGGGGCTCAAGCAGTTACTGCCCCAATATTTTGTAAATTAGTAGGATGTGAAATATTCTTAATTAATGAAAAAATTGATGGCCTATTTCCAGGACGTGGTTCTGAACCCACTCCTCAAAATCTTTCTGAACTTTCTAAAGCAGTTAGAGAGAACAACGCCGATCTTGGAATTGCATTTGACGGTGATGGTGATCGAAGTATTTTTTGTGATAATAATGGAGAGATTCTTACAGGTGACAAATCTGCATTGATTCTCACAAAATTTATCTTAGAAAAAACCCCCAATTCTCTAGTTGTTACTTGTTTGAATTCAAGTTCAAGTATAGAACTTGTCGCAAATGAATTTAATTCAAAAGTCATACGAACTAAAGTTGGGAGTGTAGAAGTATCGCGAAAGATGGTACCTGTAAATGCATTAATTGGTTTTGAAGAAAATGGCGGATTTATGTTTGGAAAACATAATCAAGTAAGAGATGGCTGTATGACTCTAGCTTTGATGCTGGATCTTTTGGCAAAATCTGAAAAAACAATATCTGAATTAATTTCTGATCTTCCATCCTCTTTTACGACAAAAGATAAAGTTGCATGTTCTAAAGAAAATTCTAAAAAACTAATACAATTACTGAAAGAAGAATTTCCTAATTCTGATACTACCGATGGTATTAAGATTGTAAATGATCCTAAAAACTGGGTTATGATACGACCAAGTGGCACGGAACCTATCATTAGAATATATGGAGAAGCTGAAAGTCAGCAAAAACTAGACACTTTGATGTCAAAATACATTCAAAAAGTCAAGTTTGTCATTTCCGATAACACTTTTAAAACCAATCCTTAGCATGATGGGAATGGAGAATGATCCCTAAAGGGTGACATAGTATGGGTAAAGCTTATTATGTAAAATTTGAGACGCCAGAAGAACTGGTAAATCCAATCTTGGAAGCAGTTAGAGTTGCATCTACCAGTGGCAAAGTAAAGAAGGGAACCAATGAGGCAACAAAGGCCATTGAACGAGGTACAAGCAAACTAATCGTTATAGCTGAAGATGTTGAACCACCAGAAGTAGTAGCTCATCTTCCTATTCTATGTGAAGAACAAGGTGCAGCATATGTATTTGTTCCAAGTAAACAAGAATTAGGAAAGTCTTTGGGCATTGACATTACTTCTGCCGCTGCAGCAATTTTAGATGCTGGTGATGCACAACACATAGTTGACCAAGTTGTATCAGCAATTGCTAAAATTAAAGGTGGAAAGACTAGCAAATGAGTACTATAACTGACGACGTAACTCAATCTGAAATTATTCAAATTGTTGGTAGAACTGGTATTGCTGGCGAAGTTATTCAAGTTAGAGTAAAAGTTCTTTCTGGTAAGGATAAAGGTAGAATTCTTACTAGAAATGTAAAAGGTTCTGTTAGAATAGGAGAAATTCTAATGCTAAGAGAAACAGAAAGAGAAGCAAAGAAAATTCATTAGGTGAGATAGATGAGTCTTTTAGTTAAACCATGCAGTTTTTGTGCTAGACCTGTTGCAAAAGGCTCAGGTACGATGCTTGCAAAAAATGATGGAACTGTTTTATGGTTCTGTTCTGCAAAATGCAAGAAAAATGCTCTTGAACTGAAACGTGATCCAAGAAAATTAAAGTGGACCAAAAAATACGTTAAAGGCGGAATTCAACACAAGAAATAAAATTGACTCAACAAACTCTTTTCATTGTAAAGCCAGATGCTGTAGCTAGAAAACTTACAGGTGAGGTTATTGCAAGATTTGAAAGAAAGGGATTCAAACTTTTAAAGTTAAAGATGTTTACATTTACACAAAAACAAGCTGAGAATTTTTATGGTGTTCATAAGGATAAACCATTTTTTGGTGAACTGACATCATTTATCACATCAGGTCCTGTAGTTGCAGCAATAATCGAAGGAAACAATGCGATTGCTACAACACGAATAATGATTGGTGCAACAAAATCCTTTGAAGCAGCACCTGGTTCTATTCGTGGCGACTTTGGACTGGGATTTAGTGACAATATTATTCATGCATCTGATTCACAAGAAAGTTTTGATCACGAATCGAGGGTAGCATTTGAGTGATCTGATTGCAAATCCGTCAACCCATAGTGGTAGTTTTAGGTCACGTAGACTCTGGTAAGACATCTCTCTTAGATAGAATTAGGGGCACCGGTGTTCAAGGTAGGGAGGCAGGTGGCATTACCCAACATATTGGAGCAAGCTTTCTTCCAACTGAAACAATCAAAGAAACATGTGGGCCATTATACAAAAAATTACAAGAATCAGAAAATCAGGTTCCTGGAATTCTAGTGATTGATACTCCTGGTCATGAAGTTTTTACAAATCTTAGAGCAAGAGGTGGCTCTGCAGCTGATATTGCTATACTTGTAGTTGATGTAAACAGAGGATTTCAACCGCAAACAAATGAGAGTCTAAAAATTCTACAAAGTAGAAAAGTTCCATTTGTTGTTGCTCTAAACAAATGTGATCAAATATCTGGATGGAGAAAATCAGACACTAAATTTATCACAAAAGCAATCAAAGAACAAGACAAATTTATCCAAACGGATCTTGATCAAAAAATCTACGACGTTGTAGGAACTCTGTCTATTTTGGGCTATCAATCAGAAGCATTTTATCGAATTAAGGATTTTAAATCTGAAATTGCAATAGTACCAATCTCTGCAAGATCTGGGGTTGGAATACCTGAATTACTTGCAGTACTAGTTGGATTGACTCAGCAATACTTGCAAAAAAGATTAGATCAGAAAGAAAAAGAGTCAAGAGGAATAGTACTTGAAGTTAATGAAGAGATAGGGCTAGGACACACAGCCAATATAATTTTGATTGATGGCAGTATAAAAAAAACTGACACTATAGTTGTTGCAAAAAGGAACTCTGTAATTATAACAAAACCAAAAGCAATCCTTTTGCCAAAACCCCTTGATGAAATGAGAGATCCTAGAGATAAATTCAAACCAGTGCAAAGTGTGGATGCAGCTGCAGGACTCAAAATCGCATCACCTGATCTTGAAGGTGTTTTGCCTGGAAGTACTCTTTATGTTGCATCAAATGAAGGAGATGTAAAAAAATATACCAAACTAATTGAATCTGAAATGAAATCTGTGTTTATTGATACAGAGACTAACGGCGTTGTTTTAAAATGTGATACTATAGGCTCCCTTGAGGCAATAGTTGAGATGCTACGACGTTCTCAAGTTCCAATATCTAAGGCAGACATTGGTCCAGTTAACCGTCGTGATATAATGGAGACTAGGGCAATAAAGGAAAATGACCGCCATTTAGGTGTGGTATTGGCGTTTAATGTAAAAATACTTCCTGATGCAAAAGAAGAATCAGAAAATGGTCACATCAAAATTTTTGAGGACAAAATAATTTACAGTTTAATTGACAATTACAATGCATGGGTAAGTGAAGACACTGCAAATGAAGATGATGCAATTTTTGCAGAACTAACCCCGATCTCTAAATTCACATTCCTTAAAGGATATGTATTTAGGAATACAGATCCTGCGGTATTTGGAATCAGAATTGATATTGGAACATTAAAACAAAAAGTTCCTTTTATGAATAAGGATGGACGGCGAATCGGTTTAGTCCATCAGCTCCAACTTGATAAAAAAACCGTGACTTCTGCAAAAGCTGGACAGGAAGTTGCTTGCTCTGTTCAGGGTATCGCAATTGGCAGGCAAATTTTTGAAGAAGAAATATTCTATACTCTTCCTCCTTCTCATGAGGCAAAAAAAATTCTTGCTAAATTTATGCACAAACTCAGTACTGAAGAACAAACAACTTTCAATGAAATTATAGAAATTCAACGAAACAAAGATGCAGCTTATGCTTACTAGTCTGAATATTTTTTGCAGATCATGTGTATTCCAGGAGCGCCAACTGCGCCCATCATTTTATCAACTATTTGCCCTGATTTGAACATGATAAACATTGGAATTGACTGAACTGAAAACTTCATTGCAATGTTTTGATTTTGATCTACATTAACTCGTGCAAATATTATGTTTGTATATTTTTTTGAAAGACTTTCAAATACTGGGTGCATCATTTTACACGGTCCGCACCAATCTGCCCAAAAATCTACTAGAGTGGGAGTATCAGCAGAAATTACTTGAGTAAAATTTGTGCCATTTAGATCAATGATTCCTGATTGAACATGAGGCTGGCTTTGTTGTCTTAACATCTCCTCTAGCTTTCTTTGCTTTATCTTCTCAATCTCGGGATCATCTGACAATAAGTCTCAACAATTTGTTTCTACTAAAAAATCTATGTCAAATCAAATAATTTTTTTTACAGTATTTTCTCTAGTCTTTTTCTGTTTTGATTGGCATGGCTTCATATCTTTTGGAATTGCATATAGGACATTGATCAATGTATTTTGTCATGCTGACTGATGTGTAAACAATTCCACACTCTCCACAAATCCTAAGATTTCTACTTAGCTTGCCCATGTTGATATCAATGTTCATTATGATTAAAAACTTAGTCGTGTTTTTGCCTTTTTAATACCAAAAAATAACATGGCAGGTGCTACAAAATACATTCCAATATTCATTAGAATCACGCCTATTCCATATCCTATGATCTCTTGCTCTGAATCAGCTGCTGACATTATGGATAGTGATGATAGCATTGGAGTAATTCCAATTTTTACCATTTCTTTAAAAACGGGGTTTTCTCTTTCCATATCTGCAATTGTAGGTGAGAATGAATAGTAAAATTGGTTAAATCCTGTCATAAATGAAACTCCTGACTCAGTACTCATTACTTTGTTGTCTCTAATCTCTCTGAGCAATTGTACTTGAGATGCCATCTCAGAACCATATGCCGCAGTAGCGATTAGACATCCTCCCCCCTGTGTATTCTCCATAATTGTACATACTCCATTAACCAGATCAGTGCCTGGACCACATTGTCCACTTTCTGGTTCTTTGATTTCTGGTTCCTCTAATCCAACTGCATCATAAATTGTCATATCTGGAAAGTTTTCATCAAACCATTTTTTGTAATTTGGTTCGTTGTTGTATCTGTCAATGTAGTATTGTGGATCTAGATTTGGATCAACAAAAGGAGCTATTCCTTTTGGTTCTTCCAAACCTACGGCTTGATAAATTGAGGAATATTCTGGAAAGTTTTCATCAAACCATTTTTTGTAATTTGGTTCGTTGTTGTATCTGTCAACATATGACTGTGGATCTTTGGTCGGATCAACAAAAGATGCTATCCCAACTACTGTTGGTTCTGGTTCTGGTTCGACTTTAGGTTCTGGTTTTGGCTGTACTACGGGAGCATCTGGTTCAGTTACAGTAATCTTTAATGTTTTTCTATCTTCAACCGCTCCTTTTTTTGCTACAAGATCGAAAACGTATGTAGCTGGTCCCTGTGACTCTGTTGGGGTCCACAAGAATTTTCCCGTTTTGCTATCAATTGATGCTCCAGTTGGTGGATTTTTTTCAAGACTGAAAACTACGTCTGTAAGTGATTGAGTTAATGTTACAGTAAATGTCACTGTCTTTTTTTCTTCAACAACTTGGTCTGAAATAGAATTGAATTTTAGTACAAAGTCTGGTACGACAAAAATTTTATCTCCATCATATTCTAGCTTAACTGTAACCCCTTTCTCTTCTTTTTGATCATCTGTAAATCCAGTTGCGTTGAAAAACCCTTTAGATTTAAAGAACTGTGATACGTCTCTTGGTAGAGTAGAAAATGTACCGTCATTATCTGATGTTGGATCAGAGAGCATACCTATGAAAGTACCTGTTGAATCTCTTATAATCACAAAAACCGAAGTGCTTCCCTCGTTTTCATTTCCAGTAAACATGAATTTTCCATCCTTTGGATACGTGCTTTCACCCAATGAGAGTGTAGTGACATTAGCGTATGCTGGAGCAACCATGAGAATACTTAATGAAAATACCAAAAATACAGCCAATTTTATGCGCATAACATGAAATGAGCATCTTCGCTTTTAAAAAACGCGGATAATTTCTTCTAAGGATTTGATAATTAAATTTCACCAAATTCAAAGATCAAGTAAAAACCTCATAAACACTCCATCGCTTTGATCAATTTTCATCTCATAAAACGTAGGTGCTTTGATTTCCACCTTGAAGTTATGTTTTAGAAAATCTAGTGGCTCGCCATATGCTTTGGCAATAATCTTGTAGCCTTTGTTTTCCCGAATTTCAAGATCTATTCTTTTTATTGCAAATCCCTCTGTAATTAGGACAAAAGTCACTTCCTCTAGCCAGCTAAACAAAAGATATCTGAGATCTTTTCCTTGTGCAACAATCTCTTTTTGCTCTTTTTCTTGGACTTTGTCCTGATCTAGTGTGATGTTGATTACTGCGTTGGCTGTGATCAAAAATGCCTCTTTGAGATCTTTTGCAGTTACCTCAATGAATGCATCAGTCGCATGATCTAAAAATTTATAGCTCAACTATGTTTTTGAACTATGGCTAATTATTAATTTAGATGGTTTGAGTAGTTTTGGTGTTTGTTACTAGACATTTTGCGTTTAATTTTTTTCCTAGACTATTTCATAATATTTGACATAAAGTTATGTCAAAACATAAAATCTAGAAATGAAGATATTAAGTTTCAGCTACAAGAAAAATTATCTAAATTATTATAAAAGAAAAATACATTGAAAATTAAAAACTAATTCTGACTTGTCATCTTTTTTGCTCTACGGAAGACTGCATCCCATTGTTTCCATGTGAGCCTACCTGTCTGTGTATTCTGTCTTGATGGATGATATGAAGTTAGAACTTTGATTTTGTCATACTCAAATAGCTTGTTATGCCCAAATTTTTCTGGCTTTACTTGCACTAGTTTGCATGTTGTATCATAGGCAATCTTTCCAAGACACAAAATGACTGTCACATTTTTTAGAATTTTGTATTCTTCTTGCAGATAGTCAAAACAGTTTTGCATTTCTTCTCTTGTCGGTTTGTTTTTTGGCGGTGCACACCTGACTGCAGCTGCAATGTATGCATCATTTAGCACCAATCCGTCATCTCTTGTTTGGCTTGTAGGCTTTGAGGCAAATCCATTCTCATGCATTGCTTTTGCAAGCCAATCCCCAGAGGAATCGCCTGTAAACATTCTACCTGTTCTGTTTCCACCATGAGCTGCAGGTGCCAATCCCACAATGAGCAATTTTGCATTAATATCCCCAAAGCCTGAAAGCGGCTTTCCCCAATACTGCTGATCTGCAAATCGCCTAACCTTGTCTTTTGCTATTTCTCTGATGTATTTTGAAAGTCTGGCACATTTGGTACAGTTTTCTATTTTTTTGTCAAGTGAGGCTAGATTCAATTGAATCTGTTTTGTGGAATTTATCTAATTAGCATTATCCTTTGAATTAGAAATATTGGTTCAAATTTAATTGGAAGCACAACGTGCATGGGAATATAGTTAGAGATGTTATTTTCGTACCCACGTGTAAGTGAAATTAAATTAAAAAATCAGAGATTTATCTAGATTCTGCAACATCTAGTATTGTCTGATAGATGTCTCGATGTACAGAAATGTCAGGTCTTATTTGAACGGCCTTTTCTGCATATTCTAATGCCTCATCATATCTCTCAAGGATCATCAGAGTGAACGCCTTGCCAATGTATGCGTCTACATATTTTGGGTCTATCTTGATTGCTTGATCAAAACTCTGCATTGCCCTATCGTGCTGATCCATACTGGATAATGCATGCCCCAAGCGGAACCATCCCTCTACAAAGTCAGGATTGGTTTCAGTAACCTCTTCAAATGTCTCTAATGCCCTTTCTGACTCACCTAGTCTTGAAAGTGATTTCCCCCTGACAATCATGGCTTCTGGCCTTGTGTCGTCTAGATTCTCTAAAATAAAATCAGCTGCTTTTATTGCCTGTTGGTACTCATGACCGTGGTATAGTATTTCAGATTCACGCAATAACAACTGCATGTCAAACTCTGGTTTTTCATTGGCTTGCTCTAGTTTTTCTGCAAGATTCATGTTATCGTTTTTGATGTTTTGGATGCAGTCTATTACTTGACTGGGCACTATGTATTCTCTGCTTCTATTCTCGTCGTTTACTGTGATCTCTTGCTTTTCAAAAATCAGATCCAATAGATTATTGTTTTGTTTCATGTTATTTTTTATCTCATCGATGCCAATGTTTGCTGCAACAAGTTCTTGATCTGCATCTTGTCTAGAACAATCATCGTTAAATGGTGACAAGAACTCCTCTTTGTTGTGAGCATGCTCTGGAATCATGTCCTCCAACAATGAAAACTGCGTCTCGTCTCTTATCTGAAATTTATGCTGTATCATGGAATCATTCCAAGATACTGTCATGGTATAGTATCCTGCATCATGGATCTTTGGAGCTTCAAAATCATATTCTGTGGACCACATATAGTCAACGTATCCTATTTCTGTGTCGCCTGCATCTACTGACTGTGGGATACGCCATACTGTGTTATCTGCAGAATCAGTAATCGTTACATCTAGATGGCCTGCATCAGGGAGGTGACCCTCCGTTGAGATCTCAAATGAAATGGATTGTCCTGGCTGGTAAACTTCCTTAAGATCAAATGTCTCGATTATGAGGGATTTATCTTTGAAGGGATTGGCAAATGGTTCTGGAATTGATGAAGAAAGTTCATCACCTTTTTCAAATGGGATAGACTCTGCGATTCTGTACAGTTCTGAAAATGGCATTCTGCCTTCAACTATATACCATATGTCATGATCCAGGTATATGGTGATCCTGCCAAACGCATTGTCTCCATAATCTACCTTTTCCAAAACAGCTGGATGTCCCTTGACATATGTTGTCATCCACTCTGAGTAGTGCCTTTCAGCCAATCTTGTAAACTTGTCAGGTTCTTTCTCTGCGTGTGGATATCCATATGATTTTACATCTGCCAATCTGATTGCCAATCCCCCAGATGCAAAAAATTCTGGGTTTATTCCATGGCCTAGCTTGCCTTTGAACTCTTCACTCTGCGTGCTGTTTGTGTAGTAATATGTTGCAGCTTCTGGATAGTGGTAAAATCCACATTCATACTTGTATCCTGAAGGAAGATACGATGGATGTTCTGGAACCTCGTGGATTTTTGCATATGGAATGAATACGTCTTGCGATACAGCGCAATCGTAGTAAGGAATTACAGTTACGGTTCCTTTGAGGTTTGGAGGTGTTATTGTATAGTTTAATGGAGCTCCATATGGTGTACCCCAGCTTCCAAAGTGATATGAAAATGACTTTCCTGGAGGGATGGTGATTTTTTCCTCGTTTGTGGTTTTGGAAAACTCGTTTTCAAACAGTCTTTCTGGTTCTTGCAAGTCATAGTATCTGTCATCTTTATCTCTTGGATAATTGATTGGGTCAGTGGACCTTAATGTGATTTCTCTGTTTAGATTATTGTGAAAGATAACGGTACTGTTAATCCCTCCATCAAAGACTCGGATGTTGTCATTTGTCAGTGTTGCAACTCCAATGTCATTTCTTGTAACATTGACATATGCTGGCATGTTCTCCCAAAAATGAGACTCAAACATTACACGTAGCATCATCTGTTCATCTTTGTATTCAAATGGACAGTCAAAGTAATATGCAATGTCCGGAATCTTTCCAACATTGTTGTCAGTTGGAATCCTTACTGCATCAAAGTCGTATTCCTTGATCATCTCTAGTGCGAGACTAGTCTTGATGTCAGTATCAAATTGCGTGTAAAATTCTGGAGGAGTGTCAGAAAATTCAATGTCTTCTCTAATTCTGGATGTCTTCTCTATGTGTTCTACCAGAAAATCTATCGGGTATGCTGATGCATTATCATTGGATATTGAAAAACAGGTTTGTTTTTCATAGTTTTCAGGCACTGCATACAATCCAAGTCTTGCATTTCTTGATACAAGATCATCATATTCTATTGATTCATACTTGAATGTGTTGATGACTTGACCGTCTCCATCTGTAGAAATAAAATACAACGTAGTTGCGACTAGCAATCCTATTGCTACTATGATTGAAATCTCAAATCTGGCGTTCATTTTCTTTTTCTCATGTCCCTTTTTTCAGTTATTTCCTTCAAGAATGGAATTATCCCTGCAACAGTTACAAATATTCCAATCATTCCACCAAGCAAAAATTCTTGGCGATACATGAAAAATACATAATCCATTCCTTCAATCGGCCTCATCATTGGAGGTTCTGTTGATGGAAACAAAACAAATGAAGAGTAAAGGGTTGCTAAAAACCCAACAGCCATCATTGCAACTCCGATTATTATCAAAACTTTAGGTTTCATTTTCTTTTTGTCTAGAATTATCCATCCCGTTATTATCCAAGAAGGAATTAGCACAAGAAAAAAACTAAATTCAATATTGTTGTTAAAAATATTCTCAAAGCCTTTTCTCTCTTTTTCCATTCCCCCTACTGTACCAGTCCATTCGCCAATACCCTCCTCCATTGATGTCTGAGCTGCCAGAATCATCACAGCTAAAACAAAATATGCTGCTACAATGGTCACTATGGCAATCATCAAAGAATAGTTTTTTGCAGGATCTGTCATCTTTTTTTGGAACATGTATGCTGCAAATCCTGCTACAATCCCTACAACTACTGCTATTGGCCCCATAACTTGAAGAAAGGGGATTGCTAAAGATGCGCCTGCAATTACACTCAGTAAAAGTCCTGTAAGTGAGATATTCTTAGATGCCCATGAAAGCAAAAACCATGACACAAGAGAGAAAGCGATGACGATAGTCATGAAGATGCTGGCACTGATGGTGATTCCGTCTGCCATGACTTGACTGTTCATACTAAATTCCAATCCCTTAACCCAAGGAATCGTTACAAGAAATACTGCAATGATTATCAAAAGTCTAGTTTTCATTTTCTAAAAACAATTATCCTGTGATTGCACCTCTCTGTTTGGCCTCTTCTTTTGATATGGGAAGATTCTGAACATTTGAAAGATTTGTGCCAAGCAAGTCGGCATTTTTCAGGTTTGCTCCCTGAAGGTCAGCACCAGACAGATTTGTCCCTCTAAGATTTGCATTTTCCAGATTTGCATTTTGCATATTGGTGTTTTGAAGACTGGCATCACGCAGATCTGCATACTTTAGGTTTGCAAATTGCATGTTGGCACCATCAAAATTCAGCTCTCTCAAGTCAGTCTCGGCCATCAATGCGCCTTGCAAAATTGCACCCTGAAAGTTTGTTCCAGTCAGACTTGCACCCTGAAAGTCCACTCCCCTCAAGTCTGCACCTTGAAGATTGGCATAATTCATGTTTGAGTCATTGATGTGTGTGTTCTTCATGCTTGCACCTGTAATGTCTGCCCCTTGCAGGTTTACGCCGTAAAGATATGCGTCACTGATGTCTGTATCACTCAAGTTGGCACCCTGAAGATCTGTGTACTGAATGTTTCTGTAATCCAAAACAATCCCCTGAAGATTTGCATCTCTCATATTTGCATGCTCTATGTGAACACGTTCCAAGTTTATTTCACGCAAATCCATTCCATGGAGGTCTGCGCCTTCAAGTGACACTTGAGTGCGACTCAGATCCATCGTCTCCTTTAGGGTATTAAACTCAGAGATCTGTCTGCTTTCAAGTAACTCGATTAGTCTTTGTGTATTGTTGCTGTCAGTTTGGGTCAACTTTGAAATTTTACTAGTCCATCCTCGTTCAATGAGTTTTTCTTTTGTTTCAGGATTAACACATGCCGGACGCTTGTTTCCAGAGTCATCAATTTCCTGCAAGATGACACGCAGTCCCGGCTTACACTCAATTGATTGCGGGTTCACACCTGCTCTGTGTTGCTTTAACGGAGAGAACTCCTCAGTTACATCTACCAGTTGTCCTACATCTACGGTTGGAGAGCCAACAGCTATATTGCCATTGTCTTCAATGACAAATGGCCAGTCAAGGTGAATTACACATCGGTCATTTTTTATCCAGGAGTTGCCGTCAGACTTTAGCAGTATTGCCCCAAAATTGTATGTGCCAGGCTCATATGTCTCAGTATCATAGGTTATGTCCTTGCTTTCTCCCTCAAAGTATCTTTTGTAGTCATCATACAATGGTTTTTTCTCAACATCTGACTCTATGAGTACTGCAAGATTCTCATAGTCATGATAAAATTCACCACGTACCTTCTTGTCATCCTTTTTCACGTCAAGAAGATAGGATGGAAAACCAGATCCTCCAGGCAATCCTATCTGAAAGTAATGGTAGGAATTGTCAATATTGTTTCCAAGCACTACAAAGAAATTGTACTGAAATCCATCGATGTTTAAGAGCGGGATTGGTTTTGATGCGTTTACGGATTTTACAGAATAGTTGGGTATCGTAATGGTGCATTGCCCTGATGATTCCTGAAATTCAAGTATTCCTTTGCCAAAAGAATAGAAATTATCAGGTAAACGATTCTCCGAATTTCCATTTGTAAATGCATATGCATTTGATACTGAACCAATCATAATTGCAGCTAAAAATAAAGCAAGATGTTTCATCATGAGGTAATCGAATTTTCAAATGCTCATAAGTATTGCCATTCTTTTGTAAAATAGATGGTTATAAGGTACTGGTCTGGAAAGAACCTCCAACTTATCTATTTTGAATAGAATGTGGCGATTTGGCATTAAAGCATCGCGTAGGAATTATTCATCTAAAATCTGGATGTTGGACAAAATTTGTCCAAGACTGTTCAATAATTTTTGTCCAAAATTGTCAAGTAATATCCAAAAGTCCAGTTTTGTCCAGAAATGTCAGAAAATGTCAAACCATGTTTCATAATGTCAAATTCCATACAATATCAAAACCATTCCATGACAAAACATCAGAAGAACTTATGAAGTTTGAATTTTGAAATTATGTGTGAATCAATGCAAGAACATCTGCAGAGAATATCCACAGGGGAAAAAGAGCACAATATACCGAGATGACGGAAGTTTTTGCAGAAACTGTGACTATTATTTTGAAGAGTGGATCATTAGATGTCCTTGCTGCAATGCCCGAGTAAGGCATTCTACTAGAAACAGAAAAAATCAGATGTTGCAGAGGATATGATGAAATATTTTGTGATTTTAATTTTAATTGGATTTGCTTTACCTGCTGCATTTGCAGAATCTGAAAATTCTACAGCAGACATTCAATGGAAAGAGGCTGCTTTTTCAAGTCATGCTGGTACAAAAGCCATCATAACTGTAACTGATCATGATATGAACAAACATCCTGCAGTTATTGATTACATATGGATTGAAGTTCATTCTGATAGTGACAGAGCTGGTTTTAGGATGACTCTTTTTGAGACTGATTTTGATTCCGGAGTCTTTAGAGGAGATGTGGTATTTGCAGAAACTTTTCCATCTGGAGGCGGTTTTTTGTATGCTGTAGACGGCGATACCATAACTGCAAAGTATGAAGATACAAATTTCCCATCAGACTATGTATCTGAACTTGGAAATGTAATAGTTTTAGAAGATAAAATAGAAATGTTTGCAACCGCTCTAGTTGGGAATACTGGCCCTCCATTGGAGAGAGCACCTGCATCAAACTTTATGATACTTGATATACAAAAAAATCCAATTAAAGATAATCTGGTTGCAGTTGATCAGCAAATAAGATTGGTTTCTGATCTGGAAAACCAGATGGATAAAATTCAGCCATTTGCATATTTGGTTCAAATACAAAACAATCAAAATCAGGTGGAATCCTTGTCATGGCTCACTGGAAATCTAACGGCTTCTCAGAAGATAAACCTGAGTGTAAGTTGGATTCCAATAAAAGAGGGCAAATATTTTGCAACTGTCTTTGTTTGGGAGTCTATTGATAATCCTACTGCCTTGTCCCCGCCAATTAGTATGGAATTGTTTGTCAAGGGATTATGAAAGAAAATGAAGACTAAACTTTTGATGATTTCAATAATCCTGTCGGTTGTAATTATTTCTGCTTTTTTTATTATTCCTAATGACAACACATCGCAGACTACCTTTGACTATGATGCAGATTTTGGTGATCTTGTAGTGAGAGATGTACGCATGGCAGTATACAAGACAGTCGACAGCCATCCAAATCAGAATTGCTTTACTCTGTCTTCAGATGATCTCAATAGATTTCCAGATGAATTTTTAGATGACCTGAACAGCGCTGCACAAGAAGAGTTTCACGAGGATCCTCAAATCCATCCTCCGGGTGTGTATACGGGGTATAGCATGACCGTGAAAAAAGATCTTGTGCTGGATCTTGTAAAGAAGTACAACTTTAATGAGACTCGAAATGTTTCCACTGACAACATCGCATCACTTCCTGATTCTCAATATTTTTTTGACTGCTTTTTTGATTATGATGAAAAACAGTACATGTTCAGGCTAGAGTTTCAGCCTCAAATGCATGATAGTAATTTTGTAAATGTAAATGTCACAAAAAATGATTCGGACATTCCACACATTATTAATAACAACATCGTTGTATTTTATGGCGGGTTCAACAGCACCGTTTTGTTTCACAATGATTTGGATACTGAAATTACTCTTTTCACAGACGAGCCTACAGTGAATTCTGTAGACGAGAATGATGGTGACATTCATGAAAACAGATTTGCAAAAACATTATCTGACTTTGAAACAATCATTCCTCCTGGAAAGTTCTTCTCGTACTATTTTTCGCCGTACAAAGACAAGAATGACTTGCCCATAAGTTATGGGATAAAGCCTTTCAACCTTGAGGGAACAGTGACTGTGAAACCATATCCTAGGTGCATGACAGAAAATGAAGTGACATCCCTTTATGGAACAGCAAAAGTCTATCCAAAGTTTCCAAAATATCTGCCAGAAGGATACACCTTTGAATGCGGAGTGCACAACACAAACGCGTTTGTGCATTTTGTTTATCTGACTGACGAGCAGCGCTCAAAGATTGATGATGTAACAAACGCTGCATTTAGCAGGGAGTTCTTTGCAGATAACGGTCTGGTGGTTGACTATTATGATGAAGCATGGAATGGCTGGATTGAAGACCCTAACTATGACAAATTCGAAAAGGCGCAGGAAAATTCACAACACCCCAAATCCAAAACACTTGTCATTTCAGGTCAGCCAGCAGTCATGATTAAAGATTATTTTTGGAAAGATGGACAGCAGCAGTCCTTTAACCGATTGGAAGTTTTTCTGGATGAAGAGCAAATCCGAATAAAGAGCGGATTGCCCGAAGAAGAGTTGATCAAGATTGCAGAGTCTATCATTAACTAGTATTTTTAATCTGAACTCTTTTTTCTAAAATAATACTTCCACATGGGTGCTAAAATATCCCAACTAACTATATCCCCAGCACAACGTACATGGGAATATAGACAAAGGGTTAGAAATGTCACAAATTTTGATAATCTAAAGAGGCTAAATTCAGAAGAAACATTGTCTCCTATTTTTATTCTATATTATTAGGATAAGATAACGCTGGAATTATTTGATCTATTACAAATAGACGCTGTCATAATTGTAGGTATACTGAGTCTCTTAACTATTTTATCATGCAAAATGTCTGAACTTGATTCAAAAAAAATTTTTATGGGTTTTGCAAAAGAAGGAGTGACAACAAGTGATAGAGCGATTGTTAAAATTGATGCAAAAGAAGATGGGATATGAGTAAGATATGAATGATATTTGTAACTTCTAGCAAATAATCCTAAAGTAGCACCTAAAGAAAAAAATGTAAAAATAGCATATATGATAAATAGGTTTTCTGACAACTCAAGTTTCCTCCATTAATTTGAAATTGAGTGGATGTTGTCTTGAAGTTTCTACAATAATTTTATTTTTCATTATTAGTAATTTGCCCCTAGTTTTATTTCATGTTGATCTTTTTTCTCAATTCTTGAAATCTATTTCTGACAGTTACTGTAGCCATTCCTGATGCATCGGCTACTTGTACCTGTGTAAATGACTCTTTTCTTATCAAGCATGCATAATAAATTGAAGCAGAAGCCATTCCTACGGGATCCCGCCCAGATAACATCTTTTGCTCTTCTGCTTTTTGAAGAATCTCAAAAGCAAAACGCTTTGTTTTCTCTGAAATTCCAAGATTATTAGAAATCTTTGAAATGTAATCCACCTGACTCACTACTGGAATCTTCAAATCAAGCTGCTTTACAATTGCACGGTATCTCTGTGAGATTCTTTTTGGTCTTATGTCTGTGACTAGAGATATCTCTCGCAGTGTTCGAAGTGTCTGAGTATTTCTGCATGCTGCATACATTGAAGCGGCAACTACCGCAGTAATTGAGCGACCCTGTGTGATTTTTTGCTCTGTTGCCTTTCGATATATGTATGCAGCGAGTTCTTTTACATTGTCAGAGACACATATTTTGTCCTGAATTCTTTGCAGCATATCAAATGCAGTTTTGTAATTAACATCAATGTTTCTGCTGAATTGACTTTTCTTATCTTGTAATCGTATTCGCCTTAGCGTGTCACTTGCTGTCTGTATTGGCTTGCCTTTTGCATCTTTGTTAATAACCCCAATCATAGTTGACAAGCCAAAATCGTGAACAGCCAATTTAATTGGGCTTCCTGTTCTTTGATTATTCACATCTTCAAAACTATGCGAATCATAGTTTGCATCTTTTATTTTTTCATCAATCACAAACCCGCAATTCTGGCAAAAAATATCTCCTGAACTCATATCTGTTATAACTGATTCTTTGCAGCATCGCTTGCATTGTAGCTTGCTGTTTAGGGTAAATGGATTTCTTTGCAATCCCAATTCACCTGATTACCACACTAAATTGTCAACATTCATGTCTTGATTTTCCTTTTAGTGTTTACGGATAATTTCTATGCCCTGGCTTCCATTTTTCTAATCGTATAGTTTCACAACTATCAAGACATGCAAACTCTTTGTTTTTCACATGTCTATTTTGTTGTTTTCTGGTTTGATTTTCAATAAATCCATATAGTTCATTTTTTGGATAGTATTGTTCATGATTTATCTTTAGATGTTCCTTAAATGCATCTGTGAGAGTTGATTTTTCTTTGTCTTCTAAAATAAAATTGCAATCAAATCCTAAATCCCTGCAAATTAATTTGTACATAAGGCTGACACACATGTGTAAATTATAATCCCTTGGTATACTCCGTGGTACAGTGTGGTACATAGTATTGACAAGCCTTAATTAGAAAAAAGATCATAACAATTCAAAGTAACTACACAGCAATTTGCAAATTCCTTTACAAATCTGTGTTTTTGCTTTTAAATTAGTTTAAAATGAGAAGCAAAACTAAGATAACAATGATACAAGATAAGCGATCTACAGAGCATGTAAGTTTTAGAATAAACAAAATCACTCTTGAGAAATTAAAGCACATATCACAGGATCAAAAAACAAGCCTCAACACCTACGTGAATCAAATTTTTGATTCTCATGTAAACTGGGATGTGCATGCCACAGAAATTGGATGGGTTATGATGCTAAAATCCGCATCAATGAAATTGATAAAACATTTAGATGATAAAATAATAATTCAATTGGCAAAAGAGGTGGCAGAATCAGGGGCAAAAGAAATTGCATTATCTATGAGGGGTAAACATGGCGTTGATGAATGGATTTCTATTTTAAAAGATCGTGCAAAATCATCAGGATTTTCTATTAAAGAATATTCTCAAAACGAAATCATGAGACTGGTAATGCATCATGGTATGGGCGAGAAATGGTCGTTATTTTTTAAAACGTACTACGAAACAATCTTTTCTGGATTGGGTTCAAAAATAAAAACTGAACACACTGAAAATTCCATACTTATAGAGTTTGAAGGTATGAATAGATTGGAAAATAATAGCAGAATAGCATAGATTTTAATGAACAATTGAAAAATGTTGTAATTTGTAGACATAGTTGAAAAATGTGAGGAATTGATATAAATCCATGTCAAAGTATGTAAAATAATTTAGAACAATTCATGACAAATAACTGTATTTTATTGAAAAAAATTACTTTTTTTGTATCGGTTTAAACTGATCAGATTAATGTTAACACAATCAATCATTCATAAATTAATAAAATAAATTTTTGTGCCTATTAATGCATTAAAATAACATTAATTCGCGCCTGATTATGGAAAATTTACACATTAATAGTATTAATCGTGCCTGTTTACTAAATATCATGCAAAGTCGTTAATGCAATTAATGCATTAATTGATACGTCAATTTTAAACTAAAAATAATTCGTTGACACTATTAATTTGAAATAATTATAATATCAACAATCTATTAATGACAAGTTCATTTTATTTTTATAGAATTAATCTAGATTAATCTTGTTTAATGTTTTGTTGTAGATTTCAACTTTCTTTCCTTGCTTGATGTTATTTTTCAGAGTACCTTATGCCCAATTCTGCTATTTCATCATTACTGCCAATTTCCAAACTATGCAACAAATTTACATTCTCGATAAATTTGTCACTTGGCAATACGTATCTGCGTATATATGCAAATTCTAACAAATCATAAAAAGATTCAACGAAACTGAATTTCTTGCAGTACTCCAATCCAAGACTTTCCATCTTGGAAAATATTGCATCAGCTTCAATAGTTGTACATTGCTGCATGTTGATAATTTCACCTAGTATGTTTTCTTTTTGTAGATTATGATTTCTATGTTTGATTATCAAAAACAAGACAATGTCTTTTACCAAATCCTCGTTGACCTCTGATGTGACTTTGCCTGGGTTTATCCGCAACAAAATGTTGTTTATTTTTCCATCAATCTCAAGCAGCATCTTTTCATATCGTATGTCGTCAATTTTATTTTCAGTAATGTTTTCTATTACTCTGGTTCTTTGGGTCTCCAGTCTGCCCAGCTGCCTTGAGATAAGATCCTCACTGTCCTGCCTTATCTCGTCTTTTATGCTAGAGTACCAATATTTGATATCTGCATTAATCGTATTGCGGTTAATCTTCATTAACTCTGCAATCTTTACAGCAGAGTATCCAAACTCAAAGTGCAACCTAAAGACCTCATTTTGCTGCTTTTCACGCTCGTCTTTGGAGTACGGTCCACCGCTTTTTTGTTCTAGTGCCACTATTTCATTACATCATGCAAAGATTTACCGTATTTGCATACAAAACAGCTGACTTGAGGTCAACATAAAATCAATTCAAAAAACTGCCTAGTTCTGCATAGTTAGAGTAATATCTAATTCATTTAACACCTAATCACCTTGGAACTGCCGCGTGGAATGAAAGACTTTGAGGAAAAGGAAAACGCAAGCATTGAGCATATTCGCGAGCATTTTAAAAAACTGTCAAATCTTTATGGGTTTTCGTTTATGGATCCTTCCCCCATTGAATTGATGTCTGTCTTAGAAACAAAGTCAGGACCTGCAATCAGAGATGAAATTTACCATTTTAAGGACAAGGGAGACAGAGAGGTGGCGCTACGATTTGATTTTACGGTAGGTTTGACAAGATACGCGTCTTTGCAAAAATCTATGAGATTACCTGCAAAAATATCTGCATTTGGTGGGGTATTTAGGTATGATGAACCACAAAAGGGACGATATCGCTACTTTCATCAATGGGATGTAGAGATTTATGGAAAACCTAGATTGGAATCAGATGCAGAAATTATTGAACTGACATCTAGATTATTTGATTCGTTATTGCTCAAAGATATTACAATTGACGTCAATCATAGGAATCTGGTTGAATCGTTTATCAATCAAACATTTGATTCAAAAGACACTGTTCTAGTATCCGATATGCTTAGGGCAATTGATAAGACACAAAAAAAATCAAAGCAAGAAATCCTAAATGAGTTCAAAGATAAATATGATATTGATAAATTAGAAAAAATTCTTGAATTTTCGCAAATCAAAGGAACTATTTTAGAGGTAGAGTCCAAATTTGACACATCAAAATTACAATCATGGGATGAACTAAAAAAATTATTTGATTCACTAGAAAACAGAGGGGTTGTAAATACACGCATAAATTTTGGAATAGTCAGGGGATTGGATTATTACTCCGGAATGGTCTTTGAGGTATTTGACAAAAATTCAAAATTGGGTGCTTTGGCTGGTGGGGGTAGATATGACTCTTTGACAAAAGCGTTTGGAAGAGAGGACATTGGAGCTGCAGGTGTTGCAGGAGGTGTAGAGAGAATCATACTTACAATGCAAGAACAAGGAATTGCCACAGAAACAAAACAAACACGTATCTCAGTTTTGTACATTAATGAAGACATGCAAAAGGTTGCAATGAGTATCGCATCGCTGCTAAGACTAAACAATATTTCTACTGAGATTGATCTGTCCGGAAAAAATTTGAAAAAGCAAATTGAGCAAGCATCTGAATCAAAATACTGCATTATTGTAGCTCCAAAGGAGTTGGAACAAAGTAAAGTCGTTTTACGAAATATGCAAGATGGGACAGAATCTCAAATTGAAATTGAAAAGCTTACCGATGATCCAAAATCAATTCTTAATTTAGAAAAGCCCTAGTTAGCATCATGATTTCAGGACCGCTAGTCAAGGATCCTACCACTACTGCGTGATTGTTTACTACGATTCCTGACATAACATATGGGATGCCGTTATTGATAGTGGTCTGTTCTATTTTTACACCCATTAGATTTGCAAATGTCTTCATGTCTTCTTCGTTAGCTTCTGGGTGTATTGCAGCTCCTGAGTTATTTGCAACCATCACTGCTCCTGTTTGACTAAATCCTGCAATTCTTTTCTGCAAGACTTTTACTCCTAACACCTGCTCAATTGTCTTACAGTCTTCTTTTGATAACAGTGGTGATACAATAGCTCCCTTGTCATTTGCACAAATCATATTTCCAAGTGCCGAGTATTTTGAATCTAAAACGCCAATTTCCATCTTCGTTTCTTTTTTTAGAAATTCATATTCATCCATGTACGCTGTTTTTGGAAGTAGAATTCCATTATTGTTCATCACCATTAACGCTCCTAAGAGGCGAGTATTTGCAATGGAAGAATAAATGATCTCAGTCTTTAGGTATTCTGCAAGTTTTTCAGCTTTGGTTTGGGCAAAGCCCATAGGAAGCAAAAGAAAATCATCATTTGTCTTAATGTAAACGCCGATGTTTGGCCCCCTGTATACGTCATTTTTGATGATATCCATTTGTTGTAATTATTCTTCAAACGATATGAACGTAAGGAAATTTTAAATGACATTGAGCAAAGTTCTTTTATTAGTCAAGTTTAGTCTCGACTAATTTTGCCTATCTTTAAATAATATCTCAATGAAAATTGGTTTATGCCAATAGCAGAAAATTTCCCAGAAGGATTAAAACCAATAGGAAAAATTAGTTACTCAGACGGCAAAAACTTTCACTGGGTTTGGGGTCCTGGTAAAACAAAAAATACCGATGGTTCACAAGCTGAAGTGTTTGCAGATGCAGATGTTGTAGCAGCATATGCAGCTCGTGGAGAAAAGCAAGTTCCACTAGGTGTTAGTGGTACAATGGTTGCAGTTGACTGGGATTCTTGTGTTGCAGACGGTGCGTGTATTGAAGCATGTCCTGTACAGGTCTTTCAGTGGTACAGAACTGAAAAAGACATTCCTAATACTGAAGCAATAAATGCAACTTTTGCAGGAACTGGAAGTTCTGTTAAAGAGGAACGCAAAGATCTTACTGATAAAGCCGATCCAATCAGAGAACATGATTGTATATGGTGTATGGCATGCGTTTCTGTTTGCCCTCCTCAGGCTATCAAAGTTGATCAATCAAACTTGGAAGCTCATGAAAAAGCAGTAGGAACTTATGTAAAGTAGAAAGCAGGTACTGCAAATCTCTATGTACACGATTAGAATTTTTATTTCCTTTTCTTTATAATTTCATTTTTTTACTTGAAATCTTACAGAAAATTGAGATCTATAATTTAGTCTCGACTAATTTTGTCTAGCTTTAAATAATATTCTGATCAGTATTTTGTATGGCCGATTTAGTAATACCTGAAGATTTTTGTCACGACCAAAAACCAGTTGGAAAAACTAGCCATGGAAATGGTGAGAACTTTCACTGGATTTGGGGCAAAGGAAATCCAGATGGTGCAGCATTTTCAAATGAAGATGTAAAAGCTGCTTATGAAGCACGTGGAGAGGAACAAGTTCCTCTTGGTATTCATGGGACAACAGTTGCAGTCGATTGGGACTCTTGTATTGCAGCTGGATCATGCATGAGTGTATGTCCAGTTCAAACATTTCAGTGGTACAGAACCGAACAAGACATTCCAGCTAAGGATGTAGTTGGTAAAGTCTTTGAAGGTACTGGAAAAACTGAACAAGATGAGCGATTAGATTACACTGATAAATCACAACCAATTCGAGAACATGATTGTACAGTTTGCATGGCTTGTCAGGAAATATGTCCTACAGGAGCTATTCGAATTGAGCAAGCAAACTTGGAATGGCATGAGAAAGCAGCCGGTACATTTGTCAAAATGACTGGTGGCGGAAACCCACACGCACACGATTAAAGAAATCATTTTCTTTTTTCTTATTTTTCAATGATTTTATTTTTTATCCTCAACAAATTTTAATCACCGTCATTCATCACTTCTTGCAGAGGTCGCCTAGCTCGGTAGGGCGCGGGCCTTGAGAGCCTGTGTGCGCAAGCACCCGGGGGTTCAAATCCCTCTCTCTGCGTTTTTATTTTTCTAAATTACCTAACTCAGCTAACAACGCTGTTAACTGAATCTCTGGATTTGCGCCAACTAAAATTCTATAATCATATTTTGCAATCACTTCTAAAATATCTGATATTTTCTCATGTTTTGTTTTAAACACTGCAGAATTTAGGTACTTTAGAAAATCTGATTCTGACATTCCATAAACTTTAGTTAGCTCAATCATCTTCTCTCTTGCATCCATTATTTTTCCAGACAATGCCATTTTTAGAACATTATCCACATCGCTAGTTTTTGTCAATCCAGCTGATGCTTTTACATGGTCTTCTGAAATTTCTCCTAAACTTGCAGTTGCCTGCATTAGATTAATCGCATGTCTGAGATCTCCTTCTGAATAATCATAAATTGCCTTGAGTCCTTTTTTATCGGTTTTTACTTTCTCTTTTTTAGCAATGCTTTCTAGGTGATTGATCATATCCTCTTCAGGAATAGATGTAAACTTGAAGGTAGCACATCTGCTTTGAATAGGATCGATAATTTTTGAGATATTGTTTGCAATTAGAATAAATCTACAATATTTTGCAGTATCTTCTATTATTCGTCTAAGTGCGGTCTGTGCATCTGATGTCATCTCATCTGCCTCATCTAGAATAATTATCTTAAATGGAACATCTACCATTCCTGCAAATCGTGAAAATTTCTTTACTTTTTCTCTAACCATTCCTATTCCTCTTTCATCTGATGCATTTAGCTCAAGGGTATAGTCTTTAGCATATTCCCCAAGAATCTGTCTAGATATACATAATGCAGCAGTTGTTTTGCCAACTCCAGCAGAACCTGAAAACATTAGATGCGGCATGTCTGTGGGGTCTTTAATTAGAGCTTCCAGGCTACCGATAATTTCTGTTTGGTTTACTATTTCAGATAGCTTTGAGGGGCGATATTTTTCTACCCACATGCCTGTTGATAACATGTGATCTTCTGGTCTATTTCCCACTAATAAATCGAAATTAATAGGATCAATTGATCTAACAAAATAGTGAATAGAATTGATCGATCCATTACATCAGGATCTTGTGGATAGATAGTGATCTTACGATGGAAATAGATGAGATAGAAAAATTGCACTCTATTGGATATGGCCTAAAGGATGCCAAAGTTAGCATAAATCATGATATCAAATTCAATGTTGCAGGTGTTAAAATCAACGGTACCCAAGGCGAGATCTTGAACCTACCTCTATGGTTAGGTAAAATTCTAGCCCAAAACAAACTTGCCACTCTTGAAAAACCTGATATGATTACTGAGCTAAAGCAGGCATTATCAAAAGAAAAGATGGTTGGTGAATATCAAATGTCTACACTTGATCCTCACTTTTACGTTAAACTAAAAGAATCAATGAAAGACTTGAATCGTGACGATTTTAATCATGTTGAAAGCATGATGTTGGAATTGTTTAGAATGCGAAGAGGAAAACTTGTAAAGATTGCAGACTCAACAAAACTTAATTCTGAATTGTATAACAAACTAACCGTCGAAGAAAATATTTTCTTTAAAACAATTCATGACAATAGCATAAACTTTGAAAAACAAATCAGAGGAGACTTAAATGAGCAGAGTTCAAACTAGTACTTTTACTGATTCAGCATTATCTGATAAGGTAAAAGGATTTCTAACTAGATTCAAGGACAAGTTTGGAAGTTACAAGTATGTGGAACAAATTGATGAAATGATGCCAAAGAATGCAAAATTCATCATCGTTGATTATAATGATCTAGTAATAGAACCTGAAATTGAACATATCTTTACAACAGATCCTGATAGAGTCCTAAACGCATTTTCAAGGGCAATCAAAGAAGCACTTCAAACAAGATTTCCTGATTATGCCGAAAAAATCAAAGACGAAGTTCGTGTTAGGCTAGTAAATTATCCTCTTCAAAGAAGTTTAAGACAAATTAATGCTGAAACCATTGGCAATATTTCTAGCGTTTCAGGTATGGTTGTTAGAGCTTCAGAAGTAAAACCTCTTGCAAAAGAATTAGTCTTTGTATGTCCAGATGATCATCAAACCAAAGTAATTCAACTAAAAGGAATGGATGTAAAAATTCCCATAGTGTGTGATAATCCAAGCTGTAAGCATAGGGATTTTGAATTAAAACCTGAAGCTAGTAAATTTATAGACTTTCAAATTCTTAGATTGCAAGAACTTCCAGAAGATCTTCCACCTGGCCAATTACCTCATTATATTGATGTCACAATTAGACAGGATCTTGTAGATAATGCAAGACCCGGTGATAGGATTATTCTTACAGGAATAGTAAGAGTAGAACAAGAATCTATTGCAGGAATAACTAGAGGACACAGTGGATTATACCGATTACGAATAGAGGGCAATAATATTGAATTTTTAGGAGGCCGTGGTTCTAAAACTTCACGTAAAATTGAGAGAGAAGAAGTCTCTCCAGAAGATGAAAAGATGATCAAAACACTTTCTCAAAGTCCTAATGTATATCAGAGGTTGATTGATTCTTTTGCCCCACACATCCAAGGACAATCTCTAATCAAAGAAGCTATTTTGCTATTGATTGTCGGTTCAACTCAAAGACTACTTGGTGATGGAAGTAAGATTCGAGGTGACATCAACGTATTTCTTGTTGGTGATCCCGGTACTGCAAAAAGTGAGATGTTAAAATTCTGTGCAAGAATAGCTCCAAGAGGATTATACACATCAGGTAGAGGTTCAACTGCGGCAGGTCTTACAGCAGCTGTAGTACGTGATAAAACCGGAATTATGATGTTAGAAGCAGGGGCTGTTGTACTTGGTGATCAAGGTCTTGTATGTATTGATGAATTTGATAAGATGAAGCCAGAAGACAGAAGTGCATTGCATGAAGTTATGGAACAGCAATCTGCAAGTATTGCAAAAGGTGGTATTGTTGCCACACTAAATGCAAGAACATCAATTTTGGCAGCTGCCAACCCGATGTATGGAAAATATGATCCTTTCAAAAATATAACAGAAAATGTAAATTTACCAATTCCCTTATTGACAAGATTTGACTTGATTTTTGTAGTACGTGATATTCCTGGAAGAGAAAAAGATGAGAAAATTGCAAGACACATAATTGAATTACACACACCTCAAGGAACTGACAAACGTTCTGTAATTGATGTGGATATTCTAACAAAATATCTTTCATATGCAAAAAGATCTAGTCCTGATTTAACAAAAGAGGCAGAAGAAAAAATTCTGGAATACTATCTACAAATGAGAAATGTAGAATCTGAAGAAATGATTACAGTGACACCTAGACAACTAGAAGGAATTATTCGACTTTCAACTGCACGAGCAAGATTACTTATGAAAGACAAAGTCGAAGAAGAAGATGCTGAGAGAGCCATATTTCTGATTCAAAGTATGCTTCAGGATGCAGGCGTTGACGTTAATACTGGCAAAGTAGATCTTGGAGTTTTGCAAGGAAGACCCAGAAGTGAAGTATCCAAGATGCAGTTGTTTATGGATGTTTTAAAATCAATGGAAGGTGACAATAAGATTGCAGTTGAAGAAAGAGCATTTGTTAAAGAACTAGAAAAGACAGAAAAATTCACTGAAGAGGAAGCACGAAACTATATTCGAAGAATGCTTCGCGAAGCATCTATTTATGAATCAAAACCCGGTCATTATAACCGAGTATGAAAATAGAAAAGCTAGATCTTCTTAAACCTGCAATTGATTTTTTATCATCTGAAGGATTTTCTAAATTATATCCTCCCCAAGCTGATTGTATTGATGCAGGACTACTTGATGGAAAAAATATACTAGTTTCTGCACCTACTGCAAGTGGAAAAACTCTAACAGCAATACTTGCTATGATTAGCTATCTCTCAAAAAATAATGGTAAAGTTGTTTACCTTAGTCCCCTGAGGGCATTAGCTTCTGAAAAATTTACTGAATTTAAAAAACTAGAAAAAATTGACTTTCAAAAAAAAATCAAGGTAGGTATATCCACTGGTGATTTTGAAAATCTCGAAAAAAATCTTGAAAAAAATAATGTGCTAGTTTTAACAAATGAGAAGATGGATTCTATAATTCGTCATAGTGCTGAATGGATCGATGAGATTGGATTGGTTATTGCAGATGAGATTCATCTTATTGGAGATGAAAACAGAGGCCCAACATTGGAGATGATCTTAACAAAACTAAAACTATTGGAATCTAAACCCCAAATTCTAGGTCTTAGTGCAACAATAACAAATTCCGATGAACTTGCAAACTGGCTTGATTGTATTTTGGTAAAAAATGATTGGCGACCTGTGCCATTATCTGAAGGAGTCTATGATGCAGGAGGAGTAATTATGAATGATGGTAAAAAATTTGCAGTTGAGCCTAGTATTCGTGGTATTCCGATTGATCTAGGCGTGCAATCAGTAAAAGATGGAGGCCAATCATTAGTTTTTGCAGAAACTAGGACACGTTCAAAAGCACTTGCAACAAAAGCTGCTGATATTATTTCTCAATTTTTAGAAAAAAATGAATCAGAAGCATTAGAAAAGATTTCAAAAAAAATACTATCAAATAATGAACATACTGAATTAGTAAAGACACTTGCAACCCTGATAAAAAAAGGTGTTGCATTTCATCATGCTGGATTGAATCAGAATTGTAGACAAACAATAGAAACTGAATTTCGTAAAGGCACCATCAAATTATTATCTTCTACTCCAACATTAGCTGCTGGGGTAAATCTTCCTGCAAGAAGAGTTGTAATTTCTAATATCACTAGATACAATGCAAAGGTTGGTGCAAACAGACCAATTAGTATCTTAGAATACAAACAACTCTGTGGCAGGGCGGGAAGACCACAATATGATGACTATGGTGAATCAATAATTGTTGGAAACGGAAATAGTGATGATCTAATGGAGTATTATATTAACGGAGAGCCAGAACCAATTTTTTCAAAAATTACTGATGACAAATCATTAAGAACACATGTGTTGAGTCTAATTGTAACAAGTCCTGGAATTAAAAAAGAAAATATTTTAGAGTTTTTTTTGCAAACATTAGGTGGATTACAATCTAGAAAAGCAACAGTAAAATTTGCAATTGATATCTCCTTACGATTTCTAACTAATGCATTTTTAATAATCAAAAAAGGTGAAAGATACGCTGCAACAGAATTTGGAAAAAAGACTTCAATGCTGTATATTGATCCACTTACTGCAACTTACTTTAGAGATGCAATTGAAAACGTCTCTAAAGAAAGAAGACATACTTTTGGATTTTTACATTTAATTTCAAACTGTGACGAATTTTTCCCTAAATTCTCTCTTAGAAATAAAGACTTTGAAACTACAAGTTTAATGATAGAAAATAATTCTTCAGAGCTACTAAGTCCAATATCTGAGTATGATTGCTCTAGAAGTTTACTTGCCTTACAGGCTTGGATTACTGAATCGTCTGAACTTACCTTATCTGATAATCTTGGGATTGAGTCTGGAGATATGCATAGAATGGTTGAAACTGCTGACTGGTTAACATATTGTCTCAGAGAAATTTCAAAGCATGTTGAACGTGTCGATCTTCTTGATGAATTAGAGAATCTCAGACGACGAATAATTTATGGAATTAGAGAGGAATTATTAGATTTAGTTAAAGTAAAAGGAATAGGACGAGTAAGGGCTAGGGTGCTGTATAAACACGGAATTAAGACCATTGATGATTTAGCAAAGATTCCAGTGAACAAATTAGCAGAAATTGATAAAATTGGTTCAACCATTGCAGATAACATAAAGTCAGAGTTACGTAAGGTTAGATAATTGACTGAATTAATCATACCTGCAATAATCTCATGTGTTGTTGCATTTTTTACAGTATTTTTTACAACTCCATATCTGATCAAATTTTTGCAAAAAAGAAATCTTGCAGTTAAAGATGTGAACAAAAAAGATCATGTGATGATAGTACGACCTGGAGGCCCATCAATTATTTTTGGAATAATTGTATCTGAACTTATTTTGTATGGATTTCTACAAATGAATGAAATTCTTGCAATAATACTTACAAGCTTTATTGCATTTGTAATTGGTTATGTAGATGACAGAAAAGTAATGGGCGGATGGTTTAAGCCAATTGCTTTAATGCTTGCTTCAACACCAATAATTTTCTTTGGTGCATATGATTCAAATCTATCTTTTCCATTGTTTGGTACTGTACAAATACCTGTTCTTTATCTCGGATTGATAATTTTCATGATTCCTATTACTGGTAATACCATTAATTCTATTGATGTACTAAATGGAGTAGCTAGTGGTTTTATGGTAATTGCAAGTTTTTCATTAAGTATTGCATTATTTATTTTACACAATTATGAAATAGCTATAGCTAGTTTACCGTTGGGGTTTATCTCACTAGCATTTTACAAATATCATAAAATTCCAAGTAAAATATTTCCTGGAGATTCTGGTGCTTTATCTTTAGGTGCAATGTATGGTGCAATTGCCATTGTGGGTCATGTTGAAATTGTTGCAGCTGTCGCGCTTTTGCCTGCAGTGATTAACTCATTTTTGTTTTTATCTAGCATGAAACGAATTGTAGAGCATAGACAAATAAAAGGAAAGCCTGTTGAGCACACTGAAGATTTCAAGTTAAAGGCAACTAATGATAAAACTGCTCCTGTTACATTGGTACGATTAATTCTTGCAGGTGGGCCATTATCTGAGAAACAAGTTGGTTATGCAATTTTCAAACTTGCTATCTTTTCAGGAATTCTTGCAATAATTACTGCATTAATGATGAGGGTAATCATTTGAAAATAGGTCTTTTTGGATTTCTATTTGTAATGTGGGTTTTGATAATTGGTGGTGGAGGAATTTTAGTGATGATTTTGGGTCCTTTTTCTATCACTGGTTATGGTGATTTTGATTCATTGTTAACATCTATGCTAAAAACAGTTATTGCAATACTTTTGATAATCGTTTGGATTTTGATTTTATCGAAATTAAAAAATTGGATATTTAAAAAAGAAATTAAATTCTAACTTTCTTTCCACCGTTTTTGTTTTTTATCGTATTCTTTGCGCGTATATCTTATTGTTGCTGGAACTCCAATGACAACAGAATCTTGTGGAACATCTCTTGTTACGACTGCCCCCATTGCAACAACACTATTCTTGCCAATAATCACTCCTGCTTTAATGACAGCCCGTGCTCCAATCACTGCATTATCTTCAATAGTTACTCCAATCATTTTATCGCACATTGGATATGGATCATTTGTTAATACAGCTGCAGGTCCAATGAATACATTTTTTCCAATTCTTGATAGTGGTGGAATATATGCCTGTCCTTCTATCTTTGTATTCTCACCAATTTTTACATCATAATCAATATGTACAAGCGAACCAATTTTGACATTATCTCCAATTTCTACATTATCTCCAATATATGAAAAATGCCAAATTTTGACATTGTCTCCAATCTTTGCTTTTTTTGAAATAAAGTTAGTAACCAACTATATCACAAATGCCATGGGTTTGCCATTGTAATAATTTTTTCAGGCAAATTTTTCTTATTGTTTGTAAGGAATTCCATTTCTTGTTCCTTATTTCTTAATTCATCAGGTAACATTATTGGTATTTCTTCAATAATAGGATAAAATCTAGAGCATTTGGTACAAAATAACACCCCTTCTGAAATAATATTATTTTTTCCTGTAATTTCATATAGTTCTAAAGGATGATTTTTGTCTATAGGACATGCTAAAATATCCATCATTGTCTTGTTCATTTTAAATCCAGATAGATAGGTATTCCTTTTTGACTAGATAAAAGTGCAGCTTCTGCTATTTTTGTGACATTAACTGCTTGTTGTGACTTTACAACTAGATCATTTTTTCCTTCTATGGCCCCCAAAAAACTTTGAATTTCTAGTAATAGCGGCTCTTGTTTTTCATTGCGTGGAATTTCAGTTTCTTCTTTTTTCTCTATTTTTATTTCCTGCGAAATAAAATCTGATGTAATTATTGCATCAGTACAAACTGCTGTAAATGTCCTCACTTTTTTTGGTGTAATCCAATTTGATGAAATGATTGCTACTCTGTCATTTTTATATCCTAACATAATGCTTGCAAAGTCCTCATGCTCATGATTTATTCTACCTGCTCTTGCAAAAACTACATGAGGCATATCATCAAACAACCAATTTGCAGTATCGATATCATGAACAGATGTATCGTAAATGATTCCAACATCTTTGATATGTAGAGGCATTCTGTTTTCTCTATGAAATTCAAGCATTACAAGCTCTCCATATTTTTTTTCTTTAACAAATTTTTTTACATTATCTACAGCTGGATTAAACCGTTCAATGTAACCACATGTTAGAACCAAGTTATTCTTTTTTGCAATATCTAAAATTTTTTGACCATCTTCTGATTTGTACGTCATAGGCTTTTCGACAAACACATGTTTTTTTGCCTCAAGTAATTTTATAGCAATTTCTGTATGTGTTGAAGTTGGTGTTACAATAAAAACTCCATCAAATTCTCCAAATTTAATCAAATCATCCAATGAGCTATAGTGATTGACTGAGTATTTTTCACCGTACTCTTTACTTCTTTCAGCATTTATATCACAAACTGCGGAAAGCACACCCAATTGTGATAGTATTCTAGTGTGATTTTTCCCCCATCCACCTGTGCCAATTTGAGCAATTTTCATTTAATATACCGTAGTTAGCCAATGGGAGTAATTTTGTTTTTTGTTCATTACTATGTCTGCATACTCTTTCATCATCTTTTTAGTAATATTCCCAGGTTTGCCATCTCCAATTTTCTTACCATTAATTGAAATTATTGGTGTGATCTCTGCAGCTGTACCAGTAAGAAAAATTTCATCAGAAATTGTTAATTCACTTCTGGCTATTTCAGTCTCTGTTACATCTATTTGCAGATCATTTGCAATTTTTATAATCGCATCACGTGTAATTCCATTCAAAGCCGAAGATGACAATGATGGTGTAATTAGTTTCTCTTCTCTTACAATAAAAATATTTTCACCAGGTGCTTCACTTACATTCCCATTATGATCCAATAAAATTGCTTCATCATAACCACTTCTTTTAGCTTCTTGTGTTGCTATGATTGAATTAAGATAGTTTCCTCCCATCTTTGCTTGTGGTGGATTTGAGATATCTGAGAATTTTCTCCATGATACAACTCCTGCAGTAATTCCATTTTTGCTAAATAAATCTCCAAATGGGAATGTAAAAACTGCAACATGGGTTGGTGCTTTTTCTGTAACATGCAAATTTATTCCATAATCCCCTACAAAATAAAATGGTCTAATATAGCAAGATTTTTTTATTTTATTTTTTTCACAAATTCCAATTATTGCGTCACTGATGACTTTATCTGAAAATTTAAGTGAAATATTATAAAATTGTCCTGATTTTCTAAATCTCTTAATGTGCTCATCTAATCTAAAAATAAAAAGATTTTTTCCATTCCAATATGCTCGAATTCCTTCAAAAACAGATGTTCCATAATGAATTGCATGAGTTGTAATTGGTACCTTGGCTTTATCTAATGTAGTGAATTCTCCATCAAACCAAACATATTTTGAAATAGGAAGCCCCACAAAAAATTATCCATATATCAGTAATTAATCTATTTGGAAATATTTTTACTGATATTTTATCTAAAATCCAGAATTAGTATTGATTTTAATAATTGAATTTGATTGCAATACTCAAATTTGCCGATACAGTTGAATTATTCTAATTTTGATATGAATTTTGATCTGATGATTTAAAGACAATAAATCTCTGAATCTAAAAATCTGAAGTCTGATCTTGTCAATTGTAATTTTTTCTTTTTAAAAATATTTTAAAATTGTATTCTCAACACCACCCATTTTGTGTAATTTTTTTAATTTTACCTGTAGAAATTCTAGTAAATTACCAATTCAATTATGGCAGCAAAGAAAAAAGCAGCAGATAAAAAAACAACTAAAAAGGCTTCAAAAAAGAAATAATCTTCTGAAGCTTGTTTTATTTTTTCCAATTTACATTTTTAAAATATGTCTATGTCTTGAATCATTTTACTTTGACCATCCCTCCTTTGGAAATTTCATTCCCAAAACTCTGGTTGTTCTATCCTCAGAATCTGAAAATTTTTTAATTACATTCCAATTTTCTTCAATAATGTTCTGAACACTTTGCGGAACATCCTTTTTCCAATTTACTGTATTTCCTAATGCTGAATTATAGATATTTTCTTTTACAGTTGTGGCTGATAATGTTCTTCTTTGACCTATTTTTGGTTTTAGTCTGTATAATTTGAGTATGTATCCTTCTGTTTTGTCACCAGTGTATGAAAAAAAATCACCTTTTACTTCTTTCAGTATTTGTTTTCGCAATTCCCATGATCTGGGAGATAATAATGGCGGCATGTATTTTTTAAAAGGAGCAAAAAAAGTATAGTCTTCTGTTATTAAAATAGAATCTCCAAAAATTGATCTAAGCATTTTTTTCCTAATCTGAAAATTAAATGGAAAGCTTTTACTGTTGATTTCTTTTTCACCTGATTTAAAAATAACAGGCATAACCTTTACGATACCTGCTTTGTTTTTTAACTCATTAATAATTTCAACATGTGCATTAGTTACAGGATTTAAATGTGCTAGATACAGAGCAGTTGTCAATTACAATAACTAAAAAAATGTCATATTTCAATGATTGACTTTTTCATAATATGGGAACGATGGGATTTGAACCCATGATCTCCAGCACCCGAGGCTGGCAGTATACCAAGCTAACCTACGTCCCCAAAGATTAGAAATACTAGATGATTTTATTTCTTTAAAAATTTGTTTAGCCGTATGATTCGTACTTTACTTCAAAGCTTCCATCCGAACGCTTATCATGTTCTGTAACAAAGCCTTTTGGTTTTAGGAAATCCATTACACCATCAATTGTTCCTTGCCAACCACAGACATAAAACATTGTATTTTCTTTTGTAATTTTATCCTCAATCAATTCCTCTAATGGTGAAATTCCATTATCTCTTGGTCTGAGAAATGTTTCAACCCTTCCAACTTGACCTGACCATGATCTGTTAAACCATTCTTGCGGTCTACTGATGGCTGCTCTATATCTAAAATTCCATTTATCTTTTCCTTTTGATATGCTTTCATTTTCTAAATCTGTTAGTAATTCTTTGTAACTTAGCTCATCAACGTAACTTGCTCCATGTAAAACAATTATCTCGCGTTTATCTTCAGTGTCATGTAGATGTTGCGCAAAACTTACAAATGGCGCTAGACCTGTTCCGCCTCCAATACAAATAATTCTTCGATTATCTTTTTCTCCATTTGGAAGTGTTTCATTTATCAAAAGTGCTCTACCTGTAGGTTTTAACCACAAGATTTCATCCCCCTCTTTTGCATTGAATAATTGTGTGGTTAATCTACCTGGAAGTGGCTTTCTAACCCATCTAATTACAAGCTCAATATACTTTTTATTCTCAGGATGAGATGCAATTGAATATGCTCTTCTGACAATTTTTCCACCTTCAACAGGATTTGGTAAACCTAATGTGATGAACTGACCGGCCTGATAATTTGGAATCGGTCCTTCTTTTGGTACTAATCTAATTATCACAAGATCCTCTTTAAGTAACTGAACATAGGTGATGGTTGCTTTGTTATCTACTACCATAACATTACATCCTTCCTAATTATGGTTAAATATCTTGTGTTAGTTTCATGCTTGTGTTTTTTCTAACCGCTAAACGTTAATAACCAATTTGAAAAACGTAATTCGATCAGTTCGCTGATTATTGGGCCGATCGTCTAGTCTGGTAGGATGGGTGCATGGCATGCATCAGATCGAGGGTTCAAATCCCTTTCGGTCCACTCTCTCTTTTTACTTTGGCAAGTAATCTCTCTAACTCCGAATCTTGTTGCTTAGACATCTCTTTAATTTTATTTTCTGATAATGAATACCCGAGTTTAATTATTGCTTGTAATGCACTCTTTCTAACTTCTAAATTAGAATCTGACAGACAATCATAAATTACTTTTTTTGCATCATTTGCTTTGAGATGCCCTAACGCTCCTAATGCACATGCTCTTACCATTGAGCTTTGATCATCTAAACACTTGATGATTTCTGATGTTGCATTAGTATCATTTCGATTTGCTAACACTAAAACCGTATATCCTCTGATATTTTTATTTTGAGATTTTAAATTGTTTATCAATAAATCCGAAATTTTATTTTCATTTAATACTAGTGCGCTAAAAGCTTCTCCTCTCACTTTAATATCTACATCATCTAACTTCAAAATTATTTTTTGTATGATTTCTATATCGTTTGTAAAAGAAAGAAGTTCTAGATTTTTGATTTTTTCTTCAACTGTTCCTGACTCTAAAATTTCTATGATCTTTTTCATATTATTCATTAAAATCCACAAATCTAGTTAATAATGGTTCAATATTTTCATAAAATTTTATCTAGAATCAAAAAATCCCTTTTAGCTTTAAATTATCGTTAAATATCGAATTTCTTATGTCAAACGAATCCAGAAACACCATATTCATTGGTAAGAAACCATTGATGGCATATGTAACATCAACGCTAATTCAATTGGCAAACTTACCTGCCGTCTACATCAAAGCTAGAGGTCTAAGCATTGGTCGTGCTGTGGATGTAGCTCAAATCATTGCAAGAAAGACAGAAAATGCTGGATACTCTATTGGAGAAATCAGGATAGGCTCCGAATCATTAGAGTCACAAGACGGTAGAACCAGAAACGTTTCAACAATAGAAATTGAAGTAAAGAGAAACAGTTGACAACTGTACTTTACTTGAAATTTTTTATTTTATTCTCTTTTTGAAAATCTATACTTCTTTTCTAATTTTTGGAATTTAGTTAATTCTACCAGATCATTGAACTGATCAAAATTTACAATTCTCTGCTTAGATTTTCTAGTTGTTCCTGATTTCTTTAATTCTTTTAAAACACTCATAGTTGCAAAAGTATTGGCAAATAATACTGAGAGTGGGTATAAAATTATCTTAAATCCTAATTTATGTAATATTTCTGCGGATACAATCGGAGTCTTACCTCCTTCAATCATGTTTGCAACAAGAGGTGCTTTGATTGCTTTTCCAATTATTCTCATCTCTTCTAATGATCTTGGTGCTTCAATAAATACCGCGTCTGCACCTGTTTTTTTATTTTGTAATCCTCTTTCTATTGCAGCATCTAATCCTTCTGTAGACCTTGCATCAGTTCTTGCAACAATTATGAAATCTTTACTCTGTCTTGCATCTATTGCTGCACTCAATTTTTCTGTGTACTCTTCTTGCGTTATTACTTCTTTTCCTTGCATATGACCGCATCTCTTTGGCCATTTTTGATCTTCTAGAAAAATCCCTGAAGCTCCTGCAGACTCTAATTCTCTTACTAATTTCCAAACGCTTAATGCATTACCATAACCGGTATCTGAATCAACTATTACCGGTACGGACACTACTCTACAAATTCTTCTTGCGTTATCCAAAGTTTCAGTTGCTCCAATAAATCCATAATCTGGCATTCCAAATAATGTGGCCGAAGTTCCATATCCTGTTTGAAACATGGCTTCAAATCCAACTTTTTCTGCAATTTTTGCTCCAATTGCGTCATAAACTCCTGGAATTACAAGTGGTTTGTTTGCATTTAACATTATTTTCAAACTTTTCATGGTTTTACTCTTAGTTTGAATTATTTATTATTTTAAAATCATTATGGTGATATATACATCTCTTGTCTCTGGATTTATTTTAGATTCCACCAAAATCATGGGTTCACTTATTGTAGTGACAATGTTATCAAAAGGGGCAAAATCGATTCCAATTGTACTTGGAATAAATGTCACTATTGGTTCAAGTATCATCCAAAAACTATAGATTTTTGTTATCCAGTAAATGATACCAATATCAACTCAAAAATAATTTGATTTACTTTTCAAAAATAATTATTCTATCTTTATTTCTCTTCCTTTTTTAGTTGTTTTCTTCTCATCTATTTTCTTTAATTCCGATTCTAAAAATTTTCTGTATTTTTCAGTTTCATCATTTGTCATATTGGCAAAATTTGAGCTGAGAATTGAACCTATTATGGACATCTTTTCTAACAAATCCGTTGCAACAAATCTTCCTACATTGCCTAATCTAAAAAGAACATCCAATTGTTTTCTAACAATTTCATTAACTTTATCAACATCTTCGGCCGTCTCCATTCCTTTTTTTGTTAGTTGATACTTTCCATCTTTAGTCTCTTCAATTAGATCTTCATCAAGTAGTCTACCCAATAATGGATAGATCAAACCAGGTGAAGGTTTCCATACCCCATTACTTTGTTCTACTGCGTAATCTATGATCTCTTTTCCAGTATGTGCTTTCTTTTTTAATAGTTCTAAAATGAAGTATCTTGAAAATCCTCTAGGTATTGAACTCCCAACCCTTTGAAACCATTCGGAAATCACGAATAATTATATCACTAGTGATATATAATAATTTTTTGAAATCAAGTTCTGCTACGTATTTGACTGATTTCTTATACTGCTACATTTCGGCTGATACTAGGCTGAAAATATTTTAAACATGTGCATAGCAAAAATTTAATAGTACTTTTTAACTTATCACGTTACCGTTCTGTTGTTGTGGTGCCCTGTCATCATAATAATTGGATAGTGCCCTTAGGCGATAGCGTAAGTATCGCTTTGTCGGGCGTTCCCGCACTGTGGTGTAATCACAGTTCTAGGGACAGCCAATGGTTGGTATGAACAACCAAAGGCACATTTTCTAATCAAGAACTAGTATTTGTAGTGGATCATTCATACTTTTTTGTACAAAATTAGTACCGTACTAACTATGAATAATATGTTTTATTTTTTACTTGCATTCCGAATTAAATTTTCAATTTTATTTTGTCCTAATTCAAGTTTAATTCCAGCTTGTTCTGCTGGTGTTTTGCCTAAGCTTGAATGAGTTCTACAAAAATTATAGTGAACTCTCATAGATTCAATTAGCTTCTGTGAAGATTCTTTTGTATTCATTCCTCGCATTACTTTTTCTCTGTCCCTCATAGTTCCGTTAAGACGTTCTACTCTGGAATTTAATCCCTCGTTTCTTACTGATATGCTTCTGATATTTTTTATTCGTGGGTTTTTCATTGTATGAAATTCTTTTTGGAATGCCTTGTCATAAGAGAAAAGACCGTCATGGATTACTGCATGAGTTTTTCCAGTCTTTGATTTTGCGTCTTGGAATACTGCCCTTGCATCTGCGATTTCTCTGCGTTGGCTAATCATACTGCTTACCCAAAATCTTGTTGAGTCGTCCATGTAATTCCATAACCATTGATAGTTACCTTTGTCTATCTTTTCACGTCTTACATGTACTACCATTTCATCTACTTGATATACTCCACCTAGATGTGGAGGATTTAGAGAATTTACAAAAGGAGATACCACCTCGCCAAATCTTTGAACCCATCTTAGTACTGAAACATTTGATATGCTTACGCCATAGAACTGCTTTACATGATCAGCCACTTTTCTTAGTGAAACTCCTTTGAAATAGAGGTCAATCGAGGCACAGATTAGTTTGGGTTCTTTCTTTGAGTTTTTAAATCCAGTATTCACTACGAACCTATACTCACATTCACGACAAAGATATTTTTGAGATAGTCCTTTTTTGTTGTGACGCTTGCCATCTTTTACAATATTTTCAGATTTGCATTTGATACATTCTATGTTACCAGTTGACCCGATAACTAATGGTTGAACAGCATCTTGGGAAATGATTTTCTTTCGAAGCTTTTTGGAAAATAAAATTGCACATACATGTTTGCATTGAATTTGTCGGAATCGAAAGTCTGGACAACTGCAAATCCATTGACCGTCTTGACGCCCACCTAGATTGTGTCCGTATTCTTTTCTTACGTCGTACCATACTTCTTCATCAGATTGTGAGCGAATCTTGTAGTTTAACTTGTTGATTCTCTTGATAGGGTGATTGATGGATATGATTTCCATGCCTCTGATTTGTCTTTGTAATTCCTGTGTTGTTTGTTGGTACATACTATAGTATATACCATTAGTGTATATAAGTTTTAATATACTATGGTATATACTATAATATGGTTGATGAAGCTGACATCAAAATCTACAAGGTGGGAAATCGACACAGCATAAATCTGCCTAGTGCGTTGGTTACGGATAGCTTGTTTCCATTTGCACCAAATGAGAGCCTGAAAATCAAGATTGAAGGCAAAAAATTAACAATCACCAAGGCTAGAAATTAAATACTAGATCAAGTATTTGTAATCACATCAAAGACGACAGAACCAACTTGAGAACTGGCTTGCGTAATCACCAGTACCGACATTCAAGTTGTCTCTCCGCTGTCTTTTTCTTTGATATGACTACTAGAATTTTCTAATTGTGTTCTTGCATCTTTGATAAGTTGTTCTACCATACCTAATTTCAGCAAACTATCTACTTCTATGGTTAATCCGTCAGATGTAACGGTAAAAATTCCTGCACCTCTTTCTACTGATTTCATACTTTGCATTTTATTTGGTTCACCTCCAATCTTGAAATGTGGTACATTCTTTTTGAATGAATTTCCTACATCTTGAGCAATTTTCGCTTCCATAGAAATAGGCACATTTGCCTTTTCTCTAAGTATGTGTCTTAATTGATCTGTTGTTGGATCTGTACCATATCTCTCAAAAATATCATCAAATAATTTTACATTTCTTACTGCTTTATTTTTTCCTTCTATCTGTTCTTCTGTTTTTCCAAAAAGAATTTTTTCTGCAAGATCAGTATATCTAATATCACCATAACCTGTTTCTATCAATCCATACATTGCCATAGAACCTATCAAAACTCCAAAACCTCCACCCTTAGAAGATAATCCAATATCTTTACCAAAAGTTTCCCTTTTGGTATTCAATGATTGTGAAGTTTCATGTGCTTTTTGAAGATATTTTATACAATCATCTAAATCTCTTGCTGGATATTCATAACTTCCTGCTTTAGGCATATCATCCTTAACATGATGGCGTACTTAAGCGTTCTGTTTATTCGCTATAAAATGCCTTATTATCTAGGCATGAAACAGCGATCAGATATTTTGAAGTAAATATTCTCATTTTTTGAATAACAGAACTAAATTAATCTCAAAACCATCAGCCGAAATGTAGCAGTATAAGAAATCAGTCAAATACGTAGCAGAACTTGAAATCAAGGCTAATTACTACATATTTAACCCACCTTTTAGGTAGTCATTCTGTCAAAATGGTTGAATCTCTTGAATTTGATTTGATAATATGTGGTTCTGGATTAGCAGGTTTAAGAGCAGCTATAGAAGCCGCAAGAAAGAATTCAAAAATCAAAATCGGAATTGTTTCAAAACTTCAAGTCATGCGTTCTCATTCTGTATCTGCAGAAGGTGGAACTGCAGCTGTTCTTTTTGAAGATGAAGGCGATACAATTGAATCTCATATTTATGATACAGTGAAAGGAAGTGATTTTCTTGCTGATCAAGATGTTGCTGAGAGACTTTGTGTGGAGATGCCAAAAGAAATCTACCAATTGGATCATTGGGGGATGCCTTGGTCTAGACGAAAAGATGGAAAAATTGGACAAAGAAACTTTGGTGGTTATAGTTTTCCAAGAGCTACATATGCATCTGATAAAGTTGGTTTCTTTGAAATGCAAACTCTGTATGATACATGTCAAAAATATGAAAATATTGAATATCTCAATGAATGGTTTGCAACATCAATCATTCATGATGGAAGACAATTTATGGGAATTACGGCAATTGAACTCTCATCTGGTACATTTTATTCCATTAAAGGCAAAGCTCTGATCATTGCAACTGGTGGAGCTGGAAGACTGTATAGTTTTTCAACTTATGCGTTATCTTCAACTCCTGATGGTTTGGATATGGCATTACGTGCAGGTATGGCATTAAAAGACATGGAATTTGTTCAATTCCATCCAACTGGTATTCTGCCTTCTGGAATATTGATCACTGAAGGTGCAAGGGGTGAGGGAGGCTATCTCTTAAATAACAAAGGTGAACGATTTATGAAAAAATATGCTGGTGAAAAAATGGAATTAGCTCCCCGTGATATTGTTTCAAGAGCAATGATGACTGAAATGAATGAAGGACGTGGATTCAAACATGAAACTGGCGTTAATTGTATGAAACTTGACTTACGACATCTTGGAGACGAAAAAATTAAAGAAAAATTAGGTGGTATCAGGGAAATTTCTATCAAATTTTCAGGTTTAGATCCTTCAACTGATATACTTGATGTTAGACCTGTATGTCATTATATGATGGGTGGAATCCATACTGATATCGATGGGGCTACTGAACTCCAAGGTGTATGGGCTGCTGGAGAAGCAGCATGTAACAGTGTTCATGGTTCAAATCGTCTTGGTGCCAATTCTACTTCTGAATGTATAGTTTGGGGTAAAATTACTGGTAGTTTGGCAGTTGATTATATTGAAAAAAATACTTCTCCTACTTCATGGCCACATCATTTAGTTGCAGCCGAAGAAAAAAGAATTTACGATGGAATTTTTAGAGGAAATGGCGATGCTAATCCATATGAGGTTAAACAAGAATTAACTGATATTATGAATGATAAAGCGTATGTTTTTAGAAATGAAAAAAATCTCGTTGAAGGATTAAAGAAAATTCGTCAAATAAAAGAACAAACTTGGAAACACGTTGATGACAAAGCAAATGAATACAATACAAATTTTTCAAATGTGATGGAACTTGATTCAATGTTTCGTGTTGCAGAAATTGTTTTACTTGGGGCCATTAATAGAAAAGAATCACGAGGTGCCCATGCAAGAACTGATTATCCAAAGCGTGATGATGCAAACTTTTTACATCACACTCTAGCATATTATGATCCTAAAGAACCCATTATGAAAACACATCCTGTAACAATTACTAAATATCAACCAGTAGAGAGGAAGTACTAGATGACAAACCAAGATGAACACAAAGAGGGTATCGGTGGAATGATTAATCCTCGCCGATATGGTATTGAAAGAGTAGCATATTTGTTAATGCGATTAAGCGGATTGGGATTACTTGCATATTTTATAGGCCATATTTATGAAACTAGTTCAATTTTAAAAGGTCAAGTTGGATGGAATGAATTTCTTGCATTAACACAAACCAATGAAGGTCATGCTCTTTTAGCTATAGTTATCGCAATGTGTGTTTTCCACACAGTTAATGGAATTAGAGTTATGCTTGGACATGGTGGAGTTGGTGTAGGTAAACCTGCAAGACCTGATTATCCATACATTCCAGCCTCACAAAATGTTAGACACAAAATGGGTATCTATTCTGCAATAATACTCGCTGCAATTGCAATGATGTATGGACTCGCGGTAATGTTTGGTGAATAAAATGAGAGAAAGCATTATTATGAAAATACATTATGGGACAGCTCTAGCTGCTGTAGCCCTTGTTGCAGTTCACATATTGATGCGTCTTACCCAAGGATTTGCAGAATCTCTTGAATATGATAGCGTAATTGCAAACTATAAATTCTTACCATATGCTGGAATGCTTGAAATAATTTTGATATTGTTATCTATTCACGGGTTTAATGGATTAAGAGTAATTCTTCTTGAGTTAAAACAAGGTAGAAAATATGAAAAGGCAGTATCTTATGGTTGTGTTGTGGCTATGGTAGCATTAATTGTGTATGGTTCGCGAACAATAATAATGGTAAATACGGGGATGATGTAGATGGCTCAAGTACCAAGTTTGGCAGAAAAAAACACTATGCAGACAATCACTCTGCGTATTGCTAGATTTAATCCTGCAAATGATAGCACAAAAAAATTCATGGAATTTAATGTTTCATACGAAAAATGGACTACTGTATTAGAAGCAATTCTTGATGTTAAGCAACATTTTGATCATTCTGTAGCTGTTAGATATTCTTGTAGACAAGCTACCTGTGGTTCATGCGGCATGATTATTAATGGAAAACCTAGATTGGCTTGTTTTACAAAAATTAGCGAGTTGAATTCAAATATTGTAACTGTCGAACCGATGAATAACTTTCCAATCATTCGTGACTTGACGGTTAAATTTGAACGACTATTTAGTACACATCATAAAGTAAAGCCATATTTGATTCGTGAAGATACTGAAATTACAAGTAACACAAAAGAATTTCTACAAACTCCTGAAGAACTAGAACAATACATCCAATTTTCAAATTGCATTAAATGTGGATTATGTAATTCTGCATGTCCAACAATGGCAACAGACTCATCCTTTGTAGGACCTCAGGCATTAGCTCAGGCATATCGATATGTTGCTGACAGTAGAGATAAAGGAAAAAATGACCGACTAAAAATTATTGATGATTCTCATGGTATTTGGAGATGTCATTTTGCTGGTTCTTGTAGTCAAGTATGTCCAAAAGGAGTAGATCCAGCAATGGGTATTCAATTACTCCGTGGCTATATGTTGGGATTTAGAAGTTAAATCTTCTTTTTTGGATTAGGGCTATTATTTACCTGATTGTTAATCTGTTCTGCCATAAAGTGATTTGAGACATTTACTTTAACATCATCAATTCCATCTACTTTCAAAAGATTATCATGAACATCTTGACAGATTTTAAATCCAAAAACTGCGGGACAAAATGGACTAGTTAGATGCAAATCTACTTTAACATTACTGTTGTTGATATTCACTTCATCAATTAATTCTAAATCTGTAATTGATGTATTGATTTCGGGATCTACAATCTTCGATAGCTCATCAAAAATTTTTACTCTAAGTTGTTTGATATCTAGACTCATGCAGAAAAAAGCGTTGATGCTATATATAACCATTCTAGAACATTAGACAATGTATCGTTCACGTCTTGGTACTGATTTGAGTGATATTACTCTGGATTATGTTTCATCAATAAAAGATGATTATCAAATAGCACTTTATGATATTTTGGGAAGTCAAGCTCATACTCTAATGTTATATGAAAATCAAATTATTACAAAAAATGATGCAAAAAAAATTCTTTCTGTATTACAATTTTTAAAAAATGAAAAGTTTGATGTTTTAACTGGAGCCGAAGATATTCATGAATTAATTGAAACACTTGTTATCAAAAAAGCAGGAATTGCAAGTGGTGGAAAAATGCATACTGCACGTTCCCGAAATGATCAAGTTTCTTTAGATATTAGAATGAAAATTCGTGATGATATTAACATTATTTGTAATTGCTTACTTGATACCATTGAAGCACTTGTATCTTTGGCAAAAAACCACCAAAAAACAGTGATGCCTCTTTACACACATCTGCAACAAGCTCAAGCTGGTTTATTTTCACACTACCTTATAGCTCAGGCTGATGCATTGTTTAGAGACTTTGATCGTCTTTATGTTGCATTTAATCATGTTAATCAGAGTCCTTTAGGAGCAGGACCTGTTGGAGGAACTAGCATTGTAATTGACCGACATAGTACTGCCAAAATGTTAGGATTTGATAGCGTTTTAGAAAATTCCCTTGATGCTACAAGCACACGTGATTTTGTTGCTGAATATGTTTCAATGATAGCAATACTGATGACTAATCTGAGTAGAATTTCTGAAGATTTTATTATTTGGTCAACATCTGAATTTTCCTTTATCGAACTAGCCGATGAATTCACATCTCCTTCAAGTGTAATGCCTCAAAAGAAAAACCCAGATATATTGGAATTAACAAGAGGAAAAACCGCAGAGGTAATTGGAAATCTTACTGCAATCTTAACTACAATCAAAGGACTGGCTTCAGGTTACGGACGTGATCTGCAACAAATCAAATCATCTATCTGGTCCACATCTAAAATCTCTGTGAGTGCATTATTGATTTTAAAATCTATTCTTCTTACAATCCATGTTAATGAAAAAGAAATGAAAAAAGCAGCTGAATCTAGTGATCTAATTGCCCTTGACATTGCAGAAAAATTAGTCCAGAACGGAATTCCATTTCGAACAACTCATAAAATTGCGGGACGTTTGGTACAATTAGCACATCAACACAACAAATCTATGAATAAACTTACTGTGAAAGAAATTTCAAAAATTTCCAAAGACGCAAAAATTGCTCCTAGTCTTTTAATGAAAATTATTAAATCCACAACAATAACCTCTTCTCTAAAAGAAAGAAATTCCTTTGGCTCTTCAGGATATGATGAGCAAAAGAGGATGATTGAAGATCGTACAAATAAAATTAATAGTTACAGAATCAATGTAACAAAACGAGATAATGATATCTCTAAGGCAATCGATAATTTATCTGACAAAGTTACTAAATTGATAAAATAGAGCGGGTCTAGTGGGATTCGGACCCACGACAACCGGATTAAAAGTCCGGTGCGCTACCTGGCTGCGCCATAGACCCATAACAAAAATGTTTGACGTGTATAATTTAGTCTTTTACAAAATTTCTTTCTCTTACAGAAACTTTTAATCTGGCAATTTGTTTGAAACAATTCGGGCCCTTGTAGTATAGTCCGGTCTAGAATTCGACCCTGTCACGGTTGAGACGCGTGTTCAAATCCCGCCGAGGGCGCCATTTATTTTAAAATCATTTTATCGTCAAATTTCACTATGATATGATCGCTCTAAATCTCCTATTTTTAATGATCTTGAGAATTCTCAAGCAAGGAACCACTCTACACTTTATTCTTTGATGATCTGTTTGTCTCTCGAAGAAAATCTATTGAAATTTGACTTACAAGAATATTAAAATTCAGGCAATTTTAGTAAAATTTGATGTCTGAAGAGAATAATGAATCTAAGATAGGAACACCATCTGTTGATGATTTAACCTCTCAAAAGATATCTGTAGAAGAAACTGCACAATCTAAATCTAAACTTGATAAAGACTCAGCAGATGGGACAAAATCAGCTGAGGAAACAAAAGCAGCAGCAAAAGCAGCAGCAAAAGCAGCAGCTGCATATAAAGCAGCTGAAGAAGCAGAAAAAGCTGCAAAAGAAGCAATTGCAAAAGCCGAAGCAGCTAAAGCTGCAGCAGAAGCCGCAGCAGAAGAAGAATACAAAGCAATTGCAGCTGAAGTAAAAGCAACAACTGGAAAAGCTCCAACATTTACTAATCAACGTAAAGGCGAAGAAATTTTTAGAAGAGAAATGGAAGAACCTGAATTTTTCTTAGCAAAAAAAGATAGATTTCCAAGACCAATTCTTTCATCTGAAGAACAAGATGAACTCACAAGAAAAGTGGAGATTCCGACAGATAATACCCCAAAATATGTTCCACAACATGTACTAAGTCCAGAGTTTGGTGGAATATCTAATTATGAATCAGGAATAGGAAATTTCTTAGAAGAAACTAAACAAAAACTCAAGAAATTAAAAAGTGATCCAAATGCATCTCAAAAAGATATAATTACAACACAACAAGAATTAGCATATTTAGAATCTATTTATGAGAATTATTATATTGGTATGAATGTTTTCCGTACTGCAAAAGGTGGAAGGAACAAACTTGGAGAATAAATGGTGACAAATTGAGCGAAATTAATTTTGATATTATCAATGCAAGAGTAACTTTCAAAAATGTACCACTTCACTCATTATCTAGATTTAGATTTAATGATCTCAAAGTTGCATGTGAAACTTTTAAGAAAATTTCAGGTGTTGCAGAATGTATAATAATTCAAACTGCTAGTAGAATTGAAATATTTACAGTAAGTAATTTGGAAACAGATGACATTCCAGATGGAAGAAGAGTTGAGGGAAAAACACTAGTTTTAAATCAAATTAAAGAAACTTGGAGGTCTCTGTCTGAACTAGAGCAAATTGATATTGATCACTTTGATCAAACTCTTGAAGTTTACAAAGGCACTGACGTCTATCTTAATTTGTTAAGACTAGCTTGTGGTTTAGAATCCGTAGTTATAGGTAAAGAAGAAATATTGAATGAAATTAAAGCATCACTTTCACATGCAAAGGAGATTGATGTCTCAGGTGAGATTTTGAACAAATTGTTTGAGAATGTTATTAGAATTGCTTCTCGTATTAGAGAAACTACTGGTATTGGTAAAAATGTAATATCTCTTGGCGATGTCGCTGTTAAAATCGTCGATGAAAAAGCCGGCTTGGATGCTAAGAAACGTATTTTGTTAATTGGTACAGGAGAATCTGCTGCTAGGGTTGCTAAAACTCTAAATAAAAAAGGATTCGTATTTGATGTTACAAGCAAAACAATTGAACGTTCAACCGGATTTTCTAAAATATTAGGCGGTAAACCAATTGCATTTGAAGAAATTTTAGGAGGATTTGATAAATATGATATTGTTTTTGTTGCAACTACTGCTGACTATTTCTTAATTACTTATGATAGATTAAAATTAGTTATGGAAGAAAAAAAGAAAGGCACACTAATTTTAGATTTATCCGATCCAAGAACAGTTGATGAAGGAATAACTGCATTACCTGGAATTAAATTATTATTTAGAGATCAAATTGCTGAAGTACATGAAGAAAATGTAAAATCTCGAATTGGTATGATTCCTGCTGTAGAAAAAATCATTGAAAAAGAAGTACCTATTCTAGAAGCAACAATGAAACACATTACTGCTTGATCTTAATCCAATTAATTTGACAATAAATATTTACTAATCTATATTGTTATTTCTTTCTAAGGATAAATTGCATTAGGGCTTCTTTTGAATAATCTATCCCATGAGTATCTTCAGTATGTTTTCCAAATTCGTCTATTACTTTCTCTATTTCGCCATCAGCTATAAAATCACATTCAAAACCATAATCACTGCATTTTAGTTTAACCATATTCAAAGTTGATTAATAGGATATAAATATCAAAAGAAAATATTCACTCAAAAACTGAGTTAATCCGTTAATAGTTTAAAAACTGCAGTTATTTGCCATAATTACTGTCCTTATTATGGATGTTATTTTTATACGGAAATCTGATCTTGTATTATTCATATTTAAAAAGTCATATAGACAGAAATACATTTATCCAAAGTAACAAAAATTATTCTGTATGGTAGTAGAACATAAAGCTAAGATTACTTACATGCAATTACTTAAAGAAGATCTTGTTGTTATTCGTCTAGTTCCAAATGACGGAATGCCAAAATATACTACAGGTCAATTTCTTACTATAGGACTACCAATACCATCTGAACAAAAGATTGTTAGAAGAGCATACTCTATTGCCTCACATCCTGAAAACCAAGATTATTTTGAATTCGTAATTAGATGGGTTAGAAAACCTTTGCCTGGTCGAGTAACCACTGAATTATTTTATGCAAATGTAGGTGATGAAGTATATCTTGGTGATCCTACAGGCAATGCTTTACTAATTGATGATAAACTTCCTAACGGTCAACCTGACAATAGAAGAATTGTTTGTGTAGGTGGTGGGACAGGCCTTGCACCTTTTATTGCTTTTGCTAAACATTTGCATGATACAGGGGATAAAAGAGAGATAATTGTTTTCCACGGAGCAAGTTACGTTGATGAGCTAAGTTACAAAGAATTACTAACAAATTATGAAAATGAAAGTATTGAAAGAGGAAAAGATCAATGGAATTTTAGATATAGAGCAGCCATCAGTAGACCTAAAGAATTCTTTAATAGATCTTGGGCAGGTCATGTTGGTAGAGTAGAGTCATTTTTTAAACCAAATAAATCTGGTATTTCACCATTAGAAGAAATGGTTGGAGAAGAAATCACACCTTCAAACACCAAAGTCTACATTTGTGGGTATCAAGGTACAATTGATGGAGTTATTGAATACTTGGGACCAAAAGGATTTGTAACAAGGGAAGAAAAACGCAAAGATGGAAGTTATGAAATCAAGTATGAATCATATGGATAAATATATTTAAAATTTTTATTATTGCTTAATTTAGGTTTAATCTTGATATGATGTTCATGTTTTAATTCATTATAATTTAGATGATTCTATTTTTTTATTTGTAACATAACATCATTTAAAATTTTTTGATTTGCTGCTGCAATAAATGAAATTCTTGTTTTGTAACTAAGATCTGTATCGAGTGAATTCAAATTAGCATCTAAAAGTAATCCCCCTGCTTCCTTTACTATGATGTATCCTGCTGCAATATCTTGAATCCTAATTTTATCTCTTAAATCTATAAAAATATCTACTAATCCTCTTGCAAAAAAAGCCATCTCTAATGCATTTGCCCCAAAATGTCTAATATGATTATGTCTCTCAAATATTGGTTGCAATCGTTCCATCAATTCAGATGTTGCTCCTGAAGTATTTACTCCAATAATCTTGTAAGTTGGGTCTTTATCATAAACCTTAATTTTTAATTCATTCATAAATGCACCTTTACTTTTTGATGCCCAATACATATCTCCATTCGATAAATTTGTGATTACTCCATCTGTAATAGAGCTTAACTTATCTTGAGTTGCAAATGCTAGTGAACTACAGAAAAATGGAACTCCTCTTACAGCATTAGCAGAGCCATCAATAGCATCCATTATGATAAACCCTTTTGGATTTTCCGATAACTCTACTCTGCCACATTCTTCTCCTAAAACAATGCACTCAAATTTAATTTCTTTAAGATAATCTAATACTGTTTTTTCAGCAATAATATCAATATTACGTGAAATATCTCCTCCTGCTCCAATCCCGAAATTTCCTGCAGCATCATCCGTACCTGCCAAATCTTTTACATTTTCATAAATCATTTTTGAAACATTGCGAAGAATTTCAATTACTTCCATCGGATTCTTTTTCTTTTCTCGTAATTTAAGTGAAAGAAATTTTTAATTTCGAAAGCATAAATAACAATAAGGTAGCTTAACGTATGTGAGTGGAAAGGATCAATCTGTTGTAAGTAAGGAATCTTTGATGAGTACAAAGCCTGGAAAACAAATTATGAAACAAGGTTTATTCAAATCGAAAGGCTACAAACTATTTACTCAGTATAAAGAAGAAACAGAAAATGAATTTCCAAATTTTGCAGATAGATTTGCTAGAGATCTCTTACATGAAATTAAATCCGATCTTTCTCCAAACACAACGCAACAAGAATTTGGAAATGAAGTTGGTTCTACTGAAATTATTCTTCAAGCTTCAGAAATTAATGTTATAAAAACAAAATTAGAAAATCCTGATATAATTAAAGATAGAGTACTTCGTATATTAAATTCAAATTTTGTCAAAATGACTTTTCCTGTATTTAATGCACTATTTGATGGAGCCTCTAATTACACTGGAACAAATGATCTTCAACTAAGACAAGATATGGTAGAAGGTCATATCTTAGCAATTGATCTAAGTGAACCCATGGATAGAATTATAGACAAAGATGAGGATTTGGAATATCTAGATGATTACAAACTGATGAACCCATATATTTTGAAATTAGCTCGCGATAAAATTTCTAAGGGTGGCGATCACGTTCTAAAAGAATTTGAGGAAGGTTTCAAAGATGCTAGAATTGGCCAATATCTTGATGAGAAATTAAAATCGAAACCAACTATGATTACGGAAGAAGAAATGACTTTATCGTATAAAAAATACCGTGCAGTGATGGGCACTGCTGGAAGAAATATGGCACTAGCTGAAAGGCCTCTTGGTGAAATTTTCTATCTTGGAATGGCAAGGGCTGCTGAAGGTGTTGGCTGTGGAAATGAAATTGAAGATTCTATCAAAAATGGATTTGTAAAAATTCCTTCATGGCCATTATATTATACATTATTATCAAATGATGTGAAAATTGGATTCGAATTAACTTTAGAAAAAAGCAATTTGTATCTTCAGGATGCTAGATTGGCACTCAAGTTACTACCTGAAGAATTTTCACATACTGAATTTTTAGAATTCTTGTTTTTGACCGTTGAACATTATAATCAATATTGGTATAATCAATTACAAAAAGCAAACAAGTGGTTAGAGTTTGAATCTAAACTTCCTAAGTGATTAAATTGATGTGGTCTGAAAAATATAGACCTCAGAATATTTCTGATATGATTGGAAATGAAGAATCACGTTCTTCTATAATTGAATGGTTCACTAAATGGAAAAAAGGCACAAAACCCCTTTTGTTAGTTGGTCCCCCTGGAATTGGTAAGACAACAATTGCGTATCTTACAGCAAAACAATTTCAGTATGATGTCGTTGGCTTGAATGCAAGTGATGCAAGAAGTAAATCTCAAATTAATGAAATACTTTCTCCTGTACTTGGTAATGTCAGTATCTTGGGCACCCCTATGATTTTCATTGACGAAGTTGATGGTATTCATGGACGAAGTGATTATGGTGGAGCAGAAGCATTAATTCAGATTTTAAAGGAACCAACTGTACCAATAGTATTAGCTGCAAATTCTGATAAATCTGATAAAATGAAAAATATCAAAAAAATTGTTAAGACTATTTCTTTTAAACCAATTCCTCCGCGTCTTTTGAAAATTTATCTTGAAAATATTTTAAAAAAAGAAAATATAATGCTTAGTCCTGGTTCTATAATAAAAATAATTGATAGATCTAGAGGTGATATTCGTTCTATGATTAATTTAACACAATCTCTAGTCACTGGATTTAATCCTCAAATAGACAAATCATTTGAAAACATCCATGTAGAAGATGGAATTAATGCCTTTTTTAAAGCGAACTCATTTGATGAAGCTAGAGGTGTGTTGTATTCTATGCAAATTGATCCAAGATTAAAAATAGATGCTTTTTACTCTAGTATTGCTACAAGTAATTTAGATAATAACACACTTGCGAAATTATTGGAAATTATTTCTGAAGCTGATGTGCTTTATGGAAAAATTATGAAAACTCAAAATTGGAGATTATTACGTTATCTAAATGAAATTTTAATTCGATTATACCAAAATGATGAGCGCATTCGATATTCACAATATAATCTTTCATGGCCACTTTTAAATCGTATTAGATGGGACGGAAAAAAAATCAAAGCATTATCTTCTGTCATGGCAAAAACATTACATCTTTCATCTAGCACATTTGTTACGATATGTTTACCATATGTCTTATTTTGTATAAAGAATAAAAAATTAAACTTAGAATTAGAAGAAACTTTTAGTGATGTGCTTGAAAAGGAGATTGAGTTTATCAAATGAGTTGGAGAAAAATACCAATGAAGTTTCCAGGTACTTGTGTTGTCTGTAATGACAAAATTGAAGTGAATGAAATTGGATTGTGGGCAAAAGGATTAGGGGTAAAACATGAAAAATGTGCTCAAATTAATGAACTCAAGTGTATTATCTGTGGATGCTCATCTGGCTGCTTACAATGTGAATTTCAAGATATTTGTGATATTCAAAAGGTATCTCAATTATGTATATGTAAAAAATGCAGTGAAGAGAAAAATTCTTTTGATTCTTATCAAAAATCTGTAAAAAAGAATTTTTCGCTCTTAAATTTGTAAATTGAAGTCAGTTTAAAATTATCCCTTCTTATTGTGCATTCTTAAAATACTACATGCAATGAATAAACCCAAAAATAAAACTAAATTAATATAGTGAGATTTCTTTTATAATATATCCGATGCATTTTGAGAAAATTGATGAATATTCTAGGATAAATAAAATATCATTACAGGGTGGAGGACAAGATAAAATCAAAGATCAACATGATAAAGGTAAATTAACAGCTCGAGATAGAATTGATCTTTTATTAGATGTTGGTACTTTCACTGAAATTGATCCTCTTACAACTCATCATTACTATGAGTATGATATGCAGGACAAAAAATTCTATACTGATGGAGTTGTAGGTGGGTATGGAACTGTTAATGGTAGACAAATCTTCGTCTTTGCTTATGATTTCACTGTACTTGGTGGTACACTAAGTCAAATGGGAGCTAAAAAAATTACTAAATTAATGGATCATGCAATTACAACGGGCTGTCCTATAATCGGCATAATGGATTCTGGAGGAGCAAGAATTCAAGAAGGCATCATGAGTCTTGATGGATTTGCTGACATTTTTTATCATAATCAAATGGCTTCTGGAGTTATCCCACAAATCACTGCAAGTATAGGTCCATCAGCTGGAGGTTCTGTTTATTCACCAGCTATGACTGATTTTGTTATTATGGTTGAAAAAATAGGAACAATGTTTGTTACTGGACCTGATGTAGTAAAAACTGTTTTAGGTGAAGAAATCTCATTTGATGAATTAGGTGGTGCAATGACACATGGAGTAAAAAGTGGAGTTGCACATTTTGTTGCAAAGAATGAATACGAATGTATGGATTATATAAAAAAATTAATTTCATATTTACCGCAAAATAATACCGAGGAACCATCAAAAATAAAAACTGATGATGATCCAAATAGACTTGATCATAATCTAATCAATATAATTCCTGATAATCCTTTACAACCATATGATATGAAAGAAATCATTAACTCTGTTGTTGACAATCATGAATTTTTTGAAATTCATGAATTATTTGCACCAAATGTTGTTGTTGGTTATGGTAGGCTAAATGGTAAAGTTGTTGGTATTGTTGCCAATCAACCAATGCATCTTGCGGGTGCACTTGATATTGATTCATCAAACAAAGCAGCTAGATTCATTAGATTTTGTGATGCGTTCAATATTCCAATTATTACATTTGTAGATACTCCTGGTTACATGCCGGGTTCTAATCAGGAGCATAATGGCATCATTCGACATGGAAGTAAACTTCTTTATGCCTATTGTGAAGCTACTGTTCCTAGAATTACCCTTGTAATTGGAAAAGCATATGGTGGTGCATACATTGCTATGGGCAGTAAAAATCTAAGAACTGATGTGAATTATGCATGGCCAACTGCACGTTGTGCAGTATTAGGTGGTGAAGCAGCTGTGAAAATTATGTATCGAAAAGAATTATCTAGTGCAAAAGATCCTGAATCTCTTAAAAAACAACTAATCAGTGAATTTTCAGAAAAATTTGAAAACCCATATGTAGCTGCATCTCATGGTACAATTGATAATGTAATTGATCCAGCTGAAACACGACCTATGTTGATCAAAGCATTAGAAATGCTTACAAACAAAAGAGCAAAACATCTTCCAAGAAAACATGGAAATATTAATTTGTGATTAACATGATTGAAAAAGTTCTTATCGCAAATAGAGGAGAAATTGCTTTACGTGTAATTAAAACTTGTAAAGCACTTGGAATCAAAACTGTCGCAGTGTATTCCGATGAAGATTACAATTCTTTACATGTTAAGCAAGCAACAGAAGCATATCATATCGGTGAGGCCGCACCAGCAAAATCTTATCTGAATCAGGAAAAAATCATTGAGACTATTTTATCTTCTGGTGCAGATGCTATACATCCTGGTTATGGATTTCTTTCAGAAAATTCTGATTTTGCAAATAAATGTGAAAAAAATAAAATTAATTTTATTGGCCCATCGGCTGCATCTATGGATCTTTGTGGTGATAAGATGCAATGTAAAGCTGCAATGCTAAAGGCAAAAGTTCCAACTGTTCCAGGAAGTCCTGGTCTTGTTAAAGATGTTGAAGATGCATTAAAAATTGCAAATGATATTTCATATCCTGTGTTACTAAAATCTGTTTTTGGTGGAGGTGGTCGTGGAATTAGATTAGTAAATAATGATAAAGAACTACGAGAAGGTTTTGAAACAGTTACAAGTGAATCTATCTCAGCAGTAGGAAAATCTGCAATCATTGTTGAAAAATTTCTTCAAAAAACTAGACATATTGAATATCAAATGGCAAGAGACAAACATGGTAATGCTGTTCATATTTTTGAAAGAGAATGCTCAATTCAAAGACGTAATCAAAAACTTATTGAGCAAACACCTTCACCTGTAGTTGATCAAAAAACAAGAGATAGAATTGGAGAACTAGTGGTTAAAGCATCTGAAGCAGTTGATTACACTAATTTAGGAACTGCTGAATTTTTACGAGCAGATAACGGTGAGTTTTATTTTATAGAAATTAATGCTAGATTACAAGTTGAACACCCTATATCTGAATTAGTTTCTGGCTTAGATTTTGTTAAACTTCAATTAGACATTGCTAATGGTGAGCCACTTCCATTCAAACAAAAGGATCTCAAAATGAATGGATATGCCATTGAATGTAGAATAAATGCAGAAGATACATTTTTAGATTTTGCTCCTTCAACAGGACCTGTTCCAGATGTCTCTATTCCCTCTGGTCCAAGTGTTAGATGTGATACTTATCTTTACCCTGGATGTACTGTGTCTCCATTTTATGATTCATTGATGGCTAAACTTTGTACATGGGGCCAAACATTTGAGGAATCAAGAATTCGAATGCTTAATGCATTAAATGATTTTTACATTCAAGGTGTTGAGACATCTATTCCACTTTACAAAACAATTCTAAATACAGATGAATATAAAAGCGGAAATCTCTCTACAGACTTTTTAAACCGTTATAAAATTATTGATAGATTAAAAGAAGATCTGAAAAATGAAAAAATTGAAAAAAGTGAAGCTGCATTAGCAGCTACTATAGTCTACTCTGAATATTTTAAAAGTAGAGTACAAAATTCTACTGCTAATAATTCTAACTGGAAAAATAAATTGAGTTGATAATAAATGGATTATAAAATTAAAGATATTGAAAAAACATTTGACGGTGAAATTGTTGAAAACCTTGATAATAATGAATATGTAATTAAAATCAATGATGATAAACATCAAATAAAAATTCTTACAATGGATTCAAAGGGTATTGAATTTGTATTGGATCAAAAATATCACAGAGCAAAATATCTTCAAAACTCAACAAATGAAATGACTTTGATTATTGATAATTTACCAGTTACGATTAACATGCATACTGATCTTGATAAAATTGTTTACAAACATTCTGGAGGCAGTAATTCTTCTGATGCCCAATTAACATTAAAGAGTCAAATTCCAGGTAAAGTTGTCTCTATTGCTGTTCAGGAAGGCGATTCTGTGAAACAAGGAGATGTGATTTGTACATTAGAGTCTATGAAAATGCAAGTTGCTATTAAATCTCACAAAAACGGTTCAATCAAATCCATCAAAGTCAAAATAGGTGGGACTGTAGCTAAAAATGACATCGTTGCAGAAATCGAATAAAAAATTTTCTTGTTTATTTTAGGAATTCTTTAATTTCTTCATAATTGGGTTCTTTTAATGGATCTTCTGATACCCATTTGTATCCAATTTTTCCATCTTCCATTATTATGAATACTGAACGTTTTGCAGCGTTATAATCTTTAATATGTAGAAGATGTGGCATTAAAATATCATAATCCCGAATTGTTTTACTGTTATAATCAGCCAATAATGGGAAATTGAAGTTATTTTTTTGAACAAATGCTCTGTTTGCAAACGGTCCATCATTACTTATTGCAACTATTTGAGCTCCTAGATTTGAAATTTCACTCCAAGAATCTCTAAAATTGCACAATTCGTTTTCACAAACAGGAGAGCTTGCTGCAACGATAAATGATAAAACAATTTTTTTTCCTTTAAATTCATCTAAAGTCCTCATTTTAAGATCTATGTCTGGAAGTTCGAATTTAGGAGCAATATCTCCAACATTCAATACCATGATCGCATTAATTGGTCATCCTATTTAGTACTTTACTCAAAAAACCCTTTCTAAAATTTAAATTAAAAAAGTGCATACCTTTTTATACAAAAACTTGGGTTCAAAGCTAAATTGGTCGGGGAATTAGCTGGCAATTACAGTACTATAGTATTGATGTTCGGATTTGCAGTAGTTGCAATGGCACCTGCACTTCTAATTTCTAGAATGATTTCTCCTCGAAAAAAAAGTAACCCTGTAAAATTTCTGCCAATGGAGTGTGGACAAGTTCCATCAGGTGAAGGACGAACTCATTTCATGATGCAGTATTATGCTTACATTTTGATGTTTGTTGTTTTTGATGTTATGGCAATTTTCTTATATGCATGGGGAAGCTCGCTTTTAGACCTGCCAAAATCTGCAACTTTGCCCATTATTGGTTTCTTGGGAATTATGTTTGCAGCAATGGCTTTTGCATTACATCAATCAGGGAGACGAGACATATGGTAGTTTTTTATACAAATCAAAATTATGATAATGGAGGATTAAATTGATAAAAGATCTAATTACACCACAAAATGCAAATGTCTTTGTTGGGAAACTAGGGGATATTTTAGAAAAAGCAATTGATAAACCATTAGGTTATGCAATTAATTGGGGAAGAATATGGTCGCTTTGGCCTGTTCATATTGAAACAGCATGTTGTAGTGTAGAATTTGGAGCTGCGTCAAGTCCAAGATATGATGTTGAAAGATTTGGTATCATTGAAGCATTTGGTTCACTCAGACAATGTGATCTAATTGTAGTTCAAGGAACTATTACAAGAAAAATGGCACCACGTTTACGATTAGTCTATGATCAAATGCCGGAACCAAAATATGTTATCGCAATGGGTGCTTGTGCCATTACTGGTGGTTTGTATTTTGATTCATACAATGTACTTCCAGGTATTGATGGTGTTTTACCTGTAGATGTTTATGTTCCAGGTTGCCCACCTAGACCTGAAACTCTTATTCAAGGATGTATGTTATTACAAGAAAAAATTAAGAGAATGAAGGCTAGGAAGTATGTGTAATGAGTTCTAATTCTGAGAATGAACAAATTGAAACTACATCTGATGTAAAACCTGCATCAAAAACAGTTCCTCAAGCAGCTAAAGAAATTGAATTACCAAAATTTGAAAAAGGTATTGCTGATAAAATTGCTGAAAAGTTTGGGTCTAAAATTAAAGTAGCCTTTGTTAAACCAGATAGAGTCAGAATTGATGTTGGTAGGGATAATATCAAACAAGTAGCCGAGTTTTCACGAGATGTTCTTAACTTTGATCATGCGGAATCAGTATCTGGCGTAGATTATCCTCAAGATAAAGAAATTGAAGTAGTTTATCATTTAGGTTCGTATTCTGATTCTTCCCTCGCTAGCCAAATTCTTGTGTTGGCTACCAGAGCACAAAGAGAAGAAAATCCAATTCCTGGACATGATGGAACACAAATTCCTAGTCTTAGAGAAATATTTTACAGTGTGGAATTTCATGAGCGAGAGATTTTTGAAATGTTTGGGGTTTACTTTCAAGGCCATCCAGATAATAGGAGATTACTTTTACCAGAAGATTGGGCAGATTTACCACCTCTACGAAAGGACTTTGCAATTAAGGGAAGATAGATATGAATCCAGAATTACCGCCAGGACTTGCACTTCAAAAAGTAGATGAGAGAATTATGACTCTTAATGTTGGACCACAACACCCTGGTTCTGGTCACATGAGAATTATTGTACAAATTGATGGTGATTTTATTGTTGCTTGTGATCCTGATCCTGGTTATGTTCATCGTGGTGAAGAAAAGATGGCTGAATATAGAAACTACATTACAAATATTCCACATTTAGAAAGACCAGTGATTCATGATTCTTGTAATGTATTGTACCCTTATGTTTTAGGAGTTGAAGAAATTCTTGGAATTGAAGTACCAGAACGAGCAAAATATGTTCGAGTTATTGCATCTGAGCTTAATCGTTGTATCTATACAATGTATTGGCTTGCAATTTATGGAATTTTCTTAGGGCACTCTACAATGTTTATGTGGCCTGCAGGTGATCGTGAACTCTTAATTGATCTTATGGAAAAAATGACTGGTGCAAGAGTTACACATGCACATTTTGTACCTGGAGGAGTTAGAAATGATTTACCGCCAAACTTTGAAGAAGTTTGTTTACGTCAAGTCAACTATTTTGAAAAACGTATTAAAGAATACGCTGCAATTTTTTATGATAATCCTATTTTAATTGCTAGAACAAAAGATACCGGTGTTCTGTCACGTCAAGATGCCATTAGACTTGGAACAACTGGTTCAGTACTTCGTGCAAGTGGTGTTGATTATGATCTTAGAAAGAAAGAACCATATGATATCTATGAAGAATTGGATGTTCATACCAATGTAATGAAAGAAGGGGATTCTTATGCACGATCTAAAGTCCCATGGCTTGATATGTTGGAAAGTTGTGCAATAATTCGACAAGCATTACAAAAAATGCCTAAATCTGGTTCAGTTAGAGTTAAACTAAAACCGAATCCAAAAGGTAAAGGACTTGATTCAGTATACAAACGTGTAGAATCTGGAAGAGGTTCTTTAGGATGCTATATCGTATCTGATGCAAAACCAGAACCATATCGTGTTAAGATGAGTGTTGGTTCATTTAGAAATTTGATCGCATTACCATATCTTCTCAAAGGTGAAAAACTTGGTAACATGCCATCTGTTTACTGGAGTCTTAATTATTGGCCTGTGGAGGCAGATCGTTAAATGTCTGTCATTGCACCAAACTTCAAGTTTAGTGAATTTGTAAAGTCTATTCTAGATAACGTCTTTTGGATACTACTGATTTTTACACTAGTTGGCATTCCTGCAGTACAGATTGTACTGTTCTATATTGAAATGCCAGTTATAGATGGTGAACTGCTTACACCATTTCTTGCATTAACATGGTTGGCAGATCCTTCCAGAACTCTTCCAATTCTAAAAGCATTTATGAATACTGATTTGTTTAGAATTGCAGCATTTCCTGGATTTGGTTTTGCAGCATTAATTGCAGCTGCAACTATCTTTGTAGAAAGAAAAATGCTTGCAAAACTACAACTACGTGTAGGTCCATTTTATTGTGGGAAAGTTGAAGGAATTTTACAATTGATGGGTGATGGACTTAAGCTAATATCAAAAGAAATTATTATTCCAGCAAAAGCAGACAAACCAATTTTCTGGGCAGCTCCTGTGATATTTGTTGCAACAGCCGCCGCATTTGTTGCACTAATTCCAGTTGCACCAGGTTGGGTAGTTGCAGATGTTGATGTTGGATTATTAGCAGTCTTCGCAATTATTGGATTCTTTCCGATTGTTACTATCCTTTCTGCATGGTCTTCAAACAGTAAATTTCCATTCATTGGTGGAATAAGAGCATTACACCAAATGGTTTCATTTGAGATTCCATTGATTCTTTCCCTATTGGGAGTAGTAATTCTTACTGGAACCCTAAATCTTTCTGAAATTGTTGAAAGTCAAACTAATTTTCCGTGGATTATATTCTTACCAATAGGTGCAATTATTTTCTTTATTACAATATTGGCTGAATTAGAAAGAATTCCATTTGATTTACCGGAAGCTGAAAGTGAAATTGTTGCTGGTTGGCTAACAGAATTTTCTGGAATGATCTACGGTCTTGTTCAGTTAGGAACATATCTAAAACTATATGCATTTGCAGCATTGTTTGTCGTTTTGTTTCTAGGTGGATGGACTGGACCAATGATCTGGCCTTCTTTCCCTGAAGAAATTCTTACTGATGGAATAGTAATGGGTCCAATCACAGCTAAAATTCCTGGACTTCCAGTATTTTCTCAAGAAATGCTTAACGGTGTTGTATGGTTTGTAATAAAAACAGTAGGAGTGATATTTTTTATTCTATTGCCAAGAGGAGTTTTCCCACGAATTAGAATCGACATGTTATTGAGTCTTGGTTGGTACAAACTAATTGGACTAGCCTTCGTTAACATCTTTATAGCACTCGGATTGTTGTACGCTGGAGTCTTGGGACCTGGAGGAATATTGTAATGAATACTGCAACTGGAATTATCAAGGCATTAAATTCAGGAATTAAGCATTTAGCCATTAAACGATTTACACTACGATATCCTGAAGAGAAACTAAAATTTGTTGGAGATGGTTATCAATTTGATCCGTCAACAGGTGTTGGAATTGCAGGCTATAAAGGCCGTCATATGCTATTTCATGATCATTGTACTGGCTGTCAGCTATGTTCTATTGCATGCGAAGGTGTAGCAGAAGCAATAGCAATGGTAAAAGTTCCAGAAGAACACAAACAAAATAAAAAAGCCATTATGCCACAAATTGATTATGGTAAATGTGTATTTTGTGGATTATGTGTTGATGCATGTCCATTTTATGCATTGTATATGACAAATGATTATGAGCTTTCTTCGTTTAGTAAAGAAGGTTTGATTTACACCCCAGCACAACTTCAAGTAAAACCATATGTCTCTCAAGATTCAGAAATACAAATTACTGATAGAGGTGCAACTCATGGCTGATGTTGTATTTCTTGCGTTGTCTGTAATTACAATTGGTTCTGCAATAGCTGCATTAGAAATGAGATCTTTAATTTACGGTTCAATTGCATTAATGGGAACACTTGGTGGAATTGCTGGATTCTTTTTACTTTTAGATTCTCCTTTTGTTGCAATGTTTCAATTAGCGGTTTATGTAGGTTCAATTGCTGTTTTAATTTTATTTACTGTGATGTTGGTAAAAAGAGAATTAATCTTTAAGAAAATAGAAGATAAAAGAAGAAAATTTGCTGGTATTGCATTGATGTTAATCTTCATGGTTGCATTAGGTTCTGTCATAATGGATTCTGGTATCAAAACAATAACTACTGATGAACCTGCAGTTGATTTTAGAAATATCGGTGCAGACTTTTTAACATATTATTGGCCAGCTTTGATTTTAATGGGACTAATATTAGCTGGTTCAGTTACTGGCGCACTGGTTTTAGCAAGAAGAGAGGATATTCAAAATGAGCAACGAACTGATTGATTTTGTTTTAGTATCTATTGCCTTGTTGGGCATTGGAATTTATGGTTTATCTGTAAAGAGAAATGCAATCCGAATGCTATTTGCAGTTGAAATAATTATCAATGCTGCAAATCTTAACTTGGTAGCATTTGGACGATTCTTACCTCATAGTGGTGGTCAAACATTAGCTTTATTTTCAATTGCAATAGCTGCTGCCGAAGTTGCAGTAGGACTTTCATTAATTATAGTTGCATATCGTATGTATCAGAATATTGACATTGCAGACTTTAGGAGTTTGAAAGGATAATGGAATATGCACTTTTACAGGCAGTTTTCTTGCCATTGTTATTATCTCCTGTAGCCTACATAATTGGTCGAAAACTAGGTCCTACTCCTGCAATGTGGTTTACATTTGGACTCTTGCTTTACACAACAGTATTAGTAATTTTAGCTGCACTAAGTGGTACTGCAGAAGAACATTATCCATGGACAGAACAATTTGGTGAATTTGGTTTCTTGTTGGATGGTTTAGCATCGCCATTTGCTATTATGATTTATGTACTTAGTACAATCTTAGCACTTTATTCAAAACCATACATGATTCATAGATTTCATGAACAATATGAGGAAGAACAACATGAAATCACATCAACAACTAGTGGACATTCTGAAATAGTTGAATCCTCTTCTCTTTCAAATTATGTTAATGCAAAGTCAGGACTTTACTTTGCACTTTATCTTGTTTTTGCAATGGGAATGCTTGGGACTGTTCTTGCTACAAATCTAATTGAATTTTATGTGTTTTTTGAGATTATGTTGATTCCTGGTTTCTTTTTGGTTGCTCTTTGGGGTGCTGGTCCTAGAAGAAAGATTGGTTTAATGTTCTTATTTTGGACCCATGCAGGTGCTGTTGTTTTATTGTTAGGATTTTTAATGATTGGTCTTACAATCGGAAGTTTTGATTTTGCAGATATTGATGAATCAAAAATTCCACATGATATTTTGGTGCTTTCAGCTATTGCTATTTCAATTGGTCTTGGAGTTAAATTAGCAGTATTCATGTTCCATATTTGGCTCCCTTGGGTCCACGGATCTGCGCCAACTCCAATTAGCGCATTGTTGTCACCTGCTATGATTGGTATTGGTGCTTATGGTATTTTTAGATTGATTGTAGAATTTTTACCAAATACATTTGCTGAGCTTTCGATTTGGTTCCACATATGGGGACTTGTTACAATGATTTATGGTGGTGCAATGGCTTTAATGCAAGATGATATCAAACGATTACTTGCATATTCTAGTATAAGTCAAATGGGTTACATTCTATTTGGAATCGGTTCAATGTCAGCACTTGGATTATCTGGTGCTGAAATGATGTATGTTACACATGCACTTGGTAAAGGAATTCTCTTCATGATGGCTGGAATAATAATTGTTAAAGTTGGCACAAGAAATATTTCTCAACTAGGTGGTCTAGCTGGAAAGATGCCAATTACTGCTGTATGTGCAATGATTGGTGCATTGACTATCATGGGGGTTCCTCCAACTAGTGGCTTTATGGGTGAATGGACTTTATTTTTTGGAGCATTAGAAACTGCTGTTGAAGAAGGTTCAACAGTCAGAGCCGTTACATTCGGTTTGGGTCTAGTTGCAACTGCATTAACAATGTCCTACATGCTTTGGATGCTCAAGCGTGTATTCTTTGGAAAACTTCCAGAACATCTTGAGAAAGTAAAAGAAGGAAGTTGGTATATGACTGCACCAATGATGGTACTTGCAGGTTTTACTATTGTTCTAGGAATCTATCCGGACATATTCTTTAATCAAATAATTCCGTACATGAATGGAGTGTTGGGGGTTTAGTATATGGCTACTGAAGCATTAGGTTTACCATTTGAAGTAGGTGCATCAAGTGCATGGTTGATTTGGATTCTACCTTTTGTTGCAGCTCTAATTATGCCAGGAGTTGGAAAAATCTCCAAACGCTCAACTGGTTATGTTGCAGTAGGTTTTGCTTTGATGAGTGCTCTTTCTGCAGCATCTCTATTGCCAATGGCATTAGAAGCACATGAAGTTCATGATCAAATTTCTTGGATTAGTTCAATTGGATTGAAAGCTGGTGTATTAGCAGATCCTCTTTCAATAATTATGGCAAATGTGGTTGCATGGATTTCATTTCTCATTATGATTTACAGTACGGGATACATGAAAGGCGATAAATCGATTACAAGATTTTGGTTTTGGATGATGTTCTTTATTGGTTCAATGCAATTAATTGTATTATCTGATAATTTACTACAGGTCTTCTTTGGTTGGGAAGGTGTAGGACTTGCGTCATATGCATTGATCAGCTTTTGGTATCGTGATAAAAAGAAAGATCATGTTGGAACTGAAGGACGAACTGTTCTTGGACTCTTAGATTATTATTCTCCGACTCATGCTGGAATGAAAGCTTTCATCATGACCAAAGTAGGTGATGTGATGATGATTGCTGGTATGCTTTTGATATTCTTGTTTGCTGGAACATTTGGATTTAGAGAATTAATACATGATACAGCTTGGGCAACATCAATGTCCGCACAAGGTCTCTTAATTCCTGCGTTTGTATTATTATTTGGTGGTGCAATTGGTAAATCTGCACAATTTCCACTTAACGAATGGTTATTAGAAGCAATGACTGGTCCAACCGCAGTCTCAGCTCTGATTCATGCTGCAACTATGGTAAAAGCAGGTGTTTTCCTAGTGATGAGATTGGCGCCACTAGTTTTCGCTTTAAGTGCTGCCGGAATTTTGGCAGATCAATTCTTTGAAATAATTCTCTTAGTTGGTGCTACTACTGCACTTCTCTTAGGACTTCAGGGAATGGTCAATTCTGAAATTAAAAAAGTACTCGCATATTCTACAGGTTCTCAAATTGGTTACATGATGATGGTTCTGGGAATTGCTGGATTGTCAGAACAATTTGTTAATGGATATACTGCAGGTTTCTTCCATCTAATTTCACATGCAATGTTTAAGGCATCATTATTCATGGCAGCTGGTTCATTGTTACATGTTGTAGGTTCAAGATTCATGACAGATATGGGTGGATTACGAAAACACATGAAAAAGACATATGCGTTTATGTGGGCTGCTGGTCTTGGATTAATGGGTGCACCATTTATCACAACTGGTTTCTGGAGTAAAGATTCTATTTTTGGTGCTGTGTATACATCAGGATATGAATGGGCAATGCCAATATTTGCAATTGCCGTACTGACAGCAGTGATCACTGCATTTTACACAACTAGAATGTTAGGATTAGTATTCTATGGTTCAAAGAGTAAACATATTCAAAAAATGGAAGAAGAAGGACATCATATTCATGAAGCTCCATTATCTATGTGGGTACCATATGGAATTCTAGCTGTACTTACAATTGCTATCGGTCTAATTGGTTTATCATTTGAAGGTGGATTACATGAATTGTTTACTGAATATCTTGAAGAATCATTTGGAATTCATTCTATACATCATGAAATTGAAAACTCTATACTGCCAGGTTTCTTAGATGGAATTAATCCTGTTGCATTAGCGGCATCATTATCTGCATTTGGAATTGGAACTGGATTAGGATATGTATTTTATATTGGTAGATGGATTGATCCAGTTAAATTTGTAAATTCAAATATTTTCTTTTATGCTATTCATAAAGTTATTTTGAATCGATTTTACCTTAATGCAATTGTTTATTGGTGCTTTGTAGTTACTCCATTATGGCTTTCGAGAGGAGTATTCAGATATTTTGAAAAGACTGCTATTGATTATGGAATGAATAGTGGATTACAAAAAGCGGTTGGTTGGAGTGCTAAAGTAGTTCAAGGAACTCAAACCGGTGTAGCACAATCATATCTATTTGTATTTGGAGCTGGATTACTATTTGTAGTCCTGATATTGTTGATATAGGAGTATGATGAGATGTTAGAAATTAGTTCAACTCCATTGGTAATAATTGCAATACTTGGGACTGTAGGAATTTTGTTACCTATAATCAGTATTGCAAGAAAAGAAAAAGGTTCAAACTCATTTTATGCTGTTATTGCATTTTCTGCATTAATTGTATCAATAGGATACGTTGCGTATCAATTTGTTAATGAAAACATTCTTCCATCTGCTCTGTTTTCCGAAGACGTTCTTGTAGATGATGCATTTGGTGGGTTCTTTGCCATTGCTATGTTAATTGTTGCAATTTTCACTACAGTTGGTTCCTTTAATTACATGCGAAAGAAGAACTATCCTGCTGTATACTATTCACTAATATTACTTTCTACAATCGGTATGGTGTTAGTAGCTTACTCTACTGACCTAGTAATGTTATTTGTTGCTTGGGAACTTATGAGTATTCCAACATATGTTTTGGCTGGATTTATGAAAAAGAATCCAAGTTCAAATGAAGCTGCACTAAAATATTTCTTGTTTGGAGCATTATCCTCTGCAATTATTGTTTATGGAATTTCATTATCTTATGGTTTAACCGGATCTACAAATATCGGTGAAGTAATTCAAGGTTACGCAACTCTTGAACCTTCCTTGTTACCATTAGCATTATTGTCTGTTGGAATGTTTATTGCAGGATTTGGATTTAAGATGGGACTAGTTCCATTCCATCAATGGCTACCTGATACTTATGAGGGTGCCCCGCCAACCATTACAACTTTACTTGCAGCTGCAACAAAGAAAGCGGGATTTGCAGCCACTATTAGAATAGTAGTTCTAGGAATGGTAGTGCTAAATCTAGATTGGACTTTAGCTCTTGGTGTTATTGCAGTAATGACAATGACTATTGGTAATATTGCAGCAATAATGCAAAAGAATCTTGCAAGAATGCTGGCATATTCTAGTATTGCTCATGCTGGCTATATTCTAATAGGACTTGCAGTATCTCCTTACAGCTCACTTGGTTTGCAAGGTTCTCTTTATCACGTCTTGAATCATGCAGTAATGAAAGGTATGGCGTTCATTGCAGTTACTGGCATAATTACTACACTTGCTGTCACTCATATCGATAAACTCAAAGGACTTGGTAGGAGAATGCCTATTACGGCACTTGGACTGATAATTTCCTTATTTGCCTTAGCAGGTGTTCCTCCACTTGCTGGATTTTGGAGTAAATTAATGTTATTTGGTGGTGCATTAGACGCAGGAACTACAATATGGTGGGCACCTTGGCTTGCAATAGCTGGAGTTCTAAATAGTGCTTTATCACTTGCTTACTATGGTTGGATAACAAGAAAAATGTACTTTGAAGGAGAAAATGAAAAACGAATATCAGAACCGAAATCAATAATTGCAATTATGATATTCTCTATAGTCTTCTTGGTAGGATTTGGTATTTATCCAGATCCAATAATTAAATTTGTAGAATTTGCATCTCCGACATTTAGCTTAGGCGTTATGCCTTAAATGTTGTAAATTTTATAAGATTATCCAAGTTTATTTTTGCATTATTATCTGCAATTTTTCTTAAACTAGTTCTAGACTTATCTGAAAATTCTTTTAAAAGATCCTCCATTTTGTTGAATACATCTCTAGGATCAGAACTTTTCTTGATCAATAAATTAAATAATTTATCTTCATTCTTCCAGTCTAGCAAATCATCTCTTATTTGATATGCAATTCCTATGTTTTTACCATATTCTGTAAGTGCTTCTATCTCTTCTTCGTTACCGTTTGCAATTATTGCCCCTATTCTTGCAGCAGCTTCAAATGCAGTAGCAGTTTTGTATTCAATCACTTTAATGTAATCGTCAAAAGTAACATCTTCACTAGTTTCTAATCTACTTTCTATCATTTCTCCTTCACTCATCAACATAGCTGTTGTTGCTAAATCCTTTGTAATTCTTGCATTGTTTAATCTTGAAGAAATGGCAAGAATTAATCCTAAAACAAAATCTCCAGTCAATACACTTGTGTTATATCCATATTTGATATGAAATGGCTCTTTTTGTCTTCTCATAGTTTCATTATCGATAATATCATCATGTATGATTGACTCCATATGCAAAAATTCCACTGCACATGCTGCTGCCAAAGTATTGTCATCAATTTTTCCTACACTCTCAGCTGCTAAAGCTAAGATAATTGGTCTAATTCGTTTTCCACCCTCTAATGAATATTTTAATGGCTCAATAAATTCAGATTCAGAATATAGTGATAATTCTTTATCTAATGCACGGTTAATTTTGTCAATATACTTACCATATGTTTCAAGTAATGGATTTATCTCAATATTTTTCCTGTTCAAGATATTGATCTATTCAAAAAACTTTCTCATTAGTAATTAAATCTTGGTGCTCCAGCCGGGATTTTCATCGTTAGATTTTGAACCCGGGATCACTGCCTTGAAAGGGCAGTATGCTTGACCGGTCTACACCACTGGAACCCACAAAAAATGGGTAATTTGTCCATAAAATCTTTTGTAAACCACAAAGATTTTTTTATTGGCACGTTACGAGATGTGATATGAATCTAATAAGACGAATCGATGAAATGATTGAAGAAAGAAGTTTGTTAAAACACCCATTCTATCAAATGTGGTCTGATGGAAAATTATCTCTTGACTCTTTATCTGGATACTCTAAAGAATATTTTCAACTTGTAAAGGCGGTTCCATCGTTTATGACTCCAATTATAGAAAAAGCTCCAAATTCTGTAATCAAGGAACTAGTTGAAAATCAACTTGAGGAATCCTCTCATATCAAATCATGGATTAAATTTGTAGATGAATTGGGAATTTCTGAATCTGAGTTAACTCATTACACTGGATTAGAAAAGACCAAAAAAGCTGTTTCAGAATTATCTGAATTAATGATGACTTTTGATGGTGGTGCATGCGCAATGTATGCTTTTGAAAAAGAAATTCCAAAAATAAGCCAAACAAAACTTGATGGCTTGATAGAATTTTATGGAATATCAAACGATGAAGCTACAGAATACTTTAAACTTCATACTGAAGCCGACATTCGTCATACTGCATCTTGGAGAAATATTCTTGAAAAAACAACAGCTGATTCAGATAACTTGATCCAAATTGCAGATAAATCTATTTCTGCACAAAATCTGTTACTTGATAGTTGTTATGAAGCATATTGTTAATCTCATAACATTTTATACTGAAGATAAAATTCATCTGCTTAGGGCCCATAACTCAGCTTGGTAGAGTACCCGGCTCATAACCGGGGAGTCAAGGGATCGAAGCCCTTTGGGCCCATTTTCTTTCCGTTAGTTTTAAAATGACCATAACCAAAATTTACTGGCTGCAATGAAGAATCAGAGTTATATCTGAAAGATGATTGAAAGGCATTTGTCTGACCCGCCAAAAATTATCCTTCAATCTGTTTTCTTACTTTTTCTAAAATATCATCTTCTATGAATTTTTGTTCGTGCAATGTCTGTGTAATTTGCATTACATTTACAAGAGAATGTAATTTAACTCCTAATTCTCTGAGTGCTTCATCCGCACCTTCCATTCTATTTACAATTACATATGCATCTTCAATTGTTATGTTGGCATCCTTCAATGATTTTATGGCCTTCACAACAGAACCTCCTGTAGTTGCAACATCATCTATCATTACAACTCTCATTCCTTTGTGAATTTGCCCTTCAACTGATTTTGTAGTGCCGTAATCTTTTGGTTTACTTCTTACATAGATTAACGGTTTGACTATTTCAATCGCTAATGCTGATGCAATAATTAAGCCTCCTGTAGGAACTGATACTAGAGAATCAAAACTATCTAACCCTATGTCTTCTGCAATGTTATTTTGTAGATTTTTTACCATAGTTCTAAATTGATGAGGATAGCTAGGAACTAGCCTCAAATCTACATAGTATGAACTTTTTTTACCGCTTGCAAGTGTAAAATCTCCAAATTTCACAATTTCTTTTTGCATCAAAAAGGTTGAAAATTCTTTTATGAATTCCATGTCTAAATTAATTACAATGGATTTATTTTGGTTTGTATTATGTAATAATCATGCCTGAAATTTGGTTAAACTATGGTATTACTGATGTTGTTCTTGATATTCGGGCAGAGAATTTAGAGCAAAAAATTGACTCTGATGGCAAAGTCTTAGATGATGTAGTGATCAATGAAAAACTCACCACAATTGATTTAACAAAACCTATGGAACTTGTGGTGTTACATAATTCTAAATCTGTTCAAAAAATTATTTCATCACTATTTACAATCTGTGAGCAAAAATCATTACCGTTTCCTAAAATTTTAGCTGAGAAAAAAATAATGAATCTAGTAAAATCTGGCTTACCTGAAGGAAGTTCAATCAATGAATTTGATAACGCAGATCTTTCTAATTCTAATCTTGTTTTCATTGGCGAATTAGAGTTTGATGGATTATTTGGATATGAAACTATTTGTTCAAGACTAATCAAAAAATTTGGTCAGGAATCAATGCTTTCTGCATATGCAAAAAGAAAAAATAATATTCCATCTCCTGGACAGTTAACCGAAAGTTTTGATGAAGCAAAAAAATTTGCCGATAATTTTGAAATCAAAGCAATTGAAATTGTTGCAAATTCTCAAGGTATTGTTGATTTTTCAATAGGACATCCCTCTGAAACTGTTTCATCTACAAAAACCCTCGAATCATTTGCAATCAAAGATATAGGTCATCACAAATCAATGATAATTAGCACTGGTAAAGATTCTAGTAATGATAATCTTGGAAAATCTCTTTCATCTCTTTGGAATTGTGCTAGTGCTGTACAAAATGGAGGTCTGGCAATCTTAGTGGCAGAATGTAAATCTGGTTTAGGCTCTGATGCACTACAACAATACATTGAGGGCAGATTAACTATTGAACAACTTAGAAATCCAACTAAATATATTTCTGGAATGGAAGATTTGTTGTTTTTATCTGAAATTCAAAAAAACTTTCAGATGGGTTTGGTTTCAATTCTTCCTGATTACTATGTTAAAAAATTAAACATGATTTCGTTATCTGGAATTAAACCTTCATTAGATTATATCCTGAAAACACAAGGTAATAGACAAAAAGTTGCAGTTGTAATGGATGGATCTAGAGTTTTACTAAGATAAGAAATTAAACAAAAAATTTGATGGTATCGGAGCACACAAAATAGCTAATACTATGATCCCAATATATGCTAGTTTTCTGTTTTTTGATAATGGAGAGATATCGTCAAGTGGAGTTGCACTAGGATTTCTTGAACTTAAAACAAGAATTAGCATTGCCATTAGCCAATAATTTAATAAAACAAGAATTGCCATGCTTCCAAACGTTGCATATCTGTGAAGTTTAGATCCAAGTAATGTTCTTGCCATATGTCCTCCATCTAACTGCCATGCTGGCAATAAATTCAAAAATGTAATTAGAAATCCAATCCAAGCTGCAAACAACACTGGCGTCATAATTACTTCATGACCCGGTCCACCTTTTCCAAACAATGCTAAACTTGCAGTCATCAACAATGGTTCACCTTGATTCCATTCAATTAATCTAGAATCTGCAAAAAGTCCTTGAGCGACATCTTCTTGTAATATGGGTGCAGTGTATGCTCCGTACATTGAAACTATTATTGCAATTATTAGTCCTGCAATTGGTCCTGCAATAGCTACATCAAATAAAATTTCACGATTAATTGTTAATCCACGTGATTGAATAAATGCACCAAAAGTAGGAATGCCTATAATTGGTATTCCTGGTATGAAAAATGGCCATGTTGTTTTTAATCTATGAATTTTAGCTGCAACTATGTGGCCTAACTCATGAATTCCTAAAATTCCTAAAAGTGACAGTGTATAGATTCCTGCCATTTCTAATGGATCTCCTATATTGATAATAGAATTAGTTCCTGTAGTACGATAAAATCCATCAATCATTACAAAAGTTATGACGATTGTAAACAAAATTCGTGGAGTCCAGGACGTGCTTAACCACTTTCTTTGTTTTTTTGGAGTGAATTTTTGAATTATCAGATATTTACCATCATCCATCTGTTCTAGTTTGCACACATAACTCATATTTTCTAATCTTCTTGCCAAATCCTCAAATTTTGATTTAAAACTATTATCGCTAATCCTAAATTCCAATGCATGCATCCCTTTGTTGAACTGATCCACTTCAAATAATGAATTAACTAATGAAATTACGTCATCTTGAGAAGGATCGCTCATTCTCTTTACGGCTATTTCTTTCCATTAAATGGTTTTGTGGTTTAAAATTAAATATTGATAATAAATTATACTAATATGCAAGTAATTCTCAGGCAATTGGGTGATTGTAACATCCGAAGAGCAGATCCAAGCGATCTTATTCCAGTCATGGAAATAAATCTAAAGACCCTCCCTGAACACTACTCCGATTATTTCTATGAAAGCTTGTTAGCTGAAATACCTGAGGCGTTTATTGTTGCAGAAATTGGAGGAAAACACGTTGGATACATAATGTGTAAAACTGAATATGGATTTTCAAATTTTAAAAAATTGGGATTTGTAAAAAAAGGTCATATGGTATCAGTTGCAGTTCTTGATGAATATAGAAAAAAAGGAATAGGAAAAGCATTAGTTGAAGAATCTGTGAATGGTGTTAAACTTAAAAAATGTGACGAATTCTATCTTGAAGTGAGATGTAGTAATAATGATGCAGTCAGATTATATGAAAAACTAGGATTTGTTGTTAGACAAAAACTTAATGCGTATTATCGCGATGGTGAAGATGCTTATCTTATGGCAATCGAATTAGATTAGTTAAAACCAATAAATAACTCACAACAAGCTTCAACTTAATGAATAAGCGTAAAGGTATGGGTATCACAATTTTTGTATTGTGTATTGTAGCATTCTTTCTTTATGCATATCTGCTAATGCTGTCTGAATGGAGTCCGATTGTTTTACAATTATCCATTTTGATGATTGCAGGAGGAATTCTTGGAGTTGTGGCATGGATTGGCTATGTTATGGCAACAACAAAACCTTCATCAGCATCAATCTCATCAGATGATTAATTATTTCATAATCTTTACATCAACAACAGTTTGATAATATCTGGGACCTACATCTCTTACAATTTTTGATCCTAATATTTCTGATTTAACAGGTGAAACTTGTAAATAATGTTCTTCAGAGAGCTTTCCTGCATTTGATTTTTTATCTGCATGAATATGTGAATAATAATGAATTATCCCACCATCTTTTGTTGCATTAATTGCAGACTCTAAAAATTCATCTGATCTTTCTGGTAGCAGCATTAACGTTCTATCTGATTTATTTTGAAGTTGTTCTTGAATTATTTGTAATGCATCTCCATTAATTGAGACTATATTCCCTACAAGTTTATTTGATTTGATATTTTTTTCACAAAGTTTTGCTGCGATTGGGTTAATATCTATACTATATACTGTACATTTCTTTTTTTTTGCAATCATTATTGAAAACATTCCTATTCCTGCAAACATATTGACTATAGTTTCTCCATTCTGAACTAAATTCGCTATTCTTTCTCGTTCTGTAGACAATCTGGGAGAAAAGAATACATTTTCAACATCTACTGTAAATTTACAGCCAAATTCCTTGTATTCCGTTTCTGTTTTATTATCTCCTGCTAGGATTTCTAAATTTCTTGTGCGAAAATCACCTTCCACTGCAGAGGTTTGATAAAAAACACTCTTTGCAATTTTTACTTGCTTTAATAGAGTTTCACCAATAACTTTCTTCTTTGCAAGTAACGAATCTGGAATCCTTACTATGATTATATCGCCAATCTGATCAAAAGATGAAATAAGATGTTGACTCTCTTGTTCACTGAGTATACTTTCCAATGTTTTCTTTAGCATTCGAGTCATCCTTTGTAATAGAAATTTCCCGTTTCTTTTTGGTTTTTATCTAATCTGCTTTCTAATTTGTTTACTCGCGGTCTCAAACTTTTCTCATCCCTTCTAAATGACATATCCAATGATTTTAGAAATCTGTTCATTGCATCTGCTTTTGGCATTGGTGATGTTGCATGTCCTGATAATCCTGATACGCCTTCAAAAATTATCATCGAGTCAGATATGAGATCCATTAATTGGATATCATGATCTATGATAATCGCTGTTTTTCCAAATGATCGAACAAATTTTTGTAAAAACTTTGCAATAGTTATTCTATCTTCTACATCTAAGAATGCAGATGGTTCGTCTAATGCATAAAGATCTACTTTTTGTAAAAGACATGCTGCAACTGAAATTTTTTGTAATTCTCCACCTGAAAGATTCTTTACTGATTTATTGTATAGTTTTTTAATTTTTAATGGCTCTAGTATTTGTTCTTCTTCTTGACTTCCTTCAATTGGACCACCATTGGCTTTATCTAATAATGCAATTACTTCTACATCAATATCATTTTGAAGATATTGTGGTTTATATGCAATTTTTATTCTTTTATCTATCTCTCCAGAATCTGGTTTTTCTACTCCAGCAATCATCTTCATCAATGTTGTTTTACCAAGTGCATTTGCCCCCATTATTCCTAATACCTCTCCTTTTCTTACTCTACCCGCTTCAATAGTAACTGAAAAACTAGGATATTTTTTTTCTAGTTTTGGGTATGCCATAATTTCACTTCCTTCCTGAAATTCATCAGTGGATGAAGACGATACATCAAAAGAAAATTTTTTGTCTCTAAATCTGACATTTTCAGTTGGTAGATAGCCATCCAGAAATACATTTATTCCAATTTTAGTTGATAATACATTGGAAACTATTCCATATGCTGCAGGTTCACCATAAAGCAGTTCAATGTAATCACTTAGATAATCAAGTAATGTTAGATCGTGTTCTACAACCATAACGCTTTTTCCAATTTTAGCTAAGCTATGAATTACTCTTGCTACACTTTTTCTTTGAAATACATCATTATACGATGATGGTTCATCAAAAAAGTAAAACTCGGTATCTTTTGATGCAACTGCTGCAATAGATAATCTTTGAAGCTCCCCCCCACTGAGCTCTTTCAAATTTTGTTCCATTGAATTCTCTAATCCTAATTCTTTGATTAATTCTCTAGATATTCCACGTTCATCATATTTTTCTATAAGATCTTTTCCGGTGCCATCAAATACTTGTGCAACATGATGTACCTGTTGTGGTTTAATTGATGCACGCAGTTGTTTATTTTTAATTTTATCAAAATGAGATTTTAATTCAGTTCCGCTATAATACTTTAAAATTTCATTCCACTCTGGAGGATTTTCATATCTTCCTAAATTTGGTTTTAAATTTCCAGATAAAATATTTACTACAGTGCTTTTTCCCATTCCGTTTCTACCTAGTAGTCCTACTACCTCTCCTTTTCTAGGTGTAGGTAATCTGTATAGTCTAAATGAATTTGGGCCATATTGATGAATTTTATCTGATGCTAATTCCGATGCTAAATTGACAATTGTAATTGCATCAAACGGACAAACTTTTACACATATGCCACACCCATTACAAACCTCTTCATCTATCTGGGCTTTTTTTACCTCTTCGTTTAGTATGATGCAATCTGCTCCTGATTTGTTAACCGGACAATATTTTATGCATTCTAAACCACATTTTTTTGGCTGGCAAAGGTCTCTGTCCAGTACTGCAACTCTATGAGTCATGTCGTAATTCTATTTTGCCTTGATTTATACCTCTTTTGAACTCTCCAAAAAGAGGCGTTACCTTAATAGATGAGATTCTGTCAAGATTTTTCAAGCCGGCCATAGCGTTAGGGTGCGACCCAATCCCATTCCGAACTTGGAAGTCAAACCTAATGTCGCTGTTGTGCTACTAAGATGCGAGAGCTCTTGGGAAGCAACAGTGCTGGCATCTTCTTTGAATCAATCTTTTAATATGGAATTTATGGTTTGCATTATGATTTCGATGCCTAACTGTGTTGTTTGTGGACAATCATTTTTAGATGATATACGATTTCTAAATCATATGATGGATAAGCATGGATTTAGAAATCCTAACACGGATAAACCAGATAGGAATAGTAGAGGATACTAATTTAATACGTCTTTTAAAATTACATAATAGTCTAGAAACCTATTTCTACAGTTACACTTGTTTTAGACTTGTTATTAAATTACATTTTACTTTTTTTGAATTAATTCTGTAAATAATCCAGAACCAATCTTACTCCAAAACCTGTAGCTCCTTTTGGGTTGTAAGGCTTTTCTTTTGTTGCTATCTGTGTCCATGCAACACCTGCAATATCGATATGAATCCAAGGTGTATCCTCAATAGCATTTCTTAAAAACGCTGCAGCGGTAATTGTACCTGCGGCTCTTCCAATTCCAACATTTTTCATATCTGCAACATCTGATTTTATCATATCCATATAGTCGTCATTTAATGGGAGGTTCCAAATTTCTTCAGTTGTTCTTTTTGATGATTCTATGATCTTCCCTGTTAATTTTTCATTATTTGAAATCATACCTGCAATGTTAGTTCCTAATGCAATTATGCATGCTCCTGTTAATGTTGCAAAATCAATAATTTCTTTTGGTGAATATTGTTTTTCCCCATAAGATAATGCATCGGCTAAAATTATTCTGCCTTCTGCATCTGTATTCAAAATCTCAGCTGTTTTTCCATTGTATAATTTTATGATGTCTCCAGGTCTATACGCTTCACCACTTGGCATGTTTTCTACTGATGGAATAATTCCTACTAAGTTAATTGGCAGTTTTAATTCTGAAACCGCTTTCATTATTCCCATAACTGTACATCCTCCGCATTTATCGAATTTCATTTCATCCATTTTTTCACCAGGTTTTAATGAAATTCCGCCTGTGTCAAATGTTACCGCTTTTCCAACTAGTACAATCGGCTTTTCGTTTTTAGGACCATGATTATATTCTAAGATTATTAATTTAGGCTCATTTTTACTTCCTTGTCCTACTGCAGTTATCCCGCCAAATCCTTTTTTTTTGAGTTCAATTTTTGATATTACATTGCATTTCATGTTGTTTTTTTTTGCTATACCTTTTGCAAAATTTGCTAATGTTGTTGGTGTGCATTCGTTTGGAGGTAGATTCGCAATATTTTTTGTGTAAATTACACCCTCTGAAATAATATTTGCAGTTTTTACTGCATTTGAAATCTTTTCTGATTTAGAAATTAAAATTGTAAGATCTGGAATAATATTTTCCTTTTTTGATTTATATTTTTCAAATTTATAAAGTGACATTTTACATCCTTCTACTATTTGAGATACTGATGAGACAGACTCAATTAAAGAATCTGGTGGTGCTATTATGGTAAATTCTTTCAGTTTTAGTTCTTTAGCTTTTTGTGCAATTTTACCTGAAACAAATCTTATTGTATCATTGGTAATCTTTTCTTTTTTACCTATTCCTGCTATTAATATCCTCTGAGTTGATGTGCCTATAATTGGAATTACTGATATTTTACCAAATACTCCACCTAAATCATCTATTGATTGCTTTAATGATAAAGTAATTTTTGAATTATTATTTTGTAATCCTAGTATTTTATCTGAATCTTCTAATACAAATCCACAAAGCATGGATGTTTTCTTTTTAGAATTACTTGGATTTTCTATCTGTATCTTCATTATGCAAATATTGGTTTTGATGTGTTATTTAGATTTACTAAAGATCTATTTTTTTACTATTTGAAAATAAACTTGTCGATCTTATGAAAACAGCTTTTACAGTTTTACAGTTCTGCTCACATTGTACATTCACTTGTGTCTTATTTGATTTAATTTGTTTTGCTGTAATGATTACTTTTAACAACGGTAAAAGTGCAGCTCTTCCACCATATGCTGTTTTTTTATCTATTAACCAAAACATCTCTAATGCTGATTTACCCAACATTTTTCTTAGTTTTATCCCCGAGTCTGAATAATGTCCGATCATTGTCAAATTACCTCTCGATAGAAATTCAATCATTTTTGCAAATTTTACACACAAATAACACTGATCATCATAAATTATTATTGGCAACTCTTCTTTGATATCCACAATATTCACTGGTTATCATCAGATTAAAATTTTACAGAAGTAGATTTTTATTAAATTTGTAGTTATTGCAATCGAGAAATGGGACTAAATTATTATCTAATCAAAAAAAATGTTCAGCGTGCTCGTAAATTAGTAATTAAAGCGGTAAACAATGCAGGGTCTGGTCATCCAGGAGGATCTTTCTCCATGGCTGAAATTCTAGGATGCTTATTTTACAAACATTTGTACTATGATCCAAATAATCCCCAATGGGACGATCGAGATCGACTAATTTTATCTAAAGGACATGCAGGACCTGGCTTATTTTCAAATATGGCTGTTGCAGGTTATTTTCCAGAATCCCAACTTGAAACATTAAGACAATTTGGCAGTAAATTACAGGGTCATCCTGATCTTAAGTGTCCTGGCGTTGAATTTTGTGGCGGTTCTTTGGGAACTGGTTTATCTTATTCTATTGGTGTTGCTCTTGCTGGTAAAATTGATGATAAAAATTATCATGTATACACCATAATAGGTGATGGTGAATCTAATGAAGGACAAATATGGGAAGCGGCAATGACTGCTGCAAAATATAAAGTAGATAATCTCACAGTCTTTTTGGATAGAAATTTCATACAACAGGATTCATACACAGAAAAAATTATGCCATTAGATGAAAAATTAGAGGGAGATGATATTTCTGAAATGTGGAGAGATGCATCACGATGGAAGACCGGTGATAAATGGAGATCATTTGGTTGGAATGTAATTGAAATTGATGGACATAGAATTGAACAAATAGATGCAGCAATCACTAAAGCAAATTCTACAAAAGGTATTCCGTCAATAATCATCGCTAGAACAATTAAAGGTAAAGGAGTAGAACACATGGAAGATAATCCCCAATGGCATGGAAAAGCTCCTGATTCTGATGTTACATCAATAATTGATTTAGAGCTTGATTCTCAGTTTATGATTGCACCTTCAATCATTGCAGGTGATATGACTAATCTAGAAAATGAGATAAAACGATGTGTATCTGGAAGATCTGATTTTATTCATCTAGATGTTATGGATGGCCAATTTGTTCCAACTAAAACTTTTGATCATACAAAAATCAAAGAATTACGTTCTTTGACTGTACTTCCTTTTGATACTCATCTGATGATAAATGAACCTGTAAAACATGTTAAAGACTATGTTGAAGTAGGAAGTGATATTGTTACAGTACATGCAGAAGCTTGTGATGAATCAAGTTTTGGTGAAATTCATGATTATCTAAAACAAAATCAAGTAGGTGTAGGTCTTGCAATTAATCCCAGTACCGAACTTCCTGAATGGTCTTACAAATTCATATCATCACTTGATCAATTAATTGTAATGTCTGTCATACCTGGAAAATCTGGACAAAAATACATTGAAGAAACACATGGAAAAATGACTAAATTGAACTCTGTTCTAAACGAATTCAAGTTTTCTGGATATATTGAGGCTGATGGTGGCGTCACTTTAGATAATATTGGCTCTTGTTTTGCAGATGGCGCTAGAGTTTTTGTGGGCGGTAGTGCAATAATTGGAAAACAAGATGTGCGTGGTGCTATAAGGGATTTTAGAAATCAAGTTTTTAAAACAAGACAAAAATTGTTACTTGATAAAGCAAATGATTTAGGAGGTTCTGATCTTGTAAAAAAATGGATTGGCTTGCATGTTGTTGGAGAAAAACAAGAACAGATTAAAAAAATAGCAGAAGAGGCTGGTTATCTTTGAATCCGCCTGTTATGACTGATATGCGTTCAGAGTATTCAAAAACACTGATTGAACTAGGAAAAGAAAATCTAAACATAGTTGTTTTGGGTGCAGACACAACAGATTCACTTAAAACTTCTGGATTTGGCAAAGTATTTCCAAACAGATTCTTTAACGTAGGTATTGCAGAAGCTAATCTAGTTTCAATGTCTGCAGGGCTTGCAGCTTCTGGAAAAATATCATTTGCCAGTACTTATGCCATCTTTTTACCTGGTCGCGCAGTTGATCAAATAAGAAATGGAATAGCTTATCCTTCTCCCGGAAATAAAAAAGGTCTTAACGTAAAATTAGTTGTTTCTCACGCTGGTTTGTCTGTTGGACCTGATGGTGGCTCTCATCAACAAATTGAAGATATTGCAATTATGCGAGTAATTCCAAACTTCCGCGTCTTCGTACCTGCTGATACTATTGCAGTTTCAAAATTAACTAGATTAATGTCAAATGAATATGGTCCGTTTTACATGAGAATGGCAAGATCAAACACACCTGTAGTTCATTCAGAATCACAAGATTTCCAAATTGGTAAAGGAATTACAATTCGTGATGGTTCTGATTGTACTATTGCTGCATGTGGCATTACTGTAAGAATGGCACTTGAAGCAGCTGAATCATTACAACAAGAGGGAATATCTTGTAGAGTGCTGGATATGTTTTCTATTAAACCAATTGATGATGAATTATTAGAAAAAGCAGCCAGAGAAACCGGGTGTATTGTTACTTGTGAAGAACACAATATTTTGGGAGGCATGGGTTCAGCAATTGCAGAATCTGTTTCTGAAAGATACCCTGTTCCAATTAAAAGAATAGGTGCTCAAGATATGTTTGGTGAATCTGCTCGAGATAATGAAATTTCACTACTTTTGGAAAAACACGGAATAACATCTTTTAATATGATAAAACAAGTGAAAGAAATACGGGGTAGAAAACTATGAAAATTTTTCTTGATAGCGCAAATCTAGAGTCCATCAGAAAATTCAACGATATGGGTTTGTTGGATGGAATTACCACAAATCCGTCTCTCATGTCAAAAGAAGGCGGTAATCCAAAAGCCGTTATGGAAGAAATTACTCAAATTATCAAAGGTGACGTTAGCTTGGAAGTTTTAAGCACTGAATATTCTGGAATGATTGAAGAAGGAAAACGTTTACGTCAATACGGCAAAAACGTTGTTGTTAAAGTTCCAATGACTTCTGATGGTTTAAAGGCATGCAAACATCTTTCATCCGAAGGAATCCCTGTAAATGTTACACTAATTTTTTCTCCAAATCAAGCATTGCTTGCAGCAAAATCAGGAGCAAAATATGTCAGTCCATTTATCGGTAGATTGGATGATGTTGGTCAAGATGGAATGAAGTTGATTGAAGACATTAAGGAAATATTTGATAATTATAAGGATGATTTTAAAACACAAATTCTTGTTGCAAGCATTCGTCATCCAATACATGTTATTGATGCAGCAAAGATTGGAGCACATGTTGTAACTTTACCTCCAGCCGTTCTAGATAAAATGCTCGAACACCCTTTAACAAACATTGGATTAGAAAACTTTCTATCTGATTGGAAAAAACTAAAAGCTGGAAATCCTGATATCGAAATTTAAAATTTATACACTAATTTTAATAATATGTTACAAGTAATTTTTTCAATATGATAAATAATATGATTAATTTATGAGATGACTAGTTCTAACTCAAATATTTAGAATCTGGTTAATTTTACTAATTCATTTTACTGATTATATCACTAAAAAATTGGCATTAACATACAAATCACATCCAAAATCTATGACGTGCAATTTTACCTGAAATAATGAGCTTAATTAAATACAAGATAACATAACTAATGCTATGGGAAAAATCAGGATTAGAACCGGTAGAGGAACTGGAATCAGAGAAATTGATGGCGATAAAAAAAGCTGGGCTGGTGACGAGTACAAAAAAATTCAAGACGAAAAGAAAAAACAAGCAGCAAATAAAATGATTCACACCGGTAGAGGAACAGGTTCAAAAAGGTTGGGAGATCTGCCAGATTCAAAACCAAGACCTTCAACTGAGGGGATGACCCGAATTACAGGTAGAGGAACAGGTTCAAGAAAGAGTACAAATAAAGGCTCATCGTAAAACCTCAATTTTCCTTTTTAATTATAACTAGTAAAATTAGTCAAACTAAAATTGTCATTTTATTTTAGGATGTTCCTCTCGTAAAATTCAATTTTAATTGATATGATCCAATTATTCAATTCAAAATTCATTTTTTAAATTTGATAAGCGTATGAATAATATTTTATTATTTACTAATCCAACCAAGTTTTTTGAAATAAATGTACATCAATGCAACCGGTATTGTTGATGCCAAAATTATTAATGTGAATGCAGTATAAGGTCCTAAAAATAGTACTTGATCATTTAACCCTCCAGGCAAATTTATGTTCATTCCATAAAATGTACCAATCACTGTTCCAGGAATTGCAAATGTAAAAATTATTGTTAATGCGGCAAGGACTTTATTTGTTTTTTCAGTACTTAGCATGAAGTCAGTATCTTTGTAAATTTCCATTGTTTCTCTTGACTCTTCAAGTGTTTCAATTACTTTGTCGATGTGATCAATTACATCATCAAAATATAGTGATAGATCATCTTCCTCAGAAAATTTTTTGATATTTTTTGTAATTTCTAATACAAATTTCTTTAATGGATTTGCTATTCGTCTCATTACATTAATCTCTCTTCTAAGTAATGCTATGCTTCTTGCAACAGATGTTTTTTCATCAAAAACTTCATCTTCAAGATCATCTAAATTTGCAATCACTTTTCTTGATATGTGTAATAACTCATCTACTAAATTATCTATTATTTCATGGAGAAGATATTCTACAGATTTTCCTAATATCCTTTCTTTTCTATGTACATCTAAATCATTTTTACAAATGTTTACTAGATCTACTAACGGCTTTAAATCTCCTTGATGAACTGTTATTAGAAAATCTCTCCCAATGAATATTGATAGCTGGCTATTTCTTGAAATTCCTGGTTGTTTTAATAGGGATGGAAAATGTAATATCACAAAAAAATGATCATGATAACTATCTAGTTTTGGAAGTTCGGATTTAGTCATGCAGTCTTCAATGTTTAATGTGTTCAGATGGTATTTCTCAGCTAGTTTTTCAATATCACTTCTATCTGGATTTTGTAAATCAATCCACAAAAATCTCTTACCCTCAACGGTTTCAATTTTTCTTTCTACTGGTATTACTTGAGGCTTTTTCCCAACATGTAATCGATTAGTAATGAATCCCTTTTTCAAGTTGAATGGTAGCTCGATTCAACAAATTTAAAGCGATCGCTTGCTTTGATAATTTTTTATACTTTTCTTGAATTTGATATTCTCTAAAATTTTATGTTATTTCCATGGAAGTAAGTAATTGACACCAACCCATGTGAGTCCAATCGTTATTGCCATGGCTACCCACCAAAATCTCATGATTATGAATTCTGTTAGTTAATAATAAATCTACAGGCTAAATTTCAATTATATAAAATCAAAGATTATTACGGGATAAATGATTTTTTATTCTTGTGGCCCTCGTAGTACAGTGGCTAGTATAGGGGACTGTGGATCCCCGGACAGGGGTTCGATTCCCCTCGAGGGCCTACAATTTTTTCATAATTTTAACCTACAATTTCTCTTGCAATTCTATCATGACATGAGCATTTACAAAATCTGTAAAAATTCCCATCATGTTCTGAATTACAAGTATTGCAACCTTTGCCTTCTGCCATTTTTGCAGTTTTTATAATTGTGATATTTTTATTTTTTGGTAAATTAATTTTTAAAAAATACCGTATTTGCTTGATTCCATTTCTTCTTTTATTGCCAGCTTAAATCTAGGTATTTTACCATCTAAATTATTTGTAAGCCAAGAGAGAAATTTTTTTTCTAAACCCTTCCCTTTGAATTTATCGAAACCATCCCCCATCTGGTCAGCTAGTTTCTCGACTAATGTTTTATTAATACTTACAACAAAAAAATGCCATCCAAAAGCAAATTCCGAATCTGTCATAACAAAATCATCTTGACTATGAACCATCTCTTCTAAAAGTGAAAGTTGGTTTGATATCGCTCTGCTTGTTTTATCATAATCTATTGCAGATACGTTGATGTTTATTCTATCGATCATGATTCTATATGATTTACATAAAATAAAAGGTTTACACAAATTATTGTAAAAGATGTCCAAAATCAATATTGAAATGAGTTTTCATTATGTCTATGTACGTTTTAATGGATTCCGGGATTTTCTCTCCACATGATACTCCTAAATTCTTTGCATTAATCCAAATTATGAGAGTTTGAATAATTGTCAAGAATCTGTCATTTTTAACTTCAGGTGTGCTAATTGCCTTTGTATATCTCTCTGCAAATTCCCATGCTGTTACAAAATCTACACATTTTACCCCAAAAACTGATAACACCTGTTCTTGTAAACTAGTTGCTTTCTTAAAAGGAACTAAATTAATTATGTATGGAAATCTTATTTTTTCAGGAAGACAATCAGGTAATGGTCCCCATATTGTAATTATTCTTGTCCCTGATTTTAGATCTCTGAATTTATTCATCATGTGGTTAATGACATCTTCATTTGTAAACCAAAATAAAATTGTGGTAGCATCAGAAATGTCCACATTTTGTATGTCATCACAAATTAATTCTCCTGATAACTTGTTATTGGATAGAATATCGTTTGCTAGTTTTATTTTGTTTGGATTGTTATCGACGCCTACAGCTTTTCTCACATGATATTCTTTCAAAGCTAATGCAATTCCAGTTCCATCTCCACATCCGAGATGATAAAAAATATCATTTTTTCCTAAATCCAAAAAATTAAAAATATCTCTAAACGATCTCTCTGGTAATTGAATCTCTTCCCCACTGACTATACTTTCAGGTAATGACTTGAGGTATTCTTCTATTTTCAATATTATGTTTAAAACTATACTTGATTTATTCTCTTATGCTTTCAAGCTTTGAGACTGCCTGCCATAACTGTGTTCTTACATACGAAGGCATGTTAGGATCTTGTGTCACATCATCTAACAAACTAATTGTGTTATTTGCTCTAACTGACAATGAGTATTCTTCATTGTTCAGTTCTGTTATCAAATCTGTAATTGATTTTTTAATTGTCTTTGGTGTTGAGTGACTTGTAGCAATTTGATTTAATGTCTCAATTGCTTCTTTCATGGATTCTTTGTTTTGTTTTTCATCCGCCATTTTTTACACCATTTATTGTAAATTTGAGGTATATAGTCACATCTCTAGAAATATGTTATCTGATTCTACTGATACGTTATATGATGCTACATCTCTAATTTTAGCTGGGAATTTAACTAGTTTACCAGTTTTACAATCAAATTGGGCCCCATGCCATCCGCAAATTACATTACAGCCGTCTAATTTTCCCTCTGAAAGACTTGATCCAGAATGAGTACACGAATCATCCATGGCACAATAATTACCATCAACATTTGCAACCATTATCTCTTTACCGTCAATTGAAACTTTGATCATTTTTCCAGGAGGAACATCTGTTGTTCTTCCGGCTATTATTTTACCCATTATCGTTTTTAATCAATCATTCTTAATATTTTTTCGTATATGTGTACAGTTGTGATAAGGAATGCAGTTGATTCCGATAAATCTGCAATATTGAACTTTTGTCAGGATACTTTTTCTTGGGGTGATTATATTCAAGATGTATGGGATAATTGGCTATCTGAATGTAATTTATTCCTTATAAAGAATATCCAGTAGGTATAATTCATGCATTGTTCTCAAAAAACCAAGTATGGATTGAAGGAATCAGAATTAATCCAAATTCTCGTAGACAAGGTCTAGCTTTAAAATTAGTTCAACATATAGAATTACTTGCCAAAGAAAAACAAATCCATTTTTCTTTTATGCTAATTGATGTTGAAAATCGCAAATCTCTTTTAATGGCAAAAAATCTTGGTTATGGTATATTTCAAACTTGGAATTTTTATTCACTTGTCCCTCAGATTAATAATAGATATGAAATAAGATTTGACAAAAATTTTGACCATTCAAAAATTCCTCTATATGTAAAATCTTGGAGATGGATAATTTTAGATAAAAAACCATATTGTCTCTAAATAAACAAAAAAAATAATTTTTTCAGATAAATCGGGTTCTATCTCTATTGCCGTATGACTGATTCCGATCATTTTGAGAAACTCTTGATTGTAACTTTAATTTCTGGTTCCTTATTAAATACATTAGATCTAATTTCATACATACAAAACTATGGAGCAGAAAACAAATATCAAAAAATACAAATTTTAACTAGAGAGAAATCATCTATGATAAATTCGTTAGAACATAAAATTACATTTAATCTAATGAAGAAATCTTTGTACTAATCCTCATTTACAAATCTGATTGTATTTTTTAAAATACCTAACTTCTCAATTTCCATCTCCACTTTATCGCCATTTTTAAGAAATACTGCATTAGGCTTGTTTAGCATTACTCCTCCAGGAGTTCCAGTTGAAATAATATCTCCTTTTTCAAGAGTCATTACCTTACTTAATCTAGACACTATTTCTGGTATTTTTATGAACATATTGCTTGTAGATGAATTCTGTCGCAGTTCACCATTGATTTTTGTTGTCAATTTTAAGTTCTGTGGATCTTTGATCTCATCTGATGTTGTTATCCATGGTCCGGATGGTGCAAATGTGTCAAAGCTTTTTCCTCTAGTAAATTGTTTGTCTTTGAATTGAATATCTCGTGCTGATACATCATTTAGTACCATATACCCAAATATTGCTTCTACAGCTTGTTTTTCATTGATATTTTTGCAATTTTTACCTATGATCAAAGCTAACTCAACTTCATAATCTAACTGCGTTACAAAATCAGGGCAAACAATGTCTGAATCTGTCCCGTTTAAGGTAGTCCTAGGTTTGAGAACTATGGCAGGTTCATCTGGTGGTGATAAATTCTGTTCTTTTGCATGATCTATATAATTAAAAGCCAAACATATGATTTTGTTTGGATTTGGAATTGGACTTAATAATTTGAAATTTGATATATTTGCTTCGTATGGTAAAGTATCAATTTTATCCTTAATCTCATCAAACCATCCATCAAAAAGAAAATCCTTGATACTTTGGGGAATTGGAATCCCTGTCTGAAAAGTTATTTCATCCTTTGTTGCAACTCTATCCCCTTTTACAAAACCATATGTCTCATTATTTTCATGAATTAATCTTGCTATTTTCATAATCTTGTCACTTACTTATGTGTAAAAATTGCCTGATTTTGTGAATCTTTTCTACAATATCCAAATCTGACAAATTGTATTTCTTCCCCATCTTTTAATTGTAAGTAATGTGGTTCTGTATAAACCTCTAATTCTTCTAAACTATCCTCATTAAATTTTTCATCAATAAACAATTGTTTTGGAATAAGAATTTTGATCATGTGGGCATTTTTTTGTGGAATCCATTGTATTTTTTGTATGTCTGCATTAGATTCTCTTTCTGTAAATTCTCCTTCAAGTTCTCCATTATTTTTTGATATTTTGATGTTGCCTAATCCTAATAATCTGATTTGAGTGTTTTTTATATTTTCAACATCATCTCCTGAAACGTAGAAATTCTCGTCAATGTTAATTTTTCTTTTACCCATATCTTTTATTGGGTGATTAGAAATTTCTACAAATGAAAATGGTAATTTTTTAATTGTAATTTTTTTTGGCTTGCTTACCATAAATAGTCTTATGCTATCTGCATCTACAAATTTTCTATTAAATGATTCAAGTGCATCAAACGGTGCTAATGTATTTGCTTTAGTTAATCCTAAGGATAGGATGAATTTTTTTATTGCTTCTGGTTTAATTCCTCTTCTTCTAAGAGATTCTAAAGTAGGTAATCTTGGATCATCATACCATGATACTTTACCTTCTTCAATCAATGGTTTGAGAACTCTTTTAGATATTGGCATTCCTTTGAACTCAAGCCTAGAAAAAAAATCCTGATATGGTTTTCGCATATTTAATGCATCTAAAATAGAATCAATTAGCTCTTTTCTTAATTCAAATTCCTTTGAACGAAATGCATGGGTTACCCCGTCTATACTGTCTTCTATTGCAACTGCAAAATCATAACTTGGCCAAACTCGATATTTGTTTCCAAGTGTATAGTGCTTTTCTTCAATTATTCTAAATAATACCGGATCTCTCATTACTGCATTATCTGCTTTCATATCACCACGAAATCTTACGATTGCATCTCCTGACTTAAATTTCCCAAACATTTTTTCCCAGTTTTGATTGCTTTGTTTAATATTTTCTCTACTGCATTTACATGCTATTCGCGCTCGTCTGTTTTTACTAATGTCCTCTCTTTTACAAGTACAAACGTAAGCTTTTCCAGAATTAATTAATTCGATACCTTTTTTATAAAATATTTCCATATCGTCTGAAGTGTTTTTTATTATATCGAATTTTATTCCTAACCAATCTAACCCTACTTTAATTGCCGCATGATATTCCATCCTTTCAGCTTCTGGATTTGTATCATCCATTCTCAAAATAAATTTCCCATCATACATTTTTGCATATTCTGCATTAATGATAGCTGCTTTGGCATGTCCTATGTGTGGATATCCATTAGGCTCTGGTGGAAATCTAGTGACTACTTTTCCATGCTCTGCATTTTTTAGTGGAGGGAGTCCTTCTCTTTCTTCAATTTTCTCCTTTGGAATTAAAATGTCTGGAAAATTTTCTTCAATTTCTTTTTTTTGTTCTTCAAATGATTTTTTATTAATTTCAGAAACAATTGTCTTAATGTCTTCTGATATTTCTTTTACTCTTGTTCTAAACTCTGGTTTTGTGCCTAGGATCTTTGCTAATACAATTTTATCCTGAGTTTTTCCCTCATGTTCAAATGCATTTTGTAAAGCAATTTTTCGGATCTCGTTTCTTATATCTTCGTCCAAAGTATCTACCTATGTATTGCTGTTTACCATGCCTTTTTTATACTAACTCTGCCTAATTTTTGGTGAAAATTCAATATTTTTTATGTGTGAAACGAATTAAGTTACATAATGTCAAACGATATCATGAAATCGTTAATTATTTTGATACAAAATAATTATGGTGACGTTGATATTCTCTTAAGAATTTTACATAATCTTAAAAATGAAAAACCTTTGTTTCAACCAGACAAAGAATATCTAGATATTATTTTAAAGAACTATTTTCCTAATGAAAAATTTTGAATTTTTTTATAACTAAATAATCTCTTTGAAAAAATATTTGTTAAATTTATACACTTCTTTTTACTACAAAATCCAAGAGATTTATTAATTCTGTTTTAGCAGAGCCTGAATATTTTAAAAGTGATTTTTCGGCCCTTTCTGCATAATGTAGAGCCTGCATTCTTACTTCTTTTTCTATTCCAAGTGATCTAATAACATTAACTGCCTTTTCAAGTTCATTTTTACTTGTTTCTGAATTTCCAAATACCTTGAGAATAATTTCTTTATCTTTTCCTTTTGCTAATTTTATTGCCATGAGAATTGGCAGTGATTTTTTACCCTCTTTTAGATCATTACCGACAGGTTTTTTTGTAATTTTTGAATCTCCCATTACACCAATAAGATCATCTGTAATCTGAAACGCAATTCCTAAATTTCTACCAAAATCTGATAAATTTGAAATATCTTTTTTATTGCATGTTGCACAAATTGCACCCATTGAACAAGATACATCAAATAACGCAGAAGTTTTTTTACCAATCATTGTAATATACTCTTTTTGTGTTGGAATTCTTTTTTCTTCTGCCATTTTCACATCTAATAATTGACCTTCGCATACGTCTACGCATGCCTTGGCTAACCTAGAAACTAATTGAATTTTAGCATCATTAGATAATTTTGCATTTGAAATAGTTTGATATGCTTTAGAAAATAATACATCACCAGCTAGTATTGCAATAGGCATTCCAAATTTTTTATGTACAGTTGATACTCCATGACGTATTTCATCATTATCCATAATGTCATCATGAACTAGAGTAAAGTTGTGTATCATTTCAACTGCACTAGCTGCAGGCATTGCAATTGTCATATTTCCTCCTAAAATTTGACAGCTCTTTATTACCATGTAGGGTCTAAGTCTTTTCCCTCCGTGGATGATGAGGTGAGACGCTGCATCATATAGTATTTTTGGATTTCCTTTAATCTTGGAAATTAGATATTTATTTACAATTTTTGCATTTTTTTCAATAGTTTTTGTTTTTTTCAATTTACTAACCTCCATCTATTATCTGGAAGGTGATATTCAATTGCTTTTTTCAATTCTTTTTTCAATTTTAAATTAATCCATAATGATAAAACATCTTTATATTTTTCCAACATTTTTTCCTCAGACTTGTCTAGTAGTTCTAAAGCAATTAGCATCCATGGACAATAAATTTTTGGATTGCTTTTAATTTCAGACAACAATTCATTTGCTGAAATCCATTTGATGTCATCGATTTCACCTTCTACCATTTTAAATTTTGTTGCCTCATCAACAATACCAATTAGAGTACCACAAATCTCATTTTCAGATCCAATGTCTTTGTAAGGTACATGGTATTCAAATTTCATCAAATAGTCCATCTTACAAGAAATACCAATTTCTTCAGGTATCCGTCTCTCTGCTGATGAACTATATGTTTCACCTTTCCTTGGATGGCTGGCCACCGTTCCATCCCAATCTTCAGGCCATAGCATTTTTTCTTTTGCTCTTCTTGTTAGAATCAATCTGCCATTTCTATCGAATAATAAGCATGTAAAGGCTCGGTGAAGTTTTCCATTTGGTAAATGGCATTTTACTTTCTCTTCTGAACCTATTGGATTATCATCTTCATCAACCAAAATTACATATTCATCAGACATTTCTTTTACCTCTAAACAAAGTTCCCTCATATTTCCTATTTTTAACCGCTTTCACAATTCTTTCTGGTCTGTTTCCATTTACAAAAAACACATTCATTCCACTCTTTGCAATGATTATTGCTTCATCTATCTTTCTAGTCATTCCTCCTGTTACATCCATTTTGTTTTCAGAAATCTTTGGGTTTTCTCCTTTTAATTCATGAATTAATTTTCTAGTTTTTAGATCTGAGTAAAGCCCATCTTCGTTTAAAGCAAAAATCACCAATCTCGGTTTTAAAATTTTTGCTAAATGTGTCATTATTTTATCTCCTGATAAAATGTATGTTTTTTTATTTCCATACCATAGTGCATCTCCGTAAGTGATTGGAATTAACCCTGATTTTGCAATTTTTGCAATTTCTTTTACTTTTTTTATCACTGGTTTGCTTCCTGACATGAAATCCGTTGGAGGAAGGGAGTATGGGGTTAGTTTATTTTTTACAAATGCGTCTAAAACTATTTTGTTTAGATCAATCATTGAATTTTTAACTATGGCAACCCCATACATATCATTTTTTTTAGGTTTAGTATGCATATCATATTTTACAGACCAATAATGTCCAAACGAACCTCCTCCATGAACAATAATGATTGGCTCGTTAATTTTCTTCAAATTTTTAGCAATATTTTCTACATCTTTTTTTCTAGGACTAAGTGGTTTTTCTTTATCTGTAATGATGGAACCTCCTAATTTTATGAGAATCATATTGTCACCAAATATCTAGTCCATTAAAAAGTATCCAATCCCTTAAAATCAATTTTTACAGAAAAACAATCATGTTCTTTTGTTTTTAGTTTTGAAATTATTTTTTCTAAATTTGATTCGTCAGTTAAAGCAATAATGCATCCACCATCACCCGCACCTGTGATTTTTGTTCCAAACGATGAATTTTTTACTATTTTTATCATTTCTCGCAATCTCTCATTAGAAATGCCTATTGTTTCTAAAAATTTTTGATTATCATTCATACATTTGCCCAATCCATGTAAATCATTATTTTTTAACATGTTACCAACGTGATTGACTAATTCTGATTCTTTTTTACATATGTTGGAAAATATTTCTTCATTTCTTTCTTTGAATTGCTTAACTTTTGATACTACCTCTTCTGTTGAATGTTCGATGTTGGAATTTGCAATAACCAGATGAAAATTTGGTACTGAATCAATTTGTGAAAATCCTTTCTTTTTATCATATTCTATTAGTCCTCCAAACGTGCAAACTGTACAATCTGCTCCTGATGTATTTTGAAAAATTGTTTTTTCTGCTTCTATAGCTAATTCTAGAATCTGTTCTTTACTAGTTTTTTCAAATAATCTGGATATTGCTGCTGCACAAGCTACGCAACATGCAGATGAAGATCCTAATCCTACGCCTACTGGAATTTCTGATTTTACAAAAATCTTAATTCCTCCTGTTTGACTATATTTGTTAATTATTTTATTCGCTAAATAAAAAAATGGTTTTAGCGGAGAATTTATCTCAATTATTGATTTATTGCGTGAAACTTCTAATTCTCCGATGTTTGATTTAATTACAATTTTATTTTCAGGAATTTTTTCAGCTGTGACTGTTACTCTTTTATCAATAGCACAAAGAATTGCTTTCATTCCATATACAACAAAATGTTCTCCAAATAGGATTACCTTTCCTGGTGCAGAAGCTTTAGAAATCAAGTGAAAATAATCGACCCATATCCTACAACAGAACTCATATTTCCTGCAACATCTCCACTTGTGGCATACTTTAACAACTCACCTTTTGTTGCACCCATCTCTTTACATGCAATCATTGTTGATGCTATAGCACCATACCCACACGCGCTGATATTTCTTTCATGTAAAACATCATAAAATCTATCTACATCTAACTTCAAAATTGTCTCAATTAATGCTGAATCTTGTTCATGGGCAAACTCATTGGACTCGTAATGTGTAAAATCTGAAGATCCTATGATCATAATTTTTTTTTTTCTAGATATTTTTGCTACAGCTGAACCGACTTGAATTGCAATCTCTTTACTTTGATTAATTAAAGTAATAGGGACTATTTTGAAATTTACTGCGATCTCTTGTAACATTGGTATTTGTACTTCAAGACTATGTTCTCTTGAATGTGAAAAACTATCTATCTCAATTACGTCTGTCATTTTTGAAATTTCTTCTGCAATTTCAGAATCTACCTCTACTTCTCCTAGAGGTGTTTGCCATTTAGAGTCTGTCATAGTTGCTACATTACTTCCAACACCCCAATGGTTTGGTCCTATAATGATGAATAGTTCTGGTATGTCTGAAGAAATTTCATAAAATGAATAGCATGCTATTGGACCTGAATAAACATATCCGGCATGTGGACAAATTACTCCAAAAATTTTTTTTTTAATATTTGATGGAGGAATCTTACCTGGACCCAAATTATGCAGAAAACAATCTTTGATTAATTTTTTTAATTCTTTTTTTTCATCTGGATAGAACATTCCGGCTACTGCCGGCGTTCTAATTTGCATTACTCTATTTCCTCTTCCGTTATCTTTGTTTCAAAATCGTCGATTTCGTATTTCATTGGTTCATCTTCTTTTAATTCCCCTCTTTCTATGAGAATTTGACGAACCAATAGCCAATATATTGTAGCTAGAGCTTTTCTTCCTCTGTTATTCGCTGGGATTATTACATCTAGTTTTGATGTAATATTGTCCGTGTTTGAAATTCCAATTACTGGAATGCCAGCATTTGTTGCTTCTGTAATTGCTTGTACATCTACTTGAGGATCAGAAATTAAAACTAATTTTGGTTCAATGTAATATGGTAATGAGGGATTGGTAAGGGTTCCTGGCATGAATCTACCTAGTAATTTTTTAGAGCCTAGCATTTCACAAAATTTCTCAATTGGTGTATTGGCATACTGTCTAGCTGAGCAAACAATGAGCTTGTCTGCTCCTAGACGATTGATGAATTTAGCAGCTATTTTGACTTTTTCTAATGTTATATCAATATCTAACATATACAGTCCTTCAGGACTAGCTTTTGTGATAAACGGAGTCATGAATTTTGTCTTAACTGGAGTTCCTACTCTAATCCCAGTGGACAGAATTTTCTTTTTAATTTCCGTGTATTCTACTTCACTCATAGCGATTTTAAATCTCTGCCATACCGCGTATTAAATCATGCTCTGATAGACGTATAAGCTCATTTAGTTTTGCAACTCTTTCTCCCCCAACTATGCCAACTTTAAGCATTTTTGATTTTGTTGCTAATCCTATGTGGATAATATGTGAATCTGTGGATTCTCCTGATCTATGGGATGTGATTAATTTTATGTTATTTTGATTAGCTACTTTGGCAAATTCCAATGCGTCATAAAGACTACCTGCCTGATTAACTTTAAGAATTGCTGCATTACATGCTTTTATGTTGATTGCCTTTGCTAGAATGTCTTTGTTTGTAACCGTTAGATCATCACCTGTAACTAATGTATTTGGAAATTTAGCAGTCAATTCTGCCATGTCTTCAAAAGCTTCTTCATGAACTGCATCTTCGGCATAAATTAATTTGTATTTTTTAATTATATCCGCAGCAAATTCAATTTGTTGTTCTGAAGAATTAACGAATCCTGCTCTTTGATAAACATATTTCTGTTTTTCTTCATTCCACTGTGTAGATGATGCAAAGTCTACTCCTAAAGCAACTTCTCTGCCTAATGTAAATCCTAAATTCTCACATGCTTTTGCTGAAAGTTCTAATGCTTTTTCATTTTTTAATTTTGGAGCCCATCCTCCTTCATCGCCTCGTCCGTTAGTAAAATCTGGATCTTCTTTTTCTAAAATACTACGTAACTCTTTATGAACCGCTAAATTGGTTTCAACAGCATCTCTAATTGTTTTTGCCCCTATGGCACAAATCAGTATTTCTTGTATGTCTGGAGTTCCTGGTCCTGCATGAGCGCCTCCGCCTAAAATATTTCCTAAAGGAAATGGAAACTTAAAAGACGATTCGGATGATAATGTTTGAAACAAGGATAGATCTGATGATTTTGATGCTGATTCCATTGAAGCGATGCTTATAGCAAATGCAAGAGCTCCACCTATTTTTGAATAATCTGAAGACTGATCTATACTTCTTAATGTCTCATGTATTGTCTTTAGATCTGATGATTCTAATCCAATAAATTTATGAGTATTCTCATTTAACATTCTAAGACTTTCTTCAGGTTTTTCATTTGGGAAACTTACTGCTTCATATTTTCCAACACTAGCTCCTGATGGTGCACAAACTCTGCCTAGAAACTTATTCTCTGATATGATATCAACTTCAATAGTTTTGCTTCCACGACTATTGTAAATAACACGTCCTTTAATGGAAGTTATTTTTGACAAAATTATTCTAATTCCGATTGGACTTCTTGATGTCTTCTTTGAATTGCTTCATAAAATGGAATAACCTGTTGAATAGTTTCTACTGTAGTTAATAGCATTCTTCTACAACAATATCTGCTTATTCCCAAAGAATCTAGTCCTTTAGCTGGATCTTCTCCAGATCTTACTTTATTCTGATAATCTTCATATTTATCAGCAATTAAATTTCCACAGGTAAAACATCTTACAGGAATTAACATACGTACAAAAAAGTAATCAAGGATTATAAAAACCATACAAGGATTTTTTATTGCGGGTGTCGCCCAGCCTGGCCAAAGGCGCTAGCTTGAGGGGTTAGTCTCTTAGGAGTTCGTGGGTTCAAATCCCATCACCCGCATCTTATTTGATTTTATGTAAATTATATTTTTGTAGTTTGTTTAATGCTGTAATTAGATCTGAGCGTCTCTTCTCTTCTGTGATTGCTCCTCTTACATCGTCAATTAAAATACGATCTACGTCAATTTTTCTTCTAGCTTCTTTTACTACTTTATCATACATTGAAAACGGATACAAATACAAATACAAATTTTCCATCACTTCAAAAATTCTTGTGGCATTATCTATATCGCCAATTCTAATTTCATCAAAAATCATTCTTTTTAATTCTCCAATACAATCCAATAATCCTAAAACATATGATTCTGACATTACTCCTAATTCTTTTTCTGAAGGGATTTCCTTTTTTTCCATAATGGCAATTAATGATGCAGCCTCGACATATTCCTGTTCTGGAGTAATCATATATTTTTGAAGATCAGATGTAATTTTTTTCTTGTATTTTTTTAACAAAATATCTGCTTGTTTCAGATAATTTTTTGCAGATTTCATATCTCCTTTATGTGCCGATATGATTGATCTACTGGAAATAATTATTATTTCTCTTGTATTTTTTAATAAAAATTCTCTGGCATCTTGAGTTTCTGCTAACGATTTTGCAATTCTGTTCAAAGAAGGCTTTACTTTTTTTAACGTCATGTTGCTGTATTGGAAAAACCTAGGATAAATCATTTACCAAAGGTGTTACAAAAATTGAATTCTATCTGTAACTCTAGAATTTGTTATCAATCTATGTTCATCTATCCTTTAAATTTAGACAGAAACTGAATTAATTATGAAACTAAACAAATTTCTTGTTATTACTATGATGTCGTTATTTTTTGTATCTGTATTGGGAGAGCATGTATTTGGTTATGGAGATCCACCTGAACAAAGCAGTAGTGGAAATTACGCTGTATTTATTCACTCTAAAGAATTGTAGTCTAGGTGAATCAATTATATTTTCTGGAAATGTCAACAAACACAATGAAGATAGAAATTTACAAATTTCAATTTTTGATTCTAACCAAAATCTAATTGTTACTAAGAAAATTTCAGTAAATGCTGATACAACATTTTCCCATAATTTCCTGCTAAATGAGAATTTTCTTGATGAGACTATCTAGTAAAAACACAATATGGAAATTAAGGCAACAGTTGGAAAAATGTCCTTTATGATAAACTCAATTGATGTCATATCTGTTGAATCGCAATCATCTCCTGATACAAAAATCTTTGATTGGATCAAAAGTAATGTTGGCTGGTGAGCAGATGGTCAATTGATGATAATTCATTTGTACAAAGAATCAATTCTTGATAAAAGAAGGATTAGCAAATATACAGTATTAAGATAAAATCTTCTCTCAAATAAAATAATTTTTTGTTAGATTTGTTGAATTGGTTCTTCTTTTAGTCTACTTTAGATATAAAACAATCTCAAAGCTCTTATTTTGGAATATTTCTTTTCTATATTATGGAAATAACTGTTGATCAAATGTATCAAATAGAAAATAATGGTCATGCCATGGGTTTTTTAAAAAAATTTATGATGGAAAATGCAGGAGCTGCAGCTGTAAGACGATTAGTTGAAAAATTAGAAAATGTCAAATCAAAAAATATTTTGATTTTTGTTGGTATGGGTAATAATGGTGGTGACGGGTTGGTTATGGCAAGACATCTTGCAGGATATGGTGCTATAGTGACAGTACATCTTTTAGGGTCTCCTGACAAAATAAAAACTGAAGAAAGTTCTTGGAATTGGGCTATTTTAAAAAAAATGCCTTCAGTAAAATTGCTTAGCGGTGACAATTTGCATTTTGATTTTACTCCCGATGTAATTATTGATGCAATACTAGGTACGGGAATATCTGGTGAAGTTAGAGAACCATACGTATCCGCAATTAATTACATTAATCGTTCTAATTGCTTCAAGTTTGCAGTTGATGTTCCATCTGGACTGAATCCTCAAACAGGAGAAACTGCAAATATGTTTGTAAAATCAGATATGACTGTAACATTTCATAAAATGAAACAAGGTATAACAAAAAGAAAAGATTTGACAGGTGAATTATATGCAGAAAAGATAGGAATTCCTCCAGAGGCTGAAAAGGGAGTACTATGAAAGTCCATCAAATTCAAGTTGGGAATATGCAAAATTTTACTTATGTTGTAGAAGATGAAGAGACAGATGAGGCCATAGTGATTGATCCTTCTTGGGATCTTGAACAAATTGAACAAATTATCACACGAAATAATTTAAAAATAAAGTATATCGTAAATACTCATCATCATTTTGATCATACTTTGGGAAATGATGGTATGGTAAAGCTAACCAATGCAAAAATAATTCAGCATGAAAAATCAGAACTAAAACATGATATTTCTGTAAAAGATGGTGATATAATTGACTTTGGCAATTCAAAATTAACTATTTTACATACCCCCGGTCATTCAAAAGATAGTATGTGTTTAATTGGTGATGGGAATTTTTTTTCAGGCGATACTCTTTTTGTAGGTAATTGCGGTCGTATAGATCTACCAGGAGGTAGTGCAAAAGAATTGTATCATAGTCTTTTTGATGTTCTTTATTCATTAAATGATGATCTAATTCTTTACTGCGGACATAACTATGGACATTCTTTAACATCTACAATTGGAAAAGAAAAGTTAACTAATCCTATCATGCAAAAGCGAACCGAACAAGAGTTTCTTGACATGATAGGACAATGAGCTATTTAGATGATTTCAAATTTTTCGGTAATGTAAACAAAGCTAATGATTTTATTGATAGCGTTAAATCTGGAAATTTTTTATTCTCACTTGTAATATCTTATACTGCTACTTGTGAAATACCTGGAATAACATTTGCTGGTGCTGATAAAGATTCCATAAAATTTACTTCTCCTGCAGATGCTGAATATCTTTACTATGGTTATTGTAAAACAATTGATAAAATTCCAATGACTCCGGATGGTAAACCTACTCCTGCATTACTAACTAAAACAGCATTAGAATCATGTAGTATACCTCATATAGTAATTAATGCCGGAAGTAAACTTTCTCCACAACTACCTTTCATACAAACTGGTTTGTTACATGGACAAAATATTTTGGTTGAATCTGCAATGAGTGATTCTCAAGTATCTAAGGCAATTGATTATGGGAGAATGGTGGGTAGAACTCTAGCATCCATGACTGACTGTTTGGTGATTGGGGAAAGTATTCCTGGTGGTACTACTACCTCTCTTGCTGTCTTGCGTGGATTGGGATTCAAAGCTAAAGTAAGTTCTAGCATCCCAAATAATCCGATAGAACTAAAAAATCAAATTGTAAACACTGCATTAGAAAGAATAACTTCTGATAATCCTTATCATATAGTATCTAAAATGGGTGATCCTATGATTGCTTTTGTCACTGGTATGTTAAGCTCTGCATCTGAAATCACTAAAGTAATGTTAGCAGGTGGTACACAAATGATTGCTGTATTGGCATTAGCATCTAAAATTGGTTTCAATGAACAAAATACTGCTATTGGAACTACTTCTTACATCACTGATGATGAAAGTGCTAATTTTAAATCGCTTATTTCAGAAATTGTTGATATCCCAGCAATAGCTGTAAATCCAGGACTTGAAAATTCTAAGTTTTCTGGACTAAAAGCATTCTCGCAGGGATTTGCAAAAGAGGGAGTTGGTGCAGGTGGTAGTATTATTACATCTATGATCAAAACTGGAAATAATTCAACTGATTTTCTAAAATTAGCTGAAAAAGAATATCATCGACTTTTTACCTCACTGTGATTGATTTATCTAATGTTTCTTGAGTGATCCGATCCTGTATATTTTTTACTTTCCTTAATTCAATTTGATGATTAGATTCAGTTGCAACCAAGACATTAGGAGGAAAATCTTGGATATGTTCTTTAACCATTTGACTGTGATTGATGTTGCTACTTTATTTCCATAATATAGATAATTGTATGCATGGTTGAATTATCTGATAATGTGATGATTATTTACTTTTAAACTTGTTTTTTATAATTATCTAATTGAACTTTCTACCTTTTCTTCTTTATTTGTGTCTATGTTTGAACTAACTTCTGGGACTGCCTCTGATTTTTTAGTACTTTCTAACATGCTTGGAATATTGGATTCTGGTGAAAAGTGAATGTTCTTTTCCTCGTCAAGAGTTACAATGTATGATGGGATGTCTACTTTTCTATCTCCAATCATAATGTGACCATGAATTACTGCTTGTCTTGCTTGATAAGGTGTTTTAAATCCAAATTTTCTTGATACTAATGTTTGTAATCTACGTGAAAGCAAATCATTAACTTGAAGATTTAACACATCATCTAATGTAGACTCATTACTAACCAGTCCAATTCTTGATAATGATTTCATTAAAATTGGTTCTTTTTCCAATCTAATTTCTTGTCTTAATGCAAGCAATGATCTTGCTTGATGTCTAACTCGTGATAACTCTGTATGTGCTTTCCATAATTCTCTTTTTGATCTTAAACCAAATATTCCAAGAGTTTTTAATTCATCCATTTTTAATTCGTAATTTAGTGGCCTTTTTGGTTTTCTCCACATGCGTCTTGGATATTTAGGATCTCCCATTCAATTCACCTATTTCTTTTTCTCCGCAGGTGCTGCTTTCTTTTCTTCTGAAGGTTTAGCTGCCGCAGGTGCTGCCGCAGGTGCTGCCGCAGGTGCTACTTTTCCAGCTTTTGCAACTCCTACTGCTCCCCCTTTTCTACCTGTAGTTCTTGTACATTGCCCTCTAACTTTTAATCCATACATGTGACGATAACCTCTCCAACTATTTGTGATTCTTTCTCTTTCAATATCATTTCTTAATGTAAAAGGAATGTCTGATGTTAACAGATGCATATTCGCTCCTGTTTCAATATCTTTTCTTCTGTTAAGAAACCATGCTGGAAAATTTCCTGCCACAGGATTGGTGATTAATTTTTCAATTGATTCAACATTGGATTCAGATAGAAAACCGATGTTTGTATTAGTATTAATTTTTAAAGTATCTAAAATTGCAGTAGCGAAATTATACCCTATTCCTTTAATTTGGGTTAATCCGACAATTGCCTTTTTAGATCCTGGAATGTCGTTCCCTACAATCCTAACAATATGTCTATATTCCTGAGCACTCAAGTATTCAAAAATTCCTAGTTACCCCGATAAAAACCATGCTAGGCATCAATTCAATGTACTTCAATTAGGAACTAAAAGTCATTCTTGATTTATATCTATTATTTCCTATCTTAGCCACGATCTTAGATGTTGAGATGAATCCATACATTATCTAAAGTCTGAATCTTCAGTCCAATCTTTGCCATATATATTCCATTGATTACATTTACAGCACTTTTTTACACCTCTTTGAGCATCTATTTCAATGCAGAAACAATGTTCTCCCTTTCCAGAAGTGTCTTTGAGACATAACTTTTGCATTATTTGCAATTATTTTTTTTATTAATTATCTTATTGGTATTTTTTTTATCTGTAATTTTCAATAAGTTATAAATTCCCATAAATAGTTAGGAATAAGATGGATAACCCATACGATCGAGAAAAAATAGTCGATTGTATGCTTGATCCTATAACATCATCTATTCTAGCTGAGTTAGAATATGGAGAAAAAGAGTGTTCTTTCTTGGCAGAAAAATCATCTATTTCTGAAAGTGAAGTTTTTGACAGACTTTCTTACTTAATTGAACATGGGCTTGTTTTTAAAAATTCCAATAATGGAAAATCTATCTTTTCTGCAAATGCTGAAAAATTAACTCAAATCGTAGAAAATAGTGACACTTTTGATGCAACGATTGAAGGATTAGAAATAATGGATAGTTATCTTAACTAAAAGATCTTTTACGATTTTTAATTGCATAAATTGGAACTATAACCATCCCAATTAAACCAACTATTAGAACATATAGAGAAATAAATCCTAATGCTTTCTTACCTGCGTCTGGTTCTGGTCCTATCACACCAAAGATTTTAACTTCTTTTTCATTTGTATTCTCAACAACTAATTTGTACGTACCTGATGTGATAATTTTAAACCGTCCTTCAAAGTCTTCATTGACTGATTGAGATTCTATTTCAACATCAAATGGATCTAATATTTTTGCTTTAACATCTTTAGAATCAATTATCTGAATAGCATAAATTCCATTTTGCGTTTCTTTGTTATCTAACTCAACTGGAATTATCAAACTTTCTCCAACTTTAATTTGTCCTTCTCCCTTGATCAAATCCTCAAAGATTACTTGATTTCCATAAAATGATAAAACTATTCCTGCACACACTATTCCACCTACAATCACAAAAAAAATGCCTGTTTTCTGCATATTCTGTCTATTGCATTCTTTAGTTTAAACCTAATTTTTTTAACAAACTTAATTCTATTTATTGTCAAAAATTAGATTAGACTAAATAAGTTAGCCTAGGCTAACTTTTAAATAAACAAATTAATCACAGCTATTATACTTGAAATTTAATCGTTCGAATACTATATTCTTGATGATCTCTATAATTGTTGGAATTTCAATAATAATGATTTTTCCAATAATATCTGATGCTCAGTCTGAGCAGAAAACTTTTGTTACTCATTCTGGTGCAGTTGTAAAGACATCTGGTGAAGTACTTGACCCACTTTACACTGTTTCATCTGTAGAGTTTGATCCAGATGAATATCTAAGAAATTTTGAGTATGGGAGAGTGTCGATATCTGAAACCGGACAAACAATCCGTGATTACACAATAATTGCAGAAGATGATAAAATTCAAGAAATTTCTCCTGGAATATCTTACAATGTTTGGACTTTTAATGGAACTGTTCCAGGTCCTACAATAAGAGCTACTGAAGGTGACCTTGTTAGAGTTCATTTCATCAATAATGGTGCAAAAGAACATACTATGCATTTTCATGGAATTCATCCTGCGGGAATGGACGGTGTTTTTGAACCTGTTGGTGGTAAAGGTGGCCAATTTGTTTATGAATTTGAAGCTGGGCCGATCGGTGTTCATCCTTATCATTGTCATGTTATGCCACTTGAAGAACACATAGTTCACGGTCTTTACGGTGTCTTTATTGTTGATCCTAAAGAAAAACGTCTACCAGCTGAAGAAATGGTGATGGTCTTAAATGGATTTGATACTGATTTTGACACTGAAAATAATTTTTATGCTGTAAATACTATCCCGTTTTACTATCAACATCATCCAATCCAAATTAACACCAACGAATTGATTCGAGTTTATGTTGTTAATATGGTGGAATTTGATCCAATTAATAATTTACATCTTCATGGTAATTTGTATAAGTATTATCCCACAGGAACTGATCTCATTCCATCATTTTATACTGACATGATAACATTATCGCAAACTGAACGTGGTATTATGGAATTTGAATACAAATATCCTGGAAAATATCTGTTTCATGCCCATAAGGTAGAGTTCTCTGAAAAAGGATGGGTTGGGATATTTCTTGTAAAGGATAATCCAGATAATTCAGAGAAGGTAGAATATGGAACGTAATTATAATTCATCTAACGGCAAAATCATTGCAAGTGGCTTAATCCCATTTGCATTTGTTATCATTATGATGATCTACATATTCGGACCTGGTGCTGATTTGTTGGATCTAGGAGTACCATTGCCTGAAATAACGATTGAAAAAGTAGATTTTCATGATTCTGAAATTCAAGCAACTGTAAGAAACACTGGACCAATTCCAGTTGAAGTGGCAATGGCAGATGTTAATGATAGAATTCAACCTGCTGCTGTAGAACCTGATAGATTTCTTGAACGATTCGAGTCAGCTCTGGTTAGAATTCCATTTGAATGGAATGAGGCTGAACCATACATCATTGGAATTACTATCGATGATGGAACACGATTTGAAAAGGAAATAGAAGCAGCTGCTCCTGCACTAGAACCAACTATAAATCTTGCAATATTTTTTGCAATAATTGGAACTTATGTTGGAATAATTCCTGTAATGATAGGATTACTCTGGCTTCCTTTCATCAAGAAAATTAGCAAACAAAAATTTCATTTCTTTTTGGCATTAACTGCAGGATTGTTATTTTTCTTGGCAATTGATTCAATTGAAGAAGCAGTAGAAGTATCAAATGAAAGTCTAGCTGGAAGCTTCAATGGAATTTTACTCATTGCAACAGTAATTGTGTTGTCTTTTTTAGGATTGTTTTATTCAGGAAACAAACTTGTTTCAAAAGCCAACTCTTCAAAGATTGCAAAACCTGTTGCAATTGCATTAATGATATCAATTGGAATTGGACTGCACAATTTTGGAGAAGGATTAGCAATTGGTGCATCTGTTGGTTTGGGTTCTGTTGCATTTAGTACATTTCTGATTGTAGGCTTTGCTTTGCATAATACTACTGAAGGAATTGCAATTGCAGCACCAATGTCTAGAGAAAAATTAATGATTGGAAAACTAGTATCCATGGGGTTGATTGCAGGCGCTCCAGCTATTTTTGGTGCATGGTTTGGTGGTTTTGTATATTCTCCACTCACATCAATAATATTTCTTTCAATAGGTGCAGGTGCAATATTTCAAGTAATTGTGGTAATATTGAAATGGATTAGAGATGAGGGTGACAGTACACTTTCTAGTGCTTCTGTAGCATCTGGATTTGCCATAGGTATGCTAGTTATGTACATGACAAGTATCTTAATCTAATCCGGTTCCGGATGGATTGTTATGACTGCATTTTTGATTTCTGCTCTGATAATATGTTCAATCTCTGATGTAATATCATGAACTTTTTCAATCGATAAATCTTTGTCAAATGAACAATCAATGTCTATTTTAAGAATATTTTCAAAATTTAAAGAAACTATACGTCCTATTTTTTTAATTACTGTATATTGTTCTAAAATCCCTCTTATTTTTTCCTCTGTAATCTTATCCTCAATGTTTAAATTTTTTGGAACTGTAAGGAATGGTTCAAGATGAATAGTCACATGCTCAATTTCAGGTATGTTTTCTTGAATTTTCTGTTCTATCTCCTCTGATATCTTGTGGGCAGAATCAAGGTTAATTTCATTATCTACCATGACATGCAAATTTGAATAAGTCTTTCCTTTAGTCTTATGAGAAATAATATTGTGAACTTCTTTGACACCCTCTACACTTTTTGCTATGTCGTTTATCTTTGCATTTAGAGGCACATTTTCCCAATTTGGCTCAAAATGAATGGTGATTGCAGCATTGGGTAATTTCTTTTTAATGTTATTTTCAACTGTACTGCTAATTTCATGTGCTCTATCAAAACTCGTATCTCCTCTTAGTGATATTGTGACATCTGTAAATATCGCATCTCCCGATTTTCTCATTAAAATTACTCCAGTTTCTACAACACCTTCGGTATTTGTAACAATTTCTTTTACTTTTTTTACAAGTTCTGGTGATATGATGTCTGTTAAATCTAATGCAGTTCTGTGAATTAATTTTAAACTAAGAATTACCAAAACAACTCCTAAAATTAATGCCGCAATAAAGTCTCCAGTATAGAACCCATATGTAACCAACACAATTCCTACTATTGCAATTATTGTTGAGCCAAGATCCATAAATGCATGATAAAAATCAGCTTTGAGAGTAACACCTCCGATTTTTTTGATTGACCTTCGAAGAAGAACTATTCTGAAAATATCTATTCCTATTGTGTACAGCCCTCCAATAATTGCAAACATACCTGGTAATGTATCATGTATCGGATTCTGTAATCTGTGAATTGACTCATAAATGAAAAATATCGCTATTAGAAAAATTGCAATTCCACCAATAAGTCCCCCTAGTGATTCAATTTTTCCATGACCATAGGTATGTTCTTCATCTGGGGGTTTTATTGCAAACCTAGCTGCTAAAAGTAGTATTGCTGTAACGACACTATCTAGTAAGGCATGAATGCTATCTGTAATTAGACCAAGACTGTTAGAAATTAAACCAAAAACTAACTCTACCACAAATGCAGAAAAAATAGCTATTAGTGAAATTTGTAAAACTCTTGTTTTTTGAAGTAGCATCTCTGTCTCTTTTGGTAATTCTCATGTATTACAAGTATTCTAAATGCAATTTATACGACAAGATTATTTGTGATGGCTGACATCTTTCTTTATGATAAGCAGAAAGTATGTAATTTTACTTGGTATTTTTTCATCTACACTGGTAATCCCAATTATGAATGTCGAAGCTACCAGCAATCCTAATCTGTTTGTTTCATCTGAGAATTCTCAATTTAACAATCGATTTTCTGGTTCTATGGTGGTAGAAGTTGTAATTCGTGACCCCAATCTTCATGATACTGATCAAGGAAAAGGTGAACCTGATGTCACATTAAACGGTAAATCATTACGAATGGTTCAGGCTACTGATGGTAACTGGTATGCATATTTTGCAAATGTTGATAAGGCAAAAATAGCCGATTCTACTCAATCTGCAACGTCTGGCAAAGGCTTAGACTTTGGTGTATTTTGTAGTCGTGATACACAATCTACTGTTTTTGGGATCTCTCTTTCTGAAACTGATGGCTTTGCAGTTCCGGGAAATAATGGTATATCTGGTTTTACAAATGGTATTGCTTCATTTAGTCAATGCACTGGAACACTCACAAGTTTTACTAATTTTAATAATGTTGTAAGAAATGCCCAGTCTATTAACACCAATCCAAATATTCCACCTGGTCAGATTGGACTGAACTCTAATGCATGGCCTTTAATTCAACTCTTCTCTTTTAGTGATGTAAAAATTCAATATAATGCTGGTGGAAATCCACAAAGTATTTCTCTCAAATACGACGAAAGTGCAAACATTTCTCTAAAACTTGATAGATCATTATATCCTCAGAATTCCCAAGTTTTTCTAACTGTGAACGATTTTCAATTAAATCAAGATCCGACAGATGAAGATTCATGGACATTTAATATTGCTTCTCCGTTTGCAACTTTTTATCAAGCTTTTGATAACTCGGGTTCTAATTCTGCAAACGGTACTCCCGGATTAGTAAATTTGAATGCTAATCTTTCTAATTTAGGTTTTAAAGATAATGGAAAACTTTCAATTGATTTGGGAAATATAATGCAATTAACATCAAATAATAAACAACCTGGTACTTTTGTTGATGATGCTGTCCCTGGAAATCAATTTTCACAAATTGTTACTTTGGTAGAAAACGGTCCTAATTCTGGAATATTTGATAGTGTAGATGATAGTGATGTATCTACAGTTAAAATTTTTGCTAATGCCTCACGAGGTCAAACTGGACAAATAGAATATAATCAAAAATCTACTTCTGTTCTTACTGGTTCTTCAACCTCTTCTATTTCAATAAACAAATCTACCCTTACTGTTGGTGAAGGTATTGCACTGTCTCCTGGCAAAAAATTTCCTGTAACCCTAGTAGACTCTGATCAAAATATTAACTCAGAAAGCAGAGATCATTTAGATGTCTTTAGAGATGCATCTCTAGTGCCTACACTGAAGATTGGAAATCCAATTACCCTTGTAAATGCAAATGACGTACAGTTTCATTCTTCAGCCACTGCATTAACTGCCGGTGATACATCCAACTCATTAATACCTGATAAAAATTCTGCAAGACTGTTTATTGATACCTCAAATGTTGCGATTCCTACTTTTAAACAACTATCATTGAATCTAGGTGTTTCTGCATCAACATTACAATCTCTTTTCATAGATTCATCTATCTCAAACAGCGATGGGACTAATTGGATAAATTATGATCTTAGATCCTTTGAGAATGATTTTGGAATCACTGATTTTACTGATACGTCAATTACTTTATTTTTTGGAACTTTAGGTTCTCTACCGATTACTATAGTTGATTCTGGGGATTTGTCTTCATCTCACGGCCTAATTCAATTGGATGATGCTGATATTCAACAACTATCTAGTAGAAGCGGAACAGCATATCTTGTAATAAATTTTGATTCAAGTAATAACACTTCTGTAGTTGGAAGTATTTCTGCAGAAAAAAATAACCAACCAATAGTTTTTGATTTCTTTTCCTTTGGATTGTCTAATAACAATGACATCAATAATGCAATTTACAGATTTGAATTAGAAGAGACAAGTGATAACTCTTCAAAATTTGTTGGTACTCTTGAATATGCTGTAGCTAATCAACTCAATATTTTAGACCCTAATTTTATCAAAACGCTAAGCACAATAGATAACGAAATAAAATTTATTGTAACTAATAGATTAATCGATGAAAAAGGAATCACTATCTCTTATTCCGATTTTGATAAGGTTGGAGTGATAACAACGACTTCTACTAAATCCGATATTTCTACTCATTCTGGTACTGTCTCTTCTGGTTCAGGTACATACAGATTTGGTCAAACTGTGACAATAATACTCAAAGATTCAGATCTAAATTTGAAAAGTGATGTTATTGATATCTATCTAGTAAACAATGATCCAAATTCTCCAAATGTAGATACTGTTGGTAACTCGGGAAATATTTTGCTGGAAATTTTACTAAAAGATATTCGATATAAACGATGTGTCGTAAATGGAGTTGAATATGGAGGACTTGCTTCTACAGGTTTTACATTAGTTGAGACTGGACCTAGTACTGGTGTATTTGAAGGAACATTCAGAATGCCATCACAAATTTGTGATAAATCTGGAACAAAACTTATTTCTACCGCAGGAGGCAATCTTGATGCAAAATATTATGATTCTAGAGACGCATCAGGGAATTCAAACATATTCCACTTGTTAAATGCTAAATCAACAACACAATTTTCAACTTCACCCCAATTGAGTACTGATAAAATTATAATTCCATCATCTGGTTCTTCTGAAGAAATAATTTTGTCTGGTAGTATTGGCAATCATAAAAGAGGAATTCCATTAAATATATCATTAATACGTCCAGATGGAGTGGTTCAAAACTTTGCTGCAGTTATAACTGATAGTGGAAGTTATCGTGCAGCATTTTCAATAAATCAAAATTCTTTATCAGGTGTTTATACAATTCAATTATCTCATAATGGTGTTAATGCTGGATTGGTTTCATTCACTGCTTCACACAATATTTCTTCATGGATTAAAGATAATGCGAAACAATGGAATTCTAATTCTGAAATTATTGATGGGTTAAAACAAATGATCAGAGACAAAATAATCAAGTCTCCAAAAGAATATCCTATATCTGAAAGAATGGTTCCTGATTGGATCAAAAATAATGCTAGATGGTGGCACGATAGACAAATATCTGATGATGACTTTATAAAGTCACTTCAATACTTGGTCAATAAGGGTATAATTCGAGTATAATCAGGTCAATTTTTCTTTCATTGAATACATAAATACCCTCATGCCTGATTCAAAATGAAAATGAAGCTCGTAGGTTTCCTTGCATTGTTGTCAATTTCTTTGTTATCATATGGGCTTTTTGGAACTGCGCAAGCTCAAAGTGCAGAATGTGGGGATAATCAAATAGAACAAAATGGTGTTTGCCAAGATATCGTATGCGGACCTAATCAAATATGGCAAAATAATGAATGCCAGGATGTTGTTGTAGGCCCAAAAAATAATCTTAACTTAAAAACTGATCAGACTCTTTATGGTCAAGGTGGTCTAGTTATAATCAGCGGTTTAATTAACAATATAGAAAATTTAGGTTCTGGTGATGTTTCCATCATTGTTCGGGCACCAGACAACAATATTGTTACAATAGCCCAAGTCCATCCTAACACTGATGGTTCTTTTAAAACAAGTGTCAAAGCAGATGGTCCTCAATTCAAAGCACCTGGTGACTACAAAGTTTTTGCTAATTTTTCTGGGTTAAAATCTGAAATTAAATTCAAATTTACTGGAGGTACTGGTGGCATTGTCTCTGGTGGTGAAACTCCAATAACATGTCCAACAGGTCAAAACTTGGTTAATGGAAAGTGTGTTGTTACCCCAATAACATGTCCAACAGGTCAAAACTTGGTTAATGGAAAATGTGTTGTTCCAGAACCAGTAGAACCAATAACATGTCCTCCAGGTGAAGAATTAATTAATGGAAAATGTATTGTTCCTGAACCAGTAGAAGAAAAACCAATCGTTTGTGGTAAAGGCACTGAAATGATAAATGGTATTTGTCAAGTAATAAAGGAAGATGATGGCAAAAAACCAGGTGGTGCATGTTTAATCGCAACCGCAGCATATGGAACTGAATTAGCTCCACAGGTTCAATTCCTAAGAGAAATTAGAGATAATACTGTAATGAGCACTTCATCTGGAATGGCATTTATGAGTGGATTTAACCAAATCTATTATTCATTCTCACCAACAATTGCTGATCTAGAAAGAGAACATCCAATGTTCCAAGAAGCAGTAAGAGCATTTATCACTCCAATGATATCTACTCTCTCAATTATGACATTAGCTGAAGATGGCTCTGATGCTCAAGTACTAGGATTGGGGATCTCTGTTATTGCCTTGAACTTGGGACTGTATATTGCAGCACCCACAGTAATCGGTTTCAAAATTCACAAACATTTGAAATCTAGAAAATAATCAGAAATTTTTTCATAACTTTTATCTCTATTTCAAAGAAACGATAAATCGTTCTCAATGTTTTTTATATAGGAAATTTGATTCATGCTTAGATAGGGAAAGAAGATTGAACAATTATACCATTTTATTCTGTTCTATGTTGCTTATCCTTTTATCACCAAATAACGCCTTTGCTCAAGCTTCAGACACTGATGGTGATGGCATTCCAGATTCTTCAGACTCTTGTCCTACACAAGATGAAACGGTAAACGGATTTGAAGACTCTGATGGTTGTCCAGATGCAGTTCCTCCAGCTGACACTGATGGTGATGGCATTCCAGATTCTTCAGACTCTTGTCCTACACAAGATGAAACGGTAAACGGATTTGAAGACTCTGATGGTTGTCCAGATGTAGTTCCTCCAAAAGATACTGATAATGATGGCATTGATGATAAGATAGATCAGTGTCCTACACAAGCTGAAACATTTAACGGGATTGAAGATTCAGATGGTTGTCCAGATGTAACAGCACCAAAAGATACTGATAATGATGGCATTGATGATAAGATAGATCAGTGTCCTACACAAGCTGAAACATTTAACGGGATTGAAGATTCAGATGGTTGTCCAGATGTTGCCACGCTTCAAGACTCTGATAAAGATGGAATTATAAATTCTGCAGATCTTTGTCCACGTTCTCCTGAAACATTTAACGGGATTGAAGATTCAGATGGTTGTCCAGATAATTCTCCTGTAATTGACACTGACGGCGATTTGATCATTGATACACTTGATCAATGTCCAACCCAAGATGAAACTGTTAATGGCTTTCAAGATTCAGATGGTTGTCCAGATGTAGCCCAACCAACTGACACTGATGGTGATGGCATTCCAGATTCTATTGATTCTTGTCCAACCCAAGATGAAACTGTTAATGGCTTTCAAGATTCAGATGGTTGTCCTGATATCATTCCAACAACTGATTCTGCTTCAATCCCTGAATCTGAAGATGATAACTCTCTATTGCAGTGGACTGCTGTAATTGCTTCTGTTATTACTGCTGTAGGTGCAATTGGAGCTGCAAAATTAAGAAAATCCTCTTAATTACAAGTTTGTAATTAAACCAAACATTTAATGCCAAAAATTATTTTTATGATAATAATTGGTTTGCACGCCAACAATTCAGAAGGAATCATTCAAAAATGGTTCTTTCTGGAATTTTAATGAGGTTTGAATTTTTGTTTTCTGGAGGATTATCTCATTTGTCTTTATACACTATTGAAATTGGACAAATAGCATTTGTTACTGCTGTAATAGCACTATCTATAGCTGTATGTGTTAAAATCATTAAAAATAGAAAAGCAAGAAATCATAATAAATTCTAAAAATCAAAACATTTTTTCTATTATTTTCTGGTATGTTTCTCTAAGTTATTATATTCAAACAACTTCCAAATGTTAATGCATATCGAGTATGAAGAATTTGATTCAATTGAAGATATTTTCTTGTATATGGCAGCTGCAGCACCACCAATGAAAAATACTATGCCTATTAACTCGTATAAAGGATTCATCATGGCATTTATTCCACTTAGTCCTTCAACTGGGGATTCATATCTTATGATTTATGCTAAAGGTGCTCTTGAATCGGGAATTTATGAATTTGATATTAATTCAAAATCTTTCAAAAAAGTAAACGCAATTGAAAGAGCTGATAAAAATTACTTTATTTCTTTAACACCCAAAAAAAACACTATCGCAGACGAAGCAATTAAAAATCTATAAAAATAGAATCCCACCTTTTTGTGCGTAAGTTTGTGCTATGTTTTGAATCAACTAGATTATGTTGTACGTTATGATTTGTTGGAGATTCCTTAAGATCAATACTTTCATCATTATGTTGTGACACTAAAAGGAAAACAAAACCATTACAATGTAAAATTCCTAAAAGGGTTCGGATTTTCAATCAAGGTAAAAGATTCCAAGATTGTTCTTACTAATACAGCATATCCATACGCAATAACACAGATTCCTGATTTATCTGATGGTAGATGGATTAAAAGAAAAACAATTCACAAGGATGCAAAAGTTGGATTCTTTAGAATAAGAGCAAAGATTCCAGACTGCAAGTATATCCTACCATTTCCATTTAGAACAAAACACGATATTGTTTTTCCCTCTGGAGAGTTTGAGACATATGTCACACTGCAAGAACTATTAGTTTGTGAAAAGTCATTTTACAAAATTCTAGAAGGATATCAGTTTATCCCAAATTCTAACAGTTATCCATATGCAGGTTTTATCTCAAAACTATATCAGAAAAGATTGGAACTAAAACAGCAAAACAATCCGTTACAGTTGCCAATCAAAATAATTCTAAATTCAATCTATGGCAAGACAGGACAGGTAATAGAGCACAACATTGGCAACATGTTTAATCCTGTAATTTTTGCATTTATCACGGGATTTGTGCGTGCTCAACTCTATAGTTTTGTCAAAAAATATGGTTTAGAAAAAGAAGTTGTGTTTTTTGCAACTGATTCCATATGTACCAGAAATAAACTCAAAATAGATTCTGCAAAACTAGGAGATTTTTCTTTTGATGGAATGGGTGATGATGTATTTGTTTTACAAAATGGATTTTACCGATTGAGTGATACTGATTTATCATTACTAGAAAAAGCAGATAATGGTGAGTCTGAATTCTGTCTGGGTATTATAATTCAGTACTATCATGGAAGAAATACTGCATCATTTTTTCTAATAACAAAATATCTCCCAGATCTACAAAAGTTCAAAACAATCCATGAATGGAATGAATAATCTTCTCCATCGATTCATAATCCACGTAATTACCTAGTCATCCTCAAAACATAGCACAAACTTACGCACAAAAAGGTGGGATTCTATTTTTATTAAAAATCTATAATTTTTTTGTTTGAATTTTTGGGGCAGTAACTGATCTACTTCTAGCATACTTGTCTATGATTTCGTCTGGAGTTCTTCCATTGAATAGATCTTTACACAATCCTCTGAGATACCTCATGATTGCCCATGTTCCAGCTTTTAGAATTCCGTACATGAATACTTTCATTGGTGGACCGTATGTTTTGTTTCTAAGAATAATTGGAATAATGTCATTAATTACACGAAGATTGTTTTCCCAACATTTCCAAAATAATGTAAACTGAGCCTCATTCAAATTTCCAAAATGCATGGAATTCTTTTCACTAAAGTCTTGATAGAGTAATGGTGCCACTAATCCTCTGAAATTCATTTCTCTAAAGTCACTCATCATGTCAATTGTATATTGAACATCATCTGGAGTTTCATCTGGCCAACCTATGATGATTGTGGCTGCTGGGAACCAATGGTTGTCGTTCAAAATTTTTGCTCCTTCTCTTACAACGCTGCCCCATTCTTCGGGAGCAAACGGTCTTGTTTTTACACCTAGATGTTTTTTTACCATACTTGGAGCGACTGTCTCAATTCCCAAATTTGTTGCCAGCCATCTACCGGTTTCATCTTGTTTATTAATACTTGAAATTTGTCGCATTAGCTCAGGATCAGCAGCAACTGCTGAGAATGTCATATGTGTAGTACCAATAAAATTGGCTCCTAATCCTTTAAGTCCTTTCCAAAGTTCTGTAATGGCATCTCTATTTGGAATAAAATCTCTATTATCACATCCGTAAAGTAACATCTCATCAGAATGCAACCAAATAGAATCAAATCCGTAATCTAAGTTGATCTTTGCTTCATACTGTAATCTTTCTAATGGCAGATCTTTTTTTGATCGTTTATTCACATCACAAAAATCACATCCTCTGCCACATCCTCTCATCGCTTCAATGAGTGAGTTTATCGTTGGTCCTTCAATAACTGGAATATTTTGTATGTTTTTCACAAAACAATGCATTAATTCTGGAGCATCACCTTTTTCTAAATCATGAAATAAATCTAATGCTAATTCATCAGCCTCTCCTACAACTACAGTGTCTATTCCATGGATTTGCATTCTATCCGATTTTGCAAGTTCCCATGCTCCATTTCCGCCAACTACAACATGAAAATCATATTTCTTTTTTAATTGAATGATATTGGCACACATTTTTTTGAATTTCATAGCAACATAAGATAATTTCTCAGGAGACATTGTTGTCGTTACTGGTGCCATTCCCAAAGGGTCCATTACATTGATTCCAACTACCTTAGTATCCGGTCCAATTGATTTTTCTAACATCTCTGGATTTGCAATAAAGACTTCATCACGTTTGTATCCTTGAAGTAATGCACTTTCGACTCTTCTTAATCCAACTTGGGCAACCTTTGATTCTCCTGTGTTTGGGTCTGTTTCTACAGGAGGACAAAAAACTTTGTCAAAAACCCATTCTGGAAGTACTTCGTATGGTCCACATGCAATAAATCCATAAAGAAAATTTCCTCTATAATTTGTCATTAAACTACGATCAGCAGTTAGAACAATTCGTTTTCCAGCCAATAATCAGATTCGTTCTAGCATGCTATATATGATTTACGAGGTTACTTTGCTGATACTTTTCTATAATTTCTTAATTAATGATGCTTTGTACTGTTTTTTGTATTGTTTTTTTGTATTGCCCTATTTGCTATATTTGCAGATATTGCTCCAGCTGCAATACCATTGTCTATGTTGACTACCGATAATCCCAACGAACAGCTTTGTAGCATTGAGGCAAGTGCAGCTATTCCTTTTCCACCATACCCATATCCAACAGAAGTTGGAATTCCAATCACTGGAATATCTACCATTGATGAAACTAAAGTTGCTAGTGCCCCTTCCATTCCAGCTACTACGATTATACAATCCACTTCTTCTTTTACCATTTTTTTTAAAATTGGAAATATTCTCTGAATTCCAGCAACTCCAACATCGTAGCTTGTAATGCATTTACAATTCATGGCTTCACACATCAATTTAGCTTCTTCGGCAACTCCTATATCTGATGTTCCAGCTGCTAATATGCCTACTTTTCCACCTTTGAATTCAATTGGCTTTTTAAAAAGTACCATTGATGATGAATTTTTTCCAGTCTTTATTTTTATTTTTAATTTTTTTGCAAATGATAAAATTTTTGAATAATCCTCTTTATTGATTCTTGAAACTACAACGGAATTTGTTTTCTCTAGTGTTTTTTGAATTATTTTTTTAACCTCGTCTATTTTTTTGCTTTCTGCAAAAATTACTTCTGGTATCCCCTTGCGTTTTCTTCTGTTAATGTCGATTTTAGCAATCCCTTCTATCTCCTCAATTGAATATAATGATAATAATTTTTTTGCTTTATCTGATGAAATTTTTCCTTTTTCCAATGATGTTAAAATTTCATGAATCTCCAATAATATTTCACTTATGTTTGAATAAAAAAATGCTTAGATCTCTATGCCTGAAATTGCACTTTTTACACTTTGTATGCCTGCATCAAATGATTGTTTTTCTTCAGCATTTAGGTCTAACTCAATTATTTTTTCAACACCTTTCTTTCCAATCACTGCAGGAACACCTATTGTAACATCTGAATGACCATATTCTCCATTTAGATATGTTGCAACTGGTATCACCTGTTTTCTATCTCTCACAACAGCTTCAATCATTGCAGAAATTGCATTTCCTGGTGCATGTACTGTTGCACCTTTTAATTCAATTACCTTGGCTGCAACTTGCTTTGTATTTTGAACAATTTCATCTAATCTTTGTTTTGGTAGGAATGAAGAAAGTGGAATTCCTGAAACTGATGAGAATCTTGGTAATGGCAACATATTTTCACCATGCTCTCCAATTACAAGTGCTCTAATTGAATCACGTGAATGTCCTGTAGTTTCATGGATAAATTGTCTGAATCTAGATAAATCTAGCATTCCGCCCATTCCAAATACTCGACTTCTATCAAATCCTGAAACTTTGTAAGTAATGTATGCCATTGGATCTAGTGGATTTGTCACTGGAATTATCATGGAGCTATTTGCATATTTTTTGATATCTTCTACGATACTCTTAACAATGGTTGCATTAATTTTTAAAAGATCCATTCTGGTCATTCCTGGTTTTCGTCCAGAACCTGCAACCACAACTACTATCTTAGAACCTTTCATATCTTCAAAATTGTTAGAGCCATTCACTTCTACATCAATTCCCTGTTCTGATAACATGTGATTGATATCCATTGCTTCCCCTTGTGGCAATCCTGCTACCACATCAAGTAATAATATTTGATCATCTAATCGTTTTAGTGCTGAAAATAGCGCTGCATCTCCACCAACTTTCCCTGCACCTATTATTGTAATCATAAATGAAGATGAAAATTTTCAATAATTAAATCTAGTGAAATTTTTTATCAATTTAGATAGAATTTATATGCATTTTTGATAATTTTTATTCTATGGTTGTTGTTATAGATCCTCAAATAGCAGGCATATCTGGAGATATGATTCTTTGTTCTTTAGTGGATTTAGGTGCAAACAAAGTCAAAATTATTAATGGTCTTAAACAGTCTGAAAAATTTCTACTAAATTCTACAATTAAACAGATCGATTTTAAAAAAATAGAAAAACATGGGATAAACTCTACTGCACTATTTTTAGAAATTGATGAATACGTTCATGAAAGAAAGGGCACTGAAATAAAAAAAGCAATTATGGATTCTACAAAAGAAATTGGTCTTTCTAACAAAGCAAAATCTTTTGCAGAATCCTGTATTGATACTCTGATCTCATCTGAATCTCAAATTCATGGTTTGTCTGTGGAGTCAGTTCATTTTCATGAGGCATCTAGTATTGATACTTTGATAGATATTATTGGTACCGCAATAGCAATGGATGATTTGGGGTTGTTTGATGAAGAAATTATCTGTATGCCTATTGCCGTAGGCGGAGGCACTGTAACCTTTTCTCATGGTACTATGTCTAACCCTGCAAGTGCAATTCTTCAAATCTTCAAAAATTCTCAATTATCAATTCATGGTAGCCAAGTAAAAGACGAATTAACCACTCCTACAGGTGCCAGTATTCTTATACATCTTGCAAAAACTTCAATGGATTACTATCCCTCTATGGAAATAACATCAGTGGGGTATGGTGCAGGGAAAAAAAACTTTGAAACATTTTCTAATGTGTTAAAGATTGTAAAAGGAATTCAAAAAAATAACTTTCATTTTGATTCTGTTAAAATTCTAGAAACAAATGTCGATGATATCTCTGGAGAAATTATAGGAAATCTAATTGAGAAAATTATGAGTAAAGGTGCTAGGGATATTTCTATTTACAATGGTATAACTAAAAAAGGAAGACCGACCAATCTTATATCTATAATATGTGATAATTCTTCAATTCATGAAATCATGGAACTTTTAGTAATTGAAACTGGAACTTTAGGAATTCGTATGAGTACTTCAGATCGTTTTATTGTGCCAAGAAAAGATCATGTAATTAAACTAATTTTTAATGGCAGTGAGTTTTTAGTAAAATACAAGGTTTCATCTTTTAAAGGTAAAAATGACTTTAAAATTGAATTTGACGACTTAAAATTAATCTCAAATACATTAAACAAATCAATAAAGGAAACAGAACTATTGATTAGAAAAGAGATTATGAAGTTAGATGTTGGTTATGACTAAACTTGATAATCTTATTGATTGGTTTGGAACCACGAAAAAAGTGATGATTGCTCTTTCTGGTGGAGTAGATAGCGCACTTGTAGCATATGCTGCATTTCAAAAATTAGGCGAATCTGCAATTGCAGTTACAGCTGATTACAAAACTCTATCAAAAGAAGAATTAGAATCAGCGAAACAAATCTGTTCAGAGATAGGAATTCAACAAATTCTTCTGGATTATGATGAACTTCAAAATGAAGAATTTGTCAAGAATTCATCTGATCGTTGTTTTCATTGTAGATTAGAATTAGGTGATCATTTAATTATTATGGCAAAAAAATACGATATTGAATTAATTGTTGATGGAACTAATTTAGATGATCTAGGTGAATACCGCCCAGGAATTGAAGCTCTAAAAAGAAATGGCATTAGAAGTCCTTTAGTAGAAACCAATTTTACAAAAAATGAAATCCGAGAATTCGCAAATTTGATAGGTTTGTCTGTATATAGCAAACCCTCTAATTCTTGTCTAGCCTCACGTATACCTTGGGGACAGAGGGTCACAAATGAAAAATTAACTCGAATTGAATTGGGAGAAACATTTGTTAAACAAATTACAAATGTAAGACAAGTTAGAGTTAGAGATCTAAATGGTATTGCTAAAATTGAAGTAGATAAAGATCAAATTTTACTTTTTCAAGGTGATATTTTGGAACAAATTACTAAAAAATTAATGCTGATTGGATTTCAATCGGTTCAAATTGATCCTGATGGATATAGACCCGGAAAAATTAATGTGATTGTAGATTGATATATCTTGATAATGCAGCATCCACACAAATTCATGAAGATGTATTAGATGCAATGCTGCCTTATCTTAAGGATCAATATGGTAATCCTTCATCAATACATCATTATGGTAGATTGACCCGTAAAGCTATAGAAAAAGCTAGAAAACAAATTGCCTTATTAATTAATGCAGACTCATCAGAAATTTTCTTTACCTCTGGCGGAACAGAATCTAATAACATGGCACTTTATGGAATTGCAGCAAAAAAACCGTCTTCTAAAATAATTACTTCCTCAATAGAACATGATGCAATATTAGAACCATGTAAAAAATTAGTAAAAAAAGGGTTTGATGTTATTTATCTGCCTGTCGATAATCACGGTATTGTAAATCTTGATACACTAAAAAATTATCTTTCTGATGATGTTTGTCTTGTTTCAATTATGTTTGGTAATAATGAAATGGGAACAATAGAACCAATTGGTCAAATTGCTCAAATATGTAATGAACAAAAAATTCCATTTCATACTGATGCTGTCCAGGCTGTAGGAAAAATCCCAATTGATGTAAAGCAATTAGGTGTTGATTTGCTTTCTATTTCTTCTCATAAAATTAATGGCCCCAAAGGTGTTGGTGCATTATATGTCCGAAATGGGATTGATATTGAACCTTTTATTTTAGGTGGTGGCCAAGAGTGTGGTTTACGTTCAGGAACTGAAAATGTGGCAAATATTGTAGGATTTGGTAAAGCATGTGAACTTACTAAACTTCATCTCTCTGAAAATATTTCTACCATGAAAAAACTTCGTGATACTCTAGTCGCAAAAATTATGCAAGAGATTCCATTTGTTACTCTTAATGGTGATACTGAAAATAGATTGCCCAATAATGCTCATTTTACTTTTCTAGGAGTTGCGGGTGAAGATTTGATTATAAAATTAGATGAATTTGGTATATCTGCATCTACTGGTTCTGCTTGTTCAGTCCATACACAAAAAGCATCTCATGTTTTGCAAGCTATGGGATTTTCACATGAACAAATTACTGGTTCATTGAGACTCTCATTAGGTATATTTAACAACCAACAAGAAATAGATGAAACAGTAAACATACTAAAAAAAGTAACTACTGAGTTACGTTCTGTTTCACCATTTAAAGAAAAATATTCTTTTTAATTATGTCTTAAATGTGAATCTGAAATCTATTTTTTGTAACCAATACTGTTGTTATAATTCCTATTGCTAGAATCATAATTGCAATTGTACCAAATTCTGGAATTATTGTAGTACCTATTATTTCAATGTCTGAATCTCCTTTTTCAAAATTAATTGTAATTGTTCTTGAATTTGTATTAGTCGCAATCTCTTGATATGGTACTTCAATACCGTCTATTATTATTATGAATATGTCATCTGTCTGATCTTGTTTTTTTGCATCAAATGCATCCCTTGGTATTTCTAACATAATGGTTCCATCATTTTCAGATTCAATTATTATTATCAATGCCAAAATATCTTCGTCAATACGCATATTTTTCACAATTCCACCGTTTATGGAATAATTCACATCAAATGTACCATAACTGCCAGCATCCACTTCAAATATATCAGTAGATTTTATGTTTGATTTTGGCAAAAAATTGAATTGAGTTTCTGCAAAATTACCTTCACCGAATGATGCTCTCACTGTAAATTCTCCTGATTTAGACCAATATGGTCCTTCTGCAATTATTGTATGTGAATAACTACCGTCTTCTGCTACATTGAACTGTGCCACATTTACTAAATTACCTTGATTGAAAATTTGTAATGTTATTGGAGTTCCTACTATGATGGTACTTACTTTGCCTGAAATTACTACAGTATCTCCTTCTCTATATGAATTAGAATTTGTTTTCACTGTGATTAGAGATTCTGCAAAAACTGGTAGTGTGACAATTATTCCTAAAATTAAAAACATAAAAATAATTTCAGTTTTCACAAAAATTATTGTTATGCAATTGTATATCTCCTTTACTATTAAAAAATGAAAAAAATTGTGAATTTAGTATCTTGGCATAATACTTAGTTTTGATTTTGCAGACACTGCAATTATTGATATAATTGCTACTGCTAGGATCATAACTGCGATTGTACCAAATTCTGGGACTACGAAGGTACCTATCACTTCAATTTCTTGAGCACCTGCTAAGAAGTTGACTGTAACTTTATTGTCACTGATCTCTACATCATCCCATTCTTCTCCGTCTACAAGGACCATGAAGATACCGTTAAGGATTGATTTTTCTGGGTTTAATGTGAGTGTCCCATCTTCATTTGCGTTAATTCTTATGATAATTGAGTTATCATTAGAATTGATGCTTGCACCAGTTACCATTCCACCTGTAATACTATATGGTACACAATAATTGCCCTTTAGATATATCTCTGAAGAACCACAATTATTTGAGATAGTTGATGCTACACCAGTTAATTCGACAAGTACTTTGTTATTTTTTGAAGCACTCCCATAGTTGACCTTAATGGTGTATGTACCATCATGTTTCCATAATTCACCTTCTGTGTTAAGAATCATTTTAAAACTGCCGTCTTTCTCAGGATTCATCTGAGCAATTGTAACGACAGAATTTAATGAATTCTCAACAGTAAGTGTTACTGGATTTCCAGAAACATTTGCTACTTTACCGTGTACGATAATTTTATCACCGTGATCATAGGTTGTTTTATCTGTCCAAACAGAAATTGGCATGTCCATAAGCAACAATTGCTCTGCTGCTTTTCTTCCAGCATCTGGTTGATCACATCCTACACATGTTTGAGCATATGCTGATGATATGGTTATAGTACAGACTGCAGTCAAAACGGCTAATAGCGCGAACGACGTACGGTTGTTCATCTTATTTGCAAAATGAATTTGTCTCTATTTATGTATATTTAAAAAAGATTCTATGTTCACTGAGACTTGATATGTAGTATTTTTTATGTTTACTGTCGAGACCTAAAAAGAGATGAAAAGACGTGCACATTTACCTGCATTTTGTTATGTTCTATTTTTTGCTCAGTAGAATATTGTAACATGGGCATTGTTTCATATGACTATTGATCAATACATTTCAAGTTTTATAATATCCTGATCCTCATTTAGACCACAAAAATTTTGTATTTCTTTTTAGATCGCTCGATGTTTATATGTTATGTCTTGCATGATGTGAATCTGATTAACTTAGAATTCCTTTTTCTAGCCAATTAATTTCAGATTATTAGTTTACTGTATTCTAATAATCTCATAAATGAGGTGTTGAAAGACAAAGAAAATCCAAGAGAAATTAAAGAAAAAATATTGTTCAAAAACAAGAATAAATTACACATAATCTTAAAAATGAAAAAAATTGTGAATTTAGTATCTTGGCATAATACTTAGTTTTGATTTTGCAGACACTGCAATTATTGATATAATTGCTACTGCTAGGATCATAACTGCGATTGTACCAAATTCTGGGACTACGAGACCATTTTCTATTCCGACTTCAATTGAAGACTTGTATTTAGGATCATTGCCTTGTTGAGCTACAATAGTATAATTGCCGTCTTGTTTCCATAATGCGCCTCCTGTTATAATTTCTTTAGTAAAAAAACCATTTACTTTTAGGCTTGGTGTGAATTGATCAACAACAATCACATTTCCGTTTGGTGCTATTACTTTTAATGTGATATTACTAGCGCTATCTGTAGTACCACTAATTTTGATTGTGTTAGAACCAGCCATTGAATTTGCCTCTTTGATTATCAATCCTTTTCTTACCATTGGGGTTGACTCTACAAATTCTTTTTCTAAAGTAGATTGACTGACATTTGTTTCTGAGGTCTGACCATTAATTACTTCTACACGAAGTGACATTTTATATAATGAACTTCCGTGTGGACTTTGTTCAGCTTTTATTGTATAAAATCCATTCTCTTTCCACATTGGTACTTTAAATTTTGCAACAAAGTTGCCATCAGCATCAGGTGTTATTTGACCAATACTAACTACATTTAGGCTAGGAGAAATTACCGTAAGTGTAATATCTGTAACATGTGATTTAGTATGTCCACTAACTGAAATGGTGTCAGAACCTTCTGAAGCTATAGCCGAAATTGATATACCAGTGGTTTGAGCAAAAACATCTTGTTGAATTGAAGTTACTGAAATTATTGACAAAACCATTAAGGCTATTGTCATTGATGTTGTTGAACGTTTAAAATTCATTCTAAATTGAAAACGGTTACTTGGTATTTATATATATTTTTAAAAATTACTATGTAGTTTTTAAGATCGATCACCTGATATTAAAAAGAGAAAAAAAGATGAATTTAGTATCTTGGCATAATACTTAGTTTTGATTTTGCAGACACTGCAATTATTGATATAATTGCTACTGCTAGGATCATAACTGCGATTGTACCAAATTCTGGGACTACGGTAGTACCAATTATCTCGATCTCCTCAGCACCTGCTGGGAATAGAATTGTTAATGTTCTGTCTGTAGAAGTTGTTGTTTCCTCAAATTCCACTTCTTCTCCGTCTACTAAGACAAAGAATGCATCATCTTGATCACCCATCTTTGCATCAATCAAAGCTCTGGGCAATGTAATGACAAGTGAACCATCTTGACTTGCAGTTATTGCAATTATCAAGGAGTGTGCTTCTACATCTGGAGTGATGCTGATTAGTTTACCACCAGTTATCTTGTAACTGACCATAAATTCAGTATCTGCTACTTCCATTTTGGTTTCTTTTGGTCCGCCGTCTGGTGAACCTGCAAATGAGAATGTGGTTTCAGCTGTACGAGTTTGGCTTCCATAAGTTACTTCAATTGTATAAGTTCCCCCTGATCTCATAAGTGGTCCGCCTACAGTAAATTCAGTACTGTATTTTTTGTCTAAACCGACATCCAATTGATCAAGTATTACTCGATTTCCATTGGGTGCTGTTACTATGAGACTAATAGGAGTTCCTGAAAGAAGATCTTTTACTTCTCCAGTCACTAAGACTATATCACCGTCGTTGTATGATGTTTTGTCTGTAGTAACAGAGATTGGATTTACTATTTGTCCAAATGCTGGTGCTAATCCAATACTTGCAATCATAATTGCAGATAAGGCTAACACCGATAGATGAGTATTCATCAATTTTACGCTCAAATTTATCCTATTTAAGGTTGTGAAAAATATTATTGACTAAAAAGAAAAAACACTGCTTTTTGTCGAATTTCAGATTAGATATATATTAACCTGAATATGACTTTTTTCAATTTGTGTGTATTATTTATTGTTACATTTAATGTTCATCGTAGAGGTTTTGTAAATGGTCACTAAGAAAAATCAGGTTCTAGTGCCTGATCATGTTTATGTGCCAAAACATGAAATAATTTCTAAACAAGAAGCTGAAGATGTCTTAAAAAAATATAATTGTAAACCTACTGAATTACCATTAATTTTTGTAAACGATCCTGCAATATTGGGGCTCGGTGTAAAACCTGGTGATATGATAAAAATCACAAGAAAAAGCCCAACTGCTGGTGAGAGTCTATACTACAGATACGTGGTGGAAGTTTAAATGGTAGACCCTTCAGTTAAGCGTTGGCCAATAGTTCAAGATATCTTAAAACGTGAGGGCATCGCACGTCAACATCTTAACTCCTTTGATGAATTTTTAGAAAGAGGTCTTCAAAGTATTATCAACGAAGTTGGACAGATTGAAATTGAAAATGCAGAATATCCATATAAAATTCAACTAGGTAAAATCAAACTACAACAACCAAGAATGATGGAGCTTGATGGTTCTATCACTCATATCACTCCAGCAGAAGCTAGACTCAGAAATGTTTCTTATTCTGCACCTGTAATGATGGAAGCAAGTGTTGTAGAAGATGGAAAAATCTTAGAATCTAGATTTGTCCATATTGGTGATGTACCTGTAATGGCAAAATCAAATGCTTGTATTTTACATAATTTTTCAACACAAAAATTAGTTGAACATGGAGAGGATCCGAATGATCCCGGTGGCTATTTTATCATTAATGGTTCTGAAAGAGTTATTGTAGGATTAGAAGATCTTTCATATAATAAAATAATTGTAGATAGAGAAAGTGTTGGCGGAAATACAGTTTTCAAAGCTAAAGTTTATTCTTCAATTGTTGGTTATCGTGCAAAACTAGAATTAGTTATGAAAAATGATGGATTGATTGTAGCTAGAATTCCAGGTTCTCCTGTAGACATTCCAGTTGTTACTTTGACAAGAGCACTTGGATTAGAATCTGATAGAGAAATTGCAGCAGCGGTTTCACTTGTTGATGAAATTCAAAACGAATTGGAAGGTTCATTTGAAAAAGCAGGTGATGTTTCTACTGCAAAAGACGCAATTGTTTACATTAGTAAAAGGATTGCTCCTGGAATGTTGGAGGAATTCCAAATCAAACGAGCAGAAACTCTTTTGGATTGGGGATTATTGCCACACTTAGGTAAACACCCTGAAAATAGAAAAGAAAAGGCACAATTTCTCGGTGAAGCTGCATGTAAATTATTAGAACTTAAACTTGGTTGGATAGCACCAGACGATAAAGATCATTATGGAAATAAAGTAATCAAATTTGCAGGACAAATGTTAGCTGATCTATTTAGAACTGCTTTTAGAAATTTGGTCCGAGATATGAAATACCAATTAGAAAGATCTGGTCAAAAAAGAGGTATAAATGCAGTAGCTGCAGCAATTCGTCCTGGAATTATCACTGATAAATTAAACAACGCAATTGCTACAGGAAATTGGGGTAGAGGGCGTGTAGGTGTAACTCAATTACTTGATAGGACAAACTATCTTTCAACTATTAGTCATCTCAGAAGAATTCAATCTCCTCTTAGCAGAACTCAACCAAACTTTGAAGCAAGAGATTTACACGCTACACACTTTGGAAGAATATGTCCAAGTGAAACTCCTGAAGGTTCTAACTGTGGACTTGTAAAGAACTTGGCACTTTCTGGAATTATTTCTGTAAATGTCCCATCTGAAGAAATTGTTGAGAAACTGTATGATCTTGGAACCATTCACTTCTTCGATGCAAAAGAAGATGTGAAAAAAGATGGAGCTAGAATATTTGTTGATGGTAGATTAATTGGTTATTACAAAGACGGCGAACAACTAGCCGAATCACTTAGAGAACTAAGAAGGAATTCAAAAATTCATCCTCATGTTGGAATCTCATTCCATAAATCTGCAATTGAAGGTTCTACAAAAAGACTTTATGTTAATTGTAATGCTGGACGTGTCTTACGCCCATTGATAATTATCAAAGACAATAAACCATTACTCACACAAGATCTTTTGGATAAAATCTCAAAGAAACTTCTTTCATGGACTGATTTACTGCGTATGGGTATATTGGAAATGATTGATGCAAATGAAGAAGAAAATTGCTATATTACATTGGATGAAAAAGATTCAAAGAAACACACTCATCTTGAAGTATTCTCACCAGCAATTTTGGGTGCTGGCGCTTCTATAATCCCATATCCTGAACATAACCAATCTCCAAGAAATACGTACGAATCTGCAATGGCAAAACAGAGTTTAGGTTTTTCAACTCCGATGATGAATACTAGCACCTATGTAAGACAACATTTAATGTTGTATCCACAAACACCAATTGTTAATACTAAAGCAATGAAATTATTAGGTTTAGAAGACAGACCAGCCGGACAAAACTGTGTTGTGGCAGTATTGCCATTTGATGGTTATAACATTGAAGACGCAATTGTATTAAGTAGATCATCTGTTGATAGGGGTCTTGGAAGAACTTTTTTCTTTAGAATTTATGATGCTGAAGCAAAACAATATCCAGGTGGAATGCGTGATGCTTTTGAGATTCCAAACGCTGAGGATAACATTCGTGGATACAAAGGAGAAAAAGCCTATCGATTATTAGAGGAAGATGGAGTAGTTGCATCAGAATCTCCAGTTCGTGGTGGTGATATCTTGATTGGAAAAACAAGTCCACCAAGATTCATGGAAGAATATAGAGAATTTGAGTCATCTGGTCCTTACAGAAGAGATACATCAATTGGTGTTAGACCATCTGAAACTGGTGTGGTTGACACTGTTGTAATGACACAATCAAATGAAGGTGGAAAGATGTACAAAATTAGAGTTAGAGATATGAGGATCCCTGAAATTGGCGACAAATTTGCATCAAGGCATGGACAAAAAGGTGTCTTGGGAATTTTAGCAAAAGCTGAAGACTTACCATATACTGCAGATGGAATTTCTCCAGATGTTTTGATTAATCCACATGCATTCCCATCAAGAATGACTGTGGGAATGTTTATGGAATCAATTTGTGGCAAAGCCGCTTCATTAAGAGGAAATCAATTTGATGGTTCTGCATTTGTCGGAGAAAAAATGGATGAGGTTAAACCTGTAATGGATGCTGCAGGATTCAAGTATTCTGGTAAAGAAACAATGTATGATGGAAGAACCGGCAAATCATTTCCGGTTGATGTATTCATTGGAATAGTATACTATCAAAAATTACATCACATGGTGGCAGATAAGATTCATGCAAGAGCTCGTGGACAAGTCCAGATGTTAACTAAACAACCAACTGAAGGACGAGCAAGAGGTGGTGGTTTAAGATTTGGTGAAATGGAAAGAGATTGTTTGATTGCATATGGAGCATCAATGATTCTTAAAGATAGATTGCTAGACGAATCCGATAAATCTGATATTTTTGTTTGTGAGAGATGCGGATTGGTTGCATATCATGATGTTAAACAAAGAAAATATGTATGCAGAGTTTGTGGTGATAAAGCAAAAGTTTCATCAGTATCTGTTGCATATGCATTCAAACTTTTGTTACAAGAAATGCAAAGTTTGAATGTGGCTCCAAGACTACTCATTAAGGAGAAGGTATAATGTCGATTCAAGCAATTAAAACAATTGATGCAATTCGATTTTCAGTTTGGTCTCCAACTGAAATTAGAAAATATTCTGTTGCAGAAATTACTGCTCCTGAAACATATGACGAAGATGGAATGCCTGTACAAGGAGGTCTTATGGATGGTAGACTTGGAACCCTTGAACCTGGACAAAAATGTCTAACATGTGGAAATACTGCCGCTAGATGTCCTGGTCACTTTGGTCATATTGAACTTGCAGAACCAGTTTTACACATTGCTTTTATTGATAATATCTACAAACTTTTACAATCTACTTGCCGTTCTTGTGCAAGACTCAAAGTTCCACAAGAAGATTTAGAAGAATTTAGAAAAATTAAAGAAAAACATGCTGCCTACACTGTAATTTCAGAAAAACGTATTCCAGAACAAATTATTGAAAAAGCAAAAAAAGCAAAAGAATGCCCTCATTGTGGTAAAACTCAATACGAACTAATTTTTACAAAACCTACTATTTTCGTTGAAAAAACAGAGATTGGTGAACACCGATTACTGCCAATTACAATTAGAGAAAGATTCTCTCAACTCATTGATGACGATCTTAATTTATTATCATATGATCCTGTAACTGCAAGACCTGAGTGGTTTATTTTACAAGCACTACCTGTTCCGCCAGTAACTGTAAGACCATCTATTATTCTTGAGACTGGAATTCGTTCTGAAGATGATCTAACACACAAAATGGTGGATATCATTAGAGTTAATCAAAGACTAAAAGAAAGTAAAGAAGCTGGAACACCTCCATTAATCGTTCAAGATTTAGTAGACTTGTTACAATATCACACAACTACATATTTTGATAATGAAGTATCAGGTATTCCACAAGCTCATCACCGTTCTGGACGTCCACTAAAAACATTAACTCAAAGACTAAAAGGAAAAGAAGGAAGGTTCAGAGGATCATTATCTGGAAAGAGAGTGGACTTCTCAAGTAGAACTGTAATCTCGCCTGATCCTAACTTGGACTTGTCAGAAGTAGGAGTTCCTGAACAAGTTGCAATGAAACTAACAATTCCTGAAATTGTTACTGAATGGAATATTGAAAGAATGAGAACCCTTGTAATTAATGGACCAAACAAATTCCCTGGTGTTAACTACATTGTAAGACCTGATGGTGTTAAAATTAGATTAGACTTTGTTGAAGATCGATCTACAATAGCTGAAACATTAGAAAACGGATATCTTATAGAAAGACATCTTGCTAATGGTGATATTGTATTGTTTAACAGGCAGCCTTCCCTTCATCAAATGTCAATTATGGCACACTATGTAAGGGTACTTCCAGGAAAAACTTTCAGACTACATCCTTCTGTTTGTCCTCCATATAACGCAGACTTTGATGGTGATGAAATGAACCTTCACGTTCCTCAAAGTGAAGAGGCAAGAGCGGAAGCAATTCTATTGATGAGAGTTCAAGATCAGTTAATTTCACCAAGATATGGTGGTCCAATTATTGGAGCATTAAGAGACTTTGTTACCGGTGCTTATCTTTTAACTAAAGATGATACTGTTTTGACTCCACAGGAATTTTACAACTATGCAATGCTTGGTGGGTACAAAGATAAACTTCCAAAACCTACAACAAAAACTAAAGACGGTTTGATGTATACTGGTAAACAACTATTCTCATTATTCTTACCAAAAGATTTCAACTATGTTATTACCTCAAAGTGGTCAAAAGGAACCAAAGGTGCACAAAAAGATGTTGTAATTAAAAATGGTGAGTTACTTAGCGGTGTAATTGATAAATCATCAATAGGCGCTGAAGAACCAGAAAGTGTTTTGCATAGAATTGCAAAAGACTATGGTAATGCAATGGCAAAGAACTTTTTGAACTCTATTCTGATTATGGTAAAACAATACATCACTCATTATGGTTTTAGTTATGGTTATGCTGATCTTGAGGTACCTGAAAAAGAGAAACAACAGATTCTCGATGATATTCAAGAAACATATGGTATCATATCTGATCTTACTTCTCAATATGAAAAAGGAACTCTAAAACTAACTAGAGGAATGAAACCTGAAGAAGCATTAGAAGCATACATTGTAAATGAATTAGGAAAAGCAAGAGACAAAGCAGGAATGACCGCAGATCAATCTCTCGATCAAAGTAATGCTGGAAGAATCATGGCAACAACTGGTGCAAGAGGTTCATCACTTAACATTGGTCAGATGGCAGGTGCTTTAGGACAACAATCAAGAAGAGGAAGTAGATTGCACGCTGGTTATAATAATCGCGCGTTACCACACTATCAAGAACATGATAAAAATCCTGATGCACATGGATTCGTCAAATCTAATTACAGAGAAGGTTTGTCTGCACTAGAATTTTTCTTCCATGCAATGGGAGGTAGAGAAGGACTAGTAGATACTGCGGTCAGAACACAACAAAGTGGATACATGCAGCGTAGACTTATCAATGCCTTGGAACATATTAGATTAGAATATGATGGAACTGTAAGAGATCCACATGGCCACATAATTCAATTCCTTTATGGAGAAGACGGAATTGATGTAGCAAAAAGTGACCATGGTGAAGCATTTAATGTTACTAGATTAATTGAGTCTCAAACAATTATTGATTCTGGTAAAAAAGCAACCCAAGAAGAAATTTCAGACTTGGCAAAGAAATACACAAAAACATTCAATCTAAGATTAAAAGAACTTGTATCCGAAGGATTACTTGAATCAAAATTAAGTAAAGAAGGTGCAGAAATTGTTTGTAAGAAAGGTCTATCGTTATACAACAAAGCAAAAGTTGAACCTGGGCAAGCAGTAGGAATTATTACAGCACAATCAATTGGTGAGCCAGGTACTCAGATGACATTAAGAACATTTCACTTTGCAGGAATTGCAGAAAGAAACGTAACTTTGGGTCTTCCAAGATTAATCGAACTTGTTGATGCAAGAAAAAAACCTGTCACTCCAACTATGGATATTTATCTAGACAATGAATCCAAAAAATCAAGGGAGAAAGCAATCGATATTGCAAGAAATGTTTTACAAACTAAGGTAAGTGCATTAATCTCCGATAGTGAAACTGATTATACCTCCCAAATCAAATTAATTCTTAGTGCAAACAGACTCAAAGAAAGAGGATGCACTGTAAGTGAAGTAGAAGGAGCATTACAGTCAAATAAAAAATTCAAAATAGAAACAATTGGTGATATAATTACTTTGAAATTAGTTGAAGAGTCTGATGCTCCGACTGTTATTGCAATTAGAAACAAGGTGCTAAACACTACTGTAAAGGGAGTCCCAGACATTGAACGAGTAACTTTAGTTCAAAAAGATGATGAATGGGTTATCCAAACAACTGGTTCAAACATTGCCAAAGTACTTGAAGTAGCAGGAATTGATAAGAAAAATGTCAGAACAAATAATGTATTTGAAATTGCAGGTACATTAGGAATTGAGGCATCTAGAAATGCTTTGATTAATGAACTAAACAATACATTAGAAGATCAAGGCCTTGAAGTCGATAATAGGTATATTATGTTAGTATCTGATTTAATGTGCTCACGAGGTTACATGCAACAAATAGGTAGACATGGAATTGCCGGTACAAAAGACAGTGTTCTTGCAAGAGCAGCATTTGAAATTACCGTTCCAACTATTGCACATGCTGCACTAGCTGGTGAAGTTGAACAACTCAAAGGTATTACTGAAAACGTTATCGTAGGTAGTATGATCCCAATAGGAAGTGGAACTGTAGACCTTTACATGCAAGTAAGTAAAAAGAAGTGAGGATAAAAATAAAATAGTGATACAGATGGTCGATGAAATTTCTAATTTAATGAGTAGCAACAAAGATAAAGTAATTTTATTGCGACTAAGAAACAACAAATCTGTTAGAGGAAATCTACAAGACTTTGATATTCACATGAATCTGACATTAGATGACGCTGAAGATATATCTGATGGCAAAACCATAAAACTTGGAAAGATACTTCTACGCGGAGATAACATTTTGGCAGTATCATTGCCTGACGAAGAGTCTTAGCAAAAAATATTATTCATTCTTAAATATTAAATTCAAACCATATTCTATTATGCTCATGTTGTTTTCTATATTTTTTTTATTTTTTCTCTTACCTGTCTATGCTGAACAAATACCTGACTATGATAATCCATATGCTCCGATCTTTACTGACAAAACAGTATACACTTGGACAGATAAAGTACAAGTGACTATTCATGCACCAAGCTGGAACACCGATAGATACTTGATTGATTCAATAGGTGATGATGATCATCCCATCAAAATCTCTACAAGAGGGCACTTACTATCTCCATACAAATTTACTGAAACCGATGTTAATTCAGGAAAGTTCACTGCTGAAATAATTCTTACAGGATTTTCTCATGATGCTGATGGTGATGGTGATTTTGATACCGCTCCTAGAACTATGGGAAATGGACCGACAAGTGGATTTTTAGAATCTGATAGAGACTCTGCATTAACTGTAACATTTGAATTTGCAAATGGTGTTGTACTGACTAAATCTGTTCCGATACGGTGGAATATTGGAACAATTCAATTCTCTGAAGGTAATTATCTATCTAATCAAACTGCAACAGTACATGTAATTGATCCTGACCTTAATCTCAATCCTGAATCATTAGATCATATTCCGATAAAAATTTCTTCAAATTCTGACATGTCAGGTATAGAAGTAAGTGCTGTAGAAACATCAGAAAGATCAGGTATATTTACTTCAACAATATCATTTACACAAAATCTATCCTCAAGTGGAAATAGACTTTATGTAATGCCTGGAGATACAGTTTTTGCAAAATACGATGACTATACACTTCCAACACCTTATTCAATATCTGATAATCTTGCAGTAAAAGCATCTGCAATACTTGGTACTTCTTCTACTGGTTTACAAAGTCTGCCAATTATCTTTTCAGATAGTACGGGTAATCAAATCTCCACAGTTTCATATAATGATCAAATACAGATCGTTGGAAAAATAACAAATCCACAAAATTATAAGCAAAAATTTGTTTATCTCTTTCAAGTAAAAGATGAGAGTAATTTTGTTGTATCACTTTCATGGATACAAGGAGAAATATCTGCAAATCAAAATTTAGATATTTCACAATCCTGGGTTCCACAGCAAACTGGAAACTATTCTATTGAGACATATACATGGAACTCGTTGACTAACGCAGCTCCCTTATCTCCTTCATTGTCTACATCTATTTTTGTTAATTAAGTAATAGTATGATTTCTACTAAATCAATAAATACAAAATTACGATTTTAGCCGTGTGTTTGGATATAAAATTGGATTATTACTAGTGTTAGTTGTATTACTTCCATTTTCAATTCCATCTATATTTGCAGATCCAATTTTGCTCGATTTTGATAAACCTGAATACCAGACTGGTGATACTATGGTGATAACAGGGCATATCTCAAATTATAAAATGCCAATTATTGCAATGAGCCTTTTTGATCCGGAAGGAGATATTTTATCTGCAAATAATCTAATCATTGACCCTAATGGGACTTTCTCCAAAACATTTTCATTAGATTCTCCATTTTATGATGCAACAGGACAATACACTGTAAAACTAAATTATGGTAAGCTAGTCCAAAATGAATCTTTTACACTTGTTGGTAATACTTCTGAGCCTGAAATTGTAATTCCGGAATCTATAACACCTGAAATCATTTCCATAAACACTGACAAGAATCAATACTATGATCAAAACTTTATCACAATAACAGGTTCTGTTAATACAATTGATTCTCCAACTGTACTAATTGGAGTTCATGATCCATATGGTACGCCAATCGGATTTTATTTTGGAGAAATTAATTCTGACTTGCAATTTTCTACAAAGTTTCTTGTAAAGTCTGGTGTTAATTTTAAAGTTGATGGAACATATCAAGTAAAAGTACACTATGGTGAAAGTGAAAAAACAATAAACTTTGAATTTTCTAAAACACCAGATACTGTAATTGAGACAGAAACAAAATCTCCAGAAACAAAATCTCCAGAAACAAAATCTCCAGAAACAAAATCTCCAGAAACAAAATCTCCAGAAACAAAATCTCCAGAAACAAAATCTCCAGAAACAAAATCTCCAGAAACAAAATCTCCAGAAACAAAATCTCCAGAAACAAAATCTCCAGAAACAAAATCTCCAGAAACAAAATCTCCAGAAACAAAATCTCCAGAAAAAAATATCAATTCAATAGATTATGAACCTCAAATAAAAAAATATGATAATTTATCTATTGAAGATATAGAGCTAGGAAAATTACTTAATCAAATTAATTTAGACTGTGATCACAGTAGACTCGTTGATACCATTTCATATAATGATGGAATGGGACCAGCGTTGTATCGACTATGTAAATTTGATCAGTCCTTGAGCTTTTTTAATGACTCTTTATCAAAAGATCCAAACAATGTTGAAATTATGACTAGTAAAGGATCTGTCCTTGGAAAAATGGGACGTCTTTCAGAATCAATTTCATATTATGATGCGGCCCTCAAAATAGATCCTAATTTTATTCCTGCAATTAACAACAAAGCAAACGCACTTGCAAATATGAAAAAATACGATGAATCTATCTCTCTTTACAATAGAGTACTTGAAAAAAACCCTAGTTATGATACTGCAAAGAAAAATCTCCAATTGGTTTTACAAGAATCCTCTATGAAAAATATAGTATTTACAGAACCTATCTCTACAAGTGTAGATATCACATCTAATGCTGTTTCATCAAAAAACAGTTCTGCAGAATTTCAGTCCTCAAGTAATTTAAAATCACAAACAAAAAACCCCACTAACATTTTTGAAGAGTTATCTTTAGTATTTTCATCATTAGGTTCCCTCTTGGGATTTCAAAATTAAGAGTGTTTTGTAGTTTTTTTATATGTAGAATTTCAATAAACCTATAAAGCCCAGCAAAGACGATTGTCAATAAGGATAATCCATGAGTAAGATACTAGAAAAGACACTAAAAGATGCACATAAAGAAGATGCACTGACATTTGGCACTAAACAAGTATTGAACTCCATGAAAAATTCTAAATTAATTGTCATATCTCAATCTGTAAAAAAGGAGATGTTTGCAAAAATTGAATCAGGTGCAAAAAAAGAAAAAATACCACTAGCTAACTTTCACGGAACTTCGGTTGCATTAGGAAGATTATGCGGCTTGCAATTTCGAATCTCAACAATATCATTTACATCAATAACTGATGCAAACATTAAATCAATTCTTAAAGATACAGAAACTGAGGAAAAAAATGCATAATCATTTCATCTTTAATCTAAGTTTAAATGAGACAAATTTCGTTCGAAGTTAAACAGGAATTATAATGACACAATCTATTAAACTTACAACTGATCAAATGCGTATGATGTCCCTCTTTCAAAATGTTACAGGTGCAACTGCTCGTGATTGTGTTGAAGATGAAAAACAAGATCGTATAATTTTTGTAGTAAATACCGGTAAAATGGGATTAGCAATTGGAAAAGGTGGAATTCATATCAAATCATTACAAAACATTGTCAAGAAAAATGTCGAACTAGTTGAATTCGATGAGGATCCAGCTAAATTTTTAACAAATCTACTTAACTCTAAACTTGTTTCTGAAGTAAAATTAAATACACGTGCAGATGGTTCAAAACAGGCAATAGTAATGGTCGACCCAAGAAAGAAAGGTGTTGTTGTAGGAAGAGAAGGAAGAAATGCTGAGAAAGCGCGATTGTTAGCTAAACGATATTTTGATATTACAAGTGTTCTAATTAACAGTACCGAAAAAGCAACATTGGAGATATAAAATATGACAAAATCACCACTAGGTTTATTCGCAGGAAGAGTTTTAATCGCAAAAAGAAAGAGACAGCGATGGGCAATCTCTACTTACAAGAGAAGAAAACTTGGTATTGATAAAAAATCAGATCCTCTTGGTGGTGCTCCACAAGGAAGAGGAATAGTTTTAGAAAAAGTAGGTATTGCAGCAAAACAACCAAACTCTGCTGTAAGAAAATGTGTTAGAGTTCAATTAATCAAAAATGGTAAAACCGTTACAGCATTCTTGCCACGAGATGGCGCAATGAATTTCATCGATGAGCACGACGAGGTACACATTCAAGGAATGGGCGCAACACAAGGTGGTGCAATGGGAGATATTCCTGGTGTACGATTCAAGGTATTCAAAGTAAATGGAACATCCCTTAACGAACTAGTAACTGGTAAGAAAGAAAAACCAAGGAGATAAAATTGGCTGAGACAAAGAATTTCTTGTTATTTAGAAAATGGGATATGTCAAATATTGAAATTAATGATCCTGGATTAAAGACTGCAATTTCATTAAGAAAACAAATCTTACCCTACACATTTGGTCGTTCAGCTCTAAAAAGATTCAACAAAGCTGAAGTAAACATTGTAGAAAGACTTTGCAACAAAGTTATGCATTTTGGAAAGAAATATGCTAAAAACACTGGACGAATGACTGGTAAGAAAACTAAAGTACTTAACACTGTTAAGGTTGCATTTGATATCATTGCATTAAAGACTGGCAAAAATCCAGTTGAGGTGCTAGTTAGAGCAATTGAAAACTCTGCACCAAATGAAGACACTACACGAATTGTATATGGTGGGACAGTTTATCATGTATCAGTTGACGTTGCTCCTATTAGAAGAGTTGACATGGCGTTGAAATTTATTGGTGACTCAATTCGTGATGCAACATATTCTAATCCTAAACCAATTGAAGAACACATGGCAGAACAGCTAATCTTGGCTGCAGCCAATGACCCAAACGCTCCTTCTGTAAAAAAGAAACACGAATTAGAAAGAATAGCACAAGCATCTAGATAGTAATTTTACCAGTAGCCCGAGGCAGATTCGAACTGCCGTCTCCGCCTATCCACTCTTGAGATCCAGAGGGCAGAATCCTTGATCTAAAATTTTTATTTGACCGCTAGACTATCGGGCTACTAAAACAAATTCTGATGTTTTAGAATATAATCATTTACTAATTTACTTGAACTTTACTTCATAAATGGCAGTTGCATAATCACATTCTGCTTTTAATCTCATGTATGGAATCAATCTATAGTGAATTGAATAAAGACTATCTTCTTTTCGAATAATTCCTTTTTGCATCAATGATACCAAACCACGTGATGTAACTCCTATCTTTGTATTTGTTTTTTTACATATTTCATCGCGTTTTTTTTGATATTGTTTTAATGAAAATACCACATCATTAATTTCTAAAATCAAAGGCCAAATAATTTCAGCCCAAACAAATCTTCTGTTCTCAGTAGCTGATGCATATTTGCCTTTTTCACTCAACATTAATAACATCTGCAAAAGAAGTTATAACTTAATAGTTGTCTCAAAAAGAAATTGAAGAATCATTGAATTTATTGCAAAAGGATTGGGATGTTGATCCAATTTTGCGCCAATTCATGCTAGGAAAAATAACTGATATCCATGATTATTCTCTGAAAGTAAAAGATGTAATTTTTCATATCCCATATTTAACATCTGAAAAAAAATATATTCTGTGGAAATGTTTTTGGCCTGACTGTCATAACTGTTGTGACAGACAAGGAAGATTACCATTGACTTCTGATGATCTAATTACAATTGGAAAAGGATTAAAATACAAAAAAACATCTGATTTTATAAAAAATGAAACAATAACTACAACTTGGCAGGATTCATCTCCGTCTGGTCAAACCACCACAATGACTACAATTAATCTAAAACGAAAAAAAGATGAAACTGTACAGGAAGATGGAACCCATATTTCTTGTAGGTTCTTAGATGAAAAAGGTGGATGTAGCATGCATCCAGATAGACCTGGTGTATGTTACCTGTATCCTTTCTCTACATGGCTTGAAAATGAAAAGGGTATGGCTAGAGTACATGCAACATACCAGTTTACAGGTGATTGCCCTGGATTTTATCTATCTGATGACATGCAGCAAATGAAACAAGAGCTCAAGGACTATTCCAAGATAATATATGATTACACTTTATCATCAAGCAGAACAATGAGAGAAAGTTTTGGTTCTGTTAGTTTTGGCTAGGCTTTAGCTACTTTCATCAAGTCAGATATCTTTACATCCATTCCAAATCTAGCTTCATTTTTCTTCATGTATCTAAAAATAGATATAAAATCTGGAAGTGATCTAAATAAATTAAATTTCTTGTGAATTTTTGCTCGAACAAACTTGAAAACTTTATCGTATATTTTGTAATGTTCATCTACTGCTTTTTCATATGCTGCAAAGTCGTGCATGTTTTCAACAAAAATATCTACACATTGCATGCTAGGAATTATTCCTTCACCAAGTAATGCATACACTGTTCCTATTGATTCTCCAACTCCTACAACTTTGCCTTTGTAAAATGGCTTACATTTTCCTGGAGTTGCTAATCTGATTGGTCTTCCCTTTGTTTTTTGGACTTTACCACCATACTTTTTTAGAAAATTATCCGTTGCCTTGATGTGATTCTTTTTATAATCCCCTGCACCAATATGTGCGCACTTTTCACCTAGTGGAAAGTACCAAAAGTATCCTGACATTCCTGGGAATGGTTCAATATAAAAGTCATCAAATGGAACCTTGTCTTCATATTCTACTTTGTATTCATATGTTGGCAAGAAAAAATCTTCTTCTAATTTTGGAAGATATGTTCTTGCAAATCCTGTGCAGTCAACTATCATGTCGTATTCTTTTTCCAGATCTTCTATCTTTGGTGTAGCTCCAAAGATAATTTTTGAATCTTTAATGAAATCTTTGATTAGTGCTAGTTTATCATATGTGCACAATCCGTGTAAACCAATGTCAAATTTTACGTTATTATTCATTTTAACATGCATTATCTTTCCGTCATGGATTAGAAAATCATCAAAGTTACGTCCGACATTTTTGCAAAATCTATCCAGTTCTGATTTTATTGTACCCCATGCGCAAATTGAATCATGTCTCTCTTCTGTACTGCGCTCATAACCTACTGCCTCGTGTTCAGAATTTTTGAGTCGAGCCATGAGATAACTTCCTGCAACTCCCATACCCATAACTGCAATCTTCATTTAGCCTTAATCTGTTCAGACCTAATAAAAACACTATCTGGCGTTTTTTCTAGTAATAACTTTTGATCCACTTTTAATTTGTATAAATGATGATTTTTATAAAATATAGGTAAAATGGTATCACACAAGCCTCCAAAACTTGAAACCTCTAGTCAAGGAATTCAAGTAATTTTCGAACATCTTAAAGAACAACTGCTGATATGGAACAAGACTCAAAATCAAAAGGATTGATGAATGATTTGGAGAATCTGTTTCATGTAGATCTCAAAACATGGTTAAAGAGCAACACCTATGTCATTGAGATGTTAAAGGATCAATAGAAACTCTCAAGTTAAATTTGGAAAGATTCTAAAAAAATCATGGATACATTTGATGCAATAAAATCAAGAAGATCAATTAAGAGTTTTCAAAATCATCAAATGAGTAAAGATGAGATTAATCAATTATTAGAAGCAGCTGTACTTTCCCCCACTTCATATAACATTCAGAACTGGAGATTTGTCATTGTTACAAAGCAGGAACTAAAAGACATTCTTTGTGCTTTATCCTATGGTCAAAGACAAGTGGCAGAAGCTTCTTTGGTAATTATTTTATGTGCAGATCTAAAGGCATGGAGTAAAAATCCAGAGAGATATTGGATAAATATCCCTGAAGGTCCACGTCAATCAATTGCTAAAGCAATTAGACGGTCTTACACTGGAAATGAAACTTTAGAAAAAGACGAGGCAATGCGCTCTTGTGGGTTTGCAGCTCAGACCATAATGCTTGCAGCAAAAGCAATGGGGTATGATACTTGTCCTATGGAGGGATTTGATTTTGCTAAAGTTGGCAAGCTGATTAATCTGCCATCTGATCATATCATATCCATGATGGTAGTAGTAGGAAAAAAAGCCAAAGACGCTGGTCCTCGTGGTGGGCAGTTGCCATTATCTGAAATAGTCTTTGAAGATCATTTTTAGTAGTTTGAAAAAGGATACTTTTCATCACACTTTCCGCATCTGTCATGCATTCCTCTTGCAGGTTTTGTCAGACCGCAAAACTCACAGTATCGCATAATTCCTAATTCTATTAATTTTCTAGAACAAGTTGTCCATTGCTCTGAGGAATGATTAGATTGTATTTTGCTGCAAATAAGACAAATATCTTCTAGTTCGGTCAATAACTGTTCAAATTTAATGACGTTTTTATTATTTGCTAATAATTTTTTCAGAAAATTATCTAGAAAATATTTTTTTAAAAATAATTCTAGAAAAAAACATGGATCAAAGATATGAATAAATTCTTAGCGAATGTTATTAGGAAAATTATTCTAAAACAGCACATGACCCAAGACCAATCACAAGTTCACAAATGGACTGCGGATGAGACAGTTGCAGCAATACAACATGCCTCAAAGAACATCAAAGAGTATTCTTCTTTGATGCGAAATACAGTAAAGACACTACGTGAAAGTGGTGCCATACCAGAAATGGCTGATGCAATACGTGAAGCTTCGTTTGCATTGCGAGATACTGTAAATGAAATCAACCAGACAACAAAAGAGATTCATAAAAAAGGAGTTGTAACTGAAACTGCAAATGCGATAGAGAGTACCATGCTATCTGTAGAAGATTCTGTAAATACAGTAAAACAGATTGCAACTGATGCAGGAAAGGTACTGCCTTATTCAAAAAAGGCAGTACACGACGGTATAGAAAAAACAAGACATCTCAATCTAAAAGTAGGTGTAGCATGAGAACAGAACAGAAATTGGTTTTACTGCCACCATTTTCTGATTCTGTAAAGTTTAGTCTGTTTTTGTACACACTAGATTTAGTAATTAAAGTTGGCAGATATTTTTCTATAATCTCCATTATTTTAATTGGATTGAATCTGGTACTTGCAGTAAATGAGTTTCTTGGAAACAATATTTTATTTGGAATGCTAAATTCTCTTTTTGTAGTAAGTGGCGTTGTCTTTGATGTCCAGTCGCGTATATCTGGATGGATTCACAAATCTGGGTGATATGATGGATGAGAAAAAAAGTAAGCTAAGTGAGATCCGCGCTACTGCCTTTGATGCAGTTGAGATGATGCGTCTACTTGGTAATCCTGGAGTAGTAGAGTCACTGAGCAAGGTAAGAGATACCGCTTTTCAGATAAATGAGATTATTCATGGGCTGCAAACACCGCAGATGGTAAAAAACATTGAAAATTTTAGAATAATCTCTGAGAACTTTAATGATGTGTCTACTAAAATGCAAAGTACGGTTAATCAGCTAAAGGAGACTGGCGTGATTGACAAGACTGTCAGTCTTGTGGATTCTGCAAAACAAAAAATTGATTCGTTTGATGGAATGAATGGAGCAGATATTGGCTGTGTAGTAGTATCAACAAAAGAGATGTTTAATTCTATAAGTGGTCTTGTAAATGAAATTACTCAGACCATCTATACTGTTAAAAAGTCACAGACAGTAGCAAATGTTTCTGCTTCTATTAATGGCGTAAAAGAAATTTATCATACTGTATAACTCTGCAGAACTAGGCAGACTTTGAAGGCACAACAGATTACAATCTTCTATTTTACAAAATAAGATACACGATATTGGAAAAATCAAAACAGAGACTAGAGAGTTTAATCTTAATGCAAACAAGAAAAGAAGGTTTTCAGAGTTAAAGTCACTTAATAACAAGACAAAGTACGATTCTCATCCAATTCCTGCCGACATTGTTGCTAATTTGATTTCAAAAGAAGAGATTGAATGGTTTGACGAGGAAAGTTATGAGCCAGAGAGTGATCTTTAAAATTGTTCAATTAGTCTAAATAAAATATGACAATAGATGAAAACGTAACAGTTCAGATCGCACTTGTTGCTGCAACTATCGCAGCAGTTGTAATTAGTTCTATTCTAACGAGACGGTCTAATCAATTATTAAAAAAAGAACTAGAAATAAAAATACGCCCAATTATGAATAGGACTGTAATTGGTAAACATGCCAATCTAAACAATGAAGGGGATAAAATTAATGAATCTGTATATTCAATACAACACGAGAAAGTATTATTTCATTTTATTAACAGTGGTACTGTGCCTGCAATAAATATCACATGTTCTTCATACGTTGCTTTAAAAGATAATAATGAACTAAAAAATTTGAAAAAGTTTGAAGATAAACCATTACCATCAATGGCTCCCAATGAGAAATATTCAATTGATATTTTTTATGATAGAGTGCACTTAACTCAAGCACAAACTTCGAATAATTGTTATTTTGGTTTGTTAATAAATTATGAATCGCCAGAAACTAAAAAATATTTTTATCGTATGGAAGGTCATTTTGATAAAGGATTTTTGATGTTAGACAAAGTGGATATCGATTGATTTTTCTCAATTCTTCTAAAGCTTTACGACCTGTTACATGTTTCTAGGAACAAATCGGGGGGATACCATTTTTATTCTTAATCGATAAATTCGTTTACTCCTCAATTACTCGATCAAAATTGCTGGCTTGAATGGTCTTGCATGTCTTGCCTTTGCTTTAGGATCATAGATTCCCTCATCTGATTCTGAGATAACATCAATGTCTACGCCAAACTCCTTTTTTCCAATGTCTGTCAACTCGTCAGCAAGGAATTTTTTCTCATCAAATTCTTTTGATTCTAATTTCATCTGTCTGATTTCAGTGGGTTCTGACAAAATATCCTTGATTGTCTTTTGTACAAAGTCTGGTATCTTTTTAACATCGGAAGTTTCTGGGTTTGCAATCAATTCCTTCATGACAATTCCCATGTTAATTTGTCCTGACATTACTTTTTCTAAAATGGAATGATATACATTGGATTTGAATGAATCAGCAGTATAGACTGTAATCTTTTTTGGAGTAATTTTTGTTACCTTGAGAATATTTGCAATGTCTCCAATTAGTAATTTTAACAACTCTTCTGATTGTATTGCAGATGCATTGATACTATCTGATGAATACTCTGGCCACTTAGATGTTGATGCTAGATCAGAATGTCCTAGTTTTTCCCACATCTCTTCAGCTATATGTGGTGCAAATGGTGATAACATTGCAACACGTACAGAATTAATCTGATGTAAAATTCCTGAAATGTTTGTTCTATTTTTTGCATTTACCCTTTTTGTGTACCAGCTAAGATCAGACTCAAATGAAAACAAGATATCATGCAATGCTTCTCGTAATCTCATCTTTTCTATAGATGTGGTAACTTGAGAGACCATACTCTGGGTTTTAGATAAAATCCATTTGTCTTCTGCCTCCAAATTGTCAATTTTCTCTCCTTTTAACCTCAAGCATTCGTTGTAGAGTGATTCTATCTTGTTTTGAATGCCTGAAACTGACTCCATATTAAAATCAGCATCTTGGAGTAATTCAGCTGATATGATAATTGCCAGTCTAATCGGATCTGCACCATATTCCTGAATTGCTTTTCGTAATGGTATGATGTTTCCCATGCTCTTTGACATTTTAGAACCATTCATCAATACTGAACCATTAACTACAATTTCTTTTGGCCAATTGCTTTCAGGAAATATTGCAACATGATTAAGAACAAAAAATGTCAAATGATTTGGAACCAAGTCACGTCCAGAATGTCTAGAATCCACTGGATAAAAATACTCGAACTCTTTTTTGATTTGATTAATCACATCAACTGTCAACCCCGTAATTGAAGAGACATTATTTGCATCACCTCTGCCCAAGAAAATATAGTCAAAGAATTCTGGAGTTAGCTTTTCTGCCTTTAATGTTCCATTGTTTACAAATTTTGAAATTGTATAGTATGCCATGTATATTACAGAATCGGACAAACTCTCTACAATCCAGTCCTTATCCCACGGTAGTTTAGTTCCAAGTCCATGTTGTCTTGCGCAAGCTCGCTCTCGCAGCCATCCAATCACATAGTTAAACTCTGATCTAATCTCTTGCGGTAAAATACTCATCTCATCAAAACATTTGGTTGCAAGTTCCTTCCAGTCTTTATCACCATAGTTTAGAAACCACTGGTTATTGAGAACCTTGACAACACATTCAGCTCCACACCTGCATCTTACTGGGGTGTTTGTTAGCTCTAGTAAAATACCTGCATGTTTGTTTTTGATTAACCATTCTTTGATGGTATCTTTTGCATATGCAACTTTGATTCCGGCAAATTGTTCTGTGTTTTGTTTTAGTTTTCCACCATAGAACTCTTTTCCATAAACTTCCTTTGTTGCCTCTTCTAGTTTTGGATCACTTTGATTTACTATCCCCAACTTCTCAACAGCTTCTTTTGCAGGATTATCGCCAAATCCCTCAGTCTGAATAATTGAGATTGGAGTAATTTTTGCTACTTTTGAGGCTAATTCAGGCTCAATTTTGGTCTTTTTGAGGTCTTCTAATGCCTGATAGTCAAATGGAGCATGGGCTGGAACTGACATTACCATTCCAGTACCAGTTCCGCTTTCAACAAAACTAGCTGGAAGCATTATAATTGGTTCGTTTCTGTGAGGGACGGTAACTGATTTTCCAATTAACTCAGAACCATTTATCTCTCCATCATAAGTGATTTTTTTATCCAAAAATTCTAGCTTGTATGCACATTCATTACTTACAATCCATTTTTCATTATCTACTGTAATTTTCTTGTAAATAATCTCAGGATTGACCCATAAATTGACAACACCAAAGATTGTTTCAGGTCGAAGTGTTGCAGTTGGAATGATGTAATCTTCATACTTGAATTTAATTAAAATGTATTCAGTAAAGTCTGGCTCCACATCTCCAAGTGTATCATGTTGCGATACAGGATTTTGATCCTTTGGACACCAACCAACTGGATGAGATCCTTGAATGATTAATTTTTTCTCACGTAGTGTTTTGATTTGCCATTCAATAAATTTACTATATGCAGGATCAATTGTTGTAAATTCACGTCTCCAGTCAATTGAATATCCCATCTCAATCATTCCTGTCTTGATTTCTTTGTGGAAATAATTTGCAATCTTTATAGGTTCTACAAATGTCTTGATAGATTCTTCAGGTACTCCGTAAAGATTTTTTAAATTATCAATTATCTCTTTATCATTTGCCTCTACTCTCTTTGCCATTCCAAGTATTGGAGTTCCCGTATAGTGAAACGCCATTGGAAATAATACGTTAAACCCCTTCATTCTGTAGAATCTTGCATGAACATCAGCTAGTGTGTATGTTCTTCCATGTCCAATATGTTGAGGTGAGTTTGGATAAGGATATGCAACTGTTATGAATTTTTTCTCCTTTTCACTTGGATCTGTCTCAAAGTCTTTAGAGTCATTCCATCTCTTTCTCCACTTTGATTCTATCTCATTCCATCTAATTTCCATATGTCATCCTAAAATCATTGATTTTGCCTTGGCTATTGCGTCGTTTATTTTAGATATGTCTTTTCCTCCACCCTGAGCAAATTTTGCGTCTCCGCCGCCTGCCCCTCCCAGTATTTCCGCCACGGATTTGGCAATATTTCCAGCATTTTTGCTCTTTGAGGCCTCATCTCCAGAATATGCTATTATTCGAATTGTTGTACCTGATTCAAAAATTCCAATATATGCAGCATTTGGATTGTCCTTGACTAATTTTTTGCCAAAATTCATATGGAAAAACTCATCATATTGTTTTGAATTTGTAAAACATGATTTTATTTTATTTACATTTATTTCAATTTCATCTATTGTTCCACTACTTGTTTGAGATGCTATCTGTTCTAGTAAAACAGGCATTTTTTCTTTTGCTTTTTGTTTTTCTTCCTCTCGTTGTTTGTCTTTAATCTCTTTTTGTTTTTCTTCTTGTATTTTTTTTGCATTTTCAATCTCTTGCTGTTTTACATATTCTTTAGCAGTAGGACCTGAAACAAACTCTAATCTCACAACTCCGTCTTGAATTCTTTTTGTCTTTGTTATTTTGATTAATTCAACTTCTTTTGTCTTTTTGACATGTGTTCCACCACAAGCTTCAATATCAAAGTCTTCAATTGATACGATTCTTACACACTTTACTGGAACAACACCTCCTTGGTAAATCTTAAATCCGTATTTTTGCTCAGCTGTTCCTCTGTCATAGTTTTGTATGGTTACTGCCATATCTTTTGCAACAATATTGTTTGCAGCATTTTCAATGTCTTGTACTTGTTTGTCAGTTAGCGATGAATGATGAGTTATGTCTAATCTTGCATGATCATCTTCTTTGAATGCAGAGTGTTGCCATATCCAAGATCCTAGTACTTTTCTAGCTGATGAGTTTAGTATGTGAGTACTGGTATGATTTTTTGTGATGTTTGATCTTCGTAGTGAATCAACTTTGCACTTTACTACATCCCCTTGTTTTGGAATAACTCCGTCAAGCTCATGAACTATAACTCCACCGTGTTTGTTTACATCAACTACTGTTGAGCCTGCAATGGTACCATAATCTGGCTCTTGTCCTCCACCTCTTGCATAAAATGAAGTTCTATCTAGCACTATTGATTTATCAAAAACTTTGAGGACCTTTGCATCAAACTCCATTGGATCATCTTTGTAAAATAGCATCTCAGTTTCTGGAATGTCGTCTAGTGGAAGTTGTTCAATATCTTTTTTCTTGTCTGACTGGTGAAGATCGGATAGTTTTGCATAAAATGACGAGGGAATTTCAGATATTACATTAATTTCTCGTAGATATTCTGGTGTTATCCCATCTGATTCATATAAAGTGATTAATTCATCTACAGTTGGAGCTCTGCCTTTTCCTTTAAGGCGTTCTGCCATCTTTCCCATTCTGATCTTTGATTCAACATATCTTTCTGACTCTAATTTCAAAATGGTCTTGACATCTTGTCTTTTTTCATCAAGCTCTGGATATGTATCTCGGAGATAATCAACGTGCATATCTACCAACTCATCGATATCCAGCTTGAGATTCATTCTGTCCATCGTTCCGTTAATTCTTCTTAGCATCATTCTTAGATTATATCCACCACCAACATTGCTTGGTAATGCACCGTCAGTAATCGCAAATATCAGAGTTCTAAGATGATCTGCAATTAGATACATTCCTTCAAGCGGTGTGATGATTCGATTAACTTGATCCTGTGTTAGTCCAGTTGCTTTTACGGCATTTCTTCTTACTTCTATCAAGTCATCATGAATTTCTAGATTCTTTGCAATTGCTGTAAAATATTTTCGTAGCATTTCGGAATCAGAATAGATTCCAATCTTTTCAAACAGATGATTAGTAATTGGACCAAAGCAGCAGTCATATGCCGTAGGAGTTCCCTTTGTAATCCAGGCAAATCGCTCAAGGCCTGCACCCATATCGATAATCTTTTGATCCAATATCGTATGTTTTCCTAATTCACCTTGAAATTCAGTAAATACGGCATTTCCAAGCTCCAATCCTCTGACAAAATATTCTAGTGAAGAGCCAAAAGAGCCACCACCTGCCCACACGTCTTCAACAAAAACCACTTCTTCTTTTTTAATTCCAAACTGCTCTATCAATAATCTAAAGTCAAGATCAACGCATTCATCTTTCCAGTACCCTTGTGAATTTGGAATGCTGTGTTGTCCAATCATACAAAAGCTAGAAAAATGTCTGCCAGTTACTCCAACATTTTCCAAGTCCTTGAATCTCAAACAAGTTTGTGGAACTACTAACGGATTCGCAGGAAACTCAAAGATAACTTTAGAACCCATTATTCTTTGAAAATCAACAATTGACGCAATTGTAAAGTAGAGATCATCTCTCCATCTACAAACAACTGGATATCTTGAAACTGATGTGTGGTTATTTTTTACAAAAAAGGATTCTACCTCTTTCCAGGCTTGTGTGTAGTCAAATCTCTTTTTTGTTGGAGGATCTCCGATAAATGAGTAAGTATCATCTGCATCATCAGGACATAATCTTCTTTGAGAATCCAAAGTCCAAAAATACCGTTTACACTTTAAGCATGATTTTCTAACAAATCCCTGTTCTGCAAATAGCTTGACCTTGTAGTATCTGTCTGGGTCAGATGAAAATTCCTTTAGAATTTCTTTTTTATCCAACGATGAACTTCTATTTGTCCAATATTAAGAATTAACGCTATCTAAATGGTCAATAGTTTTGTCTTTTTTTATTGCGTTTGAGAATGTAATTAGTAATCTAGTTTTAGTATTTTTTTAGATTGGTTCCATTTTACCTTCAGATATCTCCCTTTTTACTATTGCTGATGCAAGAGTGGATGCTTTTCTGAAGCATGTCTTGATCGTCTTTATCACTAAATGAACATCTAAAAATTATCTGGAATTTAACATATCATTCAATTTTAATATCCTTTCTGTTTCTTTCTCTGGAATTAACGGCAAGGCTCTTGTCCAGTATTTGTTTCTAAGACCTTTTTCTCCAAGGCGATTAAATGACATGCCTATGTTGATTAGTATTTTGTATGTCTCATCTTGATTCATCAATTTACTTGTATCTTCTGCCTCTTGAAATGATTTCATAGCTGATTCTTTTAATCCAAGTTGCCATCTGCTTTCACCAATTAGTTGTAGTGCCATACAAATTTGGTAAATACTTTTAGATTTTTTATAATATGTAAGTGCTTTTTTCATTGCTTGCAGCATTAGCTTGAAATTTTTATTTGATCTATATGCAACTGCAATGTTTTGCCATGTTATTCCTTTTTCCAGTTCATTTTCTGTAAGGTCATTACACTGCTCAAATAATGAAATTGCCTCTTGATACTTTCCATAACTGATAAAGGCATTTGCACAATGTGATAACAGGAAACCCGTATACTTTCTATCTTTTGTGTTTGAAAGAATCATGTTTTTTGCCTTTTCAGCATCTGATTTGCTGTATTTCAGCTTGAAATCCAACTCAAAAAATGATTTTTGTGCTTTCTTGGAATTAAAATGAAACCAGCTTAATGCAAGAATAGAGGTCAAATGCGAATAAAATGTTTGTAATGTTGGAGTGAATTCTGCTAATTCATCTCTTAGAAAACTAATTCTGTCATTACTGTCACCTAAATTTTCAAACACCTCTTTGCATTCCTCTTTGAACTTTAGTAAATCATCAAGAAATTCTGGAAACGCAAATCGTAATACTGAATTAAAAGATAATCTATCCATAATTGTTCTATTAGATGTGGCTAATTCATAATCTGATTTTTGATATTTTGCAGCTATGTTTTCTACAGAATTTTTGGGTGGATTATTGGTTGAAAAAACACTAGAAAAAACATTAAATCTTTTATCATTACCTTTTTCTGAATCAATTTCAAAAATTGACTCTTTATAATAATCGTGAATGAATCTTTGTTTGTGTCTTCTTGTGTATTTTGTGTTCTGGTCGCTGTTTTTGGATTCTAATTCTGATAAAGTAAAACCACCTTTTATTATAGAAATTATTGCTGCCTTGATCAAATCTGGTCTATGTTTGGATATGATTTTAGAGTCATTGCATTTTCCTAGAGTGTACATGTATGCTCCAATATCGATTGCACGCCTTTCAAGAAATCCTTGTTCACTAAATGCTATTTTATATGCATCAGGATTTCCATTGTTTAATTCTGTAAATAGATTCTGATAGTATAGACTACCCCATTTATCAAATGCTTTCATTATTGAACCTACAATGTCTTTTTTTCCATTATCTGTAATCATCAGTTGTTTCTCCATACTGTAGAAAAAAAAGGTGATCCAAAGAATCTACTCTTTGGAATCATCATTAGAAGTGCCTTCTGCATTGGATTTTACCTGGGCTTCATGGTTGGCAATTGCTGCTTGACCTGCAACATCTTGTCGATTCATTGACCTTGAGCGGTCTTCGTTTGGTGTGTATTTTCCACCCTTCATTGAATCAATATTCTATTTTGCGGTTAAAATGAAAATCGGACATTATATCATACTTTTTCTATTTTCCCTCATGCTGTGTTTTACAAATATTCTTTAGATTGTATATCTAATGTAACTTATGTTTGAAGAAGATAATGCAATAGAGTGGTATAACAAGGGTATTGATCTATGTCATCAAGGTAAACACGAACAAGAAATATGGTGTTATGATAAATCACTTGAGATTAATCCAAATGATTCAGATGTTTGGTATAACAAAGGTCTAACACTTGATGAACTAGGCAAGTCTGATTATGCTATTTTATGCTATGATAAGGCATTGGAGATAAAGCCAAACAGCGTAATGTCCTGGAACAACAAAGGCACTTCACTTTGCAAATTAGACAAGTATGAAGATGCTCTTGTTTGCTTTGATAAGGCAATATCCCTAGATCACACCATTGCAATAACCTGGAAAAACAAAGCCACCACACTTGAGAAATTAGGTAAAGTTGAAGAATCTAAAAAATGCTCTGAGAAACTTGCACAAAAATACTGCCTTTTGCAGTAATGATGGTCTACCTACTGTTAGAATTTTCATAAAGTCTTCTAGTGATAGATTTTGTTCAGACTCTAGGTTAGTTTGGTTGTCGTACTTTGTTTTGGAATTAAATCTAAAATGAACTGGTGCCTCATTTTTCTCAAAATAACCTACTATGGCATGATAGATGCTATTCATTGTAGTAGATGACTTGCCTTTATGACATGGATCAAGTAGGTATTTTTTAATAATTTTGATAAACTGGGATTCATTTCCAGATGAATCCTTAAACAATCTCAACAAATTTTCAAGGCCATTTAGCGTAACTATCTCAGTTACTTTTTTGTAGTTGTCATTTCCTGTGGAGATTAATTTCTGATATTCAAACTCTTTTCCAATTAGCCAGTTATTGAAATTCTTTAGAGCATACGAGTATGCCCTTTGTGTACCACCAAATCCATGCTTGTCAGAACTAATGTTTTTGTAGTGTGACTTTGAATAGTGCTCTAAAAAGTATTCAACTGATTCTAGCTTTACAAACTCATCTAGTGTAAGACCTGGTGTTTTAGTCTCTTGAATAAGACCAATCTTTTCTCCTATCCCAAATGCCTTGTAGATTAGACACTGGTTGGTACTTTTGTTGGTATTTTTAATGGTAAATTCATTGAGGTGTTTATTGATAAAGTCATTAATGGTAAACTGCTCTCCTTTCTTTAGAATGGATAGACATTGCGATACTTGCTCTGGTATTTTCATTCCATAGTTTGCTTTATCATCAAACTCTTTGATTACTAGAATGGTCTTCACATTTGATCCTATATTCATATTTGATAATAAAACCCACCATTATTTGAGGGACATTAAGAATTGTCGATTAATAATACATTAAATAAACTGGCAATATCTTGCAAATTATGTTCAAGAGAAAACCAGTATTAAGAGAAGGGGTCCATATTTTCTCTACTAAAAAAAATGGTGAATATTATGATTTTATCTTTGGAGTAGTTACTGGTATTGATGGCAGAAAAGTTGGCGTCAATGGAGTAATTGTCAATCCAGTAGGTCTGAAAAATAAAATTGCTCAGGGAAAAGCAGGTGAGCGTTCCTCTGAGATTTTAGAGCATCCAACGCCTGATAATGTGGTTTTGGCCCTAGTGTATAGAGTTGAACATGAAAATTATGCAGAAGTTTTGGATCTAGATAAAGACAAGTGTGATTTAATTCCGCCAAAAGTTTATGCAATTTTAGATGGATGGATTCGGGAGACTCTACCTGAATTTATCAACAATGTATTGTCGCTAGCTCCGGGTCCCGAAAGAGATGAATCTAAACGTGTCCTAAAACACAGAATGGATACACTAGTTGATAAAAATCTGAAAAGAACTCTGTATTCTGTTTGTAGAAGTCTGAAAATTCTAAACTAGAGTTTTACAATTTTCATGTATCGTTCCACCATAGTTTTATATTATGCCCTAAGAAAATCTCGATACAATGGAATACGTTTATGCTGCTTTACTTCTTCACAAACTACAAAAAGAAGTTAATGAGGCAAATATCAGCTCAGTTGTAAAAGCATCTGGTGCTACAGTAAATGATGCTCAAGTAAAAGCATTAGTTGCAGCATTAGCTGATGTTAATATTGAAGAAGCCATCAAAGCCGCACCTGTAGCAGTAGCAGCAGCCGCTCCGGCAGCCGCAGCGGCGGGTGAAGCAAAGAAAGAAGCACCAGTTGATACCAGTAAAAATGAAGAAGCCGCAATGGAAGGTCTATCTTCACTATTTGGATAAACAACTATTATTTTTTCAATTTAATTTTGATTTTTTAAATCAATGTTAATTAACAATTATTCCTTTTTTGTAGTAATTGGTTGATTTTTCAATTCCAGCTAATGTGTTTATCTATATTTTAGATCTCTTTGGAACAATGGCATTTGCAGTAACGGGAGCTTTTAAAGCCATAGAAAACAAATCTGATATTGTCGGAGTTTTACTGCTAGCTACAATTACAGGCGTTGCAGGAGGCGTAATTCGAGATGTTGTAATGGGTCAGTTCCCAAATGCACTATCAGATCCTGCTTATGTAGCAATCACGGTAACTTCAGGAATTACAATCTTCTTTTTGTATACTTATCTAAAGAAACACTGGAATCTGTTTTTGAAGTTTGATGCAATTGGTTTAGGCGTATTTTCAATAATTGGAGCAACATTTGCCTATAATCTAGTTGGACTAAACTTTCTTGCAATAATGCTTGCAGGTGTACTTACAGCTGTAGGTGGTGGAATCATACGAGATGTCTTTGTCGCTCAAGTCCCAATAGTCTTTGTAAAGGAATTTTATGTCTCTGCAAGTTTTATCGGAATTTTGATATTTTATCTAATGTTGTACTTTGGAAGAGAGTTGTACTCTGCAACGATTCTAGGACTGGCAATAACTACTGCATTGAGATTGATTGCAATGAAGTATAATTGGAATCTTCCTAAAGTTAAAGGAATTTGAGATTAAGCTGGAGTGTATCCTTTTGTTTTGGATGCAAGACCTTTTGCTTGACCCTCTGCCTTTTGTAAAATCTGCTCCTTTGTTTCACTTGTCATAAATCCAGACTCTACTGATAATGAGCGAGCACGCTGAGATGCTTTGCTGATAATCTGACCAATGTTTTCTGGAGTAACATATGCTGCCTCAATTGATAGTGATACAGCTTCTTGGTGGTATTGAGCAAATGCATTTCGTATTGCTTCTACATCAATTATCATCTCTTTTTCTGTATATTTGAGACCATCCTCTAATGCAGTGTAAAGTGAAATTCCAGCTTCAACTGGTTTGATGTCTAATTTACCTAACAATACTGCTAGTTTTTCATTGATTATTCCTCCCTTCTTTACTGGAGTTGAATCTTTTGCAATCCAAATTGTACCTTGATCAATCTTTGTTGGAATCCCTGCCTCTTTGAATTCTGTAAGCATTGGGCCCGGAGCAATTCCCGTGTTCTTTGCAGGTACCACAATATCGACACTTGCAATATCTCCGCCTCTTGCTGCCATCATAATTTTGTTTTTGGCCAATAATACGTTTAGTTTGAATGGTGACATATTTGTAAATATGAAAAGGCATTGGCCTACTAGTTCCTCAGATATTCCTTTGATTCCTGGAATGTCTGATTTTTCTAATGCTTTTTGTGCAACTCTGTCTTTAACACAAACAAATTCCACTTGACCTTTGAGTGCTTTTCTCAATGGTAGTAATTGTGATGCTCTAACTTTGTCTGTCTTTACTAGTGCAACTACTTTGTATTTTTTTGGAATCTCAATTAGTTGTTGATACATTTGAGTTTTTCTTTTAGGATAAGTTGTCCTATTTTCATGCATGCTTTTTCTTGACCTCTTCTATTTGTTTAACTGGTTTTCCCATTGTAGTTTTCATGATAATTCTTTTCATGTTCTTATCTCCGTTTGGTAATTTTTTCTCCACTGCAGCTAGTACTGCATGTGCATTAATTGCTAAGTCTGCATCATCCATTGATTCGTCACCAATTTTACATGACATTGCCAATGTTGCTCTTGCTCTGACTTTGATTGATGCTCTAAATCTTGTTAGAAATGATTCAATTGATGCGTTAAATGGAACTGGTGTTGGCATTTTACCTCTTGGACCTAACAGCTGACCCAATACTTTACCAACAACTGGCATGATTTGAGTATCTGCCAAAAAGAAATCATATTTGTTGATGAATTTTCTTGATGCTCTTTTATTTGCTGCAAATTTATCTAATTCATCAGAACCTACAACTGCATCAGCTTTAGCTGCTTTTGCTTTTTGACCCATGTCTCCAGTTGCCATAATGCATACTGTTGATGGAGAGCTTGTCTTTGGAAGTTGAACTACCTCGTTTAATGCAAAACCCTTTTTGACATCAATGTCTTTAAAGACCAATATCATCTCGACAGATTGCGTAAACTTTCGTTGTTTACTTCCTGTCTTGGCCTCTTTGATCATATCTGCTAGCTTTACCTCTGTAATCATTATGAAGATTTTTCAAGATTGCCTACTTAAAATCGTTTAGAGGATTGAGAATTCGACATTCTATATTATTTTAAAAAATTACATATTTGTATGCTAATCTTTGAAATTTAGGAGTAAAAATACTATTGAACTTACATTTATTAATTCACCTACTTCTTTTTTGTTTACATTGCAGAAGTTTGATGATCTAGATATGAAACTCTTATCTGAGTTGACAAAAGACGGCTCCATCTCCGTTCCAGAACTATCAAAAAAACTTGGAATCAATGCATCTGTTCTATACAGTAGAATAAAGAGACTGATCAAGAAAAAATTAATTAAAAAATTTACTATAATTGTAGATGATTCACTTTTAGGTGTTGGTGTAAAGGCATCAATTGGAATTAACCGCGATCCAAAACTCAAAGATAACATCCATAAACAACTTTTGGCAACCCCTGAAGTCACATCTATCTCTGAGGTGACTGGTAGATTTGATATTATTGTAAATGTTCAGACAAAAAACCTAGAAGTATTACATTCTATAGTAATTGAGAAACTAGGAAAGATTGATGGTATAATTAACACTGAAACATTTGTAGAATTGCAAAAAACGGATAAAGATTTTGTTTATTCTGTAATGTGATTTAATTTTTTATCCCACTTGCCATCATTAATCTCTGCAGTGATCTCTTTTGGAGTCTTTCCTTCTATTTTGATTCCAAGCGATGAACATGTTCCAACTATAGTTTTTGTAACCGATTTTAATGAAGATGCATATGATTTTTCTAATTTTGTTTTTGCTACTTTGACTACTGAATCTATAGTGATGTCTCCTACCCAAGTAGTTCCTGCAGTTCCACTTCCTTTCTGAACTCCTGCTTCTTTTAGTAATAATGCAGCAGCTGATGGAATTCCAATCTCTATTTCCCATTTTTTAGTATCTGGAAAAACTGAAACTGTCACTGGAACTTTCATTCCTTCAAAATCTTTTGTTTTATCATTGATGGCTTTTATAATCTCCATAATGTTAACTCCCAAGGGACCCAAAGCTGGACCCAGCGGTGGACCTGCAGATGCAGCTCCTCCTGTTACAAGTGATGATATTTTTTGTGCTTCTACCATGCTTATCATCTTAATATGAAAAATTTAATCCTTCCTAAGACTCACTTGATAATTTAAGGTAGTTGGCATCAACAGTTACTGGCAATTGATATGATGCATCAAGTAATACAACGGTTGCTTCTTCCTTGTCAGCATCAATTCTTGTTATCGTAGCTTTCATTCCTTTGAATGGACCCCCCGTGATCTCAACTATGTTGTCTATTGTTAATTGTGAAACTGTGGATTTTTTGACCAAGTATCCTTCGATGTCTTTGAATTCTAATTCTCCTCTTAATTGACCACGAATGTGTCTGATTCCTTCAACAGCCATGTATGCATCACTTGGATTAATTGCCTCAATGACGACATAACCTTTTAGATTATCCACTAGTAATATGGATTGAATATTCATTTTATTGTTATTTGCTTTTGCTTCTAGTAGTCTCATTACCACTTTCTCTTGACCTCCAGTGGTTCTTATTGCAAAAAGATGTGATTTTAATTCTTCTGACATTTTATCTCCCAAACGTAATTACCGAAAATACAAATTGAATTGTAAAACCAATGGCACCTACTCCTGCGATTCCCAATAATACTAACCTTAGATGCTGTTGATACTCATCCTTGTCTGGCTTTTTGGCCATTTTCATAGTATTTGCCATGTTTTTCAAAGTCTGCTTCGGGTTCATTGCCTGAAATTAATAAGGTGTCCTTATATCTCTTATCTCATGGAGCTACTAGTAGCGTATCGTGATGACCCTGCCGGATATACCATGGCAAAATTTCTTTCTCAAGAAATGAAAAAAAAAGGTGAAATTTATCATGGCAAATACTATGATTTACTGATAATTCCAACCCCTGCAATTTCAGCTGATTGGCTAGAAGACAAATATCATTATGATGGATTTATTTTTCTATCAAAACACGCTGCAGAATCTGGTGTTTTGGCACTTACCTGTCACAGTACTGGAAATTTCTCAAAAGCTAAATTTGGTGGAAATGACAGACAGATTGCAGTACCACACCCATTTATCCAAAAAACATATCTCCAAACTTTATGGAAAAATAAATCACTTTTTTCTGATTTTCAAATTACTATTGAAGCCACTCATCATGGACCAACCGCACTATCAAAACCAACAATATTCGTTGAAGTTGGAACCACCGAAAAACAGTGGGCTGATGTAACGTTATGCCATTCAGTAGCTACTCTAGTTCATGAAGTGATGAGTGGTCCCATCAAAGCATCACCAACTGCTATCTGCTTTGGAGGAACTCATTATCCAGACAAATTTACAAATGAATTACTAGAAGGAAAATACTCCCTTGGAACTGTTATGCCAAAACATGCCTTAGATAATATCGACGAGAGTTTGTTTTCTGAAATTTTATCAAAAAACAAAATGGCAACTGCTGCTCTGCTAGATTGGGGAGGAATGGGTCCAAACAAACAAAAAATTCTTGAACTACTAAAGACAACAAATCTTGAGGTAATCAGATTATGAGTCTTGATAAAAAAATTTACAAAAAATTACTTGAAGTACCAAAGGGAAAAATAACCACATATGGCGAACTAGCAAAAGCAGTTGGTCTAAAAAATGGGCAGCGAGTAGTTGGCAAAATTATGAACAAGAATCCATATCCTGTAATTATTCCGTGTCATAGAGTGATCAATTCAGATGGAAAGATTGGTGGATATGCATATGGTCAAGAAATAAAATCAAATATGTTATCCAAAGAGGGAATAAAGATTCAAAATGGAAAGATTTTGGATTTAGAAAATTCTATCTATCGATTCTAGCTTCTTTTTGCTACGATCTCTTCCATCAATAATCTAAGGTGTGCTTTGTTTCTTACAGTGTTTCCGCCTACTTTTTTGTATAATGCCCAAAATTCAGAGTTTGTTAACTCCTTTCTATCTTTGGCAATTTTTAGTAATCTTCTAAGTGAGCGAACCTTTGCAACATAGACATCTTTCTTTCCTACTCTTGCACCTTTTCTACCTTTTTTGGAGCCTTGTGTTGTTCCTCTTTTATGCTTTTGAGCTTTCTTCATTTGTGCTCTGCCCTTTGAGGTTCCAACAATTGGTTTGATGGTAATTTTCTTTGCTGTAAGCAGACTTCGAATGTTTTGTCTTGTGATTGCATCAGATACGTCGTCTAGATAATCTGAATCTAGCCTAACTCTATGAATTCCAACTCCTGTAACTCGTGCTACGAGTCTTTTTTTAGCTTTAAGATTTACTACCAACTGTTCTCACTCTTGCATTAAATATTTTGAACTTACTTTCAAGTGCTTTTACTAGAATCTCTTTTCTCTTTTTAGTACCAACACCATGCCCAAATCTTATTCCATCTGTTTTTGGATTAAGATTTTTCAAGTCACTTAATTTGTAAACTAAATTATCTGTATATCCTGATGGATGTAATCCTTTAGCGTTTTTTGGTCCACCATATCCGACTTTGACAAGTCCTGGACGACCTCTACCACCTTTTGATTTTCTTTGATGATGATCAACTCCTTTTGGTTTTCTCCAATTGGTTTGTAATCTAACATAACGCCAGCTTTCTGGTCTGACAAAATCTGGATTGTGCCCTTTAATCTCTTCTCTTTTTGCTAGCTTCTCTTTATTAATCGGCATTAGATTGACTCTTGAAATTTTAAATAAATACGTTCCTAGATTGAAAAAGATCATCTTTTGGGAAAGAGATAATAAGGAAAATTGAGTCGAATCAAAATATCTCATGAATAAACTTGGGAATCATATAATTATTCTTGGAGGTCAAACACTTTGACTCAAGTAGTAGGCACTGCCGTGACAGACAAATTTTCCTCACAGCTCAAAGAATTTGGAATCAATCCATCCAAAGTACATCGAAACCTCAATGTTGAGGAAATGACTCGTATTGCAGTAGAGAAAAAAGAAGGCGTAATCAATTCAACTGGTTCTCTTTCTGTCAATACCGGCAAATACACTGGACGTTCTCCAGAGGATAGATTCATCGTTTATGATGATAAGACCCACAATACCGTAGATTGGGGCAAAGTCAATCACCAGTTCCCATCTGGCAAATTTGAGAAATTACTAGAGAAGATGAAATCTTTTGTAAACAACAAAGAGATCTATGTTTTTGATGGGTTTGTAGGAGCTGATAAAGATAATCGATTACCAATTAGAGTGATAAATGATCATGTATGGCAAAGTCTCTTTGCAAGAAATTTGTTTATTCGACCAACTAATCAAGAGTTAGAAAACCATACTCCGGAATTTACAATTTTATGTATTAATGATTTTGTAGCATATCCAGAAATTGATGGAACCCGAACAGACGTGTTTATCATAATTGATTTGACTAGAAAAATTGTCTTAATCGGGGGAACCCAATATGCTGGAGAAATGAAAAAATCAATGTTTTCTGTAATGAATTTTCTATTGCCTGAAAAAGGAGTTTTCCCAATGCACTGCTCTGCAAACATTGGCAAAGATAACGACACTGCATTGTTCTTTGGATTGTCCGGTACTGGAAAGACAACCCTGTCAGCTGATTCTAATAGAAAATTAATTGGTGATGACGAACATGGTTGGTCTGATGCCGGGACATTTAATTTTGAAGGAGGATGTTATGCAAAATGTATCAACCTTAGTCAAGAGGCAGAACCTGAAATCTGGAATGCAATTAGACCCGGCGCTGTTTTAGAAAATGTCGTACTCAATAACAGTCAACCTGATTATGATGATAATCTCTTAACTGAAAATACTAGAGTTGCATATCCACTTGACTACATTCCAGGTGCCGTAGTTCCAAGTGTAGGAGGTCATCCAAAAGTAATTGTATTTTTGACAGCTGACGCACTAGGTGTTTTACCACCAATCTCCAGATTGACAAAAGAGGGCGCAATGTATCATTTTATGTCCGGATATACAAGCAAGTTGGCAGGAACTGAGCGAGGAATAAAAGAACCAAAATCAGTATTTTCTGAGTGCTTTGGCGCACCATTCATGCCTAGACCTGCAGCAGTTTATGCCAAGATATTGGGAGAAAAAATTACACAACACAACACTGTAGTTTATCTTGTCAATACCGGATGGTCTGGCGGTCCATATGGTGTAGGAAAAAGAATCAAGATAAAATACAGTCGAGCAATGGTAACTGCTGCAATCAACGGTTCACTAAATATTGTAAAATACAAACATAATGATTTGTTTAATCTAGATATTCCAACTGAAGTGCCAGATGTTCCTTCAGATATTTTGGATCCAAAAAATACTTGGACTGATAAAGATTCGTATGACCTTTCTGCTAAAAAATTGGCTCAAATGTTTATTGAGAACTTTAAAAAGTTCCAAAACGTTGCACCTGAAATTATTTCAGCAGGTCCTGTGTTTCGATCTTAGTCGATTTTATTTTTACAGCTCCCACTATTCCGATAATTACCACAATTCCCAAAACTATTGCTATCTGTCTTTGTGGAATATCTAGTATTTCAAAATCATCTTGTATTTCAGCAACTGAATCTGCAATGATAGTGCTGTATGCATCTAGTGTCTGATCATTTGATTTTATTTTTGCCTCTATCCAATATTCTCCGTTTTGATTGATCTTAATTTTTGCATCCTTGTGTGGAGTGGCAGTAACTACATCCGTTATCCATGTGTTACTTTTTGTCACAGAAATCTTTGCAAAACTCCAGTTTGGATCATTAATTGTAAAGTATAATGAATTGTCTTTTTGAATTACATCAACTGAAGCTTTAGTATAGTGAATTAGCATTGGAACTATGTATCTTGTTCTGTCATGATTGATGACAATTTTTTCTTGAAAGGTTCCGTAGTCTTCTCCAGAGATTTTGATTTTAATTTTTAAATTATTTTCTTGCAATATCTTTTCAACTTGAATAAACTCAGGCCCCTCAAATGTTACATCGAGATTATCCAAAGTTCCACTAAGTAGTTTTAATTTTAATTGCTTTTCTGCCATTTTGTTGTCTGATGATAAATTGATTACAAAGTTTGGTGGGGTGATAATTAGATTGGCATCAAATGCCTTTCCAAGATTTAGTCTACCCGAACCGGTATCGCTTAATGAAAACTCTGAGCCATATGCGTCTGACACACGTTCAGCAGTGGTCATGAGCAGTGATTTTATCTCATTATTTGTCATTGTGGGATATTTTTCTAGTAGTAGGGCAGCTGAGCCACTCACATGTGGGGCAGCAAAACTAGTTCCACTAGTAAAATTGTATGCGCCGTTTGTCTGGGTTGTGTTGATGTATGCTCCTGGTGCTACCAAATCAGGTTTTATGTAAAATGGTGAGACTGGACCCCTTGAGCTAAAATGTGCTACAAAGTCTGGGTTGTAAAATAGATGCAATCTAGTATCGTTTTCAATTAATTCTTTAATCTCTAATCCTTCGTTTCTGTCAATTGACACTACGGGAATTCGTGGATTGTAGTTTGGTTCAATGAACTGATGGATTAATTCACCGAGAAAAATTCCAGGTTGGTTGTTGTAAACGATCATTGCCTTTGCACCAGCATCTGCTGCATTTTTTTCTTTAATGGAAAAGTATAGCATTTCTCCTTCTATATCGCTTCCTCTTTCTACAAGTAAAATCGCATTTGTCGCATTAATCTTTTTTAATTCTTCTTCTTTTCCATACCCTCCAAAAACAATTTTTCCTGTAATTAGTTTGTCAAGTTTTGTAGAGCCTGTCATTGGAATTACAGTGTATGATTTTTCATTTACCTCAAGTGTTGCAATAAGACTAGATGTCAAGTTGTTATATGTTGCACCAACTGTAATGGAGCCAGGATTTTTTCCTGGACTGCCAATTGTCTGAGGAACTGGTCCATCGTTTCCAGATGCTGTAATTACAATTATCCCTTTTTGCAGTGCCTTGTCAACCGCTTTATCGATATTGGAGTTTGTCTTGTTTACTCCGAGACTTATGTTGATAATATTAGCACCGTCTTGAATTGATCTGTTAATTGCCTTGATTATCAAATCAGATGATACTCCCTCACCGTCTTCTGAAACTTTGTAAGCTAGAATCTTTGCCTTGGGTGCAATTCCTTTTAGAATTCCATCAGCTGCAATTATTCCTGCAACTTGGGTTCCATGACCGTTAGTGTCAAGTGGTGGTTCACTTTCGTTTATGAAATTATATCCTCCAACTACTTTGCCTTCAGGCCCAAAACCAATAAGATCTGGATGATTGTAATCAACTCCAGTATCGATTATTGCGATTTTAATTCCTGCTCCGTCAAATCCTTCCAATCTTGGAATGTCTCCTCCGATAAATGGAACACTTTTTTCAAGATATATATGAGATTTTTCATCAGGTACAAATTGAAAAATAATCGAAGATACAAAAACAACCACAATACTTGCAAAAACTGCCCACATCTTCATATTTTTACGATACTTGCAGCAAGTAAAAACCAATTGTCTACTAAAACAATAAATTGAATAAATACTGCATAACTTCTATGGGAAAATACACACTTCCACAAATACCATATGCGTATGATGCATTAGAACCTCACATTGACGCAAAAACAATGGAGATCCATCATACAAAACATCACCAAGCATACACCGACAAACTAAACGCTGCACTAGAAAGTTGTCCAGCTGATGTACAAAGTAAAGATATCTTAGACATATTGTCTAATATCGATCAAGTACCAGAAGCACAACGAAGTGCCGTTAATTTCAATGGTGGTGGTTATGATAACCATAAGCTATTTTGGAACAACATGAAACCAAAAGGAGGCGGCGAACCAGGAGGAGCAATTGCAGATGCAATCAATACTTCTTTTGGAAACTTTGCAGCCTTTAAGGAGAAATTCTCATCCACTACTGCAGTAATTCAAGGAAGTGGTTGGGGATGGTTAGTATACAATCCTTCAACCAAGAAGGTCGAGTACAAATCTATGCCGAACCAAACTAGCCCAAGAACAGAAAGATTAGTTCCATTATTGGGTTGTGATGTTTGGGAACATGCATACTATCTGAAATATCAAAACAAACGACCCGATTACATTTCATCATGGTGGAATGTAGTTAATTGGGACGAAGTAGAAAACAGATACTCCAAAGTAAAATAAAGTTCTATCTTTATTTTTTTATTATCTCTATTTTTGAATCTGATTTATTTTTCAGAGTATTTCTATGAATGAATTTATAACTGTCTCCGGGTTGTTTGTTGTAAATGAGTGAAGAACAGGTACAACACTTGATGCAGCAACTCCAAATGCTTGAGACTTACTATGGAGATTTATCACAACGCGAAGCTACACTTGTTAATGTTTTACGAGAGGCCATCTCTGCAATTGAATCAATCAAAGCACTTCGTGAAAAGCCAGATTCTGATAGTTTGGTACCAATTGGAATGGGAACTTATGTGCAGACAAAAATATCATCAGCCAACAAAATAATCTTGAACGTGGGGGCTGGAATTGCTATGGAAAAAACTTATGATTCTTCAATAAACTATCTTGAAGCAAGAATAAAAGAAATTGAAGTTGCTATACAAGACACTACTGCGCGAAAACAAGATGCAATGGCAAGATTGGAACAAGGCAAAGAGCAAATGAACCAACTCATGCAACAAACATCAGATCTTTCAGGATAAAATAATGTTTGATAAACTTCGTAATGCATTTTCAAATGCTGCGAAAAGTCTTGGGGAAAAAGAATTAAACAATAAAGACATTGAAGAAATTCTTTATGAATTAGAAATATCTCTTATGGAATCTGACGTTGCAAGTGAAGTCATAGATACAATAAAGTCAGATTTGAAAACACAATTACTAGGAACCAAAGTAGGCAAAAAAGAGATTGAAAAGTTTGTAAAAGACAGCCTGATCTCAAACATATCGTCTTTATTTGATGCGGCAGGCACAGTTGATCTCTTTGAGATGATTAATGAAAAAAAGAAATCTGTTCAGCCTTTTCTGATTTTATTTGTAGGAATTAACGGAACTGGAAAAACTACATCACTAGCTAAAGTAGCTTACATGTTGCAGCAAGCAAAGTATTCTGTAGTCGTAGCTGCTGCTGACACGTTTAGGGCAGGAGCTATTGAACAGTTGCGTGAACACACAAACCGCTTGAATCTAAAACTAGTTGCACAAAATTACAATTCTGATCCAGCTGCTGTTGCCCGAGATGCTGTTCTTTATGCAAAATCACACAAGATGGATTGTGTGCTAATTGATACTGCAGGTAGAATGCAAACAAGCAAAAATCTAATGGAGCAAATTGCTAAAATCACCAAAGTAGTAAATCCTGATTTTAAAATTTTTGTAGGTGATTCTTTGGCTGGAAATGACACTGTAAATCAAGCTAGAGAATTTTTTGAGCATGTCAAATTCAATGGCTCAATACTCACAAAAAGTGATGCTGATGCACGTGGTGGTGCTGCACTTTCTATTGTCAAAATCACATCCACTCCAGTGCTATATCTTGGAGTTGGACAGGAATATTCTGATCTTAAACCATTTGACAAAGAAATCTTTCTTGAGACTATATTCGGATCATTGTCTGGAATAGAAAGAAACGAAATTACACAAAAATCAAAACCACAACTGACTCCAGAATCAAAACCACAACTGACTCCAGAATCAAAACCACAACTGACTCCAGAATCAAAACCACAACTGACTCCAGAATCAAAACCACAACTGACTCCAGAATCAAAACCACAACTGACTCCAGAATCAAAACCACAACTGACTCCAGAATCAAAACCACAACTGACTCCAGAATCAAAACCACAACTGACTCCAGAATCAAAACCACAACTGACTCCAGAATCAAAACCACAACTGACTCCAGAATCAAAACCACAACTGACTCCAGAATCAAAACCACAACTGACTCCAGAATCAAAACCACAACTGACTCCAGAATCAATTGTATCTGATGATCCGTTTGAAGGAATTTCAGACAAAGACATTTCAAAATATTCAGACTTGCATGATATTACACCACCAGAAAATGACGATGAGGCCATAAAACTTGGCAATGTAATTCGTCAATGGATTCAACAGGGACGACCAAAGTCTGGAGAAAAGAAAAAAGAGTCAGTTCCACAAAAAGAAGGAATTATTTCCAAACAAAACCAAGATAAAGAAGAAGAAAAGTCTAAAAAGAAAAGAGGTGTATTTGGATTCTTTAAGAAATGAAACTCAAAACTAAAGATTTACTCACGTTATCAGAACTATCTCCTAAAGAATTTACTGCACTAATTGATTATTCTATTGTATTAAAAAAAGAATCAAAAAAAGGTAGTAAGTCATTACTAAAAAACAAAACACTTGCAATGATATTTCAAAAACCATCAACTAGGACGCGAGTAAGTTTTGAGACTGGAATGTTTCAACTTGGTGGACATGCAATTAATCTCTCATCACAAGATATGCAATTATCACGTGGTGAAACAATTGAAGACACTGCAAAAACTTTGTCTCGATATGTTGACTGTATTATGGCCCGAGTATATGATCATAGTTTACTTGAAAAATTATCAGAATCATCTAGCGTCCCAGTGATTAATGGACTCTCTAATTCATTTCATCCATGTCAGATATTGGCAGACTTCATGACAATTAAAGAGAAGAAAGGAAAATTCAAGGGACTCAAAATTGCTTGGATTGGAGATGGAAACAATGTTTGTAATTCTATGATTTATGGATGCGCTCTTTCTGGTGCAAAATTATCTATTGCAACACCCAAAGGATTTGAACCGAATAAATTGGTTCTAAAAGAATCTACCAAGTTAGTTGAAATTGATCTAAGCACAGATCCAATAAAGGCAATCAAAAATGCCGATGTTGTAGTTACTGACACATACACTTCAATTCATAACAACGAACCAAAACGGATCAAAAAATTTCTTCCAAAATATCAAGTTAATGAATCATTAATGAAACATGCCAATAGCGATGCAATCTTTATGCATTGTCTTCCAGCAAAACGAGATTATGAAGTTACATCATCAGTAATTGATGGGCCTCAATCAATTGTATGGGATGAGGCCGAAAATAGACTCCATACTCAAAAAGCTTTACTTGTTTCAATAATTCGCGCTTAACGTATATAAGAGCAGTTTCAAACTCGTGTTCTATAGATGGCTTATTCAAACATCCTCAGAAGACTACGAGAGGAAAAAACTAATTATAAAAAAAGATCTACTCTATTGATAGGTAAGCACGATTTTATCACTGTAAATATTACTAATGAAAATACACAAGTCCAAATTGTAAAACCTGGCATGAGCGGCGATAAGGTCATCGCATCTGCACATTCTAATTATTTGGTAAAAAAAGGTTGGAAAGGCTCAAGAAAGAGTATTCCTGCTGCGTATCTTACTGGTTATCTTGCTGGAAAAAAAGCTATTAGTAATGGTGCCAAAAACGCAGTCTTATACACTGGTACAAGAAAATATACACAACGAATGGCAGCAGCACTAAAAGGAGTTGTTGATGCCGGTCTACAAGTTCCAGCAGGTGCTGAAACATTTCCACCTAATGAGAGAATCACCGGAGAACATCTTACAGTAAAAAATGATACTACAAAAATTAAATCTGCTATTGATAACGAGGTTAAGTAAAAATGAGTCAAACAACACAATCTAGACCTACTGGTAGCAGAGGTGGACCTACTGGTAGCAGAGGTGGACAAAAAGTTTATGGTGGAGGCAAACCCGGACAAGCTAGAAGACCAAGAAGAGAAGAAGAAGAAGAACATTGGATTCCAAAAACAATTTTAGGAAAAAAAGTCGCATCTGGCGAAATTAATTCTATTGAAGAAATTATTCAAGACGGTTTAAGAATTCAAGAAGCCGGAATTATAAAAAAACTACTCCCTGATTTGAAAAGTGAGGTTATTGACGTAGGTATTATTCAAAAGATGACATCAAACGGTCAATCAACTAGATTCAAAGCTATTGTTGCAACAGGAAATCAAAACGGTTACCTTGGTGTTGGTCAAGGAAAATCAAAACAGATGAGAATTGCAATTGAAAAAGCAACAAACCAATCTCTACTCAATATAAGTCCAATCAAACTAGGATGTGGCAGTTGGGAATGTAGATGTGATGAAAAACATTCTGTTCCATTTAAAATTCGAGGAAAAGGTGGCAGTGTTACAATTGAAATTATTCCAGCACCACGTGGATTAGGATTGGTTGCTGGCGGTAAAATTAAACGATTACTAGAGTTGGCAGGCCTTAAAGATGCATGGACAACTGCAAAAGGTTCTACTCCAACAATGAACTCTACTTCGAAAGCTATTCTGGATTGTCTAAAGCAGACATTTAGTCAGGGTTGATGTTAAATGAGTAGCGCATATCTTGTAGTTCGAATTAAAGGTCAAGCAGACTGTCCATACTGGGCAACAACTACTATGACTTTACTAAAATTAGATAAAAAATATCGTGCAACTATCTTACCTGCAAAGGATAATACTTTGGGAATGCTAAACAAAGTGAAGCACTATGTCACTTGGGTTGAAGTTGACGCGTCTTTGGCAAAAGAGCTTATTGATAAAAAAGCAAGAAAAGAAGGTTATGAGAAAATTACAGTAACAGATCTTAAAGAATTAGGATTTGAAAGTTCTGACGCACTTGGTTCAGCATTGGCTGAAGGAAAAGCAACTTTATCTAAATTAAAACCACTAAAACCTTGGTTTGCATTATCTCCCCCAAGGTTTGGTTTCAAGCGAAGTACAAAAAAGATGTACGGGCAAAAAGGAGTCTTAGGACACAACAACGATCTTCCAAAATTAGTGAGGAATATGATGTAACATGGCAACAAGATTAAGAAAAACAAGAAGACTTAGAGGTGGACGTCACATGGGATGGGGACAAGTTGGTCAGCACCGTGCAAGTGGTCATAAAGGCGGATTAGGAATTTCTGGTTTACACAAATATCATTTTAGTACTTTGCTAAAAGAAATACCAGACCATTTTGGACACGATTCTACTCACCCACCTCATCCAATCATCACGAGAAAATGGGCAAGTGTCCGTGATCTCGATGATCTATTCTCAAAATTTGGTAAAGAAGAAGGAGGAAAGAAAGTCATAGACCTTGAAGCAGCAGGTTATGATAAACTCCTAGGCGGCGGTAAAATATCAAACATATATACCGTCAAAATAGCCAGATTTACTGCATCAGCGGCAGAGAAAATAAAATCTGCAGGAGGAGAGGTGTTATCTGAGAATGGCTGAGGGTTCAGTAACTAACATTATTAGAAAAGTTGTTTTCAAAGCAGAACCATATATTCCCCAAGTTCCAAAACCAAAAAAAAAGATACCATTACAAACTAGATTACTTTGGTGTGGTGTAGCATTATTAATCTACATGGTAATGGGTCAGACTCCATTATTTGGAGCAACTGCACCAGAATTTGATTTCCTACAATTTGCCAGAGTTATTTTTGCATCACAACAAGGAACACTAGTTGAGCTAGGAATTGGACCAATAGTTACAGCAGGTCTGTTGATGCAATTGCTTAGAGGTTCTGAGATTCTAAAGTTTGATTTTAAAAAACCAGAAGAAAGAGGAATATTTCAAACTGCAACAAAACTTGTAACATATGTCGTGATTGTAGCTGAATCCATAGTTTATGCTATGGCAGTTTATGGTCCAGGTGTTTCTGAGCCATACATTTTGTATGTGATGATTGGACAATTAATGGCAGCATCAATTATCATCATGTTATTAGATGAACTTATCCAGAAGGGATGGGGTATTGGCAGTGGAATTAGTTTATTCATTATGGCAGGCGTAGCTCAACAAATCTTATGGAGTCTTTTTAGTCCTTTACCAGCTGGTGATGGTGGAACTATCGGTATTCTTCCATATGTTGGTCAGTCAATTATGAATGGAGATTTATCAAATGTATTTTTCCGTGCAAATCAACTACCAAGTGTCTTTGGAATATTTTTGACTGCAGGAATTCTATTGATTTTGGTATTTACCCAAGGAATGAAAATTGAAATTCCAATTGTTTCTACAAAGTATAGAGGATTTTCAGCTGTTTATCCGATTAAACTAATGTATGTATCAAACATTCCGGTTATTTTAGCATCTGCACTTACTGCAAACGCCGTATTTCTTGGCCAGATGTTCTGGGCAAACTTTAACCCGCGAAACAATAATGCATTTATGAACTTCATAGCACAGTTTGATCCTACCAGCCCATCTACGCCTATAGGGGGAATTATCTACTATATCACTCCTCCAAGAGGATTAGAAGTTGCAGTTTTAGATCCTACCAGAGCAGTTGGATATGTCTTGTTTATGGTTGGAATTGTAGTTGTGTTTGGCAGGTTGTGGGTTGAGCTTGGTGGTTTGTCATCAAAGACTGCAGCTCAAAACTTACTTGATGCTGATGTACAAATTCCAGGATTTAGAAGATCAAATGCACCAGTAGAAGCATTACTTGCAAAGTATATTCCATCCGTTACGATTATCGGTTCAATAATTTTGGGTTTGTTGGCAGGGGTATCAGATGTTCTGGGAGTCTTTGGTTCTGGAATTGGAATTTTACTTATGGTAGATATTCTCATTAATTATTACACTCAATTAGTACGAGAACAAGTCGAGGTTGTAATGCCACGTTTAGGTGCTTTACTTGGTAGAAAGTAGAAAAGTCGTAGTGGTAGGAATACCTGGCGTAGGAAAAACTTCTTTATTGCAAAAAATTGTTGAGGTTTTACAAAAAAATAACAAAAGTGTCAGTGTTCATAGCTTTGGAAGTATCATGTTTGATGTTGCAAAAGCAAACGGCGTAACTGACAGAGACGAGCTAAGAAAACTACCGCTGTCTCAACAAAAAAATCTACAAAAAATAGCTGCAGAAAAACTTGCAATGCTAAATGATGATATTGTGATTATTGATACCCACGTTTTTATCAATTCTCCAGAGGGATATTATCCTGGATTGCCAGAACATGTTTTGCATATTCTCAAACCATCCAATTTTGTATCCGTCTCTGCAAAACCTGAGGAAATCTATAATCGAAGAATGAAAGATATTACTAGAACTAGAGATAATATCTCAATTGACAATATTAAAAAGGAATTAGACGTTCAATCTGGTATGATATCTGCTTGTGCTGTAATTTCAGGCTCACCAGTAAAGCACGTGCTTAACAGAGAAGGAATGATAGACGAAGTTGCGGAAAAAATAATTAGGATTATAGGATTGTAAAATGGCTTTAGATTTTGTCTTTTTATTTCTGAATTCGGTATTTCTTGAAGATGGCATGTTTGATTTTCTTGGTGGTGGACATGGTACATTGGGAAGCGATGATCCTATTATCAAAGGCTTAATTTTATCAGCATTTTGTGTTGCTGGATTTGGAATTATATTGAATCTCTTTAATGCTGCAGTTAGAAAAAAGATGGTTGATCAAACTAAACTAAAACGAATCATGAAAGAGACACGTACTTGGCAAAAAGAGAGAATGGCAGCAATGCGTTCAAAAGATCAAGCAAAAATTAACGAACTAAGTAAAAAATCATCTTACATGAACAAGATGTCAATGGAGATGATGCAGATGAACATGAGACCCATGATGATTACATTTGTTCCATTAATTTTGATATTTTATCTTGTACTGCCTGTACTATTTTCACATATTGTTGCATTATCTCCGATATCTCTAAACATTATACCGGGAGAATTTTTTCAGCTTACATGTACTGCTGAACAAGCAGCAGATATAGAAAACATATGTACTAAACAAGATGCTTTGTATCTTTGGGCCTGGTATTTTCTTTCATCAATTGCTTTTAGTGGCATTATTATGAAACTAACAAAAACATCAATGGATCTCAGTTGACCAAATCAATAGTGATCTCTGGTCCTCCAGCTGTCGGAAAGACAACTGTTGCTAAAGGATTGGCTAGTGAATTCAAATTAACATATCTTAGTGGCGGTGACATTCTAAAAGAAATGGCAAAAGAAGAAGGCTTTGATGCAATTGGTGATGATTGGTGGGATACTGAAAATGGAATGAAGTTTCTCAATCAAAGAGAAAACAATTCCGAATTTGATAAGAAAGTTGATGATAAACTAATCCATCTTTTCCAGAAGGGTGGGATGGTCATTACAAGCTATACTTTACCATGGTTAGTTGATGACGGCATTAAAATCTGGTTATCAGCCTCCCATGACAGCAGCTCTCAAAGAATGCAAACTAGAGATAACATGACTTCCAAGGAAGCATATGAGATAACGAAAATCAGATTCAATAAAAATCGTGAATTGTATAAAAAATTATATCATTTTGATTTTGGAAACGATATTTCTGTATTTGATAAAATTATTGATACTGATAATCTTAATGCGACTCAAGTAATTAATATTGCAAAAGATACAGTAAGGAAATTATTATGACTCTAAAGCAACTGGAAAACTTGGTTGTAATTGATCAGGATATTACAGATGATGCATATGGAACGTATTATGATAAAAGAACTTTACGACAATTACTTGATTATGGTCTGATAATTTTAGATAAACCACCAGGACCTACTAGTCATGAAACTGTTGCATGGACTAAAAGAATACTAAAAATTCCAAAGATTGGTCATAGCGGCACGCTTGATCCTCAGGTTTCAGGTGTTTTGCCTTTAGGTCTTGGTGAAGCAACAAAAGCACTGGGTGTCTTGCTTTATGGTCCAAAAGAATACCATGCTCTTGGACGATTTCATTCTCTTCCAACAAAACAAAAACTTGATGAAGTACTTGAAATGTTTCGAGGAGAAATTTTTCAAAAACCTCCACAACGTTCTGCAGTTCTGAGACAAACAAGAACCAGAACAATTTATGAATTAGAAGTATTAGAGCAAAAAGAAAGATTACTCTTAACACGTATTCTATGTGAAGCAGGAACATACATTAGAAAGCTTTACTATGACATTGGAGAAATTCTAGGTCCAGGTGCTACCATGATAGAACTGAGAAGAACAAAAGTTGATCAATTTCACGAGACTGATGGTCTTGTAACGTTACATGAACTCGCAAATGCTTATGCCATTTGGGAAGAAAAAAAAGATGAAACTAAACTAATGTCCATGATAAAGCCTATAGAATATGCATTAAGTGAACTCAAGTCTGTTGTAATTCGTGACTCTGCAGTTGATGCATTATGTCATGGTGCACAACTTGCAATGCCTGGAATTTTACAAATTTCTCCAAATATGAGAAAGGGTGACCTTGTTGCAATTTATACACAAAAGGGAGAAGCAGTCGCTTTAGCCGAATCACTGATGTCAGAAAAAGAGATTTGTGATGCAACAAAGGGTTATGCATTTGAAACTAAACGAATTATCATGGCTCCTAACATCTATCCAAAAAAATGGAGATCAAAATCTGTTCCAAAGGATTAAAAAATCAAATAAAATCTCTACAATAATTGTTAGCAAAAAGTCTTGTAATTTTTATCAGCGTTGGTGTTTTAGCCGGTTTTTCATTTGGATTTTATTTGCTTGAGTTTAAAAATACTAATCAGTTAGTGTATGTGTATGGCTCTGCACTTTCACTAGTTACTGAAAAATCTGATTTTAAGCGTGGTGAAGAGATTAAAATTACTCTAATTAATTCTGGAACAAACTCAATGATGTTTTCTGATACATCTTATGGATTGAAAATTAGTGGATTATTTGGTATTGTAAAATATTCTCCTCCCGCATCTCCAGTCATTTCAACACTAAACCCAGGAGAAAAAATTGAATTTGTTTGGGATCAAATGAAAAATGATGGTTTTCCAGTAATAGAAGGTCTTTACAAAATTAGTACTGATGGAATTGATTCTTTTGGAATCAAAGTAGAAAAATCAATTACCATTAACATTTGGAAGTAACTTGTAATTTTAAGTAACACAATATATAATCAAATTTTCCCAAACTAATCGTCATAAGACATGTGCCGGGGTCGCCTAGCCTGGTAGGGCGCGCGCCTGGAAATAATTAACCATAAAGCGCGTTCTCGTAAGGGAACGGGAGTTCAAATCTCCCTCCCGGCGCCACTCTTTGTGTTTAATGCCCAGATTTAAAAACAAAGCAAGAATTAAAAATAGTAATAAAGAAGATTAGAATAATATTTCTCTTCGAGATAGCTAACACTAGAAAAAAATATCGATCTATCTTAAAAGTAAATTCAAGATAGTTTGTTTATGAGAATACTTCATAGAGTTAGAATTGAGAGGAATTTTTGAATCTCTAATTGTTTTTGGAATTATGGCTGGTGTACTTTTACCAATAAGATGCTATTCGTAGAATATGTTTCAGATAATTGGTGGGGGTCATTTGGGATCATTTCTTTAATTTCTATATCTGTAATCATACTTGTAAAGAAGCAAAAATTAGATCTCTTTTCTCTTCGTCCATAAAAATAGAATTACTAAATTATTTGATTAAATATACTGGTATCTTTGATTTGTGTACAACATAGTTGGATACGCTCCCAAGCATTTCATCTGTAGCAGAACCAGAACCTGTTGTACTCATAATTATATCATCAAACTTTCCACTTTGTGATATTTTTATTATTTCATAACCGGGCGAACCTCGAATTATTTTTGTTTTGAGTTTTACGTTTTTGTTTCCAGCATGGAAAGATGCCTTTTTTAAAAGAATATTTCCCTCAGAAATAATTTGTGCATCGATTGCTTTTGTTCTAGGTCCTCCTTCTTTGATTACATATGGTATTACATTGAGACATGTAACTTCACCATGTGTGAATCCAGCCAAAGTCAATGCTCTATCTAATGCCTCAAAGGATTTTTCTGAGCCATCTATAGGTACCAAAATTTTATGTAGTTTATCCACAATAAATTGCAAAAATATTGATTATATTAAGCCCAATCTAGAATATCGGTTTTAATAGTACAATAAATCAAATCGGTGTTAGAATTATGTTTAGTTTAATCCTATATTATTAATTATTATCTTAATGTTTAAGAATAAAACATCAACACAAAAATTTATATTTTTTCTAGTCTGACTTTAACATGCATTCCTTTTCCATGTGCGCGCAAATCTCAATTCATCTCTAAAATATTCAGAATTAGTAATCATGCTCACTAAAATCTGAACCTAATTCTATTGTAGCAATTATAGTGTTCTGTGTCGTTTGAAATTTGATGTTTTTATCATACATAAATTGATTAAAAATTCTTCTTAGCAGTTGTTCTGTAAAAAACGACCAGATAATTCCTAATTCATGTTGAATAATAAAATGGTGAAATCCTCCTTCAATTCGATGATCTGATTTCATTCCAGACGCACGCATATAATCTTCTAATGTTTCAATACATCGTTTCAAATCGTATTTTCCTTTCATTAAAAGAACTGTATCTTTGATTATTGGTAAAACTGCTTCAATAATTTCATTTATGTCTTCTCCGTTCATTTTAATGCCAAGCGAGGTTAAAAGACCTTTAGGGACTGGAATCATACCTATCATGTCCTCAAAACGATTCCATGTAACATATTTCTCAAGAATCTGCTTTACCAAAACATTTTGAGATATGTTCTTGTTCTTTGCTTCTATTTCTAATTCTTCTACGATTGTAGTTGGGAGTCGATAAGTAATACTACGGGTTGAGTCTTTTTGAGGATGTGATTGTCTCTTAGTTGGAGCAGATTTCACCATGTATACTCTCTTCCCAGCATATATCATGTTATCCATAACGGTATTTTTTAAATCCCCTAAACAATTATCAATTATCTGATCAGCTCAACATTTCATAGAATTTAAAAAAATGATTTATAATTGATTTTAATTTATATCTCAATACTGTTCACACTTGTTGAATATTTTCACTTTTATACCCCTGATGTCAAACAGCATCTGTATTTCACTGATGTTAGATCTGTAAAAAAATATCTTTTTACCATCATGTGAAATTACTCCTGACGCTGTGACGATTTTACTATTTAATAAAATATTTAGGCGTCTATACACAGATGCTAAAGAAATTCCTTCTTCATTGCTAATCTCAATGGCTGATTTGGATTTACCTGTTATGGTTCTAATTATAATTCTACATATATTATCTGATAAGACAAAGAGAAAAATATCTTTTTTCTCATCACATATTTCTCTGAATTTCAAATTTCAAGATCTCTAAATATTTATACTATAAAAGATTAAGCAAAATAAATTTTTTTAAAGGCGAGTGCAATGTATACCTCCTAAATTAATACCACTTTTCACATACTGTAATTAATGTCAAGTCATTTAATATACGTAGGAATTGCAATCGGTGTGGCAGCAATGGCTGGAGCAATAGTTTACGGAACTCAAAATCAAGAAAATTATATTCCAGACAACGCAATCCCAGCACCGGCAACAGAACAAGGAGCATTCACATCTCCATCAGGTCTGGGGGCTCAACTAAACAAGGAAAAGTGGCACTCAGATCCATTTGCGGATGAAGCAGCAGAAATTAGAGCAAACGCTGGTAAATGATCCTTCTTTTTTCTTTAAATTTTAAGGTGTAAAGTTATTTCTTTAAAACAAAATACAGATTTTACATTCTAATCATGGTGAATAATTCATGAGATGATAAAAATTCCAGATAATGCTCTCGTCTAGGACTATGAAATTGAGATCTGAACTAATGTGCAAAATAATTATTGAATATGTCTAAAATTTTCCATCTTTCTCCAATCTGTTTTGTTTTGTTCTTTAAGATAGATTTGTATTAGTTTTTTCCATGCATTTATCATGTCTTTTTTAAACAATTGAAAACCATCTTTTTTGGCAAGAGAATGTGATTTTTTTGGATTGTATCTTACCTCCTTTAGAGAGACGCAATGAATGACATCATTTCGTACCTGAAATAATCTTGACATTTGTTGTGTGAAATCGGGCAAAAACACCTTCCAATCAAGAAATGTTCGAATTTTACGATTGACAGGAATAAGATGTAGTAAATACAATAGTTCAACACTATTTTGCTCGTGTTCATAGCCAATTATTTTAAGACGAATTATCTCATCAAAAATGAAAGCCATTTTAGAAAATGCAGATAATACGCTATCTCTATTCTGTACGAGTGTGAGATTCGATGGAAAACCTTCATTTAAAATACCATCATTAAGAAAATGGTGTTTATTTTTTGAAACAATGTAAAGTCGAATATGTGTAGGCAATTTTTGTTTTTTTGCAACAGCAATAATTTTTGCCAATGTCCTAGAAATTCTAATTAAAGATTTAGAGTTTTCTAATATGCCTAATGCTGTCTTTTTTGATAATGTTCTTCTAATCCACCAATGAATATGATTTACATTGGTGAGATTATGCCCTAATTTTATTAGATTAAAACATCATAATTTTAATGGGTTCTGGGAAATATACAAACGATATTGCAAATTTATTATTTGATTGTCCACTGATCAAATTATCTTGTCATATTGCTTTGGAGTAACTATTTTCTAATACATTGATTATTTCCAATGTTGAGTGCATTGCAATCAAAGATTTTATTTTTTGTAGAAATGTTGTATATTAATGAATAATGAAATAAACATAATTATGTATACAGTTTGTGAGCATAGATGACATATTGTATTGGCAAGTGTAGAAAATACAAGGCATCAAAACCATTAAAGATTGGAAGATATGCTGCAGGGCAAAAAAGATGTAACCATTGTGAATTATTTGTAAATTATGAGGGAATATCATGTCCTTGTTGTAATAGACAACTAAGATGTTTGCCACGAAGTCGAAAAGGTAAAGAAAAGTATCTAGACCAAAGTCAGATGAGCGATAAATAACGTGGCAAATAAATTCTGGAAAACTTATAAAATTACTAAATATCTCGGTTCTATGAATTTAGTATGATGCAGGAGTTGCAGTGCCTGAAATCTCTTCAATGTCTGTGTCTTTTGCAATTTCTGCAACAAGATCCATATTCATTTGACCCACTGCAAACAAACTATGGTGACTCAGAAACGAAGTTTGAAAACCGTATTTTGATTTGATATATGTGTCCTTTTTCACTCGGTTAGTACCTGGTTTTAATTTTATTTCAATCTCTACATGTGGTGAAACATCTGGAAGTTTTCTCTCGAGATACAATATTTTTAACATAAGATAAACATCAACATTTTTGATGGTTTCTTTCAGAGTGGTCAGAAACATATCATGTTGCGTTTCTAATTGAGACATCAATTATGTTATGCTTAATTTAATCTGCAGGTATACACTGCAATGCATTTTTTCCAAATAATGTTCATAGAAAAATAAAACGTTATTTTCATAATTAATAGTTAAAAAGATTTAGTGTTGATATGATAAGTTAATTCATGAAGCCATTAAATTATTTATCTTTCCTATCCTCTAATTGCCATTCATGAATCATGTCAAATTGGTTTGATACTACCACTCGGCACACACAAATTAGTTTAAAGCCCACACTGTAGTTTCAGCTGTCTCTCTTCCAATCCTAAAATAATCTTAGTCTCCATATTGTCAATTATTTTGCTAATTCCTGAGAAAATCTAATCTCTCATTTTTGCTAACTGTCTAACTATATCACTCGTGGTAATTATTCCAACTATCTTGTTATTTTCTGATACTGCTAATTTACGAATTTTTTTTGTAGCCATTTGTTTTGCAGCTTCTAAAATTGTTTCATTTGGATCTATTGTTTGTAAAGGAAAAGATGCTACCTTTTCTACTGGTGTATCTGATGGATATTGGTTTGCCGCAATTTTAATTGCAAAGTCTCTGTCTGTAATTATTCCCATCTTATCTGAATCTTTTTTTACAAAAACTGAACCTATCCCCTGTTCCATCATTTTAGAAATCTGATATATTGTCGTAGATTGTGGTGCAATGATCAATTCTTTTGCCATTATATCTTTGACTAAAGTTTTTGATAACTTACTTTCTAAATTATTATCTGATGTCTCTTTGCTTTTCTTTGTTCCAAGTAATCCCATTTCATTACTTTATTGACCAAAAACTTAAAGATTTCGAAATTTTATATGTTCTAAATATCTTGGAATCTGTTCATTTTAACGATTCATGCAGAACTAATTAATGATATTTTTGGATAATATTTTTCATGTATTCTTTTTGTACCATAGTCTTGTCTCTAACCAATCAATCTCAGCAATCATTTGTTCTACTTTTTTAACAATTGCTATTACTGATCTGTATTGTTCATACATTTCAGTCTCTTCTTCTTTTGATAACACGTTTGCTTCAGCGTCATCAAAGAATTTGTTTTCTTTATTAAGATGATCAAATAGAAATATTGAATATGTTCGCAAATATCTAGCAACAGGTTCTCTTGCATCTTGACCACTTTTCCATTTTTTCATATATTCTGAAATTTTTCTGGCTATGTTTCTTCCAAATTCATGCTCTATCATGAATTTTCGAATTTCTTCTTTTAGATTATCATAGCTTGCAACACATGGAAAATACGAGTTTTCTTCTCTTGAATGATGAATTGTATCTACAAATTCTGATATTACAATGGTGATTTTTTCAAGGTCTGAGAATGGAATTTCTACTCCTTTGTATAGTTCATCTGCACATTTTGCAACTATCTTTTCTAAACGTCTGACTTGTTCATGATCTGCTCGTAATTGATTTGTTGCACTCATAATAACTGGTATTTTTTACTTTATTTTAGTTATTTCTATTATAGCGCAATTTTTTCAATTATCTTGCTGAATCTCCAAGGACCACACGGTGCATCTGAAATTTCACTTTGAAACAAGCCTTGTCTGTTTAAGTAATTAACAATATGTGCTGAAAATGGTAATGCTCCAGTAGCTCCTGGAGAATTATAGTTCAAAATATGAAAAGACATTGAATCTTCTTCTAAAATCACATCTGGAACAAATTGACCATTTTCATCAATTACTGATGACCTAATTCCAGCAGTTCCTTTCTCTGTTATTTTTTCCACGTCTATTTTTGGTAAAAATCGTCTAACTCTGTTTACCATTGTAGATTTTGACATTGAAGACTGAATTTCATTTATTGCAAGCTCTTGAAATTGTTTATCAAAAATTGCTTTTCTTGCACCTGAATTTAACATTTCTAATAATTTTGGAATAAACTCTTTGATGTTCTCTACTTTATCATATCCATATGGGCTGAAAACTGGTACTGCATTCGGTCCAATCTCACAACTTCCATCTACTCTAATAATCCAATGTGGATCTAAAAATGGATAATCTGAATACTGTGGTGCAGAGTATACGCTTGTTTTTGTCAGGTTATTGTACTCTTTTGGCGCCTTCCAATACTCCCCTCTAAAATGCACATCTGTAAGTTTTTCAGCAATTCCAATTTTATGAGATATGTTGATTGATTCACCTCCTGCTGCATTTATGATAAATTTTGCAAAAATCTCATATTCATTGTCTAGTGTAATTCTCCATTTATTTTCCACTTCTTTAATGTCAGTTACTCTGGTGTCTAAAAGTAATTTTATTCCATTATTCGTGCTGTCCTTAATTATTGAATTTGTTAATTTGGAATAATCAGTAGACCCATCTTTGTATACATAAAGTGCTGATTCACATTTTATTTCCGGTTCAATTTTTTTTAATTCCCTTTTATCCATTAATTTTATATCATCATCTTGCAGTCCGTTTTGTTTTCCCCATCTCAAATATTTCTCTAATACTTTGGTACCCTTCTCATCAAAAGATACTTCAATTACTCCATCTTTTTTAAATGGTAAATTTTTCAATTTGGAATATTCTTCCCACATTTCATATCCATGAAAAGATGCTTTTGCAAATATCTTTTTTTTCTCAGGATTGTATAGGTATGGCGCATGAACTTTTCCAGTATTTCTGCCACTTGTATGAAATGCAACCTTATGTGCTTGTTCAATCACAACAATCTCTTTTGATTTGTTTAAGAAACTAAGAAAATATGCAATTGAAGTACCTAGAATGCCTCCTCCTATAATTACAAGATCAAAATCTCGAGTCAATATTCCTCATTTCACATCAGTCAGTATTAAATTAAATATGTGTTAATCAAGATTAATATCTTATACAATCAGAGTTTTGGTATGTTGCCTGATAGATGTTCTATTGTGGAAAATGGAAAACAATGTGTTAATTCTCCAGAATTTGTGGTCTCAGTAGTGGTAGACAAAGATGAATATATGGTTGGAGTCACATGTAGTAATCATAAAGATATAGTCTCAGGAAAAATGCATTCTCTTCAAAATGAAGAAAAAATACCTCGTGGAAAAATAAGTTTTTCACCGCTAAAGGCCGTTGGAACTGATTGCATTCATGGCGATTCAGATGATTTTGTTCAATTAGATACACAACTATCCAAAAATTGAAATATCTTCTTTTTAATTGAACTATATTGATTTTTGATGTGTTATCTGATCTAATGAAAATTGATAATATTTTGTTAATCATAAAAAATGTGGGAGCGGTTTCTGAAGTTAGAAGTAATTCTTTGAGTATCAAACAAAAAGAGAAATGGATTACAATTGGTGACAATGATGGACCGGTTCATATGCACATTAACGCCGAAATGATTCAAAATGTAGAGTTTATTGAGGAACAAAAGCCAGAACGTACTAGTTTTAGTGTACAATTTTTTGATAAATATGATAATCGTATTTTGGGTGCATTTTTTACTAAAATGTATGATCAAAGTATGAATCTTGATGCTGAAAGAAAAAAAACTTATGATAATTTACGTCAAAAGTATGGTTCGAAGATTAATTTTTAAAAAAAACCTTGTCTGAAAAGGACAAGGAGAATTTTATTATTCTTGTAATAGTTTCTTCTTCTTTTCTTTTTCAGACTGTTGTTTAGCTAATTCTAATTCTTCGTTTGTATGTTTGAATTTTTTCAATCTAGATTTAATTTATATTCTATCTATAAAAACTGCACAGTTTTTTATGAATAGTTCTAAGCGTGAATATTTAGTTTATCAATAACTTACCGAGTAAATGGGTTTTTTTAGATTAATTCCTAGTTCCAAATTCTTTATGGTGATCTCTGCCATCTTTGTTCTTGTCTCTTTAGTTGAGCTGCCAATATGGGGAGCTAATACAACATTTTGTATCTTTGTTAGTGGATGGTTAATTCCAATAGGCTCATTTTCATAAACATCTATGGCAGCGCCTGCAATGATCTTTCTCTTTAGCGCTATCACAAGATCTTTTTCATTAACAATTTTACCGCGTGCAGTATTAACTAGAAATGCAGTTTTTTTCATTTTTCTAAATACTTTCATATCAAATAGTTGATTTGTATCTTGAGTATGTGGTACATGGATTGAAATTATGTCACTTTGTGTTATCAGTTTGTCTAATGTGACATATTTTACTCTAAGTGTTTTTTCTTTATTTTTTGAGATTGGTTTTCTGTTATGGTATATTATTTTCATATCAAATGCATTTGCTCTCCTTGCAAGAGTACTCCCAATTCTTCCCATTCCAAAAATTCCAAGTGTTTTTCCTTGAAGATCATTTCCTACATAATCATATGCGCCGTAAATGTGTCTCCACCTTCCTTCTCTGATTATTCTATCTCCTTCTGAAACTCGACGTAAAATATCCAATATTAATGAAAATGCCAAGTCTGCAGTTGCATCTGTAAGAACTTCAGGTGTATATCCTACACGAATTTTCTTCTTTACTGCATACTGAGTATCTATATGATTATAACCTACACTGAATGTGCTTATGACTCTAAGATTTTTTGCAGCATCTATTAATTCTTTATCAATTTTATCATATGGAAAACAAATCAGTCCTTCAACATTTTTAATTTTTCTTAAAAGTTTTGATTTTGGAATTGGAATTCTTCCTGAATGAATTTCTATCTGATATTTCTTTTTTAATTTATTTAATGCAAAATTATGTAGTGTTCTGGTGAGAAAAACCCGTTTTTTATGCAATATCTGTGATATTTGTCTTAAACCATTTATACGATTTCTTTCTAAATAATTAGATGCCAAAATCTGAAATTGAAGAATTTGCAATTTGCGTTGAATGTGGTAATTCTATTGAAAAATGTGTATGTGTATGTCCTTATTGTGGTGAACGAGATAAATGCGAATGTGTGTTGTTTGATTCAACTACGGGTGGTTAGCATAATTTATCCATTATATTATTAATGCCTAAAAGTGAGTATATTCAGTATGAGTTCTGTTGATTTTACTTGGTTAATTGGTGGTCCACAGGGAAGTGGAGTAGATTCTGGAGCTAATGTTTTTTCCAAAGTTTGTGCCGAGATGGGCTATAATATTTTTGGTAAGAGGGAATTTTACTCAAATATCAAAGGCGAGCACAGCTATTTTGCGGTTAGAGTTTCTGACCATGAAATTCGTTCTAATGTAAATGACGTTACACTTATGGCGTCATTTGATGCTGAAACAATTTTCAGACATTTTGATGAGATTGCTAGTGGCGGTGGAATAATCTATGATTCTGATTTGGATAAAATTACTACTGATGAAGTACATACACTTGATAATTATTTCAAAGAAAGACTACACCAAGAATTAGAATTAAAAAACAAACCATTTACAATTGCAGGTGTTCTTGAGATTGCAAAGGAGAAAGGCGTTCATCTATACCCCGTATCTTTTAGGGAAATATTGACAAATCTTGCAGAAAAAACAGAGAATCCTAAACTTAGAGGATTGATCAGAATGTTTAACGTACTTGCAGTTTCATTGTCTCTGGGATTAATCAAAATGCCACTTGATCCTTTACTTTTGTCTATTGACTCTATATTTTCAAAAAAACTTCATATTGCAGAAATTAACAAACAAGCAGCAGAATTTTCATATGATTATGCTAAATCAAACTTTAATGCTTTCCAATATTCTTTAGCTGGAACTACTAAACATGTTGATACAATTCTAGTTCAAGGTCACTTTGGAACCTCGATTGGAAAAATGGTTAGCGGATGCAGATTTCAGTCATACTATCCTATCACCCCAGCTTCAGATGAAAGCGTATATCTTGAATCAAACGAACTTTTAGAAATTCAAAATGATAGACCTGGCTCTACTATTGTAATTCAAACCGAAGATGAGATATCTGCAATGGGTATGATGATTGGTGCAGCACTTACTGGCACACGTTCTTCTACATCTACTTCAGGTCCAGGATTTGCATTAATGACTGAGGCAATAGGTTGGGCAGGAATTAATGAAGTTCCAGTTGTTATTACGTTATATCAAAGAAGTGGTCCGTCAACAGGTCTTCCTACAAGACATGGCCAAGATGATTTATTGTTTGCAGTTAATGCAGGACATGGGGATTTTCCAAAAATTGTTTATGCATCAGGAGATATTGAAGAGAGCTTCTATGATACAGGTCGCTGTTTCAATTATGCAGACGTATATCAAATACCTGTTATTCACATGATGGACAAGTTTCTTTCTAGTTCTGTTGTCACATGCAAAAGATTTGATCCAAAGAAAATTTCCATTGATAGGGGTTTATTGCTAGATAAAATAGACGGTGAGTATAGGCGATTTGCATTTACTGAAGATGGAATATCTCCACGTTCTAAATTGGGTCTGGATAATGGTGTTTTTTGGAATACTGGAGACGAATCTGATGAATTTGGTCATATTACAGAAGATCCTCAAGTTAGAATCAAAATGATGGATAAAAGAATGTCTAGATTGGACCTTGTGTTAAAGCGAGTTCCACAAGAAGAACAAGTTGTCTCGTTTGGAATACATGATATTACGATAGTTTCTTGGGGTTCTACCAAAGGTCCTATCTTAGATGCACTTTCAATGCTTAAAAAAGAAGGAATCAATATTGGATTTATTCAAATGAAACTAATCCATCCTTTCCCAGCTGACCACGTCAAGGCACTTCTAAAAGATGTAAAAACCATCATTGACATTGAGGCAAATCACTCTGGACAGTTAGGTAAGATCCTAAAGCAAAATGTAACAAGGGAAATTGATTATTTTATTTTAAAATATACTGGAAGAGGAATGACAAGCACTGAAATTTATGATTCATTAAAAAAGATAGTTGGAAATAAGGCAAACAAAAGAGAGGTACTAAGTCATGGCGCTTAAACTGGCAGATTACAAAACTGATGTACACAATGATTGGTGTCCTGGATGTGGAGATTTTGGAATTGTTAATGCATTACAAATGGCATTGGCAGAAATGGGAATAGAACGTGATAAAGCAACAATTTTTTCTGGAATTGGTTGCTCTGGAAAGACATCTCATTTTATCAACACTTATGGCGTTCATACATTACATGGCAGAGTTTTGACTTTTGCTCAGGGAGGAAAACTTGCAAATCCTGAGATGACAGTGGTTGCAGTTGGCGGTGATGGAGATGGATTGGGAATAGGTGCTGGTCATTTTGTTGCAGCTGGCAGACGAAATGTTGACATGACTTACATCATATTTGATAACGGAGTTTATGGATTAACTAAAGGACAAGCATCACCAACGTTAAAACTTGGTGAGAAAACAAAATCACTTCCTTCTCCAAATACTAACTATAATGTAAATCCAATTGGGTTGGCAGTAGCTAGCGGTTTTACTTTTGTTGCACGTGGTTATTCATATGATGTTAGACATCTAAAAGATTTAATCATAAAGGCTGTTCGTCATAAGGGGCTCTCATTTCTTGATGTATTGCAACCATGCCCAACTTACAATGATATCAATACAAGAGACTGGTACGCAGGAGTTGATTTAGCAGAAGAATCAATGGAAAGACATGCTAGAATCTACAAGCTTGAAGATACTCATTATGACTATAGTGTACATTATGACGATGAAACCGAAGATAACGAAAAAATGTCTCAGGCAATGATAAAATCTCTAGAATGGGGAAATAAAATCCCAATTGGAATATTTTATCAAAATGAACTAATTTCTGAATATTCTACACGGCTAATTGATAAAATCCCAAATTACCTTGAAAACCCCCCATCAAAACAAAAGATATCAGAAAACGGTTTGTCTACCACTGATGTTTCATCTATCCTTGATTCCCTCAGAGTTTAGCAAGTCTGAAACCTAATAAGTTATAGACTAGTTTAATTTTAGATCACCTTACTGTTGAACATAAACGAGGCAAATAAAATATTTAGAAAATCCATTATCAAAGGTTTCTTTGAACCTGAGCTTGTCAATCTTGATTTTAAAAAATCATCAGTAAAACATCCATCCATCAATGATGATGGTTTAATGCAATCTGATCTACTTCATGTATTTTTTGATGTTGATACAGGCTCAGATTATCCTGATGCTGATGAATGGTTTATAGTAGAATTACTTTTTCCACATGATGTTAAACTGCCTGATAATTTGAAAGGAACTGATTACTTTACAACCATTTCAGTTGAAAATGGAAAAACATTTTGGCACCATCGTGAACTCATTCGTTACAAATATGGTAAATCAAAGAAACTTGATGATGCATTAGAGTTTCTAGAATCAAAATACAAAGAACTACACAGTTTACTTGAACCACTTCAAAAAGATCTTAAATAATTAATTCCATCGATCTCCCCTAAACGAGTATATTTTATTTTCAGATTTTGCAGTTTTTAGACGCCATCTTGCTGTTTGAGGATCAAACTTGTAGATTATTTCTAAAATATCTGATGGTAACTTCTTTGGATCCAAATGATATGGAAGTAACTCTAAAACAAAATCTATCTTTTCAATTGCATTATCGTATAATTGTTTATCATCTATATCTATGACAAAAATTATTTTTGGATTTCCAAAAAAATTAATATTAATCTTTAACGCATTTCTTGTACCTCTACGTCTTTTCATCTCTTTGAATACTGCTTTTATTTTTTCCCAGCGTCTAAAATCAAACCATTGAAAAAATTCCTCATTAAATGCAAGTGGTATGTCTATATTTAAAAAACTGACAAAATTTTCATCGTTTGCTTCGATTTCTTCTTGACTGATCAAGAATCTGGAATTCAAATACCCATAAATTACTTCAATCTCCCAAGGTGATATTCCATAATATTGCAAAGATATTATCAAATTCTCATCGTTCATCAACTGTAAATTGTGAAAATTGTAATTAAAGCTTCAATCAAGACTGAATGTGTCAAGATTCTCATCAAAATTAAAATTATAGCGTAAAAAATACCTCATTATGAAAAAGGAATTTGTAGTAAGAAGTATTGATTCTGCTCCTGATGGCGCACCATATGTTGTTGTCTCTCTTTCTTCGGTTAAAGATCTAAAAGAAGGAACGATGCAATCCCCTCAATCTCCTTTTGGAGCTCCAAAGGTTATGGGATTTACCAACATGAATGATATGATGAAGGATCTCAACAAAATGTTATCGGGAATGGGTGGAATGGGTATGCAAAGTGGCGTTACCCAACTTAAACTTGAGATGCATGAATACAAAGAAATGGGTTTGTCTGTAGGTGATAAAGTCTATCTTGAATTAACCAAAGAAGAAACTTTGGGCATATAATAAATCACCTTTTTATTTTTTGATTATTTTAAATTGTACTGACAAATTTCCACAGATAAAATATGCTTACAGTTCCAATTACAAATAACATTGGTTTCCATGCAAATACTGGAATACTAGGCGTTGCAAGCTTTACTTTATAATTGTCAAAAACTGTGTGAACATTCTTTTTAATTTTATCGTGCCATATTTTGTAATCTACTTGATATTTTTTCATTATCTCCTCTACTTCGTATATTACAGGTGTTCTCTGTGATACAAGGTGTTGAAGATAGTCTCTTGAAACTTCAACTTCTGCATGTATTCCTATCAATCCTTTTTTAAGATCTACCATTCTGATGTGCATCTCCCAAGGCTTCTTTAGTTTAAGGTTCAAACCATTTCCAATTTGATTTGGTTGTTTATGTTCTAATTTGACTTTAGTAAATCCTTCAGATGTAAAAATTTTCATTAAATCTTCAAAACTTTTCTTAACTACGATATGGAGCTGTTCTACTCCTTTATTGTCTACATTAATACTGTGTTTTAATCCGTCCAGAAACGAAATTGTTTTGGGATATTTTGTTAGATACTCCATTAATTTTGTGCTGAAAAAACCTCTATTTAAAGCAGAACCAATGAAATTTCTAGTGATTCATTGGATTTGTTAAACCTCTAACGTATACGCATTGATCTGGAGATATGACCATCTCTGAAGGGCTAATCTTTCTATCTGTAAGTTTAGCTTCGGAGTTTCTAACAATCGCAAATGGTTTTGATTCTGCGGCTTCACCCATCTTGTGATTTGCAATTGTTGCAAGATTGTCTACAACTGCTTGGAATGTCACTTTCAATGGATTTTCATCAAGGTCTTTTTCTCCTCTCATGTCTAATACTGGCTCAATACCTGCACATGCTATTGCTACGCCAGATGTCCCAATACGTGATGGCATTAATCTACTATCTACTAGAATAATTCCCACATGGATTAAGAATTTTAAAAAAATCTTTCTTCTAATTTGTTCAGCTATGGTATAGGGATTATTTGGATATAAAATTATTTTTCCTTTTTTGGCATTTGATTTATCAATTCCTGCATTTGGGGCCATTATGTTATCTGCTGATGTAATGACAAATCCTGAAATTCCGCCAAAGATTTTATCTGATTCTCTTAAGATTATCTCTGCAATTTCTGCTTTCATTTGAAATTTCTTGGATACTTCAATTCCTTCTTTCGATGCTTTGATCGTGTTAAGTTCAACTAGCCTTCCTTGAGAATTGGATATGAATTTAGTAGATATTACAATAACATCTCCATCTTGTAATTTTTCATCATTTTTTTCTAATGTTTCTAATAATGTCTCAAAAACATCAAATTCTTCTTCTTTTCTTTCTGAAACCAAGGGTAATACAGTTAGAGACACCTCTGTATTGTTCTTTCTTTTCTTTTTTATTGTTATGCTGCTCCTGAAATATCTGAAAAGCTTTTAATCTGTATGAATGGCTTTTTGATTATGAATATTACCGAGAAGATACTTGCTCGTGCTTCTGGCAGACAACGGGTTGCTCCAGACGATGTAATATTTGCAAATGTGGATAAAGTTATGATTCATGATGTGTCTGGACCTGGTGTGATCAAAGTATTTGATAAATTAAAAAAACAAGGAATTAACGTTGACAAATTATGGGATCCTACAAAAGTTTGGGTAGCTGAAGATCACTTTGTTCCTTCAGCAGATAAATTGTCTGCTGAAAATGTGATTAAGCTATCTGACTTTACGAAAAACTATGGAATTGAAAAACACTTCAAGTATGGTATGGGTCAATACGGAATTTGTCACACACTTTCTCACGAAGAGGCACTAGTATTACCTGGTGAAGTGTATGTTGGAGGCGATTCTCATACAAATACTACAGGTGCACTTGGTTCTTTTGCTTGTGGATTAGGACATACTGATGTGGCGTACGTATTGCTAAATGGAAAAATTTGGTTTAAGGTTCCTCACACATTATACTTTAAGCTAAATGGACAACTTCCAGAACATGTAATGGCCAAAGATTTTATTTTAAAAATTATTGGTGATATTTCCACTGAAGGTGGAGCATACAAAACAATGCAGTTTGGTGGAACCGGAATTAGTGAAATGTCTGTAGAAAGTAGATTGACAATGTGTAACATGACGACAGAGGCTGGAGCTAAAAATGGAATTGTTGAACCAGATCAAAAAGTAGTTGATTATCTTACAAGTAGAGGTGTTAAGAACATTACACTAGTTCACGGTGATGCTGATGCTGAATATGAAAAGATATACGAATACGAAGGTTCTGAAATGGAACCAATTGTTGCAAAACCATTTTCTCCAGAAAATATTACTATTGTAAGAGAAGCTCCGTCTGTTGAATTAGATAAATCATACATTGGTTCTTGCACTGGTGCAAAGTATGAAGATTTGGAAGCTGTTGCTAAGATTCTCAAAGGGAGAACTGTTAAGATTAGAACTGAAATCTTACCTGCTTCTATCTCTATTTACAAACGAGCAATGGAAAATGGATTGCTCAAAATATTCTTAGATGCTGGTGTTACAGTAGGGCCACCTACATGTGGAGCATGCTGTGGTGCACATATGGGAGTTTTAGCAAAAGATGAAATTTGTATAAGTACTACAAACAGAAATTTTCCAGGAAGAATGGGCCATGTTGATTCTCAAACATATCTTGCATCACCTCTTGTGGCAGCAGCATCTGCTGTAACTGGAAAAATTACCGATCCAAGGGATTTGAAATGAAAGGTAACGTCATAAAATATGCAAGAGACAATATAGACACTGATGTAATAATTCCTGGGCAGTATCTCAAAGTACATGATTATGCCGAGCTTGCAAAACATGCTATGGAAGGACTTGATCCTGATTTTCATTCTAAAGTAAAAGATGGTGATTTTATTTTATCAGGACGAAATTTTGGGTGTGGGTCATCACGTGAACATGCTCCAATTGCACTTGCTCATTCTGGAATAAAGGCAGTACTTGCTTTATCATTCGCAAGAATATTTTATCGAAATGCAGTTGATGGTGCATTTTTACTTCCTATAGAAATTGATCATGATGCATACTCTAATATCGCTGAAGGTGATCAGATTGATATTGATTTAAAATCAAACCAAATCAATAACCTCACGAAAAATAAGACATACAAAATAAAACCATTCTCTGACATTATTGGAAAAATAATCGAGTCTGGTGGTTTATTCAAATACAAACCAGATTAGGATTAAAATGGGCAAAACACTTTTTGAAAAAATATGGGATGCACATGTTGTTGTAGAAAAAGAAAATAGTCCATCGTTAATCTACATTGATAGACATCTTGTTCATGAAGTTACATCTCCTCAAGCTTTTGATGGACTTCGTATGAATAATAGAAAAGTGAGAAGACCTGATCTTACAATTGCAACAATGGATCATAATGTTCCTACAAATAATAGGGGACTTCCAATTTTAGATCAAACATCTTCTATTCAAATACAAACTTTAGAAAAAAATTGTAAAGATTTTGGGATAAAACTATTTGATATTAACAGTCCTAATCAAGGAATCGTTCATGTCATTGGACCTCAATTAGGAATTACTCTCCCTGGAACAACTATTGTCTGCGGCGATAGTCATACATCCACTCATGGTGCTTTTGGTGCATTAGCGTTTGGTATTGGGACTAGCGAAGTTGAGCATGTCTTAGCATCTCAAACTCTTTGGTTAGAAAAACCAAAACCATTTGAAATTAAAGTAGAAGGAAAACGAAAAAACCCTCGCGCTGTTACTGCTAAAGACATTATACTATCAATTATCAAAAATATTGGTACTTCTGGTGGAAATGGAACAGTAATAGAGTATCGTGGTGAAGGCATATCTGATCTTTCTATGGAGCAACGAATGACCATTTGTAATATGTCCATAGAAGCCGGAGCCCGTGCAGGCTTGATTGCACCTGATGAAAAGACCTTCGAATATCTTAGAGATAGGAAATACACCCCAAAAGACTATGAACTTCTAGTTGATTATTGGAGAGAAAATCTAAAAACTGATCATGATGCAAAATTTGAAAAAAATTATACTTTGCATATTGATAATATTGCACCTCAAGTAAGTTGGGGCACCAACCCTGGAATGACTATTGATGTAACTGAATCGGTTCCGTCTCCAGAAGATTTTGCTAAATGTGATCAAAATCAAAAGAAAGGCGCCGAAAAAGCACTTGAATACATGAATCTGAAGTCAGGAACTCCTATAACTGAAATTAAAATTGATAGAGTGTTTATTGGTTCATGTACAAATGCCAGACTAGAAGATCTAATTGAAGCATCCAAAGTTGTTAAAGGTAGAAAAGTATCTCCCACTGTCAAGGCTATGGTTGTACCTGGTTCTCAGATGGTAAAAAAACAAGCAGAAGAGATAGGTCTTGATAAAATTTTCATTGATGCAAATTTTGAATGGAGAGAATCTGGATGTAGCATGTGTCTGGGAATGAATCCGGACATCTTGTCACCTGGTGAGAGATGTGCAAGTACTTCAAATAGAAACTTTGAAGGCAGACAAGGAACTGGTGGTAGAACTCATTTAGTAAGTCCAGTTATGGCAGCAGCTGCCGCAATATTTGGACACTTTGTAGATGTAAGAGAAATGGATTTGAATTGAAATGCAATCTTTTAAAAAAATTAAAACCGTTATCACTCCATTAGATAAGGTAAATGTAGATACTGATCAAATTGTACCAAAACAATTTCTAAAATTAGTCCAAAAATCTGGATTTGGAAAATTTCTTTTTTATAATTGGAGATACGATGATCAAGAACAACTTAGATCTGATTTTGTATTAAATCAGCCTAGATACAAAAATTCCAAAATTCTTGTTGCTGGGGATAATTTTGGATGCGGTTCTAGTAGAGAACATGCAGTTTGGGCATTGCTAGACTATGGATTCTCAGTAGTTATTGCCCCCTCATTTGCTGATATCTTTTATAGCAATTGTTTCAAAAATGGACTTTTGCCCATAGTTTTAGATGAAAAAACAATTGAAAAACTACAACAAGAAACTGGAGATGTAGAAGTAGATCTAGAAAACCAAATAATCAAAACAACTTCTAAAACAATTCTGTTTGATATTGACTCACACAAGAAAAAAATTCTTTTAGAAGGTCTAGACGATATTGCTCAAACTTTATTTTATGAGAAAAAAATTACCGAATTTGAAAAACAGTCTAAAATCCCATCTGTTTTATGATTTTTTTTACCGTTGTTTCGTTTCTTTCTAAAACCATCGGAGATTCTGCATCTATCCATTCTCTATCTTCTATGTCATAGGCGCTAATTTTTCCTTCTTTAGATAATTGTTGTAAAATATCAAATGAAAGATTGATCTCTTTTTGTTTCTTTGTTTTAATTCTTTTAATGACGTCTTTTCCTAAAATGTAAACCCCTAGACATTCAGATATCTGTAGTTTCATAGTTGGTTTTTCTTTAAATTCTTTAATTATCTCGTCTTCTACAACTGCAAATCCAGTCTCTTCTTTTCTTTTTGTTCTTGTTGCAATACATGCTGTGCTATTTTTTTCTTTGAAGACTTTTCTCATCTTGTCCAAATCTATGGCACACAGATTGTCTACAAACCACAAAACAAATTCGTCTTCTCCTTTGAGATTGTTTTCAATATGTAATAGATCTCCTCCAGTTCCACTTTGTGAGTCTTGTACAAATGTGATTTTTTTTCCTTTTCTTGCATAACTGAAATAATTTTTAATTTGACCACCTAATCCTTGATAGTCTGAAATTATGATGATCTCTTTTATGAAATCAAATGAATTCAGATATTTTGCAATATAATCAATTAATGGTTTACCCATAATTGGTATCATTGCTTTTGGAAAATATTCTGTATATGGCTTGCCTCTTGTTCCTTTGCCACCAGCTAAAATTATAGCCTTCACAGCCTAACGGTATGATTTTTGCTTTCTTCTTCTTGCGCCAGGTCCGCCAAATTTCTTTGGTTCTTTTCTTCTGGCATCACCGCTAATCAGATATTTGTCAAAATCTGTAATTCTTTGTCTGAGATCTTCTCTTGTTGATTTTGGGAATGGATGATCTTTTGGATCTTTTTTAGATTTAGTCCAACCTGTAAGAGCTCTTGAGATGCCAGTAGCTGCTGCACTAGCTTGCCCCATAAATCCTCCACCTCTTACTCTAACTGAAATGTCTATTTTATCTCTCAAGTCTCCAGTAATTTCTAATGGAGCTAACATGACCTCTCGAGCAGTCTCTTGAGGAATCATCTCAATTGGTATGTTGTTAATTCTAATTTTACCATGTCCTTTTGTAATGTATACATGTGCACTAGATGTTTTTCTAGTTGCAAAATAAATTTCAGTTTTTGGCGTTGTCATTCAGTCCACCCAATTATTTTTGCAACGTCTCCAATAGTTGTATAGTTTGCTGCTGATTTTGTAATTTTTGCTTGTTTAAATTGAATTTTTTCAAATCCGTTTAGTTCTCTTGGCGAACCAATGTATGTTCTTAGTCTTTTATGTGCCAACAATCCAGATGGTTTTTTCTTTGGTAGCATACCTCGTACCATTCTTGTCATCATTGTGTCTGGTCTTCTTGCATGTACTGGGCCATGTTTTGGATGAATAACACTGTTTACCTCTAAAAATTTTCTGTAATGATAAATTATGTTTGTTCTTGTTCCACTTAGCATAATTTTTTCACAATTTACAATTGAAACTCTGTTTCCATTTAACAATAATTTAGCAACATTTGATGATAGTCTACCTGCAATGTGATCTGTTGCATCGACTACAATTGGTCTGTCTGTTGATACGACATTTTCTTGACTAGCCAAGTAGTACAACTCCTTTTCCTGTTGGGTTCTTTTCAATCAATTCTGAAAATATAATGATTTTTCCACCCTTTTCTAAAATCTTTGCTGCTGCGGTATTTGAGATTGAAAATGAGCAAAGTGTAATTTTATGTTTAATATCTCCAGTTCCTAATACTTTGCCTGGAAATACTACAGTATCTGCATCTTTAGTTAATTGAGCAATTCTGTTTAAATTGATAAATCGTCTTGCAATGGAGGGTTTTAATGCATATTTTGCCATCTTTGCCCAAATTGGAGCATCGTTTTTAGTAGATGCCTTCTTTAGATCCTTTGCCATGCGTATGACGACTTGATTAGTCATGTGAATAACTCGACTTAAAACCCAAATATAATGTGTATGCTTAGTTTATTCTTTTATTTCGTTAATCATTTCTTTAAACTCTGATAATCTGTTGCTTAACTCGTCTACTCCTGCAAGGATTATCTGTTCTGGCTTTAATGCCCCTGTTGATTCAACAGTTAGTATTCTCTCATTTTCTTTATCTGTCTCAGTTAAAACTGAAATATTTGCTGAATTCCATTTAGCATGCTCTGTTCCACGACCAAGTCTTGCATAGCATTCAACTTTGATTCTTTGACCTGCTGCTAATTGAACAATTGGAATTTTCTCTGAAGTTGCCTTGACAGATTCATCTTCTGATGTAAGATCACTTGATAATATTGTTCTAGTAACATCTGAATCTCCTGAATCTAAAACAAACATTACTTTGCAATTAGAACAGCCTGTCTCACTTTTACAATCGCATTTAGATGGTTCATTGAATCTAGACAGATCTGTCTTAATTGGAATTAGTCCTAATCTGTGTGCTAACCCCTCGTCAGGTAGTACTGAAGAATTTTCAATAATATCTACAGTATCGATGGCAAATACTGGGATGCCGTTTAGACAAATTCGTCTAAGTGCATTTGCATATTGTAATGGAATTCCTTTGAGCTTGATTGATATTTTTTGATTTTCCTTGTTAATTACATCTAAAGAATACAAATCTTAGAAGAAAATTTTCAAAATCCACATAAAAATCTAGCTGGAATTAGGTATGGGTAATGGACTTTATTGAGATTTGAGACCATAAATTATCACACTATTGTATATCGCATTTCAAAAATAGATTGCCATTTAGTTTAAAGTGCGTCATAAAACCTGCTGTCTGGATTCGAGGGCATCATTATGACATGCTGTTTATGTCGCACCACTTTATTTTGTCATATTTACCTTTTAGAATGCTTATTGTGCTGTGGCATGCTTTGTTAATTGATTAGTGATTCCTTTTTCATTATGTCCGATTATATTGAAACAGATGAATTCATGAAATTGTTCGAGTCACACCACCACAAATTCTACAAATAAATCGTGTTGGTATTCTACATTTTCCACATAATGAGTAATTTAGTAATAATCCTCCGCATTTTCTACATGACTCATCAGGCAAACTAATCACCAAAAAAAACTATGCTACTCGTCCTCTCTTAATTCTGAAATAATCTTGATTGTTTTTTGAAGTATGTAATTTTTCTTCAATTGAAGAACAATATTTACATAAAGGATTAATCATAGTTGAATCAAATTTACTTTCTCCTATTGCTTTTTGACAAGCAATACAAGCCACAATTTTTGTGTCGGAGATATTCAACGATTTACTACCTCCAGAATTTTAATTGGTCTGAGACTCTGGCGTGCCATACTGATCACTTTGTTTGGATTTAGTTCTGGTTCTGATGATATCAGCATTAAATTATTCTGGTGAGGAACTGTAATGATATTTGCTTTATTTCGGTATGATACTATTGCACTTATGTTTCCAAGTGAATCATCAAACTCTTTTCTCATTGACAAGTCAAGTGCTACTTCCATAAACAACATCTCCATTTTTTGTATGTCGTTTTCTAATGGAATGATATTGGAACTAAATCCACCCGCAATCTTTCTTCCCCTGTTATTGATTATTGCTACAAATCGTATTCCTTTGATTTGACACATCTGATTACAAATGTTATCATAAATGTAGACTTGATTACTTTCCATCTAATGTTCATCTCCTTTATCTAATAGAATCCATGATAGACCCGCTAGATCTTCCCATTTGAATACAGGATTTTGTATTCTTTGAAGTGTTTTACCTTTTTTTGCTTGGATACTTCTTACCAGCATTTCTGAAGGCTCAGGTTGCCTTTTTTGGATTTGTATTTGACTCATGGTATAGTAATGTATGAACAAATATTAGACAATGGTTAGTGGTCTGTGGCATGCCTTGTTTTTATGATATTTTTTGAACATTTCAGAGTGTGCTGACAGCAAAATTGTATTTGTTAGAGATAAATACCAAACTAACATAGGATATTTCAGAAATGGCTGATGCAACTGTAGTTAGATATTCTTATGAGGGCGAAAAATTTGAGATCTTAGTAAAGCCGGATCCTGCCCTTGATTACAAAATGGGTAAGAAAAAAGATATCTCTTCAATATTGATTGCAGATGAAATCTATACTGATTCTGGCAAAGGCACTAAACCATCAACTGAAAAATTACTCAAGGCTTTCAAAACCGAAGATGTAATTGAGATTGCCGAAATTATGCTAAAAAAAGGTGAGCTGAACCTTACTACTGATCAAAGACGTAAGATGCTTGATGATAAGAGAAAACAAATTGTTGCATTTATTGCCAAGACATACGTGGATCCTAGAACTCACCTACCTCATCCTCCGCTAAGAATTGAGCAAGCATTAAAGGATGGGCGAATTACAATAGAGCCGCAAAAAAATGTTGATGAACAAGTACCATACATTGTAGAAAAACTACGTTCTATTATAGCTCTGAAATCTGAAAATCTAGATCTTGAAATTACAGTACCTGCACAATATGCATCACAATCCTATACTGTTTTGAAATCTGTAGGAGTTTTAAAAAAAGAAGAATGGCAAAATAATGGTTCCTTAAAAGCAATACTTGAAATACCAGCTGGAGCAAGGCCAAATGTGATTGATAGATTGGGTTCTATAACCAAAGGCTCTGCAACAGTTGAGGTGTTGAGGTAATGGAAAATAAAAGAAAATATGTTATTCCTGGAGATGTTATCACAACTGGCCCTTACAGGCCAGAACAAAATGTAATCTTAGATGGCAACAAAATTATCTCTACTGCCATAGGAATTTCAGAAATTTTTGATGATTCAATTAAAGTAATTCCATTAACAGGAAAATATATTCCAAAAATTGATGATCTTGTAATTGGCAAAGTCATCTCTCACACATCGCTGTCTTGGGAATTAGATATCAATTCATGTTATGTGGGATTCTTACCTGCTCAAGATGTATTTGGACGTGATTTTTCTGCACATGCCGATGAGCTTTCATCAAAGTTAAAGACAGGTGATCTAGTTGCAGCCAGAATTGCAAATTTTGATAGAACTCGAGATCCACTTGTAACTATATCTGATAGAGATCTTGGTAAAATTGATTCAGGACATCTGGTTTCAATATCTGCAAGCAAAGTACCACGCTTGATTGGAAAAAGGGGAACTATGATCCAAATGATTGAAATGGCTACGGATGCAGCTATTACAATTGGCCAAAATGGATGGATCGTTGTTTCCTGTGAGACTCCCGAGGGATTATTAAAGGCAAAAAGGGCAATACAAATGGTTGATGAAATGGCACATGTTGCTAATTTGACTGACCAAGTGAAAGAAATGTTAGAATCAAAAGGTGAATCATAATGGGCGGAAGAGAAGCAACTCTAGTACTACTAGATGAAAATGGAATTCGTTGTGATGGTCGAAAAGTCGATGAACCAAGACGAATTATAATTAAAGCTGGTGGGCTGAAAAATGCTGATGGATCAGCATACATTGAATTTGGTGATAATAAAATTTTAGTTGGAGTGTTTGGTCCACGTGACGTGCATCCAAAACACATGTCCAACACTGATACTGGTATTTTACGGGTTAGATATCACATGGAACCATTCTCTGTAACAGAGAGAAAAAACCCTGCACCGTCTAGAAGAGAAATTGAAATTTCCAAAGTTATCAAAGAAGCATTAGAACCAGCAGTGATGTTGGAAAAATTCCCAAGAACCGCAGTTGATGTTTTCATTGAAGTTCTTCAAGCAGATGGTGGTACTAGATGTGCTGCACTTTCTGCTGCATCAGTTGCTTTGGCCGATGCTGGAATTCCAATGAGAGATATGGTAGCAGCTTGTGCAGCAGGTAAAGCAGCTGATACAATTATTCTTGATGTTAATAATGAAGAAGACCAAGCGGGACAAGCAGATATGCCTATAGGATATATGCCAAGTCTAGAAAAAATTACATTACTTCAATTAGATGGTGTACTGACACCTGCAGAATACAAAAAATGTGTCGAGACTGGAATTAAAGGCTGTAAGATTGTTTATGAATTACAAAGAAAAGCACTAACTGACAAATATTTTGGAAACGGAGAAAAATAAATGACATCCACTAGTGTGATTGATGACCTAAAGAAGTCTCAAATTCTTGAATTATTAGAACAAGGAAAAAGAGTTGATGGAAGAGCGCTAGATGAACCACGAAACTTGGTTATTGAAATAAATGCCATTCCAAAAGCAAATGGTTCTGCGCGTGTTAGATTGGGTGATAGTGAAGTAATTTGTGGTGTTAAAATTCAACCTGATAGACCTTTCCCAGACATGGGTGACAAAGGTATCTTCATTTGTACTGCTGAACTTTTACCCCTTTCTCACCCAACTGTTGAAACTGGACCTCCGGGTCCTGATGTAATTGAGCTGGCAAGAGTAGTTGATAGAGGCATTAGAGAAAGTCATATGATTGATTTGACTCAGTTAGTAATTGAAAAAAATAAATCTGTAGTTGGGGTTTTTGCTGATAGTGTTGTAGTGGATTATGATGGCAACTTGTTTGATACATGCGCTTATGCTGCAACTGCTGCAATTCTCACTTCAAAAACACCAAAATGGGAAATGAAAAATGATGTACCAACTTTAGTTGAAGGTGAAGAATCAGACGTGCCAATTTCTACCATTCCTGTTTCTGTGACTATGGGTAAAATTGGAAATCACATAATAGTTGATCCAAATGGTGATGAATGGAGTAATATGGATGCAAGAATTACAATTACTACTGATTCTAATGGAAATATCTGTGCTTTACAAAAAGGAGGAACCGATGGATTTACATTTGAAGAGGTAATCAAATGCGGTGATCTATCTGTTAAAGTAGGCTCAAAAATCAGAGAAAAGTTAAAACAAGCAAAGGAATCTGGTCAATAAAATGGCAAAACAGAAATCACTAAAAGGTCTAGGCGCACGCTATGGGATTAAAATTAGAAAACAATATACAAAAATTCATTTTCAACTAAAAGAAAAGAGACATTGTCCTGAGTGTGGTTCTCAACAGTTTAATCGAGATGCGGTTGGTATATGGTCTTGCAAAAAATGTAGTTTCAAAATTGCTGGAACAGCATATGATGTCAAGCTTTAATGCAAAAATTATCGTTAATGCTAAAGAAAAATCAAAAGCGATATTTGACTCACTAAGCACTGATAACGAATTTTATCCAGAAAATCCTACAAAAACTAGCATCTCATTCAATGACAAAATTATAATATCTATAGAATCCAATCACATTCCACATTTACGAGCAAATCTTAATTCAACTTTAAGATTAATTCAGGCAAGCTACGATTCAATTGAATCAGTAAAAATTTAAACCAATAATGCACATTAAATAGGTTCAATCAATACTAGATTCATTGGAAATTTCCACCAGTGAAATATATGGATTAATGGCACTCTTTTTTTAAAACTGAACCCAAACAAGGCCAACATGGCAGTCATCTAGACATGATGAAAAACAGTCTGTGAATATCTAAAAAATATTCTTGTTGGCACCAGATCATGGTAGAAAAGCAGAAACAAAACATGCTTGAAGCCAAGTTTTCATTTAGGGTATGTCCTTAAGATGGAATAGTTTGAGATATGCATGATAAATTCCTGTAATCCTTCATGTTATGTACGGATTTCTACATCTTTACAAGCGTCTTTTGAGATTTATTTTGAAGATCACTCCAAACGTCCGGATCTGTGGTTTCTCCTTTCTGTCGGACAAACTCTTCAGTGTTGCTTACTATCTGCGATAGCACTTTTTTTGCAATCTCCATGTCTTTTTTTGAGACTTTATTCAATCCCATGTTTCTTACCTCCAGAATGCAATCGATCATTGGATCCACCATGTCTCTGGATTTTTGAGTCATAAAGATCAAATTATTTCGTCGATCCTTTGGATCTACCTGTCTTGTGATATATCCCTCTTTTTCCATCCTGTCTATTATAGGTACAAGTGTTGGGGCTTCTACAAATACCATGTCTGCTATGTGCTTTTGTGTGATCCCTTCCTTTATTGAAAGTGCAACAATTATCTTCCATTTGGCTCCAGCAAGACCAAAGCGTTCACGTAACTCTATGTCTGCCGCCTTTTCCCATGTCTTAGCAGAAGTCTTTAGCAGCAATCCAATGCTTTCCTTGAGATCAAGTGTTTTCATCTTAGGTTTATCATTGCTCTATTGACTGCAAATATATTGATTTGCATCATATTTATTTATAATATAATCATTAGTATACTAACCTTTATTACTTGCAACATTTTAGTTAAAATAATGAGTCTGGTTTTTACTCAGACAAAAAGGAATTCAGTAAAAATATCAAAAAATAATAGAAAAAAATTTTATTTTCTCATTACCTGTACGATGTCAATCTCCATTATTCAAACAAGTTATGCACAAACTCAATCAGATTCAGATCAGATTGTATTTTCTGATAATTTGCTAAATGATCCTGTCGCACAAGATATTCTGAAAAAAATAGAGCAAACAAAAAAGTTCATTGCAGAACTGGAGCAAAAGGAATATGAAAAAAACCAGGCTCAAGAAAATTTGCAAAAAATGCGTGATTTGTCAGTTCAACGTCTTTACCAAGATCTTGATGAGTGGGAAAGACTCTGGGAAAAACATTCCTCGAGAAATGCATTTGATGAATTTGTAAGTAAAAAACCATCATATGTTCAGGGAGTGTTTTGGGACCAGTTCGAATTCAAGGAACAAAAAGTCAATGCCGGAAGAATTGCAATGAATCAGGTACTGGCAAACGGAGGAACCATGCAAGATGCAAAAGATGCATACAATAAAGCTGCATCGACTCAAAGAATTGAAATAATAGAAATGAACGCTCAATTTAACATAAAACACAATCTGGCTGACTATGAAGAACAGCAAATCTTCAATTCAACAGGACAAGTCAACATGACTCATTCGATTGAAATGAAACTTGCTAATTTTTATTCGGACTATAGACTGCAGCCAAGTTATATGTTAGCAAATCTGGATGACACAACCATATCGGAGAACACAGAGTGCAATGAAGGATCAGTTTTGGTCTCTCGTGTAACCTCTGGAAGCCATTCATGTGTTGATGAATCAATTGTTAAAAAATGGATTGAAAATGGGATAAAGGATATTGTGGTTTCAGGGAATAATTTGCCTGTCTCTGAGGTAAAGACAAATCCTGGAACAGTGTGCAATGAAGGATACCGTGTGGTTTATCATATTACTGCATCCGAGTATCAATGTGTTTCAGAATCAGATGCAAAAGAAATGATTCAGAACAATACTGCAGAGAACCACACTTTAATTGATTATATTATCAGTAAGGACAAACTAAAGGAACATGAGGACATCATATATGGGATAAATCAAAGAATTCTTGAAATCAACCAAGAATATGACCTGAAAAAGAAAGCACTGGAGACAAAATATGATGAGATTATTGAAAGTGAGAATTTGCAAGGAAAGCAGAAAATACAGAATATTGTAGACGAATACATGATTGAAAACATCACGAAAGAAGACATAACAAAACAGATTTCAGAAATAAGAAATACATCTGATATCCTTCAAGAAAAAATACTTGGAGAAAAGGAAGATGCGATAAACACACTTGAAGCAGAACGCAAATATAGAATACTTGACGTAGTAAAGGGACACGAGAACGATCCGGGCATTAATGTGGATTGGAATTACCTCAATGGAGTCACAAATATCATACCCGTTGTAAACGAGGAAAACATGACAAGTCCTGTCAACGTATCGTTATCCAATGATGTTAAAAACATACGTCTGGATAATGTAGGCGTGGTTAATTCATTTGGCCAAGAATTTGACGAGATCAAAGCGGAACAGGTTTTGCAAATTGCAGCAGACATTACAAATCCTAACGGACATGAACATGACTTTGCATACGTGATGAAAATAACCGACAGTGAGAACAAGCATACCCAACCTACAAGATGGATAACTGGTACCCTTAACCCCACCCAAACTTTTAACGTTAGTTTGTCATGGATGCCCGAAGAACCTGGTGCATACAAGGCAACGATTTCTGTTGGTACCTCTATAGATTCGGTTATGCCAGTAGCAAACATTGAGATCAACGTAAATTCTGAGGGAGACATATCTACTGAGGATTATTGCAAAAATGGACATGAGTTGCTTTTCAAATACTCTGACAATTCTCCTATTTGTGTATCTCCTGACACTGCCTCAAAACTAGTCAACATAGGATTGGCATTTGTTTGATGTAGTCTGGCAAATTAATGCGAATTCCATGGTTTATGGGTAATTCGGAATTCCTGCCTTTTTAATCACTAATGTAAAATGGTCCTAGCCAAAATTTGTTAGCTAATTCATGTACAGTATTTGGAATGTAATTCACTAGCATCTTAATCTCTATAACCTCCGAAATATGAATAATGAGTGGATGATTATCTAATGGTCTGCCTTGGCAATAAAGATTTTTTGATTGTAAATCTAGGATATCTGCTCAATATCTATCTGTTTCTGTTGAAACTGCAATCAGATTTTATAATTTCAGCAGCTTATCTTGTCTTTGAAATTTGTGAGTTTTTTGGATTAATTGTAATGATTTTTGAATAATATGCTTTAAGCCGTATTAAGAGCATGCATGAGATATTGATCTAGTGTAATCGCTTTGCATGAGCATATTTTTTATTGCAGTGTTATGACCTAAAGTCATGTCATAATATAATGAATAATAAAAATGACTTTAGACAACATGCATGTTATGATCTTTGTGTTACATAAAAAATCTCAATAATCTGGTATTGTGACGTGATAAGGGAAAAAACTTGAGCATAATCTAAACTCTGCTGTGACGTTTACGTTATACAATGTTTTTCAATAACTTTATACTCACGTGTGTTCAAAGAATAATATGTTAAAATTCAAATGCAGTTCGGTTGGATTTGATTGTGGTTTTGTTGCTAAAGGTAAATCTGAAGAGGAAATCTTGACACAATGTGCAGCACATGCAACAAAAGATCACAATATGAAACCAGAAGAGATAACGCCAGAGTTAAAAGATAAAATTAAAAAAAATATTCATAAATCACTATTTTAAATTATTTATTACTTTCTAAATGAAACAGCAAAAAATAAGTCGTATGGGGTTGAAATTAGTTTTTATTTTATATTTTCTGTGACACATGTTTTCTCAGTGTGGTTTTGAACCTAAAATAGACGAGTGCCCAATTGATCTTACAAAACTCATTAATGTGTATCTAATGTGGAATCAATAATTTCTTTCTCCAAATACGATTCCAAATCGTTTAGGAATTTACCACAAATTTCATCTTAAACATTAAAAATCAATATGGAAAATTGTAATTCAAATTATATACGGTAAGAGAAAATTACCTGTATGGTAAGCACGCTCATTTGGATTGCAATCATAATCGGCGTATTCTTTGTAGGAATCGGCGTAAGCTATGCTCATTTTGCAAACACATATGATCCAATGTCTATGAAATTTCAAAATCAAGAATTGTTTAATCAAATGATGTCTAATAATCCAAAGATGTCACAACAATGGATGGATTCAGGCATGATGAATCAACAACAAATGATGCAAAATTCTAATTATGTGATGGAATGGATGGCAAAAGATCCAAAACATGTTGAACAGATGTCAAAAATAATGAAAGAAGATCATGTGTTTATGTCAAAGATGATGTCTACTATGATGAATGATCCTGAATTGAGATTACAGATGATAGGTCACATGTCAGAAACTCCTGAGGCATTCAAAGAAATGATGAGCATGATGGGTTCTGTAAACATGACAGATCATATGGGTTCTGGAATGAACCAACAAATGATAGGTAACATATCTCAAGATGGAATGATGATGGGTAATATGACAACAATGACACATGGCAATATGGTGATGGAATTGATGAAAGCCCCTGAAACAAGAGAAAAAATGATGGAGTTGATGAAAAAACACATTTCAGAAATGAATGAATTATTCTCTTCTAATTTATCGTATGATGAGTTTAATATGAAAATGGCTGATTTGTTGCAAGATCACATGCAATCAATGCAAGACTTGATGTCCAATCGTCAAATGACTGGAATGATGCACCCTTAAATCAAAAATTAATTTCAAATTCTTCTTATCTGTGAACTTATTATAACCTTAATGTTTTTGAGTACTATCAAAAGATTTTTTTGTTGTGAGAATACAACTAGACTCCTCTGATCTACACATCTTCTAATTTCACTTTCTCGTAGTGTATGATATTCTATATGTGGACTTCATGATGTAGTGCATTTACTATTTCTATTCTGGACTCGATAGATGAGGGCAGAGATCCTAATGGATTGACAGGATCTATACCGTATGTTGTCAGTGTAATTCATGGCAAAGTTGCAGAAACAAACTTCCTTAATATCTGGAGTATCTGAGGATGGTCTTGATAGTATTAGATAATACAAATCACATATTCGTTAGATTTAGAATAGAATTAACTTAAAATCAAATCAGAGAATCAATATCGCGAATCTGATTATTGATTATATTTGATGAAATTAGACTAGAAATATCTTGCAAAACCAAATCTTTGTCTCTGTAATTTTATTCCTGCTAATTATGATGCCTACCAACATCTATGCCGAACATGTTTTCAAGGACATAGAGGCTTTTGGCCAGTATTTTGATATTGCACAGTTAATGGCGAAAAAGATTACCTTTGAGATTGGGGATAATGCCTATGATATCTACTATGGATACAAGGGAAGTCTAGATTCGATGGGAACTGATCATGACGAACCTATCTTATCTTCTATGAACATCAACGAGGAAAGAAAATCAATTCAAATCATAATGGAAGAAATTCCACAAAAAACAGATTTCTGGGTAAGGATACCTCAGGATGTGCTTTATGCCGAAGGTGAAAAATTCCAAGTTTTAGTTGATGGTGTTAATATCGGGTACGATTTAATGAAATTTCCAAATGATTATGTGATTGGATTTGTTATCTTAGAAACTACTGAAAATATTGAAATTGTTGGAACTAGAGTCATTCCTGAATTTGGCACCTTTGTTATTCCAATTCTCGGAATTTCAATACTTGGATTGGTTTATTTTGTAAGAAAGTCTTCTTTTAGCAGAGGATTTACTAGGATTAACTAAGTGAAATAATTCTAAAATCATTATGATGATTATTTTTCTATGGTCCAAGATCGTCTTCATTTTTTATTGTTTTCTACAAATGTACTCAGACCTAAAACATGCGAATGATTTCTTTGAATGCCTCAGGAGTTTCTGACATGTGACCTATCATCTGTAATCTCAATTCAGGTCATTTTTGGCATAATAAATAAAAAAATAAAAAAGCTAGAAGGAAATATTTGGAAAGATTCCAAAGACAAACATACTTGCTATGTGTATTGCCTCAAGAATTATACCTAATGCTAATCCATTTCTTGCCATTTTTTGTTTCTTGTTTCTTAGAACAAAGAACATTATCAGCCCGCCAAAAATACCAAAGAAGATTGGTAGTAGATACCACCAGTTTGATGGTTTTTGTTGGGATTGAAGTTCAACCATGGATTTAGTGATTGAGATTATAATATAAACTGACTAGTCAGTCAGTTATCTTTTTATTATGGGACGTTGATGATGACACATGAACACATCTAAGAGTCAAACATCGGAGATCTGGATTACTAATTTTTTAGACCAGAAAGTTCCAAAACAACCAGATCAATTACTAGGACAAATCTCCCCTGCAATAATACATCTATGCCCAAGATGTGGTTCCCTTGATGTGTTCATCTCATTAAAAGACAAAGCAATGGTTTTTTCTTGCCTTGATTGTCAATGACAACTGGAGTCGTAAATGAACACTGAAGATAGTCCAATAGTTATAGCAAAATGGCGAGAGCGATTTATTGCATGGATAATTGATATTGCAATTTTTTTTACAGGTATTGCAATTGTATATTTTTTAGATTTTTTTTATGGTTGGAATCCTAATCCAATGTGGGAGATTGTCCCATGTCTAGGATTCTCTGTGTATTTGGTTTTATTTGAATGGAAAAAAGGTCAAACGATTGGAAAAAAAGTGATGAATATCAAAATTACAAATTTAGATGGAACTAAACCTAAACTTGATAAAATAATAATATCGAACATCGGAAAGACATTTTTACTTCCAATAGATGTTGTGCTTGGATGGATTCTTACAAATGACAAAAAGCAGAGAATTTTCAATAAAATAAGTGACACGATAATCATAAAATCCAATACCACAGAAAATATGGACATAAATTACAAATTTGATTGAGGAATCTAATGCCTAAAGTTTCTGATGAACATAAAGAAAAGGTAAGAGACACAATAATCAAGGCAGCAATAAAAAATTTTTCAAAAAATGGTCTTTCCAATACCAAGATGGATGACATATCCAATACAGCAAATGTAAGTAAGGGTACTCTCTATCTTTATTTTCCAAGTAAGGAGGATCTTTTTCTTTCAATCTTAAAAGAAAATCAAAGAATTCTAATAGATACACGTACTGGATTATTTACAAATCACAAGAATTTAGAATCTGACCTGGGTAAATTTTTTGATTTGATGGTTGGGGGCTCAAAAGATACTGAGAGAATTTGGATAGAAGGAATTGCAGAATCAAATCATAATCCTAGACTAAAAACAATAGTAAATTCTCAAAGAAAGGAAATTGAAGTACTAGTCACAGAATTCTTACGCCAAATGAAAAAGGAAGTAGGTTTATTCAAAAAAGAATCGGACTTAGCTACATTAGCAAATGGAATGATTGGCTTATTCAACGGTTTAACTGTAAAACGTCTTTCTGGTGATGATTACATTTCGTCTAGAAATGCTTGGATAAAAACAATGATGGCTATATTTTTAGGCTCATAGTGGCATAGTACGGCAGGGTGGGCTTTAAACTGATTTGTGTGTGCCGGGGATGGGTTTCGAACCCACGACCTCCAGATTATGAGTATTGCCTTTTTTGGAAGAACCGGTAGAGTTTACCAATTAACTGGCACTCTAACCAGGCTGAGCTACCCCGGCATAACATAATCCAGATAATTTGAGAAATTAAATGCTACGTATGTACTGTCAAAAGATTGATTTATTTTTAAACAAATTCTTAATTTTTAACTAGTTCTGTCCAAGTTACTTTTTCATTTTGAACCCAAAGGAATTTTTTCTGTAATGCTGCTGTATACAATTTTTCCCATTCTATGCCTACTTCATTGGTCCAGGCTTTGAATATTCGTGGATCTATGTAGTTTCTTAATGATGTTCCGAGATTGTAATCTTTAGTTTTCTCTGACAAGTCAATTTGTAATTGTAGTTTTTCTGCTCGTTCATTGTGTTTTTCTTTCTGTTTCTTAATCTGTTCATTTAGTGTTTTAATTTTTTTTGCCTTGTTCTTTTTTTGAGCATCAGTTTTAGATTCCATCGCTTCTGCTTTTTTTAATGAATCCATAGTTTTCTTCCATGGTTGATCTTTGGCTATGTTTTTTAGCGTATCTCTTTTCTTTTGAAGAGCGTCTTCATAAGTTTTTGGTATGGTTCTTTTATGATTACACATTATAGCTGCTTCCAAATTTGCTAATTTTGCATGATATAATTTTTCATTAGGTGTTTTTCCTTTCATGTTGTCATGTTCTTTGAGATAATTTTTTACCACTGAAGAAGCAAGATAAGTTCTAAAAACTTTGGCAGTCAATCCGTTTACTATGCTAGAATAATATGCATTGACATGTCTTGAAGTAATGTCTTCAAAAATCTCATCTTTTGGTTTTTTGTTTTGAATTAATCTTTTGAGATTTTCTTGGAATTGCTTATCGTTACCTTCAGCTTTGACTGTTTCTTGCCATCTTACACTATCTTTTCCCAAGAAATCAAACTCAATTGTATTTTCTGTGATGTTGATGTGTTCTTTTCTTAATGTGGTCGCACCAACTGTATCTGCTTCATCAGGATCTTTTTCGTCACCTACTCTCATTGCAGTTCTGTAAATCAAGTAACACGCAGTTGAAATCCTGCTAATTTTTGGATCTTTACTCTTCATGTCTTTGACAATTCTATCTTTTATTTTTTCAATTTCTTTTGATAGTTTGACTGCTTTTTCGTATTTTGCTTTGTCTCTGTCTTGTTTTAATCCAGCTGTATCTGCAAGCCAAACGTATTTTCTTTTCTCAGTGAGATAATCTGTCCATCCAGCTAACCACATTGAATCATTATCATGAACAATTTTACCCCAATTTCCTTCTGGAACTTTAGATTCTTTACCGAGATTTAGTGTAACGTCTTTAGCAGTAACTCTGGGCTTCCATCTTCCTCTAAGTGGATGATCTCCCCTTCCAATAAAAATTCCTGGAGGTTCTGCCATGTAATTTGCAACATCGACTTCTTTTCCATCCATGATTGCTTTACCATATTTTTTAACAAGTTTTTCTCGTAACTCTTTTCGTTTAAGAGCTAATGCTTTCTTTTCCTCTTTTGTCATCATCTCTCTGAGATCTTTTTCTTTATCGACTATTTTGTAAGCATGAGAAAAATCAATATCTTGATATGACATATCTTTGAATTTTGTTGGTAAAGTTTTAGCAAAATCATCTGTGAAATTTTTCTGAAAAACTTTGTCTTGAGCATATGGGGTGTCTTTCTTTTTTGCCCATTGGTAGACCATCTCCTCTTGATTGAGGTTGAGGTCTATGCTCTCCCCGTTGATCTTTATCTTAATTCCATGTGCTTCGTAGGCAGGAGGAAACAAGATTCCATTATGTTGTAGTGTTTTCCATTTCATTTTTCATCAGTTAAAATTGCGGACTTTGACAAAAACTCTATTCTATGTGTATATCAATTTAACGTAGGTGTGGATTTAACTTGGAAATAGCTCTTTTTTGAGATAATTTTCAAATTCTGTATCTGTTTTTGTCTTCTTTGCTTCTAAAAACATCTGTGCATCATTGCCTACAATGTATCTTGGTTTTGGATCTTTTTCTTTAACTGCCTTCAATATTGTTGTGGCCGCTTCTGATGGGGGAGTTCCAAGTTCTGCCATCATCTTTACCCCCATGATCACCTTTTCAGTAATTTCTTTGTATGGTGAATCTGGTTTAGGTTCTGCAACCTTCATAGATGAAAAAAAGTTTGACTTTATCACACCCGGTTCAACAATGACTACTTTAACGCCAAACTGTCCTAACTCATATCTTAATGATTCAGATAATCCCTCTAATGCAAACTTTGAGCTAATGTATGCAGGTGATCCTGGAAAACCGATTTTTCCTGCAACTGAGCTGATATTTACAATTACTCCTGATTTTTGTTTTCTCATCACTGGTGCAACTTTTTGAATTATACTTATTATCCCAAAGAAATTTGTTTCAAATTGTGCTCTGAAATCTTTTATTGGTACATCTTCAACGCTTCCAAACAATCCCCACCCAGCATTATTTACTAAAACATCAATCTGTTGTTTTTTCGAAAGAATTTTTTGAAAAGCAATATTGATTGATCTTTCATCATCAACATCTAATTCTATAATCTCTATCTTTAGATTTTCTTTTTTTGCAATTTGTATTATTTTTTCTGCTTTTTTTACATCTCTAACTGTAGCAAATGTGTAAAATCCATCTCTTGCAAGTGCCAGACAAGTTTCATATCCAATTCCTGATGTTGTTCCAGTTACAATTGCTACTTTTTCCATATGATTTGTAGAAATTTGTTATATTTATCCCATTTTGATTTTAGACTAGTGGTTTGTCTCCTTCTGTTGGTTCTTCTAGTTTAGTTTCTTCTCCTTTGTTGATTCTTTGAAGAATTTCTAATGCAGAATATTTGTGAAGATATTCATTGTTATTTCCACATCTATAGGAGAATGTGCAGCGTGGGCAACCTGCCTCACTTTGACATGGACACTCTTTTACAATGAACATGCTTCGCTCGAGTGCTTTTTCAAATCTATCAAATAGTGCCTTACTTGCACCATTTCCACCAATTGCTCCATCATAGATGAAAATCAAGCCTGAAATTCCCATCGATATGCCTCCTAAATCTTGAGATACTCCTCCAGTTATCATGTTGCTGCCTTCAATTACGACATGTTCTGTTGCATGATATCCACTAGCTTCAGTATATTCTTCATTTTCTGCTTTTTTGATTTGATTTATTGGTCGTGGAGCATGAAATACAATTCCTTTTGTGATAAAATCATATTCTAGAGGGGAATCTAGTAAGACTTTTTGACCTTGAGTAATCTCTTGACCCAACTCTATATTGACATAACCGTATACTTTTTTTTGTATGTGCAATTTGCAAAATGCGACTTCTATTCCATATACTTTTCTTGTATCAAAAACCGTTTCAATTGTTGGCCATTCTTCTGTTAATGCTTTAGTATAATATGGATAGTCCCTTGATATTCTTTCTAATTTTGCAAAATTTTTTTGGGGATATCCGCATTCTTTTACTCTATATCTGACTCCTGCAAGAAAGTAGATAGCATCCTTGTGAAGTTCCTCTAAAGCAATTGGAAGAACTCTGTCTCCGACTTTCTTTTCATTTAAGAAAATATCTAATGATTTTCCAATTCCTCTTATGCTGTAATCATTTAACAAAGAAGAGATCTTATCGAAATTTGGTATGATTCTGTTATTGTAAATTATTAAATTTTCTTTTTCTATATGTTGTTTGATAATTTCTTTATGTTCTTTCAGTTCATGTTTTGAAATTGGTTTGTCGCATGCCATTGCCAATACTTGAAACTCTTCCACAAATGGATTTTTTGGATCAATGTATGTTTTTTCAACATCTTCAAAATAATCATCTGGATGATTCTTGTAATACTGTGAAATTGGATCATTGCCAAGTGCTAAAAATGCATACCCTCTCTGTCCTTTTCGTGCTGCTCTTCCAATTCTTTGGATCAATCTGTTTACTGGAATTGTGGATGAAATTACGCAATCCACATTTCCTACATCAATTCCAAGCTCAAGCGTAGGTGTGCATGAAATAGCCTGTAATTTATCACTCTTGAACTCTTGCTCCACAGATTTCCTATAATTTGCCATTAGGCCCGCTCTGTGAACTTTGATGTTGATTTTTTGTTTTCTTGCTTGAATTGCTAAGAGTTCTGAATTAAGATGTGAATTGTTGAATACCATTGTTTTATGATTTTTTTCAGTCATCTTTTTTGTCAAATCAATCATTAGTGACCGTTGAGTTCTTAGTGATGGAAATAACATCACAAAATCTGTCTGTCCTTTTTTACCAGAACCGTGAATGATCTTCATCTTCACCCCAAACAACTGCTCACAAAAATTTTTAGCATCTTCTAGAGTTGCAGATGCTGCAACAAATTGTATTTTATTGCTACAGACTCTTTTCAGTCTCTTAATTATGTAATGGACATTTGAGCCAAAAATTCCTGAATACACATGTGTTTCATCTACCACCAATACTTTGATAGTTGCAAGTAAAGATGAAAATTTTGTTTGATGCCATAGATGATAATGTATTACATCAAAATTTGTGATTAGTATATGTGGTGGATTCTCTAAAATTTCTCTTCTCTCTGTTTGTTCTGTATCCCCATCAAAAACTTTTACATCAATTCCAATTTTTTCTGCAAACTTTAAGATTTTTGGAAATTGATCTCTTGATAGAGCTTTTGTAGGATAAACAAATACCGCAAAAACTACTTTAACATTATTTGATTCTTTTTTTATTTTTTGAATTACTGGAATCAAAAATGCTTCTGTTTTGCCAGATGCAGTGGGTGCTTCAATGATTACATTTTCTCCAAATGACACCTCCTGAATTGTCTCTTCTTGAAATTTGTAAAACTGATTAATTCCAATATCTTTTAGGTGATTGCTTATTGATTCATCCAATCCCAAATCTTCTACATCACTGCCCTTTTTAGGCTCGGGATTAGTCAGAATCTTGTATTGTGAAATATAATCTCTTTTTGAAAAAAGAATATCTTCGGTAGTTTTGTTTGGATTGTTTCTTCCAATCATCTTCTTGATCTCTTTTTCGTCCCTGATGATTCCTTCATTTTTTAGGCCTTCTGAAATTCCTTTTTTTGTAACTAATCCTTCATCAAATCTTGAAAGAAATTCTAAAAATACTTCATCAATGTTTTTTGAAAATTCAAGCAAATCCTCTATTCCACAACTGCATGAAATATGAATTTTTTTGTTGAACGTTTTTTGTATCTCTACTTTGGATTTACATTTTGGACATGAAAATTTCAAGTTCAACTTGATTTAAACTACTCAAGATTTATTGGTTGACTGTTAATATTGGCAAAAACAGTATTCCACGACATTATTAAACGAGGAATTCACCTTGATGTTAAAAATGAAAAAAATAGAAATCAACAAAATTTACAATATGAATTGTATTGACGGTATGGGGTTAATTTGTAAAAATAAAATTGATTTGATTATTACTGATCCTCCTTTTGCTATTAATTTTAAAGCTACCAAGGCAAATTATAATCGAACTTCTTCTAGAGTGATGCAAGGTTACAATGAAATAAAGTCTGTAGACTACTATGATTTTACATATGATTGGATGAAAGAAGCCTTTCGTATTCTTAAAGACACAGGAAGTATGTATGTTTTTTCAGGTTGGAATAATCTTAAAGATATTCTAAAAGCATTGGACGATGTAGGTTTTATTACTGTTAATCACATCATCTGGAAATACCAATTTGGTGTTGTAACAAAAAGAAAATTTGTTACTTCTCACTATCACTGTCTTTACGTTTGTAAAAATACTAAACAAAGAAAATTTTACCCATTTTCTAGATTTAAAAAAGATTCTAAAACCAACGAAGGACGAAGTCTGCATTATAGGGATAAAGAAGATGTATGGGAAATTAAACGTGAATATTGGACAGGTGATGAAAAAACACCCACTAAATTACCTGCTGAATTAATTGAAAAACTATTACATTATTCTAGTGAGAAACAAGATATTGTATTTGATCCATTTCTAGGCTCTGGGCAAGTTGCTGTAGTTAGCAAATCATTGAATAGACAATATCTTGGATTTGAAATTGTCCCTGAATATTACAAATTTGCAAAAAAAAGAATAGATAAAAATCTCTATCGAATTAAATCTGAATAACTATATTTTATTTTCTGAACTATCTGTTTTTTTTGGCCCCATTTTATTGGAAATTATTTTCCGAAGTTCGTCGTCTGATTTTTCTTTAGAGTTTATTCCAAGTGATTTTGCAATCATCTCTAGTTTCTGTCTTTCTGTTTCCATGGGTTCTGATGTATCTAGATTTGTATCTGAAACACTTTTTATGTGACTTTGAACCTCGTTTTTTGCTCTGTTAAATTCATTTACAGCTTTTCCCAATTTCCTTGCAGCACTAGGAAGTTGATTAGTTCCTAAAATCAATACTAGGGCAACAAAAATTATGATTAACCATTCACTACCCAATATGTTTAATGAATAATCAAACATAGAATAAAATCAACTTATTTGAAATTAAATGTAATGTTTTGAAGTTTTACATCTCTATTTTCATAAGTTCATCTCTGAAAATCAACTTCGAGAATGTCCATATTGTTTTAAAAAACAACTATTCTTGTAATAATTTATGAAAAAAATAGAAGTAATTGTTAGACCTGAACTTAAAGATAAAACTGTAGCTGCAATTAAAAAAATTGGTGTTGGAGGAATAACTATCTGCCATGTTCAGGGTCAGGGATCAGATGACCCGCCATTAGTTGGACAATATTTCTCTAAAGATTTGATAATTTGCGTTGTAGATGATCCAAAACTAAATGACATCTTAAATACAATTGCAAAAGCTGCATGTACAAAAACAAAAGGTGATGGTAAAGTCTTTGTCACTGCTGTAGAAGACGCACTTGATATTTGTACACAAAAACGAGGAACTACTTCAATCTAGTTTTTTTAATTTATGATTAATTAATTAGATATTTTGTATTTTTTTTGGTTCCAGTTTATTTCTATGTGTGACAGATAAAATTATAATTGCAATTCCAATGATGAAAAATACAACATATGGTGATTGATTTCCAAATGATTGTGCTATGGGCCCTCCTAATGTCGGTCCAATTACCCAACCAACCCCAAAAACTGTTTCATACGCTCCTATTATTTTTCCTGATATTGTTTTGCTTGTTTTACTAAGAATTATTTCTAAAGTCAAGGGGAAAAATATGCTAAATCCAAATCCCATCAATACAAGTGCCACTGCAAACATGATAATTGAATCTGAAACTGCCGAAATTAACAATCCGATTGAAACTGTAATTGTAGCTGCAATCAATGTATGGCTAGTTCTTTTTGAGAATTTGCCTGCTAATGCAAGTGAGATTACTCTTGAAATTCCAAACGCAAAATACAATAACAAAATATCGGTATCTGACATTCCGCTGTCATTTAAGAACGCTGGATAAATTGATAGAATTATTCCAAAAGAAGAGGTACAAAAAATTAATAATATTATGACTTCTGGGAATTTTTTCATCTCTTTAATTGATAAAAATGAGAATTTCTCCTGATGGTTTGTAACACTCTTTCTTGAAATCAAAAGAGCAAAAATTATGGCACTGGCCAAAATAAATGCAGTTATTTGAAATAGAATTCTGTATGTGATGTCTAGCCTTTCAAGAAATACTGTTCCTAATAATGGGCCTATCATAAATCCCATTACAAAAAACATTGTAAACCATGAGATGTTTCTGACTCTGGTTTTTTCATTGCTTTCATTAGCAATGATAGATTGACATGGTGGCCAAAAAAATGCATGAGCTATTCCTGTCATTATTCTGAATCCCATTATCTCTGGAACTGACTGTGCTATTGATAAAAGATAGATTGATGTTGAATTGATTGCTACTCCTATTGCTAAAATATAGCCGTTATTGAATTTGTCAAGAAGAATCCCTATGAATATTGGAATGAACATGTATGGGATAAAATTTGCTAATCCAATAAAACCAAGCTCGGAGTACGATGCTCCGATTATATTTTTTGCAAATACTGGTAATATTGGACCGTGTAATCCATAAGAGATTCCTATGATTAAACCTGTGAGATTTACAAATACTAGTGTTCTGTTCATTTGTATGCGGCAACCATTATTGCTCCGCCCATAAGATCTTTCTCAAATTCTACTTTGGAAAATTTTTCCAGTAATAGTTTTTCCAACTTTTTGTTTTGTGGCCATCTTTTGTATGTTCCATAAAGAGTACCAAATTTCAAACCTAGTCTTCCTCCCGCAATTAGTGCTAGTACTGGAAGAATAAATTTGAGATAAAATGAAACTCCAGCTCTAATTATTACTTCATCTGGCTTTCCTAAATCTACAATTACAAATCTACCTTCATTTTTTAACACTCTGTGAATCTCTGAAATTGCAATTCTCAAATTAATGGCATCTCTTAGGGAATATCCGCACAAAACTGCATCAAATTCTTCGTTTTTAAACGGAATGTGTTCAAAAACACCATTAACCAAATCAGGTACTTTCTCAAAATGAGTTCCAGTATTTTTTAACATTGGTACAAGAGGATCGTAAAGTGTGATTGCAATTTTTCCATCACATATCTTTAAGGCAGTTTTGGACATGTTTCCAAAACCTGATCCTGCGTCAAGAATCTTGTTTCCTGGAAATACTCTTCCAGCAATTCCTCTATTCCTATGTTCTACATCTTTTCCAAGAGATATGTATGAATTTACTTTATCATAGATTGGTATAATTTCACGAAGTACTTCAATGACTTCTCCCCAATAACTTCCTAATCCCATGTTTATCGTTCTTACAGACTAGTTTTCAAATCTAAATTCAAACTTAAGATGTTGGAAATTTAGATGCATTTTTAGAATAATTAAGTAAATCTGTTTCTGATACTTTCTCAAATATTTTTTTCTCAGTAGTGACTTTGGCCATTTTGATGTTATTCAAACTTTCTTTTTGTTCAGCTTTTAGATTAATTGCTGCGATGGCAAGTGCTGCAGCATCGCTCAAAGACATGTTTTCATTGTAATGTTTTTCTAGAAATGCATTAACATCATCAGAACCAGATCCTATTGCAACGGCTGCATATTGAACATAAGTTCCACTAGGATCAGTTACGTAGATGGACTCTCCTTTTTGATCAACTCCGGCAATAATCAGGGCAACTCCATTAGGTCTTACTCCTGAATACTGTGTAAATTGATGAGATTGATCAGCCAAGTGTTTGGCAACAGTTGCAACCTCTACAGATTCATCATAGGTCATTTTATTGCCTTGTGAAAAAAATCTGGCATTATCTACTTGAACACGTGCATCTGGAATGTATCCTGCAGCTGCTACTCCTATATGATAATCTACTTGAAAAATTTTCTGTGTAACGTTTAATGTTTGTAAAGCTCTTGGTTTTTCCTCTACTGCCATAATTACCCCTTCTTTACTTCGAACCCCTATTGCCAGTGTGCCTCTTTTTACAGTCTCAATGGCATATTCTACTTGATAAATTCGCCCATCAGGGGAATACATTGTAGGGGTCATATCGTACCCACGTGATGCCATCATATTGTATCGATTCCCTTCTTAGTCAATTTAAGGGTAATTGTCATTCGTTAATTTGTAATACATTTGGATAAGATCTGGAAATAGTGTTTTAAGCAATTTTCTCATATAATACGCAAGGAACATGACAAGTGCACAATTATTAGAATTCAAAGAACTTTTGAGATCTAAAACCAAAACTGAACAAAGAAAAGTCGATAAACAGACAAGTAAACTACTATTTTATTTATTCACTAGTACTAGAGGTGGATTTACAAGATTAAGGATAATTATGCTCTTACTTGAAAGATCATATAACACACATCAATTAGCACAGGAACTTGGTTTGGATTACAAGGCTGTTCAACATCACATGACAGTACTTGAAAAAAATAACATGATCTTAAAACTTGGCGATAAATATGGCGCAATTTTTCACTTATCTACATTTTTAGAAGTTAACATCAGTGCGCTTGATATGGCAATAGATAAACTAGATCGGAAAATAAATCAAAAAAAGGTTTACCTTTAATCAAATCCCATCTACATAGTATGCGATCTGATACTTTGAACTAAACTTAATATAATATGCTGTTTCAAAATCGATCGTCTTGGTAAACTTGGATCCATTTGCAAATGCAACAAAACAAGTAAACGATGCATGCGATGTTCTTGGAATTAAGGATAAAGGTTTACGAGAATATTTAGCAACACCAAATAAAGTTCTTAGAGTAAAAATTCCAGTCCGAATGGATAATGGACAGATTAGAAATTTTATAGGTTTTAGAAGTCAGCATAATAATGATAGAGGTCCATACAAAGGTGGAATCCGTTACTTTAATCCTGAAGGTGGAGTTGAATACATGGAACGTGAAGTAATGGCCCTATCTTCTTGGATGACTTGGAAATGTGCAATTGTTGATATCCCATTGGGTGGTGGTAAAGGAGGGATCTATGTTAACCCAAAAACTGAAAAGCTAAGTGACGGTGAAATGGAACGATTAACCAGAGGATTTGCATTTAAAATATCTGAAATTATTGGACCTGGCAAAGACATTCCAGCACCAGATGTTTACACCACTGGTCGAGAGATGACTCAAATCATGGATACTTATAACAAACTTAATGGAAATATTTCTACACCTGGTGTAATTACTGGAAAACCAATTTCCATGGGTGGATCTCTTGCAAGAAATGTTGCAACCGGTTTGGGTGTGGCATATTGTGTAAGAGAAGCAGCAAAAGCAATCAAACTTAATTTGAAAGGGTCTAAAGTCGTTTTACAAGGTTTTGGAAATGCATCCACATTTGCTGGAGAATACCTAGAAAAGATGGGCTCTAAAGTTATTGCTGTAAGTGATTCTAAAGGTTCTATATCAATTCCTAATGGCGCTAAAGTCAGTAAACTGCTTGAATTTAAAGGAAAGGAAGGATCTGTAGTTGGATTCCCTGGCAGTAAGAAAATTTCTACTGAAGAATTATTGACGACAAAATGTGACATTTTAGTTCCAGGTGCATTAGAGAATCAAATCAATGCAAAGATTGCAAAGAATCTCGAATGCAAAATAATTGCAGAAGCTGCAAATGGTCCAACATTACCTGAGGCAGATCCTATAATTTTCCAAAAGAATATTTTAGTAATTCCAGACATATTGGCAAACTCTGGTGGGGTATGCATTTCATATTTGGAATGGGTTCAAAATAACATGGGATACTATTGGACTTTTGATGAAGTTGCAAACAAAATGGAAGGTAACATTACAAAAGGCTTCAAAGACGCATATGCCCTTTCCAAAAAACACAAAATTGACATGAGACGCGCTACTATGGCTTTAGCTGTAGGTAGGGTTGTGGAAGCATTTAATCAAAAAGGCATTTGGCCATAAACTTAAGATAAATATGATTCATAACAAATTAACTGTTCAACAAATATTATTTTTCCTTTTGTGATTGATGCAAGTTTTCTTTTAAAATAAAGATCGATATTGATTCTTCGTTCTAAAAGTTTAATTGTTTTTCCAGTAAGGTATCTTCCTTTTCTATCTCTGTCAAATAAAATTATTAGTTTTTCATATTTGGCTACAGAATCTGCAAAATTTACAATTCCGCCAAATTTGTGAAACTCGATTATTCTACCTGAAAATCCTATGTTCTTTAATGCATTCACATCCCTCTTTCCTTCGACTACGACAATACTGTTTTTCATTAAATTTAGTTGAAATACAAATTTTTTAAGATCATGAATTTCTTGCTCTGTTATAAGCACAATATTGTGCCTGCTTTAACATATTAATCACTTTTGCTAAAAATTAATCGTGTCTAATGTTTTGATTGTTCACAATACTAGAATTGAAGGTTCTGGGTATCTGGGTGATCTTTTACACCAGGATGGATTTCTTATAGATTCTGTATATGCAAAACATGAAAAGATTCCAGAAAAAAACTATTCTCTTGTGATAATTTTGGGTGCACCTGAAAGCGCTAATGACAATTTTTTTTATTTGCAGGAAGAACAAAGATTAATTAAAAAAACTGTAAATAATGACACTCCCCTACTTGGAATTTGTTTGGGTTCCCAATTGATTGCAAAAACTTTTGGTGGTAAAGTGTATCCTGGCCCACAAAAAGAAATTGGGTTTTATCATGATTTAAGAATTGATAATAATTCTAAATTATTTTCAGGATTTACAAACCCTTTTACTGTATTTCATTGGCATGGTGATACTTTTGATTTACCTGACAAAGCAATTCGATTGGCTTATTCTAAAAATTATCCTAACCAAGCATTTCAAATTGGTAGTGCTATTGGATTACAATTTCATATGGAAGTTAACGAAGAAATGATTAATCTTTGGCTTGATAAGACTCAGGAAAAACTAGAACAAATTCCGTACATAGATCCTAAACAAATTCGTTTTGATATTAATGAAAATATTTCAATTATTAAAAATAATATGGACAATTTTTACAATAATTTCAAATCATTGTTTCATCTTTGACCAAAGTTTAATATACGGAGTTTTTGATTCATCGATTTAACTATGAATTCTGTGAAACAAGTTTTTGAAGAAACAATTCAAACTAGTCACAAGGTCATCACAGAAGAATTATCAAAATCCATACTTAAAACATATGGTGTTAAAGTTCCACCTTTTGCACTAGTTACTTCTGCTGAAGAAGCAGCCAAACAAGCAAAAAAGATTGGATTTCCACTTGTAATGAAAGTCGTGTCTCCACAAATTTTGCATAAAACTGATGTTGGTGGTGTTAAAGTTGGACTAGATAATGTCAACGATGTCAAAAAGACATTCAAGGATATGTATGGTAGATTATCTAAAAAGAAGGATGTTGAAGTAAAAGGAATTCTTCTTGAAAAGATGGTTCCCAAAGGTGTTGAACTAATTGTTGGTATTCAAAATGATCCTCAGTTTGGTCCAGTAATTATGGTTGGACTAGGTGGTATTATGACTGAAGTCATGAAAGACGTTGCATTTAGAATGTTACCTATTACAACCTCAGATGCAAAATCTATGATTAATGAACTCAAAGGGTCAGCACTTCTCAAAGGATTTCGAGGAAGTGAACCAATTGATACAAACATGGTTGCAAATATGCTTGTACAAATTGGAAAACTTGGTGTAGAAAATGCAGATTATATCAACAGCATTGATTTTAATCCTGTAATTGTTTATCCTAAATCCCACTTTGTAGTTGATGCAAAAATTATTCTTAATAAAGAAATTAGAACGAATTCAATCTCAAAAGCTAAACCCAACATTGAATCAATGGAGTCCTTCTTTACACCAGAATCTGTTGCACTAGTAGGTGCATCCGCAACACCTGGAAAGATTGGTAATTCTGTTTTAAATGCACTTGGGAAACAAGATTACAAAGGTAAAGTATATCCAATTAATCCTAAACAAGAGTCAATACTTGGAATTAAATGCTATCCCTCATTAGATGCAATTACAGAAAAAATTGATTTGGTTGTTGTTTGTATTGATCTAGCCGAATGTGGACCAATAATGAAAACTTGCGCAAACAAGGGAATTCATAATGTGGTAATTGTTTCAGGTGGAGGAAAAGAACTTGGTGGTGACAGAGCCGCAATGGAAGCTGAAGTAAAAGAATTATCTCTACAACACAAAATTCGTGTAATTGGTCCAAACTGTATTGGAATGTTTAACGCTGCTAATCGTCTTGATTGTGCATTCCAAGGACAAGAAAGAATGATACGATCAAAATTAGGAAACGTTGCATTTTTCTCACAAAGTGGAACAATGGGAATTAGTATGTTGGAAAGTGCTGATGTATTTGGTTTATCAAAGATGATTAGTTTTGGTAATCGTTCTGATGTAGATGAAGCAGATATGATATGGTATGCTGCAAATGACCCTCAGACTAGTGTCATTGGATTATACGTTGAAGGATTTGGTGATGGTAGAAAATTCATCAATACTGCTAAACGTGTAATGAAAGAAAAAAAGAAACCAATTGTAATTTGGAAGAGTGGAAGAACCGCAGCAGGTGCAAAACAAGCTGCATCCCATACAGGTTCTCTTGGTGGTTCAAATGCAATTATTATGGGAGCATTCAAACAAGCAGGAATTATTTCAGTTGATAGTTATCAGGAATTAGTTGGAGTCTTAAAGGCACTAGCCTGGCAGCCTCCTGCAAAGGGTAATCGTGTTGCTATGACAAGTAATGGTGCTGGTCCAATGATTGGCGGAATTGATCAATTAGAAAGATTAGGCCTCACTATTGGAAAGTTATCACCACCACTTCTCAAAAAAATGAAAGAACGTTTCCCACCAACTGTTCCAATTCATAATGGTAATCCAGCAGACGTAGGTGGCGGTGCCAATGCTGATGATTATAAATTTGTCATCCAACAATTTCTTGACGAAAAGAATATTGATATTGCTATGCCGTGGTTTGTTTTCCAAGATGATCCACTTGAAGAAACAATAGTTGAACATCTAAATGAATTATCAAAGAAAAAACAGAAACCAATTCTTGCTGGAGGTAATGGTGGTCCATATACTGAAAAAATGAGAAAATTGATAGAGGCAAATAATGTTCCAGTTTATAGTGATCTTAGAACTTGGGTTGCAGCTGCATCTGCATTAGCTCAATGGGGCAAAGTACTAGGAAAATAGAGAACATTTAAGTTTCACATACTTTGAAAAATTAACATGTCTCTAGTTACCACATCCATTTCTAATGGCATATGTACTGTCAAAATCAACAGACCTGACAAACTTAATGCTATGAATAGTGATGTTGCAAAAGAACTCATCAAAACTTTTGAAAATCTGGACAAAGATGATAAAGTCAAAGTAATCATCTTAACTGGTGAAGGAGAAAAAGCATTTTCTGCTGGTGCAGATATTGAATATATGTCAAAAATATCTCCCGATGAATCAGTTGCATATGCAAAGACAGGACAACTTGTAACATCTACAGTTGAGCTTGTAAAACAACCAACAATTGCAGCCATTAACGGTTTTGCACTTGGTGGAGGCTGTGAACTTGCAATGTCATGTGATATCAGAATTGCAGCAGACACCGCAAGACTTGGTCAACCTGAAGTTACAATTGGAATTCCTCCTGGATGGGGTGGAACTCAAAGATTGATGAGAATTGTAGGAATAGCAAAGGCAAAAGAACTTGTCTATACTGGTAAAATGATCAAAGCAGATGAAGCAAAGGAAATTGGCTTAGTAAATCAAGTTGTTCCACTTGCATCATTGCAAGAAGAATCTTTGAAAATGGCGCAACAAATTGCTGCAAACTCTACAATGGGTGTTCAAATGTCAAAGGTTGCAATTAACAAAGGAAGAAATGCAGATCTTGATACTGGCCTTGCAGTAGAGCTTCTTGCTTGGCGAAATTGTTTTACTCATCCTGATAGAGAAGAACGGATGACATCTTTTGTAAATAAATCCAAAAAATAGGCTCTGCCTACTTTTCTTATTTTATTGAATTACTAGTAGGCTTGGGGTGAAAAGCTTATTATAATTTGAATCACCAGTTGTATTATCATGGCATCTGAACAAACACAGAAAATGATCACTGTTTCACCAAAAGCAGCTGAAAAGATTAAAGAATTCATGAAAGAAGAAGCCGAAAACCCACAATACCTTAGAGTATATGTTCAAGGTGGCGGTTGCTCTGGTTTATCTTATGGCATGGGCTTTGAAAAAGCACCAGAAGAAGATGACCTAGTCATGGAAGAAACTGGTATCAAGCTACTTGTAGACAGCTACAGTGTTGATCATCTAAAAGGTGCAAATGTAGACTATATTGAAAGCCTAATGGGATCTGGATTTAAAATCAATAATCCAAATGTTACAAAATCCTGTTCATGTGGTCATTCCTTTAGCACTGAATAAACAAATATAATTTTTCATTTTTTGATTAACTAGTGTAAACTATGTTCAAGATATTTTTTTTATGAAATTACTTTCCCTATTCCATATCCTTGCGATACCCTCATATATCGAGAATTAAAACCAAAATTATGATAATTAAGGAGATGAAGAAAGTATGTCCAATAAATCAGGAATTGTCAAATATCATGTTAAACTTTCCTTTGAAGTTGACGGACTTGTTGAACGAGCAGATATAATCGGGGCTATATTCGGTCAAACCGAAGGATTGCTAGGCCCAGAGATGAATCTGAACGAACTACAGCGAGTTTCTAAAGTAGGTCGTATCGAAGTGAATACAAAATCTACTTCAAACACGACAAACGGCGATGCTCTTATTCCAATGAGTACTGATATTGATACTTGTGCATTGATTGCAGCAGGAATTGAGAGTATTGATAAAGTTGGCCCATTTGATTGTGTCTTCAAATTAGAAGCAATCGATGATGTGCGAGCAGCAAAAAAAGATGACATCGTAAGGCGTGCTAAAGAAATCAAACAACGCTGGGCTACAAAAACAGTAAGTGAAGGTGAAAGCATGCTAAAAGACGTTCATGAAGGTGACTCCAAAAGACTATCCACATATGGTCCATCTAAATTAACATGCAGTTCTGGAGTGTTTGAATCTAGATGGATAATTTTAGTTGAGGGTAGAGCTGATGTCATTAACCTTCTAAGAGCTGGTTATGATAATGCAATTGCTATTGAAGGTGCAAAAATTGATGAATCAATAAAAGAACTATGTGCATCAAAAGATACTGTAGTTGCATTTATTGATGGAGACCGAGCTGGTGGATTTATTCTAAAAGAACTCACATCTGTTGTAAATATTGATTATGAATTAAGAGCAGATGCTGGAGTGGAAGTTGAAGAGTTAACTCCACAAAGAATAGATGAAATTCTAAGACCCATAGCTGATGAAATTAAAAATGGAAAACCTGCAGCTATACTGAAAAGCTTAGACGATAAACCAATAGCCGAAATTGCATCTAGAATTTTTCCAAATCTAAATGAAACACTAGAAGCTGTAGCATTAGACGAGAATGAAAAAGAAATTTTCAAAGTTCCGATCAGTGAAGTAGTTAGCAAACTCTCAACGCAATCTGGAATAAAATACCTGCTATTGGATGGTATAATTACTCAGAGACTTTTAGAAGGTGCCAAAAACGCTGGAATCCAATGTGTTATTGGACACAGAATTGCAAAATTAACAAACTCTGATGGACTAAATCTAAAAACATTTGGTGACCTAGGCGTAGTATAGGGTTATTTGATGACTGAACTAAAAATTCAGCATATCTTAACTCTAACTTATCTTCTTTCTAAGGGTGCAAAGAATAATTTTGTTACAATCACCACTAACTCATTGGGTAAAAATATAAAAAAATCACAGCAGGCTGCGTCAAAGTACTTACTTGAATTAGAAGACAATCAATTTATTGAAAGAATAATCAATGGCAGAAACATATCTGTCAAAATTACTTCAAAGGGTTTTTCTGAAATGGTGAAACTGTCTGCAGCACTTCAAAAAAGTCTTGATTCATCTCCGTCATTTGTTGAGCTAAAAGGGACTTTGGTTTCTGGTATGGGTGAAGGAGCGTATTACATGTCTTTAAAAGGATATGCAAAACAATTCAAATCTAAAATTGGATATATTCCATACCCTGGAACTCTTAATGTACGATTGAATAAAAAAGTTCATCAAGAAGCAATAAAACAATTTGAAAATCTTGAAGGAATAAAAATTGAGAGTTTTTCAGATGGAAAAAGAACTTATGGTTGGGTTAATTGTTTTCATGCAAAAATTAATCAATCTATTAATTGTGAATTGCTAATTCTAGAGAGAACACACCATGATAATTCTATAATCGAATTAATCTCTGACGTGTGTATTAGAAAAATTGGAAAACTTCAAGATGGTTCGCCCATTACAGTAACTATCCCAATTAATTCATAATTTCTTAATGTTGAAAATTTCAAATTCCATGAATAGATTCGCCGTATTCTTTTTGAATTTTTGAACTAGAGCTCTCTGGGATTGGTGATTGCAGTCTGGCAACTTTTGCATCAAGATTAATTTTTTTACATCCTTCAATAATGAATTTCTCTTGATGTACTTGATCATATCCTAATGCAATTATTTGTGGTTTTACCAGATCAACCGTCTTAAAAATATCATCTTCTTGCCCTATGAGACAAAGATCTACCATTGAAAGAGAATTGACTAACTCTTGTCTTTGTTCCTTACTGTGTAGTGGTTGCCTTTTTTTCATTTTAACTGCCGTATTGTCAGTAGCTACAACTACCACCAGCACATCGCCCAATATTTTTGCAGCATTAAGGGTATAGATATGCCCTGGATGAATTATGTCAAAAACTCCTCCTGCTAAAACAACTCTAAGTGAAGACCTCCCTAATTCGGCTAAGGATCTTTTATCTTCTGCAACTAATTTGTTTTTTACTAGTTCATCAATTTTTGAATTAATAATATTTTCAGTGAGTCCTTTTTTTGTTTTAAGACTATCTATGTATGATTTACCTGTTATTTCAGATAAATATATCTGAGTTAAAATTATTTTTTCTATTGATTCCAATGTTCTTTTTTTAAAACTACTCTCACTTTAATTCATCGATATGATATCACATTTTTGGTTCTAAGCCTTTTGCTAGTCTCAGTGCATCTACCAATCCATCTGCATAACCTATACTTAAAATTGCAACTTCATCTTGACCTTCTTCAAGAAATTTCTCTGCATCTTGAACATACAATTCTGTATTTTCAAGAATCACTTTGAATTCTTTCTGATCTTTATAGTATGGCGCAATTTCTTCCAGTGCTTCTCTTACCATTGGAACATATTTTTTTATCATTTGAATTGAAATTTTCTTTGTTTCTTCTGAATTATCTTTTGGTTCGTCTAAACATTTTCCAAGTATTTTTAATGCATCTGATTCGGTAAAATGAAGTCTTCCGGTAATGATAATTGTATGAGGTGGTTTACCAAAGTCTATTTTTTTCAGACTAGAAATTTTTCCTGATATGATTAATTGATCTTTAAATCCAATTCGTGATGCAATTATTGCATATGTTGATAAATTTATCGTATTTCTTTTCTGTCCTTTTTCAGTTTCTACTAATCCCATCAAGGCATCTTTTGGATCCATGAAGAAATTCTTGTCTTGATTATACTCTAATAGTAATATTGTGTGATTGCCTTCTATGATATTTTTGTAAATTACATAGTATGGAGTTGTTAGCGATTTCATTTCGCTCATTATTGTTGCAATTCTTCCAACTTTGTAAAAATGAAGCCCGCACTCTCCTATCATTGAGGTTAAAGATGACGATGCGTGTATTGAATATGTTTTTATTTTTTCTTGAACTGCTCTGGTTCTTAATTCGATATGGGTAGTAGCAATATATGGATCTCCATAAGATAACAAAACTACTTTTTTTGATTTTGCATGTTTTAAAATCTCATTTCCATCTTCAACTAACCATCTTTTACCTTCTCTGACTTCACCCTTTGTCATTTTTTTGATTTTTAACAAGTCTGATTTTCCAATTGGACTGGTGAATTGTTCCAAGTAAATGATATCTGCTTTTGATAAAACTTCTAGAGCTTCAATGGGAATTGATTTGGATCCTGAAATTCCTAAACCTATAAACCAAAGCATTACTGCATATTTTTATCGTGTAGTCTTTTTAAATGATGTATCATTCTCTTTAAAATTTCGATTCCTCTTAGATATTCATCAATGGATACTTTTTCATCTATTGTGTGAGCTTCATGTGGATCTCCTGGACCATATGTGACTACAGGAATTCTCCATTGGTTTCCTATTACATTCATGTCTCCAGTTCCAGTTTTTCTAATCAAAGTTGGTCTTGTATGTTCTATATCCATGACTCCTAAAGTGAATGCTCTAACTATGGCAGAATTATGTGGTGCTTCAAAAGGTTCTGTCTCATCTATGATTGAATAGTATGCTTCAACTTTTCTTTTTTTTGCTATTTCGTTTACCAGTACCGAAATTTTCTGTTCTACTATTTTGCAGTTTGTATCTACTGGAATTCTGACATCGAAAGTTGAGACACATTCTTTTGGTGTAACGTTGTGGCTAGTTCCTCCATTAATCTCAGTTAATGTTGCAGTTAGTAGCATTCCTCGGCTTTTTTTATCTTGATCTGCCTCTAAACCTTCTTTGAGTTCTTTTGAAAAGATCATTGTTTCTTCAATAGCGTTTTTTGAAAGCCATGGTGCACTTGCATGTGCACTATCATCAACACTTACTTTGAGATTAATTGCTAATCTTCCTTTGTATGCAATAGTGACTTGTTTAATTCCACTTGGTTCGCCAAATACTGCGTAATCTATATCCATGTGGTTTTTTACTAGATTTTTTACACCTGTTGCATTTCCTTCTTCATCCACTGTACCGACAAAAATCACAGTACCGTTATTGTTTTGCACTGATGCTGCGGCAAACAACATTGCCATTAATGGAGCCTTTGCATCTGAAGCACCACGACCATAAAGTGAATCCCCTTCTTTTCTAACTTTGACTTTTCCTGGAACTACATCCATATGTCCACATAGTAATATTTTTGGTGAACCTGTGCCTTTTTTTGCAATTATGTTTCCTACCTCGTCTATGTGAATGTCTTCAAATCCTAAATCATCGCATTTATCTGCAAGAAATTCAGCCATTGATTTTTCGTTAAGTGAAGGTGTGTACAGTCTGAGTGATTTCTCTAGCATCTTTACTGCAAATCTTGGTGTTACTGTAAATGTTGTTTCCAATTCTCACTTTTTATTTTTTATTACATAGTCAATCATCAAGGAAGGTATGTCTACCCCACATACTCTTACTGTATTTTTATATTCTGTTGTATTGTTAACTTCATGAACTACTAATCCTCGTTCTTTACTTTCCATCAGATCCACTCCTACTATGTCTCCTTGAACTGCGTTTTTAGCTTTTATGCACATTTCTTCCATCTCTGGTGTTACTTTACATGGTTCTGCTATCCCACCAAGTGCCATGTTTGTTTTCCAATTTCCATTTCCTGAAGTTCTATAAATGGCTGCAACAATCTTATCTCCAACCATGATGGCTCGAATATCTCTTGGTGGTCTATTTACAAATTCTTCTAAATAATGAACTTGATGTATTGGATACATACTCTCTCTGCTCTCAATAATTCCTTCTGCTGAATCTTTATCGTTTAATTTTGAAATTAATCTTCCCCAGCTACCTACTGTTGGTTTGATGATTTTTGGATATCCATGTGATTCCAAATGCTCTATTGCAGCATCTTTTGAAAACGCTACAGAAGCATATGGTGTTGGAACTTCATATTTTTTTAATAACATATGTGTAAATAATTTATTTCCTGCAAAAATTCCTGTATTTAGGCAATTAACTACATTTACACCCATTCCTTCAAGTGCTGCAGTTGAATGTAGATTTCGATAATAACTCACACATCTTTGAATAACCGGTCCGTAATCTTCTGGTTTTTTTTCTAAATCTAAAGCTAAATTCTTACAATCTACCATCTGTATGTTGATGTTCTTTTTTTTACCTGCTTCTAGCAGAGCTTTTTCTTCCCAACGGATTGTATCATAAAGAATTGTAATGTCAGGACTCACTGCCCCCAATCCTCGCCAACCGATTGGGCAGGCTTTAATTGGAAACCTTCTGAGCCTTTTGCTAATTCAAAACTTGCGCCACATTCCGGACATGTTACAATTTCTCCTTCCATAGCATCCTTTGGAATGGAAATATCTGCATCACATTCTTCACATTTTAACATGCTATCTCTCAACTTTCCCTCTTTATTTATCATTAATTATCTTTTTTTCTAGCCTATCTGCTAATGGAATCTCGATTAAATCGCCCATTCTAAGTTCTTTTAGACCTGTCGCCACTGCTTTGGCTCCTTCGTCATCTTTTTGAAGACCTAAAATTGACATCAAATAAGCTGCTCCTGTTTTTCCTGCTAATTCTCCAAATACAATTCTTCGAGTATTTCCAACGGCTCTAGGTGGGATTGGTTCGTAGGCTGCAGGATTTCGTAGAATTGCTGCAAGATGCGTTCCTGCCTTGTGTTTGTAAGCTGAAGAACCTACTATCGGTTTTGAGTCATATGGCTTAATTGAAGTGTAATCTTCAATTAATCTAGATAAATCTAACAGCATATCCAATCTAAAATCATTTGGTGATTTGTAAAGATAAGTCAATGCTACTGCAACTTCGGCAAGAGGTGGAATTCCAGTTCGTTCTCCAATTCCATCGATTGTGGTATGTATTTGATCTACTCCGGCATCACATGCAGAAAATGCGTTGGCTACTGCAAACCCAATGTCGTTATGAACATGTGCATCAAGTGGTACATCAATTACCTCTTTCACAGTTTTAACAAAATTATACATTCCAATAGGTCTCATAATTCCTACAGTGTCTGGTAGACTTATTCTGTCTACTCCTGCTTCTTCAATTGCTTTACATATTTTGAGCAAAAATTCTGGCTCTGCTCTACTTCCATCCTCAACTGTGAATCTGATTTTTAATCCATGTGATTTTGCATACTCTACTGTTTCAACTGCTCTATCTAGTGCTTCTTCTCTTGTTATTCTTAATTTGTCTTTAAGATGAATATCTGAAATACCTAGATATGCAGCACACCATTTTGCATCGCAACTCAATGAAATATCTATGTCTTCTTTAAGAGCTCGTCCATGAGATACAATATCTGCTTTTAATCCTTGCTTGATGATTGTTTTAGTTGCTTCTTTATGATCAGTTGAAACAACTGGAGAAATTTCAATTTGATCTACGCCAAAATAATCTAGCATCCATGCAATTTGTATTCTTTGTTTGTTTGTGAATGAAACTCCCGGGTGTTGTTCTCCTTCTCTTAGAGTACTATCTAATACTCTGATCTTCTTTGGATTTTTTTCATATGCATTGTAAATATCTGCATAATGATTCGGATCTTTCATTACAGAAAACGTTGACATTAATTGAGAATATAAACATAATCGTATTAACTTCGCAGAAAATTACTTGTGATGATCCTAATTTAGTTAAGTATGGAAATTATATGCCGAAAGTCGTTTTATGTTACTTTTCTTAAAATGATCACAGTATTAGTATCGATTACCCCCGGTATTTTTCTTAATGCATCTATACTACTGTTAATCTCAGAGATGTTTGTTGCACTGATTATTGTAATAATATCATACTGTCCAGTAATTTCATAAACTACTTTTACACCTTCTAGTTTTGCAAGTTTTTCTGAAACTTTTGAAGTTTCAGTTGTAGATTCTACTGATATCAATACAATGGCACTTGTTGCATTTTCTTCTCCTACCTCAACTGTGAATCTTTTGATTGTTCCACTATCTACTAGGTTTTTTACTCTTCTTCTAACTGCAGATTCTGATAATTTAAGTTTCTTTCCAATATCTACAAATGATTCTCTTGAATCTTCTTTGAGAAAGTTTATTATTTTTTCATCTATTTTGTCCTTATACATTATTTTTCTGCTCCTCTGTAGTTAGTACTTCATCTAGGGTTTCTAAGACTTTCGTTATGTCTTCTTTAGAAATTACAAGTGGAGGAAGGATTCTTAGAATATTTCTACCTGAATAAAGCATAAGAATTCCTTTTTTCATAAGATTCATCAAAACATCTTTTACCTCAAATTTCAATTCAACTCCTATCATCAATCCCTTTCCTCTTATCTCTCTGATTATGGGGTGTTTTTCTTTTAACTTCTCTAATCCTTCTCTGAATAATCTTCCCATATTTTCAGAATTCTCGATGAGATTATCTTGAGTAAGTGCTTGTAGAGTTGCAATTCCTGCAGCACAAGAAAGTGGGTTTCCACCAAACGTCGAAGAGTGTTCTCCTTTACTCATTGAAGCAAGAATGTCTGGTCTTACTAGAGTTGCACCCATTGGTACTCCGCCTGCAATTCCTTTTGCAAGGCATAAGATATCTGGTGCTGTGTTCCAATGGTCACATGCCCAAAGTCGTCCTGTTCTACCCAATCCAGCTTGTATTTCGTCAAAAATTAGAAGAATTCTTTTTTCATTACAAAGTTTTCTTACTTCTTGTAAAAATCCATCTGGTGCAACATTAATTCCACTCTCACCTTGAATTGGTTCTAAAATAACAAATGCGGTATCATCATCAATTGTAGAGCGAAGAGATTCTATATCTCCAAATGATACAAAAGAAACTTTTTCAACTAATGGTTCAAATGCTTTTTTGTATTTTGGATTAAATGTTAATGATAGTGCACCAAATGATTTTCCGTGGTATGATCCTTTCATTGCAATCATTCCTTTTTTACCTGTAAATTTTCTTGCAAACTTTATTGCAGCTTCTATCGCTTCTGCTCCACTATTGTTTAGATGAACTTGAGTCAAGCCTTTTGGCGCAAGACCAATTAATGTTTTAAGAAACTCTTCTCTGGTTTTATTATACAATGAACTGTGTACAGTAATTATTTTATCTACTTGTTCTTTGATTGCTTTTACAACTCTTTTATTTTGATGTCCGACAATTGCTACACCATACCCTCCCATGCAATCGATGTATTCTTTTCCATTAACATCCCAAACGTGAGACCCAACTCCCTTTTCAATTGTAACTGGAAATCTCTGATACAAACCACCCATAAAGTCGTCTTCAGTCATGTTGAATCACCGTACAACTGTCATGTGAAATGGCTGCTGATATAGGATTTTCTCTTTGACCATTTGCAATGAGTGCCTCTTTTACTCCCATGTCTAGAGCTTCAGTTGATGCTAAAATCTTCTTTTCCATACCTGGTCCAATTTTTGGCCTGATTTCTTTTGCTTCTGCCAATGTTAATTTTTTTACAAGTTTATCATCCATTAGAAGTCCATCTACATTTGTAATGAATAATACTTTGTCACACTTTACACTTCCAGCAATATATGCTGCAGCTCTATCACCATCAACATTAAGAAATTCTGATTCCTCACTAATTGCTATTGGCGAAATTACAGGCGTTAAGCCTTGATCCAAAAGCGATTTAATGAAATTCGCATTGATTTTTGTAATTTTACCTGTATATCCACCATCAATTGCCTGCTTTCGACCTTTTTCATTGATGATTAATAATGTCTTTTTTCTTTCAGCTTCAATTACTTTAGCATCAACTCCTGATAAACCGATTGCATTAATTCCATTTTTTTGAAGCATTTGTACAATTGTTTTATTTATTCGTCCTGACATGACCATTGTAAAAATTTCTGCAGTTTCTTTATCTGTGTATCTGCTTTTTATACCGCTAGGTGATGTTACAAATTTTGGTTCTTTTCCAAGTTGTTCACACACCTTTGTAACTTCTTTTCCACCACCGTGAACTATAATTAATCCTTCTGTCTCTGCAATCTTTTTAATATCGGAAATAGTTGATGGATGTAAATTATCTACTACACTTCCACCGATTTTGATTGTGATCATTTCTATACTGGAGTAAGTGGAGTATATCTCAAGCCAGACATTTCATCAAAACCACACATTACATTCATGTTTTGTATGGCTGAACCTGCTGCGCCTTTCATTAGGTTATCTGATGCAGACATTGCAATTAATCTGTGATTTTCTTCATCAATGTCAAAACCAATGTCACAAAAGTTTGAACCAACTACAAATTTTGGATCTGGAAATTTATACAACCCTTTTTTGTCTCGAATCAATCGAATAAATTTTTCTTGGCCATAAGTTTCACGATATATTTTCCATATTTCTTTTTCGTCCATATCTTTTTTCATAAATGTATGATTTGTACATAAAATTCCACGAACTACATCTACTGCATGTGGGCTCATTGAAACGTGAATCTTCTTTCCTGCAATCTCACTTAGTTCTTGTTCAATCTCTCCTGTATGTCTGTGTTTTGCTGGTTTGTATGGTCTGATAACACCTGCTCTCATTGCGTGAGCAGTTCCTGAACCAGAACCTGCCCCTGACGAACCTATTTTAGAATCTACAATAATGTGATCTAAATCAATTAGATCATTTCGAATAAGTGGAGCAATTGCTAACATTGAAGTTACTGCCATACATCCTGGACACGAAACAAGTTGTGATTTTTTGATTTGTTCTCTATGTAATTCTGGAACTCCGAAAACTGATTTGGATAAATAATCTGGGTTTGGATGTTCCCAACCATACCATTTATCATAATCTGCAGGGTTGTGTAATCTATAATCTGCACTCAAATCTATTATTTTGATGCCCCTGTCATACAATGCTTTTACAATTTCAGTAGCGGTTCCATGTGGAACTGCAGTAAACACAATATCGCATTTATCTGCTATTTTGTCATAATCTAATTCTGAAAAAGTCAGATCGGTAAATCCTTTCAAACTTGGTTGAATTCTATGAAGATATTCCCCAACATGTTGTCTTGATGTAACCATAGTGATTTCTACTTCTGGATGGTTTACTAGAAGACGAAGTGTTTCTCCTCCCACATAACCTGATGCTCCTACAACACCTACTTTCATGATGTTCTTTCCTTGATGAACTATAATTTATTTCCTAACATAGTTTAAAGCAAAATTTACCATTTCTTTTGGAATATTGCGTTTTGAAACTTTTGATAGTCCTTTAAACTCTACAGTATTGTTAACTTCATGTACTACAAATCCACGTTTTTCGTCTTCCATAATATCGATACCTAAAATTCCTCCACCCATAGCTTTTGAGGCTTTAATTGCTACATCTTCGATCTCTTTTGTGATCTCACATAATTCAGGATCTGCACCTAATGCTATGTTTGTCTTAAAACCCCCTGATGATTTTCTATACATTGCTGCAATTGGTTCGTCCCCAATTGTGATGACTCGAATATCCCTTGGTGGTCTATTTATCACCTCTTGAATATAGAAAATTCTATCATGTGGACTATCTGTAATATCTCTGATCTCAAATAATGCATCTGCAGTATCTTTATCTTTTATTTGCATAACTCCTCTGCCCCAACTTCCAATGACTGGTTTGATTACTAATGGATATCCGATTTTTTCTATATTTTCTAATGCACTCTCACTTGTAAATGAAAAATATGTTTTTGGTGTTGGTACATTATATTTTTTTAGCATTAGGGTCATGAACATTTTATTTCCGCACTGATAGGCAACAAAAAATTTGTTGAGTACTGGCACATCCATGAATTCAAGACTAGCAGTAAAATGAAGCCCTCTAAAATAACTAACACATCTTTCTAAAACCACGTCTCCAAAATCAAAATCACTTTTTTGGCTATCTGTATTAATTTGGGTAATTTTGGCATCTAGCATTACTGCCTCGTGACCTAGATTCAATGCCTCTTTCTCGAGCATCTTCTCTTCTGATCTTAGGCGGTCAAACACAATACAGATTTTTGACATTACTCTCCCCAGTCTTCGCCTACACTTTCTGCTTGTTTTAGCTCAACAATAGATCCATTTTTTTTCGCGATCTCAAAGTCAGCGCCACAATCAGGACAGGAGATTATCTCTCCAACAGAGGCATCGTCTGGGATGTTAAGAGTTGCATCACATTCTTGACAGTTCATGTTTTTGTTGACCTTTTCTTTTGTAATTTATTAGCTTCTGTTGATTGAATTCCCCACAATTCTACAAATCCTTTTGCCAATCTTTGATCAAAAGTTGATTCAGTACCATAAGTGGCGATCTTGTGACTGTATAGTGAATAATCTGATTTTCGTCCAACAACACGAATGCTTCCTTTGAAGAGCTTTAGTTTTACAGTTCCAGATACTGGTTTTTGTGATGCCTGAATGAATGCATCAAGATCCTGTTTTAATGGGTCTTGCCATAGTCCTGAATAGGCAAGGTATGCCCATTCATCATCGATAATTGATTTGAATTTATTTTCATGTTTTGTATGGACCATTTTTTCTAAATCTGAATGAGCTTCGATAAGACATAATGCTCCTGGAGTTTCATAAACTTCACGAGACTTAATTCCGACCACTCTGTCTTCTATATGATCCACAATTCCGACTCCTGCGTCTCCTGCTTTTTTGTTTACATATTCGATTAATTTTATTGGTTCAAGAATTTTTCCATCCACTGAAACTGGTATTCCTTTCTCAAATTTTATTTCCAAGTATGTTGGCTTATCTGGCAAATTTTTTGTTTTTACCCAAATGAATGCATCTTCTGGAGGTTCATTGTATGGATCTTCTAGTACTCCGCCTTCAATTGCACGTCCCCACAAGTTTTGATCAATGCTGAATCTTTTTGCAACTGAGTCAATCTCAATTCCATGTTTTTTTGCAAACTCTAATTCAGTTACTCTATCTAAATTTTTATCTCTAATTGGTGCAATGATCGGTAAATCAGAACCAGAACGTAATGTAATGTCAAATCTAACTTGATCATTTCCTTTACCTGAACAACCATGAGCTAATGATGTCACTTTTTCTTTTTTTGCAATTTCTAAAACTTTTTCTGCAATTAATGGTCTAGCTAATGCAGTTGCTAAACAATATTTTTTTTGATAAAGTGCATTTGCTTTAATTGAAGGAAAAATGAAATTTTCAACAAACTCTTTTCTGGCATCAATATTGTAGTGTTTTATTACTCCAAGCTTTTTGGCTTTAGCTTCAATTTTTTTCTGATCATCACCTTGACCTACATCAACAGTTACTGTGATGACGTCTAGGTTGTATTCTTCTTGAAGGTATTTTATCACAACTGATGTGTCTAATCCACCAGAAAATGCAAGAATTCCTTTTTCAGCCATAAAACACATTCCTCGTCGTAATTTGGAATTTATCTTTTGTGTTACGCTGAAAAATTCAAAAAATTTTCAAACTAGCTTGAGCTAAAATTCGATGATTATTTAACAGCCAGAATATAACGCTGTTTTATGAAAATCCAGATCTATATCTTGTTCGGTGTTGTAGTATTGACTTTGATCTCTGTAGGAATTATGACAAATCAGGATCAAAATACGCATGAAAACAAGATTAGAGTGGCATACTTTCCCAATATCTCGCATGCAATACCGATTGTTGGAATTGAAAAAGGATTTTTTTCAAATCATCTTGGAAGTGATACTGTAATTCAACCGATCTTATTTGATTCTGGACCTCAGGTAATTGAATCAATTTTTGCCGGTTCTGTAGATATTGCATATGTTGGTCCTGGACCTGCAATTAATGCATTTTTGAAATCTGAACAACATGATGTGAAAATTTTATCTGGCGCTGCAAGTGGAGGTGTTAGTTTTATTGTTCATCCTAACTCTAAAATTAAATCTGTTGCTAATTTTGATGGAAAAAGAATTGCTGCTCCTCAAATTGGAAACACACAAGATATTTCTCTTCGAACATATCTTTCTGATAATGGGTTAAAGCCTGCAGAAAAGGGTGGTTCTGTAATTGTTTTGAATACTGGTAACTCTGATATCTACATATTATTTGCAAAGGGGGATATTGATGGTGCATGGGTTCCAGAACCTACTGCTACGATATTGGTTCAACAATTAGGTGGAACAAGATTGTTTAATGAAAATGAACTTTGGCCTGAAAACAAGTTTGCAACCGTGGTGTTGATTGCTAAAGAAGAATATGTGAATTCACATCCTGAAATTATACAGAAATGGCTTGAAGCCCATCAGCAAACAGCAGATTGGATTAATTCCAATAAAGAAGAAACTAGAACTATTTTCTTTGATTTTATGAAAAATGAAATGGGTAAATCATTACCAGTTAAATTAATTGATGAATCATTATCTAATTTAGAAATTACTTCCGATCCAATTGTAAGCTCAATTAACACAATCGCTAAAAGAGCGGATTCGCTTGGTTATCTAGGAAGACATGGGTATAACTTAGATGGCCTTTTCTTTGACAAAAATTCAAATTCCCAATCACAGGAGGTTTTAGTAAATAATGACCAAACTTGAGGCTAAAAATATTATAAAATATTTCAAACATGATAGTCATCGTCTCAAAGCACTAGGTGGTGTGAATTTACAAATTGAAGATGGTGAGTTTGTATGCCTGGTTGGCCCATCTGGATGTGGCAAATCTACATTTTTACGAATAGTGGCAGGTTTGGAAACTCCTGATGAGGGTGAAATTTTCTTTGATGGAAAACCAGTCACATCAACTGGCCCTGAAAGAATTATTGTTTTTCAAGAGGGTGCATTATTTCCTTGGTTGAAAGTTCAAGATAACGTAGAATTTGGATTAAAAATGGCAGGAATTCCAAAAGAAGAGCGTGCTCAAATATCTAAGAGATATCTGGATATGATGCAGTTGACAAAATTTGCTGATTCATATACATACCAACTTTCAACTGGAATGAAACAAAGAGTAGCGATAGCTAGAGCACTTGTTATGGACCCTGATGTGTTACTAATGGATGAACCATTTGCAGCACTTGATGCACAAACACGAGATTTGCTACTAGTTGAAATGCAATTGATTTGGGAGAAAACAAAAAAGACAATTTTATTTGTAACTCACAATGTAACTGAAGCTACAGTACTTGGAACTAAAGTTGCAGTATTTAGTAATAGACCATCCGCAATTAAAAAAGTCATTAACATTGATTACAAACGACCACGATTAGTTGAGGATCAAAATTTATTTCCACTTCAACAAGAAATTTTATCTGAATTACGACCTGAGGTTAAGAAAAATTAGTGATGTCTGATGAAAAAACCTACTCTCGTTAAACAAATTATTTTCTATATTGTTATTGTCGGAATTTGGCAACTTATTGCAATGTCTAGTATGTGGCCAAACAATCTATTTCCATCACCTTATGAAGTTGCTGAAGATTTAGTTTATACTGCATCTGATGGAAGCTTGTTCTTTGGAATTGGAACTAGTCTTTTACGACTATTAATTGGATTGACTATTGCAATAGTTGGTGGGGTGTTGCTCGGAATTTTAATGGCTAGAATAGAAACTGTAAATCAAACTATTGGTTCATTGGTATTGGGATTGCAATCAATCCCTTCTGTTGCTTGGGTTCCACTAGCTATACTGTGGTTTGGATTAACTGATGGTGGAATTATTTTTGTCACAGCAGTTAGTTCGATGTTTGCAATAACAATTTCTACCTATACTGGAGTGAAAACCATCAACCCTCACTATATTGAGGCTGCACGAAATATGGGCGCCAAAGGCACTCAATTAGCCACATACGTCTTAATTCCTGCAGCATTTCCCCATTTGATTTCAGGTTTCAAACAAGGTTGGGCTTTTGCATGGAGAGGTGTGATTGGAGCAGAATTGCTATTTTCATTTCTTGGTTTGGGCTTTTTACTTAATGTAGGACGACAACTAAATGACATTTCTCAAGTATTTGCAATAATGTTAGTAATTATGATGATTGGTATTGTTATTGATGGAATTATCTTTAAGCGAATCGAAAATAAGGTAATGTCTAGATGGGGACTTCGTTAATCTTTTCATCTTTTATTTTTAGAGACACTACAAATCCAACAATGATTACTGCTATTGCAAAATACATCACTGCAATATAGTCAAATACAAATGCAATACTTCCTCCAATTACAGGACCAATTACAGTGGCAATTGATATTGTTGAACTAAATATTCCAGTTGATGTAGAACGAGGATTGTTATCCATAAGGTGAAAGTTTCCACCGATAAATAAAAATGCCCAAGTTCCTCCAACAAGAGCCATAAATGGCATTGCCATCCACCATTCTGTAATTATTGATAATCCTACAAATACAAATGTCGTAGAACCTACTCCCATCTTAAATTTAGTAACATTTGAAATTTTGATTTTGCTTGCCATTAAATTCATCAGGATAAATGCAGTCAATGTATTTGCAACATATACAATTGATACTTGATATAGCACTGCCCCTAATTTTTCCATTAACATTATTGGAAATATAGTCCAGACAGCAGCAGCTCCCACATGTCTTAGTAATAATGATGTAAAGAGAAATTTATTTTTTGAAATAACTTTTTTTGTTGTACCTGATTCTATTTCTTTTTCTTGCACCGGATTTGGCATATTAATTGTAAAGATTAATCCAATTGCAAACGATGCAGCACTCATCATGAAAAGTAATTTTAGATCAGTTGCAAAGCCTGCGGCTGCAATTCCTGCAAGCCATCCTAATGCATGAAATGAGATTACAGTTGCGGCTCTCTTCTTTTCAATATTTGCCTCATAGGTATAGGCAATCATGGCTGGAATCATAATGCCGCTTGCAACACCTGCTGCAATTCTTACTAGAAATAGTAATGTTATATCGTCTGCAAAATAATGTAGACCAAAGGTTATCGCACATCCAATAAAACCAATTCTGATAAATTTGAGCCTAGTTCCTTTCTTATCTGAGTGTCTACCAAAATAAATTTCTGATAAAATTTGTGCAAAGCTAAATGATGCTATAATCAAACCAATCTCAAAAATGGAACTTGTGACTCCTTTTGCAATTAATGGCATGAATACAAAGATCATAGAGACCCCTGCATGCTGAAAAAAAGTTGCACTACGAACTAGATTATTTAGTTGAATCTTTTGCATAAATGTATTAGAGATTTTATTTCACCTAATTTCAATATACGGATTAACACCATGTTCTTTGAGGATTTTTCTCAAAAGAGTTAAACTGTACTTGGACATTTTAAAAATAAATTGGTACAAAAAGAACCGTTTCTTACTGCATTACAAAATAGAATATTGCTTTTTGATGGGGCGATAGGAACAGAGATTCAGAAATATAATCCTAAACCTGAAGATTTTCCAAATAATCAAGATGGGTTTAACGATGGTTTAGTAATCACTCATCCTGATTGGATAAAAAAAATTCATAAAGATTATTTGGATGCAGGTTCTGATTGTATTGAAACTAATTCCTTTGGTTCAAACAAAATTAAATTAGATGAATATGGTTTTGGTGATCAAACAATAGAATTCAATAAAAAAATAGCACAGCTAGCAGTTGAAGTTTGTTCAGAATATACTGACAAACCTCGATATGTAATTGGTTCAATGGGACCATCTGGTTATCTTCCAAGCTCAAACGATCCTGATTTAGGACAAAAACCTCTAAATGAAATTAGAAATGCATTTGAATTACAAGCAGAAGGTTTGATTCTTGGAGGAGTTGATGCTCTCTTAATCGAAACAAGTCAGGATATTTTGGAAGTAAAACTTGTGATTGAGGCATGTCACAATGCAATGAAAAAAATTGGAAAAAAAGTTCCAATTATTGCAAATATCACTTTAGATCAATATGGGAAGATGTTACTTGGAACAAATATTCAAGCTGCATATACCACTGTATCTGATATGGGAATTGATGTTTTTGGTTTGAATTGTTCTACTGGTCCAGCTGAAATGACTCCGAGCGTTAGATGGCTTGATGAGCAAAATGAGCATAATCTACTGGTGGTGCCAAATGCTGGCATGCCTGAAAATCAAGGTGGACAAGCAGTTTACAAAATGACTCCTCAAAAGATGGGCGAATTGTTAGGTGATTTTCTTAAACAATACAAAAAAGTTCGAATTATTGGGGGCTGTTGTGGAACAAATCCTGAACATATTGCAGTACTACGGAAAGTAATTGACGAAAAAGCTTATTCTGTCAAGGGTTAAGTATTTAGAAAAACTGAGGAGAATTTATCATATTGACTATTCCTAGAGTTAGCTCAGCACAAAAAGCAGTTGATTTGAAGCAATTACCACCACCTCTAATAATTGGTGAGAGAATCAATACTCAAGGTTCTAGAAAAGCAAAACAGCTTGTACTCAACGATGATTATGATGGATTAATTGACTTGGCAAGAACGCAAGTAGAAGATGGTGCACACTGTCTTGATATTTGTGTTGCAACTACTGAACGAGCTGATGAAAAACAATTCATGTTAAATCTTGTTAAAAAATTAAGTTTGGAAATTGATGCTCCACTGGTTATTGATTCGACAGATCCTGACGTGATAGAAGCGTCTGTGGAACAAATTCCTGGGCGACCTATAATTAATTCAATTAATCTTGAAGGAGACGGAAGTAGATTTGAACGTATTGCACCAATTATGGCAAAATATGGTTTACCTGCAATTGCATTGTGTATTGGACCAAAAGGTATGGCAAAAACTCCTCAAGAGAAAGTTGAAACTGCAGAATTACTTTATGAAACAGGAAAAAAATATGGATTAAAAATTGAACAATTTATTTTTGATGTTCTTACATTTACACTTGCTACTGGGGAAGATGAATTCTTAGATGCAGGGAAAAATACTCTGAAAGGAATAAAACTTGTCAAAGCAAAATTTCCAAATTCTTTTACTACTTTGGGATTAAGTAATATTAGTTTTGGACTAGCACCATGTGCTCGAAAAGTTCTCAATTCTGTATTTTTGTATCATGCAGTAAAATATGGATTAGATACAGCTATAGTAAATGCAAAAGAGATAATTCCTTATGGGGAAATTAATGAAAAAGAAAAAAAACTCGCTGAAGATTTAATTTTTAACACTCATCCAAATGCACTATCTGAATTAATCATTCACTTTGAGAAAACAGGTTCACAAGTAATTGATACTAAAAAAGAGGATGTAGATCCAACTTGGCCAGCTGGGAAACGCGCAAACTTTAGAATTGTAAATAGGCTCAAGGACGGAATTCAAAATGATGTAGTTTCCGCTATTGCTGAAAAGATAGGCAAAAATGACATTATTGAAGATCATGATGGTGTTCTTTCTTTGAATGCACCTCCAGAAGTTACTCATGATGGTGCAATCAAAACACTAAACGAGGACTTACTCTCTGCAATGAAGCAAGTAGGTGATAAGTTTGGTTCAGGGGAATTAATCCTTCCATTTGTTCTCAAATCTGCTGAATGTATGAAGGCAGCAGTAGGAGAGTTAGAAAAATATCTGATAAGAGAAGAAGGTACATCAAAAGGTAAACTAGTACTTGGAACCGTTTATGGTGATGTTCATGATATTGGAAAGAATTTGGTTAAAACAATCTTTCAAAATAATGGTTATACAGTTTATGATCTTGGAAAGCAAGTTCCATTACAGAAATTCTTGGAAAAAATCGACGAAGTAAATCCTGATGCAATAGGATTGTCTGCCCTTTTGGTTTCTACATCAAAACAGATGCAATATTTTGTAGAACATGCAAGAAAAAATAAAATGAATATCCCAATTTTATGTGGTGGTGCTGCAATCAATAGTAATTACATCAATAGAATTGCAAAAGAAGATGGCATTTACGAATCTGGAGTGTTTTATTGTAATACAATGTTTGAAGGTTTGAAAACTATGGATACGCTAGTTTCAAATGAAAAACCTAAATTCATAGCACAATGGAAGAAGAACCTTGAAAACTGGAAAGATAAATCAACTGCAGTTGTTGACACATCATCTCTTCCAAAAAGTGATATTAAACCTGTAGTGCCGCATACTCCATCAATTATTGGAATTCCTATAAGATTGAAATCTAATCAAATCAAAATGAATGAAGTTTGGGAATTGATTGATAAAAAATCATTATTCAAATTATCTTGGGGATTACGTGGTAAGGCTGGGTATGACTCTGAAGCTGATCACGAAATATTGCTAAATGAGTGGAAAATTCGAGTAATCAGAGAAAAATTATTTGAACCTGAAATTGTTTATGGGTTTTTCAAGTGTCACAATAAAGATGGTAAACTAGTAGTTGATAATGCAATCGGAGAAAGTGTTGCATTTGATTTTCCACGTTCTTCAAAATCTAGTCATCTGTGTCTTACTGATTATTTTGGTGAAGATGATATTGTTGCATTTCAAGCAGTTACAGTTGGAACCAAAGTTTCAGATGTTATAGATAAATGGAATCAAGAAGACAAGTATGCCAATGCATATTATTTGCATGGTTTAGCAGTTGAAGTTGCTGAGGCATTAGCAGAATGGATTAATCGTAAAATAAAATCTGAATTCAAATTAGGAGAAAAAGGTGGTCTTAGATACAGTTGGGGATTTCCAAGTTGTCCTGATGTAATGCAGCATGAACTAGTTTGGAAGCTGTTACAACCAGAAAAATCTGGAATGACATTAACTGAATCAGGACAAATAATTCCTGAACAATCTACTGCTGCAATTGTGGTACATCATCCAGAATCACAATATTTTGTGCTTTAGATTTTCATTAATGTCTCTTTTGCAAATATAAAATCATTGGGTGATGTAACTAATACATCTCCTGAAATATTGTGAATTTGTTTGATAAAACTAGATGGATTTTCTTTGTAATTTGACCAATCTAATTCCAAAAACTTTGCTGAATTATTGTTTTTATCTGATGGCAGTAATACACATGGAATAATTCTCAATCCTTTTGGTCTTAATTCGTTAGAAATTCTTTGAACTTGTTCTGTAGAATGAATTACTTGTGTCATGAAACCTTTAGGTGTGGCAGCAATTTTTTTCTGAATTTTCTCAAAGTTAGGGTTACTAGGTAATGACAGGAAAAAATCGATTTCCCCCCCATAACCTAACTCATTTAATTCCTTTACGACTTGGCTTGGAATTAGACCTGAATCTGTTGGATTTTCTTTTGATGGATCTCCTTTTAAAATTAGAATTCCATCTAATTTCAACTCTATTGATTCTTGTGTAAGGTGCTTAATCAAATTCATATCTTTGTCTCTAACTCTCATACTGATAGTAATTTGCAAATTTGGATGAATGTTTTTTAACAATCTTCCAATAGATAATGCTGAAACTCGTTTAGTGCCTAATACAGAATCAGTTACATGTATGCCATCACAAAAATTACTGATGTCTGAAACTCTTTGTAGGAGTTTTTCAACTGATGAATCTATTTCTTCATTTGATATTTCTCCATCCGGTATTTTTGGTGGATTTATTTCGTAGATTATTGCCACAAAGAATTTCCAATTTAACTTGGTTAAAACCTTTAAACAAAAACTCAATAAAATAGATAATTCAAACATCTATAATGGATCTGAAAACTTTGAAATCATTACTCTCAAGTAAAATCAATCCTGTTTTAGAGAATAATGGAACCAACAAACTAGCATCTGTACTTGTTGTGATTTATGGAAAAAAACCACTTGTAGTAATGACTGAAAAGCCAAAGCATCTGAATTTCCATGCTGGAGAAATTTCATTTCCAGGAGGAAAATTTGATTCTGATGATTCTGATCTTTTAGATACCGCGTTACGTGAGACTGAAGAAGAAATAGGTTTGAGAATTTCAAAAGAACAAGTGACAGGACAACTGGAACCAGTTGTAACTCTTAATTCTGGCTTTACTATATTGCCGTTTGTTTCAATAGTTGATGAAATTACAACACTTTCCGCAAACTATGAAGTAGAAAAAATTTTTCACATTCCTTTAGATCCTTTTTTGAAAACAATGGCAAATGATCCCAAGCCAAGTCATAACCGGATCCAAGAAATGTATACCTTCGAGTATCAAAATAAAATTATCTGGGGAGCTTCTGCAAGAATCTTAAAACAAATTACACATCGGCTAAATTCCTGAGATTCATTTAAAAAGAGCTCTTCGTGCCTGAAAAACATGGCTACCCGCAAGTCATCTCCAAGAAAAATTCGTCTGTTAAAAAAGACAAGGCAGACTTCAGCTGTTCCAGCTTGGGTAATTCTCAGGACCAAAAGAGATGTTAGATCAAATCCAAAACGTAGAGCTTGGAGATCAACAGATGTGGAGGTTGGCTAGATGTCCCAAGAATTAGAAAGAGTGTATACTATCAATTTAGGTAAAGTTTTACTTTCAGTGGATACACATCGTGCACCTAGAGCTATTAACATGATTAAAAAATTTGCTCAACATCACATGAAGACATCTGAAATCAAAATTGAAGAAGATCTTGCTCACATTATTTGGTCAAAAGGAGTACGTAGCCCTCCACGAAAAATTAGAGTTAGAATGAGTAAAACTGATGAAGGTTATATTTTGGTTTCACCATTTACTGATGAACCACAAACTCCAGCTAAAGAAGTAAAGAAAGAAACTCCATCTAAAAAAACACCTAAAAAATCTAAATAAAAATTTAATTCCTAAAAATTATTAAAAGATATTTTATTCTAATTGGTATAGATCTAATTTATAATCTATACTACAGTCAGGATGTGTCCAATCAAGTGTATTTTCTTGAGGAATAATTCCTAATGGATCATATTTTTCAAATTTTGTCATTCCTTGAATAGATGATAGCATTACCACTTTTGATTCACTTGAAGATGATGACATATCAATATGTGAGCTAGATTCACCGAGTATTCCACTAGTTAGATTTGAAATTGAATTTAAAACTCCTGTTGGGATGTTGTTTCCGCCCACCACATAGAGCATTGAATGCCTTACAGAGTGTGGTGGTGCATTTTCATATAGCATTTTGAGTGAATCTCTTAAAGACTCTTCAATTTTTTGACCATCTTTGCTAGTTGTTAGTATGTTTGTTTCATTTGGAATTTCCAAAGAACTCAATGAACTAACTACGTACATTATTGCATCATTTGCAATTTTGTAACATGTCTTTGGGCTTAAATCTGGATTACTTTCTAATAATGAATCATTATCTAGAACAACTGTACACTGTGAATCTGCTTTTACTCTTTTTAACGAAATACCTGAATTGAAAATTCTATCTTTTTCGTATTTGAATGGCATTATTGCAAATGAAATTAGCCCTTTGTCTGACTCTTTACAAATCTCTGAAACTACAGGGGATATCGCAGAACCTGTTTTTCCTGCTAAATTAGTTATAAGTATGATTGTAGAATAATTTGAAATTTTGGACTTAATCTGGTCTACCACTTTATATGTTGAGCCTCTGATTAACTGAACTGATGGATTGATGACTGAATCAGTAGAGACCTTGATTGAATCATTTCCTGATTGTAGGTCTTTTTGATCATTGCTGATAATTAGACATTCTGAATTTAGAGTGTCTTTGGCTTGTATTGCTAATTTTGAGCCTGCACCGCCTAAACCAATAATTAAGATCGGTTCTTTTACTTGAAATGTCATTTCAAGTGTTATTCATTGATTTGGATAAAAAACCTTCTTACGTTATTTTAATCAAATCTTCAATCTAAAAAAATTAGCTTACGATCTTTCCAAGAATACTATGCGTAGTCGCATCTGTTATTTTGACTGTGTGAGTCTGGCCGATCTTAATTTTGTCTTTGACAAATACTGATTTGTATGCCTCGTTTCTTCCTTTGATCCCCTCGCTAGTCTCTTCATCAAACAAAACTTTACCTCTCCAACCAATCCATTTTTGATTATTCTCTAATGAAATTTTATTTATTAAATTAAATATGATTTTGCTTCTTTTTTTTACTTCTGATGGTTCTATCTGGTCCCATTCTGCAGCTTCCGTACCTGGTCTTGCACTATACTTTGAAAGATTCACGATGTCTGGGCGTATTTCATTAATGAGTTCAAATGTTTTCTCAAAGTCTTCATTAGTTTCTGAAGGAAATCCTATTATGACATCAGTTGAAATTGTAAAGTTTTCAAATCTTTCTTTGGCTTTTTTTACTACATCTTTTACGGTGTTTACAGTATGACCTCGTTTCATATCATTTAGGATTTTGTTGCTGCCGCTCTGCACAGGGATATGTAGAAATTTGTAAACTTTATCGCTATTAAATGACTTTATCAATTCATCCTTTATTCTTGGCATGTACATTGGGTTCATCATGCCTACTCTTATCCGAAAGTCCTCTGGAATCTCTGTTACAGCATTTATCAAAGTCGGCAAATCTGTATTGATATCAAAACCATAACATCCATTATCTGTTGAAGTTAACCAAATTTCTTTACATCCTTCACTTATTTCAGTTTCAACCTGCCTGACTATATCTCCCAATCTGTAACTTTTGAGATCTCCTTTAGATAATTTGGTTTGACAAAAAGTACATTCACTCATACAACCACTTGCAATTTCAATAATTCCAATTACTGGATTCAATCTTACTTTTGGTAATCCTACTTTTGATAGATCAGAATCTTCTAGTGCTATCTGTTTAATTCCTCTTAATGTTGAATCTATAACTTGTAATGTCTTTCCTAATGAGTTTGGTCCTAACAAGCTTGCTTTTTGAGTGATCTTTTCTACTGTATTTTGTTCAGCTTTTGGAAGACAACCTGCTACAACTAACGGTTTTGATTTCAGAGAATTAATTCGATGCATCATTTTGTTTGCAGTTGAATCTTTTACCGAACATGTTACTACTATGTTCAAATCTGATTCTGAAGAATCTTTGACTAGTGTATGCCCTCCATTTACAATTAATCCTGAAATCATTTCAGAGTCTGCAAAACTAGCAGAACATCCGTATGCTTCTACGAAAATCTTTGCCATGATTTATCTAAACAATGAATCAATTTCTTTATTGTCCATCAGTTTTTTTGATGTAACTAATTCTCTGATTGATTTTCCAGTTTTTATGGACTCTTTGAATAGTTCTGCAGATTTTAGATAACCGATCTTCGGTGTGAGAAGTGTTACAATCACTGGACTATTTTCTATGTTACTTTGAAGTTTTTCCTTGTTTGCAGATAATCCATCAATTAGATTTGCAGAAAATATTGGTAGGAAATTTTTCAACATGTCAGTAGATTCAAGCATGCACTTTAGCATACCTGGCATCATTACATTTAGTTCAAACTGTCCACTTTGCGCTGCATATGATACGGCAGTGTCATTACCGATTATGTTGAAACAAATCATGTTCATGCATTCTGCTAGTGATGGATTTACTTTGCCTGGCATGATGGATGATCCTGCATGCACTGCAGGAATTCCTAATTCTGATAGACCTGCAATTGGACCTGATGCCATTAATCTGATATCGTTTGCAAGTTTGCCGATTTCAAGTGCTAAATTACGTAATGCACTTGAAAGATTTGCTACTGCAAATTTACTTTGTAATCCGAATTGCATATCTTTTTCTGGAACTAGAGATAATTTCGAAATTTTTGCCAATTCTGCTATTGCAATTTTTCTATAACCTTTTGGAGTATTGGCTCCAGTACCAACTGCCGTTCCTCCTAATGCTATGTTTTGTAATTCTTTTTGAGATGAAACTATTACATTTCGTGCTTTAGTAATGGATGTGACATAAGCTGTAAATTCACTTCCAAGTGTTACAGGTAATGCATCCATCAAATGGGTTCTTCCAATTTTTTTAAACGATGAAAATTCTTTTGCTTTTTTTGTTAATGATTTTATTAATATGTCAATTGCTGGAATGGTATCTTTTAGATTAATTAGAATTGCAACATGCATTGCAGTTGGATAAGTATCGTTACTTGACTGTGACATGTTTACATGATCATTTGGATGTAGATATTGATACTGTCCTTTCTTTTTGTGTAATATTTCTAAGGCAACATTTGCAATTACTTCATTTGAATTCATGTTGAAAGCTGTCCCTGCACCCGAATTGATCATATCAATTACAAATTGGTCTGTGAATTTTCCCACCAATATTTTATCACATGCAGAAACAATTGCATTTCCACGTTTTGCATCAATTGCTTTTGTCTTCATGTTTGCAATTGCTGCAGATCTTTTTATCATGACAAATGATTTTATCAAATTTGGATGTGCTTTGTTTCCCGTTACATGATACTGTTTAACTGCTCTTCCAGTAAATGCCCCATAGTATGCGTCAGAAGGAATTTGGACTTTGCCTAGTGAATCTTCATCTAATCTAAATTTCATATTGGTTTATCTCTATTTTCCCATTATTCATTCTTTTTCTAGTATTTTTTTTATTTTTGAGTGGTAAAAAGGGAATTATTATATATGAAACATGAATCACGTTGAACATGAATAAGCGTATCAGTATGCTCTTTACAATTGCAGCAGTAGCTGTAATGGGGGCAACGCTATTCGGAAGCACATACACACAAACCCAAATTAGTGGACAATCACTTGACGTTTCAAAAATGAACGCCGATGTAATTGAACAAATCCATCAAATGGGCGGTTTACAGCTTGTAATGCCAGAGGCATTCGCAGAAACTGATTGTGGCGCATTAGAAGACTCTGGACGAAAAGTCGTAGAGTTTAACTTGACTGGTGAAAGTGTTTCTCTTCCAATCATGGGAGGAAAAACATTCAATGCAATGACCTTTAGTGGACAAGTCCCAGGACCAACACTAAGAGTTACTCAAGGTGATGTCGTAAAAATGACACTTACAATTCCAGCAGGTGAAGTTACTGGACACGGTAACGATATGCATGCATCACAAATGTCTGCAAGTAACTTTGAATCCGTTAATCCGGGTGAAACAAGTCAATACTGCTACATTGCAGAAGCAGCTGGTGTTTTCAAATACCATTGTTCTGGTGTAAAACTCATTGGAATGGATCAACACGTTCTTTCCGGCATGTACGGACTAACAATTGTTGACCCAATCGATGGTTACAACAAATTAATGGTCGAGAAAACAGCAGTCAGCAACGGCAAAGTATCATTGGACAGACAGTTCTACGATGCAGATGCATTAGAGTTCACACTCCAATACAACCAATTGTACCTTACACCTGAAGGTAATTATGATGCCGGAAAAATGTTCGGACATCAAAACACCGCAACAGTTGTTAACGGAATGCAATTTGGTTATGTACCAAACATGGTTCACAACTTGCTCGTTAAAGGCGATGCAAACAAGAACATCTTTGTTGCACAACCATGGAATGGACTTGAACACAAGCAGTACCAATCACAACTCTTGTTTGTTGAAAATGATCAACATGTGAGACTCTTTGTTGAGAACCAAGGTAACGAACCAGTATTTTTCCACATTGTTGGTGAAATCTTGGACAGAGTTACACAAGGTAACAGAGTACAATCCGCAGCAACTGAAACATGGTTACTCGGTGGCTCACAAGGAATGATTGTTGACTTGGTATTTGATGAACCAGGTGCATATGCCGCAGTTAATCACGACTATGCCGCAATTTACACTGGCGCAGCTACAGTATTTGTAGCAGGTGATCCATTTGGATTGAATCCAAGATTGGTTGATGCAGGAGTGATTCCAGCACCAGTTCCATCATATGCTTACGCATTGGGTAACCCAAGTGATGCTGTCCCACCAATGGGAATGAACAGTATTGCACATCCAGCAGTAAATGTACATGGTCTATACACTGACGAAGTCGCTTCCGCTAAAATAGCAAGCGGTGCATTACCCTTATGGGAAATTGTACCAACTCTACCACCAATACCATAGGTAGACATTCTCAACTTTTTCTCTTTTTCTATTCTTAATGAGTTATATTCTGTAGCTTTTTTCTTAATTATATGGGATTTGATGATTCCGTTTTAATTTGTGATGAGGTAGATCCAGTTTTGAATAAGATATTGCAGGATAATGGATTGAAAGTTTCTTATGATCCAAAAATTACTCCTGAACAGATTAAAGAAAAAATTTCTAATTTCAATATCGTGATTGTTCGAAGTAGAACTACTATCACTAGAGAGATGATTGAGAAAGCTGATAAATGTAAAATCATCGCCAGGGTTGGGGTTGGATTAGATAACGTTGATCAAGTTGCAGCTAAAGAAAAAAATATTCGAGTAATTAATGCTGCAGAAGGTGCAATGAATGCTGTTGCTGAATTAGTTTTGGGATTTATGTTGACTTTGTCTAGACAAACTGCAAGAGGTGACAGAGCAATTAGAAATGGTCAATGGTTAAAAAGTGAATTAAAAGGAACAGAGCTTAGAGGAAAGTACCTTGGAATTATTGGATTGGGAAACATTGGAAAAAGATTAGGACGTCTTGCAAGAGGACTAAATATGAATATTATTGGTTATGATGTAGTTCCAATCGATGAAGAGTTTGCCAAAGAAGTTGGATTGATGAAAGCTGATTTGGATACATTGCTACAAAGTTCTGATTATGTTTCAATTCATGTTCCTTTGTTGGACTCTACATATCATTTGATTAATGCTCAAAAAATGACTTCCATGAAAAAGACTGCAAAAATTATCAATACTTCTAGAGGTGGCGTAGTTGACGAAGTTGCTTTGTACGAAGCAATTAAAAATGGTAATTTGGGCGGTGCTGCTTTAGATGTCTTTGAGAAAGAGCCTGCAATAGGAACCAAATTAGCCGAGTTGGATAATGTGATTCTAACTCCTCACATTGGGGCTCAGACAAAGGAGGCTCAATCTTTGGCAGCCAATATAATTGGGGAGAAAATTATTCAAATTCTGCGTGGAGTGATCTGATTTCTGCGTAAACTAGAAGAATAACCCAAAAAAGCTTGACTGATACGTGATTAAATATCGCCTCATTCTTTTTAAGACGGATTTTGTAGTAACTCCATATGCGAAGCCAAGGTATGAATGCCCAATCTGACCGACTAGGAAGAATACCAAGTTTGGGTTCACTTGCAAAAATCTCAATAGGATTAATTATAGTTGCAATCATTTCTTCGGCCTTTGTTTATGCAGAGACTTTAACTGTTGACATGAATGGGGTATCATATGATGTTAATTACACTGGTACAGGAGTAACGGTTTCATCAATAACTGCTGATGCTGAACTTGTTTCTCTAATTATTGATGTGGATGTTACAGGTTCTTCAGGAACTTTGGAAGTTGCGCTGGATAGAAACTTTTTTGATTCAATATATCAAGGTGCGGATGAGGCCTTTTTTGTTTTAGCAGATGGTGATGAACCAGAATTTTCTGAAATTATCACTACTGATCAAAGTAGAACTCTAAGCATTATCTTGCCCTCTGGAACTGATGAGGTTGAAATTATCGGTTCTCAATTTGGTTCATCTGAAAATACCGAACCAGAAGTTACTGTACCAGAAGAACCAGAAGTTAAAGATCCCACGCCTATTGTGGACAAACCAGCAGTAGAAAAACCAAAGACCGAATGTGGACCTGGAACAATTCTCAAAGATGGTGTTTGTGTTTTAGATGAAAGATGTGGACCTGGAGCTGTTCTTGAAGATGGTGAGTGTGTAGCAGAACCAGTTATCGAATCTGAAGTTGCACCTCAAGGATTGGGAAAACAACTAGTCATTGGGGTTGTTGCGGCATTTATCATTGCAGGTGTTGTTGGACTTGTTTTGGCTATGATGTCAAAAGCAAGCAAGAGTAGTAAATAATCTAACAGCTTAATTTTTCATTATTCATTAAATTACTAAATTCAAATCCTGAATATTGTAAAGTGGTAATATATGGAATTATTCCGATAATTGGTGTATTGATGTTTATCAACACGTGCAGCTTGTTTGGGTCTAGTCTGATATCTCCTCCGTCGAATTCAAAATCTAGGTTCATGAACACATATTGTGCTGAGGTAAACTCTTCAGAATAAAATACTCCTTTTTGAATGGCAGTCGATGATGGGTTTATTGTAAGTGGGTATACAGTAAATATTCCGTTTTGTTTCATATCATAAAACGTAACTATTTCAAATTTTTTAAAACTCATCCAATATGGCATAGTATTACAAAATTCTACATCTCCTCCATTTGATAATTCAAAAAAACTGAATTTATTTTCACTCCATTTGAATTGTAACTGCTCTGCTGCAAAGATGTTCAAAATAGAGTATGCAAATGGAATTATTATGACAATTATTGCCACTAGTGTTATCTTTGAGTATCGATTCATTTTTTTTAAATTACTATGATTTCTTTGTTAATCAAGTATTGAATTGCTTTGGCTGTTTCGCCATCTGAAATTTTCTCATCAAGCCACCATGCAACTATGTTTTTTACCCAAATTGGTATGTGTATGTCTTGAAGATTTTTTTCACTCATGTTATATGGAATTTTGATTATTTCTTTGTCTACAAATTTATTTATTGCATCTATGAAAAATCCATCTGATACCTGGTTGTTAAGCCAACTAAATGCAAATTGTTTCATTACCGTTGATATGCAAACATTTTTCGAATCCAACAAATCAAATAATGCTGTATCTTCTCCTCCCGAATATTCAACATCTAAAAAATATCTTCCTGGAGGAAAAATTTCTGCCTCAAATGGCATCGCAGATGGAATTGGAGTTTCCAAATTAGATATTGGAATTGGAATCGCACTACTTGTTTTTCCTGCTTGATCTGTAATGTGTAATATAGCATGGTCACCTGTAATTTCAGAGACTTTAATTGTGTAGAATAATTTTTCACAATAATTGTAAGTGGTCTTTTCCATTACAATTTCGACAGATGGTGTAGCGTAAACACTTAGCAATGATAAAGTACCAAAGATCATCAATGTCGTGATAAGTATCCCCTGTATTGTTTTCATCTACTTTTCTTTATGATTACTTAATAAAAATCTCAAATCTGTGCTCAGAAATCCTTTTTAATGAAATATGATGACCTGAATTATCGAGTTTTCTGCGGAAGCAAACTCTTTGAGTGCGGTTGAAATACCCACTCAAGGAACATTTTTGATTCTTTAGCAGTGCTTATGCCTTATTGACGATTTAAGTTATTAAAGGGTGATTTTATTAAAATCGATATGCCTAGTATGCAAGACAAGACTTGGATCAAACTATGGAAAGAAAATACACCAGAAATTAGAGATAGAATAGTAGAATGGCGTAAAGATAATGCCATTACTCGTATAGATAGACCAAGTCGTTTACAAAGAGCCCGCAGATTAGGCTACAAAGCAAAACAAGGCATTGTTGTTGTAAGAATGAGAGTCGGTACTGGTGGTATGCGAAAACAAAGACCCGTTGCTGGAAGAAGACCAAAACATCTCGGTGTTACTAGAATCAAAGCAGATGATGACATGAAAACAGTTGCAGTACGAAGAGTACTTGAAAGATATCCTAACATGAAACTTTTAGGTTCATACTTTGTTTACAAAGACGGTATGCATTACTGGTTTGAAGTCATCTTGGCAGATCCAATGCATCCAAGAATTGTACAAGACAAAGAATTACGACAAAGAATTCCTCAAATCTCCGCATAAATTGAAATCAATTTTATTCGTTTTACTTTTACTACTAGTAATTACACCTGCATTTGCTCAATTATCTGATAGGACTGGATTAGTAAATAGATTGGAAGTTAAAACTGGTGGGCATTCTTTTGAAGTTCAAACAGTTTCCAACTTTGATATTTCAAATTATGAATTTGATGATGATCAAAAACGTCTTACTCTATACATCACCAGTGGTCTTGAAAATAATTTAGGTGAGCTATACATTCCACAAACTCTTTTGAGTGGAAATTTCACTTTATACATAAATGGGGAGGAATACCATCCAACAGTAAAAACCAATAATCAAATTTCATTTATGACATTAAATTTTACAGGCTCTGGTGATAATAAAATCGAGATTATAGGTACTAATTATCTTCACGGGATAAATCAAAATATCATTGATGAACCCTCAATTGAAGAAATTGATAATGGTGGTGGCTGTCTAATTGCTACTGCAGCATATGGTAGTGAACTAGCTCCGCAGTTACAACAACTACGTGAAATTAGAGACAATCAATTACTCAAAACTAAATCTGGACAATTATTTATGAATTCATTTAATGAAGTGTATTATTCATTTAGTCCTGTAATTGCTGACTACGAACGTGAAAATCCAATTTTCAAAGAACTAGTAAAGATTACAATCACTCCGATGATTTCATCTCTATCTGTGTTATCTTTATCTGATGACTCTGAATTTATGATAGTGGGATTGGGACTTTCTGTAATCTTATTAAATATTGGAATGTATTTTGTAGTACCTACAATTGTAATTGTGAAATTAAAAAAGAAATTCTAAATATAATTCAAAATTATCACATTAGAACTATCTTGATATTTTGAATTTGGTTATGTTGTTAACCAATTCTTAAGTTTGAATTACTTTCATGAACGACATATAAAAAAATCTACTAAATGAGCTATTGCAATTATTGCAAGTACTGATGTTTTTTATGGAATTATGATGACTTCATTTGAGAGTATTAATTTGAGATTTATTTTTATTTTGTTTGTATAGTGGTTATATGTGGATAATGATAAAGTTGCTTTAATTGGTGGATTTTGTATTGTTGTAATACTATCTGTGTTGCTTGTTTTACTTTAGATATTGCCTAAAATAGTGGTGATTTTATCACTTTCATTATTGGGAGAAAAAGAGGCACTAGCATTTTTAAAAAAAAGTAATCAATCCATTATTGCTGCTTGGGAGTCTTACAAGATACAAATAGGAACTTCGGAGAATAAACAGCTAAATGAAGTTTTTAGGCAGATGTTCAAAGCGTGGACACTATCAAATCAACGAGCAATAGATCTTTTAGAAAATAAGAATAAATCCAAGAAAAATAAAGATAACAAATCTGCAAAATAATTTTATTCACTTAACAATTTTTTAATAATTGCATCTACATTGCCTGATTGTCCAAAAGAGACATCTCTTAAGATTCCTTTTCTGTCCACTATTATTATAGAAGGTGTTCCTTGTAAAGCAAATTTCTCAAAAGTTTCTGCTGAATACTCTTTTGATTTCATATAATCTCTAACCCTTTGGATTATTTGTTTTCTATATTCTTCTGGCTGTGAATCAAACTCTGGAATTTGCCCATAGATAAACTGCATTACTTTTTCATCACTCACTTTACCATCTATCTTGGTTAGTTTGTCCATTGCAAGAGGAAATGGAATCTTGTATGGTAATTTGTTGCCTGATTGTAGCTGACCGTACATTGATAGTGCATTTTTTGTCTCTCCAATTACTTCGCCTGTCTCAACTAACTTCTTCAAATTATCCAAGGTATTTTTATCATAATCTTCAAAGGCAGTAGCGATTCCTATTACGCGTACCCCGTCATCTTTGTATTTGTTGTAGATGTTAATTGCCTCAGGAAGCGCATGCATAAAGCAGCCGGGGCAATTTACCTGAAATACCTCTACTAATACGATATGGTCTTTTTCCTGATCAAAGTTTGTTGGAGCTCCTTGAACCCAATCCGAAACTGCAAAATTTGGTGCTTTTTGTCCTATTACTACACTCATTGTTTGACGTTGATTTTTTTTCTTTTAAAAAGATAACGCGTATTCAAAATGATGCAAATATTTCGGGTAACCTAATATAGGATATAAAAAACCTGAAAGCAAAATGCAGGCAGTAACTCAAAACAGATTGAATCTATTTGCAGAGATGGAGGCAAAATATGAAAAAAGAGATACCGCCTATTTTGTGAATCTTTTAACTCATCCTGATTTTGTAATAAGAACTCGGGCTACTTGCATACTAGTTGATTTTGGAGGAGAAGATAAAGTTCCACATGTTGCCAAGGTTTTAAAAAATGATACAAATGAACTTGTAAGGCATGAAGCAGCATTTTCGCTTGGACAGATGTGTTTATCCAGTTGCATTCCTCCTCTATCCGATGCCACACTTAATGATCCTAGTTTGTTTGTAAGACATGAAGCTGCAATAGCCCTTGGTGTGATTGGCTCAAAAGAAGCAAAAGCAATTTTAGAAAAAGCATTAAATGATCCCGAGACTCCCGTAGTAGAGTCTGCTGTGGTTGCATTATCAAATATTGAATTTATGGAAAAGTTAAGTAAGAATGAAAAGTTTGCAAAACTAACAGGTGGATAAGAATGAATTTTACAATTGGAATAATTGCAGCAGTGGGCGTTTTAGTAGCAGTCAGTTTAGTTTTCATTTTAATGGACCCTGGATATGACGTAGAACCTGAAGCAAAGCCTGTTGCATGTACTATGCAATATGATCCAGTTTGTGGTGTTGATGATATTACTTATGGTAATACCTGTTTGTTAGGTGCAGCAAATGTAAAACTTGCATATCCTGGTGAATGTGCAGTTCAAAAACAATTACATGATGGATTCACTAGAATGGTATCTGCAACTGATCCTGGCTTAGGACATGAAGCTCATCAACTTGCGTTGCTATTGCCACCATCTGACAAAATTTATTCTGGTACGTTACATTATGATGCAACTGAATCCATTCAACTAATTGTTTTACATGGTCCATTAAAAGATGGAGATGCTAAGGGCCAAGCGACTTGGACTCCCGATGGAAAAACAAATTATGCACTAACTTTTGTTACTCCAAATACCGCACAAGGAGAATGGAAGTTTGCAGGAAACGCATTGGCAGTACACACAAAGAAGACTGAGCCATTTTCTGTTGATTATAAAATAGATTTTGATAGTTCCATGTCTGATACTGTAATGTCGGGAACTATGGATTCAGTGCAAGACCCTGGAATGGGACACGAATCACATCAGATTGCAGTAATTATTGCTCCATCAAGTGATGTTTATTCTGGAATTCTTTCATACTCTGCATCTGAACCTATTCAGCTTATCACATTAAGAGGTCCAATTGGTCCTGATGAAAATCCAGAAAAAACTTGGACTGTAGATGGTATAAATATTTTTGAGATGACATTTGTTGATCCTAAAAATGCAATGGGTTCTTGGGAGTTTTCAGGAAATGCTCTTGCAGTTCACACTAAAGACACTACTCAATTTACTTTAAGTTATTCTGTTAGTGCTATGAAATCCTCTGGAATGGTGTCTCCCGTTATGACAATGCCTGCTCTTCCAACAACCCATACAGTTTCAATTCCACAAGGTGTGTCCTCTCCTGGATGTGAGACTACCGATACTTGCTATCTGCCATATTCTTTAGAGATTAATGTTGGCGATACTGTTTCATGGAGTAATGATGATACTGCAGCACACACAGTAACTTCAGGAACTCCAGAAGGAATTGATGGTGTATTTGATTCTGGATTATTTATGTCTGGAACTACTTACAAATTTACTTTTGATACAGCAGGAACATATCCTTACTTTTGTTTGGTTCATCCTTGGATGATTGGACAAATTGGTGTAACTAAATTTGAAGAGATGTATGTAAATCCAATTACAGAACCAACCCCAGTTGAAGAACCAATAGCAGAGCTTGTTGAAGAACCAGTTACAGAACTATCTCCTGAACCAACTGAGAAACGTTCAGGTCCCGCAGAAGTTACAATGGCAATAGGGTCTAGTTCTCCTGGATGTGAAAGTACAAACGAATGCTATCTTCCTTATGCAGTTGAAATTTACTCTGGAGAACCAGTACTTTGGATTAATACCGATTCTGCAGCTCACACAGTAACCAGTGGCTTACCTGCAGTACACAATGGATTGTTTGATTCAGGAATGATCATCCCAAATGGAACATGGGAACACGTCTTTATTGACGTTGGTGAATTTGATTATCATTGCATGTTGCATCCTTGGATGACAGGCAAAGTAATTGTGCAATAGATTTTACTTTAAAATTCTAACTGCCATGTTCTAAGATGTGATAGTATTGAATTGAGAAATAAAATTAAAGAACTTGAAATAAAATTCAGGAATTATAGAAAAATTCTGTTCTTCTTATCTTTGAACTTGCATAGATAATATAATGACATATATAAAATGTGAATGTTTGCAGTTTTGCTCTCAATTCTATTTCAGATATTTACTTTACTCATATTTGTGATTCATGATAAATAGATTGTAAACTAATTACATCCAAGGAGGATAATTTCCATCAAGACGAATGGAAGTTTTATGACAAACTTGTAATGGAATAGAATGCACAGCATTGGATAAAAAACTATTATCTATATTTTTGAAATTTATGTTAGATAAAGTAATTTTAGAATTTGAAAAATCTTATACTTCATTGATTGACTGCCTAGGAAAAGATGATTTTGCTAAATTTCATTCATAATTTGCCAGAATTTTTTAATGAGCTAAATTAATTCAAACAAATGAAAAAAATCCTTCCAATAATTGTGGCATCTTTACTACTTGGAGTTTATCTTATCTTATCTTTAACCGTGTTTCCTTCACTATACCTCTCAAAAGAGATACCTGTACCGCAACCATTTTTTGAGGTAAAAATTTCAAATTCTTCTATATCTCTTAGAGAATCCTTTGATGTCGATATTTTCTCTAAAAACATTGGTGATTATGGTGATATTCACATTTTATCTGTAGGATTTCCGTCCATTGATAAAATAACTGATGAAGTTAAAGTGATAAATTCTGATTTTAATCATCAATACCGATTAATTGAAAAAAATACTCTGATTGGAAGCAAGTACAGTGCAGGTGTTCAAAAAGTAGAATCACAGTATGCATTAATTGAGATTATGAACAGTCCTTCCCCGCCAAATGGAAATTATGATTTTAGGTTATCTGTGACCCCAAAAAATACTGGCCTCTTTGAAATTTATGTTAAAGTAATAGAAATCCCACACACTAGCGAGCTTTCTCATCTCCCTCGTCAAGGGCTACTTGACCCACAAGGAGAGTATGTGGCAGTATACTCTGCAATGGTGAATCCCTAATATCTAATTGAGATAAGATAATATCATGGAACTCAACTCTAAACTAGCAGATAAATCTCAAAAGATATTTCTCCTTGGAAATTTGTTGATAAGTTTAGGGATTTTACTTGTAACTGTTGGTGGCAGCTGGGATATCACTAATCATGTGTTAAACAAACCTGAATCCTTTGTATCTGTGCCACATGGGGTGATGTATTCGGGAGTTGCAATGTCATTAATTGGAACTGTGCTTTCTTTTTTAATCTGGCACAAAATTGAAAACAAAAAATATTTGAAAATTTCACTCAAGATTGGAGTAATTGGAATTATCATATTGATTAGTGCAGGCCCAATTGATTTTCTTTGGCATTCTGCATTTGGACTTGATGGGCTACTTAGTCCTCCTCACATGTCTCTGATATTTGGAATGATTCTAACCAGTATTGGTGGGATGGTTGGTCTTGTAAGGTACAGTATATTAACAAAATCACTATATTTACCGTTTTTAATTGTAATTGGGCTGTTACCTGTCTGGCTTGCTAGTTCTGGATTGATTTCATCCCTGTCTTTACCTTTTTCAAATACTGATTTTTTTAATTTCAATCCAGAACCTTTTACTGCAATAATAGTCGCAACTGTATGCTATCCATTTTTAATTTCATTGTTTTTGATCAGCTCATCTTTTTTATCTAAAAATAAATTTGGGATTGTCTCTTTAATTGGAGGATTGTTTTTAGCAATTTATGGTTCTACTGCGATTCTACCAAACTTTGCGATGAGTGATACGATATTGTTTTACAGTACAAACATGATCCCTTTGGTTGTATCTGATTATGTTATCTCAAAATTAAATTATAAATGTGCCAAGTATATCGGTGCCGGAATTTTAGGTTCTATATTTTACATGTTTTATTACCCATACATTGTGTACACGTATAACGAGGTTTTATTAGGAAAACTAGTTTCACCCAGCTTGATTTACAGTATTTATTTTGAATTAATTATCGAGGTGTTCTTTATCACTTTGATTCCTGCTGTTATTGCAGCAATTGCCGGTTGCTACTTTTCAAAACTTGTATGTAAGAAAATAGAACAGGTGTAGTCCTGGAATCATTAATTGTAAGATGCCGAAACTGTAAAGTGAAGTTTTCTATTCCTGAGATGGGACCGTGCTCTGATCTAGAGTACAAAAAATATTTGCAAGAATCTGGTGTTTCTTGTAAATGTGGTAATAATAATTGGGAATTATTAGAATAGTTCTCATTTAATTTATCAATAAATTTGAAATGTTGTATTTATTAAAAACAGTTTAAAGAGCTGTTACTTTGCTACCCATCTCAGAAGTTTCAAATTTATATATTTTATCTACATTTGAATCCTCAAATATTTCTGCATCGTGGGTAATTATGATAAATTGCATCGGTTTTCCAACACTAGTGATGTCTGATAATTGAGATAATACCCCCACAAGAGCTTTTTTACGCTCCGCATCAAGATGTGTAGTAGGTTCATCAAGAATCATTAGATTGAGATTTGATGCTCCAAGTAAACTTGCCATGCCTAGTCTGAGCGCAAGTGCAACACTAACTTGTTCACCTCCACTGAGTGATTCAATATCTAAAACTTCAGTTTTAGAATAACATGATATTGATATGTCTCTAGTTTTTTCTGAAAGTACTATTCTTTGAATTTTTGTATTTAATAATGTGAGATACTCTGAAGATTTTATTGATATGGTATTAAGTGCCCATGATCTTAGGCTCATTGCAACTGGCCCGTCTCTATTAAATATGTTAATTTGAATTGTATCTAATTTCTCTACATATTTTTTAACGATTTTAAGATTCAAAACTATGTCTTGTATTGTTTTTATTTGTTCATGATATTTTGTGATTTTCTGTATTACTGCTCCAATATGCTGATCTATTCGTGAAAGTTCAATTTGTTTTTCATCAATTATTTTTTTAAGATTTAGAAATTCTTTTTGATTAAATCCTTCTGTTTCTTGTTCTAATTTTGTAATATTTTCAAAAATCATTTTAGCATGTGAATCTATTTGGGATATTTCTAATAGATTACTGTTATTAGAAATTGGAATATTTTGCACACTGTTTTTTTTAATTTTTATTTCATCCCGAATTTTTCTCAAATCCTCTTGGTCTTTGATAGAATGTGCTCTTAATGTCGCTTCAGCATCTCTCGCATTTTGTAATTTTTGAGAAAATTCAATTCTTTTTTGATTGTACATGATACGTTCTTTTTCAATTGAATTAATTTGCTCATTAATATTTAAAATTTCTTGTATGAGATGTTCTTTTTGAAATATTGGATTTAGTTTTTCAACTTTTGAATCACATACAGGACATTTGTTATCCTTTAACTGGATCTTTTCAGCAAGATCCAGCTTTTCTTTAAGAGAAGCAATTTGGCTTGTTAAATCTTGAATCCTTTTTTGATTCTCCTCTACTGCTAATTCTACTTTCTCCATTTTTGATTCACTGTCTTTTTTCGTGTATATGTGTTCAAAACAGCCCTCACAATCGCGTATTTTGTGCTCTTTTTCGTCTATTTCACGTTGGATTTCTTGTATTGCTGTTTTTACATATGATTGTAATTCTTTTTTTCTTAATTCCAATTGATTAATTTTGTCTATTTTTGGGGTTTCTATTTCCAATTTTGCTCTAAGTGTTGAAATCTCTCTTTGTAATTCCATTTGTTTTTCATTTAGCTGTTCCTTCTGTGGTTTTGATTCTTCAAGTTCTGTGTTGTATTTTTGTAGATCACGTAATAAAATATCTATATGTGTATCATCGTAACCTACATCGTTTTTAATTTTTTCACGAAAATTTTTGGTAATGATTTTCATAATTTCTGATGCAACATCTAATTTATCAATTCCAATTATTGCATTTAGTAATTCCTTGAATTCTTTTGGTTTTGCTTTGATTATTGCATTTAATTCACCTTGTTGTACTATTGATGCAATTTTTAATTTCTCAAAACCCAATCCAATAGTTTTTTCAATTTCAGATGTCATAGATTCTCCAAATTGTTTTCTTTCACCAGCTGCAATTTCTAAAAACTCGTCATTATTTTTTTCAGTGAACTTTGCAGCAAGTCCTCCTCTGTTGTCAATTTTTCTTACTGCTTGATACTGCTTTCCATTTATGCTGAATTCTACTTTGGCATATCCTTGATTTGATCCTCTTTTTATCAATCCTTTATTTGATTTTCTGGTATGTTGGCCAAATAATGCAAATGTGATTGCATCTATGATGCTTGATTTTCCTGCACCGTTTTGTCCTACAAATACGGTTACCCCATTGCCAAATTCTAAATTTGTTTCAGAATGAGATAAAAAATCTCCTAATTCAATTGCTGTTATCATTTTGTGTCTCCCTTTTGAATTTCTCAAAATTCTCAACTATGATCTGAGTGGCTTCTTTGGTTTGTCCTGAAGCTAGTAGTGGAAGTAATTCTTTAATTGCAAAATTTGCAATTTGTTCTGAACCAATTGCATCGGTTGATAATCTGAGCATTTCATCATCTATTGTGCTCGGTCTTTCTAAAAATACTGAAGAATCCAATGCTTCTTTTGAAATAATTCTCCAAAAACATCTTAATGTAAGTGAATTTAGCCGTGAAATTTGTGCTTGTATTTGATCCGTTTCAATATTTTCCCCCTGAATTTTTATCTCAACTATGGGTTTTCTTTTCATAATTCCTATTTTTGTAGAAATTTCATCTATTGTTTTTGTTAATTTATTATACTCAGTTTTAAATGAAAATTGTTCTCTTACATCTAATTCTATCCAAGTAGGTTTTACTTTATTATCTGATATATCTACTTCAAAAAATCCTTTTTTTGTTTCTTTTATTCCCTCGCTTGTTGTGAGCTCAATAGAACCTGGATATGCAATCGGTCCATTAAGATGATTGAATTGCTTTATGTCATGATCATGTAGATGTCCCATTGCATAATATGTAAAATTTTTTGGTAAATCTGTAGATTGTAATTCCCCTGCAAACTTGTTAAACTCTGAAATTCCTTGATGCATTACCAAAATTTTATGTCCGTTATGTTTACTTGCAATTTCATCAATAATTCTAAATTTTTCTTCAAACTGAGAAATCTCAGATTTTCTTATTTTATCAAAGCCTACTAATAAAATTCCTTTGTAATAAATTGGAATTCCCTGCCCAATATATCTAGAAAATTCTAAATTATGATAAACGTATGGAATTGGTGTTGCCCGAATTCTACTTATATCATGTTCTCCCAAAATGAAAAATGAATCTATGTTGTTTTTCTTCAATCGTTTTAATGCATTTGCCATTTGAACTATTGCTGTTCCATTTGGATTTGGAACATGAAAAATATCTCCTGCAAATATTACAAAATCTACATGATCTTTAATTGAAATATCTACAGCTTGATTAAAAACATGATATACGTCTTGTTCTCGTTCCTCTGTTCCATATTGTACTAATCCCAAATGTGTGTCTGAAATATGTGAAAACAACATTTAATCTAACAACAAATCTTTCTGAACAAGTCCCTGTGTTGATTCCACTGCAATTTCACTCATTTTTTCTGCATTTGCCCATGCGTTGACTGCACTTTGATCTGCCCCCATGATTTTTTCTTTTACCTCTTCTACGTGGACTAATGATGGTAAATTGGTCCACTGTCCTACTAGTACTGCATCACCTACGTTCAAAGATGTTAACTGAGAAATTAATTCACGACTAGTGGATTCCGTAGCAGCTGCAATTTGGCGTTGATCGTCTTCTTGAATAATCTTCATTATGGCAAAAGAGCCTAACTGACTGAGAACATTGAGATCTACGCTTCGTGGTCGTTGTGATACTATTCCAAGACCTAATCCAAACTTTCTTCCTTCTCTAGCAATTTTAGCTGCCCAGTATTTTGCACTAGTATCGTGATCCTTTGGAATGAATACATGTGCTTCTTCGATTATTACAAAAATTGGTGAATTAAATTTATAATTCCTTTCTATTTTTGATCTTCCATGTTTTACTATGCTAGCATCCTTTTTATCTTTGAGTAATTGTTGTAAATAAAATGCAAGTGCTACGTTAGCTTGTTTTTCAGATAATTCTGAAATGTTTAGAATATTTATACGTCCTTCTTTAATGAAACTTATCGGATCCCCCATGTCCGGATCTAAAATGTCTTCAAATCTTCTTTGAGCTTCTTCTATTATGTCTTGTACTCTATACGCTGATGCTCTGATTTCTTTTATTTTTTTATCTTCTGAATTCACAATGAATTCTAGTTCTGCTTCTAGTTTTTTCCAAAATTCTTTTGACTCTTTAACCTGTTTTGTAAATGCCATTCTAAGTACTCTTTGTTGAACATTAGCACCATCTCTAATCTCTAGTACTTCTGATAATTGATCTGCATCTAATAATCTAGGATTTATTTTTGCGTCAATTACATTTGTTCGTGGAATATTTAGCGTTGTGTAATCGTTATGATAGTCAAAAATTATTACAGTTCCTTTTAGTTTTCCAATTTGTTTTGTAATTAAAGAAACAAGATTACTTTTTCCCATTCCTGTCATTGCTAATATTCCTAAATGTCTTGAAACAATTTTATCAAGATTGATTTTTGCTTCAATTGTTTTTTCTCTTAATAAATTTCCAATTTTGACCCATCCATCTTTTTGTGGGCTAAAAATAGTCTCTAGGTCTTCTTTTGTTGGTTGAGATATTGGCGTTCCTGGGATTGGTGGCACAGCAGGTATGATTGACTGTCCTTTTCGTAAATTTTCTAAAAATCCTAAGATTCCAATATGTGCCGTATATGTTTTATCTCTCTTGTTTATTTCTGCAATTTCTGTACTCTCAAATGCTTCGTCAAAATTTTTGACATCTGCAAACGCAGCACTTGACACAGATGATTTTTCAACTAATCCCAGAATTTCTCCTTCATCTGAATCAATTTTGATATATTCGCCAACCGAAAGCGGTCTTGATGTAATAACAGTTACAAATGTAGGCTTTGACTCTCCTATTACAAAACCTGTGTTCAACTTAAAACCTCACGCGAACCAATTTCATTACTCAATCCTAATAAGCTAACCATTTTTGCAAGTTCTTTGTCCGATATTTTACAGTTGTTATGTGCTAACTTTAATGTATATGGATATCCTCCAACACTACTTTTGTATAGTTTATTTATTATTGATTTTATTTCATCATTATCTCTATTTCCACCTAAAAATTCTAGCTTTATGATTGGCGTTGAATCACTTAATCTCACAAATGTAGAAGAAATTACTTTATCTGCTCCATATTTCTTTTCAACAAATATCTTGCTAAACCCTGAACCTTTTGTAATGTGATTGTAATAAAAAATATCTCCTGCTAATGAACCTAGATCCTCAAACTGTTTTTTTGTATTCGATGTCTTTGCAATGAAAATTACATTGTCTCTTTTTTTTATTGTTTTTACAACTCTGGCATCTAGTGATGACTGTCTTGTCATAAATTGTGAATGAAGTGATCCGTCCATTAATACCAAATCTACCAAATCGACAGTTTTTTCACATGCTTCAATTTCCATTTTACTTGCAATTTTTGATAGATCTATATCCGAACCTAATCCTGAATCGTGTAAATCTGCCAACACTTCACCATTCGATTTAATTGATACTGCAGTTGTTGCCCAAAGTTCAATTCCTTGAAATTTTGTATTGTTAAAACTACTGTCTATTCCAGCAGTAATTACGTCTTGTTTTGTAGGCGTAAATTCTACCCAATTTTGCTTTGCTTTTTGTAAAATCTGTTCAAATTTAGGTCCCTTTAGAATGGACAACATTTTTTCTCTGTTGATGATGGCATCTTTGTATACCGTATTTAGCACAACAATACTTTGTTGGTTTGAATAAAATCTTTAGGTTATGCTGACCATTCACCTATATGGCACATAAGTTAAATTCAACCAATCCTACCTTTCAGAACTATTTTTTCACTCGAGCCTGATGGAGTTGAACTATCGAGGTATCTAATTTCATATTCATCCCCGATGTGAATGGTCTTGCCATCTAGAGTTCTTGGAATTTTTATTATTACCTCAAAAATATTCGTATTTTTTCCAGTCTCTATCAAATAATTAGAGTTTGCATCAAAACCTGGATTTGACAAACTGGTTCTAATTCCACCTTCACCTCTAAACTCAAATAAACTCAAAGATATCTTATCTTCATTTTTGGAATCTCTGTTTGCATCTGGTTCGTAAATTCGTAGTGTGAATTCATGGCCTATCCTGGAACCGCCGCCCACTTTCTCTACACTTGCATATGATTTTGATAATGATATTGATTGTGTTATAGTCTGTTTATCTCCGGTACTATCTGATGCATCCAAATATTTTATCAAGACAATATCGTCTTGACTCAAAGGTCTTCCATTAATGGTATCAGGTAATTGTAATTTTACATAAAACTCTCCAGTGTCAGGTCCCGTCTCAATCATAGTCGATGGACCGGTAATTGGAATACCGTTAATCGTAAATTCAAATAACCCTGCGGTTGATACTGTCTCTACACCATTATGGGCCACATTCAAGTCATCATCTTGGATGTAAAAATTAATCACACTACCTATTGATGCTGGAACAATTTTAACACTCTCTGGTTTTTTTATTGAAGTTTGAGTTTTTTCTAGGTCTTTAATGGAAACATCTGAATTTGTAGTAACTTGACTAGTTGCTCTAACTTCGATTTTTCCCAAACCTCGTTTCTCTAATCTATCTGCGGTATCTTCGCTGACACATGCTGGAGACCCATTATTTCTAATCACTAAACTAAAACCGGTTTTGCAAGAAATATCTTCTACTGAAACTCCTCTGCTCATCTGCTTTCTAGGGGATTCTGCATCTACACTAGTAAGATTTCCAATTATTCCAATAGATAAAATCAGAAACAAGGCAATTCCAAATGAAGTCTTGTTCATACCTAAATTCATGATATAATTGTCATTTATTATCATAAATAGATTGAGGATAAATCGTACTAGTGCTATGATTTTGACTAGAATTAATTAAGTGATAATTCCATGTAAAATTACTTGAAAAGAATTGGACTCTTAGGTTGTGGTGCTATTGGTACTCAAATTGCTTTAGCAATCGATTCAGGTAAAATTCCTGGTACTCTTACTCATGTGTATGATGTTTCAAAAGATGCATCATCTAGTCTAGTTAATAAATTGAAAAATAAACCAGTAATTGTTGAAAATCCACATTTACTTTCATCATACCCAGTTGATATTATAGTGGAGGCAGCATCACAAGAAGCAGTTAGAAATGTAGCTCATAGTGTTTTGCAAAACAAAAGAGACCTAATGATCATGAGTGTAGGTGCATTACTTGACGAATCAATTTATGATATCTTATCTGAAGCATGTGATCATTTTCATAAAACAATCTATTTGCCATCTGGTGCAATTGGTGGATTGGATGCAATAAAATCGGTTTCTGATTTATTAGAATCAGTTAGTTTAACTACCACTAAACATCCAAGGTCACTCAAAGGTGCAAAATTTTTTGAGACATCAAATATTGATTTGGAAAAAATCAATACAGCAACTATTATCTTTGAAGGAACTGCCAAAGAAGCAGTATCTCTATTTCCTGCAAACATCAATGTTGCAGCATTACTTAGTCTAGTTGGAATAGGTAGTGAAAAGACAATGGTAAAAATTGTTGCAGACCCAAACACTAGCAAAAATACTCACTATATTGTAGCACGAGGAAAATTTGGAAATATGTCATTTAACATTGAAAACGTCTCAGATGAGACAAATCCAAAGACAAGCAAACTGGCAATTTTGTCAGCAATTGAGACTCTAAGAAAATATTGCTCCAGTGGAATATCAATTGGTACATAATATGGCAAGAATTGCCATAATTGCCTATTTTCTAGAGTAAACCAGACCTGATCTTATTCTTTAAATGACTACACCATGCACTGAGTTTGGTAAATGTTAGTTCAACAATCATCGAGTCTCAAAGATGAAATCATGCGTCTAAAAAAAGAAAAAGACGTTGTTATCTTGGCTCATAATTATCAAATTCCAGATGTCCAAGATATTGCGGATTTTACTGGAGACTCTTTAGGTCTATCAAGACAAGCAGCCAAAGTTCCACAAAAAACAATTCTATTTTGTGGTGTTCACTTTATGGCAGAAACTGCTGCAATCATATCCCCTGAAAAAAGAGTATTGATTCCAGACTTGAAAGCTGGATGTTCACTATCTGATTCAATTACTGTAGATGAGTTAAGAAACTGGAAGAAACAACATCCAAATGCAATCACAGTTGGTTATGTAAATACAACTGCAGAGATAAAATCTGAATTGGATTACTGTTGCACTTCAGCAAATGCTGTAAATGTAGTAAAGGCAATTCCTGCTGATAAAGAAATTTTATTCTTACCTGACATGTTTTTGGGCTCTTATGTTGCAAAAGTTACTGGAAGAAAGAACATGTTCATTTGGGCAGGAGAGTGTCATGTGCATGCCGGTATCAAACCAGAAGACATCACAGATAAACTAAATTCATTCAAAGATGCTGAATTTGTAATTCATCCTGAATGCAGTTGTACTACGCCAATGATGTATGATGCAGCATCTGGAAGTTTTGATGGTAACAAAGTATCTGTCTTATCCACTGAAGGAATGCTTAACCATGTACACAATTCTAAAGCCAAGAACTTTGTTGTTGCAACTGAAACTGGAATTTTATATAAAATGAAACAACAAAATCCTGATAAGAATTTCATCCCAGCTTCTGAAAAAGCAGAATGCCAATACATGAAGATGATCACACTTGAAAAAGTCTATGATGCTCTAGTTCAAGAGAAAAACCAAGTAGTAGTACCAAAAGAAATTGCAGACAAAGCTAGGACTGCAATAGAACGAATGCTTGCAATTAGCTAATCTTAGCCTTTTCCTAACTATCTTATTTGACTGATTTCAAATAATCTTGCTTTGGTAGGTCTATTTAGCAAAAATCCAAAAGAACCTAAAGAAAAAAATACTTTACAAAAAAGAAAGGAATTACGAAAGCTAGTCAAACAAAAACAATATGATGATGCCTTGAAATTAGGATTAGAGATACTACAAAAAGCACCATATGAACAAAATGTCTTGTTTATTATTGGTGGAATATACTATATGAGAAATCAATATCACACAGCCATTCTATATTTTGAAAAGGCTTTAGACATTGGTGCTTATGATGTTGAGGTTTTAACTCTTAAAGCAAATTCTCACTATTTTCTTGGGGAGTCAAAAAAAGCACTTGCATGTTGTGAAAAAATTAAAGAAATTGATCCAAAAAATAAAGCAGTTGCTGAATTACTTTCTAAAATAAAATAATCATACTTCTAAACTCATGTCTATTCCCCTGACAGAATTTGTTATACTTCCGACAGATATGATGTCTACGCCTATTTTTCCATATCTTGCAATATTTTTTGCACTAATTCCACCTGACGCTTCCAGTAATACTTTATCTCGTAACTTTTCCACTTTGAGAACCTGAATTGTTTTTTTAATTTGCTCTGGTGTGAAATTATCTAACATGATTATGGTAGCGCCTTCTCTTGCTGCTAATACTGCATCTGCAGTATTTTCTACTTCAACTTCAAATTTTTTATATGTTCTTTTTGCACTTTTAATCAGAGATAACAAAGAATCACTTATTGCAATGTGATTGTCTTTGATCATAACCATTTCATCTAATCGCAGTCTATGTCTTACTCCACCGCCAATCTCTACTGCTTCTTTATCAAAATATCTTAGACCTGGTGCCGTCTTTCTAGTGGCATATAATTTAGTTTTTTTATTTGAAATTTTCTTTATTAATTCATCAGTCTGAGTTGCAATCCCACTCATTCTTGTGAGTAAATTGAGTGCAGTTCTCTCACATGTTAAAATCTTTTCAGCCCCACCAGTTATTTTTAAAATAATATCATTTGGATTTACTTTACTACCGTCTTTTTTTACAATCGTAACGTTACATCCTTTTAATTTGAAAATCTCTTTTGCATGACTCACACCTGCAACTATGGCTCGCTCTCTTGAAATTATTCTAGCTGTGATCTTTTTTTTAGGTAAGAGAGCACTAGTGATATCTCCTTTGCCGATATCTTCAGCTAAAAATTCAATTAATTGTTTTTTAGAATTAAATGATATCATGATGATCTGATGTTAGTATAATTTTAAAGATTAAGTTTATGTAACTCTGATTGCGTATTTGCCTTTGTGCTTAATTCCCAATGTTTTTGAAATTTGAGAATTGGTTGGGTCTACAACTAATACAACTCCATTCCAATCTGGCGTCAAATCCGATGATTTACATGCAGGACAAACTTTACCTGTAGTTACAAACTTACATTTTCTACAAGCCATCTCTCGAGCCATTTAACTTGCCTCTACTTTAGCTTCTTTTGAACTGCTAGATGATTTTTTAATCTCTTCTTCAATCCATGCATCTGCACCAAGGAATGGTTGTCTACATGTGATTCCAATCTTTCCCATTGCAGCAGCTTTCCCTAAAGATACTGCAGTAATTCTTGCTCTAAGTGTGGAACCAACTTTTAATGTCCTACCACTTTGATTAGCTAAAATCATTCCAGACTTTACATCGCTCTTTAGATAGTCATCCATCACTTGTGACAAATGTAATAATGCATCAGTTGGACCAATTCTTACAAATGCTCCGAAATCTGTAATGTCTACAATTTCTCCTTGAACAATTTCTTGGAGCTTTGGATAAAATGTTAATGCTTCAAATTCTACTTTGTGAAAAGTTCCACCGTCTCCGGCAATCATTTTTCCCATTTCGTCAACTTTGGCATCCAAAATCATAATGATGTATCCTAATTCTGCATTAATCATGCTCTCGTACTTGTCTTTGAGAATGTTTGTTGCAGCCTTTTTAAGTGCAGTTCCAAATAAGCTTGGAGGAATCCTGACAACATCAACTAGGGTGGATATAGAAAACAACTGTGTATTTTTGTTGAATTTGAATTTATGAATCTTTGGGTAATTTATGCTTAGTTTGAGTAAATTTTTATCAAAATCAGGGTAAAAACTCCTAAAAATTTTAGATATGGCATGACTGGTCAACCTATGTTTAAAGAGGTTAGCCATCAGCCCAACTTACAATATTTCCCTATTGTGGAACTAAACATGAATCATGATAGATGTTGGAACAAGAGGATTCAAACCAAATGTAGGGGTGTTAAACTAATTATGTAAATCCCTTTGATGGAACCAAACCGAAGCTAAAATTAGCCTTTGTCTTAAGGTTTTAAACAATGAGTTAATGTTTAAAAAATTGAGATAATATTTTCTAAAGTATTTGCAGATTGTAGAGTCGAATTAAATTTACTAGTTTGGCCTTGCAATCGTAAGACTAAATGTAACATTGTCAAATTCACTCTCAACTACGGTCTTTCCCATCTTTTCAAACATTCTCGAGTATACCTTACATTGAATCTCCGACCAGTTTTTGCCAAGATCATGCTTTGACAGATAAACTACAGAGTCTGCTTCTTCAAACTTTGCAAATTCAATTCTATTTTCTTTGTTCCACTCCATTATACGTCGCTCAAATTCAATAAAATCAATCTTGCCAACCTGCATCTTCATTTCTCCTAGGATATATGATACAATATCATCTATATGTTCATCGATTTTTGATTCATCAATCATCTCCATGTACTTTGCAATGATTATTCTTGCTTGAGTTATCTCTCCTCTTTCTCCTTTCTTCTCCCAAAAATCCAGAGATTTTTTAATTAATTTAGCTGCCAGAGAAGCAGATTTTATCCCATTTTCATCTGCTGCTCTTTTTATCTTTTTAGAATATAGTCCATCTAATCTAAAATTGAACTGCTCGCTTACCATCGTATGAATCTCATATGTATTATCTCTTTTTTAACATGTTGTTAGTTCTGCTAGCAATAGTTAGTAAAATGCTCGACATTATTTTATGTAATTCTTGAGAATGTAACATGAAAATGAGAGAAGAAAAAATGTCTATAAGAGAAAAAACTTGCCAGAAATGCGGACAAGCCAAATTTCCTTTCAGATATGATGTTTGTCCAATTTGTGGATTTCATATTTCTTCAATTAATTTTTTAAAACAACATAACATTGATGCCCAAAGTTTGAAGGAGAAAGAATTTTTTTGTTGAATCCTGATACCTTGCTGATACAAAAGAAATATTGTTTTTGTGGAACATGTGATCATTGTTCAGAAAACGAATGTTTGAACCAAGAATGTTTCTGTTGTTTTAATTTCCATCAGAGAAGTGGAACAAACACTGGAAATAGATGTGCAAAAAATAATGATGTAAATAAAAAAACAGATGATAACAATGATGAGAAATAAGAAACAAAATTTAGATGATAATATTAATCATACATTCTTCAAAGATAATACAATTACAGCATGTGACGATAATGAAAATATGTCATCATCACTCACAAATATCAATAAAATAATAAGAATTGGAAAAAATAAAGAAGACAACTCTAATCATATTAAAATTTTGCAACAGGAAATTGACTGGATAAAAAACAATCTATCTGACAAAACAAGTCCGCTTCACCAGATTTACCTGTCTAACAAAAAAGATGTAATTTTACACTGGGCATATTGCCTAGAAGAGTTGTCTGTATTGGGCGTATACAAAGAGCCTATTGACTCAATTTCAAACTATATCAGAAAGGAGCTTATTGCAATGGATTTGAAAAAAGCTATTCCATATGTATACGAGGTATTGCCATCAAAATTTAAGCATCATGTTCCAAATCCAGACCTTGGGTTTGATGGTTTTGATGGTATCTTAGAAAATGACGGTTCGGCAGAATTTTTAGGAGATCCTAAAAAAAATGATTCCTTGTTACTGCCCAGAACCACAAATGATTCATTAATTCTAGAGTCACTGGATACATTCAAAGAATATCACATGTGGTGGAAGCGGATAGTGGAAGTATATGAAAACCATCTCAAAGATCCCAATATCCACCAAGATTTTGCAAATTCACTGAAATGGCAAGAGATTGCAAAGTTTTGCTCTGCGCTAGGGGTTCTTTATGGTCCGATGTCAATTTTGCAGCAAATCCTAGATGAGGGAAACATCAAACAGTCAGCTACCATGTTCCAAAAGGCAATGTGCGTTATGTTTGGAGCTGATACTTCCTTTCGTCAATGGGCATACAAGTTTGGAGTGTCTCCTAGACAGCATCAAAGAATACGAGAGAGACTTGCTGACTGGCCAAAAAAGGACGTGGCCAAGATAATCCAGAATGTAACTGGTTCTTACTGTTGTCCATCATGCAACTATAATCTAATAGAGCGGAAACAAAACAAAAAAAAGCAAGCAAGAAAACCAAACCCAAAACAAATATCCAAAAATGAAAATTCAGAGACTAATTTAGAAATTCCAAAGAAAATGGAGGGAAAGGGCCTAAATCCACTTGAGATTGCCGAACGTATATGGAAAGGTAAGCTAAAGCATAGCCTTAGAAGATGAATTGATGTCTGGTTCTTTTTAGAACAAAAAACATTTTGTTTGCAATGATATTTATTTTGTCCAGCGAAGCATTTGCTGAAATATATTTAATTATATTATCTATAATTTTGCCAGTTGTTATTGCATGGATGCAATCTAAGATAAAATGTCTTGACAAACTTGACAAACGTACATTCAGAATAGCCCAGGCTCTGATAATAATGGCTCAAGATATTGACAAGCAGACAAACAGGACACATCCTGAAACAAACTCTGATCTTTCAGCTCGTGTAGAGAAAATATTGCGTGATTCTAACGGCAATCCTATCTAATTTAGCTATATAATGATTAATTTCTCTTAGTGACGATATGACGATGTTTTTCATGTCAATGGATACATTGTCTAGAATAACAAAGGGTGACATGCAAAAGGCAGTAGCCTTGGGATTTCTTGTGCTATTTGGTTCTGCAATAGTGTACTTTTTTGTAGTATCTGATGTGAGTCAAATCTCAATCAGAGGAGAAATTGATGTGAACCAATTCTGGACAGTCTTTGTAGGGATTGTGATTGGTGTATTTACCTGGCTTGGATTCAAGACAGGACAACAACAGCCAGCCAAAACAACCTAATTTTTTTAGTTTTGACAAACCAATTACAAAAAAATTTCTCTTTATTGTAGTTGACATATCATTCTCAATGACAAATACAAAACAAGAAACTATGCGATATCAAACCATGACAATCCAAAAAACTAACGGTGAGACAATATGACAAGCGAGTTTGACTATGCAACTGTAGCAGAGGTAAGAAAACGTGCCCACAGCATCAACACTACAGAGTTTTCAGATTCTGATATAGAGATTATCATAACAGGATGGGAAAACATCATGCACAAGCAAAAGGCAAGAACTGTAGTGTATCCTGCATCAATTGATCTCAAGATTGCAAAAAGAGCAGTAGTGGAAGGTGCAGCATCTGAGATACTGCTCTCATTTGATGACTATATCGAAGACGGAAAGGAGGCAAAGTCAAGATACGACAGTTTGATTGCCATACTGCCATGACTCTGACATATAGTAAAAGGAGAATGAAAGAAAATGACCAATGAATTTACCCAGACCTTTCTGGTAGGGGAAGTTGAGAACTTTTCTACCACAATAAAGGGGATGGTATCAACTGACTGGGACAACACAAAGACGCAAAGCACAACTCCCCTTATGATTAGTGGTGAATCACTTGTTAACACGCAGCACAGAACCGCAAAGGCAGAAGCTGTAACATTTGATGAAGGTTCTACCATCCCAATTGGGATCAGTTCAGCACTTGATGACTCTCAGATTGGAATGGCAACGCAGATAGTAATTACCATACATGCTGCAAACCAATATCGAAGAACCCTGTTTCAAAATGAGATAAACCGCATTATACGAAAGAACAGGCCTGCAAAGGGAACAAGAATCAAAAAATCAAATGGAACAGAAGATTCTGCCATTGCAGGATTTGTCGAGATTCTTCCCCAATGGAATCCTGTAGACTTTGAGATGCAAAAGAGCAAAAGGGATTCATCATCAAGGCAGACAGACTATGAGCTGAGAAAAAATTCCACAACATCAAAGTCCCAAGGAATACTTACAGTAACTTGGCAGAACAAGTGGAATCCATAAGCATACTGTCCCAAACTTACTTCTTTTTTCTTTACTTTGTTTTTGTATTGATATGACCAGTTATGTTCCTGAAACCACACGTGACTTGCATCTTGACTTACAGTGTGCAGACGAAGGCGACGTTATCGCTGATCCTTCGCTGTTTGGAAAGTATCCAAATTCTCCCTCCTTTAACTTTCTAGGAAAGAGTCAGCGCTGGTCATACCACGATGCACCAGAGGACTTTCCCATACGTGCAATTGACGAGGAGAACAGATCCAAAGTGGTATTGTTAAAAAACTCTGGAGTATTGGGTTTTAGTTTTGACGTTACAGACGTATCTGACATCGGGGTTTTGGACTGGTTTTTCGGGGATCACAGAACTAGCTTCAAGTCAAAGTCCTTTGTGTTTGGCAGAAAACCTGGTGGTACTGAATTCCACAGAATTCTATCTGGCTGCATTCCTTTGGAATCGACACTTACCATCTCAGAAAGCAACGTTCCGTTGAATCTGTCAGGTCAGATGCTGGTTACAAATCCTGGAAGCGAAGTATCTGGATCTCCTAGCATTGGCGCAGGTTCGTTTGCGTCTGGAATTGTTGACAAGCCAGTTCTTCCATCAGATGGAGGTATGGACTCTTTTTCATATGACTCTGTAAACTATAAAGAAGAAGCAATGCGTGTTACTGTCAGACAGATTTACAGTTTTTCTGACATTGATGAGGCAAAAACTATTCAACATGCCATCCCTGTAAGGCGACAAATCAGTGGCTTTGCATTATTGTCCAAAAAGCAAGGAGCAGATTCCATACTTGCAGATGTGTTGAACCCAACCCCAAAGACAATGTCTAGAGTATTGTTGGAGCAGAAAGACACATCTAATGGCTACAAACTAAACTTTTCAGACATTATCTTCCATCAAAATACAACTAATAACAATGAACTGATTTCTTCAGATGTTCTCAAGGAATATGTTTTTGAAGCATCAGAATTGGCAGTAGACGTTATTTTATTTTCTTAATCAGATCCAAACATAATTAAACAATAATGACTTGAATTAAAGAAATTTCAACTTTTAGATCTTATGTTAAAACATTTAATTTGTTTTTATTATATTTTCATTGATCATCCAACTAATACTGTTGAAAAATTCCTCATTTGAAATTAGTTTATTATTCCACCAATTAAAATTATTTTTTAGCCAACTCGGAAAATAATCAAAGTCATATTCTGTTGAATTAATATTTTTAATTTCTATAAATCCATATTCTATCAAATGATTTATTATCATTAGATACACTTCTTTTTGTTCTTCCTCAATTTGGTGTAGATTGTAATTAATCCATTTAGGAATATTCTCTCTGCTTCCAAATCCATCTTCGCCATATATCGTTAACACTTTTTCAATATCGATAGATGTTATCTCGTCGGTTGTAACTTGATCAGAATAAGATATCATTATTGATGGAGAATTCATTTCTCCTGCTACAATCTTTCTAAGATCGTCAACGTCTTCAACAAAATAATGATCTAATCCTAACGCATGACCAAATTCATGCATAATTGTGAAATGTATGTCTTTTGAAGTTGCCTTTTTCTCAGTGTAAGATGTTACTAGTTTGTTATTTACTAATGAATAATCCACATGCAAATAATATATGATGATTATAGGGATTTTGGATCCTTTGACAATAAAATATTCGCCTTCAACAACTAGTTTGTCATTAAATGCTTCATAACTTATCAAGACATCACATATTTCCTCATAATCAACGGCTAACGGATTGGTATTGTAAATAGGATTGAAGTAAATGTTCCATTTTTGTATATTGCCTGTTTTTTCCTTAAGAGTAGTCTCCCATTTATTGAGACCTGCTTCTGTTATCTCAAACATCTCCTCAGTTAAATTTGGAAATCTTTCATCATGCAATGGTTCGATTCCACATACAACAGGATCTCCATGAATCAAATCTGATGCAATACTTACTGTGTCGTATTTATCTCCAAATGTATTGTTTGTATGTATTAATGATGGTGCTGTAAATAAACAAACAATAACAAGAATTGACCATACATAAGTAATCAAGTACATATTCAAAATGAGTATCGATGTTATTAAAATTAAATTATTTTACGGGATATGAGTATGAAAAAATTGATCTTAGTGAATGAGTTCAATTTAGTAGTGTGTATCCCTTTGAGTTCTCTTATATTCTTTTTTTATATTTTTATTAAATGAATTCTATTAAAATACAAGATATAATTGACAGCTTTACTAACCTCTCACTCTATAATTCTTTATTATTCACTGGTCGAGTGAATCCAGGTAATGTAATTGGTGATTACTTTAGTAATTCCCTTGATGTTAATAACTCTGAATTTACTTTCTTTAGAGAACAGTATGAAAAAGAAAGAGAATACAATAATTATCGGACACGCATTGAACTTTTGCAACGAATAAGTAATGCTACCTATTATCAAGGGAGAAACTCAGTATTTAGAAACACCGTAGATGTATCATCATTTTTTATTCTAAAACCTACAGACTCTCATAGACAGTATCAAGGAAGGGAGTCGTTATTTAGAAACACTGCTGAATCATTTTTCAAAGAACGACCACTAGAAAAGGTCCCTAATCCATTCCTTTCTTTTGTGATGCCTGCAGCTTATGGTGATATTCTATCCGCCAAAGGTAAATCAGGTAATGTTTCTTTTCTATTTAATTTTCATTTTAATTCATCATTTGGAATTTTTGATCCACTTAGTCCTGAAATAAACTCTCCAGGATACATTCCCCTGATACAACAGAAAGACGCTCACTTGTTTGGAATACAAAAACCAATTTCAGAGGAACCTCCAGTTCCTGCAGATCCACCCACACCAACTCAAGTCTCTCCACAAAGAAACATATCTGGAAACCAATATCTGATCGGACTCCAGTTAAGCGGCGTCTCAAATTTCGGCCAGCAGGCATTTGCAGCAGGAGTCTTCTCACAAGACATTTCAAGACTCAAGGCACAAACACCTGCCAGCATCGCATCAGTAATTAGAACATCAGTTATTGGAACAAACGTCTCTGCCTTCAAAAGCAGCTCAGGCTTTGGCAGTACTAGTGGCCTTACAAGAAGCAAAGGACGAGGAACAAAACACGGCAACTCAAGAAAGGCAGATGAGAACAACCTACGCCGATATTTTGAAGGCATCAATCAGCAACTTGCAAGTACTACTGGCTTTACGCTCCAGCAGTTATCTAACATCACGGGCTTGCAACTGTCCCATGGCATTACTTGGGGAATGAGCGGAAGGACTGCCCTATCTGGAAATTTTGGCAGCTATCAAAGATACAAAGAGGCAGTAGCGGTAAAGGCAAACGAGATAAATGCAATGAACGCAAGAATACACCAAAATATTCAAGAAGTAAAAAATCGAGCTGCACTGGCCAAAGAGCTTGTGTTGCTTGATCCAACAAATCCTAATTACATTTACTTGATGCAGATGACTTCTGATACACTAAACAACCTGCTTGCAGAAGAAAATGAGGAAGTAACATCACTGACAAACCTCACAGGACTGTCTCGTCATGAGGTAATTGACAAAAGGCAGACATCCCAGGGGAGAAACGATCTTTCAGGAATTGCTCTGTTTCACCAGATTGCAGCTGGCGCATAACTTAAAAATCAAAACAACGTATCTCATACATTATGTGATTTTGATATAGTTCTTTTCTTTTTGATTGCACAACTGTGATACATGGGCAGCATACCAAGCGGATGGAATCCCATGGGACTCCAGCCAGAAGTCAAGATATATGATGTCAATGATACTTTGCTGTATACTTGGCAGTCTTCCCAAATCGAATCAACCCCAACCCAAGACTTTGATCTTTACGGGTGGACACTGCATGGCGGAATCAACACCGACTTTGGTTCTTTATCACTTAACATACATGACATCCAGAATCTACTTACAGATCTAACCAGTCCAAGACGACCTTCAAAGATTCAAGGTGAGTACAGAATAGATTTTTTTCTCGGCAAAGATTCTGCCGGAATGCAAAAGTGGTTTCAGGGAAAGATACGTGACAGTAACATCTCAAGATTGCCAGGACGGCAGGAAATTGGCATCTTTGCAGTAGGATGGGGGACAGTACTTTCTGACAGATTGACAATAATCAAGCATTTTCAGAAAAAAGATGAAACCATAGATGACGGAATTACACTTGATGAGAACGACAATGATGCCAAGATTTCAGAGATTGCAAAGAGGATAATGAACAATCAAGAAAACAACCCAATTCCAACTTTGTCTCATCATGAAATCACCACAAATGGCATTGAGGAAATATCAATCAAATTGGCAGACTTTAAGAAACATTATCAGAGCATATCCTCATCAATCAATGAGCTTGCAAACTCTGCAAATGCCATATGGGGAATCGACTATTCAGGGATTGGAGGGACACCTGACATGTGGATGCGGTACAGAAGTTCTGCAGAATCTGGAATCTTGCTGACAAACAATCTCGATGAGGCACTAACCCAAGGGTGGAATCCAGGTAACCTTACATTCTTGCTAAAATCACCAAGTGGGTTTGCCGACTCTACAGTAGATTACGGCTATTCTGTTCTGTACGGCATAGGACCATACCACGATACACTTGATCACGACAAGTCAACTGCAAATGCCTCTTTTGATCTGTCTGCATATCACCATTCGTTTGCAATTATTCCAGCAAAGGACAACCTAAGCAAAATATCACTATACCTCAAAAAGGTAAATACCCCATCAAAGGATCTTAAGGTTGAAATCATAGGGACTAACGCAAACGGCAAACCAAATCCAACTGATCTTCGCATAAGGAGAATCATCAGAAAAGAGACACTTCAGGCAATAAAAACAGGAGGGCAATACATCGAGGTGTCACTTGGCGTAAAACCAATCACTGTTCAAACAAACCAAAAGATATTCATTTTTATTCCAAAGTACGAAGACTCTGCAAACTGCATAAAGCTTGACTACCAGACAGGAAGCGGTGAATACTGGAACTCTAGTAATGGAACAACATGGAATGATCCTCCTGTTGGATCTATAGGCAAGTTCACTGGAGAGGCACGAATCCGTACATATTCATCAAAGGAAGTTGTGATGAAGTTTGTTAACCTGTCTGCATTTTCAAACTATGGCATTCGTGAACTCCCAATCCCATTATCAAATGTAAACGATGTTACTGCAATCGACATACTTGCAGGAGTATCAGAATCTGTCTCAAAGCACAGAAGGGTGTACAAGCCACTAACAATGACTGTACCATCAAACCCAATACCACTTGGAAAAAAAATAAGATTAAAAGACAAGTTCAACGGGCTGGATGTGTTTGCAGACATTATAGGGTACGACATTTCAGCAAATGCCTATGACTTGCAGACAAACGGTGCCCATACAATGCAGGTGAATCTTGAGGAGGTATTTTTTGCAAAATGAGCTCAGGACGAGATATTGCTGAAGACCTTCACAGAAGCATGTCACAGTTTGGGGCAGAGATGTTCCAGAGGTTGTTGACCATCATACACAAGAGAACTACTCCTGATGTTGCAGATGATGCACAGAATCATACTGTGTTATACAAACCAGAATATGATGTGCACGGAATAGCTGAAGAAGTAAATCTAAACATCTTTGATGAATCTAATTCACAGGAAGATATGCTATACAATCATGTTGGCTACTTTAGAAGACCCCCATCTGCTGGAAACGTAATTGCAAACCCACTTACTGAGACTACCATAGGCACGGGACTGACATTTCCTTATTCAGATAGGAAATTCGGTGGAAGAATTGACTTCGATGGTTCAAGCTACATCAACATAAATCATAATTCAAGCGTTATGAACGTAAATCCAAAAAGTTATGCGATGTGGCTTTATCTTCCATCCACTCAATCGGGAGATCCAATACAATTTATCTTTAGAAAACATATTGCATACAATCTGCACATTCGTGCACACGATACTTCCCCTAATACCATCAGATACACCAGTGATCATTCTGGAAACGCAGTTACAATGGATTATGTGTATATCCCAAATACATGGTTTCATATTGCAATAAAAGACCATACATCTCAAGAGCTTTGGATAAATAAGATTTCACAAGCCACTGACAACAAAACTGGAGGAACAAATACAAACAGTCAGGCATTTAGTCTTGGTGCAAATTATGATGGTACTAACAAAGTAAAATCTGGTACAAGAATTGCTTGGTTTTCATGGTTAAATTATTCAATAACTCAAGCATGGATAGATAATCACTATGCAGGAATTCTGGATACCAAAACCGCATCAGAAATTCTTACAATAGCAGGAACAGCAAATGAGAAGATGTTCCTTAATTGTCATGAAGGAACATTTCTAGCATAGTTTGACAGATATTTTATAATAAATCAATTTCCAGATTAACAATTTGCTCATTCTTTTCTTTATGTTCTAGTGTTTTTTCCTTTCATATTCTCTGACTAATTTCAAATAATCAACATATTGTTCTCTTTTAGCTAGAATGTACAATACAAACCATGTTAGAAGAATTAAACAAAAAGTTTTCAAAACTGCTCTGGAACAGAGCAGTAAAACAGAGATTCGGATTCGGCCCCGAACATCTTACAATGTACTACTCTGCATGGAACTTTGCAAAGTGGCCACTAGATGAAACCTATGATTATTTTGTAAACAATCACAAAAAAGGAATTGAGAATTACGATAAACTAATCCGAGAATGCAATAGTACTGACAGAAACACTACGATAAGACCAAAACTAGTGAATAAAATATATCCAAAAATAAACGGTCTTCCAAACATCATAACAAGCAACGGACTCTTGGAGATTGCAAAGAGCAGAACTGGAGAGTCCACAAAGACAAATACACACATGGTATTTGGCAGTGGTACTGCTTCAGAAGCATTAAGCGATACTCAACTTGAAAGTCAGATGTTTGCCAAATCATTTGATGCAGATGGTGCAAGAACAGTTGAGACCTCCACAAATTTGGAGAAATACCTAATGCCAGTTCTTCCCAGTGATGATACGCCTCCCTTTAGCGTTACAGAGTGTGGTATTGCAACAGGTGCATCTCCACCAACAGATATCTTGATATCTAGAGTTACATTCAATTCAATCCAAGTCGACACTGATGATCTTTTAACTGTCTTGGTAACCATAGGACATGAAAATGGCACATAGGAGAATATGGTAAAATGACAGCACCTCTTGACGGTTCTTGGAGTGGAAAATTAGTTAACGGCTCCAATCTAGACAAAACCACTTACGGTCAGGGAACGTCTTTTCCTTCCACCTTTCCTACAACAAGAATATTTTTGCTGACAACTGTAAATCAGTTGTTTATGAATATTGGCTCAGAGGGAACGCCAACATGGAGATGCATCAACCCAAGATCATCACATGTACTTTATGGTGACAGTGATTACGGAATGCTTACAAACGCATGGCTTAACATCAATGACAGATTTTTAAAAGTAATATCATCCGGCTTTGTAAAATATGAGGATGTTATAACATCATCATTAAAGGCTGCAATGGATGACATGTCATCTTACGCTAACACGACTGCATTTGATGCGGTGTGGGTTCCACAGGATACAGCCAAGATGAGGGGCGACCCTACAAACGATGAGATAGACTTTATCGGTATAAGGGACAACACAAACGATGCGATATCATTTGATGTCTTGGGTGCAGCAATCTCAGATACCTTATGGCAGTGCAGGTTCAGGATGGAAATTGACACACTGACGAATCCAGGTTCAAGCGACATAGTTCTAGCCATAGGGATGTCTGATTTGCCCTCAAGCACAAGCGGTTCAACAAATCAGGATTTCATCGGTATCACACTTGTAAGAACAAGCGGTGGCTCATCTGTCATACAAATAACCGATACGAATGGTGCAAATCCAACTGCCTCATCTGATGCAACATTCACAAAAACTTTGGCGGTCGGCACATATTATGTGAAAATCACAAGGCTATCTGCGACATCATACAAAGTTGATCTTTACTCGAATCCAGGATATACGGACTTGTATGAAACTAAAACAGGCACTTGCGTAGGTACGACAGCAAGTCTAAGATATTTTTGCATTAAAAACGCTGTAACTGCTGGCGCTGCCAATGGAACAATCACTGGAAGGATAAAGGATTTGGAGCTGTTCAGTGGGTTTCTTGTTTGATTTTAATTTTAATTACTAAAACACTGCAATCACAATTACTTTGACTGACGGACTGGCGGTGGAAATGCTATACTATTCTTGTTTCAAATTCTGATCAATCAACAACAACAGTTACAGAGGGTTTAGGGAGAACAAAAGGTTCTTCTAATGCAGTTGATGGAACTTCAGGTGTAGGATATAAATGGACAATTGGAAGGACTGAATTCTTCTACTCCGATATTAAATAGGAATAGTTCCATACTGATTGTATGTAGGTTTTTTTATTGTAATAAAATAAGTTAATTTTTTTAATTATTTTTTATTTTATCTTTTTTATTAAATTATTAGAAATTTTAAATTTATAGTGAAACAAGAAATTTTGTTTATTGTAATTAAAAATATTCTAATTGGTTTAATAATGACATTTCTCTGATTGCTATTTTTCTTTTGAAAAATTTTTTCATTGGTAATAATTATCCAATTATTGTATGATAATTCTATTTCAATAATCAAATGGTTCTTTTGAACTTTATATCATATTGTTAATGTATGATTGGAAAAGAAGATTTTGAAAAATTGTCTCAAGAACAGATCCAACGTCGTATTGATTACGTGGAAAAAGAAATTTCAAATTATACTGACCAATTGTCAGAATACAACAATTATAAGCTTTTTTTGCAACAAAAACTCAAACAATCAATATTATTGCCAAAAAAGAAAATAAGTGACCTTACTTACGACGAGCTAAATGATGAGACAACAATATTGACCAGGAAATTTATGAAATTCAAACTCTTAGAGGTTGCAGCAAGAGATGAATTAATATCAAGAACAATGGAACTGGCTATAAGAAAAAAACAAAGAAGATAATCTGATAATTTTTTCAAAATCTACTATTTTAGACAGCCCCCCAATTATTGAAATAAAAATTTCTGGTGACAATGAAAATACGTATTTTCAAATAATGTGGAAGGAAATGAAAATATTTCTGACTTTATGATAAAGACAGTGTATTTCTATTCTTTGGTAGTGATTGGTTGGTCTTCATTGCGTACATTGACAAACTCCAAGATAAAAATAATAAATTGAAAAAATCAACAAAACCTCTCTAGAACCGGTAAAAAGAAGAAAAAGATAACTGCATTTACTCCAAATGCATTAAGATTTTGGACAAGGTATTGCTGTTCAAATGATTCTCTTAGTGTGTGATTAGCGATTTTTATCTATGCAAAAATCAAAGATGGCTATCTTTGTATTTGTAGCAGTGTTGGTTTCTGGAACAGGCCTTGCGTTTGGCCAGGAAGAACCAGAAATCGCATTTAGCGAATTTCAAGTGGCTATAATTGGAATTGGTGTGCTCGCAGGATTTGTCACGGCATACAACGTATACAGAAAATCCCAAAACGGTACAAACCCTGAAAAATTCAACATCACAAAATTCCTGGATAGAGTTTTCATGGCAGTGATTGGATCTATTCCATTGGCAGTTGCAGAAAGTGCATAGTAAAACTAGACTTGTTTGGTGCATGGATCATATTTGCTGCATCTTTGGGAACATCCGAACTGATCATGGAAATAAGAAACAGAAATAAATGATTCTCTAATCTTTTCTTTTTATTTTTAATTCATGGTAGACCCTAATCTGCTAACTGGTTTTGTTGATGACATCAAAAACAGATGTCCCGGAAGTTTCAAAGGCAAAAGACTGATCAAAATCGCAATCCAAAAAGAAAGAAGACTGTTTGGATTGATAAAAACTGGTGCAGTAAAAAACATAATTTACAAACTTGATGAAACACGAGAAATAGTTTACAAAGAAAAAAGCGAATGCCATCCAGGAGTGGTTATGATGGGTCTGTCTGGGAAAAATTGGGAGATGCATCCAAAATCAGTTGCAATGGAACAGTATGCAAGATATTTCCTTGACAAAATTGATCATGAATGGCTCAAAAGAAATGACTATGAGTTGCTATGAACAATCAAATCTGCAGAATAGTTGTAGGAACATCGTCAATTGAATTTGAATCTGTGGAAGCACAAGTGAATTCAAATCTTCAAACACTGATTGAATCAGATAAAAAATTTCGAGTTATTCAACCTAAAAACGGAAAGACAATCACATGGGGACTGAAAAACACAGACACAGAATTATCTTACTCGCAAATGAAAAAGATTGTCCAGGACGTATGCTTTGCATTCTCAAGTGAATTTAAACTGGATTTTGATTTTACAACAGATTACAAAAATGCGGATGTAAAAATCAGCTTTGCAGCTGAGGATGAAGACAGCAATCTTACATCAAATACAATTGCATACATGGGATATCCCCTATCTGGCAGTCAGTTTTATGGAATTTGTGTTATCAACAAAAAATGGATTTTCACACATGATGGAAGATCCAGAACTGGTTATGAGTTGACAGTCCTGGGAATTCAGGTCCAGTTTCTTGATGGAAACTATGCAACTTTGTATCTGGTTAAAATTTTGATTCATGAATTTGGACATGGAGTCTTGGGGTTGCAGCACGATACTGAACCTGGTAGCATAATGTCAAGCAACGAAGGAGCAATGTCTGATAAATGGAGTAACAGGGATTTGACAAGAGGCTATGCCAAAGTGCCAAAAAACACAAAGGAGAACCCACTTAAAACACGATTAGCTCGATTGAGGGCATGGTTTTTGATTGGGGGTAGAAGATAGATTTTTGTCTGAAATATATGCAAAACTAATTCCATTATCCCAAGAAATAAGAGACAGAAACCAACATTTTAAAACAAGATTGACAGAAAAGCAGGAAAAACACGTCGATATTATCACCGAGGAGCTTTCGATTTTGTCTCAGGATCTTGGTGTTGACATGGTAATTTATGCAATAAAACCTGAAATATAGTCAATAAGTTGGCCAGTTGGTACTCCTATGTTTAAATAATGTAAACTTACTTTTTGACCCAATGGTCGGAGTAGATCAAGTTCTTGAAAAACTCAGTACTGTCATTGATCCCGATTTAAAAAAAGACATCGTGTCTATGGGAATGATCAAGGATCTTGAACTCAATGATAATAATTTGAAATTTACATTGGAGCTTACTACTCCTGCATGTCCATTTAATGTGGAGATTGAAGATGATGTAAGAAAAGCAATCGGCGAACTAAAAGAACTCAAAAATTTTGATATGAAAGTAACTGCAAAAGTCATGGAAGGTCGTTCCCTTGACGCAGACACTAGTATGGCAACTGTCAAAAATATTATTGGAGTTGCAAGTGGCAAAGGTGGTGTAGGAAAATCTACTGTATCTTTGAATTTGGCTTTAGCTTTGCAACAAACTGGCGCTAAAGTTGGCTTGCTTGATGCAGATATCTATGGTCCTAGTATTCCTTTGATGCTTGGCATGAAAAGTGGTCATATGGAAGTAGAAGATAACAAGCTACAACCAGCAAAATATAATGGTCTGCAAGTAGTTTCGTTTGGATTTTTTGCAGAACAATCACATCAGGCAGCAATTTACAGAGGTCCAATTATTTCTGGAATTTTAAAACAATTTCTAGTTGACACAAACTGGTCAGACTTGGATTATCTTATTGTGGATCTTCCACCCGGCACTGGCGATATTCCATTAACACTTGCACAAACAATTCCAATCACTGGTATTTTAGTAGTTACCACTCCGCAAGATGTAGCAAGCAATGTTGCAGTAAAAGCAATCAGCATGTTTGAAAAATTAAACGTCCCAATTATTGGTGTTGTAGAAAACATGAGTCACTTTATCTGTCCTAGTTGCAGTGATAAACACTATATCTTTGGTGATGGTGGCGCGCTAAAAATTAGTGAACAATTTAAAATTCCCTTCTTAGGAGAAATTCCATTAAACTCTGGAATTATGTCTGGCTCTGATTTAGGTAAACCAATCATGATTACTAGTCCTGATTCCCCAAGTGCAATTGCATTTAGAACCAGTGCAAAAAATATTGCAGCCCAATGTAGTATTCTTGCTGCAAAGATGCAAGAGGAGATAAAGTCTGGATACAATCCTGAAGATAAACCCGCAGATGATTCTAAACCAAACTAACCGATTTTTGTGAAATTACCTGATTCTCTTAGAGACCAACTGAAAATTCCAATTGGAATTTTAATTCCTGAAAGTCAAGTTTCCAAATCAAACGTTGAAAAACATCTAGAAAAAAATTCCTATATAATTACAGTTGGTGATAGAACGACTGAAAAGATGATTTCATATGATTTGGTTCCTTCTTTACAAATCATTGACAACTATGAAAAACGAGTAAAGCGAGAACCTACAATGTCTCCAATTATGTACACCGAATTTGTATGTAAAAATCCTGCAACAGAGATAACTTCTGCAAGTATTGAAATAATCAAAAAAGCATTTGCCTCAAAGACCCCTGTAAGACTAACTGTTGTAGGCGAAGAGGACCTTTTAGTAATTCCTGTGTGTATTCATGCACCTGAAAACTCTGTAGTGCTATATGGTCAACCAAACGAAGGACTAGTAATAGTCAAAATAACTCCCGAAATTAGAAATAAAACTCAAAGACTACTTGATTTAATGGAATAAAGGGGTATGATGAGCCGGTGGCTGTATGATTTGTGATTACACTACAAAATATTCTGACCCTGTTAATTCACTTAAAAAATAAAATTTAGAATTTTCTAAAACATAGCCCCAAATTCTGATAATTGTGTTGGGGGTTTATTACTGATTAAAATCGGCTTGAAAATATCTTATGGGGCAAATTACCAGTTTGTATATTGTTGTAGGTGTAATCATTGGATTCAGCATTGCATTTGTTGCATTTTACAATATCTAGTTATTCAAACCACTGTCACAGAATCTAGCAATATTTTTCCTAAATTTAAAAATCCAAATCCTCAAACTTTATCATACACGCTAATTGCTCAAGATGCAGAAATTGAAGTATCTTCTGGTGTGATAGCAAAAGTATGGACCTATAATGGAACCGTACCTTCACCCGTGCTTCGATTTACTGAAGGTGATGACGTTACTGTAAAATTTGTAAACAAAACTCCCTGTGCACACACAATTCATTTTCATGGAACTCACGATTCTACAAATGACGGTGTATTTCCACAGATAATGCCTGGTGAAGAATACACATATCGCTTTGTAGCGCAAGAATCTGGATTATTCATGTATCACTGTCATGCATTTCCAACATCAGAACATGTACTAATGGGTATGTTTGGAGTGATGATTATAGATCCTGCAATACGTCCAATGGACCCAGCAAGAGAATATTTTTTCACTCTAAGTGAATTTGATCCAAACAATCCTCTAGAATATTCTACTAAATACTATATGATTAACGGATACGCAAATCAATACATGGATAGTCCAATACAAGTTGTAAAAGGAGAATTAGCTAGATTCTATGTTATTGGTGTGGGTGGCGTACTGCAATCCCCGTTTCATGTACACAGTACAATTGTCAAAGTATATCCTTCTGGAATTTTATGGAATGAACCTTATTTTGCTCAAACCCATCTCATAGGAAATGGAGACACTGCAATAGTTGAAGCAAAATGGGAGAAACCTGGAACATATCTGTTTCATGTTCATGGTATTCAAGAAGAACGTGGATCCATGGCTGTAATAGAAGTACTTGAAGATGGTTTAACTTTATCAAAAATTCAGACTACTAGTAACAATAAAGGAAGTCATTCTATGATAAAATGGCAAGAAGATTTGATAAGATCATTGGAACATCCTGAAATAATTACTTATGATAATCTAGGCTCCTCCCCCATTTCAGATGCTAAGGGAATTCACACTAATGTTGTCTCCATTGTAAAAGATTCTTGGAGTCCTGATGTTGCAGAGTCTTACTCTCCAATATCCATTAAAGTTGATTCTGGAACTACTGTAACATGGACAAATAACGATATGATGATTCATACAGTTACTGATGTAAAAAAGATATTTGATTCAGAATTTATAGCAGCTGGAAAAACTTGGCAGTACACATTTGAACAACCAGGAAAATATGATTATTCTTGTATTTTACATCCATGGATGAAAGGAATTGTCAATGTAGTCGAAGAGTCTTCTCACTCTATGACCTAGTGGAATTAATTCCAAAACGTCATACTAGCATACGAAACATAATACACCAATTCTTGTACAAGAGTTGACTTTTTAGAATAAACATTCATTTTATCACAATTAATTATGAATCTAGATCCTGAACTAAAATTACAGATATTAGAAAAAGTTGGAATCTATTCTAGTCGATTCTCAATATCAGAACCTAAAATTCTACTGACAACAAAAGAAATACTTGAAATGCCAAAAGAGATGACTGAAGGAAGGAGAACTTCAGCTTACAAGTATTATGGAGTTTCATATTTACAACACAATCTAGTTTTCATAAATATCAGAAAAATACCTGATGAAAAAACCCTGGAAAATACTCTGGTTCACGAATTAATTCACATGCGATTTCCATATCTTGCACATGGTAAGAGATTCAACAAATTAGTTAGGCAAGGACTGCGAGGGAAAACATTTTTACCATATCAAAAAAGAAAACAATCAATTCCTAATTGATTTATATTTCCTAATCTCAGGCAAGCTAATTATAGTATGGATCTTCAACAAATTTTGCCTGTTATGGCAGGTATTGCTTCATTTGTAGTTGCACTAGGTATTGTTGCTTGGATCACAAAACAACCATCAGGTACCAAAGAAATGATGGATATCTCAAATGCAGTCAAAGTTGGAGCAGCAGCATTTTTGAGACGAGAGATGAAAATTATTATTCCAATCGCAATAGCACTTTCAATAATTATAGGGTATTTTATCGGATTTTCAAACGGATTAGCATTTGCAGTAGGTGCCACACTTTCTGCAGTTGCAGGATTAATTTCATTAAAAATTACAGTCAAAGCAGCAGTTAGAGCTGCTCATCTAAGTAGTAGCGGTCTAGGTAAGACATTTGCAATGGCATTTAGAGGCGGAGCAACAGTCGGGTTGGCAGTTCCCGCAATGGCACTCTTAGCAATTACTGGCCTTTACATGGTTTATCCTAATCCAATCACAATTGCTGGTGTTGGTATTGGTGCAAGTCTAATTGCATTGTTTATCAGAATCGGTGGTGGAATCTTCACAAAGGCTGCAGACATGGGAGCCGACTTGGTAGGAAAAGTTGAAGCAAACATTCCTGAAGATGATCCTAGAAATCCTGCAACAATTGCGGATAATGTCGGCGATAATGTAGGTGATGCAGCAGGAATGGGTTCTGATGTTTACGAATCTTACATTGTTACAATACTTGCATCATTACTTATCGCTGCATTAATTGGCGCTCCTGAAATTTTCATGTACCCAATTCTCATTGGAACATCTGGAATGATTGCATCAATCATTGGAATTGTAATTGTTCGCTCTTCCAATATCACCGATGTGATGAAACCGCTTAACATATCATTTTATGTCTCTGCTACAATTGCAATAATTTTGAATTTCATTTTTACATATCACTTTCTTGGACAAACAACAATTGCATATGCATTATTTGGAACCACTGTGATTGGTGTCATTTTAGTTCCAGTCATTCAAAAGATTACTGATAGGTATACAAATTACAAATACAAACCAGTTCAGGAGATTGTTGAGTCCGCAAAATGGGGATATGCATCACTTACATTGATGGGAATTATCAAAGGAATGCAATCTACTGGACCATTCATGATTGCATTAATTATAGCGATTATTGTTTCATTTAGCATTGCTTCAAACGCAGCACCTGAAGGTGCTGACCCAATATTATATGGGATCTTTGGAACTTCATTAACTGCAATGGCTATGCTCAGTCTTGCTGGAATTGTTCTTAGCATTGATGCATTTGGACCAATTGCAGATAATGCAGGTGGAATTGTAGAAATGACTGGAATGGGTGAGGAAAATAGAAAAGTTACTGATGAAATTGATGCTGTAGGAAATACAACAAAGGCAGTTACCAAAGGATTTGCTATTGCTAGTGCTGGATTAGCTGCGCTTGCAATGATACAGGCATTCCAATTTGAAGCTGCTCACATCTTTGAAGGAGTTTTAGCATTGAATTATGGTTTAACAAATGTAACAGTTATTGTGGGATTATTAGTTGGTGGATTGATTCCGTTTATCATCACTGGACAACTAATTAATGGTGTATCTCGTGCTGCCGGAAAGATGGTAGATGAAGTAAGACGACAATTCAAATCTGACTCTGGAATCCTAGAAGGAACTTCAAAACCTGATTATGCAAAATGTGTAGACATTGCAACTGCTGCATCAATTAAAGAACTTTGGAAACCTGCAATCATTGCAATCATCTCACCGATTGTTTTAGGTATTTTGTTAGGTCCAACAGCTGTTGCTGGATTACTAATGGGCGCAGTTGTTACTGGAATCCCACTTGCATATCATTTGGCAAACACAGGCGGTGCATGGGATAATGCAAAGAAACTAGTTGAGATGCAAGGTGATAAAGGAACTGAATTACACAAAGTAGCTGTAGTGGGTGATATTATTGGTGATCCTTACAAAGATACCGCAGGTCCTGCACTAAACACTGTAATTAAATTACTAAATACAATTGCAATTGTATTTGTATCGGCATTTATTGCAATACTCGCACTCTAGTCTTCTATTACTAAAGTCATGTCCAATTCATCTATTTGTGTTTGAATTGCTTTTTTCAAAACATCATTATGCTTTTTACAGAATTTAAAATAATCGTCTGCAGTTAGAAAACATCCACAAATCCATTTTGTCTTTTTATCTCCTTCAACTGTCCACTTTGCATATTGTTCTGTCATACTTTACAGAAAATATCTTACCTAAAAAATATAGATCAAAATAATTAAAAAAGGAAAAAAGATGTTAAGGACAGCCTTCCATCTTTTGGATGAAATAACCTTTTTCCTTAATTGCTCGTTCTACCGGCTCTGGTGCACCTTGTGAATGACAAAATTGGCATTCATTTGTAGTCATTTGGGCATTTGGCTCACCTACTGATTTTAACCACTCTTTACCATACGTAATGGCTTTGTTGTGATCTTTTTCACCAGTAATTACATCAAAGTGCATGGTATGGCCATCTTTGGCTTTGACATATGTGTCGTATACGTGAATTTCCATGGTTTCATTTGAAAGAAGGGATATTTAATTCAAAAACTCTAGGCATGCTTAATTCTATACTTGTATAATGAAATAAAATTTATAATTATTCTGAAAATCAAAACAATCCTTTTATTTTATGATTGATAAAAAAATTTATGGAAACTAACATTGGAATAACATCTGAAAATTCTAAAAACATCTCTGATATTCTAAATCGCCTTGTATCTGACGAATACATTCTATACACAAAGACAAGAAACTATCACTGGAATGTAATTGGAATGCAATTCAATGATTTACACAAATTCTTCGAGTCTCAATATGAGGAAATTGATCAAGTCATTGATGATGTTGCAGAGAGAAACAGAGCATTAGGTGGTAAAGCAAAGGCAACACTTGCAGAGTTTATTGGAAACAGTAGACTAAAAGAACAACCAGATACCTATCCTGAACCAAAAACAATGCTAAGAAATCTATTAGATGATCATGAATCTGTGATTCGCGCATTAAGACAAGACCTTGAGACATGTACAAAGATTGGTGATGCTGGAACATCTGATTTTTTGACAGGTCTCATGGAAAAACACGAAAAGATGGCTTGGATGCTACGCGCATTTCTAGCATAATTTTTTTACTTTTTTACATGTGAGGTTTTTTGATTTTTTATAAATAAAAAACAATCCATTAATTCAATTACTAATGTAAAGTATGTCGTGAATCTTATTGGTATAACTGCATCATTGCTTCTGGGCTACTAATTTTGCTGCAATTCTGCTTAAAACAAAAATCTAATTTTAAATCTTTGATTGGTTTGAAATATGTGTGTCAAAATTAGAATATGTTTTGATGATTGGTGTTGCACTAAGTGGAAAGACTACTTGCATTAAGGCAAATTTTGATCATGAACGTGGGCATTATCCTTTTTTGATAATAATAGAAAAAAGGAACTTGTATTCATTAAGATTTCTCTTACTTTGGCATTGTACTTCTTTACAAGATCTATGTGTTGCTTTCGTATGGAAGTAGTCAGATTTGTGTCATCAATTACGACGTTTTTTCCTGCTTTGAGACACTTTTCTATGTATTCAAGTTGATTGCTTGAAAAAAGACAAAAAAGCAGACATGGCCCATTTCCACTAACTGTAATTTACAAACAACTCAAAGAACTTGAAACACCAGTAATTGATGAAGGATTTGATGAGTTAATTATTAAAAAAGACTATGAACAACCTAAAGGAACTTAACTTTGAAATCAAAATTGATTTTTTCAACATATTAAACTAGAATTAATTTATCTAGTATATGGTAACAAGTAAAACTCGTAAAACAAATGCTGAAGAGTTAAAAAAATTACAAAAAAATGAAAAAATACGAAATGATGCTAGACGTAAAGGCCAAAAAAAAGGTGTTAGCATATCCACTGATAAACCAAAACTAAAAACAGAAAAAACTACTAGACCTGCACGGAAAAATACTAAAAAAAGAGTTTCAGTTAGATAGCTAATTTACTTCAATTGCAACTTGAATTATTTCTGATTCTAGAAAATATGCTTTAAAATCCTTTGTTACTCCTGAATAAATTATCCATATTACGGGATTACTTTGCATGAATCTCTTATCTGTCTCTGATGGATATGCCTCAGAATTTGGATGAGAATGAAATATTCCTACGACTTGCATTTTTTTATCTTCTGCAGTTTTGTAGACTCTGAATAACTCGTCATTTGATATTGTAAAATTTACTGGTGATTCTTCGATATTTTGTGTAAGAAATATCTCTTTTACTGTAGTTTGCTCATTATTTGCGGCGCCAAATAAAACAGCACATGACTCATTTGGTTTTTCATTATCTGCATAATTTGCTAGTATCTTTTTTTGAGATTCTGTAATTATTAATTTCAAATCTATTGTACTTCTACAGTGCCAATCATCCAAGGATGTAACATACAAAAGTAGTCTATCTTTCCTGGAGAATTAAACGAGTGCTTAAATGAATCCCCCGATGTCATCATCTCTGAATCAAACTTTCCATCTGCTCCTGTCTCTGGACTGCCTGAAGTTACCGTATGCATTGCACTATCTACATTCTCCCAAATAATTGATGTTCCAGATTCAATTTGAATTACTTGTGGATCATAATAGACCTGACCCTCACTTGCTATTCCAGCACCTTGTGGAATTACAACTTTGACATCCTCTTTTGGTTCTTCAATTATCAACGTTGCAATCATCCAAGGATGTACTATGCACGTATATTCGTATTTGCCAACATCAAGATTGTTTGTATCAAGTAAAAATTTCTCACCGGCATTTAGCATATTTGAGTTAAATGTATCTCCGAAGTCATCTGAACTAGTAACTGTATGTACTACTGCATCTGCATTAGTCCATTCCACAACATTTCCTTTTGGAACATGTGCTACATCTGGATCATAATCTGGATTTCCTTGAACATCTGATTTTTCTAATATTGTTATTGAATATATTGGCGCTGAAGATGCCGCTACCTCTTCTTTAGACTCTTCAATTACAGGCTCATCAATCATGTAAGTATCTGGACTAACTAGGCCAAATGCAAACCACATAATGATTCCAGTAGCAGCTGCCAATCCAACTATGGTTCCTACTGGTTTGGCATACTTGGGCATCTTCATCATTAGATATGATATAATTATTGACGGAAATGCAATTGCCATCAAAAGTCCTGCAAGTGTAATGGTATAGTTTGAAGAGTTCATTGTTAGTCCAAATGTTGCAAAAGACAACACAATTGATATGATTACTAGAGTGGTTGCTTTCGCTCTATTACTGGTAGAAACACCGCCATCTAAGATGCCTGCTGCTAAGAAAATCAATCCGACAAACATGGTTAAACCTGTTAAAGCGTGCATTCCATCTACAAAGGTGTGAGCTATTCCTGAATACGATATTGTCACACCTGCAACTCCAATAGATGTCAATCCCATGCCTGGCATCATGAGGTCCCAATTACTCATTCCAGCTAGCTGTTAGAATTGTGATACTTATTCCTTTTGAAATACACCAGATCATTAAAGTCGAATAAATTAAATGGCTTCTGATTTGGATATAGTGAGATTGGGCTTTAAGGAGATACTGGAAATATCCAAACCACGAATTGTTGTATTGTTAGTAATTACTGCTGTAACATCGATGTACGCTGCAAATGAACTGGTTCCAACTGAAAATCCCATCCAATTAATCCATTATTTGCATATCGTTATTGCAGGTGCATTGGCGTCTGCTGGTTCAAGTGCTCTGAATCATTATTATGATAAAGATATTGATCCAAAAATGACTAGAACACGTACTAGGCCTATCCCATCTGGTAGAATGGCAGCATCTCATGTTCTAATTTATGGGCTGGTTGTAAGTTGCATCTCTGTAATTTATGGATTTTTCGCATTAAATCATATCTCTGCATTTTTTATTGCATTGGGAATATTCTCTTATGTAATTATTTACACGGTGTGGCTTAAACGACTAAACACGTCAAACATTGTAATTGGTGGGATTGCTGGTAGTGCTGCAGCTTGGGCAGGTTGGTCTGCTGCAACTGGCAGTATGGATATCTTGGGATTCTTAGTTGGCTTTTTGGTATTTGTATGGACCCCATCACACTTTTGGTGTCTTGCAATGAAGATTAAAGATGAATATGCGCAAGCAAATATCCCAATGTTGCCCGTAGTTATTGGAATGCAAAGAACATCAAAATATATTTTAGGAAATACTTTGATTTTACTTCCATACTCTATGATACTTTCTGCATTTGGTATGGGAATTGTTTACACTGTAATTGCTGCAGTCTCTGGCAGTTTAATGTTAGCGTACCATTACAAACTCACAAAGACTCCAACATCTGAATTTGCATGGAAAGCCTACAAAGTAACTGCTCCTTATCTTACAATAATCTTTGTTGCAGTTGCATTGGATGCATCTTTTCATTTCCCACTATTTTAGAAATTAATTATTTTTCAAAGCCAGGAAAACTTGCTTCATAATCTTTTTCGATCATTTCTTGATTTTGTTCGTCGACTAAATCTACTTCTTCTTTAATTACAACTATTTCTATTCTACGTGCATCTTTTGTAATCCATGCAACCTTGATTAATCCTAAAATTTCTAAATCTAGTAATAGTTTGTTGAATTTATCTTCAGAAATAATCATGTTGTCTTTTGTCAAAGCTTTGTACAACTCTAAATCTGTAAGAGAATTTACTTCCTTAATTTTTTCAAATACTCTGTTTCTTAGTGGTATTGCCATTTTTATCCGTAAAATGATTTATCTCCTACTTTAGGTACGACATTAGATATACTTTCTCTTACTGTCTTGTACCATTGATCTACCTCTTTAGTGATTGACGGTTTTATATGCCGCATACCCTTTGCAAAGTCCGAGTTTGTAATTTTTGCATTATTGTTTCTCATTGCTTGAATTGCAGATTCTCTGCATAGTGCTGCTAAATCAGCTCCTGTATAGTTTTGAGTAGCAACTGCAATCTCTTCTAGTTTTACATCACTTGCAAGAGGCATCTTTTTTGTCAAAATTTTGATTATATCTAACCTACCTTTATCGTCTGGTGGTGGAACATATAGAACAATATCTAATCTTCCAGTTCGAAGTAATGAACTATCTAACACATCTGGTCTATTTGTAATCCCAATTACAGCTACACGTGATGACGTACCTTCTTCAATCTCAGTTAAAATTTGACTAAGAACCGTTTCACTTACACCTCCTTCTCCTGATTTGATTCGTACAAGCGAATCTAACTCATCAAAAATCACCACGCATGGTGATGACGTTTTTGCCTTTCTGAAAATTTCTCTTACGGCTTTTTCTGATTCGCCTATCCACTTTGAAAGAATTTCAGGACCTTTAACCAAAATCATGTTGGCTCCTGTCTCTGTAGCCAATGCTCTTGCAATCAACGTCTTACCGCAACCAGGCGGTCCGTAGATTAATGCTCCTTTTGGTGGCTTTATCCCCATCTTGGTAAATTTAGTTGGCTCCTTCATAGCTACAATTAGATTATCTGTTAATGATTTTTTGACATCATCTAATCCACCAACATCATGCCACCATACTTTTGGTCTTTCAACGTAAAACTCTCTCATTGTTGTAGGTATTACATCATGCATTGCATCGTAAAAATCAATTAATTTTATTTGCATTGATTGCAATACTTCTGAAGAAATTTTTTCAGTCTCTAAATCTATTTCCGGAAGGTAACGTCGAATTGATTTTAGTGCAGCTTCTCTGCAAAGTGATTTAATATCTGCTCCGGTATATCCATGTAATTCTGCTGCTAAATCTTTAAGGTCCACATCATCTGCAACTGGCATTCCTCTTGTGTGAATTATGAGAATCTCTAACCTGCCATCGACATTTGGAACTGATATCTCAAATTCTCTATCAAATCTACCTGGTCTTCTAAGTGCAGGGTCAATACTTTCTGGTCTGTTGGTTGCTCCAATGACAATTACGTTTCCTCTATCATTTAGACCATCCATTAAAGCTAGTAACTGAGCTACAACTCTTTTTTCTACATCGCCATACGCTTCTTCTCTTTTTGGAGCAATAGCATCAATCTCATCAATAAATATTATGCTAGGAGAATTATCTTTTGCCTCTTTGAATATCTCTCTTATCTTTGCCTCTGTCTCTCCATAGTATTTGTTCATAATTTCTGGACCATTAATCAAAAACATATTTGCATCAGATTCACTTGCAAGAACTTTGGCAATCAACGTCTTACCGCAACCTGGGGGACCATACAACAAAACTCCGCTATGTGGCTCTACACCTAATCTTACAAATAACTCTGGATGTTTTAATGGTAGTTCTACAATTTCCCGCATTGCTTTAATTTCATGTCCAAGACCGCCAACTTCTTCATAAGTTGCTCTGGTCTTTCTATCTCCTGATGATTCTGCTGAAATCGTAAGAGTAGTGGCCCTGTCAATCTTTACAATGTGTTTTGGTGCCGTCTTGCTAATCTTAAAGTCCATCGAGTTTCCTAAAATCATCACAGAAATTTCATCGCCATGAGTAATTGGTAATCCTTTCAATCTATTTTTTACAAAGTCTGTGAATTCTTTGTCGACTGTAACTGAATCATTAACTGGAATTAATACGACCGATTTTGCAATCTTTGATGATGCTTTTCTAATTTTTACAATGTCATTTAATGATGCTCCCACATTTTTCCTTGTCTGTCCGTCAATTCTAATAATATCTGGAGATTTTTCATCTTCGTCTACTGGCCAAACAACAGCACAACTAGTTCTAGACCCCATAACTTCAATGATGTCTCCTGGTGTAACCTTAAGCTGGTCCATTGCTTCTGGTCCAATTCTGGCGCGTTTTTTACCAATATCTCTTTGTTTGGCTTCTCCAACTCTCATATGCAAAGGTTCGTCTTTGCGTACCAAAAAATCACCTATTTCATGTCCACAGACATTCTACTCATGTTGAGTACTTCAAATTCACTTACACCTTCAACTGATTTGACGGCATCTTCTAGCAAATCCATTTGGCCCTCTTTATCTTCTAACACAAATTCTGCTTTAAGAAATTCTAATCCAAATGCTAATGGTTCTTTTGCATGTCTTTTCATTTGTATCCCTTCTTTTAGAACTCCTTTGATTGATTCTGATAATTTATCTAAATCCACATCCATTCCAGTTGGAAGAATTTTAGTAACTAGTAATAACTGGGTCAATTTTCTAAGGTCCTTGAGAATGACACAAATCACAAGTATATGATTTTGCGGATTCTCTGCAGCTTTCACATCTCCAAATTAACTTCTCACCGCAATTTGGACAATTGAATTTTACACATTTATCATTAGGCATAATATGTCTGTGGCAACAACTGCATGCTGGTAACGAAATAGTAGATGACATGCCACAATTCTCTGTAAACATCATTTATACCTTGCTTAGAAATTATGTTTCTAGCTTAGGAGTTTTTTAAATTCTCCACCAATTATTGTCTGAGCAGTTTTAAGCGAACCTTTGATCCCAAGTAATTTTATAATTGATGCAGTATGAAAATCAAAATCGTCTTTTTCAGATATTTCTTTTATTATTTCAGGCGTTACTGATTCAAATAATTTATTGATTGTATTGTTATCTAGTCTCTCTAAAATTTTTCTTGCAAACATTTGCTTTTCAAATTCTTTCCCAAATTGCTCAGTCCATCTTTTTTGATACTCCTCTAAATCTGATTCTTTTTTTGATTCCAAATATTTTGAAATTGCCTGTCCTGCATACATTCCACCCATTCCGCTAGAATAAATTCCTCCAGCAGTAGTTGGCTTTGCTTGACCGGCTGCATCTCCCACTGTTACTGTTTTTCCTTTTACAAATTTCTCAATTGGTCCTTTAATCCAAATTGGGGCATAAATTTTTCTGACTGTTGAATAATCCCCCTTTGTTTGCAGAAATTTTTCTATTGCTTCTGCAACGTTGATCCCTTTTCCCGCAATTCCTACCTTTCCTTTACCTTCACCAGATGGTATGACCCATGCAAAAAATTCTGGATACTTTTCTTGGTCCAAAAATACCTCTACCTTTCCTTTCTTTATCCAATCTGCATAAATCTCATATTGCGCTGAAGACAAAATTCCAGTTCTGTTTTTATGAATTAAAGATGATACGCCTCTCGCATCAACAAAAATCGTACATTCAATTTCTCCTTCATTGGTTCTTATTCCTTTGTCTGTTAATTCTTGAAAACTATTCCTGACTTTAATTACTGCACCATTTTTTTGTGCTTGATGAGCTAATTGTTTATCCAACTCTCTTCTATTAATCTCTGCAACTTTTTGCTTCTTTGAATTAATCGAAAAGCTATTTCCATTTGGTGCATGAATCTCTGCAGAATCTATCAAATGTTCAAAAGTCTTTCTAAATGGAATTACTCCAAGCTCTTCAAGACCTGTTGTGCTTACTAATCCTCCACAATGTTCTGGCGTGCCAATCTCGTAATCTTCTTCAATTACAAGAACCCTGTGATTATTTCTTGCAACTTCTCTTGCACAAATCAATCCTGCTACACTGCCCCCAGCAATTATTACGTCATAGTACACAGTTCTCGTTTAATTGTCATTTATTTAACTCAAAAGTTTTTCATTAAGTATGATTTTGATATCTTCATGGGCGGTATCAAACAAGTAATTGTAGTACGAACTGATCTTGAAATGGGAAAAGGAAAGATTGCAGCACAAGTAGGACATGCCTGTGTTTTAGGTGCTGAGCACGTTAGAAAATCTCATCCTGAATGGTTCAACAAATGGTGGGGAGGTCAAGAAAAAGTAGTTCTCAAAATTTCAGGAATAAAGGAATTACAAGAAGTAAAAAGACATGCCATTGATCTGGATCTTCCATGGTCTGAAGTCACAGATGCAGGTCATACCCAAATTGCTCCGGGAACTATCACTTGTATTTCTATTGGTCCAGCTCCTGAAAATCTAATTGATAAAATAACTGGTGATTTGAAATTACTTTAGATCTTTTCTTGCAATAAGATATAACTTGGGTGATTATTTTTTAAATTGTGAAGAAAAAAGGCCTTATTGTAGCTATATTTTTTGGAACAATCATGCTGACGTCTCTGTCTGCAGGCGTGCTTCTAAATAACCAGCCAATGATCCAAGATGAAGAGATAACTAAAACAGGAACTCCAGCTGATAATTTTCCTGATTCTCAACGTGCACAATACTGCGGCTCTTCAATTGCAAAATCTACTAAATTTATCAAAGAATATTCTATTCCAACTGTTTGTACTAATCCTTTAGCTATCGTTACTGATTACAATGGAAATATATGGTTTGCAGAAACAAACACTGGCAAACTAGGAAAATTTGATCCCACCACTGAATCTTTTATGGAATTTGAAAACCCACTTTGGCCAAAAAACGGCCGCTCAATGATCTGGGGAATGGATTATTCTCCTGATGGTTCTGTATGGTATACAGATGAATCTTATGACTCAATATGGAAATTTACACCAGACAATAAAAAATATCAACGAATTAATTTCCCATCTGAAGGTGACTCTCTACCACAAAAATTGAAGATACTTGGCTCACAAGTAGTGGTAAATGATTTTAATGGAAACAAACTCACCTTCCTGGATCCGACTCTATCAGATGAGGAGTTGAGCTACATTACCATTCCATCTCCAATAGATGGTTCTGTCACTGGTGATTTTGCAATTGATTCAAAAAATAATGTCTGGTATACAAATTGGATCTACCAACAAGGTGGTGTGCTGGTAAAATTTGATCAAGATGCGTATCGAAATTCTATAGCAACTGCCAATCAAAATTCTCTTCCAGCCCTAGATTTTATTAAAGTATTCCAATTGCCTGTTGATCTATTTACTCCAAACGGCATAGCTGTCACTCCTGACGATATAATTTGGATTGCAGATACTTCAAACTCTGCAATCTTTACTTTTGATCCTACTACACAACAATTTATTGCATATCCCACATCTAATCCAAAAGTATCAACATATGGTAACTCTACAGGTCTCATAAAATCTCCAATATCCAGACCGTATTGGATTGAAGCTAATTCTATGGGGCATCTAGTATTCAACGAACAAACTGCAAATAGTATTGCTGTATTAGATCCAAAAATTGGTTCTCTTGTAGAATACCTCATTCCATCAAAGAACCCTGCTTGGGGAGACTGTGATCTTAATTTTAATTGTGGTTTAGCTCAGGTCTTTGATTTTGCTATATACAAAGATAAAATTTGGTTTACTGAATGGGTAGAAAATAACATTGGCGTAGTTGACACTTCTGTACCTCTACCATTTGAGATAACCATTGACACTTTAGAAATTTCACTGAATCCTGGGGAATCAAAGAACGTGCATATAACTATCACACCACAGAGTACCATTACTGAAAATGTGTCTTTGATTATGTCTGACACTATAACATTTTTAGATATCACTTCTAACATGTCTGATTATTTCCAGTTAGATTCTCCAAAAACTGGAGATGTAAAAATTTCTGTATCTGATGAAGCAGATCCTGGCACATACAAAGTACTGCTAGGTGCTCAAATTGAAGATGTTTCAATTAGTAAATTTGTTTCAGTGACAATATTGCCGTGATACCAAAGATAGATTCTCAAATAGGAATTACAGTTTACAGTACAAAATTTAATGGAATTGGTGGACGAATTAAAGACGAAGCTGAATTTTTTAATGTAAATGAAGTTCTCTCACCAAAATCACTAAAATCCATTACGCCACAAGATGGTTACGCTGTATACAAACTAAAGAAGAGAAAAATAGATACCAATCATGCATTAGCCGATATCTTTCGAAAAACAGGACTTCGATTAAAAGCACTTGGATTAAAGGATGCATCTGCAGTTACTGAACAATTTGTCTGCTCTGATAGCAAAAGTAAATCCATTGAAAATTATTCATCTGAAAAATATTCTATTGAGAAAATTGGTCATATAAAAAAACCTCTATCAAAAAAGGATATGGTTGGAAATCATTTTGGCATTAGAATTTCTGATTCTACTGGAAATTTATCTGATTTTACAGAATATGATAAAATTCTAAATTTTTACGGTTATCAACGATTTGGCTCAAAAAGAGCCGTAACTCATCTTATCGGTAAAGCACTTTTACAACGTAATTTCAAAAATGCAGTAAATTTACTCCTATCTTTTACCTCCGCTTATGATTCCAAAGAAAATACCGAGATCCGAGAAAAACTTGCAGACCCTTCAAACTACAAAAAATACCTAGACCAAGTTCCTCCTCAAATGGATGTTGAAAGAATTGTACTTCAAGAAATGATTGAACATGATGATCCTCAAAAAGCAATTCATGCAGTACCTCTGCCATTACGAAGATTCTACGTTCAAGCTTACCAGTCTTTTCTTTTTAATCATGCATTGAGTGCCGCATTTAGTGATGGTGAAAATCTCTTTGTGGCTCAAGAAGGCGATGTTTGTTATGACTCTCATGGAATAATTGGGAAATATGTTAAAGGCTTAGACCAGTTTCTTGCATTACCTTTTGTAGGATATTCGTATTACAAAAAAACCAGATTTGATTTTCAGATCTCAAAAATTTTACAAACTGAAGAAATTACCACCAAAGATTTTTTCATAAAAGAAATGCAGGAAATTAGCAGTGAAGGTGGATTTAGACAAGCTACAATTCAATGTACTAATTATTCCTCAAAAGATTCTACTGTAGAGTTTACTCTATCTAGAGGCTCATTTGCTACAATCATACTTCGTGAAATAATGAAACCTAAAGATCCTTTATGTGCTGGATTTTAAAATTGTATAATACTTGCTAATATGTAAATTGTAGTATTTTTTATTGCAATTCAAATGAAAAACGTACATTCTGATTAGTTGTGAAATTGGAAAAGAACACTCAATCTATTTACAACTAATTCCTGAAATTAAAAACTATGCCATTATTTTTGGTAACTATGACATGTGATTTCCTTTGAAACTAATATTGTTACTCAACTAAATGATCTTATTGCATCCAAGATTCGAAGAATTGGAAAAATTTCTAGCACTATAATTCTCCGAGATACTGATTAGATTTTTTTGATAATTTTTAAACTAATTCCGATTATCATAATTATAGTTCCAATCGCTGCAATCTGAATTCCATAATTGACCCATTGTGGATTTGAATTCATAAAAGATGATTCTGGTCCCACTATTGATTGGCCTTGAAGATGAAATAATATGCCCATTATTGTGATTCCGACACCTGCTAGTGTAATCCATTCCATTGAATTTGTTAGGTTAGAGTTAGTAAAAAGAGTAAAGAGAATTGATACTTTGACCAAATGATTTTTTGATTTGATCTTTAATGATTCTATTTTGATTCTTAAAAATGTACAATTGGGAATACGACCAGACCGAATCAGGTGACCGAAAATATCTTAATTTGATATTATTTGTAGTATCTGCCTCAATCGCTGTACTTTTGTTTTTGGTATTTTATCCTCAAATTGAAGCAATTAACCAAGAATCATCAATTTTGATAAATCTGATGTTTTTACCGGCTGCTGCAATTGGATTCCTTTATGGTGTGAGAATTACTGAGCGAGCTGTAAAACCTAGTGAGATTCGTAGTCCCTTCAAAAGATCAATTGCAAAAACTTTCTTGTTCTTTTTTGTTATTGGTAGTATGTTTAGTGCTGTTAACTTTGCATTAAACGGAGGGAGCACAATGCCCGAGTCTGATATCTTGAAAGATGGTCTACTTCCTTGGCTAAATGAATATGTAACTGCAAACGGTGGTGCAACTTTTCTAATACTTACAAGCATTGGATTGATGGCAGGTGCTACAAAAAGAATAGTTGGAATGAATGATGGAATTTTAAATAAACTAGTTACATGTGTTGGAACTTTTATCTTTTTTACAATGCTGATTCTCAGTTTTACAAGATCTGATCATACATCTTCAGCTGTATTTTTGTATACCTTTTATCATGCAGGAATTGTCGGTGGTGCATTTTATACAATGAATAAATTAACAAAAAATCTAAACACCATGGAAGATTTTGCAAATGGGTACTAGGATTTTTTTTTAAATCTATTTAGAGACTAAATTTCTGTACTCTATAATCTCTTTTTTTGTATCCTCTATTGACTTCCATAATATTCTGGTATCCTCGTACAATCGATTTATCATCTCTATATTTTTGTTTTTTCTGGCATTTTCATATAACTTACATTTTTGTTTATGTTGCTCAATTAGAGTCTCTAATTGTTCTTGCAATTGTACGTTTTCTGTATTTCTGGGAAACTCACAACCATTCATGGATTAATTTAGTGAAATCAATCTAATATGCTTTAGTGATAAATTGTCTTGAATTAACTTGTATTCCTATTCTGGTCTTAAACTCATTTACCTAGATCTACATAAATTCCAGATACTTCGTTGTTGATTCTATCCCAGTATTTTTCACACTCTGGTGCTTTGAAATCATTTGCTTTGCACTCATTGAAATGGGCAGTATTTTCTCTTTGAATATTATCTCCAAAAAGTACATCTGCGCCTATTGCCAGTGCAACAAGAGCGATTGCTGTGAGACTTGCTGCCACTAGAATCATGCTATGACCTACTTGAGCATGATTGTGAGGTTCTTTCATTCAACCAAAATTTAATTCTCTTGAATTTATTCTTTTCAAGAAGCAAATTGTGATCCAATCTTGGCACTATTTTTCAAACACTAGTAAAAAACAAAAGTCAGTAATATGTTCTTTATTTATTGAGCATTCAAATTCTTCAGTACGAATTTCTAGGTCCAATCAAACTTTCAGAATGGGGACCTCCGATGGAAAAAGTAGTCTATTTGATACTGTCTCATCAAAAGGACTCTTTTAAGATAATTTATGCTGATAATTGTGAACAAACCTCTGATGAGAAATTTTTCACAAACCATCCTAGTTTCAAATGTTGGAATGATTTAGCATTAGAAAAATCACTACATCTGGCAATATTGCCAATGTTTGAATCTGGAAATAAAGAGCGTAAAAGAATATCTGATCTAATCATTGCAAGATACAATCCAGCTTGTAATGAGGAAATTAAAGAGGTAAAACCAGATTATAAGGTACGTGAAAAATCTGATATTCAAAAAATAGATTGTCCGTGTTGTGGGTCTGAAATGAAAGTTGATCAGGTTCTAGAAAAAACAACCATTATTCGTTGTACTGAATGTGGAACAAGTGATACTAGACTTAACTTTTGATCTTATTTTGTAATTTGAAAATTTCTAATGTAAGCAAATCCATTGCTTTTTTCAAATGTTCGAATTCGTTAATTGAGTGAATCTGTCCTTCTACTAGTGTTCTTAACACCATTACTGAGCCTTTTTGAAATTCATTTGATGCAACAATTTCCATTGCGTTAAGTTTGGATAACAAATTGTCTAAATCTTGTTTCATCTCTTCAGATGGTACATGTTTTTTCATAAACTGTCACACTAAAATTTGCTATATGAATTATTGTTACATCAAGTCTTCGTCTATTTCTTGAATGGGGTCTAGGTACTGCTTACAGGTACAATTGGGAATGTTGCATTTACCTGCTCTCATCAGTGATTTACTCTCATTTGTTGGAACATGTGCTATATTGGTGTGGTGGCATCGTTTGCAGTTCATAGGAAAAATTCCGTCATCTGTTATTTAATCTACTATTCATTTCTATTCCTCTAAACTTTGAACCCGACCTATCTTCCTATTATTCAATTCCACTTTAATTCCATGAGGATGAAATTTACCTGAAGTAAGAATTCTTTTCACTGTGCCATCAGTCAAATTTCCTGTACGCTGATCTTGTTTTTGAATTATCTTTACTTTGATTCCAATTTGTATTTTATCTCTCGACGGTATGACATCCAATGATATTTGATAGATACGAAAGATTCTAAATCTTTGGTTTGAAAAAATATATCTAAGTTTTGAGTATTACTCAAAACAATTTGCTAGTTTTGTCTGTGATTTTGGAAACATTCTCTGCAATATACAGGTCGATCGTCTTTTGGTTTGAATGGAATTTGACATTCATTTCCACAATCGCCACATGTTGCTGTGAACATTTCTCTTTCTCTATCGAATGGCATATCTTTCTAAAACTCGGTGATTTTGTGTCGTAATTAAACTATTGTAAATAGTATTTTAACTCAAAATTCTCAAAAATCAGCCTCAAATGTTGAATTTATTGTATTTGAT
>BQXB01000003.1:0-225050 GCA_036984365.1 Nitrosarchaeum sp.
TTGATCATCCTTATCCTGTGTGCTATTGTTTGCCTTATCTTGCCAGAGTCTGATTTTATTGTGACTACAATGTCATATACGCCAAGTACTTCCTTGACCTCAGTTACCATTGGAATTGTTCTTAATTCATCAGCTACATGACGAACCATGTTGCTATCACAGCTAATCAATACAAAACTAGGACTCAATTCTGCATGGTGAAATTCGTCTGTCTTTATCTTGGGTTTAAATGATAATGCCATTCTGTTTTCTGTTGTGCAAAACCACGATATCTGCGTGACCTATAGAGATTATATCAACAACCAAGAATACGTAAAACTATCAAGATATTATGAAACGTGAAGTGGTGTTATGAAGGGAATTAGTTGAAACCTTCTGGAGGTTTTTGAACAAACACATTGCAAACAAGCGCATCCATCTTGGAATCTCTATATTGCACATTACATGATACAAATTTTCCAGTTAATGCCATCTCTAAATCTGTCTTTGTTGTCTCGTGATATTCCGGTTCATCTGGGTTGTCAATTTTTGCAATGATGATTCTTTCTGTTTTAGAATACTCATCTTTGTTGTCTTTTCGAAAATGTGTTACTAGCATTTCAAATGTATTATTTGACAAGCAGCCAATTACTGGCCCTCCAATTCCGTCTCCCATTAATTTGTAAACATTTTTGCAATATAATTACTTGATGGCAATATTGAGTGCAAATTCTGGCACCAAGTTTTTTTGTTTTGCCATCTCAAAGAGTTTTTTTATTGACTGTTCTCCTTTATCTCCCATATTTACGGTAACTCTGTTTACATACATTTTTACAAATTTTTCAATTAATTCTCTTGATTTTCCTCTACTGTATTGCATCGAATAATCTAATGCAGCATCAAAATTATCCAATCCATGCTGAATTGATTCTTGCAAAAACTTATCAAATTTGTGAATTGCATCCATTCCTAAACTTGTCTTCATAACGTTAATCCCTAATGGGACTGGCAGTCCTCTTGTTTCTTTGTCCCACCACTCCCCAACGTCCATAATTTTGATATTTCCTTCTTGTTGGTATGATAATTGAGTTTCATGAATAACTAATCCCGCATCTACCTTGCCATTTCTTACCGCTTCTGGAATATCGCTAAAATTCATTTCAACATAATCAAATTTACCTATCATTAGCTGAAGCAATAAAAACGCCGATGTCATTTTTCCAGGTATTGCAATTTTACATTTTTTAATTTCGTCTAAGGTCATCTGTTTTTTTGCAGTAACAATTGGACCGTAACCTATTCCAAAACTTCCACCACTTCTCAAAATAGTATATCCTGGAATGTAAGCACATGCATGAACAGATACTGCAGTTACATCTAACTCTGGATTTGTAGCTTTTCTGTTTAGCTTTTCAATGTCTTCGATCACATGTTTTACTGTAAACCCTGGTGATGTTACTTTTCCTGTAAACATCCCATAAAACATGAACGCATCATCTGAATCTGGAGTGTGTCCTACAGAAATTTCCACATTATATTATTTAATACTCGTTATAAAAATCAAAACTAGACCGTTTTTCTAATATGTGACAATTGTTTTATTATTTTTATGAAAACTATTGAAGCATATGAAAAAGATATTTTTAATCAACTAGAGTTTTTAGATTCATTTTGCCCACAAAAACCTCTTTCTAAAACACAACAAAAAAATGTCATATTCTCTGGCACTGGCGATTCATTCGTGTCTGCTATTCTAGCTGAAGTATTTTCTAACTATCAAGTAAAATCAATTGATCCACTTGATTTGCTCAAAAATAAAACTCTTGCAAAAAATAAAACGGTCTATTTTGTTTCAGTATCTGGAAATACAATTTCTAACATCAAAGCTGCAAAAACATCTAAAAATTCAATCGCTATCACCTCAAAACCACAAAGTCGACTGGCAAAAGCATGCGATGATTCTATAATTATGAAATCTCTTACATCTGATGTATTTACTGCAGGGAGCATCACGTTTTTAGAAAGTGCCTTGATATGCATCTCTCTAGTTACTTCGGTATCGATTTCAAAAAACTCCCAGATCTTCAAAAAGGCATTATCTGATGCAAAAAAATCAAAACTCGGAGAACGAATTTTTGTTCTAGGTTCCATGCATACATATCCGATAGCAATGTACTGCGCTGCAAAATTTTATGAACTATTGGGATATGATGTTCATTTTCAGAGAATAGAGCAGTTTTCACATATGGAGTTATTTTCTATTAAAAAAGATGATACAGTGCTAATTTTTGAAGAAAAAAATTCTCATAACAAACAACTTGTAAAAAATTTGAAAAGTGTTGGATTAAATGTAATTCATCCTACATTTGAATCAAAAAACAAAATCTCTCAGTTTCTTTACTATGTGTATCTATCACAATTATTTCCTCTCTTTGAAGCTAAAAAAAGAGGAAAAAAAGAATGTCATTTTATTTTATCAAAAAAATTTCGTAATGCAAGTAATCAGATGATCTACTGACCTTTTTTGTTCATGAAATTTGTTCTCTATTGACATGTGTTTTTTTGTTATTACGTGCTTCTACACATATTTGCATTCAGACATAATCGTTTGAGACAACAATTATTATCTTGCAAAATATGAATTTTTGAACTTAATTTTGTTAACTAATTTCTAACAAAATAATGTTCACTACAAACTCTTTATTTCAAAATACTTAAGTTAATGGATTATTTAGAAAATTATGGATCTTGATAAATTATTCAGAGATGTGATGAGGATAGACCCTACTATTCGTTACGCGGCGATTCAAAATAATGCAGGCGCAAAGATTGCGGGAGGCTTTAGAGAAAATATCGCTCCTCTACTCAATGAAGAAGAACTTAGAATGATGCATTACTATGCAAATCAAAGATGGCATACTAGGAAAAACATCGAGCATAAACTAGGTAAGACCAAATATGCAATGGCAGAATATGATAAATTAAAACGAATTTCATTTCCTATTGAAAATGATCATCTGTTATTACTTACAACTGAAATTAATACAGACCACACAAGAGTCATTAATGCAGTTCTTGAGTTGATACATAATATCTCAAAAGATTGACTCTTTTCAACTTCACCCGATATGATTACACTGTCTAAACAGAATCTGGAAATTAGATCTAAAATCAGGTTAAAGCCAAAATGGAATGTAAAAGAATTGGGTTTGCATCATTCTGATCATATCTTATGAAAATATACTCAAGGTGTATGAAACTATGATCTCTAGGATCAAAAATTAGGGAAATACAAACTTGTAAAATAAAAGGAATAACTATTCCTATTATTGCATAATCTCGGTTAATATAGATTTATTAGCTGAATAATTGGTTTTGCGAATATGGCAAAATTCAAGTCAACGACTGAAGTTATGAAGATAATCAAAAACAAAGAACAAATTCGCAACTTTAGTGTAATTGCTCACGTTGATCACGGCAAAACTACTATGAGTGATAGTTTATTGGCAGCATCTGGAATTATTGCCCCATCTGCAGCTGGAAAAGCATTGGCAATGGATTTTGATAAAGAAGAACAAGAAAGAGGAATTACAATTTATCAAGCAAACGTAACGTTGCACTTTACAAAAAACAATAAAGAATATGTCATTAACATGATTGATACCCCTGGTCACGTAGATTTCAGTGGAAGGGTAATTCGCAGTCTTAGAGCAATTGACGGTGCAACTGTTGTATGTGATGCAGTTGAAGGGATTATGACTCAGACCGAAACTGTGACAAGAATGGCACTAGAAGAAAGAGTAAGGCCTGTTTTGTTTATCAATAAAGTTGATAGATTGATCAAAGAACTCCGTTTAACTCCCGAAAAAATGCAGGAAACACTTGCAGGTGTAGTGTCTAGCTTTAATCAACTAGTTGACACTTATGCTGAACCTGAATACAAAGACAAATGGAAAGTATCGATTCAAGACGGTAGTGTCACATTTGGCTCTGCCAAAGACAAGTGGGCATTTAACATAGATACTATGAAAGAAAAAGGAATTACATTCAAAGACGTTATTGATGCTTATAAAAATGAAAAAGTAGAAGACTTGGTAGCAAGAGTTCCCTTGGCTGACGCGGTACTTGGAATGGTAGTAAAACACGTTCCTCCTCCAAACGTTGCCCAAAAGTATAGAATTCCTCAAATTTGGAAGGGAGACCTTGATTCTGATATAGGAAAGGCACTCTTGGCATGCAGTGACGATGGACCAACAATTATGATGGTAGTCAATATGGTTTTAGATCCAGCGGCGGGGCCTGTTGCAATTGGTAGATTATTTTCTGGAACAATAAAGGACGGACAAACAGTTAACATCATTGATGCTAAAAGAGAAGGAAGAGTTCAGTCTGTAAACTTTTTCATGGGTAACCAAAGAGAACAAGTTGGCGAATTAGGTGCAGGAAACATTCCTGCATTATTGGGATTAACTGAAGCAAGAGCGGGAAATACAATTGCATCTGTCAAAGGAATTCCAATGTTTGAAGGAGTCAAATATGTTTCAGAACCTGTCGTTCAAGTTGCAATAGAGCCAAAACATCCTAAAGATTTACCAAAACTTGTAGAGGTTCTCAAGCAATTGACAATTGAAGATCCTAACCTTGTAGTAAAAATCGACGAAGAATCTGGCGAAACACTCGTAGCTGGAATGGGTGTGTTGCACCTTGATGTAGCTACTCATAGAATTCAAGATGCTAAAGTAGAAATTATTACATCTGAACCGCTTATCAATTACAGAGAAACTGTCAAAGGTACATGTGAGCCAGTCATGTCAAAATCTCCAAACAGACACAACAAGATTTTCATGAAAGTCGAACCATTAGAGCCAGCAATTGCGCACATGCTTAGAACCGGTGAAATCAGCGACATGAAAGACAAAAAGGTTGTAGCTGATCTTCTCAAAGGCGCTGGATGGGATACTGATACAATTAAGAGAATTATGAAACTAGACCCACGTGGAAACGTAATGATTAACGGAACAAAGGGTGTTCAGTTTATCCAGGAATCAACTGACTCTATTAACTCTGGATTTGAGGAAGTCATGAAAGAGGGGCCGCTCTGTAAAGAGCAGATGAGGGACTGTAAATTCATCTTTACTCACTTTGTACCTCATGAGGATACAGCGCACAGAGGCTTGTCTCAACTAGGACCTGCATCAAGGCGTGCCTGCATGGGCGCATTACTTACTGCCGGAACTACGATTTTAGAGCCAATGCTTGCAATTGAGGTTAGAGTTCCAACTGATTTGGTAGGAAACGTAGCTACCGTACTTTCTGGTAAACGTGGTAAGGTACTTGACATGCAGCAAAAAGGCGCTGCAAGTATTATTGTTGGCGAAATTCCAGCTTCTGAGACGTTTACCCTATCTGAAGCAATGAGAGGGCAAACAGCTGGACGTGCAACATGGAATACGTCATTTAAGGCATGGACTGAACTCCCAAAGTCTATTGCTGTTACCGCAATTGCGGAAATTAGAAAAAGAAAAGGTTTGGCACCAGTACCGCCTGGAATCGAAGAATATATCGACAGAGAGTAAAAATAGAATCCCCCCTTTGTAGGCACGATTTTGTGCTATGTTTTTGATTGACTAGATAATTACTCACGTTATGATTTGTTGGAAAATACTTAAGATCATTACTTTGGTCATTATCATATGGCAAACTTAGGAGTAATTTTGGCAGGATTGATTTTGTTTGGCATTGCATTCGTTGGATACACTTATCCAATATCCGATAATGGGTATACCATTCCACAATATGATCAACTTTGTGATTCTGGAGTAGGACAACTAGGACAATTGTTTAACAGGAACACACAACAAGATTGTGGATTAGCAAATACGTTGTTACTTGGAATTTATGGTATTGGATTGATTGGATTGATACTTTTCATCGTTGGTCTAGTTGTTCCCAAAAGATGACATTAAAAGGAAAACAAAACCATTACAACGTAAAATTTCTCAAAGGCTACGGATTTTCAATCAAGGTAAAAGATTCCAAGATTGTTCTCACCAATACAGCAGATCCATTCTCAAAACCAGAAAGAGAAGAATGGTACATCGACAACATGCCATATGAAAAAATAGTTCTTTGTGGCAAAGGATACATTTCTACTGAGGCACTGAGTTTACTGTCCAATAATAGCAGAAATATTATTTTGCTAGATACATTTGGAAAACCAGTAACATACCTAAATCCTATAAGAGAATCACAGACAGCCACTTTATACAGAATGATGCAATATGATACATTTCGTGATGAATCAAAAAAAGATTATCTTGTAAAACAAATCATTTTTGCAAAGAAAAAATCTCAACTACAGTTGCTCCAGAAAATAGGAAGCTCTGTTGACACATTACCTGATGAGGAGGCACATGCAAGTATGATCTATTTTTCTGAATATGCAAAATTTATTCCTAAGCGATTTGGATTTAGTTCCAGAAATCAGTCTTTTAGCGGTGCCTCAAAAAGTAATGCCAAAGACATCATAAATGCCCTGTTAAACTATGGCTATGCAGTACTAGCAGGTGAAATCTCAAAATTTGTCAACGGTGTAGGATTGGATGCATACTATGGATTTATGCACAAGAATCACGGCAATTCCCAATCACTAGTGTATGATTTGATAGAGCCATTTAGGTGGATGGTAGATTATGCAGTGTTTAGTCTTGCCAATAGTGTAAGCACAAAGCAGAAAATCTACCTCAAAGACTATGCGCATAACAGAGAAGGAGATGTAATTTTGGATTACTCTCTTACCAGACGATTCTTGGAAAGATTGGAGCGAGTATTTCAAAAAGAGAGACCTTACCGATTAAAGCATGGTAGAAAACGATCTGATGGTCTTTCTATGTGTCAGGAGATTACTATTGTGAAAATAACCGTGCAAGATCTTGCAGACTATTGCTGTTACTCCAAGAGTTTTCTTGAAGATAACCGTTAGTCTTTCTCTTTCTTACTCTCCATAGTGCCCTGTTTGCAGTTGTTTCTCCATAGTTTTGTCGTAAATTTTTCATTAGAATGGTTCTGACTCTGCCAAATCGCTCAATGTCTTTGATAATTTGCTCTTCACATGCTAAATTACCGTCAATAGTTCCTGTTTCTTCTTTTAGATTCTCTTCTTCTCTTTTACTGTCCCAGAATTTTATCATTGGAATATAGTGCGTGAATGTTGTATTTGATCTTTAACTTTTAGGTCTGCCACGTTTTCTTATGATTTTAGGTCTGCCTAGTTTTCCTTTTTTCTCAAATTCTTTAATTTCAGTTTGCATTATGCCAAAAAAATTCTCAAATTCTTTGAATTCTTCTTTGGAATATTTTCTTTCAAGTTTTAAAAATAAACGTTCAATCTTTTTTTGATATTCAAGACTGTTAAACATTTTTTTTAATTCTGTGAAAAATTCATGTAGTATTGGATATGATTTTGGAGTAAGTCTGTACTTGCTTCTTTCTACTGGAACTAGTATGCTGATTGCTTCTTTCACTAGTTGACTTTTTGTTGTTTTTTTCTTTTTCAGATATTCATCAATTATCTTTCCTTGCTCTTGTGAAAATGTAGCACTAACATGATATCTTAATTTACGCATGAAATGTGTATACAGATTTTGATATTTATTTTTGTAAGTATGTCTATATGTGAAAAACAAAATACCAATCAAGACCCTTGAGTTAGGCACAAGAAAAATCAGTAACATGAATTTTTCAAAGATTGTTACTCTGCCTAAGCCATTCACCCAAAACTATCTGGATGAGAACATGGAAGTTTCAATGTCCTTGTCTCATGACGGGAAATTGACACTAACCCCAGTCAAAAAGTTAGAGGAGGTGAAAAAGAAGTGATGAAAGAGAAAAGATGGTCACCATTTCTCAGTTGGAGTAGTTACAAATCTCAAAATTCCAAAAAGCCCGACGTGTTAGACTTGCAGGTTTCAGAACTAGAGTTGTTTTCTACTGCCTACTCTGTAAATGCAAAGGTCAACCATAAAGATTCCGATGGAAGATGGTACGAAAGAATTCTTCCCGTTGGATATCACGAATCAATCAACAAAGATTTGCTAAGGCAATGGGAAGAAGCATTTCACAACGGATGGATTAGATTGAACAGCCACATCAGAATCAAGACGTGGCTTGAAACATCAAAGAAGCACAAAGACAGATTGATTAGAAGATACATGCTAATCGTATTGGATTAGCAAAAATCTTTTTTTTCTTTTTTATGATGAAACATGTCCACTGAAGACAAAAGAAGCAAACTGCTAGAGCAACTTGATGCACTAAAGATATTCCCAAACAACAAACTAGTAAGACAACTTCGCAATCAACTAAAAACAAAACTGGAAAAACTAGAAACAACATCTGCACCATTTCCAAAAAATCCAAACATTTCTAGATCTGGCAAATTAAAGAGATATCATAATTATTTGAGACAAATCAGAAACAACTTTCCAGAATACTCTTACAAGCAAATAAGACAGCAGTTTGCAAGAAGAAAAAAACAGCAAGACGCTTCAATTCCTGATGCGGTATGGCAGAATCCATCCCCGTAACCAATTACAATACTCTGTCAAAGTTATACACAAAGAAAAAACAAAACAGAGATCCTGCACAATCAGAACTAAGAGAAATTCATGCGCTGGATACAGAGACATGGAAGGGAGATATCTTTCTAATTGCTGATTCTAGTGGTCGATATATTGATAAAATTACGCCTGAAAACGTGATGGAATGGCTGTTTTTTAAAAAATACGAGGGTTCTTGGTGCTTTTTTTACAATTTATCATATGATGCTGAAGTTATTTTGAAACTGCTTGGAAAAGAACTTGACAGATACAAAAGAACTGGCAAGCTTGAGTTTAAGTTTGGAAAATACAGAATTGTCTACTATCCAGAAAAATGCCTCAAGATCACAGCAGGTCACCATTCTGTTATCTTTTATGACATTGCTCAATTTTACCATTCTGGTTTGGTTGATGCATATCAAAACAATATTGGAAAACTACCAAAAGAATATCTGGAATTTAAAAAAATTAATGATCAATTCTCACCAACATACTATAGAAGAAATACAAATGCTGTAAGGAATTATTGTATTTCAGATTGTAAATACACTAAACAACTGGCACAACACTGGATCAAACTATTTCATGAGGCGTTTTCATTTTATCCTGCAAAGTGGTTGTCCTCTGGATACTTGGCAGAAAAAGTTTTGATAAACAATAACATAGACATTCCAAAGTTTGATTCCATTCCATATGAGATTCAAGAGATGGCATATCGCAGTTATTATGGTGGGAGATTTGAGATTCTAAAACGTGGATTTGTTGGTGAGGCATATCTTTATGACATCAATTCAGCATATCCATATGCAATAACTCAGATTCCAGATTTATCTGATGGGATATGGATTAAAAGAAAAACAATTCACAAAAACGCAAAAGTTGGATTCTTTAGGATCAGAGCAAAGATTCCAGACTGCAAGTATATCCCACCATTTCCATTTAGAACAAAGCATGATATTGTTTTTCCCTCTGGAGAGTTTGAGACATATGTCACACTGCAAGAACTGCTAGTCTGTGAAAAGTCCTTTTACAAAATTCTTGAAGGATACCAGTTTATCCCAAACTCTGAAATTTATCCATATGCAGATTTTATTTCAAAACTATATCAGAAAAGACTGGAACTAAAACAGCAAAACAATCCGTTACAGTTGCCAATCAAAATAATTCTGAATTCTATTTATGGCAAGACTGGACAAAGTGTTAATCATAAAATAGGAAACATGTTCAATCCTGTAATTTTTGCATTTATCACTGGATTTGTGCGTGCCCAACTCTATAGTTTTGTTAAAAAATATGGTTTAGAAAAAGAAGTTGTGTTTTTTGCAACGGATTCCATATGTACCAGAAAGAAATTAGATATCAATTCTACTGTCTTAGGAGAGTTTTCCTTTGATGGAATGGATGATGATGTCTTTGTGTTGCAGAATGGTTTCTATCGATTTAATGGAAAATGGAAACAACGTGGATTAGGCAAGTTGGGAACTAGAGAAATAGAACATCTAGACACATTTGAAAAGAATGGGAGATTGTACTATAGTTTTGTTGTAAACAGAAACAACAGACTACGATCTTCTATTTTACAAAATAAAATTAGCGATATTGGAAAGATAAAACCAGAGACTAGGGAGTTTAATCTCAATGCAGACAGGAAGAGGTTTTGGTTGGGGAGGATTGAGAGTATGGATGATAAGATAATGAATGAGTCAATACCGATATGTTTTAATCATTTTAAAATTAAATGATGTTTTAAAATTAAGAATCAGGTTTTAACGTAATATAACCATGGCAATTTTTTGTGTAGATATCTTTACTCAAGCTTAAATTAAGCAATGTTACTTTTTCAAATGTAACTCCAAATTTATAGGGATTCATTAATTTTAATTTGTCAAAAGATCGTTTTATTTCTTCAAAATCTTCCTCTTTAATATCAACAATATTGATTGAAATCGCTCCATTTTGAATATTCATATTAAGTGTACATTTTGATAGAAATGCAAAATCTCCTAATATTTCCATAGTTATAATATTGAATTATGTTTTATATATTAACACAGGATAAGAAAATTGAATTTATGGTATTGGAAAATTTGTCAGATCTTGGAATCGTAATAGAAATCTCAGGATTTGTTTTATTGTTATTCTTTTGGAAAATTCCTACCTACACCGATTTATTTAGATGGCAGAAGTTTCTAATTTTCTTTAAGTTCTTTTTTGGATATGAAAAAATTGCTAAAATAATTTCAGAAAGTAAAATAATGGATGATGATGATACAATGACTCGATCTACAAGTCTTTCTGTCAGTTCTAATAATTCAATTCCGAGTGAATTCTTACGCTTTTGGAAAATTATGAAAAAGTTTTCTATTTTGATTGTAATCTTAGGATTAGTTTTACAATTATCCTGTTTGAATTTTCCAACATAGCACAAAATCGTGCCTACAAAGGGGGGATTCTATTTTTATCGACAGAGAGTAAAAAGGCAGTCCCCCCTCTTTACGCACAAAAACATGCGTCTGACTAAAATTATAACGAAATAGGATTTGTTGGAGAATTGTTATAACGAAAGTATGAATTTGTGAATAGTTGAAAATAAATCCATCATTATGAAGAATATTGAAATATAGTTAAAAATACTTAGAATAAAAGATTAATTATTAAATGACAGAATCTGAAATTTCTCTTGAAAAATTAATACTTTCAATTAAGAACATTGTTGATTTAACAATGTTAAATCCTAAAAACTATGATAAATTCCAAATGTCTTCTATCATACACATATACGAAAATAATACTACAATTGCTTTTCCACATTCCACAGATTATTATAAATTAGATGTCATTCAATATGTCAGAACTAAATCTAAAACTTGGAATTCCAGACTTTCAGATGAATATATTACAAATGAACTAAAAGAATTGGTATTAGAATTAAAAATAAATTCTGAAAAATACATGAATATTGGTAGAAATGTAAAAGATTGGATCCAAAAACTCAAAACATCATCAATAACAAATTATAGATTTATCTTTCCCGTAAATAACGTCGATTATAGAAAAGACATTGAATTTGATAGAATTAAACTTAAGAAATTAAAATTGGATGTATTGCGTTCTTTTATACCGTTTCAAGATGCGCTTAATCCAAACGATATTTTTTCAACAGAATCTCAATTTGAAGATCTTGTTAAATTCAATCATACAGAAATTTTTGCTTTCATTGATGTGCAGGCAAAGGATGAAGATCAAGGTAAAATATTAGCAGAATCCTATCTCAAAAAATTAATTCATGCAATAAAATTATTTAATCCGCCATCAGGTATTTGTGAAAGAGTATTATATTTTCCTGAAACAAAATTTTCATATTTAGTAGTGGATATGGATACAAAAAATGTTTCATTTCCAATGAAAAATCTTCATCTTAATGCTCACGTTTGGCCCTATATTGATTATTGGAAACGAATTGAACCTTACTGGCAACAATTATCAAATTTTCTCTTTTCAGATGATCTTACTGAAATTCAATCATTAATTCTTACAGCATTATATTGGTATGGTGAAGCAAGCAAAGAAACTGAAGATCAAATTTCAAAATTTCTCAAATATCTATATGGGTTAGAATCCTTGCTAATTTTTGATAATCAATACGGTAAAAGTGAAAAAATATCCCAAAGATTGGCCACAATTCAGAGTAAAGAAAATCCAGAAGATTTTGATTTTTATTACAATCTGATGTTCGATTATTATAAATTTCGTAGCCAAATAGTACATTCTGGTAAATTGATTATTGACGATGAAGACGTTGCTACCACTCACACATGGCTACGTCATTTGATTTTTGATTATATTCTGTTCTCAAAAAAATATGACAATGTACAGGAATTATTCCAGAAAGAATTTTCAATTAAAATTATTTAATAAGCATAATATATGATCTGATTTTAGATAGCGTATTCAATTAACTCATAATCCAAACTTTCATCAGATTTATTGAAACTTTAATTCGAGTAATGATTGAATTTCAGTAGCTATTTTTTTTATTGTGTTTTTTCTTTTTAATAGTTCTATATCTACAAATTCTGATTTGTAGAATTCTCTTCCTTCAGATATTTTCTTAAAAAGACATTCGAATAACTGAAACCCTGAGCGTTGTTTCCATTGTTTTAAAATTGTATGATAATCATCATCACGTTGTATAGAATGTGCATACATCTTCTCATACAATTGTTCTGGAGAATCCAGATTTTCAAATAGTAATACTTCTTTAAATTCTTCCACAAAGACATGTAGTGGTTGCCAACTCATATCTGACAGTTTTATCATATCTTTCTCAAAAAATTCATGTAGTATGAAACAATCTTTGAAAATTTTTCCTAATTCGTGTTGTTTATAGACAAATTCTCGTTCTAATTGTCTTCCCATCATATTCCATTTTTTGATCTCACCATCTAATTCTTTTAGACTATCATGGATGGATTTATCCATTTTAAATCTAGAAAAATCATCAATGTCTTCCCAAGGAGTTACAAGTTTATTTGTCAAGAAAAAATTTCCATTTTGAATTTGTATTATTGAATTGTATATTGGTCGATATACATTTTGTAACAGCCACAATTTGTCTTCATTTTTTGTTCTTTTTTTTGGGATACTCTTTAGGTGTTCCCGTATCTGAGAACAAACATCTAAAAAATTGGCTCTTGTGAATTCTTCAACATCTTTACCATAAATTAGAAATCCTCTTTTTGCATTTTGTTCAATCAAAGGTATTGTAGGCATAGAAATTCCTTGTGCATAGCCTAATTCTTGATTTACAGATGCTGATGAAATAGAGTCGTTTGTAATAATTGCTATCAGATAATCAGAATCATCAAGTTGTTGTATAATTTTATTTGAAATTTCAATATCGTATTTCTTTACTCTTTGAGCGATATATGCAGTTTCAATGTCTTCTGATTGCTCTAAGATTTCTTTTAATTTAGTTGCTAGATCTTCATCTGTGATTGGATAACTGATGAATATCTTCATGTGAACACTTCACAATTAAACTTGCAGTTAATTAAAGAAATTCATTGAAATTGGCATCGAATTAATCATCTTCCCATCATTGACATCTCTCAAATCCTCAAACCACATTCTTTTCCTGTCAGCATTAAAATGTTAGTTTCAAAATGCACTTGCTAACAGAAAACTCATTGCAATGTGTATAAATCCGATTTCTGAATTTTATTTACTAAATTAGGTTTATTTTTTTTTGTTATAAAATTCACCCTATCTACAAAATCATTTGAAGACAATGGTGCAATATAGATATTTTCTATTAAACTATCTATATTCAATTTAACAAATTTTCCATCAGGGGTTAATTCATTAGGATTAACAATCCTTGGTTTTGAAGGATTTGTTTTTTCTCTTTCAATGTCTTTTGTGCCTAATACTTTTTGCAACTTATTATCTTCAGGTAAGGCAGTAATAAGACGTAATTCTGATTCACATTCAAATGAAATTCGTTTTGTTATAAATCGTTGATATGCATTCCATTCATTCATCCATTCTCTAGAATAATCTGAGTAAATCACACGGCCAATCCAAATCGTGTCATCAGTATTGTCATTAAACGATTCTTTTATTTTTCTATAAGTTGATTGAATGGCAATTCCCTCCATATTGGATGTGTATAATTTCCACATAGATGCAGATTCATGATCATTGATATGCCAACAATTTACTAAAAGCTGATTTTTTAGCATCTCGTATGTGATCTCATCCATTTTTGGTTTGTTTTTGATAAATTTATCAAATTGTTTCTTACTAGCAAACCTGTCTTGTATTTCAGAGTAAACCTGTTTTGTATTTTTCTTATTGAATTCTGGGACGGTTCCTTCAAAAGGATCTTCAAAAGAAGTAACTTTAGAAAAATGAAGAGACTCTTTCTCTAATAGACTCTGGAATTTTTGAATATTCATAAAGCGCCAGATTTTACTATCTAGATTGACGGGAGGCTCAAATATTGGATGAGGTTCATGCATAATGATTAGATTGAACTAAACTTTATCAAATTTTTGCAGCATCAAACAAAGGCAATGGAAACGGTGATGAAATGTTGTGTTCTTTTAATCTTACATCGGTCAACCTTCCATGCCATAATCTTCCTCTGTCTCCATTGATGTTCAGTTGTTTAGAAGATGTGTAAAACGAACCAATATTTTCTAGTGTTCCCTTGTTTAGATTCTCCTTTAGTGTCCCGACCCGTAGTTTCTCAAATGTATACTTGATTCGTCCTTTGGAATCAATGATTGTTTCTTTGTGGTTAATTGACTCATCGCCAATAGAACCAATACCTCGAGACCTTTCCCATACATCATTTTTAGAATAAAATCCACTTTGTAATGCATAGATAGACCCCTCAAAATCAAATGAAAATTCGCCTAATTCCTTTGAATCTAAATTTAATTTCTTTTTGGAACATATTGAATCAGTATACATCATGATGATGTCATTTTCAATTCCATGTTTAATGATACAAGAATATAGTTTGGCTCGAGCAATTCCTGTAATTGTAGATACTATTACGGGATTGAAGATATTTCCCATCTTGTTATCAGTTGTCTGCCCAGTTTTTCCATAAATTGAGTTTAGGATAATCTTGAATGGTTGTTCTAGTGGATTTCCTGCTCTTTTTAGTGCCTGTCTTTGCTCGTACATCTCTGTGATTGGCTTTTTGTATGGAAAATAGGGATCTGGATCACAATACTGCCAAGAATCTAAAATCTCATACCATGATGAATCCTCACAAGATTGCAGTTCTGCAAGTGTGACAAATGTGATAAACTCACCGACTGGGTAAATCAGTTTTGATCTAATCTTGAAAGGAAATGGCGAGATGTGCTGAGCTAACGGAATCTTTGCCTTTATTTTAAAAAATCCAATCACTACATCTTTCTGAATTGTCTTTGACTGAATCCATTTTCCCTTTGTTAGTTCTGGAACTAGAGTTAACGCATAAGGATATGCCGAATTTACATCATAGATAAAACATGATTTGTTGTATCCTCTTTGTACTAGTTCAATTCGTCCACCGGCATATGCATTCCAAGCAAGCTCTTGTGCTTGTTCTGGAATTTCATCAAACTTTGGCAGAATGACTCCTTTGTTGATCAGAATTTTTTCTGCAAGATACCCTGATGAAATCCAGTGACTTGGATAAAACCCAAATGCCTTGTAAAACATATCAATCCAATGTGTAGCTAGTATGGCTGTAAACTTGCAGTCTGAGATGCAATAGTTTCTGATTAATTTTTTATGTCTCTTGTAGTATGGAATGGTAAAATCTTTTCTTAAATTTTTCATCTCCAAATATTCTTGAGGTAATTTGCCAATGTTTTTCTGATATGCCTCAGATAGTTTCTTTTGAAAATAAAACTGCGATATGTCAAAAAATGTAACCGAGTGTTTGCCCTTACGAATTGATAGTTTCTTTTCTTCGATATAATGAATTGAATAACCTAATAGTTTACAACGAAATCTTTGTTTAAAGTGCAGTAATTCTTTATTTGATAGATTCATTAGAATCATTTTCAAAATTATTCTTGCATCATAGTGTAGATTCCAGAAAAAACACCACGATGATTCATATCTTTTATGAAATAGAAATCTCAGAGTTTTTTCAAGCGTAGTATCCTCAAGATCAATGAAATTTCCATCATTGTCTGCAAGTAATAGCATCTTTCCATTTGAGGTAGCCTCTATGTCCAGAGCATATATTTTACGCCTATCAGAGGTTGCTTTACGCCTAAACTGAGGTCTTTTTCGTAAATGTTTTAGCGTTCTACATCTACTTGTTGGAATCTCTATGCTGACGGGTTTTGCCATATTACATCATTAATCTCTACATCCTCACCTCTACGTCTTGCAAAGAACTGTGCAAATACTTGTTTTAGAGTATATTTTTCTCGTAGTTCTGGATATGTATCATATGTTAGTTTGACATATCTCCAAACATTTTTCATAAAACTAGAACGCTTTTGATTTGTATTTACAGTTGGTTTTTGTTTTGGTGGTTTTTGTGTCTCTAGTTTTTGTTTTTCTTTTTTTAATCTCTTACATAATGTAATTGCCTCTCTGAATTGTAAATTCTTTAGCTCTTCAAGCAAAGAGTTAATCTTATCTAGGTCAATTGACTTCATAGTTTATCACATCATAAAAAAAGAGATTAGAGGGGTTTCACCTCAAAATCTCTTAATTCTTTTTCTGGATTTTTGCTGGACTGTCTTAGCCATGTCTTGATTTGCAGTACTGTTCCAGATTGTATTTTTCCAGAATGTAGCAGTTTGTTGTACTGTCTATACAGTATTTTGTTTGTTGACTTGGCTTTCAATGGAATGTTTACATCCATCATGTCAAGTGTTACCAAGACATTCCAGTCGTATTGTGTTTCAAATGATTCTGGGTCTACTACTACCACTTGAATTGTGTCAGGACTTTTTGCATCCTTGCTTTTGTAGTCGCCCCACTTCAAAAATGGTGGGAGAGAGGACTGACTCAATTTTGCTCCTCCTCTTTCTGTGTGTCACAGAATGGGGTTATTCTGATGTATGCGCCATCAGAAGATTTTACAAGTTCCACTCGTGCTCTAATCTCTGCGTTTTGTGAAACATCACAACCGCAGTTTTTTAGAGCGTCCTTGTCAAGAGTGATTACCCTTGAGTAGTTTTGCCGTGGAACTCGTTTTTCTCCGAAATCAATTGTTGTTTCGGATTGACTTTTGTTTGATTTTTGATTTGTCATTACATGACTTACGTCATACTGATATACTCGTTTCACTAATCTGTAACGTTACAGTTGACCGTTTCAAAATCACGCCTAAATATGCATGAAAGAGAGATAATTACGGCTATAGAAAAAGCTGGATTTGAGGGTATCAATGTACGAGGATTAGTTCGTGCCGGACTTAGTCCAAGCACATTATTGAAATATCTCCCAATACTAGAAAATGAAAAAAAATTAGTGTACCATGAAAAAATAAAAAATAGTGATATTTACAAAATCCGTACAGGAAATGAAATTACATATGAAGAATCTAAACTGCTTCTTAATCGTGGGTTAGATGAGATTAGTGATGTTCTTACTAAAGCGGTAGAGTATTCACAAAAATGGGGGATTGCTGAACAGTTAGAAGTTTATCAACATGCAGTAAATGTGATAACATTAATGAAATACATTAAACAATTTGGCGAAGAGATGATGGATATTGATAAAGATGCAATTCCAAATGACATTAATGATTATGTTAAGAGATTGGATGAACTATCTAAAACTCTAAATAAAAAAATTAATCTATTTCTTTCTCCATTAGTAATGGTTCAACTTGAAAATACCATGTCTGAATCATTAGAATATCTTGAAGCAGTTGCAAAGAAAAAGAAAAGAAAAGGAAGGAAATCAAAACATATTCAAAAGATTGAACCTGAATTAGCTAAAACTTTTAGTGAACTTTTAGAATTAAATAAATTAGAAAAATAAATAACACCACAATTTAGCATGTATTTTTAATTATATTACATACACATTACATACACATTACATACACATTAGATACCTGTATTACACTAGTAACGTCTATAATTTATTTACAACTTGTGTATACAACATGTATACAAAACGTGATACAATGACCAAAGATAAAATTATTCACACAAGAATTGATGATCAGACACATCAAAAACTGTTAGAGAAATGCAATGAACTTGGTTGTAGTATTTCAGATTATTTTTTGTCGATTCTTGATAACTCATTAGATGAAGTATACGAAGAAAAACAACCTTTGCATGATTTGAGATTAGACTATGGAACAATTACAGATAATCAAGGAGCGGTAATTGGGTATCTACAAGGCTTTCCCAGACCACAAATTTCATACAAAAATGAATAAGGCTCAATTTTACGTACGATTTTATGATAAATGTCCTTACTGTGAAAGGAAGTTTAGAAAATCAAAGTATTCAGGTAATTCAAAACTAGTCAAGAAATGGTTGGATAGTGGGTTTGGTTGATAGAATTTGTAAATATATGACATCATATTCATGATAATTAACAGTCATCATTGAGTTCAGAGTTGATTCTCCATATATTGTGTGGACGAATATTCTTTTTGTGCATTTCAATAAATTTTACTTTTAACTTATTCCATAAAATTTGAATTACAATATCTAATTTTTCTGCATATTTTGTTATATCGTCTTTTTCTAATTTTTTAGCAATTTCTCTTAATCTTTTGCGTCTTGAATCAGGAGGCGGATGTGTTCCTAATGGGCCATCGCTTCTACCTCCTCTCCAGTAAAAGTGATCATGTCCATTTTCTAGAATGCACAAACTTCTTTGAACAATTTCAAACCCTGTCAAGATTAATTCTGTTCCCCAATAACTTTTCACTGCATTGTACCTATTAGATAAAGCACCTAATGCAAAAATTAATCCACCATAATCTGCCTCATACTCTCTTTGCCAATCATAAATCATTTTTTTTGCGTCTGATTTTGAAATTGATACCAATTTCGTTTCATTATCACCTACATGTCCAAAAAATTTATGAGCGTATTCGTGACCCAAGATAAATAATTCCATACCATTTCTCAAATTTTCTACAGATATCTCATATCTTGGATCAATGAGATATTGTTTGGCAAGACTGGGTTTGCCCTTTACAATATATGATGTAAAAAGATCTTCAAAACTTTCAAAGATCTGTGGATTGTTTTCAATTGTTTCTTTGATATTTTTTCATCTATTGAAAAAAAACTGTAACCTATTGGCGGAATTTTTTTTCCGTCTCTTTCGGTTATAATTTCATCTCTCATATAGGGAAAGGATAATGCAATAATTTTACTAAATAAATTACAAAAATTAAAAATTTCATCTTGAAAAATTATTAGATATTCTTTTGTTGATGAAAAATATCTTATTTGTGCATTTACTTCCCCGGTAGGCAATGTTCCGATATATGGGGGATTTTCAAAAACGTCTGAATCCTTTAAACTTAATTCCACTCCATGCGTTTTAATTTTAATATTTTCTGCTCCTTCTTGTAATTGTTCATTCAAATCATGAAGAATACTAATCAATATTGGATTTTCGTACGCTGTGGAGTGCTGTGTTTCAATTAATTGATTGTAACATTCTTCTGTGTTTTTTTTGTAAAATGATTTTTCTTTTTTGGATAATTCTTTACCATATTTTTTTAGAAATTCCTTACATAACTTTCTTGAAACTCTTTTAAGTTCTGTTTTTACTTTTCTTTGGTATTTTTTTTCATCACCAATTATTTTTTTTTGACGGCATTCGAGATATTCTATTGCTTTGCTTGATTCTTCAGTCATATTTTCTAATACATGTAATGAACTACAGTCTTTTTAATTTAGCAAGATAGATTTTGAAAAACAGGCACAAGAAATTAGATGATGAAATTACTTGACTTTCCAAGACAAAATCCAATTAAATTCTGAACTGCAATCTTTGCAATAGTAATTTCTTGAACATTTTTCAACCCGTCTTTTGTCTTTGCACCATGTCTAAAGAAATATTTTCTATCTTGCTGAAATGTTCTTTCCAATAATTCTAAAAATTTCCTGATCAAATTATACTCCATAATTATAATGCCATCTCTAGTATGAGTAAATTCATCCAGTCTGATTCTCTGCTTATGGTCTTTGATGTTAGATATCTTGAATACTGTATAATCAACTAGCCATCTAAACGGCTCCATCATGTCATAGACTAACGGCTGAAATCCAGTGTGCTGTTTATGATAAAACCCATAGTATGCATCAAGCCCAAATCCGTTGATAAACTTGGAAATCTCTCCACCTAGTACTGCATAGCCATAATTCAGCAAGGCATTGATGATATCAGTTGCCTTGTTTTTTGCCAGTCCTATATATGATGGGTTTCTAGATGAAAACTCGTATCTTTCTGGAATTAGTTTTGCAAATGCTCTAAAGTAGATATGAGCTGTCTTTGACTCATTACTGATTGGGGAATTATTGTTTAGATTAGTTAGATGTGCCTCTAGTTTTTCTATAGCATCTATCACTTCGCTTCGCTCAGTAGTTTTGAGGAATCTGATTTGAGATTCTAGTTTTGCCTTTACAATTTTTCTCTGAAGATATTGGCATTTCTCTTTATCTCGAAATGTATCGTACTGAGCAATTCTGTTTTTAGTTGCAGTTAGTGACTCCATTACTGGATTCAGATAAGTAACAGGTTTTCCATGATGGTCTAGTAAAATGACATTTCGATTATTCTCAGATAACAATGCCAAAGCATCAGTAGAGATGTATCCTTTACCTTGCAGAACTATTTTTTCATATGGCATGCTTTTGATGTACCATTCTTCTATAGAACAATCTGAAAAAGGATCATGACAGTCTTTGAGAATTATTTTTGAATCTTTGACAGAGATAGAGTGACCGTAGCCTTTTAGGAATTTTACGTTGTAATGATTTTGTTTTCCTTTTAGAGTCATATGAGATTGCAGATATTCAAAATTAGAGTTTTGTATCTATTGTTTATCATAATGCCCATCCACGTTCTTTAAGATTAATCGCACTTGCAGGATCAACACATACTAAATTTGAATAATCATGTTTGATCAATAATCTCAATGAATCATTTTTACATCTACCATTTTCATTAATGGCTTTACTATATTGATCTACAACAGATAGACCACCCATTCCAAATCCTGAAGGACCTTCAAACATGTGAGTTATTTTATAATATTGTCTTGTATATTGTCCTGAATTATTGAATTGAATTGGAAATTTAATGTAAAATGGATTTTCAACATCCACTACAAAATCGTACGAGTCTCCAATCAAACTTTGTTTGTAAAACGCTTCATTTTGAGCAGGAATGCTTTGAGCAAATTTCTGATGCTCAGCATCAGTTACATTGTCACCCATTGGTGGGTGTATCATTTTATCCCCCATCTGAATGGCATAGCCTACTGTTGCATTAACATCAGTTGCGTTTCTTAGATCCTTTGCTTGAAAATCCACTTTTTGTATAATCTGATATTCCGTTCCTACTAGCAGTATTGAAATTTGTTTCATGTCATATGTAAAAATTCCATATTCGGTTCTATTGTCGATCCCAAAGTCAGAGAAAGAAAAATCAGTTAACGGGATTACTGTTTGTGCATCTGCATAAGCAAGACAAGATATTGCAAAAAACACGATTACGATAAAACCAAAAATTCTCACAAAATAATTTTAGAATTTCTAATCTTTAAATAATTTCCAACAAACCAACTCACATCATTACGTTAGTCAGACGCATGTTTTTGTTCCTAAAGAGGGGGGACTGCCTTTTTATCGACAGAGAGTAAAAATAGAATCCCCCCTTTTGTGAGTAAAAACAGACAGGTACTAGAAAAGATATCTGACGATTATTTTTTGGAGATTCCTTAAGATCATGACGACAGTTATGATTTCTCAATGACTAAAGCAAAAGCAACTCAACTTGCAAAAACACGAATCAAATCAAATGCCATATATCTCAGGGGCATAGAAAAATACGAAAAAGAAAATCCAAACCATTCTGAAAATCAACTCGGTGCAAAAATATCCAAACTTGTGATAAAAATGATTTTTGAGTTATAATAGAATGAATTATTGTGAAATAAAAATAAAAAATTGTAATAAAAATCTGTGAAAATCACAGTATTACATTGCTGGCCAAATACCGAATTTAGTTTTCTTGTATATTATTTTCATTTTTTCACCTCACTGTTCTTCAAAGAATATCCAAGAAAGACCGATTACATCCATCGCAGTATTGATTGGAAGGAGGCTATTGCCCTTACTTCCAACCATGACAGATGACACTTTTGGACTTTGGATTGACTTGCACTGGACTGCTTGCATGCTATACTATGTGGATAGAATTATTTGTTCATGACTTCAAGTCTGTGGCATGCCTTATTCTCTGTAGACAAAAAGGGCAAAACCGATTTGTTCAGGAAAAGATGTTGTCGTAGTGCCTAAGATTTATAAAAAATTCAAAAACTATTTCTGCTCTTCATAATTTTCTCAAAAGCGATTTTGACTGAGATGAACATTTTTTCTGCATATTTTGATTCATTGGGATTTTTGTCAGAATGCCACTTTAAGACTAGACGCCTGTACGCCTCTTTGATCTCTTTATCAGATGAATTTTGTGAAACTTCAAGCAAGTTATAGTGTATTGCAAGATCTGACTCGTCCTCAAAAGTTTGCTGAGTTTTTTGATAGGTTTTTTTGTATTTGTTTTATCTTCTATGAAAAAATTCTCTTTTAAATAATGACTCAATGTATTGCTTATGTTTTTGGGATTCAGCTGAGGAAATTTCTGACCAATGTGCCTGCTCAAACTCTTGAATTATTTCATCAAATTCTTTATCTGATATCCTAGATTGATTTGTTTGGAAACTCTCCTCTTGAGGAACATAGTCTTGTCGGTTTCTAAAATTCCTAAAATAACTCATAAATGATTTCTGCTTTACAATTCTACTTTTTGCCATACAATCTCTGCAAGTAAACTCTGGGGTTTTCAGGATTTCTCCACAAGTCAATTCTGCTAAAAATTCCTTTGCACTTGGAGCATTTATTGGAGCTAGTATCTGAGTCGTTTTTTTATTCTCTTTTAGATCCATGTCGTGAATTTCATGTTTGATTCCAATATCTTGTTCATTGCGCATCGTGGATAGTTACATGGGTTCTTTATGGGTTTGTTTTCAATACCCTCAATTTCGTGAATAATTCCTTGTCTGTTTAGAGAACATTTTCCATCATCGCATAATCTAATTCCAAATAGACGCGCTAAAAATTGTAAACTTAACACTTTTGAAACTTATTTTCCTAAATCCTTGGTTTTTAGAATATTTGATTCTGATCCCCTAGACTGGATAATGATAAAGATGAAATTGGCTATGAATCTTAAATTATTTTAATTTAGGAATATTTTATGAATGCTTTCTTTTGAAATATGTAATTTGTAGATATCGTCGTTTTTTAAAACAAATATTTTATCATGCATCAAAAATAACTCGATCATATCTGTGATATCTGAATTCATTAAATCACTTGCTTTGTATGGGCAAAACATCAAACCTGGCAATCTTGCCTCATCATATGTCTTTTCAAGCTCCATGACATATGCAAATGAATTATTTGCAACGTCTGTAATTACAAAGTCAACACAACAAAGTGGTTTTTTTGTCGATGCTTTGGCAATGTTTTGAATTACTTGGCCGCAATATCTTGACGCATTAGTTCCATGAGGATTGTATGGTTTAACAGTTCCATTATGCCAATCAAGTTTGGATAACAATTTTTCTGCATGATGTTTTGGTGGTGCAGCAAATGACTTGAACCATTCTGTATTGTTTGTCATCTTGTCTAATGACTTAAGAAAGTTATTCATTGACTTTTCATCTGAATAAATTAGCAAATCGTGCACGTGTGGAACATGTATTTTTTTATCTAGCCATTGTTCCACGGCATCTTTTATTATTGAATTAATTGAAACTCCCATTTGGTCTGCTTTTTTTCCAAGATGCGAGTGAGTATCATCATCAAAACCTCTAACTAGAATGTCTTTTGTCAATGATATCGTTTGTTATTATATCTATATAAATTATGATATCATGATATCAAAAATAATAATATTAATATAACGATATCATGATATCATATTCATGAATACCCAACAAATACAAAAAAACATTGTCAATGGTGTTGATGTTTCAAAATTGACTCAAACCATTGATGATCTAACACAAAAACCAGACCTGGCTCAATTCCATTTTTGTGCAAGAAATAGCTGGATCAATGGAGGAAAAAACCGTACAACCGTAAATGGGTTTTACGGAGTAGGAAAGACACATGTTCGAAGCAAGCCTTTTGTCTTTACAAAAGATGAACCACCTGTACTGCTAGGAACTGATCAGGGTGCAAATCCTGTGGAATATGCACTGACTGCACTTGCAGGATGTGTTACGACCACCTTGGTATACTATGCATCTGCAATGAATGTCAAGATCAATAAGGTTGAGACTGTCCTTGAGGGCGATATTGACTTGAGAGGTCTGCTGAACATCGATGAGAATGTAAATGCAGGATACAAAAGCATTCAAGTCAAATTCAATATAGATTCTGATGCTTCACGAGAAACATTGCAGAAACTAATTGAAATTGCCAGAAAACATTCCCCTGTGGCAAACACAATCACCAATGCCACCCCCATTAATCTTAGTTTGGCCTAAGCCATACTATTTTTTATTTTTATAAACTTTCTAAATCCTTAAGTTATCACAAACATCATTTCATCAGATATGGATAAATGGGATTCTGATGCAGATGATTGGAGAGATTGGAAAATATGATAATAAATATTCTAGAACGTTTCGTTGTAAAAAATATAGAAATCCATACAAGAAAAAACTGACAAAAAAGACAGTACTTGAAACTGCAGACAAAATTCAAGAAACAGCATCAGAAATAACAAAAAGATAGAAGAGGATCAAATTCAGCGTGAAAAAGAAAAACAGCTGATAAAAAATACCTGAAGACATTGGAGCACAAATTTATCTGCTGTTCAACAAGGTAACCCCCAAGGAACTACTCCACTTGTCTGTAATCCAACCATTGCAAAATCATCTGTTAATCATAACAATGACATGACAAACAGCAATTATTTCTATTATTGATCTTATGGTTATCACATAGAACCAATAATTGGAATTGTTGCAAGTAGTTTAGCTTTCATTGCATTTAAAAAAAGCAAATGACTCTTAAATGCCAAAAAATCATTACAATATAAAATTCCTAAAAGTAAATGGTCCCTCCATTTCTGTTGGAAATTTCAAAACTAAATTTAGATATATTACATAAATATCATGCAGCCAATCCATTGCATTTGAGTGATTTTGTATTAATGTTACAGTCAAGATGAAATTGTAGATCAGAAATACGATTGCACTTGGAGCATGAATACTGTACGGGGTTCCTGCATTTATCACACACGGCATATTCTACAAGTATGTTGCCGCAACTTCTGCAGCTTTCATCAGGCATGTTATACCACTATCACATTGGAGATTGGAGTCTGAAATTCTGATACCAGAGACGACATGTTGGTTGAGAACTGTTTTACATCTACGTTGGCATTGGAAATAACCAACAAGACTTCTTCATCGAGATTACAAACAAACTCTACGTGCGATTCTCGTATAGTTACTGTCTGGTGAAAAGAGCTTAGACTTTGATCGAATTCTTTTATCATGGATGTTTGCAACGAACGCTGCATTGCAATCATTTCTAATTGATTCTCCGACAGGCAGCTCAAAGCCGTATCTTTGCCAAATTTACTTTCTACAATTCTTCCATTCTTGTTTATTATTGCAACAAGATCAACATCTTTGCTCATCAGATGTATAGCATCACATAATTCAGATTTTTTGATAAATCTTAACACATTATTTGTTTTCATGCTTTGTCTTGTCTATTGAGATATTTAGGCAACCTGTTAACTTTGTTAACAAAAATAATGCTTAATATTCAGCCTGACATCACTCCGGTATGGGAAATCCTTTAGGTTTTAGATTACGTGATGAAGACCAAGAGGAATTTTTAAAAATTGTCGATCAAGAAGGAGTATCCGTGTCATCACTTACAGCAAAGATCATTCATGACTGGTTGAGATTTAGAAGATCAAAACAGCACAGAGGAGATATCACACTTGCAAGTAAAATTCTAAAAAGCAGGCACAATGCAATACAGAAAAAAATGATTCCCAAGTTAGTAAAAGATGATTCAAAATATATTCTCTCTGAAATGCAGTTTCAGGTAGACAATCTGGATTTTAAAGAATTAACCAAAAGAATCACAGAGTGGAACAAAGAAAACGGATTGGTGTTTGTAACGAGAAATAGGACGGGCAGCACTGTATTCATGCAAAAACATGATCTTGGCATAGTTTGGTCTGAGATTCAATGCAAAATGTATTGCATGATGTACGAATGTATAGGAGAAACAGTACTATCTAAAAAATTTGAGAGAAACTTGTTTAGTTTTGAGATTGTATCTCATTAATCTTCTTTTTAACATGAAAAGAATCTTTTTCTTATCGACACTGATAAAAAATGAATTTTTACTAAATATGATGCATTACAGATTTTTGGCTTAGAAGAGAGCCAAATTAGAATTTGAGCGTACTAATTTTAGTTATGACATAGTATGGACAAACTTACGCACAAAAAGTGGGAATGTACTATCGATTTATTACAAAAATGATTTGAAATAGAGGAATATTTCCTTTTTATCGACAGAGAATAAAAAAGCGTCCATTTTTTCAAATGTATCAAATCCTCAGTAATTATTATATCCTATAACACAAAAGTTTCGACATATGAAAAAGGCAAAACAGATGTTTATGATGTCAATTTTATCTTTCACCATAATACTGAGTATGGCTAGTCTATTTGGTGATAATCTTTTAGATATTCATATTAATTCTGTGTATGCAGATGATGATTCATCAGACAAACAGGAAGACAAGGATGACAAGACGATACGACTTGAAGTGATTTTTACAGATAAGAACACTGTAATCGAATATGGCGTTGATGGTAAATGGGCAAGATATGAGATGAGCAGCTATGATCTTGATGTTATCGTACCAAAAATGCAGGAACTTACTGGATTTTCAGAAGAACAAATTAGAGCCAACATTACTGTAATAGATAACCGTTCAGACAATGATGATTCATCAGACAAACAGGAAGGCAAAATCAAGATTTGTCATATTGCTCCAGGAAACTCAAAGGAAAATACTATTACCATAAACAAATCTAGCTTGAATGAACACATATCGCACGGTGATTATGAAGGCGAATGCAAAAATTCTCGTGATTTAACTGATAAAAAAGATTTTCAATCTGTGAAGGATTCCATCATTGAACGACTTGAAAAGAGAATTGACCATCTTGAAGAACGGGTATTGTCATTACTAGGAAAGATTGAAACTGGACAGTATTATGGCAACATATCTAATCAGGACGTCACAACAAATTCTTATGATCTCTCATTTGCAGGTGTTGCCTCATCTATTGTTGATGTTGGAAACACCGAGAACCTTTCTGGAAAAATCATTCTAGAAAACATTAAGACTGGTCCTAAAGTTTCAAAATTTAAAGTGGTAGATGGAGAAATTACAATAGGTGATGCTACATATGATCTTATGTTTGGAAAAGCTCGTACATCCGGAGCATCCGAATCTATGATTCTCATTGGGGAAGTAATAGATAGCGAAGGAAATATTGAAACTCTTAGATTTACACTCAAATTCGATAAATCACTTAGTGATATTGAATCAGAGCCTAGTGGAATTACAACCCTGCCTAACAGCAAGATATCTCATCAGTGGAATTTGGATGCCACTGGAGAATTTGCAATAATCCATGGATAATTCCATGGTATAATACAGGAAACTATACCTATTGGCTCTTGTTTAATGATGCTTGTTCCAGATTTTAGAAATTCATTTGATCTGATTCCTTCCAAAGCGCTTGATGCACCAGCAAAGAATTGTATGTTATCTATGCCAAACGGCAATTCGGACGTTTTTGTATATGTTATGGGCTTCCCTTGATTTACTGTTTCTACATAAGGAATTTGGTCTTGGTTTTTTTCAACCACTTAATACGAAGTAACAAGGATCGTTCGCCTGGAGTCTGATTAGGCCATTTATCTCAATCAAATGCATCTCTTGCAGAATCAATAGCTTTTTTTGCATCCTCTCTTGTCCCTTCAGGAACGTTAAATATTATTGTCCCATTGAAAGGATTTATCACATTTGGTTTATTTTCAGATTCACTATTTTCCCATTTACCATCAATATACATTTGATAGTTTCCTGTTGTTTTTTGAAAAATCATTCATCACCTAATGTGATACTTATTGAAAATCTTAAGGTCATAATAGATATTTTACAATTAATGTGCATTGATTAAATTATCTAATTTCAAATTATAATCATGTTGCATGATTATCAAAATTGATTTGAATTCAAAATATTGATCTCTTCTATGTCTTTCCGCTATCTTTGCACTTTTACCTATTGTCCTATTTTCTAATTTTTTTCTTTAAATGAATTTCTTAACAATATTGGTGCGATGAAGATTGTTGCCAAAATCACAAAGACGATAGTAGAGTAAATTTCATCTGAGAATATTTCAAAGGCTAAACCTATTCCTGCCACAACAAATGCTACCTCTCCCCTTGCAACCATCCCAAATCCTATGCGAAATCCGTTCTTATTTTTTAACAAGAGAGCAGCAGGTAATCCACAACCCAGAATTTTAGAAAATACTGCAACCCCAAAAATCACTGCAAATAAAGTCCAGTTAATTGATGAGATTTGTGTAATGTCTACATGAGATCCTATTATAGCAAAAAACAATGGAGATACAATTACTTTTAATCTACCTACAAATTCTCGTACTTGTACTGCTAGTTTTGATCCTGCAAGACCCATGCCTGCAGCAAAAGCACCTACGATAGGGTTTAATCCGACACTTGCGGCAATAGCACCTAATCCAAAGGCAGAACCTAATGCAATGCCTTGTCTTATGCCACGAGCTTCAAGAGTTGATGGATGTGTTTTTGCAATAACATGCACAATCTTTGGCAAAAGATAAACTGCACCAAGCAAAATCAAAAACCAAAATCCAACCTCAGTTATGGTAGTTATTACAACTGATTCTACTGTTGGAATTGTTTTTAGAGTTACTATGGAAATCACTACAGAAAGAATCGCCAGACCTAAAACATCGTCTAATACCGCAGCATTCACCAAAATATTTCCTTCTTTGGTTTTATCTTTTCCCAATTCTTCTAAAATTACAACTGAGACTGCGATGCTTGTTGCACTTAATGTTGCCCCAATTATTATTGCAACTGTCCAATCAAAGCCCATCTGGAGTACAATAAAATATCCTATTGTCAGAGGGATAATCACGCCACATATTCCAATTATTGCAGCATTCGGACCTGCCTTGATTAAATCATGAAATGTAAAATGTAAACCAGCTGAAAACAAAATGATAATTCCTGAAATTTGCCATAACGCAATCATAACTTCATTTAGTTCTACGATGGGTTTATCAAAAATAGGAAGTATACCACCAAGAGCAGTTGGACCTAGAACAATTCCAGCAAAAACAAATCCGATAATTTCTGGTATTTTAAAATGAGAACATAACCTTCCCAATAGTAATGCGGGTAAAACTAAAAACAAAACCCCTATAATTGTTGGAACTACATCAAATTCTGAAATCATTTACTGAATTTTTGTAAATAATTTTATAATAAAACTCTGATTCTAATTTGCAGTGATGAAAATCATTGTCATGCCTATTTGCATCCAATTTTATGCCCAAAATGATAGATTAGTTCCTTTGGAGTTGAATTTAGTAGAACTGTTAAATTTCCAAAATCAGTTCAATATCTCTGCCTCTAGCTATATTCCAGGCATATGTGTTTAGGAGTATGATATGGAACTTATCGTTACCACCTACTGCAAATTCATGTACCTGTAAAACAATTCCTTGAATATCTGCGCTGATACCATAAATTATTAGAATTTATGAACATATCCAAGGAATTTCATTAAATAATGTTTTTTGCTATCTTTATCATAATTGTAGCATTATCTTGATTGTAGCATTATCTTGATTGGAATCATTTAAAATTTATAAAAATGTAAATTTTCTTTATCTGTTTTTTTATACTTGACTATCTATACTCAAAAATGAATTGGTTACTGTTAATACTCCAAAACAATTCACTCGAACTCAAATAATTAGAAAGATTCAGAATCTAATAGATACTGATGGTGGAGATGTTGGGCGATTATCTTACATTTTAGAATGTATTGCCCAACATAAATCACTTTATCGTTCAGATCAGTTGTATTTAGAAAATAAGGTCAATGTACCGTTTATGATCGTAGATGAAGAAAAACCCATAGAACATCCAATCCTTTCAAGAATCCAATCTTTGATTAGTTCAGGATCAGGTGATCCTGGAAGATTGCAATATATTTACGACAAAATATCCCATAACAAACCCCTCTTTAATTCTGATCAAGCTTATCTTGAATCGAAATTAAAATCAAGTGCAGATAATATCAAAAATGACTTGATTAATTTTAAGGAGTCATCTGAAGATAATCCTTTCATAAAATCTGACTCAAATAACAAGATAGTTTTAGAAAATACGCCACATACTACAAAACTTCGTGGAGTGATGCCAAAAGGATGGAATCCTCCCGAAAACAAGTCAAATGAATTATCTGGATTATATGAAAAAATGAAAACTGAAGAAGAGATGCTAGAAGATAATAAAAAAATGCATAATGAATTAGAAATACAACGTTCCAAATTAGCACAAATCATTCTAAACAGAAAAGAGTACGAAAAGCAAGTTTTACTTGAAAAATCTTTGCTAGATGCACAAATTAAAGAAGAATCTATCAATATTCAGAAACAAACCCAGATATCAGAACAGATTCGTTTACAAAAAGATGAGATAGAAAAAGTCAAAATGGAGCGAAATGAATTAATGAAGGAAATCTCAATTGAGAAAGATCAGGTATCTAAAGAACTGGAAGAACAAAAAAATCAATTATCGCAGATATATCTAGAACAAAAAAAAATTGAAAAACAGGTCAAGCAAGAACAATTATCACTTGCAAAAATGATAGAAGAACAAAAAGCAAAGTTACTTAAACAATCTCAAATTACACTGGATATTAAAGACAAACAAATAGATCTAGAAAAAGCTAAACAAGAATACCATGAAATTTTATCCCAAGTAAGTGATGAAAAAAATAAACTTTTAGAATCAAAAAAAATGAAAAAATTAATCCAATCCCAAGAAAGAGACTTGGCCAGAGCAATAAAAGCAAGATTGAAAATAGATGATATCGTATCTAAAGAAAAAGAAAAAATTTTAATTAAAACAAAAGAAGAACAAGAAAAACTGCAACTTCAAAGTATGTTGGCAAAACAAATCCTAGACGAAAAAAACACATTGGATGAAATAAAACAAAAACGAAAAGAGATTGAAATTGAAATACAAAAATTAAAAAAACAACAACAAGAACTTGAAAATTAGTTTTTTTATAGAAATTACCTGTCTCTTTAGGGATTTTATGTTGTAATGATTTTCTGTTCTTTTAACGTCAATTAATCAAATCAATCCTAAATATTTCTAACATCACAGTAAATTCTTGCCAAATTGCGGAAAACTACATTGCAATGATTAAAAAAAATAGCATGATTGAGATGGATGATCTATTCTTCGCAATTTGAAACAAATAATCTTACCTCTATCATACTATACCGCAGACGAGATAAATTATTAAATTATAACATTCTAGAATGTATTGTTATGAAGTTAGGTTTTGTATTTCTGTCAGTTGTACTGATGTCTTTTTCTAGCATATTGCAAGTTCATGCCGAATCTGGTTCCATTACTATACAAGAATGGGACATTCCGACTCTTGATTCTGCTCCACATGATATTGTTGTTGGCACAAATGGCACGATATGGTTTACTGAAATCAACACAAACAAGATTGGAATGTTCAATCCTGAAACTGAGGAATTCAACGAATATGAAATACCAACACCGTCCTCACGACCTCATGGCCTTGTAACTGATGAATCAGGAAATGTATGGTTTACAGAAGTTGGCGCAGGAAAGATAGGAAAACTTGACATACAAACTAAAACCATAACCGAGTACCAAACTCCCACTCTAAATTCAGGGCCACACACTCCGATATTTTCTGATCAAAACACGTTGTGGTTTACAGAACAATCAGCATCTCAAATTGGCAAACTAAACATCAATACTGGTAATATTGAAGAATTCAAAACTATCACTCAATCTGCAAATCCTTATGGGATAATCACAGATGATGGCGGTAATGCATGGTTTGCAGAGCTTAATGGACACCATGTAGGAAGAGTAGATGCAGTAACCGGAAACGTTACAGAATATCCTCTTCCAACTGAGAACAGCGGTCCACGAAGAATCGCGATTGACAGTAATGGTATTATGTGGATAACGCAGTACAATGTAGGAAAGATAGCAAGTTTTGATCCAACTACAAATGAGATCATAGAGTATGATACCAGTTCTAAGTCTTCAGGGCCTTATGCAATTTGGGTAGACTCACATGACAATGTGTGGTTTAGTATGACTGGAATCTACAAGATGGGACATCTTGATCAGACCACCCAAAAAATTGAGGAGTATGATATGCCCTCTCCGCAAACTCACATCAAGTTTATTCACTCAGATGATAACGGCAACATCTGGTTTCCAAACTATAACAACAACAAGATTGGCGTGATAATGGTTGATACAATACCAAAGTCAACAGACATGCACGACCATCAAGATATGTCCGAATCTCAAGGCATTGCACACTTTCCACCCCCACTAAAGCAGATTCAAGATGGAGTCAAGCCTACCAGTGTGACTTGTACTGAAGGGCTGGAGCTAGTACTGAAATTCTCAAATGGTAGTCCTGCATGTATAAAGCCGACATCTACTGAGAAATTGATTGAACGCGGATGGGCAATGCATGTGCTGCCAGACTATAAGAGAAGTGAAAACAACAACTCGGAGATATTTACAACTGGAGAATTCGACGTTCAGACAGAAAACGTAAGCTATTTTAAAAACTCCCAAGGATACCTGGCAAAACCTAGTGTCAGTGGAGAGTATCCTGGAATAATAATGATTCATGAATTCTGGGGATTAAATGACAACATAAAACAGATGGCTGAAAAATTAGCATCTCACGGGTATGTTGTCTTTGCAGTTGACTTGTATGACGGCAAAGTAGGAACAACAGCTGATGAGGCTCGACAACTGAGAAGCTCCTTTGAACAGTCTCAGTGGACAGAAAACATGAATACTGCAGTGTCATATATCGAAGAGAAGTATTCTCCATCAAGTATGGGTTCAATAGGTTGGTGTTTTGGAGGAGGGCAGTCCCTTAATCTGGCACTAAACAATGAAGACATGGATGCAACTGTCATCTATTATGGCCAGCTGGTAACAGACGCTGAAGAATTATCACAAATAAACTGGCCAGTATTGGGGATTTTTGCAGAGCTTGATTCAGGAATACCGCCTGCTACGGTCAACCAATTTGAATCTGCATTAAATAACGCTGGGATAGAAAACGACATCCATATTTATCCTGGAGTAAACCACGCATTTGCAAATCCTTCTGGTGACAGATACGCACCAGATGAATCAAAGGACGCATGGCAAAAGACACTGGAATTTTTTAAAAATAACCTGAATTAATAATTTTTGATTCTTTTTTATGTTTTAGATAAAATTAATTCAAGCAGAAAGAACTAAAGCAGAATCAAAGTTGATTTTTGTTTTGCATTTTTATTTCTACAACTCTTCTTTTTTATCGTCCCATAAATGTTACATCTGAACATATTTCTGTTGATAATTATTTTTTAATTCAAGTCATCTACTCCTGTTTCTTAAATTGATCAGTTACTATTTTGTCATAGATCTGTTCTGGAAAATTTTTTATCATTTGAAATTTCTTCTAATGACAAGTTTCTTTTTAAATTATGTCTCGTCATACAATTTGATTCAATAACCCACAAAGACTAAATCCTTGGATGAGAAAAAAATACATTGTCAAACACTGAAGAGGTAAAAAAACAACGGTTTCAGTTTATTCATAAACTTTGGCAAATCACTAGTGGAGATCAAAGTAAAAGAGTGCTAGTGCGGCAAATCGCAGAACCATTAAGATTAAATGAAAATGATGCTCGAATCATTGTTCAATATCTAAGTGGAGAAGGATTATTAGAAATTACATCTCACGGTTTTAACGTTCCAAGCTATCTCGATGCTAGTCTGTATATCAAACATAAAGGCGTTATAGAAGTTGAACAAGCCATCTCAGAACCTGAATCTCCTACAACTCATTTTCCTGCAAGCGTTGTAAATTACATCAATGTTGGAACTATGACTAATTCTAACATTGCTCAAGCAAGCTCAGATGCCAACCAAACAATCACGATAACCCCTGATATCAAACACAACATTTCAGAAATAATCGATATGCTAAAAGAATTTCTAAATAAGCAGGAATTGCAACAAGAAAAAAGAGATGAGCTTAGATCCGATATTTCAACAATTGCAAGCCAACTTGATTCTCCAAAACCAAAAGCAGGAATACTATCTGCAAGTCTTTCTTCTGCAAAAAGCATTTTAGAAAGTGCATCTACAATAGCTGTGACTGTTGCACCCGTAGTGGCACAGATTAGTAGCGTACTTGCTATGATTAGATGATATTTTTGGTTTGTTTTTTTGCGACAAGTTCATCTTAAAACGATGAATATGAAAAAGAATGATGAGACATATTTACCAATCAAGATGCCTAAATTTTATCTATGGTAAAACATGACTAGCCACAAAATACGAATCATATAATTCTGTGATTTTTGCCTTGTTGTAGGTTCTACTTGCGCACAATTGTGTAAATTTATCAATAAAAATGACTTGTATTTGCTGTAATTCATCTTTTTTCCATGTTGTAAAATTTTGCAAGACAAAATCAAGTGATAGATTAACAGTTTTAAATTACCCTGTTCATTGTATTACATGAGCGCACATAGTGAACGTGCTAAAAGTGGAACCAGATCGCAGATAAGTGCGCAAATTCGTTTTCTACAAACAAATATCACAGTAAAGAAAAAAGAGCTTGCAAAAGCGATGGAATTTAAGAAATACAACCTTCCTGGATTTGAAACTCAAATTACAAGAATAAAACAAGGCATTGCAAAGGCTGAAAAAGACTTGGCAGTGTTTGAGAAACGAAAAGAAAAACTCATAGAAGATGGTCTAATCTAACAATTTAACATGTTTGACATGATAAAAAAAGAACAAACTGTCAACAAGTATGTTTTGATTCTATCGATTGCATTGATTTCATTTGGATCTTTTAATGCAGCCAATAATGTTTTTGCCCAATCTCCTACTGAATCTCCTGTAAAATGTGTGGATGCAAATGGAAATGAAGTATACTGTGCAGACCCGATGAATTTGCTAATGCTAAATATTTTAGAACAGCTTCTCTCAACTGTTGGACCTATCGTGGCAGGAGCTGTGACAATGGGGATTAGTTTTGCAAGAAAGAAGGGGTTACAGATAAGTGCCGAGGCCGAAGAATATTTTGTAAATTCTGCAAAGTCATTTGTAGACAACCAAAGCAGGTATGTATTCAAACAATTTATGGAAAACCCAGAGTATAGAGAACAGCTTGCAAATGGAAAAATGCCTCAAAAGTTAGGAAAAGAGATATTCCAAAACGTAAAGTCACAGCTTTTGGTTGAAATCAAGTCTGACGAATTTACAAAGAAGGCACGAAACATGTTAGCTGAAAACATTGATTCATTAATTGAGAGAACTCTGTCTGAAAGTAAAAAAGAACTGGCACAAAGGGCAAGAAACCTGCTTGTGGAATCCGTACCACTAGCAGTAGATTCTGCCTTACTATATGTGGAAAATCAGGAGATTGATGATGAACAAAAAAAAGAAATTGTTCAAAAAGCCATAAACATGGTCGCAAAACACTTTGATGCGGAATACATCATCATGTCTACTGCCAGTGCAAAAATGTACATAGAGGCAGAACTCAAAAAGAGATTGAAATAATTCTGAGAATCTCAGAATGTACATGCAATATGAGTAAGACACATTTCTAAGATCTGCTTTAATTAAATTTGTTCTCCATTTTCAATAAAAATAACACTGTTTTTAATAAAATTCTGTTTTATACTTATTTAATACATCTGTTTAATTGATTTATGGCAGGTTTGGATAATCCAATAACAAATTTCCAGTTTATAGTTAGTTTTGGAGGTGAAACTACTACTTTTCAAGAGGTAGTTCTTCCCGAATCTGAAATTGAAGTTATAGAGTACAGAGACGGCTCGGATGTTTCATCAGGTGTAAGAAAAATTCCTGGACTCATAAAATACTCAAATCTGATATTAAAACGTGGTCTGACAAAGTCTCCTGAACTATACGAATGGTTCAAGCAAACCAAACAGGGATCTCTTGAACGAAGAAACATCACAATCAGTATTCTAAATAAAGAAAGAGAACCGTTTGCAACCTGGAAATTAACAAATTGTTGGCCTACAAAATATAGTGGTTCAACATTAAATGCCAAAGGAAATCAAATTGTAATAGAAACATTAGAAATTGTAGTTGAAGATGTTGACTTGGAACTAAAATAGATTCTTTGTTTTTAATCAGATAGTTTCTTTATCGTGATAAATTTCTACAAAATCTTTGTATATTGACAAATCATGTTGTATTGATTTTTGAAATACTTCTTTTAATTCATTTCTGAAAAAAATAATTGTTTTTATCTGCATTGGCTGCTTACTTGCTAAATAAAATTGAAACAAATCTACAAACATTTTGATTTTCTTTCCCGGAGGTAAAAATTTCAATTGTTGAAAAATTCTAAGCGAAGAAATGTTTTTTGTTTTTTGCATTCCTGATATCTTCTTGTTGAATTTAACTAATGTATCATATGCTGGATCATTTCCTATGTTTTCAATTACAATGAAAAGCATACCGTCTTTGCATTCAAAGTCTACTATTACATTTGGATTTTTTCTTCGAAGCATTTTTTCTGATTTTAGGTTTTTTGTTTTGGTCGTGGATTTTTTGATTGTCATTTTGAAGAAAAATTATAGTTCGGAAGGCTCTTTTACGGATAAATCCCTTTCCCACCCTTCATTTTCTAGAGTGATTCTCTCAATTGCAACTGCAAAAGAATTGGCATCAAGTTCTGGCAATGCAACATATTCTGAAATCCAGCATCTGCGAATTAGATATGAAATTACTAACATTCCTGCTTCGTTAAACATTTCAAGAACAACATCTCTGCGAAAATTTTTCAAGGACATTTCGGAGCCTTTATTTCCACTAATATTGAAAACTTGATTTGCCCAATTTTCAAATTCTGTATCATGAGTAATTCCACGCTCTAATGTAATAGGACCATATTTTGTAAATCCAGGCATTTTTTGTATGTTGTTGGAGTTTGCACCATCTCTATACTCTATAACTTCTGTGTTTCTTTTTAGTGGTGATATTTTTGAAATTCCTGCAACATACTTTCCATTCCACTTTATTCTAAATTTGAAGTTCTTGTAAGGGTCTGTTCTATGAGTATTTACTGTAAATGTTGGCACAATTCTATGTCATGCTTGAAGATAATATGTTTTGCTAAGATTTCTCTTGGATGCATTTGCAAATTTTTTATTATTTTTTTTCGATTGGTTTTAATCAATATGGCATTCTTCTAATTTTATCGATTACAATCATTTCTATTTTTTTGTAAAGTTAATTTGAAAGCCCTCTGGAGTAATACATGAAAAATAATTATGTGAGAAATTTTGAACTATCATTGCATAGTTCCAAGGCAATGCCCCATTTAGAACACCATTTATGCTAAGAACTTGAGTTTGTGAATCAAATACCCAATATCCTGTAATGAACATTCGTTGATTCAATGCTTGCTCAAATAAATCAATAGAAACTGTTCCGTCTGAATAAAATTCTACTTGTCCCATGCTGCCTGTAGAAGTATTTGATACGAAACTCCAATTCCCATCGGGAGTAAAGATATTGTTTTTTAGGCTATTTCCATTCTCAATATGTGAAAACAAATCTGATTTTAGCATGCTTTTCTCCCAAGTTTGATCTTCTTTGTCATGCCTTGATTCTTTTATTTCTCGAATTTTTTCTGATTGCTTTTTTGGCGATTTTTCTTTTGATCGATCTAAGAATTTTTGAAATTTTTCTTCCCATTTCTTGTCTAATTCCATCTTGTGCTTCTCAAGCTCTGTTCTCAAGTCAATATTATTCATTCCTGTTGTATCAGTTGTTACAAAGTTAGGGTAGCTTGCTATTATGATATCTCCTATACCTTCCATTTTTCTTATTGGTTCTTGTTTTGGTCTTTTTTCTGTAGGGAGATTCATTAAAGAATCATACACATAATTAGAAATTGATTCTGGTGTGACATTGCCAAATTTGTCGACTGATTTACCTTCTGCACCTTTTAATCCTTCTAGAAAATAGAATGTAAAAATACTATGCCCCTTTTCTTTTGAGCCATATGCTTCTTGATAACCAGAGCTTGCAGATAATAAACATCTCCCTTTGCCTGAACACTCAAGAATTTTTTCAGACTGTTTTTTTATTTGAGAGTTGGCGCTCTTTGCAATACTATCTTCGCCTCCCTTAGAAATTCTTGCTCTTCCACTAAAACAAGAATCTAATACAACAATGGATTTCTTTGATGAACTTCGTCCCACAATTGTAGTCAAATCTTCAAATGAGAGACCTCTCTTAATTGGAACATCAGGATCAATTTCTGTCGATGCAAGATACACATTTCCATCAGAATCAGGAACTCCATGCCCTGAATAATAAAACAAAAGTGTGTCATTAGTTTTAATATCATTATTGATGAAAAAATCCGTTACTGTATCCCTAATGTTTTGTGCGGAGACATTTCCTATTAGCTGATTTTCTCCATGCATTTCAAATCCAAGAGATTTGAGGGTTTTGTGTACTTCTTTACCATCTTTTTCACAAAAATCTAAATCATGCAGATCTTTATTTTGATAGCTTGCAACAGCTATGACTAAAGCCTTCTTTTGAGACATTTGATATGTGTCTTTATTAGACAATTCAAATTTTCTTTGTTCCAGTTTTCAATAAAGATTACGCGTATCACTAGTTTTAGAATTTTAAAGGATATACGCAGTAAAAATACATAAAAATCATCTGAAACTAGAACTGATATGAATACAAAACAAGATGTTCAATTATACTTTGCAGAGGAAGGAACATCTTCAAGCACAGAAGATTACGTAAGCAAAGGAATAGATGATAAGTTTAAGGGATTTTCCACATCTATTGACAAAGTTATTGGTTGGTTTGATAAATATCAAGTACAATCAATTGAACTTTGGATTCAAGCTGCAGCAGAGACTGGAGGTATTCTCAAACTCCTAGTTAGTGCCAAGGGAGAAGGAGGAATGAAAATTACTCTAGTTCCAAAAACACAATAACTTTCTATTATTTTTTTGATCTTAGTTTTTTTTCTTGTAGGGATAACTTATTCTGAAAAATAATGATTATGCATAACTTGAAACAAAGAATTTGTAATTTTAAAATAATGAAATTACAAGAGATCATAACAATTATGTTTACACGATGACATGATTATTAGAATTTTTTCTACAAATGTACTCAAAGTTAATGAATCATTTCAAGATTAATTTACATAGCCAAAATCTGCTGTGTTGAATTTAAGTCAAATTTGTAATAATTATTTTAATAAGATTTCACCAAAACATTACTGCTGTGTTGCCTGCTGAATTTTTATAATATAGTCTAATCTTCAACAAATATTTACGACCCTTAATGAGCCGTACTTGAAATTGGGCATTTAGATTTGTACCGCTATCATCGTCTCCTTTTACATAATGCAAATCCTTCTTTTCATCTTCTTCAAAAAGTACCATCACTGTATCTGAATCTCCAAATGTTCTAAAATTATATTCACGAGAACTGGTAGGGTTTATCTGAAAGTTTTTTTGTTCACCTTGATTGATTGTCAAAAGTTGTGATTCTAGTACTTTTAATTCTGAGAATTTTTTCTCTAGGATTGGATAGAATAATTTTACTTGGGAAATATCCTTCTTTGAGATTCCTGGAGTGGGTGATAATCCCTTTTGATATTTCTTAGGTTCTTTTATGAGTCCAGGACCAAAAGGATAATGCATAATAGAGTTTGGATCCCATTTAGTGCCTTGGATAGTGTCAGGATCAATTTTTCTTATTATGTTGTAAAAAGTATCTTCACGAGACCAGTTGTTTGGTGGTCCTGCGAGTTCTGCGTATACCGATTCTTCATCCCATACAATTCCTGCGTTTGGATTTTGATGCTCGTGAGGAAATCCTAATGTATGTCCAATTTCATGAATGGCAGTGTCTATCTCTCCAGGGCGGGTTAAATCCCAACCAAAATTCATAGTATGTTTCTTTTTTAAAATATCTCTTCCAACATATGACCACGAGCCATCACTCTGATCAAAACCTATCTTTATTTCGGCATCATCTGGAGAATTCACTTCAAGAAATTTTATGCCAATCCCAATACTCATCCATACATCAAATGCGTCTCCTACTACTTTTTTTTGTGCATTGTCTCCTTTTAGAGGATTTTCCTCTAAGAAACAATAATGAAGAACAGTACCATTGACCCATTTTTTTTCTGCTGTTCGTATGAGTCTGGCACGATGATTAGATACTTCTGGACCAAACTTTTTTTCAGGAAGAATTGGAACTAGGCAATAGTGTTGGCCTTTAACATCCTTTAACATTTAAAATGTAATAGCGATACATGTATTTTAATAAATAGTTGATTTTAAATTAAATGTATTTTCAGACTTTCAATAGAACACACATTTGAAAAACCACATAATCCAATAACTCAAAAACTATATTGACAAATAAATTATAAATATTCTATTTGGATTGTCTCATTAAAGTCCTCTACTAAATTGCATGACCAAATTTAATTATCAATCTATTCTGTTATTGTCAAGTTGGAATCTTGAGTCTTATGAAGAGGATCTGTTTGAATTCTAAAAAGAGATTTTAAAAATTGCATGTTAATGTTATGTTTAATCCAAATTTCAGGCGTCAAAGATGGTGGTGTGATTCGTTTAATCAGCGAGAAATATTAATTATCTTTTAAAAAATGATCAAAACGCATTTCTATTTCTGCTGTCTCAAATCCTAATCCCTGGTAAAATGGTTTATTCTCCTCACTGCAATCTAGAATTGTTTTGTAACATCCTCTTTTTTCTGCTTCTGCCAATAGTGTTGAAATCATTTTTCTGCCATATCCTTTCCCCATATGATCTTTATGCGTAGATACATCTTCAATATGTCCTACCCATCCCCCTCGGTGTAAAAATTTTTGTTCAATTAACAATGTAGCTGTTGTAACCACACTATTATTTAGTAATCCAACACCAATGATTCTATTTTCTTCTTTATTTAATTTTTTAAATAATTCTCTCACTTCGGATTTATCCCAATTTAGAATATTGCCATCTTTATCTAGTGATGAGAGTGTCTCGAGAAATCCATTATCTAAATCTTGTTCCTTCAAAACTCTCATCTCCAATTTATGATAATTAATACAAACACTACATTCCAATTTCTCGTTTTTATCATGGCATTTACATTTGCATTGTATTTTAATTTCTCGTAATTTCATATTACTGTCAAATAAATATGCCATTTAAATATTCAATCACAATAGATGCTGGGCATTAATAAAAAAATTGGTTTGCTGTAATCTTATTATTCATCCCAATCAACGTTGGAGTTTATACTATCATTTTTCTAATAAATAAAAACCCATAAAATAACAGTTAAAAGTTAAAAAATATTATAATGTAAGTCTCTAAAAGTCTACGATAATTTAATAATAAAATTAATCTAAAATAACAGTTATAGAAATATTCTATATGAAAGATGAAGATATTCTGGCAACAACAGAGATATTGGCAACTTTTCAATATTAAAAAAGGAAAATTTGAGTTTCAAGATACATTAAAAAATATAACAACTCTTGTTGGTACACAGGTACGAATCATTACTTAATGATGAATTAAATGACATAGCAACGAAGAATAATGCTTCATTCAACTCATAAATTTTGGATACACTTGTAGAAATAAATCGAATATTAGATAATGATAAATATATGACCTACCTATATTAGGTCGACCTAGTGATGATATCCTATATTGAACCTACCTCAGAATCGTATGAGCGTGAAAGAATAATTTTTGAATGCATTCAAAATAATCCAAATATACATCATAACGCTATCATGAAGAAGATTGTTCCTAAATATATGGCAAAAACAACATTTGAGAAGACTAGGGACTTGCTGATTGAAAAAGAGATGATTTTTGTAGAAAAAAAAGGAAACATGAAATATTATCATCCAACATTAGACTATGCCGTAAAATTCCAGCAACATGTTGAAAGAATTACAAACTCGTCTTATCGTAATCTTAAAAACTATGTAAAAAAATTAGATGAAGATTATCGTCATAAAGATGCAAATGAAAAGATCAAAATAGCAAATTCTGTACTAAAAAATTTACTACAAACTGATAATGGGCTCACTCTTTTGGATTCAAATAAAAATCCTAAAAAAACTCTATATCATGATGAACACCTGGAAATTCAACAATTAATCCATCAGGTTTTTGCCATAATTCAAAACGATAGAGATCATGACACAATATTTCCAACAGTTATGGGCTATCTTGATTCTTGCATGCCTAAAAACTATCAGAAACTAGAATAATTGGAAACTCTGGTTTTTATTCTGGAATGTTTAACCATCTGTGAAATTGGGACTCCTTTATACCAAATTTTATATTGATTTTGACTCAACTGAATGGAAAGAAGTGTCCAGTAATCCCGTGATCTTTGAAACTATCGCTGATGGTGTTTCGTTGGAAATTTACGACACATCTCAGAATTCATACAAACTAAAATTTAGAAAAGGTGGAAGAATACAACTTTTCAGAGTTGTTGGAAAATTCCGTCTTACTTGGGATGACAATGATCTAGTGTAGAAATCAAGCAATAATGTAATAATGGGATTTGTTTTAGATTTATTGTGACATTGCAAGATAAAGTCAAAGAAATTTTAAATGATTTTGATAACATTTCATCAGATAAAATTCTTGAAATCCTTACTCAGATTCAACCTCATCTAAAAAGTGCGATTACACAAGATTACCTTGGTGGAAAAATTAATGGTATTTTGGGCATAAATGATGAGATTGAAAAGAAAAAATTCTGCAAGACACTAAAACCCTACCTTGATTGGTACCTTCAAGGAAATACCTAGTCTGAAAATTGTTCGATTTTACCTAGTGCGTTTTTAACTGCTTCTAGATCTTTTCTGACTAGTGATAGATCTCCAACTAGTTTCAAAAAATATTCGTGTCCTGTATCTTGAGCCTTATTGATATCTGACTCATAACATGAGAGCGCTTTAATTAAAAATGATCTATTCTCACTTAATGAGTTTAGTCGTATTGTAGATGATAATGAATCTTTGATTTTTTTTGTCATTTCATCTATCTTTGGAATAGTTTTCATGGCTTCTTGTTGAAGTAATGATCCAAACATTGCCGAAGAGTCTTTTAACTCTGGACTGCTTCCTAAAGTTCTTAGTCTTTTTTTATAATGCTCTAATGATTTTAGAACTATTTCGTATCCTCCCTCATCTTTGAGATAAATTCCACCGAGCCAAATTTTGTCTGACAATTTTTAAAGTTAAATTTCAGACTTATTATAATTTTTGAGCTGATTGTTTCAAATAATTAGCACTAGTATGATTTCTTCTTGTTATTAATATATCAGAATCACGTAATTGAATCATGAATATCAAAAATGAATTTGGTATGAATCCATTAATTGCATGTTGTCCTAATTGTAATGGTTCATCACTTTACTGTGGAAAAATTCCTACTGCAATAAAAGAAATGGCAAACAAAGAAGTATTATTTTGCAAACTGTGCAAGTTTATTGTTCCTGTAGATGAATTCAAAAATATACTTTCTAGCATTTAAAGTGTGTTTTTAAAATTTAGTATAGTTTTCTACTCGCGTACATCCCTATGCATATCATACTCCTCATGAATTGGCGGGGAACCTCGATTTATTAGGTATAGTAAAACTCCTGCTATTGATACACCTATCCCAAGTAATCCTGTAAATGTACCTGTATGCTTTATTGCTAAAAAGAATTTTTTCTCCTCTGGGTCTGTGACAGGCATGCCCTGCATCCCATAAAACATAATCAAGCCGCATATTATCATAATTCCGCCTGCAGTAATGATTACTGTGCCGCTTTTCATTAATTTTTTTATCCTTATCCCATCTAATAAACACCAATATTTTTGTCTTAAATTATTCCAAAATAATCTGTGATTATTTTATACACCGCAACCCCTTTAAATTAAAACCACTTTTGTTAGATGTGAAAATCTTACTTTTGTTCTCTATTTTGCTAATCTCATCTGTTGCTTTTACCAATGTAGTTTTTGCAACAAGTTATGATATCAACATGCCAACAGGCTCTGCCAGTCCCGATGCTCCATATTTTTGGCAAAATGAAAAATCAGGATTAGCTACTGGTGATATTGATATTTTTTTAGGTGATACTGTAATCTGGCAAAACGCAGATACTGCAAAACACACTATTACATCAGGAACTGTTGATGATGGACCTGATGGAGTCTTTGGTGGTTCTAACTTTATAGCCCCTGGACAATCGTATAAATTCACATTTACCAAAACCGGTCAATTTCCATACTATTGTCTAATTCATCCTTGGATGACTGGTACTGTCTTTGTCACTGATGGCTACAAAACCATTAAAGACGTTGGAAAAACTGTAGGTGATGGCTCTACAACATTTAATGTGGAATATCATTCTGATAGAATTCTTGCTTTGAATTTAATTAATCAAGATCAAAAATCCATCACATTTGAGATAATCGGACATGCCCAATCCAATGAAGATGTGCTGAAAATTCGACTACCTTCTGATCTTATTGATGGCCCGTTTGTAATTATTGTTGATGGTAAAACAATCACCGACTTTAAAGAAACCGTCGATAACGATGTATCCACTGTGCATGTTTTGTTAGATGATGATTCAAAACTACTTACCATAATCGGAACGTCCATCGTGCCTGAATTTGGAATGATGTCAATTGTGATTCTTGCAATCTCCACTATGAGTATTTTGTTGGCAAGTCAAAAATCTAAATTTAACATTAAAATCTGATCGGAATCATTTTAAATTCATGAAAAGGTGAATTCGTTTGCCTATTTTTTTTATATTTTATGTTAATTAAAGAGATTAGAAAATACTGGTAATCTCAAACAATTCACAAATTGTTGAAAAATTTAACTTTTAATCGATACAAATAATGATGAACATTTGAGAAACTATCGTCAAATTTTATATTATTTAGAAGACATACAAGGAAATTGCATGACTATATTATGATTATATGATTCATTGATTAAATTTCTAGGTTTGTAATTTTTTTTGTCAACTTTCAATCTTTTTTCCACTAGTTAATAATCCAAAATCCATGGTTATTGTAATCTGCTAACAGGTTGCTTTGTGATTTGTAAATTCTTCATCGATTAAAAAATGTCTGTTGCATTTTTCGCAATAGTTTGGAACATAGAATACATCCATACCTGGCTTCCCAACAGGTGGTTTCACATGTATTATTGTATTTGTATGGCTATATCTGGTCTAACCAAAATAAATTCACATCGTGTAGAAAAATCTTATACGAATCTGAATAAAAAAAGATCGAAAAAATAATTAAAATTGCTTGTATATTTTACAATATTTTAAAAATAGCCTAGAATTTATGATTGGAGAAAAATTATCATAATTTACGTTATGCCAAATTCTAATTTAACTATAATTATTCCTTGATGGATCAAAAACAACGCAAAATTTTTGGTAGATGATAAAACACAGATCAAGAATCTACAAATAAGATTCTTGTAACTTCCAGCATTATGAAAGTCAAAAACTTTAGCTTATATTTGCCAAATTTACTATGCTTGATAATGATTACTAAAAAAAATAACTTGCTAAAAATTGTCGAATCTATGATTGATTTGGATCCGAAAATGAGATTTGCTGCAATAATTGATAACAAAGGAAATATTCGCGAAGCAATCATGAAGAGTGGAAAAACCTCGCTAAAAACTCAAAAAGAAGAAGAACATTTCTGTAAGCAAGTTTCTCAAAGAAGAAAAATGAGACAGGAATTTAATAGAACCTTAGGAAAAGTTCGGTACGTACACGTTGAAAGAGAAAAAGTAACTCAGATGGTAACCTATGCTAAAAGAAATATAGTGTATTTTACTATGGAGCCTGAAATGCCAATTAATACAAAGATCCGCATCATGACAAAAATTAAAAAAATTGCATCTGATCTTTAGCTCCATATCTGTAATTTTCTCACATTTTCTTAAATGACTTTAAAAAAATACATTATAGATTCAAAGATGTTTGAATATGACCGGCATTACAGGGAATGCCAGCAAAGTAATCAGCCATTTATCAAGGCAAGGATAAATCCAAGTAATGGAAATTATTACGTACAAATTGATTTGATGCCTTGCGATTATAAACTTACAATTGAAGGAGAAAGTCAACTAAGAAAATTATTTGAAGACGAAGTCACTTTTCTAGAGTTAAATTCTTATTCGAAATACTTGTTTGATTACAGCAGTATCAATAAAGAATTATCTTGGTTTGATGGTGTGTTGCCAGATAGATTGGTTTTATTTTGTGAAAAGCTATACGAGTTATCCCAGAAATATCATAGCTAGACTTGATTCTTTGTTTCTGATGATTTGTATTCTGGCTTTTTATTCCCCATTTGAATTTTCTGTCTGAAATAAGAAGCATGTCAAATTTTGACAAAGATTATTTACACTAATATTGAAATTTGATAGGAAAAATTCATGTCAAAACCAATTAAAATTTTAATTGATGAGATGGATGATGGTTGGGATGATAAGCTTCGTAAACTAGGCTATGATGCATACAGTGTAAAGAAACTTCGTAGTGACGGTCATAAACTGCGTACAGATTATTCTGTTATTACTTATGCAAAGGAAAATGACATGATCCTAGTTACACGTGATACTGAAAGCGGTCAGGCATGCGAGGAGAATAATTTACCCTTCATACTACTTGATAATGACGAAATTTTCAAAATAGTAGTTGATAAACTAAGACATATTTGATAAGTCTTTTGTCTTGATTTTAATTTACGCTCTCTGTTCCAATTTGAGATATTCTTAGATTTCCTATCACCTCGTTGAGGAATTCTTCTTCTGGCTGGTGTACTATTATCTCCATCATGACTTCCCAACAATCACTTATCTTCCTAATAATTTGTGAGAACATTCTATCTTTTTTAAATGTAGGATAATTTGATAGTAATTTCATCACTCCGTCTATCGATTGAACAATATGGATAAGATGAATCATAGTTCGTAATCTTTCTTGAAATTCTAATTTATCTTGTTCTGTGATATCTTTGAATTCCCTAATGTCTTCAAAAATAATTTCTATTTCTTTATACACTTCTTTGAGCTGATTGTTGACTGTTTCTGATATGTTGATTATTTGATACTCGATGTGCGATTTACTATACATTTTTTTCTCTATTTCACCTGATTCTACAAGTAGACTAATTTCTCGGTGAACCATCTTTTCATTTCCAACTCTTTTTATCACTCTGCTTGTAAGTTCATTACCTCGAATTTTTCCACTCTCGTTTAATACACGTAAAATTTCAGTTTTGATAATATCGTAGTCCATGGTTTTATCTGGTGTCAAACTCATTCACTTAAACATACAATTATCTTTTGTGGATGTTTGGTTAAAAAACTTGTACTTTTCTAAAACCCTGGATTCTCCATCTTTTTTCAATTCATTTATTAGTCCTTCTAAAATTTTAATTCCGTTTCTTATCGATTCTTTATCTGAATTTTTGTTTTCAATCTTTTGGTTTAGTACCATTTTTTCATTATATATGAAACTCAAAAGACTAACACTACCTCGCATCTCTAAATTAATGTAAAATTTTACGTAATCTTCAGCTGCTTTAATTCCCATGTTTTAGATGATGGTTTCTTGTATGATTTAATGTTTAATTATTGCCTTCAAAAGCTTTGATTTGTGTAATGATACCCCTGTGTCTGTCATATGAAAACATTCAGAATATTGTCATTTTGAAATATTTCATATTGTTATGTATGAATTGGAATGTTGTAACTGCCTTATGGGAATTTAACTAATAGAAAAATTCATACTGGAACAATAGATCTTCATATGTGTGTTGGAAATAATGAATGACTGAGTTGCCTAAATTATTCTTGACTCATTCCTTTATTTTTCATATTCTTAGATGATATTTTTATTATCTGCACGATATGACAAGTTTATTTACAATTTAGTTTGTTATGTAATATGGACGCATGTGATATCCGAACTCGTGCATACAAAAATGGAAAGACCTTTGCACAATGTAGGGAAATTGCAGAATCCATGAATCCATCATTTAAAGAAAATATAGAAAAAAACGGTAAGATCTTCTGGACTGAAATACTTGAAAAAGTAGATCATGATGAGCTAATTTACAAATTGACATTAAAGTATCTTAGACAAGACGGATATGATATAGGGAATCATAAAATTCCTGAAGTTAAAAAATTTATTTTGTAGGATCCGTCTTACAATCGCTGTCTTGATTTCTAAGTTTTTTTGCCATTATTATTGGCGTTACAAATAACACTGGAATGGATATTGCAATGAATAATGTTTGCAGTTGTGCTAGTGCAATGGATAGCGCAATTCCACTAGCAGTTCCAATGAAGACTGACAGAAATGTTCCAGCACATGTTGGACATGCTATGAACAATCCTGTAGCTGCTCCTATGGTGCTTACGCCTCTTCCCTTCTTTGATATTGTATATGCGCTAACTGCAATCGACATGTTTAACCCAACCAGATATGATACTATTAGCTGTAGTACCAAATTAATTGGTAAAATCTGTAATCCTACATGTTCTGTTAGGTATATTATAATTTTAGGCATGTATCCAAGTTGATCACAACAAGGAGCCACAAATCCTGATGGAATGCTTGCACCATAATGTGTAATAAAATTTACTTCTGGCTGATACACTAGTGTTCCTGATACCATTGAAAAGAATAATCCATATACAATAAATGTAATTAAAAAAATTTTTCTTGATTTTGTATTCCATGTGGTAATTGCAATTATTGATAAAATATCCGTTCCTTTTTTTCGTACTTTTTCTTTATGGTACATGTATAATCCATATGCTATTGCCCCAAATGCTGCTAGGAGTATGATGTAAAACCCGTAAGCAATTCTTTGAATGATGTCTACAGCATCTGGAGTGAATACTTCTGGATTTTGGTATCTTGCATAAATTACAAATATGATTACCATGACTGCAAATCCTAAAAAAATTAGTTTTTTTCCACTACTGGTATCTTCTTGTTTTTCCAACATTTTTCGTAAATTGTTAATGAATTAATTCTATTCTATTATTGGCAACAAATTTGGTCTTAAATTAGGCATAAATTTATCTAATGATGATACTTACTTTTGATTATGATTTTGATCGTTTTAATTTAGTTGTATTGACAAATGATTTTGATTAATTTTATTTTATATTTTTGGATGACTGGAATTAATTTTAGTTAAAATATCATGTGATAACATTTTTTAATTTTGAAAAGTTGTAAAAAATATTACCATTTAAAATTATTTAGTATCTTTATAAGCGGTGAATTGAAACATACGTTGCAGATACGATGGAAATTGATCAAGCACAAGAGCCAGACTATGAATCAGTTAAAATCGATTATGTTGGATTTGTAGATCCATATGCTGTTGAAGGAATGCTTGTTCTCAAAGGTGATGATGGCAAAGAATTTCACATGAGGGCATTTTCTGGTGAAGTTGCAAGACACATATCGAGTTTTGTTGATAGTACATCTGATTCGACTCCGTCTATTTACAAAATGGTAGAGGAGATTTGCGAAGAAAATGAATTGGTTTTAGTTAAAGTAAAAATTTATGAAAGCGGTGAAGTGCTACGAGCAAATTTGTATTTTACCGGCAAAAAAGATCTTGTACTGAGAAATTATCGAGCATCAGATGCTATGGCCTTGGGTGCATTATACAACATTCCAATATTAGTTCGTAAAAATCTTCTAAAAGAACACATGGAGGCATAATATCTGTTTAGATTTAAGATTCTAAAGTGTGATATTTTTCAGTAATGCCAACTAGTAACAAAATACAAAGAATACGATGTAATTTTCTCTGAACCTGAAATAATATTATGCTACATGATTAAAGATCATACAAAGAAAAAATCAATCTACAATTGTTGATAAATTATTAAACTCCATCTTTTCGTATCTTACACATGAGTGAACAAGAAAAAATAATGGACAATTTACTCAACGTAGATCTTGAGATAATTGATTGTGTACGGGCTTTGCAAGAAGATAAATGGAATTCAGATAGCTTGAAACAACAAGTTGACAATTTGCTAAGACTTCGTGATGATATGGTTGAAAAATTGATATCGCTAAAAGACGATGATCATGAATGTGGATGTGGCCATAAACATGAATAATTGCATCTTTTTTATTTATCCGTAAATGACTGGAGTGATCCTCTATTGGATAATCACTGCTTGGATTATGGAGTAGCTATTCTTTCAAACACTCTACAGTTAAAAATGATTGAGTTTCTCTTACTTACAATTATAATTATCCTGAATAACCATCAAAAAAATTTTCAGGAAATATATTTTTTATTTTGATTCTTTCTACCTCATATGTTTTTATCTGATCTTGCTCTGATTCTGAATCCAATTCTGAGATTTTCTTCGTGAGTGTTTTGTACATTATTAGATACTCTGGAAATTTTTCAGGAAGTTTAGTCATTTTAATGGATTAAATAATGATGAATGATAGTAATATTTATAAAATTTTTGATGCTGCTTTTGATTTTATTTTATCTGTAGTCTTTGATATCATCTGAAACTGGTTTGTATAAATTGATGTTTTGTATGGAAGATTGACAATGCTGAAGCGCTATCTGTACTACTATTAATGACTGTAGCTGTTGTAGATTCTAAAACATAATTAAATCACAATTGGCTTTTGATGAAATTTTACACATATGATGTTAATACCTTCAATGATTTCGATAATCTTTGGATACTCTGTCTGACTTTCTAATATGTCGTTTTTTATTATTCTCAGATAGTGTAGCACTTTTTTGACTTGTTTGTTTTTCTGAGTTTTTGATATTGGCGCATTTGCCAAGTCTTTTAGATTTGCAGAAATATCGCATAGTTTGATAATTTTTGCTTGGATTGCTGCGTTTTTTAATTGATTGATATATTGCTGCTCAATGTCTTTTTTTGGAATGTTCTTGTCTTTTGTTAGTGATAGAACCATGACTGCAATTTCTCTTCCAAATTTCTCATTAATTTGATCAAATGTCATATCTGTACTCTCAATAATATCGTGAAGCCAAGCTGAAGACAGTACATTTTTGTCAGTTACTCCCAAGTTTTTGAGTCTACTAACAACACCTTCCAAATGGTCTGAATATGGTGTTACTCCATCTTTTTTTTTCTGATTTTTGTGTTTTTCATGAGCTAGTTTTTTTGCCTTTAGCACAATGTCGGCACTATCTTCCATACGTTATCATTTTTTCTCCGATATGTAGCATAGCACGTCCATCATTTAAAATTACTAAAATTACTATGCATCATTCACAGATTTTATATACAAATATCAAACTTCATTGCCCTTGGTTTCAAAACAATTAGAAAAAGCAACTAGTTTAACAAATAATGTTGTGATGAGTTTTTTTTAAACTTGAGAATTTTTAACATTAATGTATATGATCATTGAAAAGAAAAGATAGATTCTAGATTTTTTATTGTCAAAAAAATCTAACAATTAATTTGGATTAATGTTTTAATAAAAGAATTAGGAAAACCACTCAGAAGCTATGAAAACTGAAATTAAAACAGCGCTGATAATGATTGCACTTATTGTGGGAATAGGAGGGGTTATCAGCATTTTCCTTCAACAGATTGAAACAGAATCTCTTGAGCAAGGAATAATACAATCTGACGTGGTAAATCTTGCAAACATCAAGTCGTCTCTAAAACAAGTACCGAAACTAGATGGAATTTCAGGATACATTAACACAACTCCTGAAGAATTACAAGAAATGATACAAGATAAGGTTGTACTGTATGATATTTGGACATATACATGCATCAACTGTATCAGAACGATTCCATACATCAATGCATGGAATGAAAAATATGCAGATGATGGTCTACAAATTATTGGAGTACATTCTCCAGAATTTGAATTTGAAAAAGATATAACAAATGTCCAGCTGGCAGTTGAAAAATATGATATTCAATATCCCGTAATCTTGGATAATGATAAGAAAATTTGGGATGCATTTGAGAATCGATACTGGCCAAGAAAATACTTGGCTGACAATGAAGGATATATCAGGTACGATCATATCGGAGAGGGGGCATATGAGGAAACAGAGAAATCTATCCAAAAACTTCTAAAAGAGAGGGCAATTGCACTTGAAATCAGCATGGTTTCAGCTGAATCTGTAGTAGACCTTGAAGAGTTTGAACACACTAGATTTAGAACACCTGAGCTGTATTTTGGATATGAATTAGCTTCAGGAAGAAACCAACTTGGAAATCCACAGGGTTTTGAACCTGGAAATGAGGTAAGGTATACGATACCTGAAAACTTGAGGCAGAATTACTTTTACTTGGAAGGAACTTGGTTGAGTCTAAAGGACGGAATGAAACTAGTATCTGATTCTGGAGTAATTAAAGTTCCATATTTTGCCAAGGAGGTAAACATCGTTGGGGCCAATGATGCCATCTTAACCATACTAGTTGACGGCAAACCAATAACTGCTGATTTGGCAGGAAGAGATGTGACACCGGATGGTAAAGTCTATGTTAAAAACTCAGACCTGTACAATATCATAGACAGCGATGAGGCTGATTCTCACACGTTAGAAATTCATGTAAGTGATTTTGGATTTGAAGCGTATACATTTACCTTTGGATAATCAAATATGCTTTAAGATATGGACTGATACTGGGGACTGAATTTCATCAAACATACAAAAGAATCAGTTAATGTTAGTTAGAAACAAAGTTCTTGAATTTTACCAAAAAAAGAATATCTACGAAGGGCTAAAATTCAAAATTGATAACTGTGTTTATTATTTAACTAAGAGTTCTGCGTATAATGATATGCATTGAACTCTGGTTTGATGCAACGCACGGAAACGTAGGGTGTTAACCCAAGCAATGAACTTTGGTTTGGCGTTTATGCGCTTCCGTGTTTGAATTATTTTTGAATGTGTGTAATTTTGTCAATATCTGCAATATTGTTTTGAATAATTCCTGAGCGAAGTCTTGTGTTTCGCTTTACTGCAATTTTATAGTGTAATTTGTCATCTTTTTCAAATATTTCTAGATGTTCAATCTCTTTTCCATTTAGTTTGCCAAATCCTCTTTGCTTCCATGAGCCATTGAATCGATTAAATCCGTTTTGTAGATAAAATACGTTATCTGATTCTCCTTCAAATGAAAACTCTCCCAGTTTTGTAGAATTTACATCCAGTTTACGTGTAGTACAGATAGAATCAGCAGCAAAGGCTACAATCTCTCTTTCAAGGTTATTTTTACGCATGAATCCATACAGTTGGGTACACGTAAACCCTGTAATGAACGAAAAAATCACAGGGTTAAACAGATTTCCCATGATTTGATTTACCTTCTAGCCAGTTTTTCCATAAATGGAATTTAGTATGATTTTTAGCGGCAGCTGTATTGGGTCACTGCTTTGTTTTAACTGCAATCTCTTTTATTCCTGATTTTATCGAATTAATTTTTTGATTCAGGTTTTAGAGGTATTGTATTTATGTCATTGAGATATTCCTTCTTTGGCTTTGACAGATCATATTATTTCAAATTATTTGTAATGAATTGTTCTTTATGTTGTTGTGATGCTTCATAATTCGGCAAACTCATCAGCAATCAGATATAGCTTTTTGATTAATCATCAGCAATTGATAATTTCACTTCTGTGATATATTGGTGTTATTGCTGCAATGCATAACTTTTTGATATCCAAAAAACTATCAATTCTTCATGGTTAACATGGATAAACTTTACAGAAGCGTTGCAGCCAAAATCATTCAAAGATGTCATGGTAGTATCAAAATAACAAAACATGGTAAAATTATCGAAGTTTATGACGTAAACAGGCACATTTGGAGTAAGGGATTGGCTGGATTGATAATTAAAGAGGAATGCAAAAATGCAGACCTAAAAGAATGGGAGTTTGCACATGTCAGAACTTATGTCATTCAAGAATTACTTTAAACTAGTATGTTACTTTACGAATCAGATGAGGTTCTTTTAGCATAACTTGATAGTCTTTAACGGCTGACAGTTCAACCTCTTTGAGATTGTGATTTGTAATTACAGTTAATGCCTCACATCGTGTGCACAGTATTGTCTGACCATCTGATCTTCGTTCCAATACAATGTTCTTTTCTAATCTGTCATCTTTTTGACATCTTGGACAGAGTCTTGGTTCTTTTAATATTGTGATTATTTCTTTGATGTATACTGTTCTAGGCAATTGTTCATTTTTGCATTCTCCTGACAAAAAAGAGTTTGTATTGTTGTTAATTGGCATCCAGCAATTCTGATTCAAATAAAACCGTTCTAAAATTATTTGAACCAAAACGTTGAGTATTCGATATATTTCTCAATCTAGCCAATTAACAATGTTTTTTGCATTCCCACTGAAATATGTTTTTTGGACATTTCAATTATATTGACTTAAAAATTAGTTATGCTATTAGATATAGATATGACTGAAGACATTTGTGATTTTTGTAAAGGACTTGGCTCAATATCCTCACATGACTGCGTGTACTGCAATGGTACTGGGGAATGGAATCAGGCAGCGCAAGCATATGTCAAAAACCACATTTGTCAATGTATTGTACTTGATCGAAAATTTTGCCCAGTTTGCAACAAAGCATGCCATCATGATACTTCGTTGAATCCAAAACAAAAGATTGATCCTGGCTATGGTGGTTCTTCGATTCCTGAAATCACAGTTATAGCATAAAATCTAGTTACGTGACTATCTCGTCTAGGCGATCTTCTTCTTGGGCCTGTCTGATCTCCATGGCTATTCTTTTGCCAATTCCAAACGTTTTCCCGTACTGGTATTTTGTGTATGGACTAGTTGTCGCTACAATTGGGTTGCCTGGCACACGAAGTGATACATCATAAACAACTAATTCCAAATCTTTTGTAATTACACTTTGCAATGAAAATGGTCCGATTATTCCCGGAGCATATTCTTTTTTGACAGCTGCTACAAACTTGTCTCCTATCTTGATTACTTTTTCTAGTAACGATTCTCTGATGCTAGCTGGCGTGTGGCCTACTTCTATGTTTTGCAAATCAATGTTGATGTCTAATTGTTGTTTTGCAGGAAGCGCATTAAAATCATGAACGTTTGTTTGTAGTCTTCTCTCAATTCCTATAAAATCAACTTGCTTTGATATTGGTGTGTGAAAGAAATTAAAATTCATGTATGTTCCAATTGCAAGTTCTTCAATACTTGCTTTTTCTAGGTCCTTTCTTGAAATTAGCCCCTGTTTTATTTTAGTCTCTGATTTTTCTTTATAGTCTTTGTACGATGATACTGTAAAAAACGCTCTCTCCAGTGGCCTTTTTAATTCCTGGACCTTTACGATACATGGTTTGTTGATGTCTTTTGGGTCTTTGAATAATTTTGGAAATTTTATTTTTGCCTTTTCTAGTAGAAAGTATTGATTTCTTTTTGCAGTCCTCTCTTCAGCTTGGAATAGTTTTCTATTTCCAAATATTGGAACCTTAAATGAATTCTCTAAAGTTTTGTATCCAAGATATACTGTTAGGGACCTGTGAGGAACTATTATGACATTAGAATCTCGCATGGCTTTTTGATTTTTATGTGATGCCATGTCTTTGAATTTGTTTAAAACAATGATTTCATCAGCTATTCTGCTAAATCTTTGATAAGGTGCTTCTCTGCCTTTTTGACAGTAAACTAGGGTTTGAAAGTTTTCATCTTTTGCTCCGTCCATTACTTCAAGTGCAGAATGGCTTCCCATTACCCCTATCTTTACATCTGAATATCCGTTTACAATTTTTTTAATCTCAGAAGAATTGATCACAAAATAACTAGAATACAGGAACTAATATAGCTAATTTTCAAATAATCACCTAAATCATACAATCACAAGATTTTTCTTAAAAGAAATTACAATGCAAGTATGTTTTATTCCGTTGAATTGCAGATGGCTGGAGTTATTTTGCTCACTGCCATGACAGTTGGCGGAATCTCTTTGTGGATCAAACGACGAAGGGAACAACAAAGACTTGATGCAGCTGATGATGCACGAAATTACTAGTGGTAATTTCATCATGCCATCTAATAGATAAAATACCGTGAATGATTAGAAGATTTACAATGAAGTTGATAGTCGGCATTACTGGAAGCACGGGTGTAATCTATGGAGTTCGCTTATTGGAAGTCTTAAAGACATTAGGAGTGGAGACTCATTTGATAATGTCAGAGTGGGCAATCAAATGTCTTGCAATGGAGACAGAATTTCAGATAGGTTATGTAAAGTCGCTTGCAACTACGACATCTGATGAATCCAACATGGCATCAAGTGTTTCCAGTGGAACTCATAAAGTTAATGGAATGATTGTAGCACCATGTAGTATGAAAACATTGTCTGCAATTGCAAATGGTTACGATGATACTCTAGTTGCAAGGGCAGCAGGTGTAACAATTAAGGAATCTAGAAAATTAATTTTGATGGTTCGAGAAACTCCTCTTTCTGCAATACACCTTGAAAACATGTTGAAATTATCTAGGCTTGGAATTGTAATATTGCCACCAGTGACAGAATTTTATACAAAACCAAAAACCATCGATGATATTGTAAATCATGGAGTCGGAAAATGTCTGGACCAATTTGATCTGGAGCACGATTTATACCCACGTTGGGGTACTTTCAAAGTATAATTGACTAAAGTCATCTTTGAAAAATTCATAAATGCTGACCGAAAAAAAGTTTTTGATATTACAACAAATTATGAAAATTTCCAAAAAATTCTTCCGCAATACTATCCATCAACTAGAACAATTTCTGTCAGAGGAAACCACTCCTTAGTAGAAGAACACTTGAGAATTGGAGGACAGGAATTGGTAATCATGGTAAAGCATGTAACTGACGAACCTGTCTTACACGAACTCTTCATTGTCGGAGGAGATGCAAAGGGCACTCATATCACAACACGGTATGTTCAACTTCCAAATGGGACCAAATTAATTTTGGAGATCGATTGGAAGTTTAAAGGAATAAAGAAACTAGGCTTTGGCAAAGACAAGATTCCAAGAGAGTATTCTAAAATAATTGATGAATTTGTTATGATTGCTGAAAATTAATCTAGTTTTTCTTTATCTTTGAGGTCTTTTAGTTCTTTTTCACCCTCAATTTTTCCTTTCTCATACTCGCCTTTTGCTTTTCCTAACGTCTTTGCAAGTTCCGGAATTTTTTTGGCACCAAAAATGAATACTACTGCAATAATTATGATAAATATCCATTCTTGACCTTGGATGAAATTAGAAATTCCTTCAAGCATTATGTTTATGTATGGTTGATTTTGGATTTAAATGTTCGACATTTTGCGCTCACTGCGCTCAATTACCATCATACCTGTGAGGTATAATACGATCATTGGTCCTGCAATAAACCACATTGTAACACCGCTTCCATCTGGCGTGATAACAGCTCCAAATATGACAATTGCCACAATCGCATATCTTATGTTGCTTCTCCAAAATTTGGAATTGACTATTCCTATGCGTGATATGGCATACATTATTAGTGGAAGCTGAAATGATATGCCAAATGCCAACAAAAACTGTAAAACAAATGTAACAAAATCAATTACATTTAGAAATGTAACAAGTCCTGCAGACTCTCCATATGTGTAAAGAAAATCTAAAATGTATGGAATCACAAAAATATATGAAAATACACATCCTGTAATAAATAACAACAAAGCAGGCAATGAGATGTTTCTAGCTATTTTGATTTCTTTTTCCTTCAGTGCAGGTGTGATAAATCCAACTGATTCTTTGATAATTATTGGCATGCTTAATGCAATTCCTGTCAGAGCTGCAACGTATATCTGAGCAAAGAATGCTTGACCTGGTGCTGTTTGAATTAACTGTACGTCTTCTGGAACCAAAGTTTCTCTCATGTGATTTGTTATCTGTGCTGCAATGTTGTTTAGTGGATCTGGAGTTGGGTAATACAATTGAATCCCGTTAATTTGAATCGGTTCTGCATGAAATGATATCAGAAACATTGTGATCACTCCTACTGCTATCGCTATTCGTAAAATGATTTTTCTTAGTTGTTTTAGATGCTCATTGATTTCTTGAATGTCTGCCATGCCTGTCTTCGTCTAGACTGACATGTATCTATTTGCCTGGAATTGGAAGTAATTTTGCTTCAGGCAATCCTGCGTTTTTGAGCTCTTCTAAACTCAAGTCTTGGAATTCTAAAGATATGATGGCTTTAGTCTTGAATTTTTGTTCCATGCTTTTTGCTAATGCTGCAATGTCTTTGCTGGAATAGATTTCCTTTGAATCTTTAAGAAATATCCTCTCACCTTTTTCCATCTCTTTTCCTCCAAATTTTTCTTGCAGAAAACTAGTGATTAATGGTAATTCTTTTCTTGGAATGTTGTTGTGATAATAGGTGATTCCTTTGACTGATTCATAGTCGTATGGGGTGCCTTTTCTATACATGAAAAGACCTATGAAAATTGCTTGTACTTCAGGTTCTCTTACACATTTTATTTCCCAGTTTAGTAATTTTTCTTCATTATAAACAAATTTCTCCATCTCGTCTGGAGTAATCTTCCAATATCTTGATCTTGACAATCTGTGGTATTCTTTTCTAATCTGATATAAATTTCAATGTTTGACGATGTTTCTGTATCGTTTAGTAATTACAACTTCTATGACTAGTCCTGTAACCACTACCATCAAAACTGTAACTGCAGACCAAAGTATCTGGACTATAGGATCAACTGTTTGAATCATAGGTGCATACTGCATCATTGTATCTGCAGATTCTCCTGACATTCTTGCCATCTCGTCAACAGGCAATGATTCCATTGCTACGTCTGCAGACTCTTCTGGTATTGACTTGAGTGCCATCTCTGGTGCTTCTGGTGGTATTGGGCTGTTTGTCAACCTATCTCCATCTGGCATCATATTTCCTTTTTGAATGAGTTGCGATGAAAACCATGCAGCTATTGATGCACCACCAAGTGTTGCCAATCTGTGAATTCTAGTAAATGAATTAAATAATGATTTGCTCTTTTTTGCAGGCTCTGACATCATAGCAGGTAAGATGACTATTGCAAGCTTGTCTACAGTGTAAAACTTCATGTCATGAGACTTTGTATTTTTTCCAATGTTAGTAATTTTTACTACTCCTGTATCCTGCATCTTTTTTAAATGATAAATTACAAGCGGTAATGAGATTTCTGTCTTTTGTGATATTTGATTTGCAGTTAACGCATCATTAAATAGAATTTTTAAAATTGCTCTGCTTGAATCTGAACTAAGTATCTCGCCTATTGATTTTAGCTTTGAATCCTCTGTGGATAAAATTTCAACTCTATCTGCAATCCCTATTGTATCTCCCTCTGTATTTTTTGCAGATTCTTCAATGTCGTCTTTCATCGAACCAGTAAAATTTTGAATCTATTATTAACGCTTGTTGTTAAATTGAAATTTAATCAAACCTTATCTACAAAATTCTTCTTTGTATACTCATGAAACATTCAAAACAAATCTTTACAGCCATGATTGCTGTACTGGTAGTCTCTGTAACTGTGGGTGCAATCTCTGTTACCCCAAATGCAGTTGCTCAAGAAGAAATCACCCCATTTCCATCAAGGGAAAAAGTGATTTCAGTTACCGGTAATGCAATCTCAAGCGTAAAGCCAAATCTTGCAAACATTAGTTTTGGTGTTGAAATTCAAGAAAAAACTGCAAAAGATGCACTTACTGCAAATTCTGAATTGATGAACAAGGTGATTGCTGCAATAAAACAAGTAGGAATCACTGACTCTGAGATCAGTACATCCCAGTTTAACATCTATCCTGTTTATGATAGTTATGAGGATAAGCTAACTGGCAGATATACCCAAGAACTCATTGGATATAGAGTAAGCAACATTATTCATGTTGAAACTGAAAAGCTTAACAACTTAGCTGCTATAATTGACGGAGCAGTTAATGCAGGAGTGAACAGAGTAGACAGTGTATACTTTTCACTATCTCCCGAACTTGCATCAAAACTTAAAGATGAACTTTTAGAAGAAGCAGTTCTCAATGCAAAGTCAAAAGCTGAAATGGCATTAGATCCACTCAATTATAAGATAATTGGAGTAAAAGCAGTTTCTTTGTCTGAATTTTCAATGCCGTACCCAATGCCAATGTATGACATGGCATATGGTGAAGGATTTGCAAAATCTGCTGCCCCTACACCGATATTTTCATCTGACCAAGATGTCAATACTAGTGTAAATGTTGTCTTCCTAATTGGAAGCAACTAATTTTTTTATTTTTCTAATCATCGATAGTTCCCCCTGACCAAACAAGATAGGCATGGTGTATGTGCTAGTAATATTTTCTATCTTTCTTAGAATCTCTACAAATCTATCCAACCCAAATTCTGCATCATGTTCTACTTTGAGAAAAATATCATATTCACCCCAAATTCCGCTTACTTCCAATACTCCCTTTATGCTTCTCAGGTGAGTTATTACCTCCTTTTCATGACCTGGATTACAAGTTAATAAAATGTAAGTTTGCAAAGATAATTCCTATTAGCGTATCAGCGATATAATGTATATGTTATTTTTTCATTAATCTTTAAGTTCATACAATTTTTTTTAAAATTATTGAAATCCACTACGATCATTGTGTGTGTTATTGGGGTAGTTGTTATTTTGGGGGTCTTGGTAGGATTGCATCAGATTGTAACGTATCAAGCTGAAATTGCATTTGAAGAATTTGATTCAAAACAAAAATCAATAGATTCCAATGTATTGCAACCAATCCCAAAACCGACATTGAAAAATAAGACAATTGCAGAAAAGGAAAAATGATTATTCTAAATCCGTGAATCTTGTAGGAAGATAGATTAACCTCTATTTGATTTTCCAACTTGATGGCTACCTTTAACGTTCATGTGATCATTGAAAACAAATCTGGAATTAATGATCCTGAGGGTGAAACAATTCTAAATGATCTTGTATTGAAAGGTGGGGATTCTTCAATATCTAAAATAAAGACTGCAAAGATGCTAAAATTTACAATTAAAGAAAAAGACAAAAAATCTGCTCAATCTAAAGTACAAAAAATATGTGATGAATTACGAATTTACAACCCCATGGTAAGCAAGGTAACGGTTGAAGTCTTTGATGCTTAGATGTGCTACGAGTTATTATATTTGTGAATGGCGATCAATTAATTATTGATTTTAAGGTTTTTTGACTAGACTCAAATTAAATATCTCTGTTGATAAATCATAGTGTGAAGGTAGGAGTAGTAGTTTTTCCAGGAAGTAACTGCGATCGTGATATGCACCATGTACTTACTGATGTTTTTAATCTTGATGCACAGTATTTTTGGCATGAAAAAGGATTGCCAAAAAACATTGATGCTGTGATTCTTCCAGGCGGATTTTCTTATGGTGACAGGTTAAGATCTGGGGCAATTGCAGCTCATAGCCCAATAATTAAAGATGTGAGAAAAATGGCTGACAAAGGAATTCCAATTTTAGGTGTATGTAATGGATTTCAAATTCTTGTTGAGGCAGGTTTACTTCCAGGTGCATTACTCAAAAACACCTCACTAAATTTTATGTGTAATTGGACTAGTTTGATAGTTGAAAACAACAAAACTCCTTTTACAAACAAATTGAAATTACATCAAAAAATTCCAATCCCAATTGCAAATGGTGAGGGCAGGTATTATGTCGATAATGATACCCTAAAAAAATTGAAAAAAAATAATCAAATTGTTTTTAGATACGAGGAAGTGATAAACGGCTCCACTGATAGAATAGCCGGTGTTTGTAATGAGGATGGAAATGTTGTTGGAATGATGCCTCATCCAGAAAGAGCCGCCGAGTCTGCAATTAATCCAATTGACAATAAGCCATCTTCTCTAATTTTTGAATCACTGATTAAAACAATTGGTGTTCAAAATTGAGTCTAGAGCCCCAAGAACTAGATGATCTTACATCTAAGATTGGAAGAAAACCCACATCTACGGAATTACAAATTGTAGCTGCTGAATGGTCTGAACACTGCTCATACAAATCATCAAAGAAACATCTCAAAATGCTACCAATGAAAGGACCTCTTGTAATCTCTGAGAAGGGATATGATTCTGGTGTATTGGATGTTGGGGACGGCTATGTGATTACCGCTCACATTGAAAGTCACAATCATCCGTCTGCAGTTGAGCCATATGGCGGGGCTGCAACTGGTGTAGGTGGTGTTATTCGAGATATTTTATCTGCCGGAACAAGACCTATTGCAATTTTTGATGGTCTGAGATTTGGAGATATTGAAAAGGACATGCAGGCCAGATGGCTTTTTAAAAATGCGGTTACCGGAATTGCTGATTATGGAAACTGTTTGGGAATTCCAACAATCGGTGGTGAAGTCGAATTTGATGACTGCTATACAAATTATGCACTAGTTGATGTCGCAGCAATTGGATTTGGCAAGAAATCAAATCTGATAAAAAATCATGCCAAAAAAGGAGACATCGTAGTACTTCTTGGTGGCTCTACTGGAAGAGATGGTATGGGTGGCTCTCAGTTTGCATCTGATTCATTAGAGTTTGAGAACAGATCTGCAGTACAAATACCAGATCCGTTTATTGAAAAATTAATCATTGAGGCAATTCTTGAGGCAAGAAATGAGAATCTTATCCATGCAATGAAGGACCTTGGCGGTGGTGGACTGTCCTGTGCAGTGTCTGAAACTGCAGATGCTCTGTCCATTGGAATTGAGATGGATGTAAACAAGGTTCACACTAGGGAATCTGACATGAATCCAGATGAGATTATGGTGTCTGAATCTCAAGAGAGAATGTTAATTGTTACAAATACTGAAAAACTAAAAAAACTCCAAGACATCTGCAAGAAATTCCGTATAGCATGTTCTGTTATTGGTCATGTTACTTTTGATAACATGATGCATGTAAAACAAGGCAGCAAGACATGTGCTAACCTTCCAACCGATGTTGTTGCAAATGCCAAACTTTTGGACAGACCCTCAAAAAAACCTGCATATCTAGAAAATATAGAAGAAGAAAAAAAGCTCAAACCAATTTCTGATTATTCAAAAATGATGATGAAATTTATTGCATCTCCAAACATTGCTAGTAAAATTTGGGTGTATGGCCAATATGATCATGAGGTAGGAATTAGAACTGTTATAAAACCTGGCAAAGACGCATCAGTCCTTCGATTAGATAACGGCAAGTTTTTATCCGCAAAAATTGATGGCAATCCAAAACATTGCTACATCAATCCTCGAGAGGGTGCAATTGGATGCTTTGAGGAAGCATGTAGGAACGTGATCTGTACTGGTGCAAAACCAATTGGAATGCTTGATCATTTGCAGTTTGGAAATCCTGAAGATCCTGAAACTTTTTGGACATTTTTAGAATCTCTGAAAGGGATTACTGATTTTGCAAAATATTTTGAAATCCCATGTGTTGGTGGGAAGGTAAGTCTATACAATGAAACTCCAACTGGTCCGATAAAACCTACCCCTATAATTGGAATTTTGGGTTTGATTGACAAGTCACCACTGTTTTCTCCGAAGATCGATGCTGGCGATACTCTTGTGATAATTGGTGATACACGAGATGAGATGGGAGGTTCTGAATATTTTGAGTATATCCACAAGTTTGTTGGCGGAAAATGCCCTGTCGTAAATTTTGCTGAATCCAAATCACACATGAACATAGTCTTAGATGTAATTGGCAAAGGCTTGCTAAAGGCAGCACATGATTGCTCTAAAGGAGGTCTGGCAGTTGCCGTTTCAGAACTTTGCATGACGTATCAAATCGGATGTAACATATCATTAGAAAAAATACCTGGTCCCAAACTAGAAGTTGACAGAGTATTGTTTTCTGAAACTCATTCCAGATATCTCCTAGTTGTAGAAAAGAAAAATCTCCACAAATTAGATGGTCTTCTCAAAAAGAGCAAAGTATCATACAAAATGATTGGGACGTTTGGCGGTGAAAATATTACACTAAACAAAACAAACAAACCAATCATGGATCTAAGAGTTGATAAGGCTCAAAAAACTTGGTTTAATTCATTAAGGGAATTGGTAGTTCATGGTTAAAGAGAATTGTGGTGTAGTTGGAATTTTTAGTCTTAGTGGAACTAATGTTGTTCCAATGGCAATTGATGCACTCAGAGCTTTACAACATCGAGGCCAAGAAGCTTGGGGAGTTGCAATCCCAAACAAAGAACCGCTAAAAAGACTGGGGCTTGTTTCAGGGGCATCTTCAGAGTTTAAGAAAATTTGTGAGGAATATGCATCGCCTGCAGTAATTGGTCATGTTCGTTATTCTACTATGGGACGAAGTACTCTAGAAAATGCACAACCACTCAAAGTAAAGGATCTCTGCATTGCACATAATGGCACCATTGCAAATGTGCAAGAATTATCAAATCTTGTGGGGGGATGTTCTTTTACTCCTCAAAATGCAAGTGATACTTTAGTTGCAGCACAGAGACTAGTCTCATTAATTTCTGAAAATGGTCAGATAGGAAAAGCGTTATCAATTTTGAAAAATGAAATGGTTGGCTCGTATTGTTTTACATTTATCTCTGATGATAATTCAGTATATGCAGCAAGAGACCCAAAAGGATTCAGACCAATGGTTTTGGGTTATAAAGAATCAGATGATACGTATATTATAGCCTCAGAATCTTCTGCAGTTTCTGCAGTTGGTGCAACACTACAGCGTGATGTAAAACCCGGTGAATTGATAAAACTCAGCAAAAATGGATTGGAGACTGAGCGATTTTCTGAAGACACATCACGAGCTCACTGCTCTTTTGAGTTTACTTATTTCGCACATCCATCAAGTAACATGGAGGGGGCCAACATCTACATCTCAAGAAAAAACATTGGAAAATTTTTGGCAAAAAAGTTTCCAATCAGAGATGCAGATCTTGTAATTCCAGTTCCAGATTCGGCAAGACCTGCCGCTTTGGGATATGCTCAAGAATTAGGGATTACTTTTGATGAAGGACTACTAAAAGACAGATACAGCAAGAAAGGACCATTACGAAGTTTTATTGAACCACACCAAAGTGACAGAATTGAAATCAATCGATGGATTATCCCTATTAGAGAAATCATTGAAGGAAAACACGTTGTTGTAATTGATGATAGCCTAGTTAGGGGAACTAGCTCAAAGGCAATAATCCAAGCATTACGAAGAGCAGGTGCTAAAAAAATCAGCATGTTGATTACTTACCCTCCGATCAAATTCCCATGTTATGCCGGAATTGATTTTCCATCTCAAGATGAACTTGCAACATTTTCTGACTCCAAGGAACTCAATGAGGCTGAATTGACTGAAATGGTAAAAAGGAGTATAGGTGCTGACTTTTTGGGATACAATGATGCTGCAAATCTTGCAGCCGCTGTCGGAATTCCAGAGAATTCTATGTGTTTTACCTGTTCGTCTGGAGACTATGATTCACTAGGAATTACCCCAGAGTTTAAAACCCGCCTGGAGATGAAAGGAGAATAAGATGGAAATTGCATATGTTTTAGTCAAAAGCCAAGTAGCCCATGAAATGGATGTGATGAGTGAATTACTTAAAATTGATAATGTAAAAGAAGCTAGAGGAACATTTGGTGTTTATGATATATTTGTCAAAGTAGAGGCAAATTCTTCAAAAGAACTCGAAGATACCATTACAAAAAATATCAGAAAACTAAAACATGTAATTTCTACTACAACTCTATCTGTAATCCCTGAACAAGACAAAAAATAATTTAAGTCTTTAAATATTATTTTTTAGGTAATCATACTATGAAAGCAATTTGGAATGATGAAATAATTGCAGAAAGTGATGATACCATAATAGTTGAAGGAAATCATTATTTTCCAATCAATTCAATAAAATCAGAATATTTTAAAAAAACAGATTTAACAACATTTTGTGGTTGGAAGGGAATGGCAAATTATTACTCTGTAACGATTAACGGAAAAACCAACAAAGACTGTGCATGGTACTATGCTGAACCAAATGATGCTGCCAAAAAGATCAAAGGAATGGTAGCATTTTGGAACGGTGTTAACGTAAAACAATCTTAATTATTAGAAAATCCAATATGTCTATAGTGAAATCATACACTATTCTTATTGCCATTATTGGTGGTTCCATTGGAATTATGGCAATAATATTTGGACTAGATATTACAAAGCTATCCATACCCACTCAAGAGTATGATCTTTTTGTAGATCCTATTATTGACAAACAGAGCCTTTTTGTAACTGGAAGAATAACATTGCAAAACACAGGCTCAAAGCAGCTGACCAATATTCACGTCAATTTCGGTGATGGAGATACCATTGATATCCAATCTCTAAAACCTGGAGAAAAAATCATCATATCTCCCCCATCTGATAATTCAATGCAGTTTGTGATGATAAATGCCGATAATGATATTTTTGTAAGTAAAGCATATCGAGAACTGCCAAAAATGGTAGGTATGATGGGATCCTAATTCAGAGCAGTTAAATCCAATTGTGATACAGTTTGGCTGTGAAATTTCTCGCATCTGGAAAGGTAAAGGATCTATATGATGTTGATAAAAATACCATGCTCTTCAAATTCTCTGATCGAGTTTCAGCGTATGATGTAAAATTTAAAGAAAATATTCCTAAAAAAGGTGAAGTTTTGTGCAAATTTGCAGAATTTTGGTTTGAGACATTGCCTGTTTCTAATCACTTTGTAAAAAAACAATCAGATACTGAGATTCTTGTAAAAAAAATGAAGATGCTTCCAATAGAATGTGTGGTTCGAGGTTATTTTTATGGCAGTTTGATAAATAGATGGAAAAAAGGTGAAGTAAAATTACCTCAAGGTACTGATACTACGCTGGCTGGAAAACTCTTAGAGCCTATTTTTGATCCAACTACAAAATCAGAACATGATATTCCAATTGATAAACAAAAAGCGTTGCAAATGAAACTAGTAAATGAAGAACAATACTTGTGGCTTGAAAAAACATCAATTGAGATTTACAAAAAAATGTCTGAGATTGCTGATCATTCTGGATTTATTTTGGCTGATCTAAAGTTGGAGTTTGGAATTTTGGATGGAAAGATAACTTTGGGCGATTCTATTGGTCCTGATGAATACCGTTTATGGCCAAAGGATACATATCAAGTTGGCAAAACTCAAGAATCATTTGACAAGCAGATACTACGTGACTGGTTAACTGAGAATGGTTATCAAAAACAATTCGATGATGCACGAGATGCAGGACATGAACCAATTCCCCCTGCAATACCAAGTGAGATAATTCAAAAGATGACAAACAGATATGTCATTGCATATGAAAAACTAACTGGTCATTCTCTTTAACTGAAATAATTTTTTTTATTGTGACTAGATGTTAACTACAAGCTAACACTCAACTCGAATTCGACATCTGATTAGTTTTAGAGATATTCGTTTTTGTCGTTTCCGTACTTGTATTGGACATATCTTTTTTAGATTTCTTATTTTTGATAATTTTTTAAAATATCTGTAGTGGTATTATAATTATGATGCTGGTGTCATAAAAATAGTAGTGGTAGTGATAATTATTGTAGTGATAGCGATAATTATTGTAGCGGTATTGATAATTTAGATTACGCTACAATAAATCTGATATCGGTAATTTACTTTTGATAGTGGTATCATCATACTGATAACAAAAAAAAATTGATGCGAATAGACAAAAAAATATGATACATGGATCTTTTAGATCAAATTATTAGGATTAATCAATATGTCCACATTGCTAGAAAAAGAAATCAAAGTAAATCGTATTCTTACAACTAGTGTTAAACATGCACGTGCAATTGAAGACCCTACACGCTCAAAAATCATTGAAATTCTATACCATCGCGCATTATCTGCAGACCAGATTTCAAATGAGCTAAAAAAGACAGGATACAAAAAAGCCCTAACAACCGTACGTCATCATCTTGATATTCTAAAAGAATCTGGATTAATTGAAATTGCCAAAATCGAGGAATCCCGTGGTGCAATCACAAAATTTTACAGTACATCGACAAAGTTACTTGGTTATGCTACTCCTGATGACTTTGATTCAAAATACTCTAAGATCATTGATAACACGTCTGCAAAAATTGAAAAAATTTTGAGATCTCTTACTCCAAAAACAATAAAAACCAAAAAAGCCAAAGAAGGAAACTCTGCAGACTATTCCCAATACTTGGTAATGGAAATTATGAATCGTGCCATGACCAATATTATGGAGAATTCTACTAAGGACCATTAATAGAACAATGTTTTGCAACTACTTGATAATTTGAAAAAATCGATCAAAAAATAAAATGACGTTCAATAGAGATCTGTGAGATTGTTATGAGTTTAGACGAAAAAATCGTAAAACTGTTTCAGCAAAAAAATATTGTTTTCATTGCGACATTGATGAAAGATGGTTCTCCACATCTATCTCCAGTATGGGCTAACTGTGATTCAGATTATGTTTATGTAAATACTGCTGAGGGTAGAGTTAAACACAAAAATATTTTACGTGATCCTCGAGTTGCAGTATCTGTTGTATCAAACAATAATCTACTTGATATGACAACAATTCGTGGTAAAGTTGAGACAATAATTCCTGACTATGATTATGCACATGCAGACAAATTGACTCGGCAATACATGGGAAGAAATCATTATCCATTCAAAAGAGAAAATGAGAAAAGAATTATTCTTAAAATAAAACCAGAGCATGTTTTTGTCATGCCTGAATTAAAAATGAGTGACGATTGAAATTATAATGTTTCTAAATTCGAATTTAGAAATATTCTTGTTTAAGCATTAAAATAAAATAGAAAAAAGCAGTTATCGTTTTCGTTTAACTGCCTTTCTTCTTGGAGCTTTGCTTTTTGAATCTGCCTTTCTGCGCGGAGCTGCTCTTCGTTTAGATGCGGTTCTTCTTTTTGGAGCGCTCTTACGAGTTGTTGATGCTCTTTTTGCAGCTCGACTTCGTTTTCTTCTTAATGCCATTTTAGCTGCTTCGGCTGCTTTTAATGCGGCATTTCTTTTTCTTGTACGTGCCGCTTTTTTAGCTGCTTCAGCTCTTTTGGCTTTGGATGTTACCATGCCTATGCTCTTTTTTCATAGATGTTATATAGTTTAAGTCACACATTATTGCCTCAACACTAGTAATTTTTGACAATATTTTTTTTTACGATCAACATTTAGTGATGCAAATTACTGCCGTGTCTAATGATGATTGTATTTTTGTTGGACGGATTGTTATGCTGTATTGGTTTTGTTCATCATATGGAATGTCAAATTGTGTAGTGAACATTACCGGCTTGTTTGGTTCTAACACATAATCTAGCAGATCATCTGCAGAAAATTTGCCATATACTGCTCTATGTTTTTGTTGCTTTTCATCAACAATGTAAAATTGTCCTCCAGAAATTCCTGTATCTTCATTGCTAATGTTTTTTGCAATAATTTTGATTTTGACAAATGTGTTTTCAGGTATTGTCTCCTTGTTTCCTTTATGAGTTCCATCAAAAGTTACAATATATTCGACAGGTCCTACTGTCACTGCTTCCCCTGATTTTCCAACAATGAAATTAGTCTGATATTGAGTATACGTGAACATGGCAGCCCCCATTGAGGCTATAATTGCTGCAATTACAATGATGATGCCAATTCGAGCCATTATGTAAACTGCAAAAATTTAGTATATAGTTGCAGCGTAAAATGCTGAAAATTCACCCCAATTCAATCCATGTTGATATCTTTCTGGAAATTTACCACATAAATTAAAAATATGCCAAAATAAGATTTGGTATTATGGGACGATTTAAGCCACTTGAAAGGAAGGATTACCTGAAAATTGTAGTAATTTTTGGAATAATTGTCATCCCGTTAGTCTTTGCTGTTTCTATTCGATAAATGTCTGTATTTAATAGGAAAAAACACATGCATGATTATTTGTTATTTTATGGTAAGTATTGTGATCAAGGCTGGATTTATTGTACTCAGTTTTGAGTAACTGATCCCTTTTGGTATGTCTGGTTTGTAATATTCTTGTTCAACGAATCGACAATCTTTTATTTTTCCTGTTCGATATTTGTACCAATGACTAAAACAATTCTATTGGGAGCATCGTTAGCTGCATTATTTGCAGTTGGAATGGTATCTACTATATTTGCAGTAAATGCTGGACAGTTTGATATCGAATCTGCATCAACAGATGGCGAAACTTTAACCATGACTGTTGCTGAAAAAATCAAGCAAATCCCAGAAAACAAAGCAGACGATTTAATCACTTTCTATGCATGGGTAACGATCACTGATGATGGATTAGAAGCTGACGCAATCACCATTCATCATGGAGTCAATGATCACCAGGCATTTGGAAAAGCAGCTCAATCTTCTCCAGTACAAAGCTATCACCCACATGGGGTATCATTTGATAGTGATTTTTGCATAGTAGGCCTAGATAGTCCTAAAGCAAAATTCAAAGTACAGCATGATACAGTCACATTAGAATCTGAAAATTCTTTTGACTTTGCAGCAACTGGAACAGTAGGTCCAAGATCTGAATGCACTGCTACTGGTTTAGGTATCACAAATCTGTATGATACTCTATAGCCTCTCTTTTTTTCTTTTTTTGACTAAAATTTAGTGGGTTTAGCTTTTACGCACGACAGTAAAACATGACACATGTTTAGGTGAGACATCAAGGTGGTTTTGTGGTTGCTTTTCCCTGCTAGGCACGAGTGTTAACCCCCCCATCAAAACGACCGTTTTTGATAAAATCACGTTATGGCTAAACATGGTATTTTTCAAGGGGGGTTTAACGCATAGGCGTGATTTTGATAAATCCAACAATTTGTGTAATTTTTTTAATTTTGCAGTCCAGATGAAATTATTTGTCTGAACATCATTACTTGACATCTTGATAGATTAACAGACTAGAAAGTTTTCATTAAAAATCTGGATGTTTTTTCATGCAATTCTGATACTTTGTTCATTGCATCAAGGACTGCTTGTTGGTTTATGTTCTCTTTGTCATCTAATACGACAAATACCCCTACCTTTTGCTTGCCATCTTCGATAAAAATTCTGTTTATTGCTTGAATTGAATTGCAGTATTCTGCTATTCTTCTCTCAAATTTCTCTTTTTCATCCTCAGTAAAGCCTAGGTATCTTGAAATCTGGTTGTCTTTCATTATCACTTTGGCACCTATCACAATGACTCCTGGCTGGGATTTTGGCTCAAAAACTTCTTCAGGAATTCCATATTTTCCTGCATGCTTTACTAGGATCTGAAATGTGTTTTCTGTGTTTTTCATGTCTTCAAAAGCAAGACCCTCATGAATTAACCATCTTTCAACATTATCTCGCATTTTAGATGTGCCCATTATTCAATGACTCTGACTAGTTCTATATGATTCTAAATTCTAGTATCTGCCTGTCTGAATTTTCAATATTTCTAAATTCGAATTTAGAAACAATCAAAATCTATGCCTGTTTGCAATTGCCTTTATGTGCCTGCTTTTAGAGATTGGCGTTAAAAGTCGGTGAAAACTCTGGCATCTGCGCAATTATTATGATGTTGAGAATTATCCCAACAATGCCCAAAATTATCCCCAAATACAAGCAATTTTTTGCCTTTCTTGGATCATCATTTCTTAAGATAAAGTAAGCAATAATTCCGCCAATCCATCCTAGAAATATTGGCAAAACATACCACCCGTTGCTTCTAGACTTTATGTTTTCCAATTTGCTTTCAAACCTCTAAGATTACTAATAAAATTCCTTCATTTTTAACTAGCTTTTTTCTGGATCTGAGTAATTTCTATCTCCACCGTTTCAAGAGGATCATCTACCTGGTTTCGTCTAATTGAGAACATCTTTGGTTTTTCAAAGTCTTCTGTACAATCTGGACATGCATATACTAGAACCCTGTGCTCGTTTGGCGCTTTTGGGTTTGATAATCTTGGATAGTACACCAGCCTAGCTCCACAGTCAACACAATACCTGTTGGCCCTTCTAGTTCTGACCAATGTAATCCTCCTGCATCATACTAGATATGCGATCACATATTAGATCTAACCTGTCTAATAGAGTAAACCAAATAGTATCAATCGATCAATGTTTCCAAATTCGAATTTAGAAATATTAGCATCGTACGTGCTTGAGCCAAATTATACTTATAAGTTAACATTGAAGACAAGTACTGATGTATATTGATTCTATTTGTAGCAAAAAGAAATTGATATGAATTCTAATCAATTAGGTAATTTTTCATTTGACAATATGGCAGATGATGTCTTTGTACTTCAAAATGGATTTTACAGGTTTAATGAAAAGTGGAAATAAAGAGGTTTGGGTAAGTTAGGTACTATGGAAATAGAGCACTTGGATACATTTGAGAAAGATGGTAGATTGTATTACCGATTTAATGTATTGAGAAATAATCGTTTACGATCATCAATTTTGCAAAATAAAATTAGTGATATTGGAAAAATCAAAACAGAGACTAGAGAGTTTAATCTTAATGCAGACAGAAAGCGGTTATGGCTAGGACAAATTGAGTCCATCAATCAAAAACATCACAATGATTCTGTTCCAATATCGCTAAACTTTGTAGCAAAACAAAACATTTAGCTGTACAAGTTCTAACAGTATTATGATTAACAAGTCATAACAGTAGTGTTTTTGTTAATGACGAAAGTGCTTCTGTTAATAACAGAGTCAAAAGATTAACAGGTAAATGCAAAAATTGGCAAAAATCATGCATTGTTAGACATGACAGATCTTTAACAAGACTTTAACAGTGAATTGTCGTGCCTAACATGTTAATTAACAAGTCATGCATGCATTCCTAACAACTTGCCAAAAAAAGATCTCTTGTTAAAGATTGTTAAAGGGTTGTTAGAGATTTGTTAACGATCTGTTAAAGGTTTGTTAAATTACAAATATTTTGTTAATGGATTAATTGATAAATTTATCAAGAAATGAAGAAAAATTTTTGTTACACAGAAAATCTTACATGTGTATTAGAATAAACAAATTGTTACGGTAATATTTTGATGAGTCTCATCATATACGGTGTATTTTCTTAGTCACGCGTTTTCTAATCTTTTATAATCAAATGCAGCTATGCAAATTACATTTTTATATCCAGAAATAACTTCAAAATGGACAAGATTTGCAATGAATTTTTTACATCGCAACGATCTAAATCATCTATTAGGATTATGAGTTTTTTCCTTCGAGTCTTCGTTTTAATATTTTTTAGTTTTTCTGATAAATTTTCTGTTAGACTATTATTTTCACCTTGAATAATTTGAATTCACTAGTATCAACCCCCCCCAGAAATTTTTTTCTAATCTAAAAAATCCTTTATTATAAGATTAGTCGATTGTACGTATGGATGAAAGACTTAGCATAGTCAAAGATGTTGTTTTTCATCCTAGTCAAGCTCTAAGAACTATTGGTCACAATGGGAAATCTTACTACAAGATATCTATCGTCTTTCTCATCATTACTGCCATAATAGGATCTGTTTCTGAGTACATTTCACAATCAGTTGAGAATTTTGGAGGCTTTGAAATTGGTTCTATTGTCTTTTTTGCACTCCCGTACGAGATAATTCTGTTTTACATTTTTACGCTTCTTGTTAGTGCGGCGGGTAAAATATTCAAAGGAAGATCTGATTTCAAGGGGCTTTTTTCCTCACTAGTGTATGCCAGCATTCCGGTCTTGGTAATCAGCATACCGCTAAATGTCTTCTTTTTTGATATTGCCACTGATTTTAATGACAATGCCTTTTCCTCATTATCATTACTGTCTCTTCCACTAATTTGGGGACTTGTATTGTCAATTATTGCAATTCGAGAATCAAATGATTTTGGTACGGCAAAGGCAATTGGAACAATCATAATTGTAGTAGCTATCGTTTTAATTCCTGCTCTCATTATAATAGGATCCATAGCGTACTTGACACAAGAAGATTTGATTCTTAATTTTAATAACATTCTTCATAATCCTATCTAAGATTGTGAAATTATCTATTTTAAAAAATCATAATTGTTAAAAACCATAACTTACATTTACGAATAAAGGAGTCTGATTTTTTGTAAATCTAATAAGTCAAGCGTATAGTTCCTAGCAAAATTGTGTAATTTTATGCGTAATTTGAAGAATGATGATTTGTAATTATTACAGAAAATTGTAAATCATTATTGTTTGTTATAAATTTGAAATTGTAAAAATTTGTAAATTTTTGTATATTCTAACTTCTCTAAATTATACTGGTATAATTTCAAACGATTAAATCTGTTGTAGTTTTAGATGTTTGTCATTTGTCTCGATTTTTCAAGAAGATATGCTTTACAAATGATTTCAGGGGGGATGGCAATACTAGATGCATACAATGAGTTTATTCAGTCAAATGGGAATTTAGATTCATTATTTTTTAGATACGCAATGGGTGATGTACAAACAGAATTGAATCTTTACAAAAAACTAAAACAATTATCGTTAGATGCACTCGTGTAATATCTAGGGATGCATAATGAGTCAAATCAAAGAGAACGTGAGAAAATTTTCTGAGTTATTGGTACATAATGGCACATCAAAATACATTCTGCATCATGAAAATCCTTAAAACTTTATTCAACACCGATAGATTATGGCAAAATTGACAAATAAACAGCATGAACAACAACAAGAAAGAAGATTAGCAAAATTAGAGAAAAGAGCAAATGCAGACGATAGAAGAGTAGAGAAATTAGAGAAAAGAATCGATGCGTTAAAAGAAGAACTATCTAAACACAAGGCAAAACCCAATCACTAGATTCCATTTTATTTTCCTAAATCCTTAAGTTTTTAGAAAATTCAGAAAAGGTCATGGGCATATTTAGAAAAAAGAAATTAACTACGGAACAACGTGATGAGTTAGAAAGGACTAGGACAGATAAAGCAATTCGACGTCTCCCAATAATGTATGCGTTTACAATTGTTTTTGGAATTGGACTGGCTTTATGGGCATATGATCTAATAAAGACACCAGAACATGACTTGTTGAATGCTTCTGCATTGGTTCTGGAAGGGGTATTTGCTATAATTATATCGTGGACAGTCTATGTTTATTCAAAAAAATGGAATTATGATAATCGAATTCAACAAACACAGATATCTGAATTGATTTCCGAGATTAAAAAACTAGAAGAGAAGCAAAAAGAGATGATTGAGGAACAACATAGTGTTGTAAAAAATGAAAAAAATAGAATTGCTCGTTGGAAACAAGAATGGGGCACTATAATACTCGCAAATGTAGAATCCATTAAAGAAATGTATAAAATTTTAGAAGACTGGCTTAATGCGTATAATGAAAATCCATCTCCTCAACATAAAATTAGCATAATAGAATCTTCTAAAAGAAATGAGTATATTGTAGAATTCAATATTGAACAGATTATCAAGTGTTTACCAAACATTGAAACATATTTTGAAGATCCTGTTTTAGCTTTAAATTTAAAAGCAAATTGTAAAAACTTGTTATCAATATTTCAATCGTTACACATGGATCATTATTGGGAATCTAAATCAGAAGGAACTTTTTTGCTAATTGAAGATAGAATAAGAGTTTTAACGAATATCATTGAAAGATTGAAAAAAGAAATTCCACAATTAAATTAAATTTTGAATCTTCTGAAATTCTAAACAACACTTCACTAAATTCTGAACTGCAATCTTTGCAATCGTAATTTCCTGAACATTCTTCAAACCGTCTTTTGTCTTTGCTCCATGTCTAAAACCATATCTTCTTTCAGATTGAAATGTTCGTTCCAATAATTCTAAGAATTTTCTGATCAAATTATACTCCATTACTATTACTCCATCTCTAGTATGTGTAAATTCATCCAATCTGATTCTCTGCTTGTGGTCTTTGATGTTAGATATCTTGAATACTGTATAATCAACTAGCCACCTAAACGGTTCCATCATATCATATACTAACGGTTGAAAACCAGTATGCTGATTATGATAAAATCCACAATAAGCATCAAGCCCTAATCCGTTGATAAACTTGGAAATTTCTCCACCTAGTACGGCATAACCATAGTTCAGTAATGCATTGACAATATCAGTGGCTTTGTTTTTTGCCAATCCCACATAGGATGGATTTCTTGAATAAAACTCGTATCTATCTGGGATTAGTTTTGCAAATGCTCTAAAGTAGATATGAGATGTCTTTGATTCATTGCTGTTTGGCGTAGAATCATTCAGATTGGATAGATGAACTTCTAGTTTAGATATTGCTTCTTTTACTTCATCTCTATTTGTAATTCTGAGAAATCGAATTTGAGATTCTAGTTTTGACTTTACAATTTTTCTCTGAAGATATTGACATTTCTCAGGATTTCGAAAAGTATCGTACTGAGCAATTCTATTTCTAGTTGCAGTTAATGACTCCATTACGGGATTCAGATAGGTTACTGGCTTTCCATGATGGTCTAATAGAATGACATTTCGATTATTCTCAGAAAGTAAGGCTAAAGCATCAGTAGAAATGTAGCCTTTTCCTTGCAAAACTATTTTTTCATATGGCATGTTTTTGATGTACCATGATTCAGTTTTTGGTGGAGAGAAAGGATCATGACAGTCTTTGAGAATTATCTTAGAGTCTTTTACAGAAATAGAGTGACCGTAACCTTTTAGAAATTTTACGTTATAGTGGTTAGAATAACCTTTAAGAGTCAAGACCGTTTTCAAAAAGAAATTCTGAATCCACTAGATCATCATAGATGTCTACTTCTTTTGGGCTCAATTTAGAATTTGGAACTCTGTATCGGTACAACGGAATTGTGATTTTCTCTAGTGTACGAATCTGCTTTTTTGTTAACTCACTATAGCCAGTTTTTACTTCAGCCCAACGAAAATCTTTGTAATTTTTCTTTTTGAGGATTTCTGAATCTTTGTCTGTTTGTCCTACTTTGCATAAAAGAAAATCGTAAACAAATGAAGGGTTTAGAATTGATGAGTTTGATGGTTTTGAAGTATCCTCTACTTCTCTGATAATTTCTTCTGGAAGACGTACTAAAATCCGATTGAATCCCTTCCTAAATTTTAGAGTATTATCTTTAATTTTATTTTCATGAATTTGTTCTAGAGAAATGTAAGCCCAACCTTGCTGATCACAAAATTCCTTAAAGTAGGTTTCAGATAACGATCCAGAAAGTCTGTCCGTAATGTCAATTTTTGTCATATGGTTTTAAAGAGAAAATTTGTTATAACAATTCTCCAACAAACCAACTCACGTCATTACTTTAGTTATATCGCATTTTCTGTGCCTGCGAGGGGGGCTTTCCCTTTTTATTCCCTATAGATAAACTCCTTTATTCCTTTAATTCAAAAACTCATTTCCTAATGGATACCTGTGAAATTCAAATATGATGATCTAGGGAATAATTGAGAAAACATCCATAAAAAACTGAATTTACAGAAAAAGCGCCTCCCATCAGACTTGAACTGATGACCATCCGATTAACAGTCGGATGCTCTACCACGCTGAGCTAGGGAGGCACAAGTTTGTACCTTAATAAAAGCGATTTAATCCTTGCGCCCGTGAATTTATCCCAAAATACATCTAGTTGAATTTTGCAAAAAATTCCTTGATCTCTTTTGAATGGTTTTCCACAAGTTCAATTATCTCCATGTGCTCATCTGCTGTCGGCTCACGTTTGTGAACAATCTGAAACGCACTCAATGCAGAACCAACCATCTCGCCAACAAAAAAGCCGCAAAGAAAGTCCCCGACATTTTGACAATTCCAAAGCTGTCCTACTCTTGGTGATGCGCCTGCTGTTTTGTACAGTTGCAAAGTCTGCTCTATTAGCGATGATGTCTGTTTTGAAAATTCAGGATCTAGGGTCATGAGGTATGGTTGATATTTGGAGATATGTTATTTTTCTATTCCCTTTTTCTTCTCGTATGCATATACGCCATCTAAGAAGACCCTGTGGTCTTTGTCTTTTACCTTGCTGCGAAGTTCAATGTTTGCAGCTGTTTGAGTAATGTCATTCCATACCTCTCCTGTCAAAATTACGTCTTCCCCTTTTGGAACTACTTTTGTATTTCCTATGATTTTTGTAACTCTAGATGATCTCTCACCTTGAAAGTTTTCAATTAATACCGTCCTGTCTTGAACCTTTACCGTAATTGGGAAGTGTGCAAATACAATTTTCATTTTAATTGTATACCCTGTTACAAGGCCTTCGCAAAGATTTCTGATAATTGATCTTGCAGTGTGCAGTATCGAATAGTCTCTTTTTCTATATCCTTGTGATTTTAGTAATACTTTTCCATCTTTGATTTCAATGTTTACTGGTATGTTTCTGAAATTTTTGTGTGTTTTGCCTAGCGGGCCTTCAAAATGCATCATATTTTTCTTTAATGTTACCTTTACTCCATTTGGAATGTCTACCACTTCTTGGAATTTCTCAATCTGCTCAGTAGACATATCCTATCAAAAATCCTCCTAACCCTTTGTTTACGGCGTCATGATGTGACATGACCCCTTGATTTGTTGTTACTAGTAACATTCCTCTATTGTATGCTGGAAGATATTGTTGCTCCCAATCATTGTACTCTGTATTTTTTACTTTGAATCTTGGTGAAATTGCACCACATTTTGTAATTTTTGCTAATAATTCAATTTTGAATTTTCCGCCTCTTTTATCGTCAATATGTTCAAACTCTCCAATGTAGCCATCTTTTTGAAGTGTCTTTAGGACCTCAATTCCTAATTTTGAAGTTGGAAGAATGATGCAATCGCTCTTTCTTCTGGCTTCGTTATTGTATAAAGTTACAAATAGGTTTGCTAAAACGTTCTGTGCCGGCATTTATATCACATGTTTTTCCTAAAGCCTAAAGATGTTGCTACTTCTCTAAAGCATCGTCTGCATAACATTAACTCATATTTTTGAATTACAGCTGTATAATCTCCACATCGTTTACACCATTTAGAACCTCTGCCAAAATCATGTTTCTTTCTTCCAGTTGCTTCGTATGATCTATCTTTTGCCATTACACTATCGTGACTCCAAACTCCTTAACTAGATAATCCTTTGCCTCCTGACTTTTTATGGTGTGTGATTTTCCTACACTTGCTTTATGTTTACTTCTCTTTCTAATTCCGTACCCTGGTCTTGTTAATGTCACTGAAATTCCTAAGCCTAAAATTCCAACTTGCGGGTCGTATTTTACTCCAGGAATATCGATATGTTCTTTAATTCCAAACGAAAAGTTTCCAAAATTATCAAATGATTTGCCGTTTACCTGATTTGCTTTTGCATCGAGTAATCGCTTTAACAAATCACGTGCATCTTTTCCTCTTACTGTAACTGCAACTCCTATTGGCTCTCCTTGCCTTACTCCCCACTCTCTTTGTGTTTCTTTTGCATCACGTGCACATGATTTTTTACCTGATATGTGATCTAGTGCTTTTTTTGCTACTAGAATGATATCTCCAGATTTGCCTAAACCCATGTTCAGGACAACTTTCTCTAAGGATATTTTCTTCATCGGGGATTCTGTTATTTGGGACATAAGATCACTTTATTTGGATTAGAGGCTCCTTTCTTCCTACTACCAGTATGATGTCTGTTGGGATTTCAATTTTTCTTCCTTCTAAATCCAGTACGACGCGTTTAGGTAAAATATAAGTTCCTTCTTCAATGGTTTCAATTGTTCCAATTTGCCCTGCGTTAATTCCACGAGTTACCAAAACATGTGCGCCTTTTTCTAATTTTATGACTTCAAGAATTTTTTGATCTGGAACTTGAATTAAACATGAATCACCAACATTTACTTTGGTCTCTGAAATTGTTGAACGTCCATCATGAAATCCTATTTGCATTCTGCCTTTACTGATTGTTGTTTTAGTTGTAACTCTGACCAGTTTCTTTGTTTTTTCTGAATCTTTAATTTGTAATGGCTTTAGTAATTTTCCTTCCATTGGGACTAGGCGATATATTTCTGGAACATTTTCTAATTCCACAACATCCATCAATCCAATTGCATGGTGAAGTGATTTTCTAACAACTCCGTCGATTTTGACTTTGCCTGAATAGATTGCTGCTTTAGCTTCTCTTAACGTTGTTACAATTTTTAATACATCTCTTAGAAATACGGCAGTTGGTACCGAATATTCTTTTTTATGTGGTCCTGGTCTGACTGTAATTACAAATCGTTTATCTTTTCTTTTGATTCCCCAAAATTGAGGAGCCATTTGTCGTTTGAGTTTTTTACTTCCAGATATGCTTACCATTATTTCTCAACTTCCTTTTTTTCTTTTTTAGGTACTAATGTTTCTTTAGTTGTCTCTGTTTTCTTTGTTGGTTTTGCCGTCACTTCTTTTGTTGTTTTTTCTAAAACTGCTTTTGGTTTCTTACCTTCTAGTTTTGCAATTCTCCATTTGTCATCAGTGTTTAATCCTGTAACTACCAGATTTGATGTGTGAATGTAGACATCAAATTTATCTCCCTTTGTCTTTTCTTTTTTAACTCCTTCTACTGCTACACTGCTTTTCTTTGTTGATACTTTGGATATTTTCCCATCGACTCCTTTGAATTCACCTCTTACAATTTTTATGCTATCGCCTTCTACAACTCGTATGCTTTTTTTACCATATTTTTTACGAAGATCATCTGATAATTGACTTCCTAGCTGCTTGCTTCTAGTGTGGAATGTTGCCCTGTAAATCAGACTGTTACGCATCTTTGTTGGTTTCATTTTATACCACCATTGATGCCAAATTAGCTACTCTTGGCCATTTTTCTGAAGCTTCTGCTGCAACTGGTCCTTTGATGTCAGTTCCTTTGACTTCTCCTTCTGGAGTAATCAAAACTGCGGCATTGTCTTCAAAGCATACTCTTACACCGTTTAATCTGCGAACTGCATATTTCTGTCTAATTATAACTGCACCATACACCTGCTTTCTTAATTCTGCCGGACCTTTTTTTACAACAACATTGCAAAAGTCTCCAACTGACGCGGCTGCTAATTGCGCGTGTCTTGTGTGATGTCTTTGCACCATTACTATTTCTAGAATTTTTGCGCCTGTGTTGTCTGCACATACAATTTGTGCTCCTATTGGAATTGCTTTAGTTACTCGAGGACGGAATTCTGCTACCCCTTTACCTGCTTGCTTTGCCATTATGCTCTAACCTCTACTACTACATATGATACTGATTTTGATATTGGTCTGCATTCTGCAGTCAATACATGATCACCTGTTTGAACATCGATGCATTCTGGTACATGTGCATGAATTGTGTTTTTACTTCTTGCATATCTTTTGAATTTTAGATAGTAAATCGGTGATTCTTTTTGCAATGTGATTGTCTGCTTTGCTTTGTTGCTTGTAACTTTGCCATCAAATAATTTTCCTCTTATTGATAGTCTCCCGTGAAATGGACAATGCACATCTGCGCATTCTCTGCTTGGTGTCTTTACCTTTAATCCAATGTTTAATGTCAAGCCCTTCCTCCTATTCTGTCAAATGATCTTTTTGAAATTTGTGCTCCGTTTACAATAATGTCTTTGCCGTCTAAGGTAAATTTCCAACTATTGTTGGATTTTGCAATCATTTTAGTTCCATTTTTGGTATTCATTATTATCATTGATTTTGTTTCGTCTGTAATCGTTCCATTTAATCCTATAATTTGTGGATTGGATGATTCAGTGATCTCTGTGTGTAATCCAATTAATTCATGTGATGTAATGTTTTGCTCTGTGATCATTTCTTTTTCAACTCGTTTACTCTAGTCATCATTCTTGCAATGTCATGTCTTAGTGGTTTTAATTTTCCACTTTCTTTTCTTAATGTTCCTTTTGAACCGTCTACCCTTAATTTTGCAAGTTCGCTTCTTGTTTCTTGAATTTTACTTTTAAGATCTTTCTCATTTAACTCCCTGATTGTTTTCATAGATAGTCGAGTCATAGTAATTTTGCCTCTTCTTCTTCTAATGTTTCAAGCTCCTTCATTTTTTCTTCTTCAATTGCAATTTGTTCGGATTCTGTTCTTGCTTTGCGTTCTACTTCTGTTTCGTCTCTCATCTTTCCAGTTTCTTTGTCTTTGATTTGTTTTGCTTTCTTTGGTTTCTGTGTTTTTAATTCAAATTCTGGAATGAATTTTTCATTAATTGCAATTCTTATTCTAATTCCAATTAACCCCATTGGAGTTTTTACATGTGCAATATCCTCATCGACAATTACCTCTGCATGGTGTCCTGCTCTAGGTAAAATTCCTGCACTATGTTTTTCAAATGCCGAACGTTCCCCTCGTAATTTTCCTGAGATTGTTATTTGAACACCCATTGCACCATTATCCATAATTTGTTTTAATGTCCACATTGTAGCTCTTCTAAACGCTGTACCTCGTTCCAGATGTGATGCCATTCTGTTGCACATCACACTTGGTGACAGTTCTGGTTTTGCTATTTCGACTACTGATATCTGTGGATTTTTTAATTTAAAATCTGTTGCAAGTTTATCTGTTAATTCTCTAATTCCGGAACCTTTTCTTCCAATAACTATTCCTGGTCGTGTTACATGTAATGCAACTCTTGTCCCCATAGGTGTTTTTGAAATTTCTGCATGTGAAAACCCTGCATCTTTAATTGCTACTCTCAAGTAGTCTTTGAGAAGCATCATGTTGTAGTTGTCTTTAATTACATTTTTTACGGCTGACATGTTATATCTCCTGTGCCACCAATTCTACATGTGTTAACACGTTATTTTTTGGAGTGGCCCTTCCCATTGCTCTTGGAATAAATCTTTTTACAATCACGCCTTTGTGGACTGTTGCATTTATGATTTTTAATCTATCTAAATCCATTCCTTTGTATTCTGCATTTGATTCTAAATTATCTAATACCTTGATGAATTCTTTTACTGTTTTTTGCGGATAACGACCAGACATCATTCCAGGATCTGATCTATGGCCAACTTGATTGTTGAATCTTCTAAATGCAATTGCTCTTTCTTTATTGACTACTGCTTGAAGATAATCTCTGGCTCTTTCAATTGACAGTCCTTTAATTGCAACGGCCACTTCACGTGCATGTTTGTGTGAAATGTCTTTTTCCCTTAGTGAAGAACGAACATGTTTAGTTGCGTCAAAGTTTTGGAATGCGTATTTGAATCTGCCCATAATAATCACTTTAATGGCACGTAGAGACTAGATCTTGATGCGCCTACACCTGGTGCACCATGTTGAACTCTTTTGTTTGTTATGACATATTCCCCAAGATAATGGCCGATCATTTCAGTTTTAATTAAAACTGGAATGAATTCCTTTCCTGAGAAAATATTTACTGTAACGCCTACCATGTATGGCAGAATAATTAAATCTCTGGAATGGGTTTTGATTGGATTTTTTGTTTTTCCAGCTTTTGCAGATTTTATCTCTTCAATCAGTTTTCTCTTATCATCTGTGATTCCTCGTGTAAGTGAACGTCTTTGTCTGGAATTAAATATTAAAAATAATTTCTCTAGTGACATATTGTCTAGCTCCTCCTTTGGTAATCCACGATATAGAAATTCTTTGACCATTTTACTTATCCTCTCTTTGTGTTGAAGTCTTATTGTCCATATTATAGCATTCCTATCTTTGTGGCCAAGTCTCTGGCTTTTTCTGTACTTTCAAATTGAACAAACGCCTTTTTACCATAAATTGTTCTTGCTGTGTTTACTTGAGTAGCTTTTTGATTGTATAATGCATTCACAGCTTCAATTATCTGTGGTTTGCTTGCTGATCTCTCTACAATAAAGCAAATTTTCCTTTCATTTTCTACCATTGCAAATGTTTTTTCAGTAATGTATGGCTTCAAAATAATTTTACTTGCTTGATCTATATTCATCTTACTTTCACCATTAATTCTAGATGTGTTGATTTTATCTTTGCAATCTCTTCTATTGCTGCTTTTGAATACACTGTTAATCTAATAGGATCGGCACCAGGTGCCAAATCTAATACGCTCAATTCTTTTACCGATCTTACTTCGACTCCAGGCAATGCCCCGCATGCTTTGCTTACTTTTGATGCATCCTTTGTGACAAACAATACGCTCTTTCCAACTTTCTTGCTTCGGCCTCTAAGTGATGATTTCCCAGTACGTGGTTTTCTTGCTTGAAGTCTTTCTACATCTTTCATTAATTTTAGATCTTCTAACACTTTGAAGATGTCATTTGCTTTTGAAATTGATTCAATTTCATTTGTAACAACAATTGGGAATGATTCGATACCTTCTATTTTGTGGCCTCTTGATTTAACCAAGTCTTTTGAAGCAGTTGCAGCTATTGCAGAACAAAATGCTAGTTTGTTTTCTTTCTTGTTTAATTTCTTAAAAATTACTCTCTCTACTATTGGAGGATGAGCTTGTCTTCCGCCTCTTACTGAAGCAACACCGCCTGCTTGACCTTGTCTTCCACCACCACCACCTTTCATCTTTGCAATACGTGCTTGATGCTGTCCTGTTGGTGGGTCATTTGATCTTGCTACTACATCCATGCCTGCAGTTGGATGTCTTCCCTGTGGTTGGAATTTATGTGAAGTTAGATTTGTAAATGCTTTATGAATAAGTTCAGCTCTAAAAGGAGTTGAAAAGATTAATGGTAGTTCGACTTCGCTATCTTTGGTTCCTTTTATTGTTAATACTGCAGTTTTCATTAGATTACTACCTCTAAGATATTTGGTTTTGTGATTTTTACTGGTACGTTTCTAATCTGACTTCTAAGTTTGATTAATCTTCTATATGTTCCTGGAACTGAGCCTTTTAGAATGATGAAATCTCCTTTTACTAAACCAAAGTGCTTGTAACCGCCATCTGGATTTATTTTTATTTGATTGTTTTCTGTATTGCCAATCACCATTATTCTTTTATCATACTCTGTTCTTTGATGAAATCCCATTTGACCTGCTCTTGGAACTGAATACATGACACTAGCTGGTGAAATTGGACCTAGTGATGCAACTTCTCTAACTGTTTTTCTTGACTTGTGTTGTTTTTTCTTTACTCCGAATCTTTGTATGACTCCTTGCCATCCCTTGCCTTTTGTAATTGCCGCAACATCGATTGTTGCACCTGTTTCAAAAATCTGATCAATTTTAATTTCTTTTCCCAATAATTCTTTTACATGTGCAAATTGTTTTTTAATATCGCCACCACTAACTAAAGCTTCAAATATGTATGGTTTTTTTTGCTCCAATCCTGCATCCCGTGGAGAAACTGCAACTATTGCAAAAATTTCTTTGACTCTACCAAGTATTTTTTCTGCATTTTCTATTGCTCCTTCTTTATTTTTTAAATTAATTTCTTTAGAGATATTTTTTGGAAATTCCTTTGCATATACATCAAATTCTGCATGTAACCCATAATGATCTTTTGAATAACCTCTGACTCCTAATATTGAAATTGGAGGAGTTACTAACACTGTTCCAAGACTTACAAGTTGTTTTCCTGCATTTGGAGTCTTTTCACGATCATCAATAGTGACTAATTGTACACAACCTGCTTTGAAACCACAATGTGCTAAAATTTTTGGTTCATCTGAATTGTTTTTTGGCCATGTTCTGATTCGTGCTTCCATACTTTTGGCACGCCCTCTTGGATAGTATGCTGCGCTTCCTCTACGTGGTTGCGCGTATTTTCGATGACCCATGGTTAAATCGAAATCGTCTTCAAGCGTCTAATAAACCATGTGAGACATCGTTAACTTGCTGAAATTCTGTGGTTAACGAACTATTTTCTTTATGTCTATGGTTCTATCAAACTATTTGCAAGATTCCAAATAGTTATTCCGCCAATAATTACTCCTATTACTCCTAATCCAATTGCTAAAATTAAGAAATTTTTTTTTTCTGCCATTATCTTGTTTATCTAATTTTGTATGCATTAATTATTGATAATGTTCCAAAAAGTGCTTCATCCAAACGTACCGTTTCAGTTGCTTGGTTAGGAAAAAAATTCAGCGTTTTTACATTCTGGATGTTCTTTATTTTTCCACCCAATATTTCATGAACTCCTTTTTCAGGTGAACCAAATACCACCAAAATTGGAAGATCCGAGCTTAGATATTTTGTTAACTGTTCTTTTGTTGCAGTTCTTCCTTTTCTTGAAGTAATGATTGTATTTCCTTGCCATTCCGTTAACAATGAAAATAAACTTGCTCTCTCTTTTACCGTATACCCCCAATACATAGGAGTCTCGTTTCTTTGAATTTCCTTAACTGAAAAATCTGGATATCCTGTCTTGAATTGAACTGTTACTCTTTTACCTACATTTTCTTTTCCAAAAAAAGGTATTAATTCATTTATACCTACGTCGATAAACTTTTTTCCTTTTAGACTTACAACTACTCCCTCTCTTATGTCTCCAACATTAATTTTTTTAGAATTAGCTGGTGTTGAATGACTAGGAATTTTTAATGGATACAAAACACCTGCAAACTTTAACTCGTTCATTTTAGGGAATAACCTTCTTCGTAAAAACTGAGGTGTTTCAAGATACTTTAAAATCGTTACAAGTAAATTCCCATCTTCTCTGTAATTTCCTTCTTGATAGACGTAAATTGTATCTATTTTAAAAATTGCACAAGCTCTTGCAAGTACAGATATTTTTCGTGTCTTGTCAAGTTTCAAAGATTCGTCAGATAATGCCGATTCAGGTATTGCAACAGATATTTTCAAATTAAATTTCACATGTAATTATAATTGATTATTTCTTTTCGTGAGGATATTTCTCTTTAGCTATTTTTGCATATTTTGCTATTTGCTCATCGGATACTAGTTCGAATGTCTCTGTTTTTGTTTTAATCTGTGCCATTCTGATGTGACTTGTTCCTTCTCTGTCTTCACTTGATAGATAAATTGCTGCAGATGCTAATACTGATGCATCTTCAATTGATAGGTCATGTTTGTATGTTTTTTCTAAAAAGTCTGTTACTTGATCAGAGCCAGAACCAATTGCAACTGCATCATACGAAATGTAAGTTCCGCTTGGATCTGTGAGATATAATTGTGCATTGTTGTTAACCACTCCTCCTAAAATTAATGCAACACCAAAAGGTCTCACACCTGCATACTGGGTATACTGTTGAGATTGGTCAGCTAAATGTTTTGCAACTGTTTCTACTTCCACTGCTTCGTCATAAATCATTTTATTGCTTTGAGAAAAAAACCTTGCATTATCTACCTGACTTCTAGCGTCTGGAATATAACCTGCGGCAGCTACTCCTATATGATCATCAATTTGAAATATTTTTTGAGCAATATTTGTAATCTGTAATTTTCTTGGTTTTTCTTCTACTGCAATTATGATGCCTTCTTTTGATTTTATTCCAACTGCAATTGTTCCCCTTCTTACAGTCTCGATTGCATATTCTACTTGGTATAATCTACCGTCTGGAGAAAATACTGTAATTGCTCTATCATAACCTTGTTGTGCAGGAAGCATTTGATTTCAATGCTTTGAAAGTTTAATTTAAGCTTTGGTTTAGTCGACAAAAATTTTAAAAGAAATTGAACATTTAGCCTCGATATTTTTATCCAATCCTACATTTATTTGAAATTTTATTTTTTACTGGATCTATAATGCGATATGCTTTTTTCTAATAATGACCATGAACTATAATGCTAATTGAATCTGCTACGATTTTACTATTTGTATTATTTTTAATTTCTGCAACTGCACAATCAGTTGAGATTCCTGATTGGGTAAAAGAACAAGCAGAAAAGGTTGCAATTCAAAACAATGCTGATCCTGATGTAATGTCTGTACTTGAAAACTTATCAAGTACTGGGATGATAAAAAACCCAATTCATACTGAAACAAAGATTTACCACATACCGTCTAGAGGTGAAACTGTCTTTGTTAGTATCTCTGGAAATGTAAATGAATATGGGAAATCTGGATTTGTTTTACTTGAAATACACAAACCTGATAACACAACAGAAATCATTCGTACACCTGTACTGGAAACTGGTTTTTACTCTACCGTCTTTTCAATTACTGATCAATCACAAAAAGGCACTTATCAAGTAATATCTGAATTTAATGGCAAACAGATTTCTGTAGATTATTTTTCTCTAACTGCATCCAATGTCGTGCCTGAAAGAATTCCATCTTGGTTTGTTACTGTTTTTCACTGGTGGGTTGAAGATACTATATCTGATGCAGAATTTATTCAATGTGTACAGTATCTTGTTAATGATAAAATTCTGATTGTCAATGTAAACAATCAAAGTGTTTCAGAACTCAAAGTTTCAGTTGATGGTCAGCATCTTGTTAGAAGAGGCGTGACACATACCATTACATCTCATGTTACTTTTGGTGATAAGCCAGTGGAGGGAGCAAAAATAACTTTAACAATAGAAGATTATGGGGAAAATATAATTCAAGAATTCAACGGATTCACTGATTCTAGCGGATTATTTGTTTTTTCATGGGAGATTCCCAAAAAATTTGATGATATTGAAACTCTGCTTGCATACATTGATGTAACGTACAACAATTCTTCTGTGACTAGACTATTCAAATTTCAAGTATATTGTTTACCTGGTGAATCTAACTGTAAAGTAGATGGGAATCGATAATTTCTATTAGTTTCATTTTAAAATATTGTAAAATGTTAACCATCCCTCATGATGGGCCTAAAAATTAATACTTAACAATCTTATGATTTCTTATACTATTAGTACTACATAATGATAATCTGATTCTTTTTTGATAAAAATCAATTTTTTTATGTTCTATTTTACAACTGATGATATTATTCCACAATTCAAAATAAGAACCATGGGAAAACTCAGTACACAATCTCGTCTTGAATTAAATGACTTTTGATAGATATGTAATAGATGTTCTAATCCATGTAAAATCACAATCTTACATTGGTTCTTAAAGGAATTCTCACCAATTTAAAGTTGTTAAACTCAAATTTTAGTTCCGATAACCATCTGTGTAGATGATGCAATCTGTTTGTGTATCATTTATGTTGAATATAGATCAGTTTTGTTCTTGTGTTTGACGTTTCACAGTGGATCAGTCATAGAAATTTAAATAAAAAATAATCGCGTCGGTCATCAAAAGTTTAATTTGAGCTGTGATGTCTTTTCTTGTCATGAGATTTGAAATTCAATTTTCTGGCCATGAAAATATACGTTCAAATCATCAAAAAACAATTGAAATTACAAAAGAATCTCATCTTACTCCAAGAGGCGATTGCATTATTGGCGTTAATGCCTCTGCAAGCTGTGCCGACTTACCTGACTCAATTAAAAAAAAATTACAAAATCCAACTTCTAAAGTTAATTTTTCAATTAAAGTAGGCTCACATGAATTTATTGTTGAAGGTAGAGGTCATGAGAATCTAATTCTTACTCATGTTGAAGACATTGTAATCAGAAAAAGTAATTTTGTCTGTCCAAGAACATTAGCTGTGAAGTGTGATAAAGCATCTGATCTTATACCAAGAGAGATGATCTCTTTATTACAAGATCCTGACACAAGGGGTACATTCACAATAATGATCGATTAATAATGTGACAATTTTATATGAATTTGTTTAATCTGATATATGGGTCTCAAAACAAAAATTTTTATCATAACTCCCCTGATAATATTTGGTGTGATTATTTTTGGAACTGCATTATATATGGAAATTTGTAAAAATTCTAGTTTGTCAATAATTGACTGCTAGCCCTGGTATAATTTTTCTGATTATTTCCCACTTGGTTAATTCTGATTTAGCATGAATTTCTTAAACTACTTCATATTACAGATTTCATGCAAAAACCTGTAATTGAATTACACATATCTGAACAACCTACTGAAATTGAACTAAAAAAAATACAAGAATATTTTCAAGAAATGCCTGTTGATGATATTTTATCGGGTCTTAAATTTGCTAAAAACAGGTGGTCCGCTAAAGATTCTGGGACACTAAAAGTTGGCAGAAAAAGTATTATTCAAAAAGAGGTTCATTCTGTAACTTTTGAACAAGCTCAGTGGAGATTAAAAAATTGGAAAATGATGATTGCAAATTATCGTCGTAGAGGATACAGTTATCCTACTATATCTAGAATTAAAAAAATTTTAATTCAAAAGAGTAAAAAGAAAATAAAATAATTCTAGTTTTTAATTAAATTAGAACATCTGAAGTTCTTTGAGTTGTACCTTGTTTTAGTGTATCTGGTATGTCTGGTATTGATGTTCGTGTTTGTCCTGCAATTATAGAATGTGCTTCTTCAAGAATTGCTAAAGTGTCTGCATTATTGTTGGTATTTCCTATATTCATCAAGTCGTTTCCTTCCATCGAAGAGCCACTCATAACATCTCCTAATATTTGCGACAAGTCTTGCATAGATGATGTTGCTTCTGGCATAATGCCATTAAGGGATGGGCTTAATCCTTTAATTATCGACATACATGGACTTAGTGTAACTACTACATCTCCAAGTTCTGATACTGTGTTTAGTCTTAATTGAATTTGTTCCATTGATAGTTTTGCTCCGCTTATCATATTCTTCATTTTTCTAACCTGAATAAGCTCATTTGCGTATGCTTGAGCATATGCATTATTATGTAATTTTTGAGCATTAACCACTTTTTCAAAAATACCGTCATGTTTTTTCTGTAATTTTTCATTAATTCCTTCTAATTTGCTAATTTGAAATTGTAATTTTCTTTGTGCTTCTTCAATTCTAGATTTTAATGGGATGTCTGGTCTTACTTTTCCCAATACTCTTTGAGAAATACTTTCCCCTTCTGTTTTATTCCATGAATTACTTATCAAATCTTTATTTTCCCATTATTGATATAGTTTTTTGTTTTAAATGAATTTGTCCCTCTTCTATGTGTATCCACAGTGACATGGGAGTTGGGTTACAGATTATCTGAAGGTAATTGTATGTATTCGAAATCTTGATTCATCGATTCTAATTTCTAGCATTTGATGAAGATTTCTCACTGTTTACAATATTGTAGTTTTGATACTGTGTTATGTACGTCTTCGTTTACTCTTATCGCTTATTTCTCTTTAGATGTTGGTATTCATCAAATATCTTTAACTTAATCAGGATGTTGATTACTCCAATAGTTATTACTGTTCCAAAAATTATAGTTTTAATTTCTGTCTTAACTAATCAACTCCACAGTAATAACTCATTTAGTAACGGAAAATTAGCAATGTATGCTAATTGATTTGTAAATACCAATATTCCTAAAATTATTATGAATGATCCTAAAATTATATTGTAGAATTTTAAATGCCTGCTCATAATTTTAATAATTTTATTTACTCTTGAATAAAACACACCCATTAGAATAAATGGTATTCCTAAACCTAGGGAGTAAACAAGTAGTAAATTAAACGCAACTGATGGTGTTGTAGCTGCAAGAGTTAGAATTGTTCCTAAAATTGGACCTACACATGGTGTCCATCCTGCAGCAAATGCTAATCCAAACACAAATGACAGCGGAAAACTTGCTTTAGTTCGTTTAGGCAAGAATTTTTTTTCAATATTTAGTTTGCTAATTTTAGCAGATAACAGCAGAAAAATCCCGAAACTTATAATAATAATTCCACCTACTTGGTTTAGAATTCCAATTACTTCTCCAATCGTATTTGCTAGAATGCTGTTTATTATCACCCCTAGTGTAGAAAACACCACTGAAAATCCAAGAACAAAAAATACTGAATTCAATATTATGTTCGTTCTGTTAATTGCGACTGTTTGGTTACCTTTATTTTGATTTAAATCGCTTAATGTTGTTCCGGAAATATATGCTAAAAAGGCTGGAATCATTGGCAGTATACACGGGGCAACAAATGATGCTAGCCCAGCTAATGCTGCAACCACAAGTGTAATTTCTGCCATGAATTCAAATAGTGATTTTTCTTTTAAAGGATTGTTCCAAATCTACTGTACATACATTTCATTTTTATCTAAGATTAAATTCAATGTATTATGAACAAACGTTTCATTATTGTTGGTATTGTCTTAAGCATCATTGTTACACTTGCTGTTTTAATCGGGTCTCCTGCAATTGGTGGATTTGATACGCTTCGTTAATGTATTAAAATTGGAATTAAACTGATCATCGTATTAAACCAGCAAAAAATAATGCATTCCTTTCTTATCTGTTAATGTAATAAAATAATCCAAAAATAAATCTAAAAAGAATAAGTATTCAAAATATTATGTCCATATGATCATATTAAGTTCAAATAAAATTCAAAAAATTTCTAAAGATCTTAATGCTAACATTGTATTCATGGTTTATTGTTGAACCAAGATTGAATTTGCATTAACCCATTTAATGTGCTGTTTCATATTCATCTGTAGATTTATTTAACTCATAATTCGTATTTTGAACTTTTTCTGAGCCTGATCAAATACGTTCAATGCATCATTGATATTATTCTTAGTTAGCCATGCAGTAACTGATATTCTTAACCTAGCTTTGTTTTTTGGCACAGTAGGATATCTGATGGGTTGCGCAAAAACTCCATTTTTAAGAAGAAATTTTCCAAAATCCATGGCTGTTTTTTCTTTTCCAATTATAATTGGAATTATATGCGTGCTTGAACTAATTTGATATCCTGATTGTTTCAAGCCTTTTCTAAGGATGCTAGTGTTAATTTCTAATTTTCTTCTTTGTTTTTCTCTGTCTAAGTGTATCCTTTTCAAAGAATATTCAATTAAAAATGATGGGAGTGCAGAAGTGTATATGAATGATTTTGATTTATTTATACACAGATCTATTACATTGTTTTGTGATGAAACATATCCTCCAAATGATCCTAATCCTTTGCTAAGGCTACTAACGTACAAATCAATTTTTTTTGTAACATTCAAATGATTTGGAGTTCCTTTTCCATCAACTCCAACTGTGAAATCTCCATGTGCGTCATCTAATACTGTAATGCCGTTTAATTTTTCTGCAATCTCTGAAATTTCTTTTAAGTTTGAAAAATCCCCATCCATACTAAATATTCCCTCCGTAATGATGAATTTGTTTTTGCCTGGTTGTTTGAGTTTTCTTGTAAGATCTTCCATATCGTTATGTTTGTAAATTAAAACTTTAGCTCCTGAAAGTTTACACGATTCTATTATGCTTGCATGGTTTAATTCATCACTTAAGATCAAGTCATTTTTTTTTGCAATTGTCGTAATGACCCCTAAATTTGCCATGTATCCAGTTGGATACACTAAACTTGCTTGGTGTGATTTATGTTTTGAAAGTTCATCTTCTAATTTTTTATATGATTCATCATTGCCTGAAACAAGTCTTGAACTTGATTGCATCTGATTTATTTTTACTTTGGTAATTGGAATACCCAAATAATCATTTGAACAAAGATTGAGTAATTTTTTATTCTTTATTGTAATATATGCCTGATTCACTTTACTGTTTCTTAGTTTTCTGTATAGGTTTTTTTGTTTTAATAGTTCTAGTTCGAAATTTATGAAGTCCAATTTTTTGCTCACTTTCAAATTCAAAATTTTCATGCGTAAATTCGTTTCTAATTTTTTAATAGTTTTGTGTCTGATGTTTGTTTCTTTATACAATAATGTTTTTCTTATTATGTGCAATGAGTGTTTCACTTCACTATAGTTTTTATTTTGTAATCGATTTACCATGCTTTGTGTCATTTAAGCTTGTAGTGGATTGTTTTTATTGCGAATTTGCAAAAATCTAATTTTAAATACTAAAATTGTATTTAGTTAGGACCTTAGTTTGAATTATTATTAAATCTTCCATACGTGAGAATTGAGTCATTATGTTTGATAATTTTTTTTATAAATAAACAATGTATGTGTCAAGCTTCCAATCCAATTTTTTTAATCATTTTAAAATCTTTTTCAGATTCGTTTCCACCCATTGTAAGATATCCCGAGGTGATTATGCCGTTTGCACCGCTTTGTAATAGTTCTTCGCCTGAATCTACAAGATTTGTTTCTCTTCCCCCTGAAATTTTAATGACTGATTCTGGTAATAGAAATCGCATTACTGAAAACATTCTCACAATTTCGGAATTTTCCAATTTTATTTGTAACTCTAATGGTGTTCCTGGGACTGCTACTAGTATGTTTATGGTGACCTCTTCAGGATAAAGTGCGGCTAATTCAACAGCTAACTCCATTCTTTGTGTTCTGGTTTCTCCCAAACCAATAATTCCGCCTGTGCATAATTCCAATCCTGCAGTTCGAGCGATTTGTAATGTTTTTAATCTGTCATCATATGTGTGTGTAGTACATATCTCTGTAAATTTAGATCTTGAAGTTTCTAAATTATGGTTGTATCTTTTAACATTAAGCTCCTTGAGTTTTTTTGCTTGCTCTGGCGTAAGAAATCCTAGACTACATTCTACATTGATACCAACTTTGTCATTGATCTCTTGTATAATGTTACACACTTTATCAAAATCTCTTGGTGATGGTTCCCTCCATGCTGCAACAAGACAATAAGATTCGGCACCTTCATTTTTTGCTTTAGTTGCTTTGGTTACCACTTCATCTGGTGATGGTAATTGATAAGTATCGATTCCAGTATCAAAAAATGCGGATTGACCACAAAAGGAACAATCTTCACTACACGCATTTTTTTTTATATTGTTTAACTGCTCAACATCTACTTTCTTCCCGTTGAAATCCCTAGTGATTTGATTTGCAGCCCTTGCAAGATCTTTGATATTTTCATCAGGCGTATTGAACAGTTTCTCAGCATCTTGATCTGTTATCCCAATGCCTGAAAATACGTTTTCTTGACATTCTCTGATAAACTCCAAGACATTATTCATAATATTTCACTACAAATTCTATTAAAAAAGATTAATCGCTTAAAAATTGGCTTTTACGCATGAATATCTAATTATTTGTATTTAGACGGTAGTTAAAATGAAATAATTATCTAGATGATCTATTGCTTTATTTACCACAATCTCTTTTTTTCTGCTGATTTTATTGTGTCTATAGTTCTACTTAGTAGTAAATCTAGTTTTTCTTCGGATATGGCTAATGGTGGTACAATCATCACTATATTTCCTAGCGTTCTAAGATAGATTCCCTGATTTTTACCTTCATCAAAGAATATTTTGTTTATTGACTTTTGTGGGTTAATTGGTATTTTATTTTTTTTATCCTTCACTAATTCTATTCCCATGAGCATTCCTTTATGTCTGATATCTCCAACTGTTTTTATTTCATATATTTTATCATAATATTCTTCAAAAATTTTAGATGTTTTTTGAATTTTTCTAATCAAGTTGTTTTTTTGATATAATTTTAGATTTTCATTTGCAACAGCTGCGGATAATGGGTTTCCAGTATATGTATGCCCATGAAAAAGATGTTTCCATTCATTAAATTCTCCTAGAAACGAATCATAAATTTTTTTATTAGCTAAAGTTGCAGCCATTGTCAAGTATCCGCCTGTTAGCATTTTTCCATAAGATACAATGTCTGGAATACTTTTTTGTTCTGTATATTGTATCATTGAACCTAATCGTCCAAAACCCGTTGCTATTTCATCTAATACTAACAACACGTTGTATTTTTTACATAATTTATTTATTTTCATTTGAAATTCTTTTGGAAATATAATTACTCCTCCTGCAACTTGTGCTCCACTTTCCATAACAAGCGATGCAATTTTATCGTCTTTGGAAAATTGCTTTTCAATTTTATCTAAACAAAAATTTTGATAATCTAAATAATTATATCCTTTAGGAATTCTATATTTATTTGGTACCGGAATTTGTATTGTTGGAAATAAATATTTTTTAAATTTGCCAAAAAACTCTGGTACATAACCAGCTGACATTGCTCCAAAAGTATCTCCATGATAACCGTTTTCTAATGCTACAATTTTTGTCTTTTTTAATTCTCCAATGTTGTTCCAATATTGTAATGCCATTTTTAATGCAATTTCCATTGCTGAGGATCCATTGTCAGAATAAAATACTCTGTGCATCCCGGGGGATATTTTTATTAATTTTATTGCTAGTTTCTCCGCAGGCTCATTTGTTAGATTAAACATTGATGAATGTTGAAGTTTTTTACTTTGTGTTGTAATTGCATTAATTAATTCTGGTTTTGAGTGTCCCCAGACATTACACCACATTGAACCAACTGCATCCAGAAAATTATTTCCATTAGCATCAATCAGATACATTCCTTTAGATCTTACAATCTCATTAAATGAACTCCATTCTTTCATCTGAGTGTTTGGATGCCACACAAAGCTTTTCTTTTTCAAACGATTTCTGTATTTTATTTGAACTTAATAATTAAACTATAATAAAATGAATCTAGTTTTTTATATGCCGCAAAATGATATTTTTAATATTTTTTTATTAATTTAGAAAATATGGTCAATCTTTCGATTTATCTGATTTTTCATTTTGTTCAGGTTCATTTGCTTTTTCTCTGACTTTTTTCATAACACAATACTTTCGTAAGCTATTTCGTAATCCCATGTTTTTTTATTGTATATCTAAACTTAAAGTTTTAGCAAAATAATTTAAAGTTAATATCATGCCTACATTTTTGAAAACAGTTTTTTATTATCTATTTACTGACTCTACGTATTTCTTCAAAATAAGATCCAATTATAATCTTTAATTATTGTTAATATTGATATTTTAATTAAAAATTGTAAAATAGACCGGTTCATATAGTGATAAAATTAAACTATGTTGGTCTTATTTTTGGTTCAACAAATTATCAATACCGATACTGTCTGTGGGCGTTGCGGAAAGCATGGAATGATGACAGATAATGTGACTGGAGAAAGATTTTGCGGTAAGTGTGGATATGTCATAACCGAAGTATTACAAGATTCTGGTCCAGAATGGAGATCATTTTCAAAAGAAGGAGGGACAGATCCAACTAGAACTGGTGCCCCGACATCTCTTACAATCCATGATAGAGGGCTTGCTACTATAATTAATCCAATAAACAGAGACTCTTCTGGAAAACCACTTACGTCCTCTATGAAGAGTACAATTGAACGACTACGAACATGGGATAGTCGAAGTAAAGTTCATGCATCTGCAGATCGAAATCTTCGTCAAGCTTTAAGTGAATTATCTAGATTAAAAGACAAACTTTCTCTTTCAGATGCAGTAATTGAAAAAGCAGCTTACATTTACAGAAAAGCGTTAGAAAAAGGATTGGTTAGAGGACGCTCAATCTCGGCACTTATTGCATCTGCATTGTACGCCGCATGTAGAGATACTGAAACCCCCAGAACTCTGAAGGATGTTTCTGATGCTGGAAATATTAAGAAAAAAGATATTGCAAGATGTTACCGATTACTGCATCGAGAGCTAGATCTAAAGATGCCTGTAGTTGACCCAATTCAATGTATTGCTCGAATTGCAAGTAAACTTGGAATTACAGAAAAGACAAAACGATTTGCTGTTAAAGTTCTCAAAACAGCACAAGAACATGAAGAATCAGCAGGTAAGGATCCAATGGGCCTTGCCGCAGCTGCATTATATTTATCATGTGTAAAAAACTGTGAAAATATGACTCAACATGATATTGCAGAAGCTGCAAGTGTTACTGAGGTTACAATAAGAAACCGATACAAGGGTTTAAGATTAGACCAAACGGATCTATGATTTAGTACAGAAAATATGGCAGAAACTAAACCGTTAATCTCAATAGTTAATGTCGTGGCTTCTGCCACAATTGATCAAAGATTAGATCTTATGGATATTACAAAAAAATTTCCAGATGTAGAATATCACCCTGAACAATTTCCAGGAGCAGTATTTAGACTTAAAAACCCAAAAACAGCAACATTACTTTTTAGTTCTGGAAAGATGGTTTGTACTGGCGCAAAGTCACAAGAATTAGCTGAGGCAGCAGTGTCTAAAGTAGTAGAGATATTAAGAAAAGGCAAAATTAAAATTAAAAACGATGCCACAGTTACCATCCAAAACATTGTTTCCTCGATTAATCTTGGAGGCCGAGTAAATTTAGAACAAGCAGCTAGAACTTTACCTAGAAGCATGTATGAGCCAGAACAATTTCCAGGACTCATTCATAGGATGCTGGATCCAAAAACTGTAATTTTGATTTTTGCGTCAGGTAAATTGGTTTGTGTTGGTGCTAAACTTGAAAAAGAAATACACCGTTCCGTACATCAAATTCACAGCATGCTTGAAGAGAAAAATCTAATGGCATACAGATAGCGTAAAAAATTGGCAGAATAGTGTCAATACGTTGTAAAGTCTAACACAACAAAGAGCATCAATAGTGATTAAATAATTCATTAACTTGGAATTCCAAACTTGTGGTAGTATACTTTGATAATATTTTATTTCATCAAATTAATTGACATTGTATTTATGAGTGTTTTATTTTCTAGAACTTTTTGAAATTGATTTAATTATTTTTTTATGAATGTTACCACGTAGTACATTTATACAAATATTTTAAAGGATTATCCCATGACGATATAGAGCCACAATAATTCATATCCAAAAATAGCTCAAGTCCTTTAAGAATTGAATCTTAATGCAATGAACAGAAATTGTAGATTTACTTTTTTGACCACTTTCTCATCCAGTTAAGTAAATCTGTGATAGATTCAATTAATTCTTGACCTTTTGTAGTTAACTTATACTCTACACGTGGAGGAATTTCAGCAAATGTTTGTCTTTCCAATATTCCTTCAGAAACTAATTCAGATAATCGTGTAGATAATGTCTTACTGCTTATTCCCTTAAGGGATTTTTTGAACTGTTTGTGCCTTACTGGCTCTGTTGTACAACAAAGAGGAAAAAGAATCTCAAGAGTTGCTCTTTTTGTAATTAAATCTCTGATTGTTGAAGTCTCTTTCAAAAGTTTGGTTACATCATATCCCGTAAATTCACACTTGTTTTGAATAACTGGTAGTTTTTTTCCTTTAGTTTCCATGATTACACTAACTGTAATGGCTTTTACCTGCCAATTTTAATAGTTTACTTAGTAAACTATACTATGGAAAATTCAATTAAAGAAGACATCAAAAAAAGATATTCGCAGATAGCAGTATCAGGAAATTCTGATTGTTGTTGTATGCCAGGAGAGTGTAAAAGTGGAGATTCACCTATTGATGCAACAAAGCTAGTTGGTTACGATCAAAATGAATTAGGCTCAATTCCGCAGGAATCAATTCTAGGTGTTGGTTGTGGTGCCCCACTAAATCATGTTAATCTAAAGGAAGGTGAAATTGTTGTGGATCTGGGATCAGGCGCTGGAATTGATATTTTTTTGGCTTCAAAAAAAGTCTCTAAATCAGGTAAGGCAATAGGAATCGACATGACTGATCAAATGTTAGAAAAGGCCAGAAAAAATGCATTAAAAGGAAATTACTCTAATGTTGAATTTAGAAAAGGAGACATTGAGGAAAATATTCCATTAGATAATAATACTGTTGATGCAGTGATTAGTAACTGTGTCATTAATCTAACAACAAACAAGACAAATACATTCAAAGAAGTCTTTAGAGTTTTAAAACATAATGGAAGGATGGTGATCTCTGATTTGGTTACTAATGTTGAACTATCTCCAAATCAGATAAACACTGATCAATGGTGTGCATGTATAGATGGTGCCATGACAAAAGACAATTACATTTCATCTATGAAACAAGCTGGATTTAAAAAAATTAAAGTTTTAGAAGAACGTGCATACATGAAAGGAGAGAAAATCAATGGAAGAAAGATTTTCAGTCTTGTAATAAAGGCTGTAAAATAATTCTATTTTTTAAAGCAGTATGAAAAAAATTCTCTTTGCTTGTGTTGAAAATGCCGGACGAAGCCAGATGGCTGAGGCATTTTTTAGAAAATACATGCCAAAAGGATTTGAAGCAATAAGTGCTGGAACAAAACCCAGCATTCGAGTAAATCCAATTGTTTCTCAAGTAATGAAAGAAGTTGGAATTGATATTGAAAATAAAATTCCAAAATCTCTATCCAATGAGCTATTGAATAATTCAATTACTGTGAATATGGGATGTATTGACAAAGAATCATGTCCTGCATTATTTGTCAAAGATTCTCTTGACTGGAATATTCCTGATCCAAAAGGAAAATCAATTGAGGAAGTACGCAAGATTCGTGATCAAATTGAAATTAAAGTGAAAGAACTAGTCAAAAATCTTAAATAATTTTCTAAATCACTATTGATTCATCAAACAAAATACTCTATATCGTGGGTTTTCATCCTAGTGATACCAAGAAATCTACAACTTTCATACGATGTAGTACCCAAGTATGAAATTATTGGTACAAACAAGGGATTAAAGTAGATTTTTACAATATGACTATCGTGGAAAATAAAACATTATTGCAATTCCAATCAACACGACTACTGAGCCAATTATCTCAAATCTGTCTGGTTTTTTCTTGTCTACCCAATAACCCCAAATTATTGATGATACAACAAAGATTCCTCCATATGTGGCATATACTTTACCAAAATTTTCAGGCTGCAATGTCATGATAATCCCATATGAAAATAAAATTAAACCGCCAATCCCGCCAAATATTTTTCCTTTACCAACTCGCAACCATTTCCAAACAAGATAGCCACCACCAATTTCTAACAAGGATGCAAAAAAGAATAATCCCAAAGTTGAAAAAACAATCTCGTTTATTTTTTATCACCTTTTCTTGGATAGTAGAAAATTATCAAAACTCCAATCACTGCAATTATAGCTCCAACAATGTCATAGTTGTCAGGTCTTACTCCGTCAATTAACCAACCCCAAAACACAGACATTATAATGAAAATTCCTCCATAAGCTGCATAGATTCTATGAAAATGTGCTTTCTGAAACGTTGGAACTATTCCATACAAAAATAATACAAATCCTCCAACTGCACCTAACATCCAACTAAAATCTTCACGTAGCCAAAGCCATACTAAATATCCTCCTCCAATTTCACAAAGACCAGCTAAAAAGAACAGTAGAATTGAAACAAAAAAATTCTTTGAGTTGTTGCTCATTCTAATACAGAAATGGATGAAAGTTTCTATGTTATAACTAATCTAGAGAAATAGATTCGGAATCAGAGAAAAACAACGCTTAGAAGTCGTGTCTTTTTCATTATAAAATTTTGATGATTTATACATATAAAGAATAGTGTAGTAATACGCAGAAATGATTATTAGTAATAACTAAAATTTTTGCTTAAAGTCGATTTGATGTATTGCCCAGAATTTTTCTGAGAGTCAAGAATAAAGTTTAGTTTTCATTTTCTTATGTGATCGAAGTGTATTCTTTTTTCACCGCAAAATGGACAATAATCAATTTTTACAAGAGTTTCTTTTTCTTTTGTACAAAAGAACTCAGAGTAAAAGCTGAATTGATGTAAACTAGAGATGCTAGTAAAATAGGAACAATTGAAGATACAAGCGGTTTTACCAATACAGACACTGAACCAAATGAGATGGCTGATACTATTGCAAATACATAACCTAATCGTGTCTGATCATGCTTTTGCATCATGAATTGACATCTGATGTGATGTCCTAGCTAAACATTTCTGGATTTCACACATCCTTATGTCCGTTTTTATCCACGAAATTGTCGGACTCACTGTGAAGTCAACCAAAAATGAAGAATTTTTATATTAATTTTCAAATTCAGTTGAAAATTTTAGAAATTCATAAAATAAATTTATAAAATTAAGTAAATGAAAGATTAATCAATAAACCCTATCTTGTATTGTTGTTGAATTCTCTATTTATCTCAGGAACTGATACGGATGTAGGAAAAACATATGTCACTGCAGGTCTTGCTGTCACACTTCGTAAGATGGGGATGGACATTGGGATAATGAAGCCTTTTGCAGCTGGAATTCCGCAAAAAACTGGATTCAAATCTGAAGACGTGGAAATTTTAGCAACTGCAGCTCAGGTAAATGATCCAGAATTACTTTTGAATCCCCAATTTTTTCCAATTATGGCATCGCCATATACTGCATTAAAAAACTTAAAAATAAAACCAAACATTTCTAATGTCTTAAGACAATTTAAAAAATTATCAAAACTACATTCCATGTTGCTAGTTGAAGGGATGGGTGGAGTAATGACCCCTATACTTCAGAATTATTTTGTAACTAATCTAATAAAAGATATGAAGTTGCCAACAATTATTGTCACTAGAACAAGAGTAGGGACTATCAATCATGTCATTATGACTTGTATGATGTGTGAAAAATATAAAATTCCAATTAAGGGTATTATAATAAATAATTTTGATGTTGACGGATATCAAGTTAGGGAATTAAAACGAGATTTGGAAAATTTAACTCATGTATCTGTATTGGGGTCTATCCCGTTTATTGATGATATGAGTGATAGATCACTTTATAGAATATTTAAAAAAAATATTGATTTCAAGTCTTTATTGAATTAATTTAGATGCGTAATATTTTGAATTTGTTTTGACCTTGTACATTTACAAATTGTCCAATATCTGTAATTATTTTTGAAAATGATGAATTTTTCTTTTCAACTACATATGTTTTGTTTTGGAAATCTATCTTCTTTGAAAGTACTAGCCAGATATTACTGTTAATAGATTGTATGTTCTTTAGATTGTCCAGTTTTTGCTTTATGATATTTGCATTCATAGTTTTTGGAATGCAAATGATTAGAGTTTTTGTAGGATCAATGTCCAGTGTTTTTAAATTTGGTATGACTATATCTATCTCGACACCTTTGTGTTCTATTTTCCTTTGACTAGTAATCATTGCATTTGTCAATAGGTAATGGAGTAACCCTGTGGCTAAGATTGCTAAGCTCTCTTCTTTTTCTCCCATTAGAATTACTTTGTCAAAACAATTTTCTAAAACATCATCTATAATTTCTGTAAATTTTGACTGTGCAGTTAACTCTTGAATTTTCTTAGACTTTATGTGCTCAAATAGATATTCTTTGATTTGATTTGGTTCTTCTGACATTTGTTTATTCGTTGAATATGTATCGTCTTTCCCCTCTAGATTCTGTAGAGGTGTCTACATCTATCAAAATAAATTCTCTTTTTGTATGTAACATAGATTCTTCTGGGGATAGCTTGTTTTCATGTAATGTTTCATATTCATCTAGTGTAAGCCTTCGTCTTGGTGCAAGTTCTGCTTCTAAGTTCATATTTTTGACAATTTCTTCATACTGAGGTTGAATTATACCGCTAAACACCATAGCACTGCTTCCACTACCGTATGAGCCAAACCCAAAACGTTTTCCATTCAAATCCATTCCTTTTTGATATTCAAATTCAAGACAACTCCTAAATCCTAAATACAATGATGCAGTATAGAGATTTCCAATCATCTTTGATGCAATCAAAGAACTTGCCAGTTTTGCCTCATACACTTCTTGAAACTCTCTTGTTTTTGTAAATGCTTTTGTAAACTCGTGATCTTTTGCCATAAATTCTTCATCTCCCAACACTGATTCAATTGTTCCGCGCGGATCTTTTGGAATTGGCTCTTGCATCCCTATTTCTTGAATTATCTTTTTCCATCTTGGAAGTTGGCGCCATTCATGTCTTACCAAATATGCAAGAGCCTTTTTACCCATGTTGCTATATGGTAAGTGCATGTTGAGATAATCCATATGATCTAAAATTGTCTCACCTGATTCTAACTTTATCAGTCCTGAGGATATTGCTTTTTTCTTGTAGGTTTCAAGCGCTTTTCTTACTTGTATGAGGTATAGGAGATTAGAGTATTGACCATGTACAATTGGAGTTTCTTTTCCAAATGGTCTGTAAAAATCATATTCGTCTTTAATTGATGTGGCTGTCACTTTAGGATCAAATGATAATAGTCTTGGTTCGTCATTGAGTAACATCACAACTGAACCAGCTCCTTGAGTCATTTCACCACTTGAACCCATATCGTATTTTGCAATGTCTGAAACAACAACTAGGGCATGCTTTCCTTCTGCTTCTCCAGCTCTAATCCAATTTGTATTATCATAAAGTGCATAAGACCCACTAACACAAGCAAATTTTGTTTCTACGCCACCACAATGCTCAAAAGCACCCTGACCATAAACCTGCTCCAACATTCCAATAACATAAGAATTCATTGCCTTTGATTCATCAAATGAAGATTCAGTTGATACATACAACCTTCCAATATCTTCTGGTGAAAGCTTGTTTTTTTGCATAATTTGTAAACATGCATTTGCTGCAAGACATGCTGGATCCTGATTTGTATCAACTATTGCCATTTGAGATACGCCTAATCCTTTTTGGAGTTTTTGAGGGTCTAGCCCTCTAGCTTTTGCAAAATCAGCCGCATCTATGTATAATCGTGGTATGTAAATTGCAATGTCATCTATTCCAGCTGCCATCTAGCTTGCCTCCGTCTTTACTCATATAAGGATATTGAGCTAATTCTATCTTACTAGTTAGGAAATTTTTACAAATTTTTACATGCTTTTTACAAAATGATCGATGATTTTTCTATTTTTCTAGCTCTGAATTGAGAATTCTCTCAAAAACATCATATGGTTGAGCTCCGCCAATTTTCGTTACTTTGTTATCCGGACCAATGATAAAAAATGCAGGAGTTCCAGTCAATCCTAAATCTTTAGCATCCTGATTACTATTTGCTATGATTGATGTATGCTTAGAGTCTATCATGCATTTAGAGAATTTATCAATGTCCAATCCTATGTCTTTTGCAAATCCAAGTAGATTCTCAGATGATGCCCATCCGTTATTTTCACCATTCCAATTACCGTATAGGGTATCATGATATTCCCAGAACATTGCTTGTTCGTCTGCGCAATGAGCTGCATGAGCTGCAGAAATTGAGTCTGGGCCAATTATTGTATAATCTTTAAAAATTACTTTGATTTTTCCTGTTTCAACATAGTTTTTGAAAAGTTTGTCTTCCGTTGTATGAAAAAATTGGTTACAGTAAAAACACTGGTAATCCCCAAATTCTATCAAAGTTACAGATGCATTAGGATCCCCTAGAACTGGCGAACCGTTTTCAAAAAATGTGGCACTCGTAATCTTTGCAGGACCTGATTCTTGAATTACAGGCACAGGTGCAACTACTAGCTCAGATTCATCACTTGACACATTAAATGCTAAAAATACTATAATTATTGTGGCGGATGCAATTCCCGCACCTATTGCCAATGAAGGCACATGAATCATCATAAACTAGCTCTTTTTACATCATTTAGTCTTTTGTTCCATAATGAGATGTTGTTTTCTTATATTTTGAATAATATACACAATTGTGATTTGTTTTAACTGGATTGTGCATGTGTGTGATAAACAGAAATGACGTCTCATCCTATTACGATAGAGATATTGTACCTGGGAATTAAGTGGAAATATTGCTGTAACCAATCTAAATAAATGGGTCATTCTTAGGCAAATCATGAAGAAAGTTTTTGTTAATGGTTATGGCTCTATTGGAAGTAGAATAACGTCTTTTCTAAAAGATGATCCTGAAATTTCAGTAATAGGTGTAGGAAAATATTCTCCAGATGACGATGTCAATGTGGCAATCTCGAGGGGTTTAAACGTCTATGTGCCTGAGCGAAAATTGGGCGATTTTAAGAATTTTAAAATCTCTGGTACTATAGAATCTGCACTTGATGATTGTGATTTAGTAATAGATGCCTCTCCAGGGGGTCATGGTTACAAAAATAAGAAAAATCTTTATGATCTAAAAAATCTATTAGTTATTTATCAAGGTGGAGAAACCACAATGGGTGATGAAGCGGTTTCTGATTTATTGTTTAATTCAAGGGCAAATTATGATTTAGCTATTGGAAAAAAACATGTCATGCAAGGTAGCTGCAATGTTACTGGCATGGGACGTATTTTAGAACCTTTGCGAAACAAATTTGCTGAAAAACTAGTTAGATTTGATGTTACTTTAGTAAGAAGATGGGCAGATATTGAACAAACAGACAAACAAGTACCAGATACTATCGAAATGACTGAAAAACCTCATCATGGTGATGATGTAAAGATGTATTTTGGAAAAGACGCACCTCTATTTGTTCGTGCAATTAAAGTTCCTACTAGACAAATGCATCTTCATATTATGGATATACGTTTTGATCAAAAAGCACCAACTCCTTCAGAAATTCATGAACTTTTTACAAATGAGTTTGGCGTAGCTATTTTGTGGACTGCAAAGGGTACAAAAGACATTAGAGATTACGCTAAAAATATGGGATTTAATTTCATAGACACCAATATGATCCACATTCATGCAAACATGACCGTATCAATTGGAGATACTGTACAAATGATGTATTCAGATGATCAAACCGGCATTGTTATTCCTGAAAATCATATGTTGATGCAGGCTATGCTATTTGGAAAATCATACAAAGATGCATTTTCTCACACTGAATCAATATTTAACATGAAAGAAAGAAAGAAGAAACTAGAATCTCATTTTGCAAGAAAAAGTTAATTTTATTTTTTAATCCGCTCTATTCTAATTTTGATAGGTCTATTTTTTATCACTTTTTCAATAACTATTCGAATATTATCAATTTCAAGTTTATCTCCTTCTCGAGGGATGTCTTGCAGTTTTTCATGCAATAGTCCATTAAGTGACGAATAATCATCTCCTTCAGGAAGATCCGATTTGAAAATCTGATTTAGTCTGTAAATGTCAATATCTCCATTTGTAATTATAGTATCTTTATCGATTGATTCGAATTCTTTTGGTGGTATGTTATCTGTCTCATCTTCGATATCTCCTACTATCTCCTCTATCAAGTCTTCTAATGTGACTAGGCCTTCCACACCACCATGCTCATCAATAACAATTGCCATGTGTGTTTTTCTGCCCTTCATTTCTTTTAGTAATGCGCTTACCATTTTTTCTTGAGATGCAAATACTGGCTTTCTTGAAATTTCTTCTAACGTGATCATTTTATCTTCTTTTTCAATATGCGTTAGAATATCTCTTACATGTACAAACCCAACAATATCATCTTGTGACTCTCCAAAAATAGGTATTCTAGAATGTGGATTCTCATTAACTAAAGGAAGAGCATCAAAGAGTAGCATCTTTGCAGGAAGTGTAAACATTTTTGTTCGTGGGGTCATAACTGATCTGATTACAGTATCATCGAATTCTAATGCACTGTGAACTAGTTCGCTTTCATCTTTTTCTAATGCCTTATCTGCTAATCCCTGCTCAACTATCCCACGTATCTCTTCTTCGGTGATTAATGGACCATGATAACTACTTCCGGTTAATTTTACAATAGATTTTGTAATTACTTCTAATACTTTTACTACTGGCCAAAATGCATATCCAAAAATAATCAACACAGGTGCAAATCTGAGGGCTACTTTTGTTGCATTTGCATTACAATATGTTTTAGGGGTAATCTCACCAAATATCAAAATAAGAAATGTCATAATTCCAACAGCTATTGCCAACCCATCATTTCCAAATGTTCTTAATGCTATACTGGTTGCAAATGCAGAAGAGCCAACATTAACTACATTATTTCCAAGATTTACACTGGCCATCATCCATCCCGGATTGGATTTGAGTTTGTGTAGGGCATTAGATCCCTTTACTTTTTGTTTTACCAGTTGGTTTACTGTTGATTTTCTAGTTCCTACTAATGCAACTTCAAGACCACTAAAAAATGCAGATAATCCAATTAAAGCAGCTAATGCTGCTAGTTCAACCCAAAGTTCTACCATTTTTTACTCCGTAAAATCTTGTTAGAACAACCCTTGTTCTTCATTTTATTTTTTATGCACCATCTCTTGGTTGAGAATATCTTGTAAACCCCTCTTTTAAGGATTAATGTTTGAAAATCTCATATTATAAAAAATTGTTTAATCTAGGTTATTTTTTAGGTGGGATTGCAAATTTATTTTTTGGATTATTGTGATACTCTACAGGTAGCATTGCGTCTTTTTGTCTACCTGTAAGAATTCCAACAACTACGTCATCTTTTTTGATAATTTCTTCATTTATCAGTTTTCTAATTCCAACAACAGATGCACCAGATGCCATTTCACAATCGAATCCATTCAAACCTACTACTGCCATACCATCTAACATCTCCGCATCAGAGACTGTTGTTACAACACCGTTTGTAAATTCTAATGCTCGTAATCCTTTTAGAATATTTGCTGGTCTTCCAATTTGAATTGCAGTGGCTTTGGTTTTTGGTCTAATGCCTTCTTTATCTAAATGATCATAATATCTTGAGATTAATTCTGTATTTGTATTTCCTTTATTCCATCGTAGCTCTTCTCCTTCAAACTTACCATTATACAAATCAGATAGCGTGCTTGCACCTTCGGAATTGATGACTGCAATTCGTGGGATTTTTTTAATCCATCCCCATTCGTATAATTCCATCAATGCTTTTCCACAACTAGATGTGTTTCCAAGTGCTCCTCCAGGATACACAATCCAATCTGGAGCTTCCCATCTCAAATACTCTAATGCTCTGTATGGAATTGTTTTTTGCCCTTCTATTCTAAATGGATTTATTGAATTAACTGTATATCCATTATGATTTTTTGCGTCATCAAGGGATTGTTTTAGCGCATCATCAAAATTTCCGTCAACTTGAATAATTTGAGCTCCAAATTGATACGCTTGACTCAGCTTACCTGGTGCAATTTGACCAGATGGAATGTAGACATCACAATTAATTCCTTCATTTGCTGCAAACATACCTGCTGATGCAGATGTATTTCCTGTTGATGCACAAACAATTTTTTTTGCTCCTACCATTTTTGCATGTGTTACAGCTGTTGCCATTCCGTTATCTTTGAATGATCCACTTGGATTGTATCCTTCTGGCTGTAACCATAATTTATTATTAGAAATTCCTACGAATTCTGCTGCCTTTGACATTTGATATGGCTTTGACTGTCTTCCTTCAGAACCGTCTAGTGAAACTAAATACTTTGAACACTCATCAATGTTTTCTGTATCTATCTGACAAAAATTAAGTAGCTCTCTAAATCGCCATACTCCACTTTCATTAAATATATTTTCTTGAGAATCTCGTCTTTGATAAAATATCTTTTTCAGATTATCTGAAGGTTTGTTTTTATATTTTACGTCTAATAGATGACCTTTCTCACATTCTACATTAGTACTCATTATGTCATATTGTAATCCACAATGAGGTTCAATACACTTGAGATACGCATCACCTTGCATTGTCAGTTAGCGGAATCAGTGATAATTTAAAGTTAAGAGTAAATTTCCTAAAACAATGGATTAATTTAATTTTTAAACTTTTAGACAATCTGAGAAAATCCATTTTAAGACAAAAATCATGGTAGGTTGCGATTTATTACAACAAGTTCTCAATCAAGGAAGAAACGCAATATTTTCTTGGAGTCATATGCAGAGATTGCAGAAATAAAGTGTTCTTAGATGATTGGTGCAAGTATTTTATTTAATATACGCTAGGGCAGCGGATTTAATTATGAATCATTTATTGATTTAGTTGTTATTGTTTCTGTATCTTTTTGTAATTTCTTTATGATGTTATTAAAAACCACAAATGTAATGACTGCGCCTATCCCTGTAAATATTGATAATGCAATAATCGTATCAACACCTGCTAAACTGGATACGCTGAGATATGGATCAAAATAAGGGGTTCCTGAGCCTGCGCCGGGATTTGAAACTACAGAATCTACTTTCGTTTTTGCCATGTATAATGATTCATCAACTGAATTAGTAATTCCAGTTCCAGAAATTTTTATAGGCAAATCAAATTTCAGATACCAACTCTTTATAGGGTTTAGTAATTTACTTTCTGCAGATATTACCAATAAGGATAATGCAGAGATTGCAGAAATAACTCCAATTCCAAAAAATCTAGAAATAGAATTAAAGGAACGTATCAATGATTTACTTTGTTTTGTTTTTTCTGTAATCTTTGATGGGGTAATTATGATTGCAAGTTTTGATGTTTTGTAGTAATTCATGTTTCGTGCCTTTGAATTTTTTTCAGTTTTTGAAATACGGATTAGATCAATCTGCTGCATTTTATCCAAGTAATGTTTTACAAGCTGTAATGACATATTTGTTTTCTGTGCAATTTCGTTTGCAGTCATTTCATTATGAAATAATAAATTTAAAATTGTCAGACTTGATTTATTTGAAATAATATTTGCCAATACTTGATGCAAGTGGAATAATGAATCTCCCATTACACAAATGGCAGTCACTATTTGACAATACTGCAATCATCCCAGGATCTGTTGAGTACAAATTTTCTGGAAAAAATGTTATAACACATTACACTATGGGAGAATGTAATGTTGAAACTGGTGCATGTAATGACAGAAAATGGAATCAAGACTTTGAGATAGACAAAAAATATTCAATCAAAGTAATAGAGTCACAAGATGATGCATCCATTGCTATTGAAGGATATGCGGATTCATCAAATCTTGAAGGAATTCAAGTTTTTAACACAAGTCTCAAAAATACTGTTAATGATAAAACTGAAACAGGATTTCCTACAGGCGTGTTGTATGGTATGGCCGGAATGGTTGCTATTGGAGGTATAGCCATGTTTGTAATCAGTAACAGAAAGCTAAAACATGACAAAGATCAAAGTCAGACAGGCATAGATCCATCACATTTGAAATCATATGAGACTAGTAATTCTGCAGGAGGTTACAAGACAAACAGAGGAGAATCTCACGTGATATCATTTGAAACAAAGATGCCTATTTCCCAACACAAAGATTAGTTATTTTGTTAGATATTTTACAACAATATGCTTCTCACTAAAGTCATTCAAACAGCATTGGCCTGGGCTTTCAAAATAAAGTGCAAAATTTAGCCATTATCGTCTGTCTAATTTTTGTATTGTGTAATGTGTTGATATTATTCCAATATTTTTAAAATGTCACTGGCTGTCATTTATTTGTAAATTCACTACAATTTTTTTAATTAATTTTTAATCTTATTTTATAAATATCATAAAAAAGAGAATTATGGCTCTATTTCTATTCATAATTTATTCTTAAAACAGGACAGTTTATTGTCATTTTTGCAATTAATTTTGATATTTACTCACAAAACATGAAACTAAAAACAGAATAGTTAATTCAATAATGTTTAGAAAAATTATCAAAGAAAAAAGATGAGTCAATACAATTTTTATAGTTTAATTTACAATCAAACACAATGAATTTTGAAATTTTAAAAAATCCTATGAGTATTTTACAAGTTAGACTGAATAGTGGAGAATCAATACGTGCTGATGCTGGTGCGTTTGTTTTCATGAAAGGAAAAATTGAAGTTAAGACGGGCATGAGACAAGGTTTCTTGAAAAATATCAAAGTTTCACTTTTAGGTAGAGAATCATTTTTTGTAAATGATTTTGTTGCAAACGAAGATCAATGCGTTATTGGCCTGTCTGGCCCTCCAGTTGGTGACATAATAGAAATCCCAATATCTTCTGAAGACGGATACATAATGCAATCAGGTTCGTACGTTGCATCAACACAAAATGTTAATCTAGATACACAGTGGCAGGGATTTACAAAAGGAGTTTTTGGAACAGAATTATTTATGCTCAAGGCACAAGGAAACGGCTCAGTATTTGCAAATGCATATGGCGGAATAATTAAAAAAGAATTATCGTCTGGAGAAACTTTACTGCTTGATAACTATCATCTTGTAGCTCTGAGTGAAAAATGTGATTATAAAGTTGAAAAATTTGGGGGATTGAAAAGTACGATTCTTGGTGGTGAGGGACTAGTCACAAACATCAAGGGTCCAGGTGATGTTTATTTCCAGACAAAGAATCTCAAGGAGTTAATAGACTTACTAGGAGTTAAAAGTTCACGCGAAATACAAAACTCTGGATTGTCTGTTGGTGGATTTAAAATAGGGTAATTTCTTTTTATGTCATATTCTTTTTGTTTATTATACACGATGTCGGATTCATCAATTATTCAAGACTTACAAAAATTTGCTTTGCATTGATAATTTCATCATTTGAGTCATATGCAATCATGTAAAGCATTGCTTTTGGGGTGTTTGGGAATGGAGTCACATCATTTAGTATGATGTTGTTTTCAGACGTTATTTCTAAAGTGTTTGGCATACAGCTGACACATCCAATCTTATACTTTGTCACTGATTCATCAGGATTCCATTCTATTTTGACGGTGGCAGAGATTCCGTCATAATCCAATATTGTAACACTTGTATCCTCAAGTGGTTCGGCATGCGCATAACCCATTCCAAACACAAGTAACAATGCTGGTATCATAAGCAAGGTCTTGATCATGATTATAAAAAAATCAAAATTCATCTATTAAACATTGCTACACAAAACTACGTTAGAATTCAAACATGTACAGAATTTCTTCCAAGCAAGAAAATTGTTATATTAAAAATTATCATATTAAGAACAATGCAAAAGCATGTTCTTGGTTTCTCAATACTTTTGATACTAAGTTTAGCTTTTGGTTCATCAGTTATCTTTACTGCATCTAGTCAAGAGTCATACATTCCATCATGGATTAGAACAACTGCAGGTTGGTGGAGTCAAGGATTATTATCGGATGGTGAATTTGTAAAAGGAATACAGTATTTGGCAACTAATGGAATAATCAGAGTAACATCAAGCGCTGAATCTTTGTGTTCAGACGATGCACTTTGTATAACGGCCAAAGTTGAAAGAATAGTGGACGGTGACACAATATACGTTGAAGGATACAAAGTAAGACTCTCTTTGACTAATGCTCCTGAAAAAAATGAATCAGGATTCTCAGAAGCAACCGCATTTACAAAGAGACTGTGTCCGGTAGGCTCTGTTGTCACTGTTGATCAAGACAATAAGCAACCATATGATGTCTATGGCAGATTACTCGGAAAAGTGTATTGTGATGACAAAATACTAAATTCAGAATTGCTGTTTAATGGTCATGCAAACATTTTGACTCAATACTGTGGCACTAGTGAGTTTTCTAGTGAATCATGGGCTCAAGACTTTGGATGTGCGACTAGTTTGAATGTTACTGCAAAGTCTAGTGAGAAAACAAAATCAACTGGTAATTGTGACCATTCGTATCCTGACTTTTGTATTCCTCCATTGCCTCCTGATTTAGACTGTAAAGATATTTCGCAAAAACGATTCACGGTATTGCCCCCTGACCCCCACAGATTTGATGGAGATAAGGATGGTATTGGTTGTGAATCATGACATATTCTAAATTTACAAAGGTTTTGATTATGACCAACAGGATTCACAACAAACATATTTTCATATTTTAATGAAATCAAAAATTCGATTATTTGTACGATTGGCTATATATTACAAGCTATTTAGGCTCTCGTCATTATTTGAAGTTCATCAATTGAATCTTCTTTCATTTCTTTCTCAATATATCTGGCTTGTATGAGAAATTGAACTCTGGTTTAAGGACTATTTGATTTTGTAATTAACATATGATATGGAATTAAGAACCTGCCTTATGAATAATAGAACCTAAAATTATTTCGGTGTATTTAACGAAGGGTGATTGAATTACAACAATTTTTGGTATAATTTGGTTTTAATCAATGGTTATAATCATATGCAAATATAATACAATGAGCAAAAATGTCTAAAAAAACTAGTAATGTAATTTTCTTCACTGTGGTCTTTAGTGTAGCCTTTCTAATTTTTCCGCCCGATGTTTTTGCTGTAGAAAATAACTCACTTGACTTTCCAATTGGTCTTAAGATAGGCGAAACTGCAAATATCAATTCTGAATTGAAGATGACCTTGCTTGACATTGAAGATTCAAGATGTCCAGTTGATGTTACCTGTATATGGGAAGGAACTGTATTAGTTAAAATACAACTCAAAAAAGGAGTCCAAGACCTTGGAATCCACACTATTCCTATGGAAACAATGGAAGATACCGAACAAACATTTGATGGATATTACATTAGATTGACCAACGTAGAGCCTTATCCTGCAAGTACAGTATCAATACAACCAACAGATTACGTCCTTACTTTTTTTGTTTCTCTGGCTGAAACTAATTCTATTGATTCTCCTCTAAATCAATTCAATAATGGAATTCCTTTCAATGAAATAAAATGCAGCCCTGGTCTTCAGCTAACCCAAAGATATGATGGAAGACCAGCGTGTGTCAGTTCAGAAACTTATCTTGAGTTGATTAAAAGAGATTGGGTAAGTGACATTATCAAAGCAGTCCAATCAGGAGATTTCTTTGATCAGGATCAAAATACAATTCAACCAGTAATTAAAACTGGGACAAACTCAGGTTTTTGCCTTGGATATTGTTCAAAGGAATTTGTCATAATGCCTGAAAAAATAACCTACACTCAAAGCGGACGTGATGTTCCTGATAAGACAAAACATATTCCATTTTCTAAATCATCTTGGAATGAATTGGTAAATTTAGTGGATTTTAAAAAATTTGATTCATTGCCAGATAGAATTGGTTGCCCAGGTTGTGCAGATGCCCCAGTAGAGTGGATTGAAATTAAATCTGCCAATAAAACAAAAAAGATAGAATTTGAGAGTGGAGACAATATTCCAGAAATTAAAAAACTAATCTTGACACTTGAAAAAATTCGCAGTCCAATAGAGTCTTCAATAGAAGATTTTGAGGACTGTGCTGCGGCTGGAAATACTATTATGGAATCCTATCCAAGACAGTGTATGACAAGTGATGGGAGAAATTTTGTTGAAGAAATTGATGCCATAGATACTCCGAATGAAATTAAGGAAAAAAGATCTACTGTAAATGTACCTGACGCAACAAATGAAAATGACTTATTTTGTCAGACTCTTTGGAATATAGAAACAACAGAGAAATTAGACAAGGAACGCATTAAAAATTCAGTCCAAAGTACAATAGCCCAATTTGGAATAACCTACTTTTTGGAAGATAGGGAAATTATTGTATCTGAGAGTCCTTCAGGATATGTAGTTTCAATCTCTGGACTGTGGGATTCTGAATCTGTCCAGTACTCAATGATAACAGAGGATCTTGAAAACATCTCTGGAGTTGACGTTCATGGCAAACCGGCAATGTGTACATGACCGTTTAATTATACTCACAATTTCATCTGTTTTGAATCGCTCAATTATGTACAAATTCCGGTGGAGATGAATCCAAATTATTTTCAGAACTTGGGATTTACTAGTAGCATCAGAAATTCATGCCCAATGCATAGGAGTCTCATTTTTACTCTTCTATCTATAAAAATAGAATCCTTCAGTTTATTTCTGAGAATACATGCATATTGTGCTCCCAATGAGATTTAAACCAATAATGTTCTTGGATTTTCTGTTAAATTTTACGAGAAGCATGGGGATATAGTTAGGGGCAAAGATTTTACACTAATTTAAAAAAATTTAGATGTGGACTTTTTGGTTCATATAGAAAATACTCTAGAAAAAACTTCATAAAAATAAAGTTAAATGGCAATTTCAATTTTTAACAATAATTGGCCAATTGCGCATATTTTTCCATAGGAAAGAGAGAAATCACCAGATCTAAATGGTTCATTCCTTATGAAATGTTAATTCCGTTTAACGTTAATGACTATAATAGGAATTTTTTCAAAACTACAGTAAAAAAAGCTAAAGAAAAATATGATTCATTTGGAATATCACTTGAACAAGTAGAACAAAAAATTGTAAACTTACTTGAAATTGAATATAATTCATTAAAAAAATTCAGAGAAACTGGAGTAGATGATTTAATTGATGATGAGGAAACATTGTCAATTAAAGGTCGTTTGGAATATGCTCCAGAGGACATAGGGGGGAGATACTGAATGCCTATGATATTTTGATTGGGCTAGAAAAGTCCAAAAATACTGAAAGTGTAAAACTTGATGTTAAAGAAATCAAATACATGATGGATAAAGATTGGCCCAAGGACATATCTGAAATTTTTCAAGATGCAAAAGAAGAGTATCTCAAATCTATTTCAAGAGTTAATTTACTGGAAGATTTTAAATAACATGATTTTTTTATTTGTCATGATTCTAGAGATAAAAAGGGTTTTGTGGAGCCACTTGCCACTGCATTAAAGAAAAAAAGAATTAATCCGTGGTATGACAAATTTGTTTTAAAAGCAGGAGATAGTTTAATTGGTAAAATAGACGAAGGATTGAAATCGTCTAAATTCGGTATTGTTGTTTTAAGTAAAAATTTTATTTCAAATGCAAAATGGCCTAAAGATGAATTTATCAGTCTAAGAACAAGAGAACTTTATTCTGGAAAAAAACTTATCATCCCAATTTGGAGAAAAGATATTGAAAAATTGGATGTTATGGAATATAATCTTGAACTAGCAGATAGATTTGCATTACAAGAAAAAAATGGTATTAAATCAATAGTAAGAGATCTTGAAGTCAAACTCAAATCATAGTAAATCATTTTTGTGAAATTCACTTAAGCATAAATTAATTCAAATATATTTTATTTTGAAACTTTTATTCTAAATTAATACGTTCAAAAACCTTCAAATCCCTATGCTGGAGTATAGATAATCTTTTATCATTTGACCTTTAGTAAAACTGATAAAATCATGTTATTTTTCACACTCTAATTTTTTTGTATTATTGTGCCATGATATGATCCTTCATTGCCTGGCAATGCTCTGTCATGAACTCATCCAAGTTGTTTAGTTTTCCTAACCACTGTTCTGTGGTAGTCTTAACACATCTTTCAACTGCGTGGTCAGAACCGATCACATCTATTGCGTCTTTGACATTATTCATCACATCTAGTGCAAACTCTTTATTTTGCTTTATGTGATCCTTTGTTGCCAGAATTCCTGTATGTCCTGAAATAAGCACATCAAAGTCAAAGTCATTAATTAGAATGTCATGAGTCTTTAGATATTGGTCCATGTCTGGTGTTACTGCAAAAGCCCTGTATGGAGTGATGCCAGGACGTAGCAGATCAACTGCCATTGCAACTTTACTCTCAGGAATCGTAATTATTATGTCGCCATTAGAGTGATAGTTTCCAATGAAATACATTTCCAATGTTTTGTCTCCCACTGTCAAGACATACATGTCATCATCAAACGCAATGGTTGGAACCGGTCTGTTCGGATCACTTTCCTGAATCAAAATATCTGAAGTTTGCTTGTGTGCAATGTATTGTATATCTGCTGGAAATATCTGTCCCGCAGCACCGGTATGGTCTGCATGGTGATGTGAATAAATCATGTGTGTGATTGGTTCGTTTGTTACTTCCTTTATTGCAGAAATGTATTTTTCTGCAATTGGTTGTGGTGCGTCAATTACAATTACTCCCTGTCCTGTTGTGACAAACATTGTCTGGTATCCACTTCCAATCAGCCAGTAAATACCGTCTGCAATCTCTTTGACATTGTATCCTTTTTCTGAATCAATTATAGGTCCCTCTTTTGTAAATTTCATAACTTCTGAAAAGACTCCAGATGTAAAAGATTCATTTTGATTCTTTAACATGTTAATCTGCGAGTCAATGCTTGCAAATCCCATCTTACCAAGAGTAAGGAATTTCATTCCAATCTGTCTGTCTGTTTTTTGGTCGTCAGGAATGGAATCATACTGTTGCAACAATTCGGTTAGCTTGTCTAGATTATCTTCAAGTATGGATATTGCCTCTTCCAAAGGATGACTTCCATTGTACATGCCATTGTAGATGTCTTTGGATACTGAAGATATGATGTCTTGTATGCTGTCATACTTTTTTGCAAGTTCAGACTCTGTTGGAATTGTATCTACTTTACATTCTCCCTGATGTTTTATTACGACATGTTCTGCATTTAGCATGCACATGTTTCCGTATGTCTTCTCATCGACACCACATACCGGTGCATACTGTAAGGTGCACGCAATTACTGGAGGAAAAATGCTCCAACCTCTGTTCTCCAGTTTGGATACTGATTCTGATTTGACGCATGCAGGTGATATGTCATGCTTGAAGACAAGATGTAATGGTTCTGCGCATATAACATCTCGTGCTGCAATTCCTGCGTTGCCTTGCTGTGATGGTCGAAGATACTGCTTTGTTTTGCCATCCATAGCGCATACCTTACCAGAATATGCTCCTGGTCCGCATCTGTCATCAAGGACACAGATTTTTCCAAGCGATGCAAATCCTGGAGCACACAAGCCTCCATATGGGATATGTTGACTTGTCTTCTCATTCGCTGGGGTTTGTGCCTTTGATATTACACTGACTAATTCATAGTTTAGTGAAGACGCATCCGCAGGTGGGTTTTCCACCTCTGTTACTGTAACCTGTAACTTGTAGTTGTATCCAGACTCAAAATCAAATCCTTTTATTTTATCATAAAAGTATGTCCAGTCAGATTCCGCATATTCTTTAACCATCATGCATTTTTGTGGTCCAATTCCAACACAGTCCATCAGACTGGGTCCCACGTAGATGGTTTTGATCTCTTCTGCAAAAGTCATTGGGGCAAGAACTGTTAGAAAAGACAAAGACAATACAATTAGCAAAAGTTTAGAATTCACAAACTATCAAAGAATTCAATCATCTTTATCTTTTATGAATACATTTGTTTCAAGTACACGGTCATCTTGTGAATGTCATGCCTTGGAATGTCTTCATGTCAATACAGGTTTCTTATGTTATAAAATTTGATGCGTAATTCCTGCGTTAAAAATACTTGAAACAGAACATTGAGAACAAAATTGCAATCAAATCTTACAATCACATTTTTTGTCCTTGAGAATCTGAATTTGCCTTGATGGAACATCTACAAAGACATCCTGTTTTGATTTACCTGTTGCTTTTCTTTTCTCAAGGGAACTATGGTGATTATATCCGCGTTTAATCATTTCAGAAACCAATTCTTCATGCCTAAAATACATATCTTTCAATTTGCCTTTCCATCTTCGAGTTTCAGGATGTAAGGAATATCCTTTCTTATTTTCAGTAATAATAACCCACATAGCATGTAATTCCCTGTGCTCTCCAAGTAGATGATTTCTGCACAATCTTCTTGGTGAAATATCTCAAATCCTCATCCAATCAAAGTGTGTAGACTTGCAATAAATTATTTGTAGATGTAATTCTCTAGTGCTAAATCAAGTTTCAGATAAATTTTTTCCTAGTCCTCTTTTTTGCACATTTAATTTACTATTTTTGTATCTTGCTTTTCCTGAAGACGTCTGAGCCATACCAGCAATACCTAAAATAGTCAAGACACCATTCGTGAAACATCAGATCATCAGAATAAAACATCTCCCTGATGTCAGATTCACCGTTCTTGTCTGGACACAAGACACAATCTTCCTTTTCACTCAGAACCAATACTGTCTGCACATTGTCTCCATCTTGCGTTCAACCAATCCTTTCTACATTAGTTTGTCAAATCCGAGTTTTTTAGCAATGACTTGCGCCCTTCTGGAACCATTGCTGATTCGGAGAATGAAATTCAATTACACTCACTCTTGACGCGTTTTACCAGCGGTTCAATCAGATCAAGTGGAACTTTGGAGAGTATTTCATAGATGTATTCGTCGGCATTTTTGTAGATTGATTTCCATTGTTCTAGGATCTTTGCCATACCTTTGATGTATTTTCTACTTGCTAGCCGCATCTCATCTTGGACTTGTGTAGTATTTCTCCAAAACCATACTCTCAAAATATTTTCTATTCTGGGACAAAAATACCAGTGTAGGTACCTGAATACCACCACCTCGCCAAATGTGGTAAAATAGTACTTTCTGTTATTGTTTTTCTCTATCATTCCATTCTCTGTCCGTCTGGTAAAATTTCTGTGAACCTCTTACCTTGTGGAATCTAGTTTTTTTTGCAAGCAAAGTTAGGGGCAGAGTTTTTCTAGTTAGACATGATAGATAATCTTTGAGATTTGGCAAGATTCAGAACATAGTCTGCAGTCTAGTCAATAAGATCATTCATGAAGATAAGATATCCTGCCTGCTACATAAAAATCAGATGGAAATGATCTTGCACTACGAATTACTCTATGACTTCTATCAGTTCTTTGAGTTTTCGTCTTGACTTTGGAGGTCTTTTCTTGTCCGGGTATCCAATGCAGAGAATGGAGGAAGGCCTTAACTGCGTTCCAAGAATAGACTTTACCTTTTCTTCGTCAATCATGCCAATCCATATCGAACTTAGACCCAATCCTGCGGCCGCAATCTGGGCATACGATGCAGCCAAAGTCGCATCCTGCATAGAGAACTTTTCCAATATGTTTGAAGGAAACTTTAGCTTAACACGTGATGGGTCCATACAAAACACCAATACTACTGGAGCGTTAACATATGGCTGATTATTTGCAGCTTCAATTAGAGCTTCTTTTGTGTTGTTGTTTTTTACATAAAATATCTTCAGACCTTGAAAGTTTCCAGCAGTTGGTGCGGTATCAGCTGCTGCAAGTATTTTGTCAATCTTCCAGTCTTCTATCTTTGTTTTTGCAAATTTTCTTGTAGAACGCCTTGTTGCAAATATTCTAAATACATCTGATTCAGAAAGTGATTGATCAATTTTTTCTGGTTCTGAATGCAAGATTGCCTGAACCAGTGATTGTCTGGTTTTTTGATTATCAGCAGCAGTAGAAGACAATTGTTTTTCTTTTTTATCCTCTCTTATCCAAACAGATGGATAGAATTGCTTTGAGCTGACATAGACATATTGTGGTTCATGGGGGATTTTGGCATACTCTAGGACTTGGTTTTGAAGTTCAAAGGTGTCTGCCTCAAGCAGATTGTGTCCATGTAAGGAAAACTGTGTTACATCTGAATTCACAAGGATGGTGCTGACTTGATCCTCCAAAGATACTGTCCCTGTCGAATCTCTCTGTAAGATCTCCACAAGAGAATCAAACTCATTCTTGTTTAGAATTACAGTATCTGAATCATCTTCATCTGCTCCTTCCCATACCAATCTGCATCCGTGTTTTGAGGTGTAGGCTGGTTCAACTCTGGTAAACTTCATCATCATCTTTTCTCCAACTGCTTATAATAAAAAAGGTAGGTTTGGTATAGGAGGCTACCTATGCTCCTGTAACCAGAAAGACGCCTATACCCATTCCCATGATGACGCCAAGTCCAATGCAAAGCAAGTCGAACTTGACTACTTTTTTGAATGGTGCATGAACCATCTTGTCCCAGTTGCTTGTTCCTTGGGATTGATTTGCTTTCATGGTTATGTTATGACCTAGTGCAACATAGAGTGTGGTAAGTTATCTCAATGACATGTAAGCAAATAAGCTTACTCTGTATGATATACTATCAAAACTTACATGGGTTATACGAATTGTCATGTTCAGAAATTGTATTTGATTAATTTAAAGAAGTTATCAGAACTACTGAGAATCTTATCAAGAATTTGGACATATTTTTTAAAATTTCCGAAAGCATTTTGAGAACTTCTGTTTCTGGTTTAAAATCATTTAGACTACTCTAGTTAGTCAATGTTTGAAAAAATACAATTCTTTATTGATTAGGATTTTCTTGATTGACCATAAGTTGACTTGATAATTCCTAATCGTTTTCTTTCTTCAATAATCATATTCAAAATTCTTTCTTTCAATTCTAACTCATCATTTCTATTCCGTTTTCTTTTCGGTATAAATTCGATAGAGTTATTTTTGTTTGCCAAAATGATAATTATCTAATCCAATTGAAAAATAGGATCAGATAGAAATTCAGTTGGACTTGTTATTGATTCACTAATTGCAAGCGATATTACATCCAATAATCGGGATTTCAAATTGTAATCTATGTTCCTGTGATACTACAGCGATTGGGTCCTATCTCCAAGTCAGAAATTTCATTAGCAGTAAAGGAAAGTGAACCCTTGTTTATTTGAATTATTTTTTGATAGTTCATCGGTCTTGGAGGTGTCATTTCAACCACTTTTTTGACAAACTCTTCTTTGGATAGCTGCAAGATTTCATGCTTTCTTGCCTTTTCAATGGTGGTTGAGAATACTCCGTTTTCAGATTTTACAGTCTGGCCATGATGTGCAGGAAAAACTGTGGTATCTGGCGGTAACCTTAACAGCTTGTTATGAAGCGAATCATACAATTCACCTGCAAACTCTTCTGCTTTGTCACGAAGATCTGGTCTGCCAGTGTTTTCTATGAATAATATGTCTCCGGTAAACACATACTTTTCATCCAATACATAGGACAGACTTCCAGGAGTATGTCCAGGGGTGTGGATTACACGAAGTTTTGATTGTCCAAACTCAACTAATTCTCCATCTTTTAGGAGTTGCTGAGCAGTTCTGTCCCATTGCTCCAGTTTGCTCTCATAACACACAGAATTGCTAATTTCTGCCAGACGCCAGGCAGATGATAGGTGGTCTGCATCCTGATGAGTATCAACCACTTTGATAATTTTTGCATTGTTTTGGATTGCTGTCTTTTGATACTTTTCTGCAGGAAATAGAGGATCAATTACGATTGCTTGACCATCGGATATCAACATGTAAGATAGACAACCCTTGCCGATTTTCTCAACCTGAATGATCGTTGGATTTTGTTTAACTATAGTAATTGGATTTAGAACCTGACTCCATCCGGCAAGCCCTCCTGCTAATGTACTAGATTCAATTCCATTTCTTGCAAGGGCAAATGTAGCAATCATTGCCATGTTTCCATGATGGCATATTGTGATAATCTCCTTGTCCTTTGGAATCTTTGAGAAATGTTCTTCTTTGAAAATATCTTTTAATGGTATATTCATACTTCCCGGTATCTTAAAATCTGAAAATTCATCAACATCCCTTACATCAAGCAAAAAGATGTCATTCTTGGAATCTTGCATCTTTTTCCACAAACGGTCTGACTCAATAGATGACGGAGGGTTGCCTTTGACAATCTCCTTATCCCATTCTTTCATTCCCCCTTTCAAATAATATGTATACAGTCCAAATGACCGCATCATTTTTGCAGTTTGGCTGGCCATTAAACCATCCTCATCCACTAGAACAATTCTTACATTTTTGGGAATCTTTGGCATGATTGTCTCTTTTGCCTTGGCATCACAAACTGCATGAACTGCACCTTTGATGTGTCCATCTTTGTAGACATCTTGTAATCTCAAATCAAAAATCAGTAACGGATCCTTTTTCTGCAGTGACTCCTGCAGTTCCTTTGCAGTTATCTCATTTTCTGGCATTGATTTGCGTTCCATTTAACTAATATCAATAACACGTAGGATTTTCATTGCTGATAACCATTCCTGAAAATCTTGTCTTTTCTTTAAATTTTATAATAATGAATCAAAAAAACACATGAGATTAATATCAATCGTATTTGTGTTGTTTGTTGTAGCATCAATGATTTGCGTTGTTCCTACTATCTATGCTGAGGAGGATAATGATGATGACAGAGAAGGATTTGAGGAAATGAAAAGGGAAAGAGAACACCAAGATGAAGGAATTCCATTAGGTACGGACATTGGAAATATTATTCTGTATGGTACAATTACGGCCATTGGATTCTCGATAGTTTACACTGCATTTAAGATCACATCATCAAAAAGAAAATCCAGTCCAAAATCATGATACTCAAAACCAATTTGCAATTTATCATGTATTTTACATTGTTGTCTTTGCTAGCTATGCCACCCACACTTGCATATGCCGATGATGACGAGGAAGAAGTCATAGAAAATCTAGGGTGGGTTGCAGTAGGAGCAGGAGTTGCCGCAAACGTTCCTTTTATCGTGATGAACAAAATACGAAGGTATACCATAAAGACTGGAAGCTCCACAATTCAGGTTGCAAAACAGATCAGGACCGTCTACAAACCAGTACTAAATTTCCACATAATGATCAATTCGATTGGGTATTTTGCAGGAATGACGCATGGTTTGATGTTTTCTCGGCACTTGGATTCTGTCTCTCTGTCTTTGGCTATTGTAATGAGCATGATGATGGTAAGTGGGTTACTGTTAAAGTACACCTCGACTAGGAATTCCAAAATATTTGGCAAGCTACTTCATGGACAGTTTGGCCTTGTGATATTGCTTGCAGCATTGGTAGTTTTGCATATTGTCATTGGAGATGATTGATTTCAAAAAAACAGAATAATGAAAAACGGTATTGGATTTCAATAATACAGTATACACCATCAAAATATTGTTATTCCATATCTGGGTTTCATAATCGAATAACCATAAATGATAATCTTTATTGAAAATCACGCGTAGATATAAGAACTAAAATCATTACAAGTTAGGTTAAGTCAATACCTCTGGATTGGTATTGCAGTTGGCGTTTTTGTTGCAGAAATTGAAATCGAATTTGCAGTGTTGCAGAACTCTCCGTGTCCTATGATGTCACCTCAACAAATGCCAAAATTGATGCAGGATCCAAAATTACGAGAGCAGTTCAACCAACAAAAACTTGAGCATCAGAGGATCATGAACGAGTTGATGTTAGCAGACATGAATGATCCTGTAATCCAACAAAAGATCAAAGACCAATTAGAAGAACATCAAAAATTTATGGATGAACTGATGAAGCAAGTCAACGCTCAGACCAATCCATAAATTCTTATTTTTTAATTTTCTCTAAAAATATCTGTAAATAGATTAAAGTCTAATCCTCGTAAAAAATTCATGACCATCCTTGTATTTCTTACAATAATTGATTATTTTGATCAGACAATGATGTGATTGCAAAATTTGTATAAAAAATGAATAATTTGGTCATGCCAATCATCCATGATTATTTCAGACTCAAGATGAAAGGAATTGGGACAAATTGCCCAATCCTTGTGGGATGCAACCTTGGTCGGGTTAAGCAGATGACTCCGCCGTATGAATTCCATTGTTAATTTGCAATCATTGTATTTAGCTCTCACTGCTAATTTGTACTGATGATTCATTCATCTCCTTTTTATTCTGATTTTACAGATATGACACCATTGCATAAAAGCAAAAGATATCAGATAGTTGAGATACAAGATGACAGGATGGTCCTGATGGAGATAGATGCCTATGATACGGATTTTGCAAAAAGAAAGATTATTGATTTATAGAATCTGATTTTGTTTTCTGGTGATAAATTGTCAGTATTGCATAAATACTAAAATTCCATAATAACATCACATAATCTTCATTAGATCTGTCACCAAGATACTATCGGTAGTTTTTGGTCTTAAGATTCATTTTTTTATCTTGTTTATCACATCTTTGTTTACAGAAAGTATTATTCTATTGTAGAATCCTTGTTTTAGTTCTATGACGATGTGATGGTTTTTTCTTGTGACATACCAAAACTCCTTGCCACGGTCGGTAAGGTATGTTCCAGCCTTAATCATTCCAGGAAGAAACGTCCCTGGACATCGTATCTCTTTCCATGATTGCTTGGGAATATTGGAATGTATCTCTGAAATCTTTTGCAGTGGAATCCTAAAGGAACCGTGTATTCCAAGAATTTTTTCTAAAACAGTGAATTTGATGTAAAGATACTTTTGATCTGAAAAAACCTTCATGCTGTTTGTGTTTTTGAAACTCCAGTTTATTATTTAGTCATATCCACGGATTATTATCCCAGTCATCTGTTGGATTATCTGTTACTGATTTGCTGTTTTTTAGTATTTCAAAGAGGCATTCTTCTGAGCAGTGAGTAAGGTATGGGTTGTCTAGTATTTTATTGCAGTTTTCACATTTTTCTGCCATGGCATAGTTTGAGAAAAGAACAATATAAAAAATTCTACCAATTGCACAGTGTGATTCTAAAGTGAAAATACCATTCTGAGTTAAATGACCCATCTAATAGTTTAAAATTCAATGTTTACGACATTTTTATTTATTTCCTAATCTCTTTTCATGATAAAATTACTCAAAATCTTTACTTTTTTATATATTATAAAAAATGTTGACTGAGATCGTAGATTAGATTTTTTCATCTATTCTAAACTTTTAGATTAGATCACTTCAATCTAAAATTAATTATGGTGACTTATTATGACTATTTGAAAGGGATATTGAAAAAGATCCAAACTGCATATTACACGCTAGATAAACTTGAAGATAAGCCAGGAGATCTTGAAACTATTAAAAAAGAAATTTTGAAGATAAAGGGGTTCTTTCAGGTCTTCATTAGCAAAACAGACAATGAAAATAATCAGTTATCTAATTTTTCAGATCTAAAATCTAAATTTGAACATTATCTGGATGCCTATTCTTTTGAAAGTGAGATAGAGACCATGGCTCATTTATACGCTAATGACTCTAATCGATTAAAAAATATACGATTAAAAATAATAGAATCACTATGTGACAAAAAATTAATGAATGATATAGAACACATGCTAGATAAACTCTAACGCATGGAAAAAAAAGATAAAAAATGTATTTTGTGCGGATGTAAGGATCATCGTTTAATTGGATGTTCACGTCATTTGACAAAAAAATGCAGTTGTCACGTTTAGATGATTTAAAAAAATAATTAGTTGCTATTTCCTTTTGGGACCTGATCTCACATGAAAATTTAAGCAGCATTTGCATTCTTTTTTCCTGCATTCTTCTTCAGTTCTATGATCACATATACCACACTCGCAACCGCTTCCCATGTATTTCATTAACATATTTACAATATAACTAATATTGAAACTTTTTCTGATCTATGGGTCAAACGGTTTTATTTTTTTGGTTTTTGCTTTTTTGTTGTAGGTTTGTCGGGTTTGCCTTCTAGCTCTTTTTTCATTTCTGCGGCTTTGTTATCTACCACTTTTATGATCTCTTGAATCAATCCATCAAGATCACTGTCTGATGGTTCTGGTTCAACGGCAGTTGCAATATCGTTAATGGTACTTGAAATTTCAGCACTAACTTCTTCAAAGCTCTCTGGATCCTCATATGCAGCATTATACAAATTTTTGAGATTATTCACATGAGTAACTACTTGATCTGTTAATGTGAGTCTGAACTCTGTCCCATTAACTTCTATAGTCTTAGTAAGCATATTTCAGATTTCAAATTCTTGTCCTTAAAGGTTTTTAGTTGAAATATGTTGATGTCTGATGCATCAACTCATCAAACTAGAATACAATATAGTCTAAAGCGGCTGCATCACTAATCAAAGTGGTATGTCTTGAACCTAAAACATAACCATTCTTGATATCGTTTGCTGGAACCCATCTATTAGTTGATGTATAGTGTCTTTTTTCAGCTAATTCACGTTCTATTGCTTCTATGTCAAACTCCCCCTCTTCTACTTCTTGAGAAGCTAGATGTTTTATTGTGACTAGGATTTTACTAACTTTAACACGATCACCAAATTTCCATTTTGATGGGGGATTTTCATCTGAAACTTCTAAAACTTTAATCTTCATCTGTTTATTTCCAAATGCATCATAACTAATCAAGGTTCTTTCATCAGTGAATTCCTCAAAACTTACTCGTGATTTTGTTGTCTCTGCTTCAGAAACAGTTTCCAATAATGATTTTGATTGGATTTCACTATTGCCATAATCTGTTTGGGATTTTTCAATACTGTCTTCTTCCATGCTTTTGTTTACCATCAATCATTAAAAAACACTATGATGTTAATCTTATCAGTTAGGCACTAGTTCTATGTTTGTTTTTAAATGGCATTTTTTGTTCTTTGAGATTAAGACTTATCCGTTGTCCGTCAGTTTTTGCAAATATCTCTCCCTTATATGTACAAACACAATCCGTTATTTTTTTTGACTCGTCCCAAATCTTGTAAAATTCCCTCAATTCTCTATTTTCATACTGACCCTGACCTATTCTTTTTTTTGAGAGAAACTTGAACGCCAGTATTACTTTTCCATCATTGTATATATCAAATGTTTTGATCCATTTCTGACATCTTTCAATCTGATCTGCGGGAACGGAGAGAGATGTACTTGTTCCAGATTTAGCCTCTATGCTAAAGATCATACTGGATTTGGTATTGACTGCCAATACGTCAGGTAATGCTATGCTTGGGGATCCTAGTCTGAATGCTTTCCAGTTTTCTACCGAATTGAATCTTTTTACTAATGTATCTTCCCAATTATACCCACGTTGTCTACGTGTGCGTGCAATTTTTTTATTGTCTTTAATTGGCTTTTGTTTTATTATGGAAATCAAGGCCAATTTATTGCTCACACTTCTTTATGTATAATTCAGATATAGTACAGCAGGTAATTGTGGAATAACCTCTCAAAATCATCATACGTTGATATTTAATATTATAAATTATTGAACTTGTGTGTTAAAGAAGAGTATAACAATTGATGAATATTTGCAAACAATATTTGTAAATTTGTTATTCACAGATTAAGAATTTTGGGAATTATCTTTTGATTCTTTGTCTCGTAGTTGATTATAATCTAACATTATTTTTGGCAATTTATCATCAGGATTTGGTGCTATTCCGTGTTTTTGGCAATACGTGAAATAGTAGGGCCAATTTTTTCTAGCTGTTATTTTGAAATCTTCGCCAATCATATGATCATACCAATCAATTATTGTTAAGCCGTATGCAAAGAATCTATTGAGATACTGTGCAATTCCTACGGGAATTTTTTTCTGTATTGCTAAAAAAGCAATTTCATCAACAGTATTTAGATAATCATTTGCATATCTATGACAATCTTCTGTAGTCTTGAGAATTGAATTTTTATCTAAACGATTTGTAAGATCCTCGTGAAATCCTCTTACTAGTTGAGAATATGATACCTTTGTGGTTTCTCTAAGATTTCTCCAAGTTAAAATCAGCGTAATTACAAAGATTGTTGCTGTAATGGAACTGATAATTACGGCTAATGTCGGAGTTTCAATCTTTTGAATAGATTGTAAAAATACTCCGTAAAGATTTAGGAACATGCTGTTAGTCGTTTTGACACATATTATAAGATGACTGGATAAATTAATTGAGGAAAATTAAATATTTCTAGTAAAATGATCTAGTTTTAATTTTTAGTTAAATCACAATGAGTTTAAGAATCCCATTTCAGAGACATCTGTGATGCTAGATAAGTTGGCAAAAAATTTAGGCGTATTGAAACAAGAATTTGTAAAAACATATGACGGCCATAGTCATATTCAAGAACTAATTCCTAGTTGTTCTTCAGAATTTTTTCCAATAAATAAGACTCATTTGGAGTTATTGCACAACTTTGTTACAAAAAACCCCATCTATCACAATTCTTATGAAAAAAAAATTGGTGATACTTTATGCACTGTATATGAAGGAGACATTAACGAGTATTGGCTAAACAGCATCAAACATGGTTCTAGCTGTCAGCCATTTTACCCTACATGGGTTATTTCAGCATACATTGCAGCATCAATTGCAAAAAATCTCCAGTGCAATGAATTAGTAGATATTGGATCAGGGGATGGCAGAATCGGATACTGTGCAAAAATTTTAGATTTGCAATCCACTAGTATTGAAATTGATGATGTGTTGGTAGAACTACAGAAGACCATTTTATTTGCCACACATATTGATTTTAATCCAATATGTGCAGATGCAATAGAATTTGATTATTCTACATTAAATTTAACATGCCCTGCATTTTTTATCGGGGGATTGCCTCAGATGGGCGGAGACGTCTTAGCAAACAACATCATTAATAAAATATCAGCAACAGATCTTAAAAAAAACACGTGCATAGTTTTTGCTGGAACCCACTCAAAGAGACAACTTTCAGATAATCAATCTGTAGGTGGCTGGAGTTCATTGATTGACAACCATGGTTTACAAGTAATGAAAACTGTTTTACTTCCGACCATTTGGACTTTTGATCAACCATCTGACACTCCTTACATTTATACAAAATTTATCTGATCACATTAAAGATATTTCAAAATTGTAACTTTTATCTTCCATCCAACATTTTTCTATCTTAACTTGTTGACCGACGATAGGAACTCCCTTTGATAATTTTCCAATTATTTTGATGTCTTTTTCTATTTCAACTAGGCAAAAATAAGAATTATTTTGCCTTGAGAATTCTATGATCTTGCCATCATGTGAGCCTTTTCGCCATGTTACATCTCTGAAACATTTATTGCAAAATTCAGATGGTGGCCATACTATTTTTTGACAATGAATGCATTCTGCAACTATGAAATTTCCTTTTTTAAGTTCAGAATCAAAATTCATCTTTCCAACACCAAAACTGTTGAGGATGTTGATGCTGCAGACATGTTGTGAACTAATCCTATTTTTGCATCGTTTACCTGTCTTTTGTCTGCAGACGATTGTAATTGTTGTGTTATTTCAATAGTTTGGGCTATCCCTGTAGCACCTAGTGGATGCCCTGCCCCAATTAGACCTCCTCGTGGATTAATTTTAAAATTGTTTGTCGCATATAGTTCTTTTATCATATTCATGCCTTTTCCTTTATCTGTAAAACCTAGCGATTCCAATGCCATAGGTTCACAAACAGAAAATGCATCATGAACCTCGGCAACATCAACATCATTTACACTTCGTTTTGACATTTGAAATGCTGATGCTGCTGCAATTTGTGTTGACTCCATTGAACTAAACGTGATATTTTTTGTAAATCCAGCTGAAGTTGTTTTTTGCCCAATTCCAGAAATCCAGATAGGCGTATCTGTAAATTTTTTACATGCGTTTTCTGATGCAAGTAAAATTGACGCACCTCCAGTACACGGTCTTGAGCAATCATGTAATCTGAGATCATCAGTTAATTTTTTAGAGTTTATTACATCGTCTAACGAATATGTTTTTTCTGAAAGTGCATTTGGATTATTCTGTGCTTGCTTATGATTTTTCACTGGTACAATTGCTAGTTCTTCATCTGTAACTGAAAATTCTCGTTTGTATGCTTTTGTAAAAATACTGGCCCAAAAAATAGGATGTTTGAATTCCCCTCTTGAATTATCCCATTCTAAAATTTGTCCTGGGCTGTCATATCTTTCAGCTCCGCATACTAAAACTACATCTGCCAATCCAGCCGATATGTAAGAATATGCAGATACTATCGCATTTGTTCCAGAATTACACAAACTTTCTACTGAATGGGCAATTTTAGGCTCAATTCCAGACATTTCTGATAAAACTGCAGATAGATATTTTGAGTTATTATTGGTAGATACCAATACCGCGTCGATGTCATTTCTACTCAAATTATTACTGCTATCAAATAGCTTTTTTGTAGATTGTAAAAGCACAGATTCAATCTTTGTATCATCTTTTGAGAACTTTGTTATGCCATATGATGCAATTCCAACCATAGGCATTATATTTCCTCAGAAAATGTATTTGTAAATAATTTGAAAGAATCAATTACGTCTCCAACAGGATTGAATTGTATTGTGGGTAAGTCAATTCCGGTATCACGGAATTTTTGTAGCTGAGAGATACATTGATCAGGAGTACCTGCAATAGTCAATGATTTTAGCATGCTGTCTGAAATTAACTCATGGTTTGTTTTAAATCCAGATTTTTTAAATTCATCAAATACATTCTTGGTTTCATTCTCAAACCCATTTTTTGATAAAAATTCACGATAGATTTTTCCAACCGATATATAAAATGCCAATGTTTGTTTAGCGCGTGTAATTGCAATTTCTTCATCGTTTGACACACATGTAATAATTTGACATGTTACATCAATTTTTCTTTTTGATTGCATTTTTTGGATTGTTTTTTTCATTTCATTTAATGGTCTCAAGTAAAAAATTACTCCATCTGAAATTTCCCATGTCAACTCCACCATTTTTTGATTGACCGCTGCTAAATATATTGGAATTTTATTTCTATGAGGTTTTATCAACAAGGAAAAGTTTTTCAGATTAAATATTTTTCCAGAATAATTAACTTGTTTTCCAGATAAAACAATTTTTATAATTTCAACATATTCTTTCATCCTTAAAACTGGATTTACAAATTTGTATCCATGAAAATCTTCCACTATTGGAATGCTACTTGTTCCAAGACCCAGTATTAAGCGTCCTTTTGAGAGAGCATCTATAGTTGCAGCCCCCATCGCAATAGATGACGGGCTTCTAGAAAAAATATTTATTATTGATGATCCTATTTTTGGTTCTAATGCTTTTTGCGACACAGCGCTCAATATGGAAAAATTTTCCATTCCCCAAGTTTCTGGAATCCATATTGTATCTACATTAGTATGGGACAGTATTTCTGAACATTCTAAGACTTGATTTATCGTAAGAAGCGAGCCTAAACTATATGCTATTCGCATAGATTAACTCAAACTATTGGATATTCTAGTGTTTCCCAAACATATTTTTAGAAAATTTAGCACCATTCGTACCTTGATACATCTAGGACGTTTTGAGTTTTCAAGTTCATTACAATGAACACTTGTCATAATAGATTTATTAATTGCATAATTTGGATTTTAGCATCAAAAAATTTCATGAGCCTGAAAAAGGTTATAATCGCATAAGGTTTTGTCTAACTCTTTTAGCACAATCCCCACATTTCTATGCACTCTTCGAATCTTTATATCGCATTTTTGCCTTATTTGTTTGTGTCATATCTAGACAAGCCACTAACCAAGGATGGATACTATGAGCATATCCGTGGAAAGTCTCAGAGTTACAAGGAACAAACAAAGTACGCTTTAGATTGGTTCGATAAATTTTGCATCTCAAAGTTTGATGGCAAATCACTCAAGGTAATCCTGGATGATTCAATGAAACAAAAGTATGAGAACCCCCAGAGACATTCAACTAATCTGTTTAGTTTGCTACAGGATTTCATCAATTATCTAGGGGATAACAATCAAGACCCATCTACTGTTAGGGTAAATTTCAATTTGGTAAAGTCGTTTCTTAACTGGTATGGATTTGAAATCTATTCTGAATTTGTAAAGTCTAGGTTAAACTTTCCTAAAAAAATTGAGGAAGAGTCATATCCATTAACATTGGACGATATTAAAAAAATTCTGGATAATGCAAGTGAGGCAAGGAAGGCACTTTATCTTTTCCTGTCATCAAGTGGCATGAGGATACAGGAGACTCTAAAATTAAGAAAGCGGGATTTGGATTTCAGTTTTGATAGAATCATGATAGTCATTCCGGGCAAATACACCAAGACAAGAAAGCCAAGACGCACGTTCATTTCAAAAGAAGCCCAAAAGTACCTTATGCCAATTCTAAAAAAGATTAACGATGATGGATTTTTGTTTGCAACTAACGCAGATTCAGACAAGGCAAAGCATACCGAAGAGGAATACTTTTACCGTTTGCGTGAGCGCGCGGGTATGACTGACAGATATGACACCGGAATACACAAGATAACATTGCATTCCTTTAGATCTTGGTTTGTCACAAGATGCAACAGGATAGACCCAGACTTTGGCAATACACTGGCGGGTCATACCAAGTACATGAAAAAGTATGACAGGTTAACAAACGAAGAAAAATACCAGTTGTACCTAAAAGCGGAGAAAACACTTTCAATCTTTGAAAGGGTGGATGAAGACCAGCAAAAGAGAATAGAACAACTTGAGGCGTATGTCAAAAAGCAGATTGAAAAAGAGAAGATGATGCAAGAAAGGGAAGAGGAATTACAAGGCATGATAAGTGAAGGCACATTCTTTGAGGAAATAGACAGGTTGGGAAAGAACATGTTTAAAAAATTGAACGTACAGAAAAAGTCTAACCGACTTGACGAACTTGAAAAGTTGCTTTAGATCAACAAAAAATAAAAAGAAAGAAAGTTAATTTCTTAACTTCTTGCTCGAATTCGTGTTATACACTTGTGGTACTACAATCATAACTGCCAATAAAACAGCGGTTGGTATTGTAGCATCTTGCATGCTTACCGTTTTATTCTATGTCAGAATTGTAAATTCTACAAAGATTGCAAGGTGTGTTCAATCAAATAGAAAAGATTGCCAAAAAGAGGGGGGTAAGTATTCAAGAATTGCTTCGTACTGTTGTAATCCCCGAATGGCTTGAGGAAAGAAATAGTGTTTACACATTGGGTTTCTAATGCCTACTGGCATCTGGGGAAATCTCATTGTAAAAACAATATGATGTAAATCTAATTTCATTCAAATAAGTCATCATACAAGATTACATGTAAGTGCAGAACCGACAACACTTGTAACTCTAAACACAATCGTTGGAAGGCAATAACAATTGCCAATCACCACCAACTAGTTAAGTCTAAAATTTTGTTTTTTCCTAAATCTTTAACTTTATCCGTGACTTCTTAAAAAAACGTAGTGTTTGGTAGAAAAGAAAAGGGACAAAAATTAAATGAATTTGATGAGATAAAATTGTTAATTAAGAAAAGTCTTAGTGAACAAGTACCTGATGAAACATTTCCAGTAAAAACAAAATTAACATATAATTCTGACATGGATGAGGCCACAATTACTTTAAAATATTCACAGGAAAGAAAAGCTAATCTAAAACAATTAATTAAAAAGAAAAGAGAATTTACAGAAGAGGAATTAAAAAAATCACGATTTAAAAAAAATTTAAAACTATATGAATTAGAAACAATCGAATCTGAAATTATCCCTATCATGATTGACTCCAATGTGTTGAAATTAAAGATTGATGTGACGTCATTTTCAAAAGTTGCCACTTTGGTTGGAGGAGGAAATTATGATTTTGGCGATGATTTCTCCAGAGGTTATACAATCAAAGTTTCTCAAAAAGAAAGAGATGTAGAATTGATGAAATATGTTGTCAAAACACTACAAAGTCGTGGATGGGGATGTCTTTATGGAGAATTAACAACTCACGGTCATTATAATCATGATTTTCCTACCATTGAAAATGCACAAAAAATGTTGGAAAACATTTCCTTGTCAATTAACAGTGATCTTGAAACAAATGGACTAAGAATTTCTATAAGAAAAAATCACTAATTATATTCTAATTCATTTTCTGAATACTCGAATACGATCATGACATTCACCAAGAAATTAACAAATATGGTTTTTCAACATGAACATTAAAATCTAAAAGAGAAAATAAATTCGATGTAAACGAATTTATCGACAATAAATGGTATCCCACCGTTTTGTTCCCAGAAACATGTCATAGGTCGTAAAGCTTTAGAATTGTTTAATTATTACAAACCTGTAAAATAAAATAGTGAAAGTATACATAACAATATCCATTATTGCGGTGGCATTTGTTGCAGGAAGTATGCTTTCAGGTTCATCTGTTTTTGCAGATGATAAATTACAGAAAAATATCAATAATCCCTTTAAAACAATATGGAATGCGATAGAAGAATTACAAGCTCAAATTAATTCCATTCAATTAACTCCCGGTCCACAAGGTCCAATTGGTTTAACTGGTCCACAAGGTCCAAAAGGAGATTCAGGTAGTACAAAAACAATTCATCTAAATGCAGGTATTTGTGAAACTTCAGGTGATCGAGCAGGAATAACAATGTCTATTGGGTGGTGCCCAGGCAGTGGTTTTAGTAATGAATTTTGGTTCATTGAAGATTCTGATGTCAAAGAAACCTCAGTAATTGCGGTTACCCTTGATTATCCTGATGGTACTTACGGTCGTTCATGTGCAATAACTCATCTTCTAGAAGGAGAAGGTTTTGTTCTACGTTGTTCCGGAGACAACTTTGGTGAGATTCCTGTAAGTGTTGGTACTAGTCTAAATTATTCGATTTTAAACTCTTAATCTAAACTTTTAAAGATCACTTTCTGGTTCATAATTTTCTTCATCAAACCAATCAATCTCTTCTTTTGAAATCAAATTAGCAATAATATCTGCTGGAATTGCAGTAGAATAATTATTATTTTTAAACTGATAATTTAGAAAATAATAATATCATATTTCACTGGATTAATGATGTGGCAATAATCTATGGATTTTCAGAAGCTACAAAGAAATTCTTAGAGAGACTTCCAAAAGAAGTCAAGTCACTTGATGACATTTCAAAGATTCATCAAAAATTAACAGATGAATATAATGAATTGGAAAACAGAGGAATAATTTCCAAATTCAGTCGCTGGAATAAAAAACGAAAAATAAACAAAATTGAAGAAAATCAGGACAGTGCAGAGCATAAGGGAGCACGAGGAGAAGTTCTAGCTTTGGAAAAACTCTCAGAACTACCTGATGACTATCATATTTTTTGTGGAGTTAACAAAGAACTAAAAAATTATGTCACGTATAGAAGAGAAAGGAATCTTAGATCTGCACAAATGGATTTTGTCGTCGTGTCAAAAAGGGGAGTATCTGTCATAGAGGTGAAAAATTGGAGTTCGTTTTATTACAAGAATCATCATGGCATCCCTCCTCATGAGCAAGTAGACAGAGCAGGACGAGTCTTATGGATTACACTTCAATCCTCATGGTTTGCGCCAAAAAATCCACCAGTCTCAAGCGTGCTATTATCGATTCAAGGAAATATCAATTACAATGATGATTATGGATATGTTAAGGTCAAAAATTTGAACAACATTAATTATTTTTTGCAAAACAAAGAGGAACAATTTTCTGAAAAAGAAGTCAATAGATTGATTGGACGAATCAAAGGCGATGTTACTAAATGATGTTTACTAGGAGTGTCAGAAATTTACGCCGAATTTGTGTGATTTCTATTTGTATCAACAATCTATAAAAATAGAATTACTCCTTTTCATACATAAGTTTATGCTATGTTTTAGATAAACAGGTTACTTCAGCTTTCCTTTGAACGTTTTATAACCTCGTCTAAATCAAAATCATATTTTATTACTCTATCTGAAATAGGAATATGGTTATTTTTAACACTAATAGTAATTTCTTCTAACACATTAATGATCTTTTCAGTAAAGAAATGCAAGTGCTTCCAAGTGCGATATGGAACAAGTTGATTTATTTTGAAATAAAAATCATATTTTTCAATCTTAGTATGTTCCTGTTCTTTACCTTGATAATATCCATCATTATGAAGACAATTTCTGATTAAAGCCATCGTTTTAAATATGTCATAACTTTGTTCGTAATTAGAAATTTTAACGTGTTTTAAAACTTTTTTCTGCAATTCATTAAAATCAATCTTAGTTTCTTTATTATTTGGAATCTGTTCATAAATAGAACGTAAAAAACTCTCAACAGTGAACATCAACAGGGTATAAAATGAGGCTTGAGCAAAAGAACGAAAATTTAAACTCATTACAAATAGTCGTCTTTGATAACCTTCAATATCGTTAGGATTTTTGGGTTGAAAAATTTCAGATAAAAGTGAATAACGGTTTTTAGGTGCAATATAATTTGCATACAAAAACATTTGAATTGTTACTCCGCTTATTAATTCAGAAAGAGCTTTTTTTATAACTGATTTTTCTAGTTTTAAATTTTCATTATTATCTATGTTTTCACGAAGTTTGCTGAAGTTTTCATAATCTTCTTGCATACTTTTGTATTTATCTATCTTAAATTTACCAGAACAGAATGGACAAAAGATATTTTTCTCTGAATCTGATTTCTGCTCACACCTACGACAAAATTCCATTGTTACCATTTTGTATTTTTTCTATATTGATTGAAATTAATATTTTTCAGTCATATTCTAAATTTAGATAGAAAATTTAGTTTGAAATTATATGTCATAGTAATTTTTGCTTGCCCAACACCTCAAAAGTTCATGATCGCCATTACATTGAGCAAGAACATAGTCATAATGCAATGCTAAATCATGTTTCTTTCTGGCTCTAATACTACAAGACACTATGCCACAAATAGGGCAGTTTACAGACTCGAATTCTGCAATATTACATCATCTTTTGCTCGTTCTAAATATCCCATCATTGCAAAACCTTTCCTAAAATCTTGGAAAGATAATTATCCATATCATCGATTGTCACTTTGTTTTTTCTTTTGGCACATGTACTACACCAGTAAGAATTTCCGCCTCTCTTGTACGCCAATCTTTCAACGGATAATTTTATGGTACATAATTCACAATACCGAGATTTTGGAGATTGAACTAATCCGATGTACTTTCTTGAAACACATTTCAACAAAATGTAATTGTCTTTGAATGTTTTATAGTCAGCAAGAACAAAACGCGGACAAAATTATTTTTTGTTTTTGATTTCTAGTATATGTTTAGACTAATCTTATAAAGAAGTTATGTACATAAAGCGGTGACATGATTCCAGAAACCAATAGCACATGTGTTATGCTGTCGCTCGGTAAGGAGAAAACCGCATCAATGTTTTTTTCTGACCGAGGTAGAGATTATTGAAATCAAATCAAACATATTCCATCAATGTTAGAATTTTATCCAAATTCCACAAAACCGTAAAAAGTAATGAGAGGTCTGCAACTATTGAATTTCTAATTTCAAAGTTTTTAGAAGAAAAGAAGTCACCCGACCAAAGTGACCAAATCACCGCCAAGCACAACCAAGGAGATGAAATCTAGTATGTCTACAACATACATCGAGTTAAGAGTTTCACGCGTAAAACAAGGACGTGGTGTTTTTCTTATTTGCCCCTATTGCAGAAAATGCCCTCGAAGTTTTGATGCTCTTAGGAAGCACTTGGCACGAAACCACAAAGGTGAATGGGGAATTATTGGAGTCCAAAAACAAGCTAGAAAACTTTGGCAGATGTATACGAAGGCGCAGAGATGATGTTGATAAATTGTAAAAAATGTTTGGCGGACGAACACGATAATTGTATAAATGACAACTGTCTGTGCGCGGTCGAAACTAATCACAATGAAAAACTAAAACCGAGTTTTAAAGATGGGGTCAAACTTGACAAAACAAAAATCATAACACAGCATGATTTGATTCAGTTTTACATTGATGAGCAAAACCTAAAGTTTGACGGGAATGAACGGATTGATAATGTTGTCAAGGTTCTGAGAAAATTCTATGATTTTGTGACATTGCGCGAAACTGGAAAAATTGTGTTATACAATGGCAAAATCTATGATAGTAGAAATTCGGAAAGTGTGATAAAGGAAGAGACTGAAAAACTAATCCCAAACTGTCGCAAACATGACACCGAAGAGGTAATCAACAAAATCAAACGGCAGACCTACACAGACATTACGGAATTCGACAAAGATCCAAACTTAATCACTGTCAAAAACGGAATTCTAAATTTAGAAACTTTGGAATTGCAAGAACACACACCAAAACATCTTAGCCAAGTTTTACTGCCTGTTGAATTTCACATACCAAATTCGGACAACATAGAAGAAAATCTTAAAGACACTTTATTTTTGAAATATCTCAAGTCATCATTTACCATTGACGGTAAATTTCGAAGAATCGATTTTGAAACAGTGTTAGAGGTGATTGCAAGCCCGATAATAAAACGACATGTTGATGAAAAAGCATTCATGTTCTTAGGAAATGGTGAAAATGGGAAAAGCGTTTGTCTCTCATACATTGAGGGATATTTAGGTAAACACAATGTAACCCACATTCCACTTCAAAAAATTGCATCCGACAAACACATGTCCGCAGAACTGGATGGAAAGTCTGCAAATATTTTTTCAGACCTCGAACGCAATGAATTGAGACATACAGGTGAAATCAAAGATATTGTATCAGGTGAAGGCTTGCAAGTACAGGAGAAATATCACAAGCCATTTGTACTTTATCCTTTTGCCAAATTATTATTTTCATGCAACAGATTTCCCAAAGTCTTTGACCAATCACAGGGCTTTTTTAGAAGATGGATAATAGTAAAATGGGAAAGGAATTTTGCAAATGACCCTGAAAGGATTGAATATCTCAGGGAAAAACTTGACGCCAACCAAGAAGAAAAAAATCTTGTATTTTCTAACCTTGTGTTGATTGCCAATAGATTAAACAAAACCGGAAAATTCACCCACACAAAAGACTGGAAAACTATTCAAAGGGAATGGAATGAAAATGCTGACCCGATAGATGATTTTGCAACCCACCATATTATTGAAAGCGATGATCATAGATCTAAACGTGAAACATATCAATTCTACAAAAAATATTGTTTTGAAAAAAGCGAAATCCCGTTAGGTATGGGGCAATTTGGAAAACAATTTTCCGAGTACTTTGAAGAGGATAGAATTAGACATGGTAATCACGTTGATAGAGTTTGGTTAAATATCGACTTCAAAATACCTACACAAACAAAATTGAGGGATAATGATGATTTGTGACATTTTTAGTTTTAAACTATTTTTAGAAATTCAATTCTTAAAAAAGTTTATTTTGTATTTTGTCACAAAATGGAGTCTATTTCACAATGAGCACTAGATTCTTCTCAAAAGAGGAACTTGAAATGTATCTCAAGAACTTCTACTACAATCTAGACAGTGGTGAGAATCATGAACTCTGTAAGCGTTCTTCAAGATATATCCGAGAAATTGAATACTTGCTACAAAAGAAACACTACACCGAGGAAACCAGTTTGGAGGATTTTTTATGATATTTCCACAAAAACGATATAGGTTCTGTAAGATGGGAAAGCATGAAAAATGTACCAATTTAGGCAAAAAATGTGAATGCGACTGCCATGCGCCAATATTGCAAGAAAAGCGAGATAAGGACTTGTTGGCAAAATTCAACATAAGACTGCATGATTACTGCCCTAAGTGTGAAATAACCCACCTCTTTGAATACGATAACTGCCCCAACTGTGGAAAAATTTTGATAAAAATGAAAAGATTTGTCAGTCCTTTTGAAAATCAACATAGCACTGCAAAAATCGAGAAGATGATGAAAGAGAGGGAAAAGCAAGAGAGAAAGGAAAAAGAGGAGGAATGGAAAAGACATGAAAAAATATACTTGCAAGGAAAATTGCGAGCTTGTTTTGATTATGAACAATCGTCATTCTTACAACGATTAGGAAAACATGAGACACAAGGCGAGTACATGGAGAGAATCGGCATGCATAAACTCAGGGAGCACTTTCTAATGATTTGGTCGCCTTGGGATAGAAAATGGAAATAATGGGCAAGTTTTACGCCTGATAATATTTTAACAAAGTTTGCCACATTAACAGACAATGTCATTAATACAGGAAGACAAGGCACTAGACGAAGTATTACAGAGATTACATAACCCAATTACAAAAAAGGCGTATCTATACCAAATGCGGTTATACCTTGAATGGACACAGAAAGAGAGCTATGACGATTTAATCAAGTGGACTAACGAAGAGGTTCAAAAAAACTTAGAAGATTACTGTCGATTCTTGCAACAGGAAAAACACTCTAAGAGTTTCTATAATCTTGTTTTCTCTGCACTCACTTTGTTTTATCAAATCAATTTCAAATTAATCAATCGAACAAGAATCAGGACAATGATTGCACCAAACGATGATGTGATTGGCGGGGATAGATACACCGATGAGGATGTAATCAAAATTCTCCAATTAGCGGGGAAAACCAAAAAGAAGGATTACAAGATTCACACCAAGCTAAGAACGGAGGCAATGATTCTGACATTGGCATCTTCTGGGATGAGAGTTGGCGCGTTAGCAGACCTCAAAGTCAAAGACTTGGAAAAAATCGAGAATTGCTATTCCGTCAAAGTCTATGCTAGGACAAAGTACGAACATTACACATTCTTGACCCCGCAGGCCACCAAGATCTTGGATGATTTTTTGGATTCAAGAAAATCTGTTTGGGTCGATAGGAAGATATTTTACATTGGGGGATGGGTTACACAAACCTTTGAAGAGTCATATCTCTTTGATATGTCACTTGAGGCAATTCATACTTGCCTTTACCGAATTGCTCGCAAGGCGGGAGTGCAAACAAAAATCAATGAAAAGCGTTATGACAAACCACTTAACCATGCATACAGAAAGAGGTTCAATACCATCATAAAACAGAATAGAGAAATCAACCCGCAAATCGGTGAGGTGTTCCTCGGACACAAGATAATCAATCTGGATAGTGCATATCTCAAACCTTCGAGAGAATTCTTGTTTTCAGAATACAAAAAAGCAATTTCCGCGCTAACTCTCATGTATTGAAAATTGCCAATTCTAGTATAGTAGGGTAAATAGGAACTGACGCGTTATGACAGATATATTATATAGTTTTTTTAGTAGGAATAAACATAACACAACAATCTTTTACTATAATTATCATTGTATCATAATTTAGGCACGAATCATGACCGATTAATATCAATTAATCTTACAAACTTCATTAGCCATGTTTTTACTTGTTTTCATGCCTACAGTATCTAGTTTATTGTCAAAGAAAGAACCAAAAAAAAGATTTTAGACACTAACAATAATTATTTTGGTCTTGGAAATTAAAAATTTTGAATGTTGGTGTAAAGAGATTCACATAGGTAAAAAGCGAAAGTGGGAATTTTGTATGTTGCATAGGTCTGACAATTTACCCGATGGTGCAGACCCATTATACAAGAACAAATGAATTAACTTCTGTCTCAAATGAGACAAATGTTAGATATTGCATATTCGATAGTGTATAGGTTATACCTAGATAGGTTATGGGTTACACCATAGTAAAGAAACGAACGAAAAAAGAAATGACTTGATGAATATTTTTGGACTTGAATCTAATATCTTGTACTTGCAAAAAGCCAAGGCAAAAAGGATTGAATACTTTACCTTTACCAAAGATCAGATAGAAAAACTTTTGAAGTCAGTGCTTGAGAAGTTTAGAAAGGAATTAAAAAAATAATCTCAATAAAATCTATATGCCAACAAAACCTTGCTGAGAATCTAGAAATTTAATTTCATTTTTTATTGTTTTATCTAATTTAGAAATATTTTTTTCAAATGAATCATAATCATTAAGACTGACATCTTTTTCTTCAGACAAACTATCTTTAATCCAAGAATACGATTCAATCACCAATTCTATATCTTGTATGAGAAATTCATCCATGAAAATTTTATCTCGAAAATCTGGAATAGACATTCGCTTCATATGACTTTGTAACAATTTACTATGTATTTTTTGGTTAAATTTAGTTTCATCGTCTTTATTTTCAGGTTTTATTTCTAATTCTTTTCTAAGTAATCCTGAATGCGTAATCAAACTCCCTGTAATCTCATTTAGACCCATAAGTAAATACCGTCGCCGATTTACTTTTTCATTGTATTGGATAATTGATATTTTCTTAATCATCTCCAATGTACCTTTAATTACTGTCTCTGATTTTTTTGTTCTGTAATTTACAATTATGGCAATCACAAATCCAACGGCAATTTCTACTACTAATGTAAGCCAGTTAGGAAAGTCATTCTCAGTATTTTTTGTATTCTCTTCTAAACTGAAAAGAATGCACACCACAAAAGATGTTATCAATGTTCCAATAACCACTAACACTATTTGCAATATTGGATTATGGATGGATAGACAAAACTTTCCATCCTTATTTTTCATGTTTTTGTAATAAGGTATGAGTATAGAAATTTTTATCATTGAATCCAACCTAAAGAGAAGACACCTCAACGACTTTCATCTGCAAATTTATCACGTAATATTCTTAAGGTATCTTAAGACTGGATTAAAAATTGCTCAAGAGTACATGAAATGGTCAACACTTTTAGCATTGTGTTAAATTTGATTGAGGTTGTTTATTATGAAATTGATTTCCAATCATAATCATTGAATGAGCAAATGTATGCTAAAAAATCTAGTTCAGAAGGAACATTTTGGAATGATGCCACAAAATATGCTGCATCTACAAATGACGATGAGCCATTTGTGAGTGAAATAGCATACATGATGGTAACACTTCATAGAACTGGAGCCTAGAGAAACTAATTATTTTGTTTTTTGTTTATCTCTAATGAGCATTCTTCAATATCTTTGAATGAATCAATAGAATACCACATGACATTTTTGAATTTAGTTGTAGTTAGTTTCCCTTTTTTTGCATAATCAGGAAATACTGTTTTTTCTATATCACCTTTATTTGGCAAATCTTGCAATGTCTCTTTTTGTAGGTGATAAATTCCTGCATTCATCCACATATTTGGAATTTCTTTTTTTTCTTTGAATTGTGTTACCATATCATCTTCTATTTCCATTACGCCAAATTTTGTTTTTAATTCAATAGATGCGATTGAATTTTGTTTTGTTACTAATTTACTAAGATCAATGTCGGTAATTATATCACCATTTAAAACAAGAAAAGATTTGTCTTTTATTGATAAGCCTGCTTGTTTTATTGCCCCTCCAGTACCTAATGGGGTTTTTTCTACAGAGAATTTTATCTTTATCCCTAAATTATTTTTTACAGCAAGAAAATTTTCAATCATTTCAGTTTTGTAACCGGTACAAATCGTAATTTCTTTAACTCCAAATTTTTTTAGATACAATATTTGCCATTCTATGATTGGAATATTATTCAAAGATACAAGGGATTTGGGAACATAATCTGTAATCGGCCGTAAACGTTTTCCTCTACCGCCAGCTAAGATTATTGCATGCATTGAATTGACATGACAAATAAGATGTTATAACTCTAATTGGCTCGATCGTTTTTTGAAATATTCTTACGGCTGGAATCTTGTTTCTTTTTACAAACTCCACAAAAAAGATATCCTTCTTTATGCCTAATCCAATAATGACGTGTATGATCTTTTAATTTTTCCATATTAACGTGGTTTTTTAAAAATTCGGGTTATTTTATTGCATTTTTATCATTTTTTGATGCTAAATTCTTACTAGAAAAAATCCAATGCAGCCATTCCAAAATAATATCCTATGGCAGTTAATGTGATGCTCCATATGCATGACCCTATCAAAGTAAATATAAGAAATTTAAGCGGATTCATGTTAAAAATTCCAGCTGGAATTGATACCAACTCACGAATTCCAGGAATTAGTCTACCTGCAACTACTGATTTGTCTCCGTATTTTGCAAACCAATGATCAGCTTTTTCTAAACTTTTTTCTTTAATTTTTGCATACCTGAGATATTTTATCAATCCAATACGTCCTAATTTTTTTGATATTGTGTAAATTACAAATGCACCAGCTGTTGCACCACATCCTCCAGTTATACCTACCCCTAGAATATGAGAAGCGTCCATATCGTTTTTTAATATACTATAACCAGCTAAAGGAAATATGGCTTCGCTTGGAATAGGCGGAAATATTGTTTCTAGCAATGCAGCTAAAAATACGCCAGGATAAAGATTGTCTGCCACTAGTGAAACTATCCATTGAAGGAATACGTCTATCTCACTCAAATTATTTTTCTTCCGTTAAATAGTAATGCAGTTCAGTGTAACACTCAGTACAATACTCTTGATCATTTGTATGATCACAATCATACACTTTGGATACTTCATTATTGCATTTTGCGCAAGTTGGCATTCTATTTTGCACTGTTTTTTGATTTTTTTATCTTTATTGCGCCCAGTACCGCAATTATTATGCCAGTCACAATTAGACTGCCACCTTCACCCATCATTCTTGCTGAGTTCTCTGTTTCTACTGCACTGGTTGTAGACATTATGCCTCCAATTATTATTAAAACTCCTGTAATTATCAACATTATTCCTAATCCTTTGTATGGTGGTTTTTTTGCTATGAAAAATGCAATTATAGATAAGATAATTGGTGGAAAGCCAAATGCTACTCCGCGAGTCATTGCATCAAATGGTAAAAATCCATCACCTGCACCGCCGCCTCCTACAACTACATCTATCCCGTAGATTACCAATAACACTATCGAGATACCTGAAATTACATGTGGGATTGAGATTGGCATGCTTGAATTTTTCAATTGATATTTAATAAACGTATTAGAGCATTGTTAATTTATGCTGGATTTATTGATGCTTTGGCTTTGATAATTTCTAGTTTTTTTAGCAAATATTCTAATGTTTCACCCTCTTTTGCTACCAAATTAAAATGACCCAGTTTTCTTAATGGTTTTGAAATTTTTTTGCCATACATTTTAAAAAAAACATTTTGTTCAGTTATTTCTGATACGTTGTATTCTCCTTCAAAAATTTTTGGACCTAAAATGTTATACATAATAGTAGGATGTAAAAGTGCAGTATCCCCCAACTCTAAACCCAAGATAGCTCTTAGATGCTGTTCGAATTGAGATACTTTACTTGATTGTAATGTGTGATGGCCAGAATTATGTACACGTGGTGCAATTTCATTAATTAAGATTTCATCCGTTTTTGTAATGAACATCTCAATTCCAAAAACACCGGCTCCTTTAATGACATTCATTGTTGTTTGTGCTATTTCTTCTGCTTTTTTTGCAATTTTTTCAGTTACTCTTGCAGGAGCGATTGTTTCACGAAGAATATTATCTTCATGAATATTTTCAACAAGAGGATATGCTTTAATTTGACCCCGAGTATTTCTTGCAGCAATGACTGAGACTTCCATTTTAAACGATACAAATTTTTCAAGCATGAGATTTTTTTTGTTAAAATAGTCAAATGCGTCTTGAATTTCAGATGATGAATTTATTTTAAAATTACCTCTTCCATCATATGCATCACGTCGAGCTTTCAGTATTGACGGATAGCCAAATTTTTTAAGGCCACGTTCTAAATCTAAAATTGATTCTATTTGTAAAAATTCAGGAACAGGAATATTATTTTGTATTAAAAATGTTTTTTGTAAAAATTTATCTTGAATTATTTTTAATGTTTCTGGTGACGGGTTGATTTCTGCATCTTTTTCAACTAATTTTAACACTTCACTATCACCGGATTCAATCTCATATGTTATGATATCAGATTTTTTGGCAAGTTCAATAATGGCGTTTTTATCTTTAAAATCTGCTACTATCTGTTCAGCTCCTGCTTGTGATGCAGAACAATTTTCCACAGGATCCAACACTATTATTTTAGAAATATGATCTGGCATTTTCTTGGCAGCCTCGGTTATCATCATGCCAAGTTGTCCACCACCTATTATTCCAAGGATCTTGCCCATGTTTTTTTCTTGAATATCGATTAAAAATATCTAATGCTATTTTTTACAGATATACATTGTGATATAATCTCCAACTCATGGGCCATTATCCAAAATAACATGCCTTTGATAACTGTAAAAATGTCGATCACATAATGGGATTCAGAGCATTACAAACGTCCTAGCAATATATAATTTATTAAGAATCATCAGTAAACTGCATATAAATTTGAAAAACTAGTGTATGATAAGAAATGATATTTAATCATAAGATCGAAAACAACTAAAAATTGTAACTTCTCTTAATCAAGCCTACATCTAGCCATTATAGATAATAACTTGCTTTATTTTTCTAATGTTGTGAGTTATGCAAAAAAACCATTAGTTGGCATCATAATGGGTTCAAGTTCGGACAGTAGAATTATGAAAGATGCTGCAGAAATATTAGATAAATTCAAAATTAAACATGAAGATCAGATAGTGTCAGCACATAGGACTCCTACAAGATTAGAAGAATATGGTAAATATGCAGAAAAAATGGGATTTAAAATAATAATTGCAGGTGCAGGAGGAGCTGCACATCTTCCTGGAATGATTGCATCACATACAATAATTCCAGTGATAGGTGTACCAATTATGGTGTATAATGATAAACATTCCAAACAAGCAGATAATTCAAAGTTTTCCTCTTTTGGTGGATTGGACTCACTTCTATCAATATCAGAGATGCCAACAGGTTCTTCCGTAGTAGCAGTAGGCATTAACAAGGCTGGAAATGCTGGGATTTATGCAGTAAAAATTCTGGCAAATGAATTTCCAGAATTAAAAATGAGATTAAAACAACACAAATCAGAGCAACATGAATCCGTACTTATAGAATCTGAAAACCTAAAAAAACAAGGCCTTAGCAAATATGTTCAAAAGAAATTCAAATGAGTTTATGTCAATAATCTAAATTGAATATTCTTCTTTTTCAACGTCTCAATTAGTCTATCTGTCTGTTCTTTTCCTTGTGTTTCTAAACTCAGCGTAACTCCTGCAGAGCCAGCACTTATGTTTGAACTCAGTCTGTCATGTACAACTTCGACAATGTTTGCGTTAGCTGCACTAATTTCATCTACTATTTCTTTGAATGCCCCAGGTCTATCGGGTAATAGAATAGAGAGTTTTAGTAAACGCCCCATTGTAGCTAATCCTTTATCTACAATTTGTCCTAAAAGATACATGTCAACATTACCTCCAGTTAGTATGGAAACAACTTTCTTTCCTGGCGATGGTTTTGCTGAAATTAAATAAGCTAAACCGACAACGCCTGCAGGCTCAACTACGAATTTCATTCTCTCCATGAGTAAGAACATTGCCTTGATAATATCCGAATCATCCACTAACACTATCTTATCAATTAGCTCTTTAATTATTGAAAAAGTTGTTTGTCCAGGTACTTTAACAGATATTCCATCTGCAATTGTTCTCTCCCCACCGCTTGATGTTAATGAGCCATTTTTAACTGATTCATACATAGACGGAAAAGAACTTGATTGAACTCCTATTACTTTGATCTTTGGGTTTTTCTCTTTTATGGCAATTAAAACTCCCGCAGCTAATCCACCACCACCAATTGGTACATAGACCTCATCTACATCAGGTAGATCTTCTAAAATTTCTAATCCGATTACCCCTTGAGCAGCTATTATTTGGGGATCATCAAACGCATGTATCATTATAGCCCCTGTTTTTTGTGCAATCTCTTTTGCTTTTGCAGATGATTCTTCATAGTTTGTGCCTTCCAAAACCACATTTGCACCGTAGCCCCTAGTTGCGGATACTTTTGAGGGTGAAGCATTTTTTGGCATAACAATAGTGCATGGAATTTTTTCTAATGAAGATGCAAATGCAACTCCTTGAGCATGATTGCCAGCAGATGCTGCAACCACTCCATGTTTTTTTCCATCCGATGACAGTTTACTTATTTTGTAATATGCACCACGAAGTTTAAACGAGCCAGTTTTTTGTTGAAATTCCGCTTTTAAATAAACTTCAGACCCTGTAAGATTACTAAACGTAGGAGAGTACACTAATGGTGTTTTTCTTACTTCTCTTCCTCGTAAAGAATTTGCATTTTGTATTTCATCATATGTTGGATTCATTAGAAATTCTGCTAGATAAAAGAGATATTTGACTTCTTCCATTGGATGCTTTGATTTTTAGTCTCATTTTATGCACGATTTTGAGAATATTGTCAATATTCATGAGAATAGAATAAATCAATCAAGATTATGATCTGTTCATTTTTTTAAAATAAATATTAAATTAAATTTGCAATAATTTAGAAAATTCATCTAATCTCTTAATAATGCTATCTTTTACAGATTCTGGAATCTTTCGAGGATCAAACAATCCTTCCTTTGTTTTATTTTTAATAAATTCAATATCAAATGTACATAGGCATCCCTCTTCTCCTGTTATTAGTCTAGTATCATCAATAAGAACAGGACTAGTCTGATAAGTTTCAACTAATAAATTGTCTAGATCCTTGATAAGTTTTGTTTTTTTATTTGATAACTCTTTAAAATCAACTCCAATGTCATTTTCAATCTCTTTGTATATTTTTTCTCTAAATTCATCGTTTTCGTAAAATATTTCAAATAATTTTTGATGATCAAAATCTTTGTAACCTTTTTCTTTTAATTTATTTAATACAAATTGATCATTGTTATCGGATATTTGTTTTTCTTTATTTTTTGTTAAATCGATTATTTCAGATAATTCTTTTTGTAATTGAACTACTTGTTGATCTGGTTTATAATATAATAAAACATGGTATTGTAATGACATATGTCCTGAAATTAGATAATTTCCCTCTCTTATCTCAAATTTTGTAAAAATTCTTCGAACATCCTCATTGTTTGAAATAGAAATCTCTTGAACGGACCAATTTTTTAAATTCTTAATTACTGTCTGATAAAAATCGTTGACTGCAGCAGGGTCAAAAGTTTTTTGTTCAGTAATCGTTGCATCACCTAGCATTACCTTGACATTTTCTGAATTTGTAAGATGTAGTATTTTTTCAAGAAATAATTGTTGAATATTCTCATTTTTCCTATTTAGAAGTTGAATGTATTCATTTGATGATCTAGACCCTAATCGCACAACAAATGACAAATTTTTACTGTCATTAAACCTTAAGATTATGCATGTTTTAAATAGAAAAATAGAGTATTTTTATTCATGGATCAACTAAAAATGACATGTGAACATTGCGGTTCTACGATAATACAATACTATAATGAAGGTTATAAAGGGAATAGAGGGAAATGCCTTATCTGTAGTACGGATTTTCCGTTAGAATAAAGTGATAAAAATGTCCAAAATCAATGAATCAGATAAATCCCAAATAGGTAAAAAACATGCCTCTTCTAAAGAGCAGTCAAATCCAAATATGATCGATGTTTTACTTGGAAAAAATGAAGAAAAAACAATAGATTTTGAATCCATGATTTTAGAAACTCAGAAACGTGTTTGGGGTGCATTGAAACAGGGTTATCAGTATGTTGGAATAACTGACGACTCTGAAAAGTTTCTACGAAAAAATGTCTTTGCTAAATTTGATATGATAGCACTATATGTTGATTTAGTAGGGTCTACTACAATGACATTGGAACTACCTGAAGAAAAACTTGCCATAATAATAAGTTCTTTTGCTCAAGAGATGGCGTCAGTGATCAATCTTCACGGTGGATATGTCTTAAAATTTGTTGGTGATGCAGTAATTGGATATTTTGTTGCATCAAATAATTCCATTCAAGCTGCGGATAATACAATAAGTTGTGCAAAATCTATGCTTGCAGTAATTCAAAAAGGAATCAATCCAATTTTGAATCAATATGATTATCCTGACTTAATGGTAAAAATTGGAGCAGATTTTGGACAAAGTATAGTTGTTCGATATGGTTCAAACCCTGATGTTTCTCATGTAGATTTAATGGGTCCTGCAATGAATATTGCATCTAAAATACAATCTCTTGCAAAACCAAATCAAATTTTATTTGGAGATGACGTTTATCGTAGACTACATCCTAACAATCAGAATTTGTTTAAAGAAGTAATATGGAAGAATAACGAATGGAAATACCGTTCAAGACTATCTGGTGAAATTTACAAAGTTTATGAATATATTGGTTAAACAGTAAATTTTCCAGGACATTCTACATGTTCATAATGATGCTCTGTAAATTTTTCTTGAATTACATAAATTACAATTTTATGTAGATCTCTGTCGATGATATTTTTATTGCACCTTATACATGTCTTAGTTATTTCTGGCATGCCTAACTGCGATCTAAAATTGGAATCTATAAGGATCAGCGATCAGCTCAATTTGAGCTAAAATGACTCCAAATTAGCTTTATTGTATATCAAACGCCTAAAGACAAGGCAAAAATATGGCAAAAATACAGAGTTATTATGGAAGATATGCCAATAAAACATCTTAAAGATATCTATGGGTTAAATCCAAACATACCTCATCTAGCTTTACAATTTCCAAGACTACCTCCTGGATTAACTAGCCCAATGTTCAAAATTTTTGAAAATCCATTGAAAGAAAAATTTACAGAGAATAATGCGTCAATTAATAAAAAATTGCAAGGATTTCAACAGTCATATCAAAGATATGTGTCTAGCTTATTGACCATGAACTCTAATGGGATTATCCCGCCAGGACATCCATTGTTTAATCGTCAAAATTCTGTCAATACATTAAAGGCAGAAAATGATAAATTGTTAAAAGAAAATCTTGAATTAAAGAAAAAATTAGTTGAGAGAGAAAATACTCATTCAAAAATGAACTGACGGCATTATTTTAAATTTAACTAATTTCAGAAAATTAGTTTGTACATTAGCAATAATACTTATTAATTTCAAATTTAAATTTGAATATGGTTAAGACACCTGATGAAATTTGGAAAGATAAAATAATTCGATATAAAAAAAAATGTCAAAGTATTCTTCAATTATCAAACAGCATAAGATATGTCGGCATAGTAAATGCTTATGGAAGAACTCTAACTGGAATTGTCAGACCGAATGTTAAACCCTTATTAAAATCAGAACAAGTTAAAAATGAATTTTTTATAATATCTACATTAATGACATTAAGAAAAGAGACTGTAAGCGCAGTGGGAAAATTAGATTATGTTTTACTACAACATCAAAAAATATCAATCATAATTTTTCAAAAAGAAGAAATGACATATTACATTTCAATTGATAGATCTGAAAAAAATATCGATAAAATAATTACTGCAATTAAAAAAACAATCTAAGCAGGAGTAAATCCGTGATACCCACTTGTTTGTTCAGTCTTATCGTCAAATATTGGCTCAAATAAGGATATCAAATAATCATCAGGATCCAAAATAACTGCATTTTTTCCAGCATCTCTATCTACAATATCACGATAAATCTTAACCCCTTTTGATTTTAATTCCTCTACTGCTGATGTAACATCGCCTACCAAAAATCCTATCGTAATTCCATTTTCAATTGAACTACCAATGTGCTTTGCAGTCAATGATGCTGGATGTAAACTCAATAGAGCTCCAGAAGTGCCTAAATCTACCCATGATCGTCTTTGTCTTTTTATTGGCAATCCAATAATTTCATGATAAAATGCTAGTGATTTATCGATGTCTTTAACTGCTAAGATGACATTACCGACTTTTTTGATATTCACAATTACCCTACATCAAAGTATGTTAAATTCTTTGTCATTAAACCTCAATAAAAAAGGCAAAGCCCCCTTGCAGGCACAGAAAACGCGATATAACTAAAGTAATGACGAATTATTTTTTGTTGGAAATTTTCTAAATACTAATACTAAAAATCATAATTTTTGTTGTTGCCCTTGAAGAAGAATCACTGTGTCAAACTATTGCGTGGTTATGGCGTGAGTATTACTCTAAAAGATAATAAAATAATTTTGAAAAATGGCAAGCATTTCTACAAAAAAGAACATGAAGTTGAACCTTTTTTCTATCTTGATTCCCATATGAAAGAATCGTGATTTCAGGCAGGTCCCCATACAAATCAGTCAAAATGACATTCACGTTACTTTTAGATAATGACTTTATTACTTTGATTGTGGCAATACCCCTATCTCCTCAATGCACTTTCCTATGATCTCAGGTGTGGGTTCACGCAATAGGAAATTTGGGAATGGAATTTTGCGTGTAATAATTGCCTTTGAAGATACGTTACTTTAGATTCATCTCGAAACGTATCGTACTAACCATACTTTTCTATCATCACTTAAGGAAGATTGTAAAAAAGTCATTTCAATTCTCAAAGAACAACAAAGGCAAATCCCAAATTTTGATTTGAAAAAAATGGTTGCAGCTGAAGCTCAAGTGAGTCAAGAATATTTCAAAATGTATTCTAGTTTCTTTGATGAAAAGTATGGCTTTGATATAAGACATGGAATTGGATATTTTACAAAACAAAATGAAACTGATGTAATTAACGCATTACTAAACTATGGATACACGGTTCTATCTGGAGAAATCTCAAAACAAATTAACGGTCTAGGGCTTGATCCTTACTATTCGTTTTATCATAAAAACCACGAATCATTTCAATCCATAACTTATGATATAATTGAGCCTTTTCGATGGCTAGTAGAAAAGACAGTCTATCGTCTATGCCATGCCAAAAACAAGAAACTGCGAATCAAGAAAGAGCATTATTACAAAACATGCAAAATCAGACATGATTCTTTTGGATACTGAATTGGTTAACAAATTCCTTGAAATGCTTGAAGTTGATTTTAGAAAGACGAGGGAGTATGAGAGAAGAAACGGTGTGAAAAAGTGAATAGATTGTCAAATTGTGCAGAAATTATGATTGCAAAAATATCTGTCCAGAATTTAGTAGATTATTGTTTAGGAAAACAAAGTGCTTTTTACATCTAACAGAATTAAAATTATTTAGGATACGATAAAAACATACGTAAATCTACAAGATAACTAAAAAATAGAGGGTGTATTCAACCTGAAATCTCTAATGCACATTTCATAGAACAAATCCTTCTATTGAATACATCTTCGTATTCTCTTTTACAATGAACACATGACCTAAACACCATTCATATTATTACGGCATTATCAGATTTAAGTATGATTTAACATTGTTTGTTTGAAACTCACAGAAAACGTCTTTTGGCAGTGATTTTCTAAATATTTTATGAATTTGAGCACATAGTTTAGAATCTAAAATTATCTTGCACTATTCAACACCTTCAAGCCATACTTGGTTTGAACTACAACCTGTTTCTACAATGTGTGATATTCTCTCCTCCCCTGCTATCTCAATAAGAGAAGGAGATGTTGAGGCATAGCCACAAGCATCACATGCCACAGTATAGTATCCAGTGCTTACATTAAGACCATACTTTCTAAGCCATAATTTTCTTACAAATTTTACATGTCTATCTTTAACGCAATCATGTTTATGACACAAAAGATGATCAATGCAACAAAATCTGTTACAAAACTTGCATTCCTTTCCATTTAGAACACTTTCTGGAACATCACAATCCAACGTACAACACATGCCAGTTTGATTGTAATCTTCATAGGTTTTTCCTGTACTGGCAAGTATGGTTTCCTCTTGTTTTTGATTTAACTTTGCTAAATCTTCAATCTGTCTTTGCTCTTCTCTGTTCTTTTCTTCATTCTCAGATTCATCATTAGTTATCTTATCTAGCACATCAAAATCATCCCTGTTTTCTTTAATTTTCTTTAACTCTTTTCTGGCTTTTTCTAGTGTTTCTTTTTCTTCTTTGGATAGTTTTTTCTTTTTAGAGAATAATCCCACGAATTTCTTAAATTTTGTATTAACTTAAGGATTTAGTCACAAAAAGAGTCTAGATTCTAAGGATTATTTTTAATAATTTTGCTGGTTTTCATCAGTTCTACAATCTTCACAAGGGCAATGCCAATGACACTGAAGATTCTGGCGTTGTTTCAAATCCTTTTTCTTTCGTGCCATGATTTCAATCTGTGTTATTCTCTAATTATATCCATTCTGGTTCAGGATCCTCTAATTGGTTCCATTTACTTCGAATTAATTCGAATATGTTTTTTTTATTTTTTAATCTAAGCATAAATCCACTATGTGCAATTTGTATTTAATAAGGACGTATGAATTATCCATGAAAAATATTCCTGCATCAACGGAAGTAAAAACGGTAATTACAAATAACATAGAAAATTCCAAATCATTCTCAGGATTTGGTTATGCAAAAATTGGACAAGTTTATGGTCTTAGCAATATTGTGCTGAATCAAATTGTGAAACAGATATTGGTATATTATGAAACAGGAAAAATAGATGATTTTAAAATCACAGTTTCAGAATTAGATTGTACCAAACCAATTATTGATACTGTGTTTACATCAGAAATTAACTCTTAATATATTTCCAACAAAAAATAATTCGTCATTACTTTAGTTATATCGCGTTTTCTGTGCCTGCAAGGGGGCTTTGCCTTTTTTATTGAACCTCAATCATGGTTTCAGTTCTTTCTACTCCATTAATTTTTTGAATTTGATTAGTAATATCTTTGATCTTTCCAAGATTTTCTACCTCGATTATAGCCACTGCGTCAAATTGACCGCTGGTGGGAAATGAATCATAAACAGAATTTACTTTACGTAGTCTTGCCGCAATTAATTTTTTAGGTGATTTTACCAATACGATTGCCCTTACCACCCCATATTCACCTCTACTTCAATTAATGTCTCAGTTGTTACAATTTCTTTTATCTTTTTAAAATCAATTACGGTGTTGTTAATTTCATCAATACTTCCATGTAGCACTACCGCAATATCTGCCCTGCCTGAAACTACCATGGTATTTTTTATTATTTTGCGTTTTTTCTTCACAATATCAACTACTACGTCAACTTTACCCGGTTTTACAGTAATCAGGCATAATGCTTTCATATGGATTATACAGTATTGAAACGAATAAAGATTGCTTTAACAAAAGAAGAGAATAACTACTTTATGCCTATGTTGTATTGAAGACAGGGTTGAATCTAGAGAATAATCCAAGAACAAACTGACTTTATCATCATTGTCTTTAAACTATGATGATCAACTATACTAAGAATCTTTTTTAACACTACTCTTTTTATCTAAATTCTGACTTTATGCTGCAATGGAATACAAGAAAAAAACAAACTCTGATTCATTTGACAGAGAAACAGTACTGTTGGCTGTAGCAGCAACACTGCAAAACTAGATTTTTACAATAACCCACACTTTTTGTGGGTATTTTCCAAAATATGATTCTAATATGCAATATCATCGAATGCAGTGTAGATGAATATGTGAAACTGCTCTACTATTATTTTGAATCAGATTCAAAAAAGCCGTTCTGCAAGGAGATGATACGTGTCTGTGAAAACCATGCTAGAAAGATTACCTCAGAGTATACTACAATCAAGATTCAGGCATTAGCCTAGACTGTAAATTTCTTCCTATTCCTCTCAATTATCAAATAATATTCTACAATCTCTTGAATCTTTTCCTCAGGACTCAGGCCTGACTCGTTTGAAATCTTTTGAAATTTCAGATAATATGCATCTTTGAATTTGATGGAAATTTCTCGCATGATATAATTAAAACATGAAAAATAAGACAGTATCATTCAGTGGTTTGTTGTACTGAGGTTAACTCTCAATTGATATGATAAGCAGTTAAATACTAATTGTGCTATATTGTTTTAGTGTCTTTTGTGGATTAGATGCAGGGAACGCGCGCTAAATCCCGGAACAACAATCCACCGCTTACAATAATACAAATTATCTACAATCAAATATCTTCAAGAGTACATCTAAACGCGTACTCTCTTAGCAGAGTACACGATAGAAAGTAATTAGCTAATCATATCGGATAAGAAATATTGCTTTAATCATATGCTTCTTGAGATCTAGATTCTTCAAGATACGCTCTTCTTTCTTCATTTACTTTTTCTTGATCAATGACAATATCATCATCTACTATCACTATACCCATATCATCACTTTCTTCTTTTGATTTTTTAGACTCAGATTTTGAAGCTTTTGCCTTTGGAGTCGAAGCTTTTGCCTTTAATTTTACTGCTTTTGTATTTGATGCAGTTTTCTTTACTGTCTTTTTTTCAGTCATTAATGTCGAAAATCAAGAGGTTACCTTGTTTTTAAATATTATGCAGAATATTTTTTTATAAAATTAAGGGTCATAATACTTGATTTTTTTATATTTAGTGAATCATTAAAGTGTAATTATTGTAATTTTGAATAATTTAATTAATAGTGTCTTAAATTTTGTACTAATACAAATTATGTCATACTGGTCTACTTTATTTTTTCTGTTTTTTAATTTGTTGTAAAACCATTGGTAAAAATGCACCAACGTCAGTCACAATTCCCAATGCTTGCCAAGTACCCCTATCCATTAGCTTAGTGACTGTTGGCTGATTGATATCAACTACCACAACTTTGACATTTGCAGGTAACATATTTCCAGTTGCTATAGAATGCAACATTGTAGAAATCATGATCACCATACTTGCATTTTTAAGGATTTTTTTGTACTCTCTTTGTGCATCTGCTACATCTGTAATTACGTCTGGCAATGGTCCGTCATCCCGAATAGAGCCTGCCAATACAAATGGAACTTTATTTTTAACACATTGATACATTATTCCACGTGTCAGTTTTTTTGTTTTGACCATATTTGCAATAGAACCTGCACGGAAAACAGCATTTATGGTCTCCATGTGATTTCGATGTCCACGATATGCCAAAGTTGCATCATGAACATTCATTCCAAGTGATGTTCCCAATATAGCATACTCTATATCATGAACTGCTAAAGCATTTCCAGCCAAAACTCCATCGATAAATCCTAGTCTGATCAATTCTGCAACAGCATCAGATGCTCCTGTATGTACTATTGCAGGACCTCCAACAATCACAATTTTTCCACCATTTTTCTTTGTCTTGTAAATGTCTTCTGCTACTTTTTTTGCAATGTGTTGAGTTGGTCTTTCACTTGAACTTGAGCTCCCCATAAATTCAAAAACATTAACACCTTCTCTTGGACGTTCAGGCGGTGTTATCTTGATTCCGTTTTCTCCAACAATTATGTTATCACCTTTTTTTATATCTCTCACAGGGACACAAAACGCTCTGTTGTTTTTTACTACAATGCATTTGTCCATCATCATATTTTCAACTTGAATCCATTTTTCATTATGGAAAACTTGAGTATGATTATTTGTGGTACTGTAAAAATTATCTGGCATTACCATATCTTTTGGTGATTTTTTTAATGAAATTCCTTTTTGTATTTTTGAGACTGCTCCTTCGCGATAAATTGTTTCTAAAATTTCATCTAAGTGTTTTTGGTTCTTACCTGTAACTGATAATCGTGCATACGATGGATCTTTTTTCTTTTTTCCAATATTGATTTCTTCTACTTGAAATTCCCCATGAAGATCCATAATTTTATCAAATATTCTTGTTAGAATTGATGAATCAATAAGATGCCCATCTACTTCAATCTCCTGGGTATGTTTTGCCATTTGTTGTTATAAATCTGATGACAACAAAAGCTTTACGCTGATTTTTTTTGACTATTATTGGTAAAAAATTTTCAATTAAACTGGAAGAGTTACCTTGCCCTTGTATTCTTGGATATTGTCTTTTTGAAATGATTGCTCCAAAGTTTCTTTTTGGGCATTTGTTACTCCCTGTACAATTGTTTTAGAAATGCCACATTTATCAACCAAAGCAAGAATGTATCCGCTGTTATCTGTCAATACAAATCCTGCAGATTCATCAACAAATGCGTAAAGATTTTCTTCACCAACTGGATCCCAGACGTTTGACTTGTTATCTCTTAATGCTAATGCCGGCATTGCTTTTCCATTAGTCAACCTGTTAAGATACTCTCTAGCTTCTGCGACTCTTTTTTGCCCAGTTTTTAATGCCTGAAAATATTGCATGACTCAAAGAAGACTTGATTGTTATAAAAACAATATCTCAAAAGACTGCTATATCAGACATATTCTATCTGCATTTAATTATCATTTATTCTACTGATCATAATGCAGGAGCCTATAGGCAGAAATTGTTCATAAGACATCAGCATCCTAATGATATTATTAGTCAGCAAAGATGTTTGTAAATACAATGTTACCAGTATGAATGTCCAATGTCAAACAAAAAACCAACAAAATGACTTGTCATTGAATATAAAATGCAATAATAACTCACATTGATTAATCCAATGGAATCAATTTTATTCTCGGGGTCAACAAGCGATCACATGATTAGAATAAATCATGATCTGTTACGTTATTCAAAGATGAGTAAAATCGAAGCACTAATCAAAAAAGCCAATGACATCAAAGTCGATAAAGTGGGAATCAAACAAGTATCTATGAACATAAGATGGCTGGATATCAAAGGTAAAATGCAATCAGACATTGTTATCCTAAAAGAAGGCGACAAAATAGAGTTTTAAACTCTTTTTTCTATTTGATGAAAATTTATCGATTATAGGAAGTTTTTCATTCACTTTATTGATTGTTCATATTTCTCATTATCTGGATTGTCTAGATTATTTCGTTAATCAATACAATGACTTAATTGCTAAGAACAGTTAGTGAGAGAGTACGATTGTTTAATATCAAATAACTTTTAGAATTTTTTCTATTCTACAATTAGATAGTAATTTATTCACGTAAAAAGCAAAAAAACCATGGGAGATTCTACAATCAAGGTACTCTATGATAACAAAGATGTAAAATGCAAAAATTCAGAATGTGGTCATACGATGGATTCACATCTGCATTTTAAAATGATCAAAGAGGATAGAATTCCTTTGCTATACTGTTCTGAATGTAGGGCAAAAGGTCAGGAATGCAAACTTATAAAATTTTAGAATTTTATAACCGCTGATTTTTCTTTATTCTAAAATAACCACTACAGATTCACCAAATATACAGCATACATCTCATATGATATTATCTTTCCATCCTATCACGCGCATGTTATTTAGATGATGCCACTACAGAAAGAACCTGCTGTGTAACGCTGTGAGTACAATTGGGGGCTTGTCATTGAGATTCCAATTATAGTATATCTAATGCAAATGTGGTCAAAATGAAATGACAAAATTTTATGGTGAACCAAAGAACTATATCTCAAAATAAAGAAAAAGTCTATCAAAATTTCACAATGTCAAAATAATTTATGACTAAAATTATCGAAAACACACTCAAAATTAAAGATGGAAATAATCCAACAATAGCAACCAAAAAATAACACGAACACTGCTGATTATAAAACAAAACACATAGTTATTAGTGCATAATGCCAGATAGAAAAGATAAGATTAGCCATAAAACAATATACACATGTGTTATATCTTCTTAATTTGATAGAATCATGCCTCTTACAAACAACGTGATTATAAAATTAAATGAAATCACTACATTAGTTGAAGATAAAAATAATCTAAAGGAACAAGAAATTGAGGAGATAAAATCTATTTTTAAAGATATTCTAAAGAGTGGAGAAAGATATGACATTGATGATATTGAATCATGGTTTGAAAATGAGGGTAGTTGGTTAAATAAACCAACAAGAATCAGAATAATTAATCTTTCTCACTATGTTCAAGACAAATATGAACAAACAGCAAGACTAAAAATCATTTCAGACGAGTAAAAATTTTAAGACATATGTTAGATTTCTAATTGTTCTAATAAACGCTCTATAATTTTTGCATTTTCTTCTCTCTCAATTAGAATTTTTGTTACTCTTTCTTTTTTTGTTTTATCTTCCGATAAAATTATTTGGAAATACTCATCGTCAAGTTCATTGTTTGCTTGTAATCGCTTAATTATCTCAAAAAGCATTCCTATAATTTGTTTTTGTGCTTCAATTAACTCATCTTTGCTTTTTTCGGACATCTTTTATTTTTCTAATATTTTTTTAAACAATTCTATTAATTTAGGATTTGTGATTTCATTTTTTGCAGTGTTGAAAAATGAATCTAGCAAGTCTTTAGAATGCCCTTCATTTGAATAGATTTTGGCCTGTAATGCCATTTCTAATTTATCTATTTGATGAACTAGTTGAGCTTCTTTAGAGTGATTTAATTGATATTCAATCCAGAAGTTGTTGTATTGTTTTTGTATCTTATCTGGTAAATTACTAAGAATTTCTTCCATTGCATTGTTTTCTAATTCTATTTTTCTTTCTTTTGAGATTTGTTGAGGAGTGATGTCCCCTATGATAGATTCTGCTAAATCATGCAAAAGAATAATTTTTAAAATTTTTTCTGTGTTGTAATCTTCTAAATCTGAAAAGATCATTCCCATCATGGCCATTGAAAACGTATGATCTGCAACAGATTCGGGAGTATTAAGGGATAATTTATCAATCCATCCTTGACGTGGTATTTTCTTTAATTTTGCGGATGTATTAAAAAAATCAATAATCAAGGCTTTGAAATTTTTTTTATGTTGTTATAAGATCTATAATTTGTAGCATTAATAATTTGAATTAGTTTACAATTCTTTTTAAATTTTAATTTATGATGAAAAAAAAATAATGAATACAATAAGTTAATTTACAAGTAAGATGTAATAAATAATTCGAACAACATAATAGTTTAATTGATTTTTCATAGATTATTGAAAATATATACAAAAACTGGTGATGATGGAACTACGGGGTTACAAGGTAATTCAAGGGTATTAAAATCAAATCCACGGATTACAGCATATGGTGCAATTGATGAAACAAATGCAATATTGGGCATTATTCAATCTTATGATCTAGACGAAGATATTGCCACATTGTTAAATTTAATTCAAAATGAATTGTTTGTAATTGGGGCCGATCTTTCAAATCCAAAACTAGAAGATAAAAAAAATCGAGTTACAAATGAAATGGTTTTGAATTTAGAAAGAAATATTGATAAATATGAATCTGAATTAACACCACTAACTAATTTCATTTTACCTGGCGGGACAATTTTGGCCTCTCAACTACATCATGTTAGAACAGTTACACGAAGAGCTGAAACACACATAATAATGTTAAACGAGCAAGAAAAAATTAATGATAATTGTATAAAATATGTAAATCGTTTATCGGATCTTTTTTTTGTGTTAGGCCGAGTTTTGAATAAAAGAAGCGGAAAAAAAGAGATTATTTGGAAAATTTAACTATCAATTTTTGTGTAAATCTCTAATTCAGTTCAATATCAAATGAATATGCATGAACTTGAGATGTACTTGAAAAAGTCACATAGACATAATCACATAAAATTTGATAGCCTTATTTCTTACCTTTTTTTATAGATTAAAGATAAATTGATAAAAATATCTTGAAAAGAACTAATATACGATTCAAGAAAAATTAGAAAAAATACAAGTAGTTAGAAATCAATTAAAAAAATATTCTGATTAAATTCACACATTATGGATTTTACTTGTAGTCTATTTTGATAAATTGTTTAATTCTAGACACATCAAATCATAATTTGATGTGTTTTTTCCATATTTGATGATAAAGACAACTTTTAATTCCTCAACCTAAAGCAAATTTGTTGTGCCAGCGTAGCTCAGCCTGGGAGAGCACTCGGCTGAAGACCGGGCCGTCGGGCGTTCAAATCCCCCCGCTGGCATTTTTCAAATATTACAGTGTGGCTCTTTATAATGATTCAAAAAAGTAAATTTATCTACTTTTTGTTTTATAGGATAGTAACTTAGGCATAAATTTAATTAAAAAGTATACATTTTAGAACAATTAATCATTGATCGATATTTATTTTGACTCTGGTACTTCTAATTACATGTTAGTTTGTATATGATATGAGATGTAAGATTGGATTCATTCATAGTTTTTCATATTTTGCCATACAAGATAAGAAAATGTGCATTAATTGTGGAATAGAAGAAAGTACAAATAATTAAGCACACTGTTCTGAATTAATGAATTATTGGTTTTTTCTTATTTTACCTTTTTTAATTGTTAGTGCTCCTATTTTTGCACAACTTCAAGAATCAGATAATTTTTCTAATTCTTCAAAATATACATTAAAAGTTGATCAACAGACATATTCAATATCATATGCCGTAAATGCCAACATAATTGCAATGGATATTGACTCTGAATCAAAATCATTACTTATTGGTTTAGAACGTACTCAAGATTCTCAATTTTTTATCGATTTAGAAAATGAATTGATTAGTGCACCAAATAATGAATTTATAGTTTTGGTTGACAGTCAAGAAGTAAATTATAAAATAACGAATGATTCTGATAGTTCCACATTGGAATTCTTAGTACCTTCAGGTTCTGAAGAAGTTGAAATTATTGGAACGCATGTGATTCCAGAATTTCCCATAGGCGTATTTTTTGGATTTATAATTATTATTTCATCCATCATAATTTTTGCAAAGACAAAAATTTCTTTTTTTAAGTGGTAATTTTATCTAATTGATTTGTCTTTTTTGCAGTTTTTATCTCACGTGCTATTCTTTTACCCATACTCATAGGCTCATTAAACAATAGTGAATAGTATGGAGAACCATCCATGTAGATGTTTGTCCCAGCTACGATTCTAGCTGAAAATTCAAATGATGTAAACGTTGCATTCTCGTCATAAACTCCTTCTATACAAAATGGACCATTCATCCCCGGGGAAACAATTCTTTTTGAGGCCTCTACAAAATTTTCACCCATATTATATACTTCCTCTAATAATGATTCTCTTAAAACTATGGGGCTGTTTCCTATAACATTAAAAGATGGAACTTTATTGCTTTTTAGCTGTTGTTCTGATGGTATTCTGGCCATGCCCTCAATATCTGATTCATGTCTCTGATCAGCACCAAAAAATTCCAGTTCTTCTTTTAGCGGGGAATAAAAAAATTGCAGGTATGCCAAAACTCCTGCAGCGTACTCTTGAATGTAAAGTGTCTCCTCATTAGAGATAATCCCCTGTGAAATTAGCTGATTTCGTTTTTTATTGTAATCGTCGGTACTTGTTGCTAAAAAATATCCTTTCCCTCCCGCAGCGCCTTGTCTTTTTACAATTACAAGCTTGTCTATATCTTTTGAATTCAATACGGGTTTTGGAACAGGAAGTTTTGCTTCTCGCATAAGTTTCTCTTTCATAGTTCTATCAGATTCCCATCTCAATATCCATTTGTTTCCAAATATCGGAGTCTTGATTGATTCAATTTGTTCAGAACTCATTTGTGCAATTAAGGTTCCATGTGGAACCAAAATAGCATCATTTTGCTCTAAACGTGATTGGTGTTTTTGTTCTAGTACATCTACAAAATTATCAACCAAAATCAATTCATCAATAAATGGAAATCTCCGATATAGTTTCTCCCGTTTTTTCTCACAAACTAGAATTGTTTTTAGACCTTCATCCTTTGCACCTTTTAGAACTTGTAAGGCACAATGAGATCCTAATGTTGCTATTGTCGTCAATGTGATGTATTATTCTAATTGATTGTACTTTATGAACTATGTGTGGAGGACACATAATGAAATACCTCATCAATTAATTCTATGCTTAACTCAGATTTAATATCCTCTGGAATAACTTTCAAAATAAAATCATACATGGTGATATTTTTTGGAAGACTTTGTCTTTCTTGATATAGAGAATAGACTGCAATTCCATTTGATATCAATGCAATGAGTTTTTCTTTATTTGATAGAAGCAATATTGTTCTATATCTTTAGTAGTAATTTAATGTAAACAAAAAAATCGAGTATTTTTGAAATTATAGAATTAATTCATTTAAATTGGATTTTAGTGGGGATGTTAGATTTACTTGATAAACCTCCAAATTAATTGATTCGTCATGTCCCTCTGCCATTTCTTCATGTGGTTCTTGAGATGCATGATATCCTACAAATACAGCTGCAATGATGAAGATTGCGATTACTAATCCTATCAACAAATCCATTACAGTTTAGAATGAAATATTTTCAGATGATAAATGTTACTTTTTTATTATTTTTGATACTTTGTTTCAAAAATTGATTAGGCTATCGCACAAACATGATTTAATTATTTTATCCAATAACCCATAAAATCACTATGTTTTAAAAAAAGTATATTTGAGCAAAGTTTTATGATGCCGCATTTCTGGATGAAATCTTCTCTAGTGATTGGAATTCTAGATTTACACTTTACATATCACATATTTTTGTGTGCTTAATATTGCCATACATGAGATTCATTTTTTGATAACAGTTCATGTTTTCGTGGTATTTTACTAATATTTAGGAAAACAATCGTTTCCCAAAAATTAATTACACCATATGACTGAAATTTAGTAAATTATGATAAAAACAGATCTTGGAACATTACGTAGATCACATTATTCGAATGAATTGAATCCATCAATGGATGGAAATGAGGTAATTGTGATGGGTTGGGTTTTAACAATTAGAGGGCATGGTAACATTAGTTTTGCCACGATAAGAGACAAAAACGGGGATATTCCAATTGTTGCCAAAAAAGGAGTTTGTCCTGATGAAATACGTGAAAAAATATCTATTTTAAAACCACATTCATCTATTGCAATTATTGGCAAAGTTAAATCCTCAGAAAAAGCACCAACGGGATTTGAGATCATACCAACAGAACTCAGAGTATTTTCAGATGTTGAAAAAATTCCACCGTTTGAGCCTTTAGCAAAAACAGTAAAAAACATAGATACAAGATTAGAAGTACGGCCAATTGATCTTAGACGCAAACCATTACAACATATTTTTAATGTAAGAAGTTCAGTTCTAAAAGCAATTCGGGATTATTTTTATCAACAAAAATTCACAGAAATCAATACTCCAAAAATGATAGCAACTGCAACAGAAGGAGGGGCAGCATTATTTCCGATATTTTATTACAACAGAGAAGCATTTTTAGCTCAGAGCCCACAATTGTACAAAGAACAATTGACTATGAGTTTTGAAAAAGTATTTGAAATTGCACCTATCTTTAGAGCAGAATCATCAAGAACCAATAGGCATTTGGCAGAAGCCATATCAATTGATTTGGAAGAATCTTTTGTTGATTACAATGATGTAATGGACAGAATTGAAGAAATAATAAAAATATCAATAAACACGGTTAATGAATATGTAAAAAATTATTCAGATGTAGAATTTATCATTCCAACTATACCTGAACATATTCCACGATATTCTTATGATGAATTAGTAGAAAAAATACAAAAAGCAGGTGCAAAAACAGAATGGGGCGATGATCTTTATCCTTCAAATCTCAAAAAGATTGGTGTTGAAGGGTTTTATTTCATAAAAGATTGGCCGTTGGGACCTAAACCATTTTATGTAAAAGATAGTAAGGCAAATCCAAAAATTTCAGAATCATTTGATTTAATGTTTGGAGACTTGGAATTGTCATCAGGAAGTACAAGAATTGAGAAACGATATGAACTTGAAGAAAGAATGAAGAATAAAGGAATGAAAACTGATGCGTTTGAGTATCATTTAGGAGCATTTGATTACGGTGTACCTCCTCATGCGGGATGTGGTATAGGATTAGAACGACTAATTATGGCACTTACAGGCACAGAAAACATTCGTGATGTGACATTTTATCCAAGAGATGTCGATAGGCTCACGCCGTAGATGAATTGAAAATGGTAACTCAAAAAGAGATACAGCATGTTGCAAAACTAATGAGAATTGAACTCATCGATCCTTCTATCTATGAGAGAGTAGATAAAATAATAGATTATTTTGATATTTTAGATTCTGCTGGGGTAGAATCAGAGGAAATAATTTTTAAGGAGATTCCAATCTCCAACCTAAGAGAAGACAAATACATTCCATTTGATGGAAAACTTATCGAAAAACTCAATCACCATAAAGGAACCTATGTAAGAGCACCAAAGATGATTTGATTGAATATTAAAATCTCAGCTCTACAATTTACTAGAGAAGCAAAATCTGGAAATATATCAGTAGAAGAATTCATAGCAAAAACAATAGAACAAATACAAAATGTTGATAGTAAACTACATGCATTTTTATCATTAAATGATGATGCTATTAATCAAGCAAGAGAAATAGATAAAAAAATAAAATTAGGTCAAAAAGTAGGACAGTGTTTTGGCATGCCAATTTCAATTAAAGACAATATTTGCATCAAAGATACCAAGACAACATGTGCATCAAAGATGCTTGAAAATTTTATTGCCCCATATGATGCAACTGTAATCACAAAACTCAAGCAACAAGATGCAATTTTTGTAGGAAAAGTGAATCTGGATGAATTTGCAATGGGCCTAACTACCGAATTTAGTGCATATGGTCCAAGTAAGAATCCATGGAATTTAGATTATGTTCCAGGAGGTTCTTCTGGAGGTAGTGCCGTATCAGTTAGTGCTTTTGAATGTGTTGCATCATTAGGTTCTGATACTGGAGGATCAGTTAGAAATCCTGCCAGTTTTTGTTCAACTGTCGGATACAAACCGACTTATGGATTGATCAGCAGATACGGGTTAATTTCTTATGCAAACAGTATCGAGCAAATTGGACCTCTAACTAGAACAGTCGAGGATGCAGCATTCATGTTAAATCTCATTACAGGTTTGGATTCTAATGACGATACAACAGTAGATAATCACGGAGAAGACTATCTCAAAAATATTGATTCAGGCATAGAAGGTAAAAAAATAGGCATAATCAAAGAGATGGTTGGGGAAGGAATTGACCCATCAGTACTTTCTGCAACAAAAGATGCAATTTCAAAATTAGAGGGATTAGGAGCAAAATGTGAAGAGATGTCTTTAGACATGGTAAAATATTCAGTTGCAGCATATTATATAATTACAGCAACCGAAGCAGGGAGCAATCTTGCAAGATATGATAATTTAAGATACGGCTATGAACTTTCTGTTGAGGGGTATGAGTTTAATGCATATATTGAAAAAGCAAGAAAGAATCTAGGTCCGGAGGTTACAAGAAGAATGATCTTGGGAGGATTTGTTCCATCTGCAGGACATGCAGGAAAATATTTTCTCAAAGCACTTAAAGTAAAAAATAAACTGACAAGACAAATTAATGATGCATTTAAAAAATTCGATCTATTAATTGCACCGACAGTTCCAATACTGCCATTTAAAATTGGTGAAAAAATAGATGATCCAGTTGCATTGTTTCTTGTGGATATTAACACAATAACTGCCAATCTGACTGGGAGACCAGCAATATCAGTTCCATTTACAATATCAAATGGATTGCCAATTGGGATCCAACTCATTGCAAATTCAATGAATGATAAACTATTACTACAAGCAGCACATGCATTAGAAAAAACTGTAAAATTACCAGAGGTACCAATTTGACAAAAATAGGATTAGAGATTCACTGTCAACTTACAAAATTAGAAAGCAAATTGTTTTGTTCATGTAAAGCAAACTATAGAGAATTTGAACCAAATACCAACATTTGTCCCATATGTATTGGATTGCCAGGTACTCTTCCAAGGCTAAATCAAAAGGCAGTAGAAAAAGCTACAATGATAGCAATGGCATTAAATTGCACCACTCCAGAAAAAATTGCATTTTTTAGAAAAAATTATTTTTATCCCGATTTACCAAAAAATTTCCAAATCACGCAGTTAAACGTTTATGGGGACGGCAGTGTAGGAGGTACCGGAACTCTAATGGTAGGAGAAAAGAAGATTCGAATAACTCGAATTCAACTAGAAGAGGACCCTGGAAGATTAATTTATGAGGGAAATTCTGAAAAAAATCAAATAACTCTTGTGGATTACAACCGTGCAGGTACACCATTAGTGGAGATTGTAACTGAGCCTGATTTTGAGAATCCAAGAGAAGTAAGGGAATTTCTAAATATTTTATCAGATTTATTAGAAAATCTAGATGTGTCAGATCCTAGTTTAGAAGGAGCAATGAGAGCAGATGCCAACGTGTCAATTAAAGATGGAAATAAAGTTGAAATTAAAAACATAGGATCATTTCATGATTTAGAAAAAGCAGTACATTTTGAAATTACACGTCAACAAAGTCTACATTCACGAAACATTCTGATTATTCAAGAGACACGTCATTGGGATGATAAAAGAAAGATCACGGTAGCATCAAGATCAAAAGAAGAAGATTTGGACTACAGATATTTTTTAGAAGGAGACATCCCATGGATAAAAATCAGTGATAAAATCAAGGAAAAATTAAAAATAGAAATGCCTGAAAGTATTGGTTCTAAAAAACAACGATACATTTCAAAATATGGTATTCCAAACCAAGTCGCAGAAGTTCTTTCATCCGATAAATTTTATTCAGATTTATTTGAAAATGCACATACAAAAGAAAATGCTAAAGAAGTTGCAAATATAATTACAACTGACTTGATGGGACTGGTAGATACTAGAGAAAAACGAGAAGAATCAAAATTAAAACCATCTCACTTACGAGAAATAGCAGATTCAATACAGTTAGGAAAAATTGCGCGAAATTCCGCTAAAAATGCATTGTATGAGATCGTAAAGACAGGAAACAGATTATCGGACATAATAGATAAATTAGATTTAGGCAATATATCAGATGAATCAGAATTAATAACAATCGTTGAATCAATAATCTCTGAAGAACCTCAAGCTGTAGAACAAGCAAAAAACAATCCTCAGACAATAAACTATCTAATAGGGAAAGTTATGCAAAAAACAAAAGGAAAAGCTGATCCAAAATTAACTTTAGAACTATTAAAAAAGAAGGTACAATGATTTTATGGCTTATCTGTCTTTAGAAGATGTGGAATTTATCAAAATATTGGCAAATTCAGATTCTGCCTTATTACAAGCAGGTATGAAGGAGGCAACAAAAAATAAACTGGGTACCAATATTGAAAAAATTTTACGGGAATATTACAAAGAGAACACTACAAACACAAAAACTGAGTGGATAGAAAAATTTGAAAAAGCGGGAATAACTAAGGATGACGGGAAAGCAGCAATTGCATGTGCTAGAAGACTTGGGATTGACATATTCTGATTTTTGAAAAATCTTTTTACATCAATTAGTTTTCTAAATTAGTAACTTGTCTGATTTTGTATTTACACCAACAGAAAATCAAATTCAAAATTCAAATATCTACAAATTTATGAACAAATACAATATTTCAAATATTGAAGATTTGTCCATCAAAGCAAATCAGGATTTAGAGTGGTTTTGGCAAGAAGTTAGTAAAGAAATAGGAATTATTTGGGACAAACCATATACAAAAATTTTAGACACTACAAAAGGAATTCAATGGGCAAAATGGTTTGTAAATGGTAATACCAACATTTACAAATCATCAGTTGAAAAATTTAGTAAATACACACCAAATAAAATAGCGTATACATTTATTTCAGAAGATGGAACTATTTCAAGCATTACATATTCTGAATTAGATAACAAAGTTAACAAACTTGCAAATGCCCTAAAACAATTAAAAGTCAAAAAAGGAGATGTAATTGCAATATTTCTTCCAATGATCGAAGAGGCAGTAATTGCAATTATGGCATCTGCAAAAATTGGAGCAGTACAAACTGTAATTTTTTCAGGATACAGCTCAGAATCGCTTCAAATACGATTAAAAGACTGTAAAGCAAAAATTCTTTTTGTTTGTGATGGATTTCAAAGAAATGAGAAATTGATTTCTCAAAAACGAATCATTAACGATGCAATAAAGGATACGGAAATAGAAAAAATAATCATAACACAATACAAAGGAATCGATATTTATGAGGAGTCGGAGCAATGTATTTTTTATGATCATTTAGTTTTTGACCAAAGCACCAAATGTGATACTGAGATTACTAATTCAGAAGATCCATTGTTTATATTGTATACTTCTGGAACGACAGGAAAACCAAAGGGCGTAATTCACACTCATGGTGGATTTTCAGTTTTTGCAGGATATCAGGCAGCATTCCTGATCGATATGGATAAAGAAGATGTTATTTTATGGCCTGCTGATATTGGTTGGATTACAGGACTAGTGTGGAATGTATATGGACTTTTGATAAGAGGGGCCAGTGCTATACTTTATGACGGTGCACTGAATTATCCAAATTTTGAAAGAATTTGGGACATGCTACATCGATACAGCGCTACAATTTTTGGCATATCACCAACCGCAGTAAGATTATTTAAAAAAAACAACATTGAACCAATGAAACTTCATTTATATGAAAAAATCAAAAACATCCCAACTACAGGAGAACCATTAGATGAAGATTCTTGGTGGTGGTTATTTGAAAAAGTCGGTAACAAAAAAATCCCAATTATGAATTTATCAGGAGGAACAGAAATTGGAGGTGCAATGTTATCCGTTTTTCCAGGAATGAAATTAAAACCATCTACAGTAGGAATTCCATGTCCTGGAATGAATTTAGATGTATATGATGAACATGGAGCATCTGTTCGTCAAAAGAACGGATACCTTGTAATAAAATCTCCCTGGCCTGCAATGACAAAAGGACTGTTACATGATGATTCTCGCTATCTGCAAACGTATTGGTCACGTTTTGATAATGTTTGGTTTCACGGAGATTATGTATTTGTAGATAATGACGGTTTGTGGTATATGAAAGGACGAGCAGATGATGTAATTAATGTATCAGGTCATAGAATGAGTACTGCAGAAATTGAAGAAATTGCAATATCACATACAAAAATTTCTGATGCTGCGTCAATTTCAATCCCAGATGATATTACGGGTGAATCTATTGTTGTTTTTTTTGTAACCAAAAATAAAGTAGATGATAATTTAGAGAAAGAATTATCAGATTATATTTCTGAAAAAATTGGCAAGATTGCTCGTCCAAAATTTGTATACAAAATATCAGAACTTCCTAAGACGAGAACAGGAAAAATTATGCGTCGATTACTTAAATCAAAATTGTTAGGAATCGAATTAGGAGATTTATCATCTCTAGAAAATCCACATGTATTAAATGAAATTTCTAAATTGTAGTCAATCCTAATACCAGTAACAATTCATTGGTAAAATTACCTAAAATCCTTGTTCAATTATTATAGCAGCTTTTTCAGATCCATTAAGATCCCCTTCAATAGCATTCACAATATCAGATGAATTAATGAAGCTAGAATAATCTACCAGTTTTAGATCATTTAAGAGATAGATTTTTGGAGCAATTTCAGAATGTTTCGAACCTAGATATTCATGTAATTCTTCTAATACAGAGATTTTACCTCCTTGAATGATTTTAGCATTTTTAATTGATAGTTTTGGCTTTCCATATCTATCTAAAATTAAAACATGATGCTGAGTTTTTTTACTAAATATTTTTTTAACCTCTATATGTCCTGCAAACACAAAATAATGATCAGTCTCATAACTCATTTCAATTAAATTTTCTGGAATTCCAATAATTTCACTAGTTCTTTTTTTAGCATCTTGCAAGGTAAAAATATTTTTTGATGTTTCAGCACTATCTAATTCTACATTACCTACTGCAGTCACACGAAGAGTTGATTTATCAGAAACAAATTCACTATTAATCATAATGGATTCAGGAATTGCACCTTTGTCAACCAATATAGCATGTATTTTCTTATGAATTTGATTAATTTTTTCAGGGGTTGGCTCAACCATAGTTTGCTCTATCTCTTCTTGAAGCATAGACGATGCCACACCAATAGATGATATCACCTCAGCATGTTCTGCTTTTTCATATTTAACCCCTAATTGTTTTGCAACAAACGGAACAAGAACAGAGGCTCCACCTCCACCACCTATTAACGTTGTATTATGTGGATTCATTTTAAACTCTTTTAAGATTTTACTAATCATTTTTGTTATCTCAAATGATGCGGTTTGAATTATAGACATGGCAATTTCATGGTATGAAACTCCTGCAAATGCAGCAAGGGTTTTTAGTGCTATTTTTGCAGATTCTTGGTTTCCAAATGCATAATCATTTTTTTCAATCATCCCCAATGCATTTGCGGCACATGTATTTGTAATAGCATACGTACCTTTATTGCATTTTATTGCTACGTATTGAGTTTTGTCGTTTGACATGGGTTTAATCAAAATTATTTTTCCAGTTTTGAGATCCTCAGGATCTGCAAAACAAGAATATTTGAGACCTGCAATATGAGCACTTCGTGGACCCACTTGAGACACTCTATTTTGTTTTAAGCCAACCATACTGCCACCTGCAACTCCCAAAATTCGAACATCCATTGAACGAATGCATGTAGGATGATCTTTTACTGTAACATAACGAATTTCAGGCTTACCATTTTTTATAATGCAAATATTGGTACTTGTGCCACCCACTTCAACGAATATGCCATTAGTTATTTTTAGATGCAATAATGCACCAGCAACACTTGCAGCAGGACCTGAAAGAATTGTAAGGATTGGTTTTGTCCTAAAAGTATCCATACTTGTGACACCGCCATCTCCTTTCATTATCATCAAGGGGGCAGTTATTCCAGTTTTACGTATAGCATCCTCTACAAAATTTGCAACTTGGAATGTTTTTGGCAAAACACTTGCATTCACAGTTGCAGTTAGAGTTCTGATTTCTAATCCATAAATTCCAGAAATTTCATGAGATGCTGTAGAAAGTATATTTTCTTTGGAGGCAGTATTCATTACAAATAATTCGTTTGAAGGATCATCTACCCCAAATGCTTCAGTTGCGATAATCACTTGTGCACCATTTTCTTTTAATCGATTTATTGTATCAATTACTTCATTTTCTGTAATTAAATGAGACGTGTCTAGAAATTCATGAGCAGTTTTAAGGTCTTGGTTAGTGTTAATTGAAGCATCTTGCAGATTTGTTCTTTTAATGATATCTTTTTTTGATGGTTCTACTCCCATTGCAATAATTCCAACCTTTGAGGTATCAGATTCAAGTAATGCGTTTATTGCCTGAGTAGTACTATGAGAAATTAACTCGATCTCATTTATTCCAATCCCAGTTTCATCAATAATTTTTTGTAGTGCAATTACAATACCTTCAGAGACTCCTTTTTCTGCACTGTGGGATGTAGGAATGGTAGATTTTGCTAAAAGTGAGCCTGTTTTTACATCAATTGCTACTGCTTTTGTAAAAGTTCCACCAACATCAATTCCAACTCTAATTCTTCTTCTATTCATCAGAATCCTTCCTAGATTTTCTCATTGAAGATAGTTGTTGTTCTTTTCGTGGCCGCATTATTAAAATATATGATGAAGCAATTAGATAAACACCAAGTAGTATTACTTGAGCAACTATAGTTTCCAAAGTCGGATAAATTCCAGTCATCATTGCAAGATTGATATCCAATCTAGGAACAATTCCAATCAATCCCGTGTATGATATGATATCTAGTATCTGAAGTTCTCGGATTGCATTTCCTAAAAATGCAATTGACAAATATGCACCTACGCCCATGGTCAAACCAAATAGTGCACGTAGAGGTAACCTTTTTCCTAATTTTCTCATTACATAATACAAACCTAAAAGAGAAATCAATCCAATGATAAATCCTAGACCCACATAGACTTCCATGTATTTTGCAAATCCAGACATTGCTTGATAAAATAATACAGTTTCAAATCCTTCTCTATACACAGTAAAAAATGACAGCATTACAAATACCATCACGCTACCAGTTGTAGTGGCTTGCCAAACTTTTGCTTTAACAAACTCCATCCATTTTTTGTGTTCAATTTTATTTAAAACCCAGAAACTGACATAAAATAAAACTGCAGTGGCAGATAAAGCTGCAATTGCTTCAATTAACTCACGGTTGGCCCCAGAAATTTCAATAATATATGATGCAATAATCCAAGTAATTGCAGTGGCAACAAAAGCAGCAACCACGCCATAGTAAACATATTTCTTAAACTGGTTATTTCTTGATGCCTCAAGATATGTCAAAATTGCACCAAGAATCAAGACAGATTCCAATCCCTCTCTAAAAACAATTGCAAAAGAAGATGAAAAGGCAATAGTAGGAGCAAGATGACCAGTTCCAGTTACGATTCTTTCGGATTCATCTAGGTTTCTCTTAATTCCAACTATTACATCGTGAATTTCATTTTGAGGTGCCTCTTGTTTAATCAAGTTACGCAGGGTTGCAAATTGGTATTCTACCTCAAGTGTAAAGTCAGGATCAATTGCCCTAAGAGGAATTTCTACAAACTCGTAACTGTCAAGATATGCAGAACGAGCCGATGCATGTGCTGATTGTATATCTCCATGCTCATAATGAAGCAATGTTTCTTCTAACATCTCACGAATAACATCAATCTCGTTTTTTACTATAGATTTTTGATCTTCAGATGCATCCCCCATGGATTTTAAATTCTGTTCAGATGATGAATCGCCATTAACAACAGGAGTAAATTCTTTAGTCATTTTTTCAGCTTTTGCCAAATCAGGTAAAATTGAATTTTCAACAAATTGAATAATTGTAGCAGGATCATCTTTTTGAACAATCATCTTTCGGAGGTTTTCACGCATATCTAGCTCTAATGAATTCAACAATGACTCATCTACTTTTTCAATGTCAGATTCCAAATATTCAAAATTTTCAAGATATGCCTCAATTGCAAGATTTTCGGCAGCAGAATAATCATTAGAATTTACTGCAGTAAATAATTCAGAATATAAATTTCGAATTACATTATAAAGATTTTTTTTATCAATTGCAACAGTTTCAGTTTGTAACAAATCACGCTGTATGGCAGTGATTAAGTTCCCAACAACAACAAAGTCACTTTTATTTAAAACAGATTTATCTAGATCATTAAAAAATGAATCAATCTCTTGTTTCAACCGATTATCAGATATTGGATTTTGATTCAAAACTATCTTTGAATAATCTATTAATGATAAAGTAAAAAAATACGATTCATCACTTTGATGCTGGATAAATATTTGATATTGTTCATCAGCTTCTGATAAAATAGAAGCAGCAATCACATTAGAATCACCATCTAAGGAAATCAAATGGAAAGTTTCTTGAAGTTTATTTATTTGATTAATCAAATTTCGAGATTCAGATTTTGATAAAATACCTGAATGAAGATCAAGTAATTCAAGATGAGTGTTATCCGAAAAATTAGGCTCAACAGTTCTTAAAAATTGGATATTTTTCCCATAGAAATTATTTGTAAGTGCAGAATACTTTTCTGCAGAATCATAATTATTATCCAAAAGCGCTTTTTTTGTCAGTTCCAAGCCAATTCCAGTGATTGTAAAAGTAGAAGCATAGTTTTCTTCATTTTGAGCATATGCACTAGGAGAAAGGGCATACAAGCCCAATACAAAAACAACAATAATCAAATACCAATACAATTTGGATTGCATGAATTATTGCTTAGGTCTAGCTAACTGTATTTAAACAAAAGATTAATTCTATGATCTTAGAATGAAAAACTACGAATATTATTAAAAAAGTAATGAAGAAAAACATAAACTCATTCTGGACTATCAAACATAACGGTACCATCCTAGAATGAGTTGGTTTTGTCATCAACTTTGTATGTTGAAAAAGCAATAGAATATTTTGGGTCCATGATTTATCTCAAAAACAAACGTAGTTCAAAATCAATCTTTGAAGTGAAAATGAATTTATCTATAATGAATAAAAATATAATGTCATATTTTTCATGCGTAAGTTTGTGCTATCACTACTATAATAAACAGTATGATTTGTTGCAATTGCTTAAGATCAATACTTTGATCATTATGTCTAACAAAGGGAAAACAAGATTAGCAGATATTCCAAGATTATAAAATTCAGTCTTTTTTATTTTTTATTATTTTAACTAGATGGATTTGTTTTAGGGTTAGACGTATTTGGATAAAGTTGTAATGTTGGTTCTAAATCGGTTAAAGTAATTTCAACTTTACCAATACGACTACGATATTGTTTTGTTTTTTTTCCTTCGGGGGAAATTACAAATTTATCCACTTCGGCAAGTGCCAATTCTTCCAAATTTGACAAAGTTTTGTAAACTGTAGATATAGAAATTTTTAATTCGTCTGCGATTTGAGTTGCATCTTTTGATTCATTTTTAATTGAAAATAACACAGCCCGAGTACAAACATTACTTAGGGATTCAATGATTTTTTGAGTTATGTCAAATTCGCTTAGTTGGATTATGTTAGGGTTGGACATTAAGATCATCAATTCGGTACCAAATTTAGGACAGGATCAGGTTTTTTTATTGAGATATCAGCCTTGCTTATTCGACTTTTGTATATTTTGAATTTCCGACCTTTATCTGAAATCATCCATCTTTCTACTTCAATTAACGTAAGTTCCTCAAGATCACCTAATTTTTTATAAACAGAACTAAGGGGGATTTTTAGTCTGTCTGATAAGTCAGCTGCAGTCATTCCTTTTTTTATTACTGAAAACAAGATTGCCCTAGATTCAGAATCGGCAAGTGCTTCAATTACTTTTTGAGTAACATCATATTTTTTTAATTGAGGCAATGTTAAACGTCGTGTCAATTAAATTAAAATTAATAGAGAGTTATTTAAATTACACAACATTCTCGTTCCAGAGAGTTAGAATTAGGTAAAATATCATTTTAAAATGATATTTCACCGTTATTAATATAGCACAGTAAAAACGTAGTAAAAGAACATAGATGAAATAATTTACGCTATTATCAAATAATATGAGTTTAGAATCTAATCCAAGTTATTTTTCATTCTATAAATTATTAACTTTTTTTTAGATTAGAATTTTTGATGAAACAAGAATTGTAAATATCGTAATCAAACCAATTGCCATCATGTTGAGAACCATCCCATGTTTTACCATTACTTTAATTGGAATCTGTGCTTTTTCATAGATAAGAGCATTTGGTGGTGTTCCCATAGGCAATAGAAATGCAAACGAAGTTGCAACAGTTATTGCAAACAAAACAGGCAGTGGAGTCCAGTTATTTAGCATAGCCATAGTTCCTACTATTGGAATGAAAATTGCAGCTGTAGCAGTATTTGATTTGACATTTGTTAGAAACATAATCATTACAACTAGCACAAGAATTACTACCTCAAATGGATAGTCTCCAACAAATGTAAGAGCATGAGCAATCCAATTTGCCAATCCAGAATCTACAAATGCTAAAGATAATGCAAAACCTCCACCAAGTAAGAATAATAACCCGTATGGAAGTCTTTCAATTCCAGCCCAATTCATCAAATTCTCATGGCGGGTTTTTGGCAAAACAAAGAGGGAAATCCCACCCAAAATGGCAATTACTGAGTTTGTAATAAAGGAACCCTCAGGCTGCCATAAGGGCATAGTAAACATCAAAACCATTACTCCCAATAATACTGCAAGTACTGTTTTTTGCTCCATTGTAATTTTTCCAATTTTAGATTTTTCAAATAATAAGGTTCTTTTGATTTCAGATGTTGTCTCAAAATTACTTTTTCCAATTTGTGCAGTCATGTACAATCCACAAAGAACTAGCATTGAGACTGAAAGCGGAACTCCGAGCATAGACCATTCTGCAAATGTAACTTTGTGTGCAAACATCTCCATCACTGTTGCCGCATAAAGCAAATTTGGTGGTGCACCAATCAAAGTTGCGATACTGCCAATTGATGATGAATATGCAATAGATAACATGAAAATTAGTTTGAATTTTGTCGTAACATAATTTGTTTTAGATAATGCTGCAAGAATTACTACTGCGATTGGAAGTAATATCAAAACAACGGTAGTGCTCATAACTACAGTGGAGAGTAATGCTGTTGTAATCATAAATCCCCACACAATTTTCTTTGGAGAGTATCCGAATAGCGATATTAATTCAAACGCAATTTTTTTATGCAAACCAGATTTTTCAATTGCTAGTGCTATCATAAACATTCCAAGTAATAAGACAATTATTGGATGCATGTACTCGGCTGCAATCTCTTTTAATGGTAATATTCCAAGTATTGGAATAAATCCCATAGGCAATAATGCGGTTGCATAAATTGGGATAGCTTCTGTGATCCACCAAACAATCATCCATACAGAAATTGCAAAAACTCCTTTTGCAGTATCTGACATTTTATCTGGTGTGGGCATAAGCAGGATTAGAAAAAATAATATCGGTCCTAGAACCAGACCAAATTTCCTGAGATTAAATTTCATTTTATTCAGTCATTTTTTTGGAAAAGATGGATTTGAGGGTATCTTTTAGTGTGGGAGTTATTTTTCCTCAAAGAAAAAATTACTTAGTTGAACATAATTTATCGTATTCCCTTTATTTTGATTATACTGATGAAAAAAGTTGGAACCACCTGTTATGACTAGGATTATCTAAAATCCAAAATTAAATTTGCACGTAGATTTGATTAATTTTGAACACTAAAACGGTTCAAGCCTCTATGGATTTGAATCTAAAAAAATAAGAGTAAAAAATTAACCGGTGGGATTCATTGCAGCAGCTCTCTCTTTGACTTTTTGATCCACCAGAGAGTTTATGTATTGGCCAGGTTGTGCTTGACAGTCACCAACATTAACTGAATAACCATCTAAAGTTTCAGCAATGCATCCTGCATCAGTTACAGCTATTATCTTAACCATCTCCATATTTGCTTCTGGAGCCGTATAAAACATCAAGTATGCAAAAAGTAGTCCTGCTGCAATTGCAATCACTCCTCCAACAATTAGAAGTGATTTGTAATTTGATGTACTTTTTGATTGTCTATTGATTGCAGACATGTTTTAGTTAGTATGGAAATTGGTTAAAAATCAAAGAGACATTTTTCATTAGTAGTTTTCATATATGAAAGTCAGAGATGGAAGTTGTTTCTGTATGTTATATCTAGTTTTCACATAATTGTAATAAGAAAAATGCTCAAACAAAAACAAACAGAAAATAAACTATCGCGACGTGTACTCTTCTCTGCAATGATTGCAGGGATTGCAGTTGCCGTAGTTTTCACAGTGACTCCATGGAACTATATCCCTACAGAAGTCACTGAAGATGTCACTGTAATAGCAATCACAGAATATGGCTGTGTTGGAGAATCCCAATACGGACTCAGCGTGGTTGTGCCTGAATGCAGTGCAAAAGTTGGTGAGACCGTATCTGCTACATTTAATGTTCCTTCAGGGAAATTAAATGGTTACTGGCAAGAACTTGAGAGAAGGCAAAACCCAATGGTAGATGAATGGGACAGAAACGTTAGCGGTTCAGGTTTCTCACCGTAAATTTTTATTTTCAAAAACTAAATTCGTTTAATCATACTCTTTATGCTTTGAGATTTTTTTGGTTTTGGTTTTTCATTTGCGTATCCTATTGGTAAAACTACTACTGGTCTTAGTTTTGTTCTAAGAATTTGAGCAACTGCTTTTTCTTTAAAATGTCCAACCCATACACTTGACAATCCTAGCGAGGTTGCCGCCAGTTGTGCATAGGATGCAGCAATGGTTGCATCTTGAACTGAAAGCAGGGTTTTTCCACGATTCCCCATGAATTTGATTCTATTAGGATCTGTACAAAAGACTAGAACCAGGCTTGAGTTGACATATTCTTGGTCATGTGTTGCCCTTACCAACATTTCTTTTTTCTTTGGATTGTCTACAACAAAGATCTTAAAATTTTGCGTTCCCATGGCCGATGGACTCATCAATGCTGCTTCGAGTATTTTTTGAATCTTTGATTTATCCACTGCTCTATCAGAGTATGATCTAATCGAACGTCTCTTTTCAACAGTTTTAAAAAATGACATTTTCTATTTTGATTTCTCTATTACCTTTATGAGATTATCTTCAATTTCTTTTCCTGAAAACTTGAGATTATCCTCTGATGCCATTGAAAGCAATGACGTTGGTCTTGCCAAACTAATGTAGTTCTCATTATCTTTTTGATAAACTGCAATAGTACATGGCAACAATAATCCTAGATCTGGATTTGCCTCTAGAACTTGTTTTGCCAAGTTGGGATTACAAACTTCCATAAGCTTGTAATTATCTGCAAACTCTAGTCCTTTTTCTGATAAAATCTTCTTAAAATCTAAAGTTTCTAAAACTCCAAACCCAATTTCTTTAAGACCCTCAGTCAGAGTAGTGATTGCATCTTCAATATCTTTTTGGGTTTTTACAGTATGTGCGAAACTCATTGAATCTCATTTACATTTTAACCATATATTTGAGAAATACAATTTCCACACATGAAAACTGTGGAATCAAGATTATATTGTAATGCAAGTCAGAAATGTTAGGTTGGCTGATTTTAAAATTTTAGCAAGAGATTCTAATCTCAGAAAAGCAATTCTAAAAGCATTATCTGATGAATACTCTAGAGCAATAATGAACTATACAATAGAGCAACCAAGATCCGTTGTAGAAATTGTAAAAGACTGCGACATTCCAATGACTACCGCATATAGGCGGGTAAATGAACTTGAAGAAAATAAAATTCTAAAAGTTACAGGCTCTGTTGTAACGGATGATGGGAAAAAATACTTTCTTTACCAAAACAGACTAAAATCAATTTATGTGATATTTGGGTTAGAAGCATTAGATGTACAAATTGTGGAAAATGAAGGAATGGGTACTAGTGCATATTGGTGATATTTTCCAACCTGTTCAATTTTGAAATTCTATTCCTTGCTTTTGTTCTTAATGTGATGTGACAACACGGACATCTGCTTGTTTCTACAACCTCAATTGATCATATAGAACATCAATAAATTCAAAATTTCTTTTTTCTTTAGTTTATCCTACTAATGTATCAATCTTGTTTTAATTGATTACAATTATGTAAAGTCATATCGATCATAGTTGGTGAGAAACTCCGTAGGAGTCATTTGTTTACCTGCTTCTCACCAATTTTTTTAAATGTTGGAATTAAATCAAATTATCAAACAATTTATTTTTCCACACTATCTAACGGGTCTCTAAATCTTTCCTCCATTTCTTCAAACGGATCTTCTCTGAACATAGAAACATTCTCATAGAAAAGGGGGGAAAACTGCTTTCAAACCATTGGTCAAAATCTCTTCGAAACGCTTGAAATCTTTTGTTGTATATTATTTTTACCATATGACAATTATGTAAAAAAACACATCAGAGGTTACCACATACAGAACATTGCATATACTATATGTATAAAATTTCATGTTATTAAGAGTGCATTGTACTTAGCATACGTTGATAATCAATCATTAAAATCAATGTCGAGAATCTAGGTTTTTCTTTTAATTGAAATGTTTGTAATAACTTACAACTTGAAAATTGCCACACCAGATACTCGAGAGAACACACTACTTTTAGGATTTCCAAGTAATGGTCTTGTAGGAACTTTTTCAATATCATATCTTATTCATTATTTAAAGATGAAAAAAATAGGAGAAATTGATGTTCCAGATCTTCCTGCAACTTTATTTGTAGAAAATGGGGAGATTCTTGCACCAATTAGAAGTTATAAAAAGGATAATCTTTTTGTCATTATTTCAGATGTTCCATTTGATGAATATTTGGCAGTAGAATTTGCGCTAGGAGTTATTGAGTTTTGTAAAAAAAACGCCATAAAAAAAATTGTAATTCCTAGTGGAATGGAAACTATTAATCAAAAACAAGAAGAACCAAAAATTTATGGTTTTGTAACACATCCAGTACTAGAAAATATACTTTACAGTAATCACATTTCAAAATTTCTCAATGGTTCAATTTTTGGAACAGACGCTGCCATAATTTCAATTTTTAGAAAAACAAAGTTTCCAGCACTTATTTTATACGCAGAATGTCACCCTTTTTTTCCAGATCCAAAAGCTTCAATTGCAGCAATAATATCTCTTGCAAAGATTCTAGACGTCAAAATAAATACCCGTGATATTCAAAATAGAATGGAACAACTTAGAATCCAGAATAGAAATCTTATGGAAGAAACTATTCGTACATTACAACACAAAAATGTAGAACAGCCACGAGTCCCACAGATTTACAGGTGATAATATGAGAGACGATAATGACTTTGAATTTAGCATCATTTTACCAAAAATCAGTTCATTGTTTGATGATATTGAAAATAGAATTCTCTCACCCCTTTCATGTCTAAGAGAGTTTGAGAATCATTGGATGCTAGAAGTTGATCTTCCACTAGTGAACAAAAAAGACATCAAGATTACGTTTGATGAAAATACTATCAACATTGAAGCAAAGCTCAAAGAGAAATATTCTGAAGAAAAACTAGGCAAAATTTCAAAATTCGAATATTTCAAAAAATCAATTTCATTACCTAAAAAAATTGATAGTAAAAAAACCACTGCCAAGTTTCAAAAAGGGAGACTGGAAATAAAAATTCCAAAAAAAATGGTTGGCCATATTATCAAAATTAACTAGGTTTAGACATTATTCAATCAGAGAGTTTAATATTTGAAAAAGACTATTTTTGAATAATTCATCTAATCACACAAAATGAAATTTAGTCTCAGAAAATGGGCATGTTTTTATCACTTCATGTATGACTTTACTGAATTTTGACTACAAATATCACAATTACATAATGATTTGTATTGAATTGATAACTTTGTCTCAATAAGTTATTGTACAATAACAAATTACAAACAAAAAGAGTTAGAATAATTAATGAAAAATAGACTTTAATTCATTATATGGATTGTAATGATTTCAGAGAACCAGCAGATATTGCTAATTCTGCATTTAAACTATTTTTAGAACAAGCAACTAAATTGAGAATCAACATTTTTTACATCCGGTGAAGAAAAAGACTTCCTGAATTTAGAGTCGAATTTGATTCTTATCGATATTGGCAAAAAATGATCATTCTTAGTGGTGCGATTTTATGAACACTGAATTAGTTCAGATGTGAAACCTGAAATTAAAACATTGACATTAAAAAGAAATGTTCTCATTAGGTTAACCCCCTAATGACAAGGAAACCCAGCAGCGTGTCTCATATCATGAGTAAGTTCATGGATGTAAAGATCTTGAAATGCTTCTCCATATACTAAACTAAAGATATGTCCCTGATCAAATCCAACAACAAATAATCCTGCTGCAAAAACTATAGCTAATGCCACAATTGCAATTACAGGAACACTGTTTTTAGATGCATTAATTTGTCTTGATTGAGACATGAATATTCAGTCAATCAAACATATTTAAATTCTTGGACAATTTGTCCAATTATTAAAGAAAAATTATCGTAGCCTCAAAATATCAACGTTATTTTTAGATCTAGCATATCAGTTCTTTCGTATTTCATATAAAAAAGTTAGAAAATGAGTAATTTAGAATCAGGACAAAGGAAAAATACCAAAATACAACATCATAAACAACAGACGCATCGTTGAGATATATGAGATCGATAGATACAAATCAATTTTTCAAACATGATGTGAATGTGATAAATTTGAAAAAGAAATTACTGAAAATTATAAACTCTTTTCCATTATGATTCAAAAATTTTTTGAAAAAATAGAAAATTCAAATCCCAGAACCAATTAAAATAGAAACCAACAGAATTCAAAAGACAAACATAATTTCTCAAGCACAACAGAAATATTTCAAAAATTATTTATTGAATTTATATATCAACTCAGGCTAGAAGAATCCTGCGTAAAAATATTCAAATGTTACAAGACATTGTATCTAGAAAAGGCTCAAGCAAAGTACTTACATTTAGCATTCCCCATGTTTTCAAGGCACTACAGTTATTAGATAAAGATAGTTTTGTTAGCAGAGCAACTTTTGCAAAAGAAATTCATCTAGGGGAAGGTGCAGTAAAGACACTAATTTTACATTTAAAAAAAGCAGGGATTGTAAAGTCAACAAAATCTGGGACCTTTCTTACTGAAAGAGGAAAAAGATTAACAAATCAGATAAAAAACACAATAACCAAAGAGTGCAAAATTAAAAAATCACCAATAATCCAAGGAAAATACAATCATGCGATTTTATTAAAAAAATATTCCAAAATGATCAAAACAGGTATTGAGCAAAGAGATTACGCAATTTTGTATGGGTCTTTAGGTTGTACTACAATCATATACAAAAATGGGAAATTAGTCTTCCCGGGAAATGAAAGAGAGTGTTTTCCCAGAGATGCTAAAACAAGAAAACAAATCATTGAGAATTTATGCCCAGATGAAGAAGATGTCATAATAATTTCATCTTCAGATGATCCTTTTGTAGCAGAGATATCTGCAAAAAATTCCGCATTATGGACAATAGCAACGGCATAGAGTAAGGAAACTATTTACTAGAAAATAAAATTAGCCAACCTATGAAAAAAAACTTGGTACTCGCAATTCCAATGATAGTAGGAATGTTGTCAGGTTCGTTCTTAGTATTTTATCCACAAACAGAAGATAATCCAAAATTACTAACTGAGACAAATCTGATTCAGAATGGCTCACCAATCATAGGAAACCCAACAGCTAAAATCACAATTTTAGAATGGGGTGATTATCAATGTACATTTTGTTATAAATTTCATCAAACCACACTAAATACGATTAAACAAGATTTCATCGATGCTGGAAAAATAAAGATGGTATTCAAAGACTTTCCATTAAATGGCGAAGATTCTATTTTGGCCGCAGAGGCAGCATATTGTGCTCAGGACCAAGGAAAATACTGGCAATATCATGACGAATTATACAAAAACTGGGCAGGTGAAAAAACAGGATGGATTAACAGAGACTCGTTAGATAAATTTGCAAGTACAGTTGAGTTGAATTTAGATAAATTCAACACGTGTCTAGATAGTCACAAATATTTAGATAAAGTAAATCAACTACATAAATTTGGGAAAGAAATAGGTGTTGATGCCACACCATATTTTCTAGTTTTTAATGATGAAAAAATAATCAAAATAAGAGGTAATCAACCACTTGAAGTCTTTTTAAAATCCATTGACGAATTATAATTTCAGGAAGACAGTTAATTGAACCAACCAAACTTAATATTCGCATAACAGGAAGCAAAAACAAATGGAAAAAATCAACATAGAAAAAGTAGATTCTGTTAAACTTTACAAAATTAGAAAAATGTTAGAAGAGCTATCACAAAAATCAGGGAGGGGAACTGAGCTGATCAGCGTATACATCCCAAAAGGAAAACAACTACACGAAATTATTAGCACATTACAACAAGAGCAAGGAACTGCAGATAACATCAAATCAGATTTGACAAGATCACACGTTGTAGATTCATTAGGTAAAGTAGTTCAGAGATTAAAACTGCTCAAAAAAACTCCAGATAGAGGACTTGTGATGTTTTGTGGAGCACTACCACCTGAAGGAGGCGGTCCTTTAGGTAGTGAAGTGGTAAAGGTTTGGGAAATTGATCCTCCAAAAGATTTGAAACAGTATCTCTACAGATGTGATGATCATTTTCATGTAGACATTCTAAAGGACATGTTAAAAGACGATAATTTGATTGGATTCTTAGCTATTGATGCCAAAGATGCAGGTTGGGGATTATTACATGGCGACAAAATAGAAGTACTTTCACAGACAGGCTCTGGAGTAGCAGGTAAACATAGACAAGGAGGACAGTCTGCAAAAAGATTTCAAAAATTAAGAGAGATGGAGCTTTCATATTTTTACAACAGAGTTGCCGGAACAACAAGAGAGTATTTTATCGATATTTATCCTGTAAAAGGATTAATAATTTCAGGTCCAGGACCTACAAAAGAAGATTTTATCAATGGAAATTATTTAGAGTACAGATTACAAAATATGATCATAAACACATTAGATTGTGGATATTCTGGAGCAGAGGGAATTAGAGAGGCATTTGCAAAGTCTGCCGAACTTTTATCAGATTTTAGAATGGTAGAAGAAAAGAAGCTGATCGAAGACTTATTCAGAGAGGTAAACTCCCACTCAGGATTAGGAGTATATGGACTACAAGACGTGATTCAACTTTTAAAAAATAATGTAGTAAAAACTTTGATAATTACTGACGATACAAACTTAAATCGTGTTGAAGGAAAATGCCGCAGATGTCAAAATATTCAAGAAGCAATTGTTGAAAGAAGAGACGTTATTCCAAAAAAAACAGAATACTCAAGCAATCCTTGCCCTGGATGCAATGCAATGGAGGTAGAACCATATGAGCAAGACATTGTAGATTATTTGGAACTACTTGCAGCTAAAACAGGAAGTAAATTAGAAGTAGTTTCAGGAAGTGCTGAACATGGAGCTATGTTATCAAGCTTAGGCAAAGTGGGAGCTATACTTCGATATAATCCAGGTCATATCAAGGAAGCAAAGACTTAATTTTTTTTGCCAAAGAAGAAAGTTCCTCATTATTTGAAATTGAACGCTTTGTCCAGATTGTTCCTTTGTGATTATACCGTGGGATAATATGAATATGAACATGAGGAATAATCTGTTTTGCAGCTTTTCCGTTATTTTGTCCAAGACTAAATGCATCAGCTTCAGTTGCCGATAAAATTGCATTAGCTATTTTTGGGACAATTGAAAACAAGTCACCAACGGCTTTGGAATCCATGTCGGTGATTCTCTCATGGTGTTTTTTTGGAACCACCAAACTATGACCTACGTCTATTGGATATTTGTCTAAAAATGCAACATGTAATGAATCCTCATATAGAATATGACTTTCTCTAACTCCTGACAATATGTCACAAAAAATGCAACTCACAATAATTCTAAATTTTTTGATTTTATTATTGTTTCATCGAACAGTTAATTAGGGTAAATTTTTGATTCATGATTAATCATGGGTAGAAAAGAGAGAAGAGAACGAGAAGAAAAGCGGGAAAATTATGCTACAAAACGTTCTTCTGAGAAAAGAAAGAACATGATGATCACAGTAGGAGTATTGGCAGTGATTGCCATAATAGTAGGGTATTCAGCATGGATTTTTATGAATATGTCTCAAAATGCTCCCGGAGGTCCAGAAGGTGCAGGTCCACTAGGGAGTGAGCACTCCCACGCAGCAATGTTAGTTAAAATATTTGGAGATACGTTTGATTTTTCATTACCAGCCTATCAAATTAAGACAAGTTGGATTCACTTTGAAGGAGGAGATGGAACTACAGTTCACAAGCATGCAACTGGTGTGAATTTAGGGTATCTGTTTAATTCAATGAAATTAAAAGTAGACGATAAATGCTTCATATTCCAAGATGGTAGACAGTTTTGTACAAATGAGGACTATTCATTGAGATTCTTCATTAATGGTCAAGAAGTAAAAGACATCGCAGGGTATGAACCAATGGATAAGGACCGAATTCTTATCGTGTACGGTTCAGAGACCCAAGAAGAGATTCAAGCCTTGTTAAAACAAATCGACACACAGCCAATTATTGAAAGATAATTCAGTATTTTAATTATGATTCATCAGATGGTTCTTTCGTAGTGAATTTTGCCATGTTATCAAATAACATGTAATATCCACATCGAGTGCATCTTAGAACAGTTAACGGTGCAGTTAGAAATTCTTTGTCTTGAAATCGTCCACTTAGTTTGATATCTTCTCCAGCAATCTCCGCTTTATTACTTTGACAAACGGGACATGCAAGAGCTTTTTGTTCCAATACTTTCAATAGAAAGATTTAGAATTTAAACGCTTTACGTAAAGAAATGTTTTTTGCAAATATTGTCAATAAAGTCTAGAAGAGAGTCAAAAAGTTTTCATTTTTTAATTAATGTGAAACTCGATAGTTTTCATTTAGACTATAATGGCTAATTTTAAGTAAAAAATATCTCATTATGGATATTTTTTTGGCAGGACTAGAGAGCATATTGCATGAGTGATTACGTGTATAGATATTCCCTGAGACATGTGTTGGGAATATAGTTAGGGAGTTAGATTTTGCACTATTTCCTTCCAGAATAGAAACGGAGAATGAATATTTTGAAAAAATTCTATTAGTTTATACAATAATCAGAGCATATTGATCCATATTATATACGAGGAAATACACTAGAATGTCTGGTAAGTAAAGTAGAAAAAACAAGAAGTGACACAAAAGTAGAAAAAAAAGACCTGACAAATGAAGTGACACAAAGAGAATGTCCTAGTCAAGCAAATCCTTACAAACTATATCGACTGGTTTAGGCTCTCAAAAGGAACCGGAATGATGCCATTCACAAAAGAGTCACTTCAAATACTCAGCGAGCATCTTGATGGCACATCAATAAACAGCATTGTAGAAAATATCGTTTCAATGATCAAAACTTTTAGCACCATAAGATATGGGAGATATGATCTAGGTACGACCGTTAATTCTCTATCACTGTACATACAGATGTCAAATTCTCAGATGGTTCACATGAAGGAAGGAAATACTCACAGATTTCTAATCAACCACAATCTTGGAATGACATGGTCGCTTGTTTTAGAAGAATTATTTAAGATGATGTTTAGGGAATTTATTCACGACACTCACATCGAATTTAAAACAACTGATAATTCACTAATTGCACTATTGGTGCTTGAATCACTTCAAGAAAACAACTGAAAATTATTTTTTCAGAGGTTTTATCAAATCAATAACATTTCATAATAAAAAGAGAGATTACGCCAATTCATTCTAAAAACTGGTAAAGTGTAATATAAGAACGGGTTATGAATTACCTCTCAAAAGACAAGATATTTCACAGAATGATCTTACAAGATCAGGAGGAGGTATTTTGGAAAAAATGAAAGTTTATCAGGATAGGAAAGCATTATTTTGTGTTAGATACCAAATAACAACAAAAGGTAGACGAGAGAATGTATGAAATAAATGATAAAGAATGAACTCAGAAAAAGGATAGAATATTTTGGCGTTAGAAAAATGAAAACGAATGGTTTACTCTTAATGGGGGAAAATGAAAACTATCGGATGTTCAATAAAGTCTAAATTATAGCAATTTACATTTGTCATGTTATGGAAATTTCTAGCAGAAATGTTGTAGAAGGAACTGCCAGAGCTCCCCATAGAGCGATGTACAAAGCAATGGGATTGACAGATAATGATCTAGACAAACCATTTGTCGGAGTATGTCATACTGGAAATGAAGCAACTCCTTGTAACATTCATCTCCCAAGATTAGCTCTAAAAGCGAAAGAAGGTGTCAGCGATGCAGGTGCAACACCTAGAGAATTTTCAACCATTGCAGTAAGTGATGGAATTGCAATGGGGCATGAAGGAATGAAATCATCATTAATTTCAAGAGAGGTAATTGCAGATTCGATCGAATTAATGATTCGTGCACATCAATATGATGCATTTGTAGGAATTGCAGGATGTGACAAAAGTTTACCAGGAACTATGATGGCAATGGCCAGATTAAATTTACCATCCATCTTTGTTTATGGAGGAACCATTATGCCAGGGATGTTAAAGGGTCAAGAACTAACAGTAGTAGATGTTTATGAAGCAGTAGGGGCATATGATGCAGGACAATTATCATTAGAAGGACTAAAAGCAATAGAAAATACCGCATGTCCAAATGCAGGTTCATGTGGTGGTATGTTTACTGCAAATACAATGGCATCAATTTCTGAAGCAATAGGTCTTGCATTACCAGGTAGTGCAAGTCCTCCAGCAGAAGACGATAGAAGAGAAAAAATAGTTTATGATACAGGCAAAGCTTGTGTAAAACTATTAGAACAAAATATCAAACCGCGAGATATTCTCACATTTGAGGCATTTGAAAATGCTATTGCAATGCTAAATGCTGTAGGCGGTTCTACAAATGGAATTTTACATTTGTTGGCATTATCAAACGAGGCCGGGATAAAATTAACATATGATGACTTTGAAAGAGTTAGAAAAAAGACTCCACATTTAGCAGATATGAAACCTGGTGGAAATTATGTCATGAATTCACTAGATAAAATAGGCGGAATCCCGTTTGTCTTAAAAAAATTAGCAGAAAAAAAATTAATTCATGATAATTGTATTACAGTTACTGGAAAATCAATTAAGGAGAACATTGCATCTATGAATATTCCAGAACCAATTCAACAAATAGTAAAGTCAGTTGAAAATCCAATTCATTCAGTAGGAACAGCTGTGATACTGAAAGGAAGTTTGGCTCCAGAAGGCGCAGTAATTAAAACAGCTGGAGTTGAAATGACACGATTTACAGGAAAAGCACGTGTGTATGATAGAGAAGAGTATGCATTTGATGCAGTAGCCAAAGGAGAAATTGAAGAAGGCCATGTTGTTGTAATTAGGTATGAGGGTCCTAAAGGTGGACCAGGAATGAGGGAAATGCTTGCAACTACGGCAGCACTTGTAGGTCAAGGTTTAGGAAAAAAAGTTGCGATGGTAACTGATGGTAGGTTTTCTGGAGGTACTCGCGGATTTATGGTAGGACATGTTGCTCCAGAAGCATATGTAGGAGGACCTATTGCTTTAGTAAGAAACGATGATGAGATAACAATTGATACTGAAACTAACATACTTGATCTTCATGTATCAGTAGAAGAGATAGAAAGAAGAAGAAAACAGTGGAGTCCACCAAAACCAAACTATACAACTGGTGCACTTGCAAAATATGCGACTTTAGTCGGTTCTGCTGCGCAAGGTGCAATTACTAGTGCAAAATTGTAATCATAGTTATTTTAACAAAAAATCACAATTGTTTTTTTTACTTTTGAACAAAAACAAGAGAATGAATTGCTCACAAGGTTTATAGATCACCAACATACAATAAATTTTAGAGATAACAGGAAAAGAAAATTACGTTGCAATTATTGAATTACTGTTGTCTACTAAAGATAAATAAACTCAAGATAGTAGCCATATTTTTTTAGTATATTCGAAATTCTTAAAACCATATTGTAATTTAGAAAATTATGGGCTTGATCACAAAAAAATTCTAGAGTATCAACAAAAGAAACTAGCACAAGCAGAAAATACACTTCAAACCAACATTGCCAAAAAAGAGCAACTAAAAGGAGTGGGTTCAGAAAAAGAAATGGCAAATATGGATAAAATGATCAAAATTTGGACTACAAATATCGAAAAAATCAAACAAGAGATAAACAAGATTCAAAAGAAAGATTAAAAATCCATACGCTTATTTTCATAGTGATAATAATAGAGTCATGGGTTCATTTGGAGAGTACACCATTGCAAAATCATCGTCTGCAGACATAAACAATATCAGGTGGACCAAGAAAAATCAAGACAGCAGTGAGAAGCCAAAAAAGAGTAAAAAAACAAGAAACACATCATCTTCAAACATTATTTACACTGATGAGATAAAAAGTCCAACATTAGATAGAATTTTCAAAATTCAAACAGAACAAAATGAACCAAAAAAGAATAAAGGTGAGAAAAAAGTCAAGACGGCCTCCACATCTAGTTCAAAAATACAGGACTCATTTAGTCGACGTGGACGATAATCTCAGAAATTTAATTTTTAAATTACAAAACTTTTCATTTAAAAGATCACTGATTTTCCATACCTAAAACATCATAATATGCACGTGGAATCATTTTTTGAGCCTTGAACAATACATTGTTTACTGCAGTATCAAGTACGTAAGTTTTGGCCCAATCATCTTCACTTCTAATTGAACGTCCAAATCCTTGTAGTAATTTAGTCAGAGTTTGTGCTGTATACCATAATGGAAATTTGTCCATTTTTGCTTTTGTTCTTTTTTCTTTGTAATTTGGATATGGGACTTTAGCTATAATTTGAAATCGTGATAAATCATCTTTGAGATCCACACCTTCCCACAGTGAAGAAGACAGCAAGACGCCGGTAGGATCAGATGCATGCTCTGAAATAATTTCATCTTGAGTTTTTCCATCTTGATTATAGCTATGACAAATCCTAATTCTTCTAGTATTTTTTGGAGAAAGATATCTGAGGATTTTTTGACATCGTGGAACAGAAGATGTTAAAATCAGTCCTCTTTCACTAGAATGTTCATCCAATATTCTATCAATTGTTTTTATCACTTCAAGTTCATCAGATTCAGTAGAACCATAGCTTAATCGTCTAATGTTCAAAAGTTCAATTTGTCTATGCTCTATTGGAAATGGGGATTTTGGTGTATCAATGAATGCAACGTCATCTTGCGTTAACCCCATATTTTCACAAAAGCTAAATCGATCAATTGTGGCAGACATGAATATTTGATATTCTGTGGTTAAAAAGGAATTTGCAAAAGATGAAACGTCAATTGGTTTTACAGAAATTGATCTAAAGTTTCCATTCAAGTCTCTAACGGGATCATTTACAACAAAATTATCTTTTTCAGTAAGGATGTCAATTTTAGCTTGTGCAGCGCGGTCGTATCTTCGCTCCAATCTTACTATGGATTCATAATCAGGCTCTGTTTGATGTGAATCACTTTCCTTAATGTCTTTAATTTTTTTGGCATATGAATACGCAATATCATCAATTAGTTGTATCATCGAATCCAAATCAGAGAAATCATATTTCCCAGAATTTAAATTACATTCTTCTATTTGACCATTAAAAATATCAAACCCTATAAACTGCATTATTTGATCTTCAATTTTATGTGCCTCATCAAATATCGAAACTTTTCTATTAAGATAGTCTTCAAATAATTTTTTATTGAATTTCATTATTTGAAAAAATGCATGATAATTCCATAGAGAATGTTTTGAAGCAAGCGCGTCATACTTTTGAAGATAGTAATAACATGATTCAGTATTTTGGGTATGATCGACTACTTGTTTAATTGTTGGTTTGAATTTACAAATCTCAACTATCTCTTTACCGTTTTTAATTATTTTTTCTTGACATTGTCCTTTGTCACATGTCAATCCCCATCGCATGGCTCTTCTAGTATTATCTACTTTTTCAAATTCCATCATTTTTAAACAAGCAAAATTTTGTTTTCCTTTTACAGGTTTAAGAAATGGAATATCTTTGATATATTGATCCTGAAGATGTTTTGAGGCTGTAATAGTAAATGAACTATCAAAATATCTAGACACAGTAGCACCAACTAAAGATTTTCCTACTCCGGTAGGAGCGCACAAAATAATTTTCTTGTAATCTGATTTTAATTTCTCTTCAATTTCAAAAATGATCTTTTTTTGAATATCACGTGGAGAAAATTGATCTGGAAATTTTTCTAAAAGAGACAGGATTAAACATGATTTTCTTTAATATTAAAAGCATGAAGGTTTTAACATTATCAGACATACGTGATGCAGTTTAATATCTAGTAAGTTCACAATAGATCATGGAATTATTAGAAGATAAAATGCGAGTATGGCTAGAGAGCGCCAAATTTGTCAAGGCAACTCCAGGTGTGTATGTGCTGTACAACAGAAACAAAGATGTACTATACATAGGAGAAAGTAGTAATTTAGAAGAGACTTTTACAAAATATGTAGATACTGATTTTGAAGGAAATGAATGCAAACAAAAGACACAGTCATATCAACGTGAATTCACTAACAATCCAAAAGATCGACAGATCCAACTAATTGAAGAGTTCAAAAGACAATCTGGAAAACTACCATCTTGCAATACAGAAATTGCGTTGGAAACACATTGATTGTCATTTACAGAGAAAGGCCTAAATTTTTAGATTCAGAGTCATATCAGGCATAAAAAATAAAGAAAGTAATTAATCTGAGAACGATGTAAATTAATGATGCACCAGTGTTATTATTGTGAACAGATTTTTGATTCAAAAGAAGCATTGTACGATCATGTGGAAATTCATTCAGATATTGAAAGAAATAAAGAAATATTAGATAGAAAGAAAAAGGCAAAAAAAGACTAGCCGTATTTTTTGTTTTAAAATCAACATTACTAAATAAAATTAGAGTAAAGGTGAGAAATTATCCATTCAGGAATAGAAATATGGATTTTAAAATAAAGTAACATGGAATGGGTGGACTCACTTTTAAAAAGATCATGTGATAAGACATTAACAAAAGGAGAAGTACTTCATAGTTTGTTTCATATGATTGAAATAAATGAAAACACATTGAATCACATACAATCAGACAAGAGAAATTTTGGTCCAGAGTTAGAAGAACTGAAACAAACTGAAATTGATGATTTAGACTTCCATCTAAAATACTATCGCAGTCTTGTTAATTACATCAGTGCAATTCCTGAAAATAAAATTATAAAACAAGAATAAAACATACTCATCATAAACAACTTAGGGGTAAAAACATGTTTTTGAAAATTGAAATTAAACAATATTTCGTAGTTTTTTAAACATGTCATCATATTTTTCTTGTTTTTCAAGTATGCGTCCATAATTTGTTTGTGCATCGTATTCTTGACGTTCATGAAAAATGTATTTTTCCCATTTTTCAATCTCATTTGCTATCATTAAGCCTGAGCTTTCACGTGCAAATTGTTTTTGTTGCTCTTGATTTTTACCATGAGTAGGAAATTTTTTCCCCAATAAATAATCTTCAATATCGTTGATGATTTTAGGTTTAAGCATTTCGACAAGATCAAAATGTCCTTGTTCATGTTTTAAAAGTAAAGTTGATTCTTGAGATTGTCTAATCCAAGACAGCATTGGATAAAATTCAGTAGTCAAAACAATATTTTCAATAAAAAATTTAATTTTATCACCCATGCCTTCAGAATTTACAGTCCAAGTGTAGGAATATCGAATTGTGCTATGCGCATCTTCAAATGTTGCAGGATTAGAATCTGCTTTAAAATCAGAGAATTTTAGAAAATAGTCTCTAGACCAAGAAATGACATTTTTTTGACTCATTAAATCTCAGATAATTAGTGGGAATAAAATTATTGATGTTCTACAGTTTTTTACAAAATAGAAGCAAATATGCAAATTAAAATTCAATTCAGAGAACTAAAAATATGTTTGATGGCTATGAATTCTAGCGAATGGTCAATTAGGCAACATAGGAATGTCATCAAAGCGATGACTCATCATGCCATTTCAAAATAGACTAAAAGAAAGAGCATGTTTAATTTGAAAACAATCCTCATCTATATTTACTCCAAACTAAAAATATGGCAAATCATGCACAATTAACTGATTTTAGATAGAACATTTTTTCTAACCATTGATCAATTAAAAAACATTTTTTATTTTAACAGTTTTTTCATAATTAAAAAATACAGAATATTGGAAACAAGGCTGTTTGCATGTTTGATCGCTTTAATTCCACAAGGACCGAAACAATAAAGACATCAGACTTGTTTTCTCTTAAAACTATTAATTTCAGACAATTTGAAAACAAATTACGAATATAAAATTCATGATTACAATGGGGGTAGCAACAATATCTTTACTTATAGGATTTATTTTATTATACGATATTATAAGATAATTATAAATTACAACTGTGATAACATGTCAAAATTTGAAAAACTTCCAATAGTGATACAACTAATCAACATTAAATAAATAAACATACAAAAACAAAAATAGATGCAAAACAGAAAAATCGATGAACAGAGACATCAAGAATTATTAAAACAAAAAGAAGATTTAGAAAAAAATAGGCCATATGATATAGAAGCCATGAGAAGATGGAAACATTCCATGGGTAAAATCTTAGAAGAGTTAGAGTTATTTAAAAAATAAACACATCGATATAGAATTTTAAATTACATAATTGATTTTCTAAATTAATAATTTTATCTAACATGGATGAGATTTTGATAAATAATCAGATTTTTCTTCAGAACTGAATAAATCAGGATTTAATTCAAGTAAAACAATTAAACTGGAAAATGCAGGGCATTGATTATCAATTGAAAATAACTCTTCACAGTTAGTACATTGTATTACTGCATGTAAACCCCAATCACATTCAATATCTTTTATTAAATCAAAAACCACTTTTTCATTACAAGAACTGCATTGTAATAGAAGGTTATCAAACATTGTCATATAGTTAATCCACAACATATCATAAAAATCATAATATGATCGATAATAAATTAATTCAATTATTCAGATAATTTCTTAAACTGGATAAGAGATTAATAAATTAATCAAACATAAAACTAGATATAATTAAGACTCAGTGTTTTTTAAATAATGAGTGTCAATACTAAAAAAGGTCTAAAACATGACAGAATGCCCTACTTGTAAATTATCCATGGAGTCACATTCCACAGCAGAATTAATGGAATGTTGTATGAAACAGATTGGGGATGATTTTACTGAAGAAGAACATGGAATATGTCCTAACTGCAAGCATACAATCAAAAAACACACCCATAAAGAGCTTGCAGAATGCACATTAGCATTTTTTAAATCAAATATTCATGATTAACGAAAATAATGACTTTATATTTTTGAAACGAACATATCTTAATAAAATACAATCCCAAAATAAAGAATCTACAATATTTTAAAGATAAGCATAAACAGCGGCATATTAAAATCAAAATATTGGACTCGTTAACAAAAATAATTATTGAAAAATATTCGCCCATGTGGACAAATAAACAAGTTTGGGAATACGAGCAAATTCATGAAGAAATAAAATTTGACATGTTGTATGTAGAACCTGGAAATAAAGACAAATTATCATGGAAATCTAAACTAGCTCATCTAAATAGTGATGTACGAGAAACAATAGTGAAAACTTTTGATCATCTTGCAGATGGTTATGAATTATTGATAACAAGTTCTCAGACTAACCAAAGAAAACTGGATACATCATCAATACGGTATATCATGGCAGTATTGGTAGATACTATGATTGACGAAGAGATTTGTTTAAAATTTAGAGAAGAAAGCAACTGCTTAGCAGTATCTGTGGATTCAAAAACAGACGTCATAGATTGTAAAGAATTTTTTGAGGAATTTTATCATCTTGCAACTGGTTTTAATTACGATGTAAATACTGGAATTCCAGAAGACGAAACAGAAGCAGAGATTTACTTAACAAGGTTACAAGAAGAATTTGATGAGAAAATGAAGAAAAAATTAGGAGATATATACATTCCAGGAAATAACGAACCAGAATCAATTACTTTGAAATAAAAATATTTGTAAACGGTATTTTGAATTATTGCCACGATGTTGCCACATACTAAATTGTCATTAGATCACCATCAGAAGTAAATTTTGTATCAAACTTTAAGAGGATAAAAATTAAAATCAGGTGTGGAACATACTAAAGAATGCAGATATAGAAATGAACATGACATGATACATGCCAATTGTTTTTGCAAATGTCATAAGATCTTAATGATGGAATAAAAAATGGATTCTAGGTAATTCTAAGTATTTAATCAAACATATAAAGTAAAAATTCATCAATGATGATAAAATAGCAACTTTGCGAATCAGATAGATTGGGAAATGATCAACACCCACAACATTTCTCAGATTAGGGCAGTGAAGCTTTCATTCAGGTATTACAAACAAGGTATTTGCCAATTATCTTTTCAAATGACATGTACATTGGCAACTATCAATTATACATCGATTTTTTTTACAATCAAGACAACGTTTACTTCGACCAGTTTTAATTCTTAATTCTTCTAGTCGTCTTGCCTTATTACTCATGAAAACTAACATACGTTGTATTCAAAAAGTCTTTAGGTTTTGTTGTTCCAAGTCCTAAAATAGCAGCAAATTATAAAAAAAGCATTGCCAGAAAATAAAAGATCGTTTAAAAGATTTGGAGATAGAATATCTAGCCCAAAAACACAAACAGATGAAGGCAAAATTAGAGAGTTTGTTTTACGTAATTCAAAAAATGGATATTATACTAAAGTATCAACACTTTCTTACAAATTTGAAATACCAGTAGAGAAAACATGGGAAATTGTAGGCGGGCTTTTGATAGACGGTTCATTAGAGTCAGTACACGATGAATTCACGGGTGAAATGAAACTATGTGAATCAGGAAAAACATACTTAATAATGAATTTAGAACAGCAAAGAAGAAAACAGAAATCACAAGAGTTCAAAAGAAATAAAAAATAAAAACCAAAGAAAACCAACGATTCCTAGAATAAATTAGGCATGATTTTTTAAAAATTAATCAAGATAACTATTAATTTTTATATAAATTATAATAAATCGTGGAAACTGAAGATAATCTTCCAGCCCAATGTCATCCAATTATTAAATCAAAAAAGAGAACAGAAACAGACTCGTTAAAACCATGACAAGATTAAACACACTAGACAAAATAGAGCTTGGCAAAATACTAGATTCAATTGAAGGTAAATTGGATGAAAAATTGATCAGACTAACTTCAGATTTGATTTTTAACACAAACTGGACAAATAATATTGCAATTAACTTGTATAAAAAAAACATCAAAGAGATTCCGGATAAATCATTAAATGCGTTTTTACTTGGAAGTCATCTAGGGCAGATATACCAGATATCTCTGGATTTATCAAAAAAACTGAATTTAACATTATCCCAAAATCAAAAAAATATTTTAAGAGAATTTATTTTTTTCCTAGTTTTACTTCGTTATAAAAACAACAAAATTCAGAGGAATCCATAACAACCCTTAATTTTCCATGTATTACCAAAATACTATGATACAGTGTAAGATCTGTGGTACACCTTTAGGAAAAGAACCTTCAACTCAACAATTAGATGAGCATTGGAAAAAACAACATGAGTGGCATTGGAAAATTAACCAAAATAAAACACCTGAAGAGGCACTTTTAAAGAAAAAATAACAGTGCAAGCCTCTTTATTTTAGATTAACATCAACACGATATGGAATTTGTGATTACAATTTTTCATTTTCATAAAGGTAACGATATAGACAACATAATTTTTGGAAAAAAATTAAATGAAAATAGAGTCAATGAAGATATTAGAATTTTTCCATCAGGTGGATTGACAAAAAAAGGAGGGATACAAGAAAAGTATTTGAAAATAAATCTTAAAAACAACAATGATTTCAATTTAGAATTATTATCAGATTTTCTATCTCATAGATTATCGTCAATTGATGATGCAGATAGTTTAAAGGTTGGAAATTACAAAGTGGGATTAAAAAAAGAAGAAATTAAAAAAGCATTACAAGCTCATTTAAATGAAATTTTGAATTGACAGCTCGTAGTCATTTACAGCATGTATAGACCACTAAATAAAGCGTCCATAACCCACATTGCAAGGGATATAAAACCAAGTATCATAAATTTTGAACATTTGTTTAGTTGATATTAAAAAAATAAAACTAATGTCTAACATTCAAACTGAAATAACAAGGTTTAGAAAAAATTAGTTGGGCTCGAGTTTGTTAAATAAAAACTATTTTTGAGCTTAATAATGTGAAAAAATTAACTTATGAGGTGTAATACAAATTTTGAATTATTTAGCCATGACAACAATTGAGGCATATGATATGAAAATACGAAAAAAAGTAACAATGAAAAATCCAAAACCATATCTGATGAAAAATGGCTCATGGGCATTAAAAGGAACTAGTTCTGCCACAGGGATTACTTTATTCAAAATTGTGGGTAAAAAACCTTCATTACCCCATTCAAAACTTGATTATCTGAAAAATATGTTTTCTAGCAGAAAATGTGAATGCGATAAATTCTGCTAATATTTTTCATATCTAAAAATTTTCAATAATAATTTAGATGCTATAATCTAATCAAATTTATCAACATTCAAGATAATTATCAAATACGATCAGATACAAAAAATGAAGCATTTATGATTCGAAAGTGTTAATTTGTCAAATACTTACAAAAAAACAATGTCTTTAGAAATAGTTTGGCATGGAAATTTCTATGGTATTTCATGGGCATACGAAAAAGACAGATTAGTGGTGTCAATGGTTTTTGAAGATAAAAAAGAAGCATTAGAAGTTTCCAAAGAGATTGAAGACTGGAGCGATAAATTTACTAGATTAACAATCATAGAAAGAGATAATGGAGAATACTCCATTTGCTGTTATCAAGATCCACAAATTTCTAAAAGTAAAAAAAATATAGGATTATATCGTACAGGGATGCCGCAAAGTGGAGGATATGAGCAAGTAAAACCAATGATTCAAGAAAAATCACCATTACTGCAAATTGCACATGCGGCAGATGTAAGAGATATGAACACATATGAACAAATATCAAGACTAGTACCTATGAGAAAATACAGAATAATTTCAGAAAGAGATTTGAAAAAACAAGAATTTTTCTATGAAAAGTTGGCAGAAAAATACTCCAAAAATAATCAAATTTAATTTAAAACAGAAGCCAATTAAACATTATTGTTCTGTGACGATATTGAGTTCCTTAACATAATTTTAATCAGTATTACAGAATTACCAATACGTTATAATCAAAAATGGACTATTTAATTCCTCATGACAATACTTTGTAGTCATTGTAGATGATTCTTGGAAATGACTTGGTTAGACTAGACAAAAAATCAATCCAACGAATACATGTTTGAGTAAATCTAGCAAATTTTTAAATTTTAGCATCATAACTAGAAATAAATTAAAACAAACATGTATAAAATCAGTTGAAAATCACTGAACTTAGACGTCCAAGTATTTTATCACTAATTGTAGGCATAATCTTGACACTGTTTGGAGTTACAGTGTTGGTAAACCCTCAAGATAATACTACAAACGTGTTTTTACTAAGCATATTTGGAATTGGTTTGTTTATTCTTGGATTAAGCGTGTCATTACTATATCAGATAAAAAAAGCAAAAATTAAACCATAGATTGATTTTCAAAAACATACTAATTTAAGGTCAAAAAAACAATATCATTAATGGTAGAATTCAAACTACATGGTTCTGGAGGCTACATCATGGCTGAACTAACTGAAGAACAAGCCAAAAAAGCGGATTTGGGAGTAGGAAAATTATTTTTAGCACCCATAGGCAAACTTGAAGAACAAAAAATGTCAAAGCATTATTGTAAAAACTGTGAATCTGAATTTAACAATCCACCAAAGATACATTTAGAAGAAAACACAAATGAACAGGTTTCAGATAATTTGATTCTTATTGAAAGAGGGCAATACACATGTCAGCAATGCGATGGAATTATTGGAGAGTACAGAGTATTTCAAAAAAAGGATGAGACAAGCGAGGCGGGAAATGCAAGACCAAGTCAATAATTCAACAGTGCAAAAACAATATCCTTAAGTTGAGAAATAAATGAGAAAAAATAACAATGACTAGTACGTTATTTAAAATAAAATGTGAAAAAGGACACAGAGCAAATGCGCTTATCTGGGATGAAGAAACTATTCAAAACTACATAAAAAATAAAAAATGCAATAGTTGTTGTTCTCCAGTACATCAATTAAAATAAAAATTTTACCTAACCAAAGAAATTTAAAGAATTACTTAATAAGACAATTTTTCAATACTTGTTATGGAGTCGAAAGAAAATACTGAAAAAATTTACCCTTCCGGATATGAACCAGAAATAAAAGGTCAAAGTAATACTGATGTTAGAAATCAACTACTCTTTGAAATTCTAAAATCTTCTCCAACTGAATTTATCAATACAGATTTGTTTACAGTAATGTCAAAAAGACGTTCAACAAGAAAATTTTCAGACAAAATAGTAGAGACTGTGAAAATAGATAAAATCATAGCTGCTGCAGATACTGCACCAACTGCAGGAAACTTTCAAGGATTTGAGATATTTTATGTAAAGAGTCCTACAAAAAAACAACAGTTGATTGAAGCATGTAATAATCAACCTTACGTGAACGCGCCAGTTGTACTGGTTTTTTGTAAAAATCCATCACGAGTTAAATTTGATTTTCATGAAGAAATTCTGAAAAAATTTGCCATACAGGATGCCACATTAGCTGCGGGATATTCCCAACTTGCAGCTCAAGCATTAGGATTGAGTTCCATATGGATTGGCATGTTTGACGAACAAAAAGTAATGGATGTAATCAATACCGAATTAATTCCATCATCAGTACTATGTATAGGATATCCTAAACAGGATAAATTTCCAAAACCTAGAAGAAATCTCAAAGAATTAGTACATGTTGTTTGGGAGTAAACTAAGCATAAAAATCAAGACTAAAAACCATATTTTATTATCAAGTTTTTTTATTTCGACATATACCACAAAGATAATTTTTCTTAAAATTAACAATCTCAGTTTTAAAAGCATCAGATCCAAAATAATTTTCTCCAGTTTTCATTCCACCAGGTACTTTTTTTCCACATTTAGTGCAATTGAGATTTAGATTAAATTTGATTTTTTTCTCATCTTTGCTTACTTTACCAATAATCATAAGTTTAATCACTGTTTGAGTTTTTCATATTTATACAAATCTTAGTTTTAATGGAGAAATCTGAATGACTATAATTTTATCATCACGTTTTTCAAAAAAACAACTTATAATTCTCTAATTTTGAACCTGAAAATCACTTGCAAGATATCAATTGCAGAGTTTCTTAAAGCAAGTACAAAGTACAATCAAAATAAGAAAAGATATGAAAAAGACATCAGATATAAATCATGTCAGAACTAATAGATGAGATTCACAATATGAAAATTTCAATTGATAGATCTGTAAATAACGGGGTATGTCGGTGTGATAAATGTAAGAAAATCCTAAGATTCAACGTGGTTTTGTGAAGTATGCAAGTATCAACATGCTTTATTCAACGCGTAATTAATTTTATTAGAATAAAGATACCAAGTCAATTAGGAAAATAAACGATGACCAACGAAAAGAGAATAAAACACGCCATAAAATGCAAATATTGCGGTAAATCTGATCATGTAGAATACTTAGCTGTACTTGATTGGTTTTGTAATAAAAGATGCCATTATAATTATAGACATATGAAAGATAATTGTGATTAAAATGCCACTGTTTTTTGTCGATATGAGCCTAGTTGAGATATTCACAAAATAAGTGTAAAATTTTTACTTACCTATAACATAAGTGACATACAATATTAATGAAACAATAACTGAGATTCCAATAATTATCATCATTTCTTTTTTTGAAAAAACACTGGCTTTAAAACTCATAAAGTTTTTGTAAAATTTATCAATTTAAGAATTTAGTCACAAAAAGAGTTATTGTTTTTGATCTCTCTAAATATGAGTTCCATAATTTTCTTGTACAAGTATTCAATAAATGATTTACAAGGCATAGAGTTTGATATGTTTTAAGTAAGTAAATTCTAGAAAAAATGATGGAATTTTCTCAAATTGAAGAGCCACAGATTGAAAAACCAATAGTCATAGCTGCAATGCAAGATATGGGTAATGTTGGAAGCATAGTAGTTAATTTCATCAACCATAGTTTAAAAACAAAAAAATTCAGAATTGCAAAAATGCCATACCCAACATACGTTGTAGATGAAGGAGGTCACATAAATTTACCAAATGAAAGCTGGGAATACAGATATGCAGATGGTCTAATTGTCTTTGGTGGAGGAACAGGTCAACCACAAGACACACAGGAATTATATGCTCTTTGCCAAGACGTAATCGATATTTCAAAAAAATATTCTGCTAAATTTATTTACACACTTGGAGGATTTCACACAAATAGGATACTTGACAAAAACCCAAAAACATTTGTAACTTCCACATCAATTGATCTAACTAAACAGATGCAGGGATTAGGGGTTTTGACAACACCACAAAGATCAATAATCACTGGATTTAATGGGTTGATCTTAGGATTTGCAAAACAAAATGGAATCCAAGGAATGGGAATATATGGAGAGTTAAATCAGCCTGAAATTCCACAATATAGATCTGCAATTAGTATAATCAAAACATTAGAAAAGTTAACCTATAGAAAACTAGGAGATACAACTAGATTAGAATTACTTGCACAAGAGATCGAAAAAAGTTTTGAAAATTAATCTAAAAGGAACAAGTAAAACCAATTAAATCGCTTAATTTTTTTATTGCTTCAATATATAAATAACAATTGCAATATATTTACAACATCACAACAATACCGCTAGCTTGTCAAACAGAAATAGAAGGAGTTAGACATTATAAAACACCTCAAGGAATGCTGTATCCTTCAATCACAACAATATTATCAAAAACATCAGATATGACAGGTCTTGATCAATGGAGAAAAAGAGTCGGAAATGAGTGGGCAGAACATATAATGAGAGAAGCACAAATTTATTGCACCATGACTCATAAGCTATGCGAGAATTATCTAAACAATAAAGAATCAGTTGAAGATTTTCTGGATATTCCAAAAAATCATTTTGAAAAATTAAAACCATATTTGCATAAAATGAATAATATTCGTGGAATTGAACTTCCTTTGTATAGTGATGAACTCAAAATTGCTGGTACGTGTGATTGCATTGCAGAGTATAATGGGAATCTGTCAATTATTGATTTTAAAACTAGTAGTAGACTAGTTGAACATTATGATAAAGTTCAAAAATATTTCATGCAAGCAACTGCATATTCATCGATGTGGAGAGAAAGGACAGGAATTGAGATAGAACAAATTGTAATTATAGGATCTGAGGAAACAGGAGATATTGCAGAGTTTATCAAAATACCAATTGATTTCAAGGATAAGTTAATTGAAATCATAAAAAAACTCCATCATTTATCATAATTCAGGAAAAAACATTCTAAACTAGGCTTAAAATAAAGCTAATAGCAATAAGATAGAAAATGACAGATTTCATTCATGAACCCTATAAAACCATCTTTGTTAGAGATTTGATAAAATTGAATCTGGATGATCTTCTTAGCATGATGGCATCACTTGAGTCTGGTAGTACGTATTGGGTTGACGGTGTCCTATTTGCATGCTTTGCCATGACAGAATCAGAAGAACTAGCAAAAAAAGAGATTCAAGGACAAACATACCTTGACAAAGTCATATTTGCAAAATACGACAATTATACCAAGACAGCAAAATTATCAACCAATATGGAAATTAATGTATTAAATGTACAAAAGAGTCGTCTTTACAGAGATTTAATTTCATGGTTAAAAAAACAACCAATTTGGAATGAATAAAAATATCATCAAAAACATGAAAACATCAACTGAATATTTTAATATATTTTTAGAGATGTAACATGAACAAAGATGAATCAGAGTTTTTCATAACAGAGTTTCCAAAAGAAGGGTGTTATCTTAACAGATCAGCTTCAAGGAAGAGTCCAGTTTACGATTTTAGATCAAATCAAACTCATGAAAACACCTGGCATGAAAAGTAATAAAATTAAAAACATAATTCTAGATAATGTTCAAAATATTATAGAAAATTATCAATTTTGAGAAAAATCAGATTAAATTTTAATTCCATACAAAATATAGTTGAAAAATAAACAAATGTAAAGAATTTCTACAAAAGTGTTTTTAACTCATTATCACACTATTGGGTTAGGTAGTAATCAAGTAATACCAAACATCAATGGTATGTCAAAAAGAGTGTTGATGCTCAGTTGTCAATGGATAACTGATTGGTTTTGATTACTATCTTGTTTTTACCGATATTCATCACCACAGTCACCTATCAAATCAAAAAGATCATTAGATTTGCTAGTTACTGAACGTATCATGGCTAGTTCTTCATTCTCAAGAACAATGTCAAAAACTTGGGCATTATATTGCCTGTGCTCCGAGAGACCAAGTCTTGGGCCAATTATCACTCCTGCAACTGCAGGTTTATCCAAAATAAATTTTGTAGAAATATTTGCAATGCTTGAATCATGTTTTTTTGCAATTTTAGATAAAATTCGTAATAACTCTTGAAATAAACCCCATCCACCCCACTCATCAATCATGTTATAATATTTTTGTAGGCTTGATGTATTCAAATCGGCTCTGTGAGGTTCTGGAAAATCTAGATATTTTTCAGATAAAAACCCACCAAGTAAAGCACCATATGCAAGAATAGAGATATCATATTTTTGACAATATGCTGTCATTAATTTTTCTGGTCTTTGATCTAAAATAGAATATTGTACTTGATTTGAAATTAATTTAAAACCATGGTCAATCATTATCTTGATTCGTTTTGTATCAAAATTTGTAAGACCAAGATGTTTGATCTTTCCCTGGTGTTGTAATTTAGTCAGATTATTAAGTGCATCAAGATAACTAGGGTTACCGTAATCCCACCAATGAAACTGGAGCAAGTCAATTGTCTCAGTGTTCATTTTTTGTAATGATTGTTCAACATAGTACTCTACAATTGACTTGCTCATAGGTCCAGGATTTGGAACAAATTTAGTCAATGCCTGTGATTGTTGTAAATCTTGTGGCGGTAATTGTTTTCGAAATTCTCCAATAAAGGATTCAGCAGGCCCGTAAATATCAGCCAAATCCCAAGTAGTGAATCCATTCTTGTGATACTCCAACATGTCCAAAATCGCATCTTTTCGTTCAATCTGTCCATGTCCACCTGACACTTGCCACATTCCATTTAAAATTCGACAGATAGATAGATCATCAGCTAGTTCAGTTTTTGGAATTGTCAATATAGAATATAGAATTTAACTTTATTTTATGAGTATGTAATAGACGCAGTTATCAGCAATTATCCAGAAATAAAATCAATTAATTTAAGAATTAGAAGGATGTAGATTTACAATATGGTTCATTACTATATTAAAAAAATAAAACGTATTTCTCATAAATCTACTGCTTGCATGATTTGCAATAGTCAAAATATTGTAGAAGATGCAGTGTTGGCATCTACTGGTCCAACTCAAGAAAATACTGATTATACCCCATCTATATTATGTCTAGAATGTGAAACTTTGATGATCATTACTTCGGAGACAAGTGCCGGACTCGGGTTACAAGCATCGATAGGAAATGAAGTATCAATGAGAAACTAATCATAAAAGATACCCAGTTTAATTAAGCAATATTATGAATAAAGATGCGAATATGAGTTGAATAATCTATTTTTAGTTATCCCACTTTTAAGGCCAGGTTTTACACATCTATGAAATCCGGTGGGATATCCAGACATATTTTTTGATGAAGGTATCTACATGCGACGTGCAATTAATTTTTTAGAGACTGGAAATCTTCAAGAGAGTTTTCTATATGACCATCCATATTTTGGACAAATGACAATTGCATCAATTCTAGCTTGAACAAACTATTCAGATTTGAATCCATCTACAGATCCTGATTCATTGAAATCACTGTACATGACACCAAGAATATTCATGGGGTTATTGGCAGCACTTGACACATTTCTAATTTATATGATTGTCAGAACCAAATATGGAAGAGACCCAGCGTTTTTATCGTCAATTCTTTTTGCAGTGCTTCTTTTTACATGGATCCTTAAGAGAATCTTACTTGATTCAATTTTATTACCACTTGTTTTGGGAGCAATTTTACTTGCAATGTATTCTGGAAAAATAAAACAAAATAAAATACTAATTGTTTGTTCTGGAATTTTATAGGCCTAGCAGTATTTACAAAAATTCTTGCATTTACAATGATTTTTGTAGTAGCATGGATTGTATACATAAATAGAAAAAAAGTTCCAGATGTATTAATACTGCTAATCCCATTTTTGTTGATTCCAATGATGTGGTCAGAAAATGCAACACTTGTGAATGTATCTTCAATGATGAGAACGTGATTAAGAAAAAGTTTAGCAAAGTGAATACTATCTTTAGGAGATTACACTAATGCCTTATGATGAGATATGCTATCAAAGGATGAAAGATGAGAAGATAAAATCAGCATTGAAAGAATTGAAACAGATAGTGTGCGAGATAGAAAATGACATTTGATTTTCCTATTTCAGATGCTGATAGGAAAAAATTAAATAAAATTATCCAAAAGTTACTTGAGCAGTTAGAGAAAGAAACAAATACAAAAAAATCAAATCACGATTATCAAATCGATTAGCAGATTAAAGAATATAAAATGAATGAACTACATGATTTGGAGAGTTTATTTCATATAAGCTAGGCCAATTTGTGCCAAAAAAACCAAGCCCATACTCAAAACAAGAGAAACAAAAGCGATAAGACGAGGCATATCGGCTACATTTTGACTATTGATATTCGGCTAAAAATCTCAGATTTGATGCATGTTCATAGAAATATCATAAACAGATTTTATGTTTACGATTAATAAATCAAATACTTTTCTAAACTATTTTTCTAAATCCTTAAGTTCATAATTCTTGTAGAAAATTCATGACTTGTTTTAGATGTGATGGAAAAGGTAAAGTCAAGAACGAATTTGGTTTAATAGAAAAATGTGAGTCATGTCAAAAAATGGAAATGACTTTCGAAAGAACAGCTAAAGAACCTGAAGAAGATAGATTCTAAGGAATTATTTTTCATGGATAATTCATACGTCCTTATTAAATACAAATTGCACATAGTGGATTTATGCTTAGATTAAAAAATAAAAAAACATATTCGAATTAATTCGAAGTAAATGGAACCAATTAGAGGATCCTGAACCAGAATGGATATAATTAGAGAATAACACAGATTGAAATCATGCACGAAAGAAAAAGGATTTGAAACAACGCCAGAATCTTCAGTGTCATTGGCATTGCCCTTGTGAAGATTGTAGAACTGATGAAAACCAGCAAAATTATTAAAAATAATCCTTAGAATCTGAACTCTGTTTTCACAATAACCCGCCCTTTTAGGCTCAAAATATCCTAGTTTGTCTCTGATGATTTGTAACATGTTAGGATGTGATAGCGAGGCATATGCACAGGTCATGCACTATTATTTTGAAGAGGGGATCAGACAGCCGTTTGCAAAATGTATCATGAGATTCTGCAATACCCATGCAAAGATGCTCACTCAAGACGATGTGACTACAAGGGTTCAGGTGCTAAATTGAGGAAAATAGAGATCGACATAAAGGACAAAGACAATCTTGACTTTCTTTCTGTATGCATTGATGAGGATCATCAGAAGAGGACAAGCTAAAAAACATAATCCGATATCAGGTCATTACATACAGGAGTAGGACTAATATGAGAAACTCTAAACTCTTTTCCTAAATGCTTAAGTTAATAGAAACCTATTGTCAATTATGGGTCTGTTTGGCAGTACTCAAAGTGAAGAAGAGAAACGTCAGAAGGATTTAGAAAAACTTGCAAAAGAAACGGCTGAATCAAATAAAAAAGTAAGGCTACAAGAAGTAAAAGAAAGAATTGATCAATACAAACCATCTTGGGATAAAAACGGCGTCATTCAATACAAGAATGAACATATTGCAATTTTACAACGAATGTGGGGACAACAAGTTGAGTTCATAATTGCTTTTGATGACCTTACAAAAGAAGGATACAGGTGTATTGCACATGATGAAGGGAAAGAAGGTGGATCCGGCGGAGGGTTTACTGGAGGAGTTAATTCTTATTTTTACTTTCAGAAAATAGAATTTGTTCGCTAGATTCTAAACCCTAAGCTAAAGGTAGTTTTCTATACCGTTCAGATAGGTATTCTTTCTTCGATTCAACAGATTTCTTTCTAAGATCTGAAACTGTTTTTTCAAAAATTTCTGATTTTTGTTTTTTTGTTATCATGATGTAATAAGCAGTTCATCATACATAAAGAAGACATAAATCGAGATTTGTTCGTGATTAGATCGTATTTTTTTTGTGCGTAGTAATTTTTCTTATTTAAAGGGTTTAATCGCGTAAAGTTACGCTTTATTATGAGTTGAATTTGCGTATGGATATTGGCAAGCGCAATGAATACGGAAGTATCAATAGTAATTCCTACTTATAATGAATCTGAAAATATCAAAGGAATTTTACATTTAATCAAAGAACACTTACCAAAAAATACCATGGTAGAAGCAATAGTAGTAGATGATAATTCGCCAGATGGTACAGGTAAAATTGCGGAGGATTATTTTAAATCATTAAAAGAAAAAACGCTATACACAATTAATGTAATAAACAGAAAAACAAAGGAAGGATTAAGTTCTGCAATATTAAATGGGATAGAACAGGCTAAAGGCAAAATTGTCATTGTAATGGATAGTGATTTTTCTCACCCCCCACAGCTCATACCAAAGCTTGTTGAAGTTTTAAAACAATCAAAAACAGACATTGTTGTTGCTTCAAGATATCTTAACGGAGGTAAAATTCAAGGATGGTCATTAAAACGAAAAATAATTAGTAAAATTGGGACTATAATAGCAAAGAAAGGATTAGGAATAAAACAATCAGATCCAATGTCAGGATTTTTTGCATTCAATAAAGATGTAATCAAAGGAATTAATTTTGATGCAATAGGATACAAGCTTCTTTTAGAAATGATAGTAAAAGCAAAAGGAGTTTCAATAAAGGAAATTCCATATACGTTCTTAGACAGACAAAATGGAGAGAGCAAGCTTGGAATTAAAACAATTTTAGAATTTGGGCACGCAGTATGGAACCTTTACATATATGGAAGAAAAGAACAGAAAAATGAAAAAAGAACATCAGTAAGGTTTGTGTCAAAAGCTGCTAGATTTTTTTCAGTTGGAGCATCGGGGTTGGGAGTAAATTATCTTATGTCTATTCTATTTTCAATAAATTTGGATATGTGGTATCTTCATGCAACCATACTTGGAATCATATTTTCAATTACTAGTAATTTCATTTTAAACAAGTATTGGACATTTGAAGATAGAGATTTTGCAGTGAAAAGAACAATTATTCAATATAGTAAATTTGCAGGATTTAGCTCTATCGGGGCACTAGTTCAACTTGGAATGATATATTATCTAGTAGATGAATTAACCATGTCTTATCCAATTGCACTAGTTTCAGCTGTTGCAACTGCAGCGTTTAGCAACTTTATCTTAAATAAAAAATGGACGTTTAAAGAGAAAGTCTGGAGTTAGTAGATTTTGAAAGTTAATTAAATTTATTAGATATTGAACAAAATATCATCAAAACGAGATTACGAGAATAAAGAATTTGACAGTTAAAATTAGAAAAGACCAATCAGCGCCAATCCCATCACAATCAAAATAACACCACCAAGAACAGTAACAATACCGGTTCTAGACATATGCTATCTTAATCAAACTAGTATATGAAATTCAAGTGGATATTTAATTTGATTATGAACTATTGTAATGAATTAGCTTAATTTTTAGCGATTATTTTATTCTAAATTTCTTATAATTATCCTATTCTTTATCAAATTCATACAACATTCTAGTATCTAGAATTGTCTTTTCTTTCCTGAAAGTCTTTTCGACATCTATTTGACCGAGGCGTTATGCGTAAAATACACTGACAGCAAGGACATCTTATTTCTGGATAATGTATGAAAACAGAACATTTTGAGCAGTGTTTTTGACCTATTTCATATCTAATTTTTCCCTTGAAATCTCGGATTTTGAATCGCTCACAAATTCCTTTACATAAATTCATTTTTAGACTATTCCACCACAATAACAAAAAAATTCTAAACTTTAAGAATCAATAGATTGTTTGACAGTTCTACCAATTTTCTAAAACATTTATTTTGTAAATGTCCTTTCTTCATATACTATATTGAAAATTTTTAATATATTTTGTTGATAGAGTCAATATTAAAATTATCACCATAAACATAATTGAAATTCCAAATGGAAATTCAGGAGTCACATTAATTGGGATTTCAACATATTCATTAGTTCCTGCAATTTTCTCTATTCTTACAGTAAGATCACCTGTTTCTTGCTCTACAAACACAAAATTCTCAAAAGTTCCACCTGCACTAGCTAATCCTGATTTTCGATGAATTTCAGTCCCATTTTTAATTAATACAAAATCATATGTTGCTCCTCTTACTGGTAGTTTAGAATCTTTTTCATAAAAAGTCATAACAAATTCAGACTCTCCAAGACCCAATGTGTTTGGAAACCATGTGAGATCAACTAAATATTGTCCCTCATAAGTATCTGAGTTTATACTTTCCAATTTAATTGGAAATTTTGTAATTTCTTGGGGTTTGACAACTAGCAAAAAATTAACATCTGAAAGAGAATTTCCTTCAATATTTGACACATCTAATTTTATAGTACCAACATGTTCAGGAGAAAACTCAAATTGGAACTCATCAGGAGTTTCAGAATTTACAGAGCCAAAAACATGTTTTTTGTAAATAGAACTACCATTTGATGACATTTCTACATCATATTCTATGTTTTTGTTAGACTTGTCTGTAAACAGTTCTTTTGTTTCTAAGAAGAAGGTCACATTCTCTCCTGTTTTAATAATATCTGGATTCCAAGAAAGATATGTCTGATATCTAAGGTCAGGCGTGGTTGCCTCTAACGATAAAATAACATCATTGCTTAAACTTAGTTCAAAATACATATCTGAATCTGATTTTTGTTTTGCTTGCTCTTTGATCTGTTTTAGATCCTCTTGATTCATTACAATATGGACAGTTCTACCATCTGAGGAATAATCATCTATAGTGACAGCATCATCTTTTATCTTAATGTTGTTTATCTTAGCATCGTATTTGGTATGGAGAAATTCTGAAAAATCTTCTGAAATTCTAACTTCTTGATGTACTACACTTATCTGTTGAAGATCTTGATTCCAATCAAAAGGCATTGAAAAAGAAATTTTGTTTGAATCAAACTCAAAGTTCTCAATTTTGTCAAAATATGAAATTATATTTACTGTACGTGGTTTTTGTGAAGAATCTTGTACGGTATAGGTATTGTGTTCTGCAAGACTAATTGCTCCTATCAATTCTACTCGCTTATCAAGAAAATTAAAATCAGAATCAGCCGTTAAGATTTCAATTTTATATTCATAAAGCCCACCTGAATTAAAAATTGGACCAGTCATTATCACAGGTTCTGTTGCAGTTCTCATCCATGATTCAAGAGCAGGAGACAAATCTCCTTTAATTTTTATTTCATCTGAACCATCATTGACCACTTTGATTGTTAGATTTCCCAAATCATCATGAAACATTCTTCTGAAAATTTTTTCCCCGTCTTTTTTTAGTTCAAACATAAACGTAACATGTTCTACAACGCTTTGACTTTTTGATTCATTTAGATTAATTGTGATATATCTTTCTGAATCATTTGGATCAAACACTGAAGGAGAAATGTTAATTGATAAAGTAACATCTCGCCCATCCATGGTTACAGGTGGATGAGTTTCTCCACCCAATCCATGTCCAAAGACACTTTGAGATGACATAGAAGATACTACAACTAACATTACAATTAAACCAAAATAGGCGTGATTTTTTACAAAATTGGGCATATAATCATCCTATTATCTTAAAAGAGTCAAGTATTGAACGATATTCTGATTTCATTTCTGTCTTCATCTCTGATGGGGACAGACCAGTGTATTGAAGCATGTATAACTTGTTATTTTCCAAATACAATAGTTGCTCTCCGTAACTGTCCACATCTGCAGTATGGGCATGTGCTCCAAATATACTCCAATCATTTGAAGGAGATATTTGTTTTAGCGTGATCTCAACATTTGGATTATTTTTCATTGCCTCAATTTGTGTATCTACATAATTTGCCAGTTCAAAAGATGATTTTTGACTAACATCAAAAACGGCAATCATGAAATGAGTCTTGTTATTTTGCTCCAAATAGATACCACCAAGGAAGCCTTTTGTTTTTAGATTCAGCATGCTTTCATCATCCATATTATCAGACATTGGTATTACTTTCCAAGTATTATTTGGTTTTAAAATTTGAAACCCCAAATCATTGTCTTGATAAATATCATTTGCAATAGAGTAGCTTTGCACTGTGTTGGATAATGTAATTTCACCAAATCCAGATTTTATAATTGCATTCTCTAAAGATTGTTTTTCATGTGTCTGATAATATATTAAATCATAAATTGCTAAACTTATCACACTGATGATGATGGTAATTATAATACTCCATCGTACAATCTTAAGCTCCTTGATGCTATCCATGTTATATCGGTGTTGAACTCTCCGTATTCTGTGATGGATTCTTTTTTGGTTTTTTCATCCAGAACAATGCAATGATAAAAAGTGCACCTGGAACTAAGATCAATACAGGATATAATCCATAATAAAGATCTAAACGCTGTGCAGGTTTGATTTGCATCTGCTCATGATTCATTTTTTCTTGATTCTCATAAACAATAGTAGAAAATTCAGTAGTTCTTGCAGCCTTTGATGTAGTACCATGGATTGTTTTGTCACTTACAGTGCCTGCAGTACCCTCTATTCCTTCAAATCGTATTATTATTGACCCAGCATCATCAAATACAAAATTTCGGTAATCTCCCCCAATCTGTGTAAGTCCAGTGTCACGATAGATTTCTTTACCGTTTTGGATTAACACAAAGTCATACTTCATGTTGGCAAGATTTGCATTTGTTGCACGACTATAAAATTGATAAATGAATTGAACCTTTTCATGTGTTTTGATAACATTTGGTTCCCATGTAAGATTAACCTCAATAATATTATCAGGAGTGAATTTGATAACTGGAAATGCCTCGATTTTATTTCCAAATGCATCATGAGGATAATCTATTTGTGATTCCTTAACTGTGATCACACCATCCATCCATGGATGAATGGTACAAAAATATGAAAAAATACCAGATTCTTCAAATTTATACGACCATGATTCATTTGGCATGAATCTATCACTATCAAACAATCCATCAGGCGTTCCAAAATCTTTGTCCATCCAACCAAATCTTCCAGAGCTTTTTCCACTTGTAACGGTATGACCTTCTATGTCGTTATTTATCCAGATAACAGTATCTCCAACTGTAACAGTAACCGTTGGTGGATCATACCAAACCTTTGCAGGTGTATTTAATTCTGGGCTATATGCTCCAAATGGAATATCTATAATGATTTCTTCTGCATATGAATACCCAATAGAACTTGCATTGGAAATAACAAACATGGAAATACTAAAAATCACAAATCCAAAAGATCTTAGAAAAATTATTTTAAGGGTCAATTTATGTTGAAATTCTTAAACTGATACTAATAATAGTACAGTTTGTTTGACAGTTCTACTAATTTAGTCATACAATGTTTTAATTTTTGTATAAAATTAACAATTCATATTATTTTTATCGTTTAACATATTCCAAAAATCAAAACTGGAGTATTGTTTTGTGATATAATAAGGAATACCCATAATGCTAGTGTGAAATTCTGTAATCACATTCATGTTTCTAGGATCTATTCTGATTGTTGAATCACTTCCACCAAACAGGTGATCAAAATGCATGAAAAGATATTGTGATTGAGCGTATGACTCTGAGATATATTTTCCACGTGCATCAAAAAAGGAATGAGGCATAATACTTGTTCCATCACCCATAAATGTTCCTAATACTTTATTTTCATAAAAAATTATTATTTTAAAAGAATTAAAATTCACAGGCATTGGAAAATCATTACACATCATAATTTTATTATCAACACTCATTTCATAAAATCTGAAATAACCATCCACTCCACCTAATCGTAATTTATCCAATGCGTAAATATTCAAAATGGAAAAGCCTACAACAGATAATATCATGATTGCTGAAACTATTGTTATGATTTTGTATTTTTCCATCCTTAAAACATAAAATTAAACGACTTTAATTGTTGCATAAGAAGACACAGATACATCTGAAAGTTGAGTTCCTATAAGAATTTTATAATAACCTAAAGGAGTGTCTTCATCAACAGATATAGTTACAGGAACATACTCTGTGTTATCTAAGAGAAGTGTTGGAGCAGACTCTGTTTTTATCTTTATGAATTTTGAGCTTGTGTTTCCATATAACATAAGATCAGTTTTTTGATTGGTTTGAGACATGACTATTACTCGGATTTCTTTTTGTTCTCCTTGTTTAATTTGAATTTCATCTTGTTCTACATCTAAGGATATAGGTATTGTAACAAATGCATCTAACACTCCTATGTTATTTTCAACCCATGATGTAAACCAAATTTTATTATCTTGATTGACAAACCCAAATGTTTGCGATATACCACAGTCACTCAAATCTCCACAATCTGCCCACTTAGAGTTTTTTGATGGGATGTCATATTCTAGTAATGATTCAGTTTTTGGATCAAATACAGCTAATCTGTTAGCGGCATGTTCATTAAACCACATATTTCCTTCAGAATCAAAAAGATTCCAATATGGACGTGTAATTGGAGTCTTTATCAGACCTGATGAATTTCCGTATGTCCAAACAGGAGGGTCAGAAGTTACATACTCAGTTGTCTGTAAATTTTTTGAATCAAATTTGTAAAATGAACTACTACCAGTATCTGCAATCCATATATTTCCTAAAGGCCCGATTGATACTCCGTTAGGAGCGAGAATACTAGAAGGAAGGGAAAATTTCTCAGATTTTTGGGTTACAAAGTTGGTTTTAACCAATATTGCTTCTTTTTGGTATTTCCACATTACAAACCACAAATTGTCATCATCAACAGCTACTTGACTAGTAAAAAAGCCCTCAGGTACTTTGATTGTAGAATAGGATGTTTTATTGGCATCTAAATCATTATGATTTACAATTATGATTTGATTTCCAGTAAAATCATTTATCAGAAAATGATCATCATAATATTCAATTTTCTGTGGAAATATTTTATCATTATTTTCAGTAAAACTAAATTTGGAATATGTTTTTTCAGGAATTGAGAATTTCCAAAGAGCACCGTATGCCTCATCTGCAAACCACACTTCATCATCTTGCGTATAAAATATTCCCCATATCATTGACGTTTGTTTTAAATCCCACTTCTCATTTTTGTACTCTGTAAAGTTTTTAGATACGGAATCAAATACCGCTAAATTTCCTGTATTTGTTTGTGTAAACCAAATCTTTCCATCAGAGTCTACAGTTATAGAAAGAGGTTGAGTACAAGGTGTAGGAATCTCAAATTCTTGTACGTATTGATTTGATTTTGCATCAGAGCTACCACAATGCTGTTCTCTTTCATTAGGTGGATGATTATCAGCAGGCGTTCCAGTTAGATCAACAGATTTTTTTGGTTCAAGAGTAGTTTTAGAAACGTTGTTTTCATTTGATTCATAATTGTTAATTAAGAATATTACTGAAACTGCCAATAATGCAAATCCAGTGATAAAATATGTTGATTTTTTCATATTTCAAGTTTTTTTTGTGTGGTTATAACTGCTAACACTGTTTTATACTTCTACCAATTTTTATAAAAAATTAAAATTAGTAATATGAAAAAGTATCAGCAAATCTATCTTTTAATGCATTTATCTCCGATATTTTTGTTGTTTGGATTATTTGTCTAATTTTATCTTGATTTTCTAATGCATATTTATGTGGAAATCCAAAAGTTCTTCTGATCAATTTATGATCAAGCAGCTTTTTCATAGTCAAAGATGTCGTACTAGGATTTCTTTCTATTGCCTTCTGTATTTCACTAAAAGTCGCAAGGTTTGTTTGTAACAGAAAAACAAGAATCTTTCTACAAGTTTCTTTCCTAAGGAAAATTATGACATCATCATTAGTAGAATCAAATTCCGATGCAAATATCCAAATTTTTCGGTTTCCTTGTTTGATTCTGATGTAGCCTTCATTTGATAATGTTTTCAAATGATGACTAAGTACGCCGTTAGCATATCCTGTATCTTTCTGAATATCAACAAACCCTAAACCAGGATTATCTTCAACTAATTTCAGTATGGCTTTCTTTTTTTGTAATGAGTTATGCATGCTAATCTTTCCTAAAAATTCCTACTGCAAAAAAAGTCAACATCATTAAGATCAATAAATGAGTAATTAAAGAATCCACACTAGTATAAGATGCCCAAAAAAGAAAAATCATATTCAACGCAGACAATATTTCAGCTGTAGTTATAGTTGCAAATGCTAGAAACACAAGTAATAATCGGTTTATTTTGTATTCTAAATATGTTAAAGCACCAATGACAGAAAGAAACATTCCTAAAATTATTCCAGATAGATGAATTACAGTATGAAATCCATGTCCATGAAAAAAATGAGGTAAGAAAACAGGAATACTGATGGTAGTTATCACACCAGCGATTAGAGCAAGAATTTGAAATTTTTTATTATTTTCAAGAGATGTTTTTTGCACAATTAACAATGATCATTCTCGTAATAAAAAATGATTGGTATAACCATCAAACAATAGAGAGATATAATTTGGCTAACACTATCTTCTGTTTATGGGAAATTTGATAAAAACAAACAAAACTACAATTCAAATATTCATAATTATAATGATTGCAGGAACCAGTTTACTTGGGTATCTTACGTGGTATGTTTCACCTGACAATATTACGGAAAAAGTAAAAGTTATCGCAAATACGGGAGATGAATGCATTGTTGAGACTATAGACAATTTTGCGATAAACATTGGCCCGTGTGATGCACAATATGGCGAAATCATAATTGCAACATATGATGCAAAGATTAAACATCGTGCGTTATTGATGAATCCATCAGGATAGACTATTGGTAATTGCAACAATATTAGAAATATTTAACCATTAGAGGAACAACTAATGCTTCAAAAATATAATAACGAACAATTAGGCTACATATTTGCAATTTTAGCTGCCATAACATTTGGTTCAGTGTCCGTATTAGCAAAACCACTTGTATCTTCAGTGGATCCTATTTTGTTAGCATCTCTAGTTTACATAATATCAGCTATTACTCTAAGTCCTTTTGCACAAAAGAAAAAGAAAAATCTTACAAAAAGAGATCTTTTGTTGATTCTATCTATTGCAGTATGTGGTGCAGTTATTGCACCAAGCTTATACTTTGTAGGATTAACTCATGCAAGTGCATCAGACGCTGCTCTGATTGCAAATGGAGAAGTATTTTTTTCAGTTTTACTTGCAGTGATGTTTTTCAGAGAAAGACTAAGGGCCATAGGATGGATTGCAATTCTTTTAGTTTTATCTGGAATGATAATCATAACTACAAATCTAAATTTTGAAGACTTTACCTTGCAGCAGATACACTACAAGGATTTGCTACTAATTTTGTCTATGTTGTTTTGGGCACTTGATAATAATCTAAGCAGATACCTTGCACAAAAAATGGATGTTGCAAACATTGTACAGATAAAATCTGCAATAGGAGGCGGAATGTTACTTGTTATTGCATTATTGATATTTCAAGTCGATATTAATTTGCAAACAGAACAGATACTTCCAATTTTAGTTCTTGGTTCTGTTGGATTTGCAGCATCTCTGTTCTTTTTCTTGCAGGGATTAAAAAGAATAGGCACAGTTCGAACAATCACCATATTTTCAATGTCATCAGTTTTTGGGATCGTTGCAGCTAGTGTATTTTTGACAGAACAGATTAGTGGGTATCAGATCATGGCTGCAGGAATCATGATTTTAGGAGTTTATCTTGTAAGTAGAAAAAATACTGTAATCAGTCCAGCATAGTTTTAGCAGTTACAATTACAATCATTACCATTTTTAGGATTACATATTTTACAATCTAGCATACACTTATCTTCAGGACAATAGCCACAAAATTGTTTTTTCTTTGATTCCATGTCTATTTTCTTTAGATTGGTTATAACATAGAAACTTGCTTTCCTTTTTGTAGTAGAATGAGTAACAATTCAAAGTATTTTTCATTTCAATTCCACTATTCTTCTTAACTGATCTTTGTGAAATTGATAGAAAATGTATTGTATGACTAGTCTAACAAAATATGAATTTCAGATAGTCTAAATATTAAAAAATTACTAATATCTTACCATCCGTTTTCCATTAAGACTTTTTTTTGGGTTTAGTCTAGACCTTAATCGGAACTTAGTTTGACAACATGGACATCTAGTATCATATGAAATCATAAAAATAGCGCATTTTGAACAACGTTTTTGACCACTTTCATATCTAGTACGTCCACTAATTGTTTTAACTTCAAAATCTATGCATAATCCTTTACAAATATTCATGTTGGATTATTGGCGTTTTGATTCATTAATTAATTATGAAGTTTGTTTGATGGTTGTACTAGTTTCATAATAAAACTCCAGTAGGAACCAGATAAAAAAATTAGCAGTTTTTGTCAATTAGGAATTTTTTTAATTCATTATTACTTGGGTAGTTTGTTGAAAATTATCTATGTCCTCATGTATTTTTTGTTAATATCAATTTCAACAGCTTATGCAGAAGAGCAGTCAGAAGGATGGGAAAGACTAGCCAATATGCCAGAACCTAGATCAGAATCAAAGGCACTTGCAAATAATGATAAAATCTACGTAGTTGGTGGTCTAAACAACAAAGAACGTTCAGATAATTCTATGTTTGTCTATGACATAAAAAAAGATACATGGAATATTGGAACTTCCATGCCAACAGCACTGCATCACTCTGGAGCAGCAATTCATAATGAAAAATTGTATGTAGTCGGAGGATATTATGATGGATGGTTACCATCTAATGAATTATTGATTTATGATATTACATCAGATGAATGGTCAAAGGGAGAAAATATGCCTACTGCACGAGGTGCGTTAACTGCAGAGTTTATTGATGGAAAATTATATGCAGTTGGAGGATTCAACAAAAATACTCGTTATGAGAATGAAGTCTATGACCCAATAACAGATTCTTGGGGAAAAAGAGCAGACATACCAACACCTAGAGAACATCATAGTTCTGCAATCCTAGATGGACAGATGTACATCATAGGAGGAAGGGATGGTCAAGTAAATCTTGATGCAACTGAAGTATATGATTACACTTTAGATAGTTGGAAGTCATTAGAACCACTACCTACTGCAAGAAGCGGATTGGCAGCTACAACATTAAATGGAGTAATCTTTGTTTTTGGAGGTGAAGGATATACTAGTACATTTGGAGAAAATGAAGCATACATTCCAGATAAAGGATGGTTTGAACAACAACCTATGCCGATTCCAAGACATGGATTAGATGCAGTAACAGTTAATGAAAATATTTTTTTAATTGGAGGTGGAACTGCTCCTGGTCCCAGTTACAGCTCAATCATTGAAAAATATCACAATACAATAATTCCAGAGTTCGGTATTTTTGTTTTGATGATTTTTGCAATGTCGGTGGCAATAACAATTATAGTCACAAAATCTAAATTTCAAAATAATTTACAGGTGTAAAGAATTATCAAAAATATCACAACTGCAGATTTGACTGATTTCCCCTATCAGTTAACAATATACAATCTTTATTCCATTTTTGTATTACAATGGGTAACAATTCAAAGAATTTTTTCACTTCAATTCTATTATTTTTCCTAGCTGGTCTTTGTGAGATCGGTGGTGGTTACCTAGTTTGGATTTGGTTACGTGAGGATTTTAGTTGGATATTAGGTGCAGTTGGAGGATTTGTATTATTTTTGTATGGAATAGTTCCAACGTTTCAAAAAACACATTTTCATAGAATCTATGCAGCTTATGGAGGAGTTTTCATTGTAATGTCTGTGTTTTGGGGCTGGTTAATTGATGGAGTAGCACCTGATAACTATGACGTTATTGGAACTGTAATTGCAGTTATTGGGGTCTTGATAATTTTCTATTATCCAAGAAAAGGCGATAAGAAATGAATGAAGTTATTTTTTCAACTTTAGGATTGTTCTTTTTTGCATCTTTGTTAGAAATTGGCGGTGGCTATCTTGTTTGGAAATGGTTGCGAATTGGTAAAGGAAAAATATTTGGCGTAATTGGCGGTTTGATTCTGTTTTCGTACGGAATTATCATGACAATGCAGCCAGAAAATTTTGGTAAAGTCTATGCCACTTATGGAGGAATATTTGTTGTATCATCAATTATTTGGGGTTATTGGATAGACAAGAAAAAGCCAGACAGATTTGAGATAATTGGATCAATAGTTGTGTTGATTGGAGTTGCAATAATGTTTTATTTTCCAAGATAATTATATTGTAAGAATCCACTAGAGCCCCTTGTTTGTGCCAATGATTTCATATTGAGTTACATCGTATGAGAGTTTGTAGACTTCTTGGTATCCCTCAGAAGAAAATCCACTGACATAGAGAATTTTGTTTGGTGAATCAAAAGCGATGCTGGTAATTGTTAGATCAATGTTTGGCAAGTCTTCCCAAGTCACTCCAAGATCATTTGAACGAACCAAACCAAATGAATTTACGGATGCAAAAATAATTCCATCATCATTAAAATTCATCGCATATACTGTTAATCCCTGATATGCAACATGTGTCCACGTAGCACCACCATCGTTTGATTTGTAAATTCCATTTCCTGTTCCTGCAAATATTAGTTGAGAATCAGTTGGAGAAATTGTTAATGCGGAAATGTATTCAGGATAATCCAGTGTTGCCCAAGTCTTTCCAGTATCAATAGTCTTGAATAGTCCTCTGCCACCACTGTCAAAACCCAAAATCAAATTTGGGTCGCTTTTGCTTAATGTCATGGCGTGAAAATCAACTGGAGGATCTAACACTTTGGAAACGGATTGCCAAGTTACTCCACCATCTACACTTTTGATTAATCCTGTATTTCCACCAGTTGATGGATGTCCACTTGCATACAAAGGAGAATCTTTGTCGTGTGGTGCATTAAATGCCATGTAATCTGCTCTTACTTGGTCCACTTTAACTGGAAGAGCGCCGTTTCTGCTTTGATAAAAATCTCCATGTGTTGCAACATACAAAATACTAGAATCTGTAGGATCTACACCTAATCCATGAACATGACGCCAATCAACTGTTCTTGTATTGGATGTTGTATCTGTAATTATTGGTCTTTGATCATTAGAATCAAAGCTAAAAGCTATCGCAATCCCAATTATTACAATACCTGTAATAATGAGAAATTTCTTTGGAATTTTAGTTTTCAAGATATATTCGTCAATAACGCTTTGAGCATTAGATATAAAAAACAAGTACTTTACATTCGTAAAATATCAAATTCAATCTTTATATTAAAATTAATTTTCAAGCATTTTACTGAAACAGTGTTTTTACTTTTCCAAGTTCACTTTTAATCGAGTTAATTTTTTCATCAACATTGTCTGAAGTATCACCATTGTTAATCATGGAACGAAGATCAACTCGCATCATCATCTCAATTTTTTCCATTTGTAATCTGTCTTTTTGTGCTATAGCTCCTTCAATGTACTCATAATTTTCAAGATATGCATTTGTTGCAAGAGAGAGAGCCGTGT
>BQXB01000004.1:0-167912 GCA_036984365.1 Nitrosarchaeum sp.
TTGTTTTAGAAGAATTATTTAAGATGATGTTTAGGGAATTTATTCACGACACTCACATCGAATTTAAAACAACTGATAATTCACTAATTGCACTATTGGTGCTTGAATCACTTCAAGAAAACAACTGAAAATTATTTTTTCGAGGTTTTACAAAAGAATATGATGAGTTGAAAAGAGTTTATCTAGATGCCATGATCTTTTTTGATGAATAACCTTTTCAGTGATTAATAATTGAAATTCATGTAGTATATAGTTTCAAGTAACATTCGTAATGTAATTACTATTTACTTTTATTGAAAAATTCATTATTTGTATTTGGATGCAAATAATCTTCCCCTGTGGATGTAGTATTGAGGATCATAGTGGAGTTTTGATAAAAGAATGCGAATCACACAGAGAAGGACATTTTATGAAATAAAACTACAATTTCACACCTATCTACGTCAAATTTATTGTCCATAATTGTAGGTGAATCCCTGTGAAGTTGAATCCCAATTTGCACAGATTAATATTTCAAAATTTTGAGATTCTAAAAAAAGTCTCGATTCTAGCCCAATGATTTTCATTTTTTAATTATTGTGAAAAGATACTTTCCTTGGCTCAAGCTCAAAATAATATCACACTAACTTGACAAGACATGTTTTTTACAACCACTAGTGATTCAGGCGTGAGTTAATGGCATATTGATCCCTTAGAAATGTCATAAATGGACTGACAATAGGTTAGAAGAACTTTTCAATGATGAGATAAAATTTCATACAGTATGAAGTATTTTGTAATTTTATTTGCTCTGATGTTCTTGCCTGCTATCATTCCGATTTCATTGGCCCAACAAGTACCTGATTGCACATTTGGTGATACAATGACTCCATTACCTGACAAATTTGCAAAAGACCTTGCAGTCAAGGAATTTCTAAAACAGTATCCAAACTCTACAAAAACCATATCTGCTGATGATTCTGAAAACCCAAAAAACCAATTTGTGCTTTATTCCGAACATGATTCAGTAAAAGAGACTCTGGAACTGCATTTTAATACAGATGAAAAAGGATGTTACGTTCCAGCAAAATACCACTACAAATACAATGATGGAACAATTGATGTAACAGTCGTCAATACAATTGGAAATTTTACAGAGATTATGAATCTGATAAAGTCTGACAACATAACCATGGACAATTTTTACCCCAGTGGTTGTGATTTTGTAAATTTAAAACACAGCATATCTGCTGGAAAGGTTTACGGGATATGTGAGAAAGAAAATTCTGTCTTTGCATTGCTTGATGCTTCCTCTGATGCAATCTTTGAAGTAGACATACCAATAGAAATGGTATATTCTCTTCCCAGTACTGATTGTATCCCCAGTGGAGATTTTATTGTGATGTATAACAGAGAATCTCCAATATACAATATTGTTGAATCAGACATTGGTAACTCTGTTAGTGTAAAACTTGAAGAAGGGTTTCACAGAATTCAAATCTCAGGCACAATAATACTTCCATCTCCATCTCCTGCACAATACTGTGGAGTTGTGGAAGGATTTGACAAACCATACCTTCCGCCTAGAAACCAGATAGATAACGGAATGAAATCTACCTCTGTAAAATGCAATGAGGGATTGATTTTGCTCCAAAAGTATGATGACTCTCCTGCATGTGTAACTGAATCAACCAAACTAAAACTGATTAAGAGAGGATGGACGGGAGCAAATCAAATTGTGGTAGATCATTTCAGAAATCTTTCTGAAGTTGTAGCATTTTATGAAGTATATGAAGATGCAGAGTTTTTGTTAAATGAAGATCACATATCATATTTTTCTGGTAGTGACGATGGTTATTTTGTTAGAATGAATTTGTTTTTTGATGAAAATTATTCCATAAATGGCATGGATTTTCATTGTTACTTTCAAAGGATTCACCAGTATGAGTTTGCTCAAGAGGATATTGCCTCCAATATTAAAAGATACGATTGCCACGAGCATGGAAAAATGCAAGGGAGTACACCTGAATCAAAACCCGAATCAATTTCAGAATTTTCAAAACTCCCTAGAAATGAAAAAAGAGTAATCATTGAAGGTGAGATGGCTGATCAAATCTGTTCCATTACAGATGGAGAATGCCCTTCATATTACATTGGAAACATTCATGAAGACGGTTCTGTAATGGTTGGAATAACAATTTCAAACACAGTTAAAGAAAAACAATTCATATTTTTTATTAAAAACAACACTCTAAGTTACGAGATAAAAGAAAATGAAAAATAGACTTTTGATAATTATTGTAGGGCTAATTATTTCCTCCTCTGTAATTTTTGTATTAATTTGGAATAGTATTCCAGAAGAATGTGACGAGGAATGTGAAATTGAAATGAGAAGAATAGAAGCAGGCAAGAATGGACATGGCACCTTTGATCCGTTTGAGAAACACTCTGAGATTAAACTAGATCCATCTCCAATTAAAGAAGAACATTACTCCATTGAAATCACTGGGATGAAAGACATCTACCGTATTGGAGAACCATATGATTTCTCATACATCATCTCAGGATATGGATATTCGTGTGGCAGTAAAAAAATCACTTTTCCTGATCAAAATGGAGAAATCATAGGTTTGAGTTCTAGCTCATCATGTATTGCAGATATGCCAATGAAGGAATTTATTTTTGACATTCAAAAACAAAGAGGTACAACATATGGTCATATTGGAATGAAAAATTCTGGAATCTATGATGTTACTGTGACTTTTGATAGACCCTCTCATGATTTTCCGACAACGGCAATCAAAGAATTTCGTGTTCCTCCCATAAATTCTTGGTATAATAATCAAATGAGCGATACTGATCTTCAAACAGTAATGGATAGTTGTGCAAATGATTCTCCGCAAGAAAGAATGCTAAACGCGTTAAGATATTCAAATGGAACTCATGTTTTTTTGAATCTGGGCTGTGAATGGAAACCTATTGGAAAGTATCTGGGAGTAGAAAATGAAAACTACACTCAAGGTGGAAAATGAAAATTATTGTGAAAAGATACTTTCATTGGCTCGAGCTCAAAATAATCTTACCAAAACAAGTAACCTTTCTCACACTTTCCCGGTTATACGAATCTCTAAACCACTACACATGACACACGACGATATCGATATCATCGGTAAAAACGTCAAAGACATGTACGGAACATTCATGGGCAAAGTCATTGGAACAATAACTGACATTGATGGAAGCATCCAATCAGTTGGCGTTGACTGCGGCTCTCAGGGATTGCAGCAAATTGCATATGAGCAGCTAGTAGTTCAAGGCAGTGTTGTTATATTTATTCCAAAATGGAGACTAGACTCACAAAGACTTCTGCGCGAAAAACAACTGACACTGCGTCGTCTAAAGGCCTTGATTGATATTGTTTCTGAAAATGATGACATGAAAGAAGATGCCGAAATAATTCATGAAAAATACAAGTCAAAACTTGAATCATTGGATGAACTGGAAAACCAGATCAAGGCCAAGCTAGATGCAAGACAAGCAGCGCTGGAGGAACAGCTAAAGTCTACAAAGATGCTGTTGTTTGACGCAAAGGTGCAATACAAGAGCAACGAAATTTCAGAGAATACGTTTGAGACAGTGAAATCATGCGCTACGGAACTAATTGAGCATGTAACTCACGAATCTGCCGAAATCTCAAACGTAAAGAGAAGAATCGCTGATCTTGATGCAGAAGTAATAACTGTGACAACCCCTCCCCAAAAAGAAATCCAGGAATCAGCCGTTTCATATCTTGGCAATTCTGAACAGGAACAACTAGTTCAGACACTACTTCCAGAAGCGCCAACAGATCCAGTCATTCATTCAGAAGCTTCACACGCTGATGAAATAAAATCACATCTGCCAACACCTCCCAAACAGGTGAAATCAGCTACGTCTCATTACGACGACTGGCTTCGTAGAATGGAAGCATCTTAACTTTTTTTAAATTATTTTTCTTTAACATTTACAAGTCTGAATCTCTATACTATTTTGATGTCCGAATTTAATATCGGTCTTGGAAATAATGATACTCAAACCAGAAAAGATGCATCATTTGATTTTATTTCCTTTTGGGATAAACAGGCAAAAAATCTTAGTTGGTTTTCCACTTGGGAAAAAACATTGGACTGGAATCCACCGTTTGCTAAATGGTTTGTAGGAGGGAAAATTAACGCGTCATACAACGCCCTTGACATTCATCAACAAAATAAAGCTGACAAGCCTGCCATACTATGGGAAGGCGAGAATGGCGATTCACAAATCCTTACTTACAAAGATATGTGGACTCAAGTCCAAAAACTTGCAAATGTACTCAAATCAATTGGTATTACGAAAGGTGACAGAGTAACTATCTATCTTCCAATGATTCCTGAATTACCAATATCGATGCTAGCATGTGCTAGAATTGGTGCAATTCATACTGTTATATTTTCTGGATTTAGTGTTGCTGCAATTAAAGATAGAATTGAAGATTCAAAATCAAAAATTGTGATTACTGCTGATGGTGGATTTAGACGAGGCAATATAGTTAAACTCAAAGATGTAATTGATGAGGCAATTAACGGTCTTGATTTTGTTCAAAATGTCATTGTAGTGGAAAGAACAAAAAATAAAATTAATCTATCTTCAAAAGACAAGCTTTGGAATCAATTAATGGAAAATGCATCTGATGTATTTCCTGCAGAAAAATTAGATAGTACCAATCCTCTTTACATTTTGTATACTTCTGGAACAACAGGAAAACCAAAAGGTGTACTGCATGGAACTGGAGGTTATCTAACACACCTGCATTCTACATTCAAGTGGGCATTTGACATTAAAGATTCTGATGTATTTTTTTGCACAGCTGATATTGGTTGGGTCACAGGACACAGTTATGTGGTTTATGGTCCACTTTTACATGGTGCAACAGAAGTAATGTATGAAGGCGCACCAGATTTTCCAGACCCATCACGAATGTGGGATATAATTGAAAAATACAAAATTACAATTTTCTACACCACTCCTACTGCGCTTCGAATGTTTATGAAATTTGGAAACGATCTTCCAAGTTCATTTGATCTTTCATCTCTTCGACTTTTAGGAAGTGTTGGTGAACCAATTAATCCCGAAGTATGGAGATGGTATTTCAAAATAATTGGAAAAGAAAAATGCCCTGTAATTGATACTTGGTGGCAAACTGAAACTGGTGGCATGTTGATATCCTCTTTGCCTGGGTTGGAAACAATTCCACTAAAACCAGGTTCTGGAACTCTGCCAATTCCAGGATTGCAAATATCTGTAGTTGATGAATCTGGAAATGAAGTACCTGCAAATACCAAGGGATATTTGCTAATCAGAAATCCTTGGCCTGGGATGCTTTTGACTTTATGGAGAGATGATAAGAAATATCGTGATGTGTATTGGTCAAAGTACAAAAATTGTTACTATCCTGGTGATTACGCTCTAAAAGATTCTGATGGTTACTTTTGGTTACTTGGTAGAGCAGATGATGTTCTTAAAGTCTCTGGTCATAGAATAGGAACTGCTGAGCTTGAAAGCTGTCTTGTATCACATAATGATGTTGCAGAATCTGCAGTTTGTGGAATTCCAGATGAGATTAAAGGTGAAATCATAGTTGCATTTGTAGTTTTAAAACAAAATGTAACAAAAGATACTACACTTTTAGAAAGAGAACTATCTGTAAAAATAAGAAATGATATTGGTGCAATTGCTACCCCGCAACAAATCTATTTTGTATCAAAATTACCAAAAACCCGTAGTGGCAAAATTATGCGAAGACTGCTAAAAACAATCGCAAATAATGAAACTATTGGCGATGTTAGTACTCTGGAAGATGGTGCGGTTGTATCTGAAATTCAATCTGCATTGGACGAACTACAAAAATCAATTCAAAATAAAACAAAATAATTTTATTTCTTCAATCCTCTTAAATCAGTTGATATTAACATGTCAAACATTTTCTTTAATCCATCATATTCTGATTTAGAGTTTTCATCTAAATTATCATATTTGGCATTTTTAATCTCGTCAAGCTTTTCTTTTGCTTCTTTGAAATATTCTTCAAACTCTATGATTTTTTTATCGTTTAATTCTGTAAGATCAAAAATTACTGTATTACTTCCAAGCAAGTTTTTCTTTTCGTCATAAAGGCTGACTGCATGCAGTATGCCTGGAAAAGTACTCCCATCTTGTTTCTTAAACGTAATTTCTCTATCTGCTACATTTCCCGTCTCAAACCAAGTTTTTAGTGAATCATTCATGGCTTCCCATGCGTCTTTAGGTACATGTTCAAATATCGTTCTGCCTATAATCTCTGTTTTTGCATACCCTAACTTGCTAGCATAAGTTGAATTGCAATCAAGAATTATCCCGATGGAGTTGATTCGTCTCCACATTATTGGTGCATCCTTGAGAATTTTTCTTACTTCTGTTTGCAGCATTTTTTAATTTATCTTTGACTAGTTATTAAGTTGAAATATTATTTGCCTACAAATTCTACATCTACAATTACAGGCCTGTCTTTTGAAAATCAAATTCTCCAAAATCCTAGTATGAATTAAATTGCTAGAAACCAATTATGATAAAATACATATTTTCTTTTATATGGCTTTTACTAAAGTAATTCATGTCATCTTTAGGTGGACAAGCTAAGAAGTCCAAAGATAATTCTATATTTATCATCGGTGGTGTTATTGCAGCTGGCGCTTTGTTGCTATTTGCATATCTGATGTGGTATGTGGCACCAACTGAAAGCATGGAGTTGGTTAGAATAGTCGCAGTAACTGAATCGGGTTGTGTTGCTGAGACATCTGATGGATTTGCAGTGAATATTGGTGATTGTAAGGGAGAACCTGATCAGTATGTCATGGCGTCAGTGGATAAAAAAATCAGGGAACGTGCAGCCATGATGAATCCAACTAGCTAAACCACTGATCTAAATTATGACTTTTTTTCTCTAGTGCTTTTTTAAGTCGATTCAAAGAAGATTGAATTCTGTCTTCAGAAAAACTTCTCTCTTTGACTAGATAGTTTGTCATTCCTTCATAGTCTACCTTCCCAAAAACTATCTCGTCCACATCTGTCACAACTGGTTCGAGAAATATCTTGCGAATCTTCTCATACTCGATTGTCTGTAATTGTTCTTGAATTTGCGGAATGTCTTCTAGCCGTGAATGCTGTTTTATCATTTTTAATGCAGTTTTTGGTCCTATTCGGTCAAATCCATTTGGATTAAAATCAGTACCAATTAAAATTCCAATATCTACTATTTGCTCTCTAGTGATTTCTAACGCATCTAATGTTTTTTGCGTCTCAATTATCTCTGGTTCAATTTCCACATACGTGTTTCTGTTTGGAATCTTTCTTCTTCCGCTGTTTGTAAAATTTCTAATCAGTCTTTTTGCTCCACACAGTATGGAATCAAAGTCTTGACTTGCAGAAGCATATGCTTGTCCTGTCACTGTCAGATGAGCTGCAGTTGCTTCGCCTTCTGATGCTGCATCTATGTATGGAATCCCAAAATATGATAAAATTTGTTTTGATTCTTTAACCATCCCATCTTTCATGCTAGTTGTTTGCTGTGCAAACTTTCTTGCGTCTTCTATATTTCCTTCTGCAATAGCTTTTTCATATTTTATTGTGGCATCTTTTTTGATCTGTTTTCTTCTCTCAATTTCTGCAGTTTTCAACGATGGCGGTTTTCCATCAAACACGTAAACTGGTTTTATTCCTAAAGATAAAAAATTGATATTTCTATAAAGTAACCCACTAAGATGGCTAGTTATTCTGCCCTCCGAATCTGACAATTGTAATCCATCTGGTCCTCTAATGCTTGCCAAGAACTGATAAATTGCATTATATGCGTCAATTGCTATAACTTTTGATGAAAATGATTCTAGATTGGTCTTTTCTCTTACTACTAACTCTTTGAGATTTAGACCCATTAGGTTACGTTGATTTTTGTGCTATTTTGTCTTTATCGTTTGATATATAGATCGTATTGTTCATAATTGGATATATAAAAAAGAAAAATCTAATCAAATGATGATCAATTTGGAATTATCTGCAAACTTGAAAGAGAAGATATACGACATTAAAGAATCTCCAAATACTTTTTTTAAAATCGTTTCATACTTTCCTTTATCTGACGATGAAAAACAAACTATTTTGAAAAACTCTCAATCTGTTGAATTTCATTCAATCTTCTCTGATCATGTATCTGAAGAAGAGTGGAAGAAATCCAAACATCAGATAATCAAGCGTTTTCAGAATGAATTATTTGATATAGATTCAACATAGATTATTTTTAAAATTGTTTCTGATTTGCTTTATTATGTGGTACTTCCAAGTTTTCTTGCCAGGTTAGCCAAGTGGTAAGGCGGCCGTCTCGAAAACGGCTACGCGCAAGCGTGCAGGGGTTCGAATCCCTTACCTGGCGGTATTATTTTCATACTTTCATATACTTTATGCTTTGATGCATACTATGCCATGTTGCATAAATTCTCGCTGCTTTATAAGAAGATGTGACTACCAAAAGTCTGAGATATGAAAAGCAAGATCTTAAAAGAATTATTTCTAACTTGAATGGTTTAACTTCTTTTTGTGGCTATATCTTTAAGCTTATGGAATGTCCTTTATTTGACATGTTGATGTTAAAAATTTGAAAGTATGTTCAGATTGTGGATCTGTTTATTATGAGAAACTTTCCAGAGGTGTATGTCCTAATTGTCACACAAATAATTATGAACATATATCAGCTGATAGCGGTGTGGGAAGTTTAGAAATATAGTAACTTACAAAATAAAAATACTAAAATAGAAAACATTATTTTAAATTAATTTTATCTTAAAAATTTAATTGGTTATACATTCACATTTTTGTTGTTTTTGAAATCTAGGGTATTTGAGTTTATGACATGTCTCACAGTAAAGTTGATTTGACAATACTGTTGTAATGGAGATTCAAGTAAAAAGGATGCCGTATTACATATCATGATAACAACCATCAAAATTGAATCTAGTTATTTTTATGAAGAATTTACATTACCGTTTGCATCAAGTAAATTTCCAATATATGACATTCCCATCTTTTATCAGACATTAACTGATTAACGTCTGTTATTTTTGATGCGTTACAGACTTTACATTTGGTTGACATTATTTTGATTTTACTGAATGTGTTTTTTCGTGCTCTCGTACTTTCTCAAAAGTATATGATGTTCCTTCCCACTTGAAATTACACTCTTTGCAGCTATATCTCATTTTTTCTCTTCATTGGCTTGTTTTTTCCATACATTACATGCAGGACAGCGACTAATTATTTCGGATAATGTCTTTTTTGAGAATACATTACGCAGTTTTCACACGTTTTCAAATCATTTAGAGTAACCATTATGATGTCGCCTCCATCAAAATTATTTTTGTGTTTTTCAAATGTGTTTTTTCATGGGTTAAAACCTGTTCAAAAGTATCCATCCATCCTTCCCAATGAAATTTACAATTTTTGCAGTTATATTTCAATTTTGTTTCGTCTCTTTAGATTCTTTGAATGCGTTTACGTCATCAGATGTGTTTTTTTGATTTCGTTGTAATTTTGCAAATAGTTTTTTTAACATACTCACATAGGTCATATCTTACATATAAGGCAAGGATTCTCACAAAATAGATTTTTTTCCGTAGCTGAGTAGTTAATTCAGTCCTTCCTTTCAGATATGCAAACTCACACCACTACGATGTTGATAATGCATCGATTTTACTTATAGTGTTTTCTCAAATGTGGGTTAATTAATATGAAATGATATCAGAATGTCATGAATACAATACCAGTTCATTGGCAAAAAATATGCATTGATTGCAAGAGAGTGCATTGCCAAAAGGGATGTAATTGCGATTGTCATTGGGAACCATGAATATCTCTTGACTCATGGAATTGTGACTTGCACTTGTCCTGCATCCTAACTTTTACGTCATGAGATATACTCAATATATGAATGTACAAGATGCCATAAATTTATTCGTGATGATAAGTAAAATTACAAATATTTTTCTACATTCTTTTGTTACTGTGTACTCAATTCATAGTTTCTAACTATTTTCATGCCTGTGATATTGAAGGTGTAGGCCTTTTTGTACCGTTACTTACCTGGCAGATTTTATGTCCAACACCTTGAATCTATTTCAATTTTTTAAAACCTTGACCATCTCAACTATTTTTTATTTTACTAAAAAACTGCTTTTTTGCTTTCATTTATGTATGCTTTTTTATTTTTTTTATTCTGAAAAATCTAGAAAAATTTCTATATTTTTTTCAAAAATTCATAACAGTAATAAATCCCCTCTTACACCGATGTCATATGGCAGTTAAACCACACCTGAACCTGATTGTTACAGGTCACATTGATAATGGAAAATCAACAACTATGGGTCACTTCTTGATGGATCTTGGTGTTGTAGATGACAGAACTATTGCAGCACATGCAGCCGAATCCGAAAAGACCGGAAAAGGTGATACTTTCAAGTACGCTTGGGTTATGGATAATATTAAAGATGAAAGAGAAAGAGGAATTACAATTGATCTTGCTTTCCAAAAATTTGAGACACCAAAATACTTCTTTACATTAATCGATGCACCTGGTCACAGGGACTTTATCAAAAACATGATTACTGGTGCATCTGAAGCAGATGCTGCTATTTTAGTACTTTCTGCCAAAGAAGGCGAAACTGACACTGCAATTGCTGCAGGCGGTCAAGCAAGAGAACATGCATTTTTGCTTAAAACATTAGGTGTGGGCCAAATCATTGTTGCAATTAACAAAATGGATGCAGTCGAATACAAAGAGGCAGCATACAAAGCAGCAAAAGAAAAAGGCGAAAAACTAGTTCGATCTGTAGGTTATAAATTAGAAAAAGTACCGTTTATCCCAGTTTCTGGATGGAAAGGTGACAACTTAGTTAAGAAATCTGAGAATATGCCATGGTATACCGGAAAGACACTCATTCAAGCATTTGATGACTTTACAGTAGCTGAAAAACCAATTGGTAAACCACTACGTGTTCCAATTCAAGATGTCTATACTATTACTGGCGTAGGCACTGTACCTGTAGGTAGAGTTGAAACTGGTATCATGAAAGCAGGACAAAAAATTATTGTAATGCCTTCCGGTGCTCTAGGTGAAATCAAATCAATTGAAACTCATCACACTGAAATGCCGACTGCAGAAGCAGGTGACAACATTGGATTTAATCTCAGAGGTATTGAAAAGAAAGATATCAAAAGAGGGGATGTACTTGGAACTCCTGACGCACCACCAAAGGTTGCAAAAGAATTCAAAGCACAAATTATTGTTATTCATCACCCAACTGCAATTGCACCTGGTTACACTCCAGTTATGCACTGTCACACTTCACAAGTTGCAGCAACTGTAACTGAATTCTTACAAAGAATTAATCCAGCTACCGGAGCAGTTGAAGAAGAAAATCCAAAGTTTCTTAAAGTTGGTGATGCTGCAATTGTAAAAATTAGACCTGTAAGACCAACTTGTATAGAAACTTTCCAAGAATTTCCTGAAATGGGTAGATTTGCACTCAGAGATATGGGTGCAACTATTGCAGCAGGAATTGTTAAGGAAATTACTGAAGAGTACAAACCATAGGTTGAGTTGCTATGACTCAAACTGCTCGTGTCAAATTAACAAGCATAAGTCTTCCTAAACTTGACGGAGTTTGTAATGAGATCATGGGTATTGGCAAAAAAACAGGTGTTAAGGTTAAAGGACCCACCCCGCTTCCTGTTAAAAAATTACATGTTGCGACAAGAAAATCGCCATGTGGTAGTGGCACTGAAACATATGAAAAATGGGAGATGAAAATGCATCGAAGAATAATCAACATTAGTGCTGATGATAAGGCAATTAGACAATTAATGAGACTAAAAATCCCTGATGATGTCTACATTGAATTATCTCTAACTTAATCTGGTATCCTTAAATTATAGAAATTTTAATGATAAATATGGCTGAAGAAAATTTTGAAACCGTTGAAGAAACTCCTATTGAAACATTTGATGTGATCTACTCTTGTCTAAGATGTGGAACTAATGTCTCAAACACAGAGCTATCAAGATTACCTGAAATAAAATGCATCTGTGGATTTAGAGTATTTACTAAGGTGCGACCACCTATTGTAAAAACAGTAAAGGCAATTTAATTACCTGTCTTTTCTGTAACTGTGTTCTCTTTGTAAATGAGTTCTCATATCTTCCATATTTGAAAAATATTTTTTACATTCTTTGCAATCGTATTGTAGATCTTTTCCATGTACAATTTGTTTATGATTCATTAATTCTTCTTGGTGTAAAAATCTACTATTACAAGTGTCACATGTAATCTTTTTAAAAAATCTCATTTTTATCCTAGTTCTGCTTTTTTATCATCCCAACATTTTCTACAAAGTTGGCCTTCGATTTTCCATTTACTCTTTGGATTATGTCTGATAAAACCCATAGCAGTTCCACATATTGCACAAAATTTCTTTTTTACCTCAAATGATTTTTCTTTGGTATCAAAACAATCTTTGCACAGCAAACCTTCCATATCCCACTGCCATCTTGGTTCCCATAACTCTGAGATTATGTTTGTAGTTCCACATAAAACACATGCTTGTCTGACTTTTCCTTCATAGAATTCCTTTGATTTATTAAAATGACAATCTCCGCAAAGTCTTCCTTTGACGTTCCATTCTTTTTTTGGTTTATGTTTGTGTGTAAGCTCCTTGTTGCAAATAGTACAATACATTGGTTTTCTACTTAGTAATCCCATGCCATATGTTATAATTGAAATAATTTAAGTTAATACAACATTTATCAAATTTATCTAAAACTAAATTTCTAGTCATATGTAAACCTGAATTATAACATCTTACATGAGTAAAATAAAAACAAAAAAATAACCTTATGCTTAACTACTTAAGATCTTTTCAAGAGCTTGACTTGTATTTAGCATGCCATTTCTCTTGGCAAATTCTTCGATCATTTTGTATTGTTTTGCTGTAAAGCAAACTGGCATTGAACGTTTTTCCATGTTTGTGTTGAATTTTATTATTTAATATCTCTTGCGTTAGGAAAGATATTAGATAGAGGATAATCGGATTATTTTATTGGTAAAGAAAATCCAAATCTTGGTAATTGGTCATAATGACAATGGTTGCACCCCCGCACATGAAAAAATTGCATATGAAATAGGTTGTGAGGTGGCAAAATCTAACTGTGTTTTAATGACTGGTGGGTTAGGCGGTGTTATGAAAGCCGCATCTCGTGGATCACATGACTCAAACGGATTAACTGTTGGAATTATTCCTCAAGATGATCCTTCGTTTGCAAATGAGTTTTGTGATATTGTAATTCCTAGTGGGATGGGGTTGACAAGAGACTTTCTAAATGCACTATCTGCTGATGGAATCATAATCGTTGGTGGCGGATCTGGAACTTTATCTGAAATCTGTGCTGCATATATGTACAAAAAACCCATGGTTGCAATTAGAAATACTGGTGGGGCAGCTGATAAATTCATTGACGGATATGTTGATCATAGAAAAAACATCAAAATTATTGGTGTTGACACTGCAAAAGATGCTGTAAAGAAAATTCTTGAATTACTTACTGCATAGAAACTAATAACGAATCTGGTTCGTAAAATTTACCATGTTTTGATGCTAGCTGTTTTAACTCATTTACGATATTTTTAATTCCAATCTCTTTTGCTGTCTCAAATAATGGTTTTTTTAACCCAAGGCCTAGAAATGCAGCTTTTTCAATTTCTTCAATGTCACTTGCTTTGTTTGTAACAAGCCAAGCTGCATTGTTTAAAATATTTGCTACAAGCTGTATAGGATTGCATTTTTGTGCCATCTCTTCAGATAATGTAACACGTTCATATTTATCGTCAGAGTATTTGTAAAATCCTTCTCCTGATTTTTGACCTAATTTTTTTGCATTAAACATTTTTTCAATTGAAGGATGTGGCAAAATTACTTTTTTATCTCTAAGATACATCTCTGTTGTTGCTTTGTGTATTACATCCATCCCAGTAAAATCTGCCAACTCAAAAATTCCCATTGGAAAACCAAGCTTGAATTTTACTGCTGAATCAATTTCAGTCATCGTTGCTCCCGTTCTATCCATCATGTAGCATGCTTCGTGAACCATTGGAATGAATAGTCTATTAATGATGAATCCAGGAACATCACGTCTACAAATAACTGGTTCTTTTTTTACAGATTTTACATAATCTAGAGTTAAATCCATTACGTCGTGAGATGTTTTTTCACCTGGAATTACCTCTACTAATTTCATTAATTGTGGTGGATTGAAAAAATGAATTCCAATAAATTTATCTGGGCGTGATGTTGTATTTGCAATCTCTGTGATTGGTAGAGTGCTTGTATTTGATGCAAAAATAACGTCTTTACCTGCAACTGCATCTAGTTCTGCGTACACTTTTTTCTTTAAATCCATAATTTCTGGTACTACTTCAATTACCATCTGTGCATTTTTTACAGCATCTGCAAGATTTACTACTGGTGTTATTCTTGAATAAATGGAATCTGCTTCTTGTTGGGTTATTTTTCCTTTTGATGCTAATTTATCTAAACTCCATTTTATTTTCTCCATTGCTTTATCTAAAAATCCCTGTTCAATATCTCTAAGAACTACACTGTATCCTGCTGTCGCTGAAACTTGTGCAATCCCATGCCCCATTATGCCTGAACCTAATACTGTGATATTTTTGAGATTCATTCGATTTTTTTAAAACCAATTATCCTTTATAATGTATTTGTAAATGTCATTCTTGAGTTAAACCACTTACTGAATATTCTCGATAGTAACTTGTATGTTGTAATTGCCAAATAACTCTCCAAAAAGTCTTATTCTAAAATTTTTTGCAAATACCTCTAGTTCTTATGATAAAATCGTTTACTTTACAACTTTTGGTAAAGACAGAATTTGGAAAAGATACGTTCTTGATAAAATTCATGGTAAATCCATCTTGGATTTAGCATGTGGAACCGGCATTTTGACTAGAATGATTGCCAAGAAATTTCCTGATGCTATAGTATTAGGTGTTGACATTACTCAAAGCTATCTTAATGTAGCCAAATTAAACTCTAAATCATTTAAAAATATTTTATTTATCAATCAAGATGCAGAAGATCTTGATGTTGACCAAAAATTTTATTCTATAGTGTCATCTTATATTCCAAAATACTGTGATGCGCAAACTCTGCTCAAAAAATGTATTTTACATCTAAATCCAAATGGGGTGATAATTTTACATGATTTTACATATCCAAAAAGTATTGTTGTTCGTAACTTCTGGAATTTTTATTTTGTATTGTTACGATTTCTTGGATATTTTATTCCGACTTGGAATGATGCATTTATTGAACTTCCAAAATTAATACGTTCCAGTAATTGGCTAGACGACTATATTTCTGTTATGAAAGAATCTGGTTTAGATGTAGAGTGTAAACTCATGACACTAAATTTATGTGCCGTTATAATTGGACGAAAATTAGATTCGTAGAATAAAAAATACAACAGTTCCTGATATTACCACTGATGTAATTATTTTCAAGATCATTTCTTTATTTTTAATTTCTGGCGTTTCTATTTCCTTTCTTTTGAGTGCTTTATATTTTCTTGATACTGTTATTAAAAAATAAGTTATTCCTGCAGAAACTACACTTAAAACTACTGTTTCAATTGAAATTGAATTTGTTTGGATTGCAGATCCAGCAAATACTGGTAAAACTCCCCAAGATATCACAGTTGATATGTTGTTATGAAATTTTCCACCAAAAAGTTCCAGATTATATGCAAACAGAAAAAATACTTCAACAATTCCAATTGGGAATAATATTGGAGAATCTAAAAATGCATAGTATAGACCTATAGTGAATACAATTGCAAGTGTTGATACTGCAATTGATAAGATTTTTCTTTTCGGTAACTCTCCCCACGGTTTAGTTTTTCCACCAACTGCATCAAGGCAGTGAGCCCCTACTCCAACTGCAAGAAAATAGATTATGCCTATTGCAACTAGTCTGTCTGGGGCAAATTCATTTCCAAGTGATCCCCATAATGCAAAACATGTGACAATAGTAGTATATGGTAAAAATAACATCCCAATTCCAATTCTGAAATTTTTTGGTCCAATTTTTGGAACAAACCATTCTGATGTTCTGTCTTGCATGCATTTTATTACCCAATGTTGTTTATATGATAACTTGTGATCAGACTTGTTTTATACTAAAAATTATATTTCTAAATTATGAAGAAATATAAAAAATACATTACAAAGGGAATACATGAACCTTTATCAAAAATTCCTTTCCATCAAAAAACATCAATCAAACGTATCTCTATGTTGAGTACAAAAATTATTCCAGAATCAAAAATTCATACAGCGGTTCATTTTATTGATCTTTCTGATAAAAAAATACCAAAATACAGCATATTACATAAACATGATGTAGATGAAGTAAATCTAATTATTTCACAAGATGATAAACTAGTCTATGAGATTCAATTAGATGATGAAACCTATGAAGTCAGTTCTCCAGCTACCATATTTATCCCAAAAGGTGTGAGCCATCGGGCAGACGTTATTTCCGGAAAAGGAATTTTTGTATGTCTGATTCTATCTAACAAATACGAAACATCATAATTTATTATATCATAAAATAATCTCAAATGTTTTTTACACCATGACAAATTAAGGCATGCCACAAATAAGCCGCTATTGACAAATATCTTTTTTGTTTCATAATATTGAAAATGCAACAAATACAATATGTTGAACATGGCCACTCTGAGACTACAAAAAGTCTGATTGAAAGTCTCCAGTAAAAGAAGAGGAAAAACTTCGAATCAGTATTGTTACAAAACAAAATACGAGTGCTCTTGATATGATGGGACTAACTTGGGTTTTTGAGGACGATGATTACTCTTAATTCAATAAATCATCTAATTTTAATGAGCAGATAGAAATGTATACTGTCAACATCATTGAATTAAGAGGCCAGATTGGAGCATTGAAAGCACAATTAAACGAAATATTGTATAAAATGTATGGATAGAAAATAATTAAATTTTTCCTATCTGTTCTTTTACTGCATCATAGATTTGTTTCTCACTTGACATTGATAATATTACCATTAGATCATTTGCTGATATTATTTCTTGTATTCTTTCATTATCAATTATGGGAATTTTATGAATTCTTTTTTCTAACATTAATTCAACTGCTTTTAAAATTGAATAATCCGATGTTACAGAAATTATCGGTGATGACATTATTTCTCTAATTTGAGTTGTTGGCTTATCATAAATTGCACGCGCTAACGCAATATCTGTATGTGTTATAATTCCAACAATTTTGTCATTCTATTCTACTAATAATGAAGGTAAATGTTGTTCATGCAATATTTTAGTGGCCTCATTTATGTTGATAATTGGTTGAATTGATTTCATGTTTGTAGTCATTAAATTATTGAGATTTTTGATTTTTCTGAATCCATCATTTTCATTTAATTGGATTCACTATAAAAAATATCTTGCTTAGTGTTGTTTTGGTGGTTTATAATGTTAAATTCAAGTTATGTGTGATATTTTTATTGAACAAAAAAATTGTCCAAATTTTACATTCACTTGAAAAGAGATCAAATTATGAAGAAAAAAACTACAAAAAAATTCCACATGATCAAAGAATGCTTACAATTACTAAAGATACTGGAATTTTTTATAACATCCTTCTTAAAACTCACAAACCAAAAAAAATACTTGAAATAGGCACTTCTTTTGGTTACTCCACTTTGTGGTTTGCCGATGCAATCATTGGAAGAAACTCAAAGATAATTACTATAGAGCAAAATCCACACAAAATAAGTATCGCACAAAAAAACTTTCGTAAAGCAGGTGTATCTAAAATGATTGAAATCAAAGAAGGTGTGGCTAAAGATGTTTTATTAGAACTAAAAAAATCTGTAAAATCCAACTCTAAAAATTATTTTGATTTTGTATTTATTGATGCAGACAAAGAACAGTATGCCCTTTATTTTGACGTCTGCTTATCGATGTTAAAAAAAGATGGTATAATTGCAGCTGATAATATACTTTTCCCAACACGATTTAAAAAATATATGAAAAAATATCTGGATCATATTCACAAAATTTCTTTTGTTGAATCAATTACCATTTCTATTGGTAATGGACAAGAAATCACTTTTAAGAAAAAATAGTCAAAACTAATCCAATTTGTGAAATATTTCAAACATATTCATGCCTATATTTTTTAAAACTAAACCTCTAATACTTGGAATTACATGGTACCTTTATTGGACTATGAAAATTTTTGTTCACAAATTTTAGATTCAAATCCAAAAATTAGATTTGCAACTGTTTATGATCAGTGGGCTGTTCGTATCGCTGGTGGTCTACGTAAGGGTTTGACAAGTATTCTTTCAGAACATAAAGAAAATGAATTGGTCACCTTGGCTATTCTTGATTGGCAATCTAGAAAAGAAGTGTCAAAATGGCTTGGTAAAACAAAATACACTTTGGCTGAATATGATGAGGTTAAACGTTTTTCACTTTACTTGGGTGATGATCATTTACTTTTAGTAAGTGCAGAAAAAGATGTAGATACAGATAAAGTGGTTGATACAATTATTAAACTCTATTACAAAAATCTGAACTAACATTTGATTACTATATCTTATAATATTTCAAACTTGATGTTGAACTAAATAATTTTATGATTGCAACATGAATTTAAAATTATAAAAAAACCGTATCATTTTTAATGTATTTCAAATATAGAATAATCATGGGTTTATTCAAACGAAATAAAGATAACGAAAATGATACCAAATGCCATGTGTGCGGTTTAGAGCTACATGATCCAGAGCGACTTAAGAGACACACAAAAAAGGCACATGGAAATATTCCTGAAAAAAAACTTGATCCAAATTCTGGTGCAGGCGGTACTTGGTAGTTGGAATTTACATATGGTCAAAAAATGGGCTTTGTTTTTGGTGGAGCCTTTGCTGTGGCAGCTTTAGTCTTATCCACAATCGTTTTTCCATTCTGGAATTTAATACGAGAAGATATGTTTGAAGAAGTAGTTATTTTGAATAATGATCAAGGCACATGTTATGTTGAAACAAAAGATATGATTCCTAAAAAAATTCAAAAATGTGAATTACAGTCAGGAGATAAAGTAACGATAAAGTTTGGAAGAGGGCTTGCTTGGGCTACCATTGTTCAAACATAGAAGTTAATATTTTGTGTATTTGTTGATGAGGTATGGACTGTATATTTTGTAAAATAATTTCTAGGCAAATTCCTGCAAAAATTATTCAAGAAACTAATCATTCTATAGCATTTTTGGATGCATTCCCACTTGCAAAAGGACATACTCTGGTAATTCCAAAAAATCATCATATGAAAATCCAGTACATGAGTCATGAGGAAAACTCTGATTTATTTTCACTTGTACACAAAATACTCTCAAAAGTTGACAAATTGACTGGTTCAACACTTGTAGCAGCTCATAATGGCAAAGACGCAGGACAAGAAGTTCCGCATGTTCACGTACATCTAGTTCCTCGTACTCAAGGTGATTCTGCAGGACCAATTCATAGTATGTTTAAAACTGTAAAATTTTCTGATTCTGAAATTGAAGAAATTTATGATAATCTAAAATAATCTCAATAAGGAAATAATCTCTCTTTTGTATCTACATTTTCTACGATTATTGCTTTAGTTGGACACGTTTCTGCTGCGTTCATTATTTTGTTAACCCCTGCACCTTTTGGATTTATTACTGATGATTTTGGATTTGATCTTAAATTTCTATTAATTGAAAACACATCAGGGGCAATCATTTCACAACTGCAACATCCTATGCACAAGCTTTTGTCAACATCCACAAAGAGATTTGGCTGTTTTTCAGGCTCTTTTGCTTTTTCATACTCTCCTTTCTTTCCGTCTGAACGTACACGTGCATTATATTCTTCCCAGAATTTTTTTTCATATTCTCTCCAAAAAGTGGGATCTTCTTCTTCAAACTCTCTAGTGTATCTACTCCAATCCTCTTCTGGTATCTTACCTCCAGGTGGTGCCCCCCATTGAGGTTTTCTTTCAAAATTGGTTTTATTATTTGAATTTGTGAATTTTTCTTTAGAATTATTGGTATCTTCTATAGCATTTTTTTTCAAGTAATTATATGCTTCTGTAATTTTTTTAAATTCGATACCTTCTTTTTCGCTAATGTTTTTGTCTGGATGATATTCTAGGGCTAATTTTCTATATGCTAATTTTATGTCCTCCGTTGACGAATCTGATTTTATATTCAATGTTTTAAGAGCTTGAAATCTGTTCACTAATTCTAAGAATTCCTCTTATCTTAAAAACAATTTCATGGGATTTGTCATCTTTGTGTTTATTCTAAAATAGTTTCATCTTCTGGTTTCCATGCAGGTTCTACTATGCACAAAAATCGTAGATCTACTGTTCCTGTATTTTCTATGTGTTGTTTTGATAGTGGCGGAACGTAAACCGAATCATCTTTTTCTAATCGATGTATTTCATCATTAATAGTCAGTACTGCGTCCCCTTCTAAAATGTAGTAAATTTCAGAAGATTTTATCTTGTGTGGAATAGATTTTTTTCCAGATTCTAATGTAAAATGAGCTAAACTATACCCAATACCATTTAGTGTGTTATGTGGGTGGAAGTATTGCTTAATCTTTGTTCCTTCGTTTCCTAGGATTGTTTCGATTTCAGAACCTTTTCTAACTGACATCTTGAATATTCATATTTTTTCTGTGACTTTTGTCTTAAAGTCTGATTCATACCATGTTGTTTTATACAATGAATTTTTAGATGGTAAAATATTGATTGCAATATGCGAAAATGTCTTTTTACTAGTTGATCCATGTGTGTGAAGTGTGTCTGATGGGATGTATACTGTATCGCCCTCGCTGAGATTTATTTTTTCTATTCTCTTGATTTTAAATTCTGTTTTCTTTGAGCCCAATTTTCTAAATATTTCAAGGCTGCCTATCCCTTTGGTAACTATTAACATTTGATTTCCATTATGCGAATGCATTTTTGTTTTTGCCCCATTTTCAAAGTAAACATGATAGATGTCTTGTTCTTTTGATTTGATTTTTGAAGAAATATCTTTCATGTGAACTTTGTTAGTGAACCACTTTGGATTGATTTTTCTTTTATCTCCTTTTGAGTAAATGTTTGATTTTTTCATATTATATTCTCTCTAGAATTTTCTTTTTCTTTTCTTGGAATTCTTTTTCAGTTAGTATTCCGGCTTTTCTTAATTCTCCTAATTTTTCTAGCGTTGCTAATTCTTCACCAGTCTTAGTTGCAGCTTGTTTAACTGCAGCAATGCTAGCGTTAATTTTTTTAATTCCTTTTGTAGTTATCTCTTCTTTTTCTTTAATTGCTCTGTTTCTGAGTTCTTTGCTTGTTTTTTTTGCTTGATTTGCTGCCATTCCTCCAAATTCTACTGCGTCATCTAAGATCTCATCAGCTCTTTTAATCCCATCCTCTATTGCTCTGTCAGCTTTTTTTAGAAATCTTTCAATATGCCCTAATTTCTTTTTTGTTGCCATGCAGTGTGAGTCTTTTCAAATGTAATATATTTTTCCTAACTGTTGAATCTTACAATTAATTTAATAGCTATACTGTTCTAAATCTAATTGAATCTTGGCCAAAAACAAGTATGACATTAAAACTATAGTTTTAAAAAAAATAATTAATGAAAAAGAGGCATTAGCAATAGTTGAAGAGAAAAAGACTTCATTATTTAAAAAATTATTTAAAAAACCAAGCTCCTATGAAGTTTACGTTCAGTCTCTTACCCTTTATTACGAATGCCTGTTGAAAATTTCTGGGAAATATGTTGCTGATTATTTTAGAAAGTCAACACATGTTATTTCTGTAGATTCAAATGTTCATGAAGTTGTTCTTGGAGACGGTGTTTTCCCAATTGAATCAAAATCTACTCTTAGAAAGGCATTTGTTGGAAATCGTGGAAAAAACAAGGTTGGTCTTCCATTGGAAGAGCATGTGTTTATCGAAGAAGAAGGCGAAGTCACTTTTGATCACCATGGTAGAGAGATAAAATCTCAATTTACGCTTAATTCTAAAACTGTTGAGAATTATCCCCAGCAAATACTGGAATCTAATTCTTCTACTGTAAAAAAACCTGAAATAACATATGATGCTGCTGTTGAACAACTAAAAATCATTCTAAAAAAACCACTAGACCAAGATATCCGTAATCTAAATGATGAATTTACTCTAAATACAATTTCCGAAGTTTACATTCCAATATTTGAAGCTCGATTAGTAGGACCAAACAAAAAAATTGAAATATTGCGAATCGACGCAGTCAGAAACAAAATTTTGTAAATGATTTTTTATCTCTATAATTTTACAAGTGCCCTAAACTTGTCATTTGTGTGCAATTGAGTAAACGCTTTTTCTTCTTTAGCCCACACCCTAATTGTTTTAGGATTTTTTGAGATAGCCTGCTTTAACAGTTCTAATGATTCAGGAAACATTCCTAGTGATGCCTTGCTTCTTGATTTTGCATACATGATATTTACATTATCTTTATGATTTGATAGGATTTGATCAAATATCTCAATTGCTTTCTCATGTTTTCCTATCTCTGCCAATTCTATCCCTTTATGAAAAAATGCATCCATGTGAGTTGGATTTTTTTTATATACATTTTCAAAACAATTCAGGGCTTCTTCATGTCTTTTCAATTTACCTAAAATAATTCCTTTGTAAAACTGGGCATTTGGCTTATCTGGTGATACCTGAATTGCCTTTTCAAAACAATTCAGGGCTTCCTCATGTTCTTGTAATTTGTCAAGTAAAACTCCTTTGTTAAAATATGATGGTCCATATTTTGGGTCTACCTCAATTGCCTTGTCATAACACTCTGATGCACCTTGTATGTTTCCCAGTTCAGCCATTGCTATTCCTTTATTATTAATCGCTGCTGCATCTCTGGGGTTGATTTCTAATAGCAAATCAAAGCATGTCACTGCATCACTATATTTTTTGATTTGATTTAATGCAAGTCCCTTATTGTATAGTGCAGATGTATTTTTTGGATCTTGTTTTAATATTCTAGTAAATAGTGAAACTGCGCCTTTTGGCTGATTTTTTTCAAGTAGTGACATTGCATTGTACATCGTGTCTTCAATATCTTCTTTTGAACCAAACAAGCCCATGATTAATTATAAAATATCGTAGTAATGAAAGTTTAGATTGTTTTTTATTCCTGAAAATTCTCAGTTGCATTGATCATTTTCTTTATGTCTTCTTTGGTGTGTTCGCTAGATATTGCACCAAGTTTTCCTGGTAAAAAGAATATTCCGTCATGGGCAATCATCTTGAAGTGATATTTGTTAAGTAACGATGTATCGCACTTTGCCGCCTGAGTGGAATTGGTTACTTCAACAATCCCATCTTTTATAAAATGAGTCATAAACAATGATCCCTTACCAGTAACAATTACCTTGCCATCAAATATCTTTGTCAACTCTTTTCTTGCAAAGTCTCCATGTGAATTTATTTTTGAATAAATTGTTTTTTTAGATTTTAATTCAGATAATGTAGTAAATCCTGCAGTCATTGACATCGGATTTGCAGAAAATGTCCCTCCTCCAATATAGCTTCGTTCTGTTTTTTTCTTTCCTTTGATATTTGAGTGATCCATGATTTCTTTTTTACCACACATAACACCAATGGGCATTCCTCCTCCTGCAATTTTACCTAATGTGACAATGTCTGGATCAAGATTCATTGTAGGATACAAGCATCCAAATCTAAATCTAAATCCTGTTACAATCTCATCTAAAATAAATAATGAATTATTTTTTTTGCAAAATTCTTGAATCCCTTTAAGATAATCTGCGCTAGCTGCAATGCATCCTCCTCCACCTAACACTGGTTCAATAATTATGCCTGCCACATCGTCTGAAACTTTTTTTAGAATTTCAAGTGATTTTTCTAAATCATTAAATGGAATTGATATTATCTTCTCTTCGTTTACAACTCCAGTGCTTTCTGATTCTGTAAATGGCCAGTTCACACTCTTTAGCAAATCTGATGTGTATCCATGCCATCCTCCCTCTATTTTTGCAATAATTTTTTTCCCCGTTACAGAACGTGCTAGTCTAACTGCGTACATTGTAGCTTCAGTTCCAGAAGTTACGTAACGTATTTTTTCAGCTACAGAAACTGCCTTTGAAATTAATTCTGATAATTTGATAGTTTGCTCATTTACTGTACCATACATCCAACTTTTTTCAATCTGTTTTCTTATTTCATATTTTACATGTTTTGGACCATGGCCTAAAATCAAACTCCAGTGACCCATCCAATAATCTGTGTATTTGTTGTTATCAACATCCACTAAATTTTTTCCTGACGATGACTTTACAACAAATGGATATGGGTCAAAAAATCTAATATTGTGACTTACCCCATTTACATGAAATCTTAGAGATTTCTTAAAGAGATTTGCTGATCCTTTTGTTTTTTTCTTGTATTCTGAAATGTAATCTGTCAAAAGTTAATCTTTCATGCAATTTCAGCAATTTTAACTATCGATATATGGACTATTTGTTTCATTTTTGTTCCTATATCATGTGTGAGAATAGAGGTAAAAATGACAAGATAAAATATTTCCAAAAATAACTGAGATCAGAAATAATTTTAGGCATGGTTTATATGGATTTGGAATTCTTCTGTTTCTGCATACGTAAAGCAATAGGCGGCGCTTGTGATGAAAGCATGGTAATATGCCATTTTGTGATTCATGGGCCTCCATTTACGCATACAAAATGAGGATCTGATCAACTGATCAAATCTGAAATGTGAAGATTATGTGCATCCGTCAATTCCAATTATAGTACAATGTGTACTTCAATAATCAAGTAAAACAAAGAATCCGGTTGATCCTGCCGGACCTGACTGCTATCGGAATGATACTAAGCCATGCGAGTCATTGTAGCAATACAAGGCAGACGGCTCAGTAACGCGTAGTCAATCTACCCTATGGACGGGGATAACCTCGGGAAACTGAGAATAATACCCGATAGAACATTATGCCTGGAATGGTTTATGTTTCAAATGATTTATCGCCGTAGGATGGGACTGCGGCCTATCAGTTTGTTGGTGAGGTAATGGCCCACCAAGACTATTACAGGTACGGGCTCTGAGAGGAGTAGCCCGGAGATGGGTACTGAGACACGGACCCAGGCCCTATGGGGCGCAGCAGGCGAGAAAACTTTGCAATGTGCGAAAGCACGACAAGGTTAATCCGAGTGGTTTCTGCTAAAGAAACCTTTTGCTAGTCCTAGAAACACTAGTGAATAAGGGGTGGGCAAGTTCTGGTGTCAGCCGCCGCGGTAAAACCAGCACCTCAAGTGGTCAGGATGATTATTGGGCCTAAAGCATCCGTAGCTCGTTTTGTAAGTTTTCGGTTAAATCCATACGCTCAACGTATGGGCTGCCGGGAATACTGCATAACTAGGAAGTGGGAGAGGTAGACGGTACTCGATAGGAAGGGGTAAAATCCTTTGATCTATTGATGACCACCTGTGGCGAAGGCGGTCTACCAGAACACGTTCGACGGTGAGGGATGAAAGCTGGGGGAGCAAACCGGATTAGATACCCGGGTAGTCCCAGCTGTAAACTATGCAAACTCAGTGATGCATTGGCTTGTGGCCAATGCAGTGCTGCAGGGAAGCCGTTAAGTTTGCCGCCTGGGAAGTACGTACGCAAGTATGAAACTTAAAGGAATTGGCGGGGGAGCACCACAAGGGGTGAAGCCTGCGGTTCAATTGGAGTCAACGCCAGAAATCTTACCCGGAGAGACAGCAGAATGAAGGTCAAGCTGAAGACTTTACCAGACAAGCTGAGAGGTGGTGCATGGCCGTCGCCAGCTCGTGCCGTGAGATGTCCTGTTAAGTCAGGTAACGAGCGAGATCCCTGCCTCTAGTTGCCACCATTATTCTCAGGAGTAGTGGGGCGAATTAGCGGGACCGCCGCAGTTAATGCGGAGGAAGGAAGGGGCCACGGCAGGTCAGTATGCCCCGAAACTCTGGGGCCACACGCGGGCTGCAATGGTAGTGACAATTGGTTCCGAATCCGAAAGGAGGAGGTAATCCCTAAACGCTACCACAGTTATGACTGAGGGCTGCAACTCGCCCTCACGAATATGGAATCCCTAGTAACTGCGTGTCATTATCGCGCGGTGAATACGTCCCTGCTCCTTGCACACACCGCCCGTCGTTTCATTGAAGTTTGCTTTTAGCGAGGTGACGTCTGATTGGCGTTATCGAACTTGAGGTAAGTGACAAGGGAAAAGTCGTAACAAGGTGACCGTAGGGGAACCTGCGGTCGGATCACCTCCTTAGACAAGTGAATGTGCCGGGTGCACATAATCTTCGCAAAATCATCGATGCAATGCATCATGAAAGTGATGTATGAAGGATGTAGCAGGTTCCTCTTACCGGAGGACTTGCAATGATCGTCGTGCATAGTCGTGTAATATGTGGCTGAATTTGCCGGTGTAAAGACGCCAATAGGTGGATTGCTAGGCTTGAGGAGAGAAGAAGGACGTGGCAAGCTGCGATAAGCTCGGGGTAGGCGCACGCATCCTATGATCCCGAGATGTCCGAATGAGAATCTTACACATAGTGTATTCCGTTACAATGGTGATGGAAGTCGAACCGTGGGAATTGAAGCATCTTAGTACCACGAGGAAAAGAAATCAATTGAGATTTCCCAAGTAGAGGCGATCGAAAAGGAAATAGCCCAAACTGAATCCTTCGGGAGATGTGGTGTTTTGGTATGATAATGTGGAATCCTGGAACACAGCTGAAATGATCTGAAAAGTTCTGGCACAGAGGGTGATACCCCCTTAAGCGAAATGTGAATGGTCCTATTCATACCCGAGTAATTGTCCTTGGTAGTGGGCAATGAATATGGGTGAAAGTAGCATCCGAGGCTAAATATCTCTCAAGACCGATAGTGTACTAGTACCGTGAGGGAAAGCTGAAAAGTACCCCGGAAGGGGGATGAAAAGTGCATGAAACCTATTGGTTACAGACGTGCATGGCATGAAAGGTGATTTTTTCAGACTAGAGGTTCTAGTAATAGAACTGAAGGTTTGATGTTCTAGTCATCAGTGTCATGCGTTCCGTCTCGAATCACGGGCCAGGGAGCTAACTGTCATGGCAAGCTTAAACCTTTAATGGTGTAGGCGAAGGGAAACCGAGTTCTCGCAACTTCGCAAGAAGTGAGGAGAAGCGTGTGAAAGTGCGTTGAGTCATGGCAGCTAGGCTAGAAGCCAGACGATCTATTCCTGAGCTAGACGAAGGCGGGCGAAAGCCCGCTGGAGGTCTTAAGACGTTCTGACGTGCAAATCGTTGTTGTGACTTGGGAATAGGGGTCAAAAACCAATCTAGTCTGGCGCTCGCTAGTTCCAACCGAAGCGTCTCGCAGGGCGTGCTTTGTGGAGATAGTGTTTCCGGTAGAGCACTGATAGGGGGGCACGGGGAAGAAATTCCTCACCCGCCATTCAAACTCCGAACGGATACACATCGTAGAAGCAAGGACACGGGTTCGTGTGGCGTAAGGCTCACGACCGAAAGGGGTTTAACCCAAACTGAAGTTAAGGTCCCCAAATTTTTGCTAAGTGTCAAGCCAAAGAGCGTGTTCCCGCCAAGACAGCAGGGAGGTATGCTCAGAAGCAGCAATCCTTTAAAAAGTGTGTAACAACTTACCTGCCGAGGGGGGATGCCTCAAAAATGTACGGGGCTAAAGCAAAATACCGATACTTTAGATAATTATCAGTAGATGATTCATGGTAGGTTGGCGTAGTGATTGGGTCGAAGCAGGGCGGTGACGTCCTGTGGACCGATTTCTATTGCAGATCCTGGTGGCAGTAACAGCATAGTATAGTGAGAATCTATACCACCGCAAGCGCAAGGGTTTCCAGGCAATGCGTTATCAGCCTGGAGGTAGTCGATCCTAAGGTTTACCTCAACAGAGTAAATCGAATGGGAAACTGGTTAATATTCCAGTACCTTGCACAGAGCGTTTGAGCTATAAGGTTAGCTTTCGGATAAGGGTTGTACAACTATCGTTGTATCTAACTGTTCGAGGAATGGGGAGTGTCGTAATGACGAGAACTGTTCCGAGGCAGGAGTGGCTTCGCGTTGGCGGAGTTTTCTTGATTCCAAGAGACCATGAAAGACCATGTAGTTAGTAATGTGCAAGCTCGTACCGAGAACCGACACAGGTGCGCTAGCTTAGAAAGCTAAGGTGCTACGAGTATACCGTATGGCGAGGGAATTCGGCAAATTAGTCCTGTAGCTTAGGTATAAGGGATGCCTGCAATCTTCATGAGGAATGGGGATCGCAGGTTACAATGACAAGGGGGTTCCGACTGTTTAATAAAAACACAGGCGACTGCTAGTCCGAAAGGATTTGTATAGTCGCTGAATCCTGGCCGGTGCCGGTACCTAAAACTTGGGTTCAACCGAGCTAAGGGCCGGTTAACGCCGGGAGTAACTCTGACTCTCTTAAGGTAGCCAAATGCCTTGTCGGGTAAGTTCCGACGCGCATGAATGGAACAACGAGAGCCCCACTGTCCCCGCCTACAACTCGGTGAAGCCACATAAGGAGGACGAACAGTCCTTCATCTTCCATCGGGGAGAGAAGACCCCGTGGAGTTTTACTGCAGCTTGTGCTTGTGGTATAGTAAAAATTGCACAGGGTATCTGGGAGCTATGCCTAACATTCCCCGGGATGTTAGTGAAGCAACGATGTAACACCAGACTCTTTTTGCAGTACCACTTATCCAGAGAAGACTGGAGACACGTGCAGGTGGGCAGTTCGGCTGGGGCGGCACCCCTTTGAAAAGATATCAAAGGGGCCCAAAGTTTAGTTCAAACGGGGCAGAAATCCGTTGAAGAGGGCAAAGCCAAAAACTAGACTGAATGGATTTCCAAACGCACGGAATTCATAGACGAAAGTCTGGCTTAGCGATCCTTCGTGTGCCCACTATTGGGGCCCGGAGGTGACAGAAAAATTACCCCAGGGATAACAGGCTCGTCGCGGGCGAGAGCTCCTATCGACCCCGCGGTTTGGTACCTCGATGTCGGCTTTTCCTATCCTGGTCCTGCAGCAGGGGCCAAGGGTGTGGCTGCTCGCCAATTAAAAGGGAACATGAGCTGGGTTTAGACCGTCGTGAGACAGGTCGGTCTCTGCCTGATGGAAGCGTGGATGTCTGAGGGGAAGTTACTCCGAGTACGAGAGGAACAGAGTAGCGTGGCCACTGGTTTACCGGTTGTCTGATAAGGCAGGCCGGGCAGCTAAGCCATTTGGGCTAAGTGCTGAAAGCATCTAAGCACGAATCCCATCCCGAGACAAGACATCCTTTCGTAAGATGAAGGTCGGCAGCAGAAGACTGCGTTGATAGGAAGGTGGTGTAGATCACAAGCTTCGGCGAGTGGTGAGCCAGCCTTTACTAACAGACCAACATACCGGTTCAGCCACTTACATAGAGACTATGCACGATGAATTCATTTTAGAATTCACAAATACACGACTTGTACGACGATTAACTTTAATCACTCCTAGCGAATGCTATACACGACTATTGAATGATATAATAAAAAATATCGCGGCCACTTTATTCATAAAATTTTGGCCGGTGCTAAGATATCTTTTGAATTATTTGATTTACAATTGAATCATGCGCATCTGTCTTTATCTTGTCTAGTTTTTCCATTAAATATCCTGTCTCTTTTTTCATCTTTTCAAGTGATGGTATTGACTTGTAGAATTTGTCTAGGTTAAGCGTTGACTTTTGGATTAGCGATAAAATCTTTATTCTGTTTGTTGGATGTGCTACTTGGTAGTGTTTCCAGCATTCGTGCTGTATCTGTTTTGTTGTCTCGATGTTGTGATTCAGTCCCTCTTCCATTTCTTGCTGTGCAATTTCAACTGTGCTTTGCCCTTCTTCGTTTTTGATTTGCTCTTTGTATCTTCGCAAAGTTCTTTCTGCAATCTTTATCTTGTGAGATTCTAAATGTTGTAATGATTCTTCAGTGGAATATCTGTAAATCATACAGCACTTGATTAACTCAATTGCTTTGCGTCTTTCTTTTTCTTTCATGGAGAAATTATGCTTTTGTCATATATAAGAAATTAAAACCCGATAATATCACAATATTACTAGAGTATTATTTTGGTATTATTGATAATGAACTTGACAAATGACGATACTTCATATTTTGATTAATAGATACGCTTGGTTCAAATTTAATTGGGAGCACAAAGTGCATGGGGATATAGTTAGTGGGATATATTTAGTACCCACGTGGTAATATCAGATCATGTTTTTTGAAAAAATATTTGAAGAAATTCTTCTAGAACAAAAATATGGGTATATCAGATACAATAAAAGAAAAGTAGTTTTCATCAATATTCTTCATGTGTAGAATAAACCGGGTTTGTCAAACACACGATAATACATTGGTTTCATAAGATACTGCTCTAATTGGACATGGGGAAGACAAATGTTATGGTGTTTTTTGTTGTCTTAACTTCCAATCTTTTTTGTATAACGTCATGAAATAGTTTGGTGACTACTGTTTGCAGATACAAGGACCATTTTGCATTAAGATCGTGTTTAATTTTAAAAGTGTAGGACTTGTCATCATGCACAATGTCATGTTGCATCCATGCAACATGGAGCCATGTTCTGACAAAATCTACAAAATCCCTCACACTATACCTTTCTTTCATGAAATTAAGTATGTCTGAAAAGGTATCTTCTTCTACTGCTTCTGCAAGGTGAATTATTTCATTTTCATCCATCTTGTCAAGACAGTATTTGACAAACGGTTTTGTCATTGGTAATAATCCTACCTTCCGTTCGTATTTTTCCCAGAGAATGTGGTTTGAAAGGACTTTGGCTACGAGCGCATTTACGTTCATCCCCTCAAGATCTGCATCTTTTTTTATCTCCTCTAAGAGTTCAACATCAAGGCGAAATGATATGGTTTGGCTTTTCTTCTTATCATCGTTTGTATCCATGAGAATGCTGTCTTGTTTTAATTAATAAGATGTAGTCTAAGTAGAGCAATACAATGCCATACATTGTGTTGCTAGCAGTATATCTATCACATAATTGGAACCTATCTATTGAGTGAACAAGATTTTGAAGAAACTCGGGTTAAAGACTTGATGAGTAAAGTGTTAATAACTGTAAATCCTGAAACCACGTGCTTTCAAATCGCAAAGATGATGGAATGTGGATTTATCGGAGCAGTAATTGTACAAGAAAATAACGGTCATGTAGGCATCATCACTGACAGGGATTTTGCCATAAAAATTGCCGCAAATAGACTCTCGTATGATACACCTGCAAGAGAGATGATGTCATCACCTCTTGTAACAATAAGTCAAGAAAAGTCAGTATCAGATGCTGCAAAAACAATGAATATCATGAAGATTCGAAAACTTGCAGTATCAGAAAACAACAAAATAGTTGGCATCATTACATCCACAGATGTAATAAACCAATTAATAAAATAATTTTTTATTAAAAATGGATTGCATTCTGATAGTACATCATAAAATAATTACTATCTTAATGTACGGGGTTTTTTATCATCGCATAAGACATTATTTGCAGTGTGTTGCGTTGTGTTGCTACCACTATATCTACTACAAAAACATACTAACCATATGAAAGTAAAGGAGGTGATAATAAGAGTATAATTTACAAATCAGTCCACACAATTTTTATTTTTTTCTGGTTTGTAAACATACTTTTAGATTATGTCCAAACATCTAATTTCTAAAGTGGGATTAAAATCAACATCTGATGTTGGCAAATATCTCCAATTTGAAAACAAATGTAATAGACTTTTGAGAAATGATGAGATCAGGTTTGTCGGAATAATTAACAATATGGGAAATCTAATATCTGGTGGATTTAGCGATGGTATAGATCTACTTGAAAATGATGAACAAAGAATTCTCTATATGCAAATGGCGCTTGAAATTGCCATGCGCAAAGATTATGATGATACATTAGGTAAAATAAATTACGTTACAACCAACAGGGACAACGTTTTGATGGTAACTATTCCCATGAACAATTATGTCGTATTAATTTCTGCAAATCCCGCATCAATTCCTGAACAAATTATAGCAAAGGCACATGCTTTGGGATTAATCCAGTCTGTGACTTAGATTATGGGACAAACATGTACTGGTATATGTGACCGACTAAAAACGACTTCAATGAGAAATGGTCTGCGTTACCAAACAGGTCAAAAACGATGTTCATTATGTGCTCAATTTTTCTACACACAAGATAGCCGGTGTCCTTGCTGTAAAACCAGACTACGTACAAAGCCTAGGAGCCGGAATGGATAATTGAATATTTGATGTCCATTCTAGTTGTGGAGAATAAGGAATAGAATATTCCATATTTTTCAAATTAGGAATTTTTATAATGTTTACATCGTTATTGATACCTACTTGTGGAAAAGTAATCGGATCAAAAAGGCATCATAGTACCGATTATGCATTAAGACCATTTTCATAGAATGGTGTTTAAGATATTTTATTGAATTTTCAAAAGAATTTTTTCATAAATTTTAGTAGTTTTATCCTCAGACAAATTCTTCTGGATATGCCATAATGTTGATTTGTTGATACCTAATCTTTTTCTTTCTTCAGGAGACATGTTCAATAATTTCTCCCTTAACTCTATATCATAATTTCTACTAAATTTCATCTTGGGAATAACAAAATCAAATTCTTTTTTCTTATTTACAATAAAGTTAGAAAGTTGCTGTAAATTATCCTGTAAAATTATTTGATAAGAATAATTTCTCACATTTTTGTAATTGTATTTAGCATTAAAGTTTGAATTTACCTTCTCAATGAATAATTTAGCAATATCTTCTCCCAACCTAGTATGATAATTCTCTGTAATGATAAAATCTGATTTTGTGATCTTCTTTTCTTCCAGTAGCTGAACAACTGATACATCAATTAACCACCTAAACAATTCCTGAATGTCATAGACCAATGGCGTTCTACTCTGGTTAACCTCATGCAGAAATCCAATGGAATAATCTAGTTTCCCCTCAATATGTCAATGTGTAAAGGTAACACACATTCTTTTTGGATAAATTCTTTTAATGCCTGTAACAAATTGATAACATGGGAAAGAAAAGCAGAAAGACAAAACCTTCTAACTCAAAGACCAAGTTTGTAATAGTTGGAATAATTGCAGCAGTAATTGTTGCTGGGATTGCAGCAATTTCCATGAATCCCGACTCTATCAAGGCAGACAATCCCAGAATCACCAAACTGTCACTAGACACAAGAGGCGGTTCTCCTATGTTGGGAGACGCATCTTCGCCTGTGACAATTGTGGAATTTGGTGACTATCAATGTCCGTTTTGCAAGAGATGGAACGAGACTGTCAAACCTGCAATAGAGCAAAACCTGATTAAAACTGGCAAGGCAAGTCTGATTTATGTTGACTATCCAATTATCGGGCCTGATTCCATAACAGTCCATGCTGGAAGCTATTGTGCCGCAGAACAGGGATTGTACTGGAAGTATCATGACTTTGCATATGCAAACCAAGGACATGAAAACGACGGTTGGGCAAATTCAGAGAATCTAAAGTTGCTAGTATCAGGAATTGACGGTCTTGATGCAGATTCATTTGATCAATGCCTTGACTCTAAAAAATACGAGCAAAGGGTAAAGGACAACAAAAATATCGCATCAGATGCAGGGGCAAGATCTACTCCGACATTTATCATAATACCTCAAGAGGGGCAAGCTGAAATGATAATAGGTGCACAACCATATGGTACATTCGAAGCAGTAATAGATGAGATGACCAGACAGGATTAATTTTTAATATTCAAATGATCCCAATTATTTTTACTAGAAGAAACAGTCATGGATAATTTCTACACGTTGCTTTTATGTGAAACTTGCAAAACCCCGTCACAGTAGACAGGTTGGAGGTTTCTTCCCGACCGTAGTAACCTCACAACCATCTATTTCTTATTGATCAGCAGAAGGACTTATGGATATTTGATCTTGAAAGTGCGTATGGGATATTTTGTCATCTTGGTTGTTTTGATTGGAGTTGTGAGTACTGCATATGCAGAATCACAAGTAATGTTAACACCATTTGACATTTATCTCTCATCTGATGATTTTACAACACATGGACCCAACCACAATATTCTGGTTTTAGATAGAGGAAATTCTAAAGATATCTGACTTGATAGCACCATCTTACCATGCAATTTATGTGCATAAACTCTCAACGGATATTCTCTAAAAGCACACACAAATCGCGCAAAATCCAAAAAGATATCGCTTCAATAAAATGAATTTGTGCCTAGCAGTCTAGTCTTTTTTAAACTAATTTAGTTTGTCGAATCATTATGTGCTCGTCATCTTCCAAAACTGGTTCTTCAAAGGGTTTTTTCCTCATCAGGTATTCCATCTGAAATATTGAAGTCTTATCTTCGGTTTTACTTTGGTTCACAATTAATCAAAACAAAAACATATCCACATTACTAAAACACAACCATTTATTTTTTTATGGTGAAAAATCATCTAAAATCATATAATTATGATCAGATAATATTCATCGTGGTTATTGGCACACAATTAATGGAGAAAGTTTTGTTTAAAATAGCAAAACAATGGATTGCAGGAAATACAATAGATGATGCATTAACCTCAGCAAAAATGGCGTACAAGTCAGGGCGCAATGCAATCATAAACAAGCTAGGTGAATACCATACATCACAAAAACAAATTACATCAACAATTGAAGAATATCAAAAAATCATACAGTCTTTTAGAAAATGGAAAATTCGTGGAGCCATATCAATAAAACCAACCCAGGTAGGTCTTTCAATTAGTCAGAAAGAATGTTATCGTAATTTTGAAACAATAATCAAAGATGCTCGCAATGCCCATGTTTTTGTTTGGTTGGATATGGAATCATCAGAACACACTGATGAGACTATTGAGATTTACAGTGCATTCTTTTCAAAATATGAGCGCCTTGGAATTGCATTGCAAGCCAATCTGAAAAGAACCGAAGATGATCTAAATAATTTGTTAGAAATTGGTGCTAAAATACGCCTAGTTAAAGGAGCATATAGAGAAAAAGAGAAAATATCTTTCAAATCAAAAGAAGATGTTGATAGAAATTATCTAAGACTAATGAAGATACTCTTCAAGAAAGGAAACGAGTTCGGCATAGCAACACACGATGGAAAGATCATAAAAAATGCAGAGAATCTATCGAAAAAATACCCAAAAAAATTTGAGTTTCAAATGCTAAAAGGAATAAGGGATGAATTAAAACCCAAACTAATCAAAAAGAAATTTGTTGTTTCAGATTATATTCCATATGGCACAAATTGGCTTCCATATTCATTTAGGCGAATCAAAGAAAGAAAAAGAAATATTTTGTTACTTGGAAGATCATTGATTCAGTCACAACGAGTTTGAGTTTGACTGTGCATAAATTGCTGCAAATAATATTCCCCACCTGCACCTTTTCCTGTAGAGCCTGAATTTTTCCAGCCTACAAATGGCTGACTAGAAACCAATGCAGCAGTTGTTGCACTTGCAAAACGATTAGCATACACAACACCTGCCTGAATTTTTGAAAAGAATTCTTCCACTTGTTTTTTATCGTTACTAAAAATTCCAGCAGTCAATCCATATTCTGTTTGATTTGCTAGTTTGATTGCATCATCAAGTGCATCATATCTTTGGATACACAAAAATGGCAAGAACAGTTCTTCTTTGACAAGTTTATGATCATCCGGTAATTTTGTAACTATTGTAGGTTCCACAAAGTAGCCATTACAATGTTCTGAGGAAGTTAAAACTCTCCCTCCTGTAAGAATTTCTCCATCTTGTTTGGCTAAATTTACAGCATTTTCAAATTTTGTTTTGGCGTCATTGTTAATTACAGGGCCCAAGAACACATCCTTTTGCCAAGGCATTCCTATTCTTAGTTTCTTTGTATTCTCAACAATCTTTGAAATGAATTGATCAGCGACATCATTTTGAACATAAACTCTAGAACATGCACTGCATTTTTGTCCTCCAAACCCAAAAGCTGCATTAACCACTCCTTCAGATGCCTTGTCCAAATCCGCATTTTTAGTTACAATTACAGGATTTTTTCCTCCCATTTCAGAAATGAAAGGCTTTGTTGTGATTTTGGTAAACTCTTGGAATCCTTGCATTCCAACCTCTCTTGAACCTGTAAACGCTATTCCATCAACATCTTTACTTTCAATCAAAGTTTTTCCTACAAAACTGCCAGATCCAGTAACAAAATTAATTGCACCCTCTGGAATTTTTGGAAATAAAAAGTTGGCAAAATAAAAAGAGGACAAAGGAGCTGCACTAGCAGGCTTTAAGACAGCAGTATTTCCAGTAATCAACGCACCAGTTGTCATTCCTATTGCAATGGCTGATGGAAAATTAAAGGGCGCAATTATACCCCATACCCCATAAGGTTTCATTACAGTCTGAGTCTTTTCATGAGGGTTTGGATGAGTTGTATTTTTGCAAAATCCATTGTTTTTTTCTATCTGAAAGGCATAAAATCTCATAAAATCTATTGCTTCATCAATGTCTCCCATTGCCTCAAAACGATTTTTACCATTCTCAAATGACATGATTGCAGCTAGGAAAAATTTTCTCGAGGAGAAATAATCTGCGCATTCTCTAAATATTTTAGATCGTTTTAGATATGATAAATTACTCCATCTTGCAAATGCATTTTTTGCGCTAGATATTGCATCATTTGTATTAGAAATTGTTGCTTTTGGAAACTCTCCGATGATGATTTGTTTATCTGAAGGGGAATTCAGAGAAAAAGTATTTTCAGAATAGATTTCCTTACCATTGATAATTAATGGATATTTTTTACCAAACTCTCTTTTTGCCTCATCGACTGCTTTTTCAAATTTTTTGTGGAATTCATCTGTGGTGTTTTGTGAGATTGCTTTTCCCCATGTAAATTCATTTTCAAATTCAGTCAATATGATCTTCTCCCTGACGAATAAAGAACTTCTGAAATCATTCTAGATGCCAAATGAGATGTCCTGTCTTTAATGTCAAAGCTAGGACATACTTCCATAATATCCATCCCGATAATTCCTTTTTCAGCAATTCTTTGCAATAAATAGACACAGTCAATACTGCTCAAACCAAATGGAACAGGGACTGATACTCCCGGTGCAAATGAGGGATCTATACAATCCATATCAAAAGAAATGTAAACATTTTTTCCTAATTTATTCAAAATTGAGTTTGCAATGTTTTCTATTCCTTGTTTTTGTAAATCAAAAGGGGTGATTACGCGAAGATTGTGTTTCTTGAGATTTTCCAATTCCTCTTCTTCAGGAGTGCGTATTCCTATTTGAACACTTGACTCTATTTCAATATATGAGAGAACATCAGTAATTACAGAGCCATAATAATTTCTATGTGAACTAACAAAGTCAGGATGTGCATCAAAATAAACAAGAGAGATTTTTTCATTTTGATTTGCAATGGATTTGATAATTTCTCGAGTAATGGAATGATCACCTCCAATCGAGATTGGAATTTTTGAGGAAGCAACAATTTTTTCCAAAGTGTCTTTGATCTGGTTCCGAGAGATATCTCCAAGATCATAAACTCTTTTTTTGGTTCCTTTGAATGGTCTGCCAAGAGATACATTTCCATTTCTTTCAAATGAATCGCGGATATTTGATATTTCACGAATTTTAGCTGGCGCCTCTTCAGTGCCTTTTCTTAATGCATGTGATTGGGATTCGTCAGGAATTCCCACTATGACAAATTCTGCATCACTGAAATTTTCAGAGTTAGCCCAACAAATTTTCTCCACAGTCTATATTTACATCGAATTTGTATTTTAATCCAAAGAATTCTCATATCGTTAGCTTTTGGTTTTTTATGGGCCTGGTATCACTTGACAGGTACGATGAAAGACCAATGCCAAAGAAGGATTCTATGCCATACCCGCGAGCATTTGTGATTAGTCCTGATGGTTCAACAATTGTTTATGTAAATGCCACAGAATCAAATGAACCAATTGCAATCTACAATGAATCTGTATCTGTTTACAAACTAACTTTAGCAAAGCCAATTCCAGAGTTTGAAACAATCACAATGATGATCTTGATTTTGCCTGTGTCGCCTGTTGTTCTTTTACTAAAACAGTTGACGTTCAAATGAAATCTAATCTTTTGATAATTATTGGAATAACTTTGGTTGGGTTTACAAGTTCTGTCTATGCACAATACATTGGAGACAAAATTTCTCAAGAAAACAAGGGAGAATACATTGGAGGATCTGGAATGAATCATGAACAACAACTGGCACAAAGACTTGTAAATGATCAAAAGAATGTGTTTTTGTTCTTACCATCGGTGTTCCATTTCTTGTTCTACTCTGTTTTATTGTTTGGAGAAAACATCATTACTAATACTGAAATCAAAAACAAGGCACGTTAAACACTGCCATCTGAATTTTAGAGGATTGTAGTCTTTTGTTTGATTTTATGGATTTGCTTCATACACAATGTTAAATGGATTCTTTGTGGCAATTCTGAATTTTGTAAATCCTCCACTTTTCACAACTTGTTCTATTTTTGCAGGACCTGCTTGAGCCCCTAATCCCGGTCCTTTTGTTGCAAGTGAACATGGGACACATACGCTAGTTGATGCACCATAAAATAGACGGCCTAACGGATTGTGATTGTCTTCTGGTTTGTCGCTTGCAAATGGTTCTACTATCATCCAAGATCCATCTGATTTAATGGACTTGAAGACTTGCTCTGAGGCACCATGTGGGTTGCCCATGTCATGTAATGCATCAAACACTGTAACAAAATCATAATCTTCTCCAGGAAAACTGGTAGAATCTGCAACTTCAAATTTTACATGGTCTTCTACTCCTGCCTCTATTGCCCTTTTTCTTGCCATGTTTACTGAGTCAGGGTGAAAGTCAAATCCAATGAATTCTGATTCTGGATATTCTTTTGCCATTATTATTGTAGATGCGCCATGGCCACATCCAATATCTGCAACCTTGATTCCTTGTTTTAGTTTTGTTTCAATATCGTTTAGTGCGGGAATCCAGTTAGATACAAGGTTTGCAAGATAGCCTGTCTTGAAAAATCGCTCTACTCCCTCATACAAATCACAGTGATGGTCTCCCCAATTGATGCCTTTGCCATTCTTAAAGGCATCAGTTACCTTATGCTCGTCTTTGACCATCGATGTAAAAGACTGAAAAGCTCCTGGAAGATAAGTTGGACTGTTTTCATCAGCAAGACATGCCGCATGCTCATCTGGAAGAAGATACGTTTGTGTTTGTGGATCATATACTACATATCCCCCTGCTGCTTGATTGTTAAGCCACTCAGATACATAGCGTTCTACTATTCCCGTCTTTTTTGAAAGATCACTTGCAGTTATCGGACCAGCTCCTGCCATTGCCTTGTAAAGACCCATTTTTTCACCAATAACAACAAGTGAGGCACTCACTGTTGCACCTAGATCATTGACAGCCTTGTGCATAAAATTCATTAATTTTTCCTCATCAATTGGCATTTTTGATATTACTACATTCTGGTATTAAAAAATTGTTTGTATTAATTAGAATTTCAGATCCACGTGAAAATAATGTCTTGGCATTAAACGTAAAAAAGATCTTTTGTAAAATACAAATTATCTCCACCATCTAATCTCATCAAACATGCAAAAATCAGAACACTGAATATCATATTTGAAAAAAATACCATTTTAAAAATAATACATAAATTTAGAAAAATTAGAAACAGCTAATTAGTCTGATCTAATTTTCACATTGTTTAATAATTATTGAAGTTAAATTAATTCATGAATGCATGGACTAGGTTTTGGAATTGGTATGAAAATAAGATACTCGGTAGTGTCATTATAATTGCAATAATACAGTTTATTCAAATTCCACATATGATTTGGAATGCAGATCTAATGTTAGAAGCAGGATATGTATCAAGAGTACACCCAGCAGTGGACTGGTTACTCTACGGAGTAGATTTAATTGAAATTATTTCAATCATCAACGTAGGAATGATCATGTTTAGTTTAATTAAAAAGAGAAGAACAGAAAAAGACATAGAATGTACAAAACAAGAGTGAATTAACTCCAGTACAAATAGAGAAAGAAATTCAGTGAATTATGTCATTATTTGATGAGAAATACAATAATAGAAGATTGCCAAAATTGGATAAAGAGAAGATAAAACAAAGTATCTTTGTAAAATCCGTTGTGATTATGTCGACGGTAAAAAAAACATCACTAGTCAATATGAAAAATAGCTTTTAAAATATCCGCTGTTTGATTATTTTTTTAACGCATTAACCAAGGAGACTACATCTCTATCTCTTAGCTGATAGTCAACTGGTAGTCGAAGATTATATCTCAAGTCTTTGCCATAAAGTAGTCCTTTTGCGAGGTCTGTGTGAATTTCTTTTGCCAGATCAGCGATTGTTGCACCAGCTTTGAGCAATACTAAATCAGGCAAAACACGTCCTTTTTTATCAGCTAAAAGCTTTTCATCAGCTACTGGATAAATTGAATTCATCTTTAGAAGTTTGAATACTGCAACGTTAATTGCAAATTGAACTCCAGTTCGCATGTATTCACCCATTATTCCTTTTTTTATAAAATCTAACGCATTGATTTGCTTTTCATTAAGATCACTGGATTTTATTATTTCAAATTGTTCAGAACCGGGAGAATATTTTATCAATCCTTTTTGCTCAGCTCGTCTCAGACTGAATTCACTATCTCCACTAACAGGTATCACGATAGAATCATTGAAACGTTCTCGTAATCTAACAAAATTTTTGTCTGCACCCTCAACATCGATTTTATTTGCAACAATAAGGGTAGGTTTTGAAATTTTTCTAATATATGATGCAAATTTTTTAGTATCAACCATATTAAAATTATCAAATTCTTTATCTCCCAATCCAAGTGTTAATAACGCATCCTTCACATGAAATGGATTTACACCGATCCCACGATATAGTTCAGTGATGGCGTCAACAATACTTGAGCCAGTTCTAATGGATTTGGATATTTTTTCTCTATTTCCTTCCAAAATTTTATGATACCACAAAATTAATTCTTCTTCAATGTCTGCAAAATCAGATATTGGATCACCACTACCTACCTCAGTGATTTTTCCAGAAGAATCAACACCGCCAGAGGCATCAACTACATGAAGTAATGCATCAGATTGTGCTGCAATTGAAAGAAATTGATTTCCCAATCCTTTTCCTTTCCATGCATCTTTGATAAGACCAGGTAGATCGATTAGCTCAACTGGAATGTATCTCCAACCATCAACACATTTAGAATTATTAGGATTATCTTGAATTTTAAACTCGGGATGAACACATAAAGTAATTGCATGTGCAACTCCAGAAATCGGTTTTTTTGTCGTAAATGGGTAAGTTGATATTTCTTCTGATGACATAGTAGCAGCATTGTAGAAAGTAGTCTTGCCAGTGTTTGTTTTACCTATCAGTCCAAGCTTAATTGGCATAACTTATGTTCAATCTAAGAACATTTATCTATTCCTAGACATCAAAGTCGCTGATTTTTTCATTTATCTTTTCAAGTGATTGTTTTAATTCCTTTATGGACCATTCTATATCACTAGTATCTTTTTTGGACAGTTCACTTGTCCATTTTTCTAAAACAATGGTTGCTATTTCGGAACAATTGTAAAGTAGATTCCAATATGGATGATGTTCTGCTGTTGCATATGCAAGCTCTGTTACATCAATTAATCCATTTTTAGCTCGTGCCAATGCAGTAATATTTTGATCAAAAATTTTTACAATGTTAACATCAAGATCTTTTTGAACTTTTAGCGGAGTGTTATTTTTTTCATGTTTATTTATTAATTCATGTAATTCGTCATAAAAAGTATCAAAAGTCATATTTAGGATAGTCTCTGATGTTCTGCCAACATGCATCTATTAAATACAATTATTATGCCATTATCTCTCGCCATTTTTTCTGCTTCAAGATTATGAATTCCTTCTTGAAGCCAAATCACCTTAGGTTTTTTCTTTATAGCCTCCTCCACTATAGGAAGTACAAGTTCAGATGGCCTAAACACATCAACGATATCAACATCGTCACTAACTTCAGAAATTGTGCTATAACATTTTTTGCCTAAAATTTCATCAGCTGTTGGATTTACTGGAATTATATCAAATCCATTGTCAGCCAGATATTTTGGTACATAGTGCGCAGCCTTGCGCTCATTTTTAGACATTCCAATTACTGCAACACGCTTTAAGCAAAGGATATCTCTAATTTCATCATCTGTGTATGAATCTCGTTCCATGAAAAAATTAAATCGATGTAGGATAATAATTTTTAAAAAAAATAGCATGGTATTTTAACAACTAAAAAAAATATACGACATGGAATCTATGCCAGAAGAGCCAAAAGACGTAGTTGTTTTGGGGGCAATCGCAAGAGGAATTAAAAAATTCGATAAAATACAAAAAGCGGCTCAGATAGACGGTGAAGAGTTAAATGAGATTCTTGAAAAATTAGAAAAAAGAGAACTAATACAAGTAGAAGAAAAAAAAGGATTCTTTGGAAAAAAAATTGACATTAAAGTTACAGATAAAGGAACCAGAGAATTAGAAGAAAGAATTCACGAGTTACAAGAGAAATGGAACCAAATGTCACTATTATACAAAAGTGGTGATAAAGGGAAATTAAAACAATACATGGATGACAATAAATCAATTCTTCCCACTATGATGTTTTTTGGAATAATGGACATCATGATGTTTTCAATGATGTTTAGCATGATGGGAATGATGATGACAGATTACGTACCAGCAGAAAGCATCCCAAGTGACATGGGTGGAGATGCTACATCAGATGGAGCAATGGACTCTGGTTCTGATGGCGGCGGATTTGACTTTGATGTAGGATTCTAAGTTGATGTTTTATACTCCAAATGAAAAACAAATCTAAATGGGTTATAGTTCACACGATAGCCAAGGCGTAGTCAAAGTATTATCATTTTTGAAGTCTCACAATACGGAATATCTTTCCGGTCAAGATTTGAGTGATGTCTTGAAGATAAGCAGAGTTGCAGTTTGGAAACACATTAAGAAGATTAGAGAGATGGGATACAAAATAGAGTCAAAACAAAAACTAGGATACAGATTAGAGTCAAGCACTGACAAATTGCTGCCATGGGAAATATCATCAGGACTAAAGACCAAAATGTTTGGAAGACGTGTATATTACTTTGATTCAGTTGACTCGACTCAAAACCAGGCAATGAAAATGGCTTCGGAACAAGCAAGTCACGGTACATTGATAATTGCAGAAAAACAAACAAGCGGAAAGGGAAGATTGGGAAGAAGATGGATTTCGCCCAGGGGAGGCATATGGTTATCGATAATTCTGCATCCAAAATTTGACATATCAGCAATCACACTATTTCCAATAGCATCAGCACTTGCATTATCAAACGCGATTGAAAAAACATTGAATGTAAAGTCGGAGTTAAAATGGCCAAATGACATAACAATCAACGGTAAAAAAGTTGCAGGGATGCTAGTTGATGCATCAATTGAGTCAAACAAGATTGAAAATATGATTCTAGGCGTTGGAATAAACTATAATGTGGATGTTACGCAAATTGAAAAACTGCTAAAAACCACGCCAAATTTTTACGGAGTTGCTTCACTAAGTGAATACAATAAAACAACAAAACCGGTTTTTCTGGTTCAATCATTTTTATTGGAATTAGAAGAAATTTACAACTTACTAAACAAGGGAGATATTAAAAAAATAATCAGAGACTGGACAAAAAAATCATCAACTATTGATCAAGATATAGAGGTAAATACAGAAGATGGAAAAATTACAGGAAGGGCAATCAAAATAGACGATGATGGGGCACTTGTCATATCAGCAAACAAAAAAAATAAAAGAATCACATCAGGAGATGTAATTCACATTATAAAATAAGAGCAAACTATTTTTTTAATGCTTTTTTAATCGTAGGTTTTTTCTTGCTCTTTGATACACTAGATGTATGTTCAGAGAGTAGCTTTGACTGCTCTTTGAGGAGATTTTTTAGATCATTTTGTATATCAAAAATGGTATCAATCATATCCTCTAGGGCCTTTGAATACTGACTGTATGCAGATAGTAAATCTGACTGCTTTTTAGTTATCCTTGAAATATGTTCATTTGAGCGCAAAAGATTGGCAGATGTAATTAATTCAGGCTTATCAGATACAGGGTCTCCAAGTTCATCTAATTCAGATTGAATCACTTGAATCGTCTTGCGAAGTTCATAAATAGTTTCACCCATGCCTAATTTGCTCAATCTAAGGTTTTGTACTTGTTTGAAGATTAAAGATTTACTCAAAATAAATAAAATATTTCAACAAAAATAACAAAATCAACAGAAACATCTCAAAATAGAAATAAATTATATTCAAAATCTAAGCATCAAAGATATTGTTAATGCATGTATTTTGTGGAATTTTGTTATTTGCTAGCTTCATTTTAGTTCCAGTATTTGCTCAGACTACAGATTCACAAACAATGTTCAAACAAGCCAATGAGCATTTTTCAGAAGGAGAATACAGTAAAGCGATTGTAATCTATGATGAGATTTTAGAAGTAATTCCAAATAACATATCGACTATAAAGATGAAGGCAATTGCGCTAAGTAATTCAGGATATCATGAAAAATCACTTAAGGAATTCTTCAAGATTCTTCAGCAAAAACCAAATGATGTCACTGCTCTTGTAGGTATGGGTGTTGGTTTTGGAAATTTGGGAGAATACCAAGAATCAAAATATTATTTTGAAAAAGCATCAAGTGAAAAACCAGACAGTATAGTAATTAACAACTATAAAGAATTTACAGACAAGGTAATTTCAAAATACCCATACACGCCAACTGAAAAACCATCTGATCTAAGAAAAGAAGTAACAATAAAGATTCCAGAATGGGTCAAGATGATTGCAAAATGGTGGTCAGAGAAACAAATTGATGATTCGGAATTTACATCGGCATTGTTATTTATGATTGAAAATAAAATAATGCAAATTCCAATAGTTGAAACAAAATCAGAAGCAGGAAATGAAATACCAGATTGGATAAGAAAGAATGCTGCGGGATGGGCACAAAATACAATAAATGATCAAGATTTTGTTTTAGGCATTCAATACATGATGGAAAAAGGCACCATGGTTGTAGATATTAAAAAATCGGCAGACGAAATTCAAAACGAGAAAGACTATGAATTTAGTTTGTTTGAAAAATATATTCGCAATATTTCAAAAAATATTTCAGATGAAAAGAGATACATAGAATATCCAAATCCAAGCGTAGATGTAATAAAGAAATTTCTCAGAGATTATGCAAAATGGAATTTTGAAGAAGAGGTAAAAACAGCTTCAAGTAATTTTCCAGATCCCACATATGAAGAAATCGAGGGAGTGTATGTTGTGCATTACAAAGTTTTTATCAACGAACAACCATCAGGACTACCGCTTGATCATGTGAGTACACTGAAAAACTCTTTTGCATTTTGGGAAAAACAGGAACTAATCTCGGATGGAAATAAAGTCAAAATGATGTTTGAAATTACCAATATGAAACATGAAGCAAATGTTTGGGTTACCTGGGTAGTACGAGATATAGGAGAGGGAGTATTAGGTCATGCACATCTTGGAAAAGGGGTTGTAGAAGTCACATTGGGCGATTACAATTGCGATGGACGATTCCAGCTTTACGATGTCAAAACAGTTGAAACAATTATGACGCATGAGTTAGGTCATTCAATAGGACTGACACATGTATCTGATCCAAATAGCATGATGTATGCATCATTGAAACCAAATTATGCATATTGTCTATTAGGATAACTTTCAAATGAAAAATATTAAAACAACAAGATAAAATTAATGATTTTTCATTCTATAAAGCTAGAATGAGAGTTAGCTTAACCTACATACAATTAACCTGTAGAAGTATCGTAAAACGGATAATAAGGCAAATGTGGTAATGAATCATTGTGCTCAAAAGTACAACTTTATCTGGACCAAAATGTCCTTCATGTGGAAATAGAAAAATTGTAACAGATGAAACGACAGGAGAATTATTTTGCGGCAAATGTGGTTTTGTAGTTTCAGATAAGATCTCAGACACAGGCGCAGAGTGGCGCTCTTTTGCAAATGACGACACAAACAGAGCTAGAACAGGAGCTGGAACATCACTAACAATACACGATATGGGATTATCTACAGTCATTGGTGCAGCCAATAAAGATTCCACTGGAAAACCTTTGACATCATCAATGAAGAGCTCAATTGAAAGATTGCGAACTTGGGACAGTAGATCGCAAGCTCATTCTTCTGCAGATAGAAATCTAAGACAGGCATTAAATGAAATGGGAAAATTAAAAGATAAACTTGCATTAACAGATGTAGTAGTTGAAAAAGCTGCATATATTTATCGAAAAGCTATGGAAAAAAAACTTGTAAGAGGCCGTTCGATTCAAGGTTTAGTAGCAGCTTGTCTTTATGCAGCATGTAGAAATACAGAAACACCTAGAACTCTAGATGATGTTGCCAACGGCATCAACATTAGAAGGAAAGATGTTGCTAGATGTTACAGATTAATTTTTAGAGAGCTTGAATTAAAAATGCCAGTAGTAGATCCTGTCAAAGGCGTAGCAAGGATTGCAAGCATTGCAGAACTGAGTGAAAAGAGTAAACGAAAAGCAGTTGCAATTTTAGAACAAGCAAAAAAACTTGGCATTGTAGCTGGAAAAGACCCGATGGGAATAGCAGCCGCTGCACTTTATTTGGCATGTATTAGTACAGGAGAGGTAAAATCACAAAAAGATATTTCGATTGCATCAGGAGTTACAGAAGTAACAATCAGAAATAGGTGTGCAGGTTTACGACAATTGCTTCAAAACTAGTGAGAAAAATGTTAAACAGTAAAAACACATGGTCAGATTGGCTTGACTTTAATGAAGAAACAATTTCAAAAATACCTCAATTAGCAGGAGTATATATGATGCATGTATCAATGAAAATTTTATTCATTGGCGGTTCTGAAAATATTAAAAAAAGCATACAAGCAAAAGAGAAAGAACCATGCATTTCAAAAGCCACCAGAGTAAGATACATGCAGACCGGATCATATAAACAGGTTTCTGAAGATTTGATCAAAGATTATCAGGACAGACATGAGGGCAATATGCCTCAATGCATGGGATAATAAAAAATAGCCAAGGGTTCTCTAAATTTTAAAAACTATAATCAATAATGTAAAGTAGTTTTGTCAGGTGTTCAACATCATCCCAAGTTACATCTTGTGAGCATTCACATGTATTGTCTATTTGCCAGAATTAAGTCAATTGTTAGATGATTCAGAAAGTACCCATGATAGGCTTTTTGAGAGGTTCAATAATCTTAAGAATCGCAAATGCATATTTGCTAAAATCAGCTTCCTTTTCAGAAGAGACTAGCAAAACATCATCATTTGCCAAAGGAAAACTCATAACAATTACCTTATCTCTATAAGACATTGAAAAATGAACTTGACCAAACTCTTTATCAAATTCATGTCTCATACGAACTCTAAGTGCAAGTTCCATAAACATCATCTCATCTTGCTTTTGAGATTCTAATGAAAGCATTCCTTTTTTCATGCCTCCCGCAACAAGATGCCCTCTGCTATTGATTATTCTAGATGATCTCAATAATGGATCTAAATTAATAATTTTTTGACATATTTTTTCTAGTTCTTCAACATCAGCCACTTGCCTAATTAAACAAACGAACTATTTATTGAGATCCATCACAATAGTAATCCGTGGAACCAGAATCTGAAAAAGACATTACAGATTATTATAAACACCTGTCCTTATTTTGGACGGATATAATGCACTTAATGTCAAGTAAACCTCAGGCCTTGACTTCATTAGGTCCTATGCGGGCATTTGCGTCTAATTCCAAGAAGATATCAACTGAACTTATTCAGATTAATGAAAATTTGATTGAATTTAACAAGTATGTAACAGAATACTACAAACAGCTAGCAGAAACATGGGGCATGGCGCAAAAGAAAGTTAGTCTAAAAGCGCCAGAAATACCACACGACATAGAGCAGATTGAATCATTCAAAAGGATATGGATAGATGTTTTTGACAACGATTTTACCGAATTATTTGATTCAGAAAGATTTGGGACAAATTATGGAAAATTAGTTTCAAAAGAGCTTGAACTTACAAAAAATTGGCATAACATTTCAAATGTAATATTGCAAGCTGCAAATTTACCAAGCAAAGAAGAGATCGATGAAGTATACAAAGAGATACATGCTCTAAAAAAAAGAGTAACAAAACTAGAAATTGAATTAAAGAAGAGAAAGCCAGTTAACGCGGAGGTAACAAAAAATGAAAAGTGAGTCAAAGTTTGATCCTAAAATCATCGAGGAGATGATAAAATTCAGCAAGCATGTCATGGATGCACCAAAATTAGTTTCAGCTCCAGATGAAATCAGTTTAGAGATAACTCCGCATGAAATTGTTCAAGAGATTGATAAGACAAGGTTACTGCATTATAAACCACTTTCAGACAAACAACATAAAACACCACTGCTAATTTCATATGCGTTAATTAACAGATATCATATTTTAGACATACAACCAGAGAAAAGCTGGGTCAGAAGTTTGCTATCACAAGGATTTGACGTATACATGTTAGATTGGGGTTCTCCTACTAGCATGGACAAATATTTAGACTTTGACGATTACGTTAATGGATATTTAGATAGCAGTGTAGAATTTATCAAAAATGAATCATCTGTTGAAAAAATATCATTACAGGGATATTGTACAGGAGCTACAATAGCAACAGCATACACAGCATTACATCCAGAAAGTGTGAAAAACTATATTGCAACTGCACCAGTAATTGACGGATGGCGTGATACCACAGTGATTAGTAATCTTGCCAAACATATGGATGTGGATAAAATGGTAGAAATTATAGGAAACATGCCTCCTGAATTCATGTATTATTGTTTTTCAGTATTAAAACCATTTGAGCAAGGCATAGAAAAATATATCAATTTTTTCAAAAATATTGAAAATAAAAAATTCGTAGATAATTTTCTAAGAATAGAAAAATGGCTAGGAGACACACCGCCAATCCCAGGTGCACTCTTCAGACAGTGGATTAAAGACATTTATCAAGATAATTTACTAATTCAAAATAAGATGTTTATTGGCGGAAGTCTCATAGACTTGAAGAAAATAAACATGCCAATATTCACACAAGTTGCCGTAGGAGATCATTTAGTATCACCTGAGTGTAGTATGCCACTTCATTATGCGGTGGGAAGTGATGATAAGACATTGAAAATCTATCCAACAGGACATGTAGGAATGATTGCTAGTTCATTATCTCAAAATAAAGTGTTACCGGAGCTAGGAAACTGGCTTACAGAAAGATCATAAAATAAAATTTGCCACTAGTTGTTCTTTGTGGCAAACGCGGATAACCAGGATTGAAGAATGTTTCTATTCAAGTTAGCAAATGATTTTACATTATCATTGAATGTTTTGATGTTTTGTTGTGTTGCATCAATTGTTGCAAGTGTCATTTGACTGTGTATTGATGCGGCTTTGACAAATTCTTCAGCAGTGTCATTCATTACTTTTAGTGTTGCTTGTGGAATGTCAGTTGCAATACCAAATTTCTTTGCAAACTCTTTTTGCAATGTGATTGTAGAATCAGCAACATCCTCACATGCTTGCAAATATTCTTGCTGAGCATTTGTAACTGATTGATGATATTGTGGTACTGATTGTCTAATACGGGTAAATATTTTATCTATGTTTTCTTGATACGCAGAAAATGCATCTTTATCTCCTAGCGTTTGTTCGTTTTTGCTCATTGTTTTACCTCCTTATTTTTTGATTTTTTAGCTATTGGAAGAACTATTACTTGAACCAAGTCACCCTCACCTAATCCAAGTGCATTACGCTCTGCTTCTGGAATTGAAATTCTGCCATTGCTACTAACAGTTGTTTTATAGGCTCCCCAATTCATAAAAGATGGAAGCATTTGGCCGATTTGAAACATGGTCTCCATACTTTTATTTTGCATAGATGACATATTTTTCATCATATCAGATTGAACATTTCTGGTATTATCAGAAACCTCCCTAAGGGTTTCCAGAGGATTGAATGTTTGAGTGTTTTGATTTGTCATCAACATGCCAAAATTTTTCATAAATTCAGCTTGGGCACGACCATTTTTTTGGATCCAGTCTTTAAACATTTCTGAAGGATTAAATTGGTTATAATTACCACTCATTGACATACATTGGAACTATATGAAATATAAATGAATCTACACTAAAAGAAATTCCAACACAGCTGATGAAAAGGTTTCAGGATCTTGAACATATGGAGTATGACCGCAGCCATCCATTCTAAAAAATCTACAATCTTGGATGCCAGATAGAAAGTTATCAGCATACTGAATTGGAATTACTGGATCTTTAGAGCCCCAGATTATCAGGGTAGGGCAAGCAATAGCATGTAACTTAGGGGTAATGATTTCTGAATTTTTTAAACCTAAAATAGTTGACATGAATGCTAATTTTGCATTTGGCAATTTCATCCTTTCAATAAACCCTTGAATAATTTGAGTGTCAACCTCATGACCAGAGGATTCCATTAATTCAAATACGTTTTTTGCACTTTCATCATTTGGGTATAATGCAGCCATTATGTAAGCATCTAAAGCAGGAGTTGATTCCTTCATTGCACCTGCAGGAGATACAAGGATTAATTTTTCAACTTCATTGGAATGTATGGATGTATAATTCGCTGCAATCTGACCACCTAAAGAAGAGCCGATTATAATTGGGCGTTTAATTTTCATAGCAATAAAAAACTTTTCAAGAAATGTTGTAAAAAATTCAGGAGTGTAATCTGCAACAGGTTTATCGCTATAACCATATCCGATCAGATCAGGAACGATCACATGATAGTGTTTTGCAAAAATAGGAATTACCTCACTCCATCGTTCAGCAGATGCACCCAATCCATGAATCAATACCAAAATATGTTTAGAATCTCCAGATTCAAGATACCTAATTTTATTATCATCCACCTGAATAAAATTTTCTTTCATGATTTTAGCTTGAATTATTTAGCTAGATAAGTTTAGTTACTATTAACGATCAATTGATTTTGGTAGTTTACTAAATTATTACCTAGAAAAACATATACTAGGTTTTTTAAGATCCAAGTAAAAAGTAGAACATGGTAGATAAAAAAATCAACAAAATCCTTGTCCCATTAGATGGTTCAAAAAATTCAATACGAGCACTTGAGATGGCCATATCCATAGCAAAACAATTTGAGGCGACAATTACAGGGGTCTATTCAATTAACATACAACCACATTCAGAATTTCAGGGGGTAACATCGATCAGTAAAGAGTGGAAAAATGAGGCAAAAAACATACTGGATGATGCTAAAAAACTATCACAGCAAAGTAATGTCAATTTCAAAGAAAAAATAATGCAGGGAAACGTAGGATATAACCTCATAAAGATGGCTCATGATAAAAAAGAAAATTTCAGTCTCATAGTAATGGGGTCTAGAGGAAGAAGTGCAATGAAAGAATTATTCCTAGGCAGTGTTTCAAATTACGTTATTCATACATCAAAAATTCCGGTACTTATTGTTAAATGAGTTTAAGTTAAGCCGTGTTTTTGAAAATATTTTTGATGATAGTCTTCGGCTTTATAAAATTCAGGAGCTGGAACGATTTCAGTTACAATAGGCTTATGAAACTTTCCTGATTTTTCTAACTCTTCTTTAGATTTTTGTGCAATCTGAGCTTGTTCCTCGTTATGAAAAAAAACAGCAGAACGGTATTGATGTCCAACGTCAGGCCCTTGTCTGTTAAGGGATGTAGGATCATGATTACTCCAAAACATTTTTAGCAATTCATCATAAGTGATTTCATTTGGATCATACTCTACTTGAACTGCTTCAGCATGTCCAGTTTTATCAGTACATACTTCTTCATATGTAGGATTTACCAATTTACCTCCAATGTAACCTACTTGTGTTGATTTTACACCTTTAGTTTTGCGAAGCAGATCTTCAACATGCCAAAAACATCCAGCAGCAAATGTAGCTTTCATATTTTAATCACAATTTTATCAAATTAAAACCATATGATTAATGATTTGAAAAGAGAATTTTACTTGACATTAGTAAAAATTTCAACGACTTTTTTAGCTAAATTTTCAATGTTAGCAGAAGGCTCTGCAGAAATCAAAAGAAGAACCTGTGTGATAGGGAAGGGAAAACTTACTAAAACTGTCTTATCACGTCTTGCTGCAATATAATTAATGGGTCCCAAGCTTTCATCGTACTCCTTTCTAATGGAAGCCTTTGATACAAACTCAAAGAAAGAATGCAATCTAGTTTCGTCACCCTCATATGGAACTAGTCCTTCTTTAAATCCTCCCGCGACTAGCTTTCCATTTTTATCAACAATTCCAGCAAATCTAATTTCTGATTCCTTTAGAATCTGTGAACATTTGTCATTGTACAGTTTAAGAGCAGCGTTATTTTGAACAGACAACATTACGTTATCAGCATATCAAAAATAAAAACCTAGCCAATAATATGACAATCTAGTTTAAAATTTGCATTTTAGAACAACATAATCAATGATTTTTTGATCTGATGCCTTTTCCATTTTTAAAATAGACGTATAAAGTATTTTTTCAACATAATTAGGGTATTTTTGCAATATTGATTTCTTCAATTTCTTGCGATTTTCAATGTAGTAATTTGCCAATGGGGCATATACTTTATCTCCAATTAATTGTTCATCAATAATTTTAAAGCCATCTGATTTTACAAGTTCTCTCACATAATCTAACATATAATGCTCTGAGGACCAGGTGAATTTCAAAATTCCCAATTTGAATAGGGATGGATTCCTAAGGGTCACAGGCAATGCCAAGATAAGGGATCCATCAGATCTTAAAATCCGTTTTGATTCTGAAATAAAATCTTTCAGAGGTTTGAAATGTTGTGACGATTCTAATGCCAATACTCGATCTACAGTATTATTAAAAAATGGCAATTTAGTGGAAGTTGAGTTGATAAATTCAATATTTTTCTGAGGGCCAGAAAAACGTAATTGACCATAATTGGTATTTACACAAAATAGTTTTAGATTGTCATGATTTTTTTGCCAAAAAATTGCAGGTGCAGATAGTCCGCTTCCAACATCAACAACATTTGTGGCACTTTCCAATTCTGCCAAATTACCAAAATATGAACAGAGGTTTTCTTGAGCAGAGATTGGTTCATCAGCATTTTGATCCCAATAACCAAAGTTCAACATAGAACCCCCGGTTGCAAGTTGCATTAAGGGCGATAGTGAATTGTAGAGATTTATGACATCTTTTTCGTTTTTTCTAATTGTCCAAAAAAACACATCAATAGGATTAATCATTATCAAAAAGGTTTTCACATATAGTTGAAATTAGATACTATTAATCTCTAATGTATCAAGATAAGCAAATCAGATGACATCATACATTACCTTTTATTAATTTGAGTAGATTAGTAATTTAATGAGTGAATCAGATAATTTTTCAGAAATTACAATTGCAAAGTGGAGTGACAGATTTTTTGCATGGCTAATTGATTTTTGTATCATTACAGTAATTTCAACACTCATGATTTTTGCATTTTTTGGGAAAATTGATTATGATCTAAATGAAAAATTTGTATGGGCAGAAACAACTCAATTCATTCAGACTAGCATAATCTTTTTTGCATACTGGACAATTTTAGAATATAAAACTGGACAGTCAATCGGGAAAAAGATCCTAAATTTGAAAGTAACAAACGCATATGGAAAACAATCAGATTTGAAAGGAATCATCATAAGCAGTTTTGGAAAAACATTTCTCATACCAGTAGATGTGGTTTTAGGATGGATTTTTACAAATGAAAAACGTCAAAGAATATTTAATAAAATTGGAGACACAATGGTGACAAAAATAAAAAACAATGAAGAAAGCAACGGAAACATCAAATACAAAAAAGACTAAATCTAGTCATATTTTATTATACAATTGTTTTCTAGAATTAACCATTAGATCTATTACTGACTTTAGATTTCCTAACTTAAATGTCTGAGAACATAAAATGGTGGATCGGACTAGCTAAAGAATTGGAAAAAGACATAGAATTCGAAGAGTAATTTCCACATATGCCTGTGTATGGTTTGTACAAGTGGTGGACAATCCAAGTCCATTATTCAATCCAATTATGATTCAGATGTTACTTTCTGTTCAAAAAGACTATCCGCATTTTTCTAGAAAAAGAGAATTTTGTTAAAATAAAGGTTGATGAAAATTGGTATGTTCTCATGCAAAAAGAATGTCATAATCCCAAACCAAATAAAATTTAAAACCATGTTTAGAAAGCATCATTTAAGCCAGTTCTGTGGATGATTTGTTTTTTGTAATAGGCATTAAAAACATATTTTATGTTTTTAGATAATATCTTGATTTATTATTGTGCCAGATGTACTTTTGATTCTCTAAGATGACAGTTTGTATGAATTGGATCGTCAGCATACTTTAGACAGTGGCTGCATTGAAACTGAGTTGGCTGTTTGCAAACATTACAACGTTTTTTCACCAATAATGTAACCCCACAATTTCGACATGAATCTATTCTCATTAGGGATAATTTAGTGCAAATACATCATTTAAACAATGTGAAAATTAGATCAGACTAATTAGACTGGACTAAGTTATAAAATTAGTCTATAAAATTAGGTGTTGTTCTGATGATGATTGATTATGTTGGATTTAGTTGACATCTTTATTTTTTGTGATCAGAAATATATTTTTCAAGTTTTAAAACATCCTGACAAATTAAGTTTGTTTTGATAATAATTTGGCCTGTATTATTTTTAATTGTGATGAATTAATATTGTTTAATATAGAGACAAAATTAATACTATTGTATGAAGATTATGATAATACGTGATAATGTTCCTATTAGGAGCTATAATCATCCACGAGATGTTATTGTACACCCAATCACAAATAAGGTTGAGATTTTCAATGCAGATGGGTCTATACTAGAAGAATTTCAATTGACAAAAAAAGAAGTCAAATGGTTAGAAGATTTGAATATTGATTGTGCAGAAGTTCTTGTAAACTTGCATGTTAAGTGATTTTACAAGTCAGGTTATTCTTGGATTGTTTTAGAATTTTTTGGTGAATTTTTTATAAATTATATACTTTGTTCCAAGAACATTTGTTAATGTGAATCTTGATCCTTGTCCATCATTATTTTAGACTCACTTAGTGTTTAGATGATACTTTTTTAGGCGATACTTTAGAAGTACTATTAGAAAATTCACTTGTCTCAAAACCTTTTGGAACAAAATTCTTTATGTATTTTTTTGATGTGGATACTTTTGCATCAAGATAAAACTTCACAAACGTACCTGAAAAAGTAGTAATCTAGAACCTACGATTTTTCTAGACGTTGTTCTTATAGGTGTAAAAAAGTAATATGCCGCGTTTGGATTCACACGATTTACAGGTGATACGTGTGAAGTATAATCAGTTGCAGGGTTGCCACTATAGATCAAAAAACCTTAATTCAGGCATTCCAGATGCTGGCAAAATCAACCACTGTATATCATAAAGAAACATTTGATAATTGATTGTAATAAAATCACTGATGAATTTAATGAATCATTAACAAAATACAATTCATGTAGACATTAGTAAATACATCCTATGTTACTTTGACGATAAAAAATTAACTTGAAATTTCTAATGCGCATTTTGTAGAACATATTCGCCTATTGAATACATCCTCATACTCTCTTTTACAGTGAACACATGTTCTAAGTGACATAATTACTATTACGCCTTTATCATATTTAAGTATGAATCAATAACCTGCATATGTATTTTTGATTATACTCTTCTTATATTCTTGACAGATATCTCACGAGTATTCAAACAGTACATGTTTGATTTTTTTTAGATTGTCTTTTGCTAAAAATTCTGACTAATGTGTTCCAAACAATATAGTTTGAATTAAAAATGCTCAATTGAATATTGACCGTCTTTGAATCCCAATCCAAGATAATTTTTTTCAATTTGTAATCTTTTCTATATTCTCATGTTTTACCAATCTCTTTTACCAATCTTTGACGTTGTGATTCAAATTGTATATCTCCCTACCCTTATGACTCGACAAGCTAGTTATCATAATGGCATGTAGAATAAACTGGATGTTATGGCGTAAAACCTCTTAATTAAAGTGAAAAAACATGATTCTTATTATTAACATGATAAAAGACTCAAAAGATTTAACAGAACCAAAAACCCTTATCACTGTCAAATAATTCTTGACACATCTTGTAAATCATTTTTTTAGGAATCTTTGGCTATTTGTCTAAAAATAGTTTGTTATGCTTTCAGATTTTACTACTCATCTAGTTCAAGATAGATTTTGACTTGTGATGTATTCTAGACATTCCTAGTCGTCTATTCGCTTGGATTTTGCTGTTTTAGAGGATACTTTTACTGTAATTTCACATGTCTGCCTTGATCTTTTCTCTTATAACCCAAATTGTTTTTCCTTTGTGATCAATTAATTCAATGTTCATATTGCTCAATTTATCTCTGATATTGTCCGCATCTTGAAATTTTTTTTCTTTTCTTAACTGTTCTCTTGTTATGATCATGTTGTCAATTTCATTTTTCTCATTTGGTGTTATTTTTGGAATTACCAGTCCTAAAATCTCAAGCATTCTTTCAAATTCCGGAATGATTATTTTTACATCATCTGAATTTAATTTTTCTTCGGCTGCCAAATAATTTATCTCTTTTACTAGTTTAAAAAATGCTAAAAGTGCAAGATGTGTGTTAACATCTGATTCTAATGCATTGTCAAACTCTTTACCTAACTCAACAACTATTGATTTAATTTCACTTGAATGAAATTCATTATTTACGTGAATTAATTCATAATGACAAGTTTCTGCTTGACGCCATTTTATGAGGCTCTCTTTTAATAATTTTTCAGAATAGTCTATTGATTTTGAATAATGTCCCGACAAACAAAATAATCTGATTACATTTGGCCCCCAATTATCTAATACATGTTTTATTGATTTTATGTTTCCCAGAGACTTGGACATTTTTTCACCATTAATTGTGACCATCCCTACATGCATCCAAATCTTTGCAAATTGTTTTGTAGTGTATGACTCTGATTGAGCAATTTCATTTTCGTGATGAGGAAATATCAAATCTCTTCCACCGCCATGTATGTCAAAATTTTCTCCAAGATACTTTATACTCATTGCAGAACATTCGATGTGCCACCCAGGTCTCCCTTTTCCCCACGGGCTATCCCACAGTGGGCTTTCATCTGAAAATTTCCATAATGCAAAATCCAACGGATCTTTTTTTGACTCGTCAATTTCGATTCTTGCCCCTGATTGCAATTCGTCTATTTTCTTTTTTGATAATTTACCATATTGTGGAAACCTTGAAACTGAAAAATACACTCCATTTTTTGTTACATATGCTATCCCTTTTTTAATTAATCTGCTGATGAAATTTTTTATGTCTTCGATGTGTTCAGTTGCTTTTGGATAATTGTTTGCCCGCTTTACATTTAATCCATCAAAATCCCTAAAATATCTCTGAATGTACTTTGAACTAATTTGCTCTGCAGTTGTATTTTCTGTTTTTGCTCGATTTATTATTTTATCATCTATATCGGTAAAGTTTTGGACAAATTCAACTTCTATTTTTTTACTCTCCAAATATCTGCGTAACACATCAAAAACAATTATTGTTCTTGCATGTCCTATGTGTGATTCATCATAAACTGTGACTCCGCACAAGTAAATTCTGATCTTTTTTGAGCTCTCCAAGGTTTGTTCTAAATTGCTAAGCGTATCTTGCAGTTTCATTATTTTTCATCAGATGGTTTTTGTGCAGCTTCTCTCTTATGGGCACTGTTAATGTGTAACTGATATATTTTTTCAACAATTTGCTTGTCAATTTCTAATAACTCGCTAGTTTTTTCAATTGAAAGTTTTTTGTCAACAATACAATAAAGTATAGAATCTATCTCTTCATATGATATTCCTAACTCTTTTTCGGCTTCATGCTCCTTCCATAGGTGAGGGCTACTCTTCTTCTCGATAATGTTCTGAGGCACTCCTAAAAATTTTGCAATTTCTCTGACTTGTAATTTGTATAATGAAATTATTGGAACTATATCTGAAGCACCATCGCCGTATTTGGTAAAATACCCAATCATGTATTCACTTTTATCACTTGATCCTAATACAAGATATTTTTTTGCGTTTGCATAATAGTACAAAATATTGGTTCTTATTCTTGCCCTGAGATTTCCTTTTGCCCATTCATTTGGTTCAACATAATGCAAGTATTCCTTGACAATTGGGTTAATGTCGATTAATTTGTAATCTAATCCTGTTAATGAAATCATTTTCATGGCATCCTCTGTCTCTGTACTTGGAGTAATCTTGGTGTCTGGCATTATGATTGCCAATGTTTTTTCTTTTAGCTTTCTTTTACAAATATAAGCTAAAACTGCCGAATCCACCCCTCCGCTTAACCCTAAAATTACTCCATTTACATGATTTTTTTCAATTTGTTCTATTAAGAAATTTTCAATGGAATCTGTAATTGCTGCATAATCTTGATTTATAATTTCATTTATGATCACTTGATTCAATAATTAATTTACATAATACGTGAGAATAAAAGTTGTACCAATATTGAGATCTGTTTGATCTGCTCTACTTCGTATTTCAAAGTTACTTGATAGACTACCATCTGTGGTTCTCAATTAACTTGAATAATTATGTCTGTACACGATAAACTGTATTGTTTCAAATTCTTCAGCAAGGTAATTATCTGATGCTGTTGTTTCTAACATTGCTGTAAGAATTATTTTGCTATTCGTGCATTACTCTTGTTTGCATAAAATGTAAATTCAAACATTCTATTTTCAAGATTTTCTATATCTTGTCATTACAAAACATTGCAAAATTAACGATTAAAACGGTACTGTGTCTTTTTAATTTTTGAAAATTTTTAATAATGATTGTGCTTATACATCAACGTAAATCCCATCATTTCTAGCCTCAACATGATATGTTGCTAATTTCACATCTTTAAGATAGTCCTTTAATTCTCCTGTTTTTATGTTGTAGTGCCAAAAATGCAATGGACATTCTACTATATCGCCTTGTAATTTGCCTGGTGCAATTGAACCGTCTTGATGAACACACAGATCATCTATCGCATGATATCCGTCCTGATTAAATATTGCAATTTGTTTTCCGTCAATTTTAAAGGCCTTTCCTTTTCCATCTGCAATAGCTCCTTTTTCTGCAACCTTTTTCCAAGTCATATTATCAATTTGATTATTTTGTCATTTATTTGTATTCGCATGATAGAATTTTATACTCTTTTCTAACGCCAATTTCTATGAGCAAGGTAAAGTCTAGCATAAAATTGATTCAAGATGGTAAACTGTCCTATGAGTGGGCTAGATCTCACATGCAAATTCTAGGCAATACAATTGCTCGATTTAAAAAATTTCAACCTCTCAAAGGTGTTACATTGGGATTTTGTTTGCACATTACAAAAGAGACATCTGTTCTTTTAATGGGTGCCAAGGAACTTGGTGCAACTGTTGCATGTTGTGGTGGAAATCCCCTTACTACACAAGATGATATAGCTGCATTTTTGGCATCGAAAGGAATTCATGTTTATGCATGGCATGGTCAGTCTGTAAAAGAATATGATTGGTGTATTGATCAAGTCTTGAATCACAAGCCATCTATATTGACTGACGATGGCGCTGACATGAACGTCAAGGCACATTTTGACAATCGGTATAAAAACATAAAAATTCTTGGTGCAACTGAAGAGACTACTGCAGGTGTTACTAGAATTAGAGCAGTTGAAAACCAAGGGAAACTACGATATCCGGTAATTTTAGTAAATGAAGCATATACAAAACACATGTTTGATAATAGATATGGTACGGGTCAAAGTACCATCGATGGTTATCTACGTGCAATGAATTTGTTGATGGCCTCTAAGCGAGTTGTAGTCGTTGGTTATGGTTGGGTGGGACGTGGTGTAGCATCACGATGTCAAGGAATGGGTTCTAAAGTAATCGTGACTGAGATTGATCCAATCAAAGCATTGGAAGCTCATATGGATGGTTTTGAAGTAATGCAAATGGCACAAGCCTGTAAAGTTGGTGATATTTTTATTACTTGTACGGGAATGACAAGTGTAATTAGAAAAGAACACATTTTAAAAATGAAAAATGGTGCCATCATGGGCAATGTTGGACATTTTGATGTTGAAATTGATAGCAAATTTTTGCTTAAAGAATCAAAATCTGTAAAACGAGTACGGGCAAATCTTGATGAATGTACTCTTAAAAATGGTAAACGCGTTTATTTGATTGGTGAAGGACGATTAGCAAATCTTGTAGCTGCAGAAGGACATCCTCCAGAAGTAATGGCTCAATCTTTTTCTAATCAAATTCTATCTATTTTGTATCTTCTTAACAATCATACAAAGATTGGTAACAAAATCATTAATGTTCCAGAAGAAATTGATAAACAAGTTGCAGTTGATGCGCTAAAGGCAATGAATGTAAAAATAGATAAACTTACACCACAACAAGTCAAATATGCTAATAGCTGGTAAAACTTCTATAATCATCTTGATCTAGTTGGTAAAATAATTCTATCATCTGATAAAATCAGTGTATAGTACTTTAACTCAAAGGACTTTTTCAAATACTCTTGTAACTCGTAAAAGATGGTAAAATGGCGAAAACTGTTAATCAATACCCTTCTTATGATTGGGAGTCTTTCAATTCCGTCAAAAGATGGAAAAAAGAATTGAGAAATAAAAATTTGAGACAGATTTTATCTCCTCAAACTTGGAGAACATATTCTCGATATTTTCCTGACTTTCTTATATTTACAGATAAAACTCCTGATGAATTAATCGAAGAATGTTTAATCGACAGTGAAATTGGGTATGATAGAGTTTCTGATTATTATAAAAAATTATCTGAACGATGTTCTATGGGAACTGCTATTGTAATATGCTTTGGAGCTATTAGAGGATTTTACACTCATAATAAAATAAATACAAAATTTTGGAATAGTCCAAAAATTCCTGTCAGAGATGTTGAGAAAACCGATGAAGAATTGCCTCTTTTTGTTAGAAGTGAATCAAAGAAATTAGTTTTGAATAGGGAAGTATTACTTCCATTTCTAAAAAAACTTAATGATCGAGATGAATCTATTGCGTTAGGTATGTTATCGAGTGGTATGGATATTGGAGATATTCTTAATCTGAAAATTTCTGATGTCAAATATCAAATTGATGATAGACTTTATTTCCATAATCAAAGACCGAAAACAGGCGAGGAGTACAAGACATTTTGGTCAAAAGAAGCTACAAAAAAAGTCCGAATTTATTGTGAATATCACCGTCTTTTTGCAAAAGATAGTGATTATCTTTTTGTATCTAGCCAGCAAAATACTAAAATAGAAAATGTTGTAATAGAGAGGAATTTTCGATATGTTGCACGCTATTTACATATTAAATTAATTACCTTGAAACAATCTCCATTAAGACCTAAAAGATTTAGAAAATGTTTTCAAAGTGGTTGTCAATATGCAGGATTGCCAATACAGACAATACAGACTTTTATGGGTCAAAAAGGTGAACAGGTAAAAACATACATGGGTAAATCTAAAGAAGAATTACTCTCATATTATGAGCAAGCTGAGCCACATCTTACTGTTTATGAGGATATAGTTACAAATTCAGATTTTATGATCTTACAAAAGCGAGTTGAATCATTACAAAATGAAAAGAATGAGAGCATTCAAAAGTTCATGGAAATTCTAAGTGCCGTTTCTAAAGATAGAAGTTTATTGGATAATCTTTTTCAAAATTTGAAAAAGTGAGTAATCAATGGAGATGGCGAAATCTGTTTTAATTACTCACTTTTATTTAGATTAGAATTATCTGATTAATAAAGTCAAGGTCAGTACTTTAGTTTATTTTTATTTTTTTAGTAATTTAATTGCTTGAGTAATATGATTTGTTCCTATTCTTTTAAAATCTGATATCATGTCATGATAAATTTCTATTTGTTGTTTTTCTGGATATATGCTAATTATGTCTGCTAATTTATCATATAATTTATCAAATTTTTTACTAATCTCTTTAAAATCAGAATTTTTATTATAATTTCCAAACTGATTTAATAATTTCACTTCAAGCTCCCAATACATTAAACCCTGAATTAATGATTTAGCTATTTCTATGGATTCATTTCGCTTTATGCTTTTCATGTTTGACATTTTTTTTAGAATCTCATAGTTTTGTTCTTGTGCTTTGAGGAACGCTGAATAGTATTCTGCATGTTCATTTGCTTCTGTTGGGTATTGTTTTAATTCATATTCTACATGAGCTTTATCAATTGTTATTTTGTTGATTGTTCCTGTAACTGGATCTGACATTATTTTCAGTTCACGAAAAAATGGTTTTCCACTACAATTGACGTTTTCACATACTTGGAATTCTAATTTACGACTTCTTATCTTACCTTCAAGTGACAAAATACGTTCTATTTCACGCCTAATTTCATCAGTAAGTAACGCCATCTACAGTACATAAAAGTAAAGTACATTCCTATAAAGGCTAGTACAATATAGTGATTTATCCTGTGATTGATCATGGAAACACCATGTTCAAATCAGTTCATTGAAACTGATCTGGGAAAAAGAGCATTGAACAAACAGAACAAAAATAAATCAATCGTTGTTCCTCGAATTGCTCTTTCTAACTGTGGATTGGATGATGCTGATGAAATGCAAGTCAGTCTAGTTCAATCTCCGAATGGAGACAGATTCATAAAATTATCTCCAACAAAAGAAAAACAAATTCCAAATGAGGTTGATACTGATGAGTAATCAACCTCTTTTTTTCCTATATGCTGATTTTCCTGATTGGGAAAAATTTCCTAGACCTCCTGAAAATCCTAATCCCTTCGGAAATTATGAGGATGATTTTGGAGAAGAATATGATTAACTGTATATGTTGTGATAGAAAATTATCTGATCATACAGAACAACAATTGGAGCTCTGCAAAGATAAGCTCTTTTTTGTTTATTTTAAAGGAGATGGCATGAATGTATTTTCTAATAAATAATAAATCTATTCGTTGTGAACATTTGTGTAGAATTAAATTTGCACAAGGTACAAAAATTTGTTTTGCTGTTTGCGTGAGATGCAACTATAGTTATGAGTTAAAAAATTGACACAGTTATCATTAGAACAAGATTGGTATCTACTGCCAGAAAAGCGAAGTAAAGATGTTCCAGAACCTAAAGCAATTTTTACAAAAAAACAACTAACAGATAAACAAAAGTCTTGGCTAAAATCCCATGACGAATCCAATTGGCAAGATATAGAGTTGTATCAAAATTACAAAACACCAAAAGGAATTTTAAAAAAACTTGTATGGAAATTGCCTGGAACATTTGAAAGAAAAGAAACTTGTGGTCAGTGGATAACAAAAGGTTGCGATAATGTTTTTGGCCATCCTGAAAACAAAAAATTTGTAAGACACTCAAAGCGTTCCTGTTTTCGTTCAAAATGTGAATACTGTTGGCTTGAAAAATGGTTGGCCAGAGAATCACATAGAGCATCTGCAAGAATTGAAAAATACATTCAAGTCTTCAAACATATCCAACTAGCAAGATCACCTAATTTTCAAAGAAAATATCTAAATCCCATTCATGTGATAGTTTCGCCTTCTTGGAAAGACAAATTCACTTCATTTGATCAACTCAAAAACAAGGCTAGAAAACTGATTGAGCAGGCTGGAATTGAGGGTGGATTGATGATTTATCATCCATTTTCATTAGATGAAAAGACGGGTCAATGGGTGACTAGACCGCATTTCCATGTTATTGGTTTTGGATGGGTTGTAAATACAAAGAAAATTTCAGATATGGATGGATGGGTAATCAAAAACAAGGGTTTGAGGGATTCACTTCACTCTACTATCTACTATCAGCTATCTCATGCAGGTGTATCGGATGAGGTTCATTCAATCACTTGGTTTGGTTCTCTAGGATATAGGGCAAAGTATGCAGATAGATTCAAAGTCGAGGAAGAAAATGAGACTGATTTTTGTGATTATTGTGGCTGTATGTTGGTAAATTTTGAATTTGTAGGGCAAGGTGAACCACCTGATTTTGAATTTGTAGGATTAGTTAATGCAAAAGATTGGAGAGCCAAAGAAACACTAGAGGAAGCTGTAAATAGAAAAAATAGATTCAAAAAAGAAATTCCAAATCGTAATCCATATTGGAATCCACTTGCAAAACAAGCTTGGATGGAATCTGAACCAACTATTAAAAAAGAAATAATTAATTCTGAAATAGATTTATTTTATAAATTTGGGATCTGACAGTCTCATCTGTTGACCTGTCTGTACTTTGAATTCTCTTTTAATAGATTCAGTTGTAGCATCATCCATGATTTTTTTTCCATATTGTATTACTTTTGCACCCGCAGGACTTCTAGTTATAACTATTAAATCGTATAATCTATTCTTACCTTCTTTGTTCACTCCTATTGAAATTGCTGTTTTTCCAGATATTCTAGTAACTTTATTTAAATAATATTGAAGTAACTTTTGACCAAGATTTTTTTTGGTTATACCAACTCTATAATTTTTCCAGTTTGAATCTCCAAAAAAATCATCAAGATTAGTTTCCGCTCCTTTGTTTTGTTTAGATGCAGATACATTTTGAGCAATTCTGTGAGTATAGAAATTTAAAATAATATCAATTCCAACTTCATTTAGCAATTTTTCCATCAATGTCCATTTAACTGGAACATAACCGGCAGGATCAATCAACACCAATATTGCAACACCGAATTTTTTTATCTTTAAGATTTCATCCACACCATGTTCAAAATCTAATTTTTTAGCGATGAATGTTCTATTCTTCAATATGTGTTTACTATTTTTCAATCTATGATTCAAACTTTCAATATTTTTTTCATCATTTTCAGAAAATATACAGTCTGTGTATCCAATTTCAGATCCATTAATTGCGCCCATTAATGCTGAACCGGGAAAATATTCATTCTGTAAATCCTTATCTTCAAATGAGAATAATCCTGAACCGCAAAATGGATCTGCATAAAACCATTGACTAAATTTATTTTTTGGACTGCAAATGATTTTGAATTCAGGCATATAGTAATCTAAAAGAATCACTTTTTTGATTGACCAAATATCTCCTATTGATGGTGCATAACCATCATTTTGTAGATGTTTGATTTTTTCTCTAGCATTCTTAATACTATTGGCAATTGTGAACATCGTATTTTCAATAACACACTAGTAAAAGAATTTGATCTAGGCATTGTCATTGTTATAGATTAATGCTTAAATCATAATTATTTTTATGCTAACTCATGGCAAATTCTTCCTCCATTGAATGGACAGAGGCAACATGGAACCCAACTACAGGATGTTCTAAAATTTCTTCAGGGTGTAAGAATTGTTATGCTGAAAAACTCTCAAAAAGATTAAACGCGATGGGAGTTAAAAAATACAAAAACATTTTCAAATTTACAGAACAACCTCAAGACTTAGAACTTCCTTTAAGTTGGAAAAAACCAAAAAAAATCTTTGTCAATAGCATGTCAGATCTTTTTCATGAAAATTCTAGAATGGAGTTTATAGGCAGTTGTTTTAATACAATGTTGAAAGGAGACCATCATGTCTATCAGGTTTTAACTAAACGTCCTGATACGATGGCAGATTTTTCAAATTTCTTTGAAAATTATTTTGGAGATATGATTCCATCACACATATGGATGGGCACAAGTGTTGAAAATGCAGATTTCAGATGGAGAATTGATGCATTACGACAGGTAAAATGTCATACTCGATTCTTAAGTATTGAACCTCTATTAGGTCCAATGGGTAAACTTAACCTTACTGATATAGACTGGGTGATAATAGGTGGCGAAAGCGGTCATCATTATAGAGAAGTTAGGAAAGAATGGATTGTAGATATAATTAAACAGTGTAAACAACAAAAAGTTGCGGTATTCTTCAAACAATGGGGGGGATTCAGACCAAAATCAGGCGGTCGTTTGTTAGACGGTAGAACTTATGACCAATATCCAAAAATTTCAAAGGTTGAAAACATATTGAAAGAAGTAGAATATGATGAAAAAGAATTTGCAAAATTTTGTGAATTAAAAATTAAGACTAAACAAAAACCTCATTTAGTAAATATTTAATTCTAATTACTAACTAAATTCTTAAATTTCTAATTAGAATAGAAAATTCATGAGTTTTCAAATTGGAAAATGTGGAATTTGTAAAACGGATAAAATTGAATTGACCAATCACCACGTTGTAGAATTTTTAGATAAAGATGGAAAAACACCTAAAATTCAAATGTGTAGAAAATGCCATGATCAACAAGAAAAATACAAAAATTATTTAAAAAATGTGTGTGGAATTGATATTGATAGAAAAAACCAGTTTTAGATGTGGATTAGATTAATAGAACATTACAATATACCACGCAACAAAAGCAATTATCACATATACTGCTAATCCTTTCCATCCATGTTTTTGAATAATAACAATAATAGATACAATCGGAAGTAGAGCAAGTATCAGTAGAAATATAGGAATGATCCATTTGATTTGTTCGATTACTAATGGCTCTAATGCAGGAAAAATCATCTTTAAAATTCCTGCAGGAGAAATATCAATATTAAATCGCATCAAAATTGCAATAGAAATGCCTTGAACAAATGCAGTTGTGATTAAGGCATCTCTTTTAGACATGAAGATAAGTAATTCTACAGTCTATAAGTTTCTTAGAATCTTAACGTATATCATGCCAGGTTTTACCATCATCATAACTAATTCTAACATTTTTCATTTCAGGTCTTGATGGATCGCTTGTTGATTCTTGTTCTTTTTCTTTTGCTATTTCCAATCCTTCTTCGTATGCTTGAATACTCATTTTGATTAAATCTCTAAGACTTTCTGATGTACAAAGTCCCTCATTGTTACACATTTCTTGGAATTTTTCAAAGGTTTGTTTATCTAATTTTGTAGATACTGTTTTCATAGACTTGAATAATTATGGTAGATCTAAAAGACTTTGGTTTACCTATAATCTACTACGAATAGACTAAGGTAGACCACATGGCATCATATTTGCTGATTTTTTATCTATCCTTTAGTTATAACCAACTAAACTTAGTTTGATAAACTTCTTAACCCCAATTAGGTTCCAAAATATCACCGATGAAAACCAAAGCAATCATTACTAGTGCTCTCCCTTATGCTAACGGAGAGATCCATCTTGGTCATGTTGCATCAACATATCTACCAGCTGATGTAACCACTAGATTTCTGAAATTAAATGGTGTTGAAGCATACTATGTTTGTGCATCTGATGATTTTGGCACTCCTATTTTAATACAGTCTGAAAAAGAAGGAAAAACTCCTTCGGAATATGTCGCGTATTGGAATAAACGTGATTATGATGATTTTACTTCATTTGGTATTGATTTTGATTTTTTTTACAAAACTAGTTCTTCTGAAAATATTGCATTTGTTCAAGATGTGTTTAACAAACTAAACAATGCTGGTCACGTTTACGAAAAAGAAATAATTCAATTTTACTGCAGCAATGATAAAAAGTTCTTACCTGATAGATATGTTAAAGGTGTCTGTCCATATTGCAATGCATCAGATCAATACTCTGATCTTTGCGAAAGATGTGGTCGTGTTCCTGAAGAAATATCTGAACCAAAGTGCTCTATTTGCGGGCAATCCCCAACTAAAGAAAAGACAACCCATTTCTTTTTTAAACTGAAAAATTTCAGCGATTCGTTATACAAATGGTTAGATGAAAACGAGAATCTGCAAAAAGATGTAAAAAAATATGTTCAAAATTGGATAAAGTCTGGCTTGATTGATTGGGATATCACTCGTGATATCTCTTGGGGAGTACATGTGCCACTTGAAGAATACAAAGACAAGGTGTTTTACGGTTGGTTTGATAATCACTTGGCCTATATTTCAACTGCAGTAAAATTTCTCAATGATAAAGGGATAGATGGAAAAGAATTTTGGAATTCATCTGATATATATCATTTTATTGGAAAAGATATCGTTTATCATCATTATCTGTTTTTACCTGCAATGCGTTTAGGAATTAATAGTGAATACAAACTACCGGATTATATCCCGACTAGGGGTCATCTTACTTTACAATCAAAGAAGATCTCAAAGAGTAGAAATTGGTACATTGGCTTAAGACAATTTTTAGAATATTATCCTGCAGATTACCTTCGATATTATCTGATTGCTATAAATCCATACTCGCAAGATGATTTGAATTTTGATTGGGATGAATTTACTAATAGAATTAATTCTGAATTAATTGGTAATCTTGGAAACTTTGTTAATCGCGCGCTAGGATTTACAAAAAAAGCATTTGATGGAATAATTCCCGAAATTGAAAAATACGACGATAAAGATATTGAGGCTGAACATAAGATAAAGATTCTTTCCGCAGAACTAGGAGTTTTGATGGAACAAAATCATTTGGATAGGGCTCTAAAGAAAATCATGGAGTTTTCATCGTTTTTTAATCAATACTTTCAACACAAAGAACCATGGAAGAAAGAAATTGGAACTACAAACTGTGTATTTTTATCAGTGAATGCTGCACGTAGTATGGCAATTGCCCTATTTCCATTCATTCCAGAATCATCACAAAAGATTTGGAATCAAATTGGACTGAAAGGCAAAGTCAATGAAAACAAGTGGAGTTCAATTTCTGATATTAAAATTAACTTTGGACATGTTTTAGGTGAAGTATCTCCATTATTTGTAAAAGTAGAGGATGAAGATATTGCAAAATATAAAAAACAACTAGGCCCATCAGAATGACCAAAATTATTCCACGGATATCCACTAGGGGTTATTATGATTTGATGTATGGCAAGACAATCAAAAATAATTCATATTTTTTATATCCAAAAAAGGATTTTGATAATCTTGTAGGTTCAAAAGAGCTTGTAATAATGATTCATGGGCTACGAAATGATACTGCTGGTTCTATTGCAAAAGTTGTTCTTGCAAAAAATAGATTATCAAAACTAGGATATCGTTATCCTGTAATTGGATTTAGCTATGATTCTAACACTACTGGGGCTCATCTGCTAAAACATGCTAGACGCGCACTTTCTGCAGGACAAATAATTGCACAGAAAAACGGTCGAAATCTATCTATGTTTATTGAAGATTTTAAATCTACCAGTCCTAAAACAAAAATTCGCCTCATGGGCCATTCCTTAGGCTCTCAGGTAATTCTTAGTACTGTTGAGAACTTGGCAAAAAAATCTCAAAATGATGGAATTGTTGAAAGTGTGTATTTTTTTGGCGCCTCAATTACAAGTGATGTACCTTCATCAAAAAAATATGGTAAATTGCTTGACAGAGTTATCAAAGGCAAGATTGTAAATTATTTTAGTCCCTCTGATGAAGTTCTGAATTGGGCAAACAAGGAAAAATTTGTTAAATATCCTTTGGGATTACACGGCGCAGTTGGTAAAACAATTTCAAAATATTATCAAAAATCTGTCAAGCCTAAAAATCATAGATTTGCGAGTTATGCTGCAGTTTTACCATTGTTTCCTTAGACTCTTTTCTAGTATGATTCATCAGTCTTCCTTTTATATTCAATGATAGATTGTTTGATTAGATCTGATATGACACAATACCATAAACTAATCCTATATCATTTGAACGTAATTGATCAAAAGACTGATGATTCTGAAGATCTATCAGAATATTCTTGCTGATTGTAATATTTTTGTACTGAAGATAACCACGTCAAGATCTTTTCATTCCTTATGTATTGTAAATTTAGAAATGGATCAAACGGTGTATGAAAATACGAATTATAATAAATCTTTATTATCTTGTAGTATAATTGACCATCTCGGAGGCAATTGTCTTGGATAAAAAGAAAAAATAATCGCGAATTCTGATCTAGTTTAAAAACTTCAAATGATCCAAATCTGCAACCTCATAAACAAGATAATTTCTTTTTTATTTTTATCAATTCTTTTCATAAATGCTGTTTGATTTTTAATTACAATCTCTGGCATTCTTAATCATTATCTAATTCGATTGTGCAACGCGGCAAATATGCTTTAAAAAACAGCCAAATATTCTATTTTTATTAAATTTTTCTTATTCAACATGGTCTATTCATCAGAAATTACTTGCAATCTCTCCATCTGTGGACCGTATTCATTTTTGAAAATAGCATATACCTTTGTAGATTTTGTCTTTTTGCATTTTTTTTGAATTATTAAAATTTGCTCTTTCTGCAATATTGTTGGAATGTCTTCTTTTACCTTTTTCCATTTACCATTCAATCCAAAGGCAGATCCTTCAATAGCAGTTTCATCCACGCTATTCATCATCCTCCACTTGTGTCAACAGCATTATTTTTGTAGGATCAGCACTTGAACGTACAAATGCCAATTTTTCTCCTTCTAAATGAAACTCATATCCCTTATTCAGTTCCATTCTTTCTGGATCAAAACTTATTCTATCTTTACTGATGTTGATTCTGGAAAATATGATCGGTTTGGTAATTTTGAATGAAATATCCAACGTCTTCAATATTTCGTATACATCAGGCAGAGAAAAAACATATTCTATGTGAACACAGTCCTTCTTATCGCACAGATTACAAAACAGCTCACCTCTTTGAATAACAACTTCTGCGATTCTATTCTGAATACTGTCTTTTAGAATTACTTTATCATCATTAAAAGATATTTTTTCAAGCTTTGGGGCATATCGTGCAAAAGTTTCATCGTTTTGCATCATCTCTTCTATCAAATATGTCACATATCCTGAAAAATCAGATATGCCTTTCATCTGTAATTCTCGGTTATTTTTTACATAAGTATCATGTAACTTGTTATAAATACACTCCAAAAGAGTTGGGATGTTTTTTGTCTTGGCTCTATTGTCTTCGCTCATTTTGTTCTTCACTTGGTGGTAAATCCGTAATTAGATTTGATGGAATGAGAGATTCAAAGAATGTATTGAAGACAAAACAATAACTCATAGAATGCAAACTAGTAAGATTTTAAATTAAAGTGGCAGGTTATAATGGAAACAGATCTTTAGAAAATAAAAAAGTCAAAATTAGATAAACGGATGGTCTCTATCTTTTGTATCTGATGTTTAAATATGCGATAAATACACTTTTTGAAAAAATAATCCCTAGATTAAATACTCTATTAATTTTATAAATTCTATATCTTTTTGGTTAATGAAAATCTGAAAAGGGATTACAATGACGCAAGAGATTAATTGGGTTCTGGTTATAGAATGTAAAGTTCTAAAACCCGAATAGGTTTCCAAGCACTGCAATTTCATACATTATGTTTGCACCAATCAGCAAACTGAATACCCCTGCGACATACCTGAAAACTTTTTGAATCTTCACCATTCTGTTTGCCAAGACCAAAGGTAGCCCAATCAACCCTCCAACTACTGCCATGCCGATAACGGAACCAAGACCAAAGATAAGAATGAAGCTTAGTACCATGCCAACATTGTCCAACGTTGCAGCAGTCAACACGACAAGACTTCCACTTCCAGCCAATCCGTGAACGAGACCAATCACATATGACTTGTGTCCGTGTCGGTGACCTGAGTCGCCATGATCATGCTCGTGAAAATGAATTGTTCCATCTGCATGTTTGTGCGGATGATTGTGCTTGAACTTGAAGAACCTTCTGTTCAATGCCGTAGTGATTCCCAAAAATACCAACATTATCCCTACGACAAACTCTAGTCCTTGGAATATTTGTTCCTGAATTGTGATTGCCATGGCATATACGAGCAATCCAATCAAAACAAGGGTTGTGGTGTGGCCAGCACCCCATACTGCACCAAGTATTGATGATTTTGTAAATGTCTCAAAAAGAAGATTCCTAGTTGTTCTCTCTTTATGTTTGAGTTTTGACTTTGATACTTGTGTGGTTACTGCAGCTACGTGATCAGGCTCAAACGCATGTTCCATCCCAATTGCAAGACCAAGTCCCAAAACCAATGCAGGAGTCAGCGTTCCAATCTGTTCAAGAATTTCTTGTACCACTGCAATCCACCTCATCATTTACTATTGCATTTGTTAAAAAATCTTATTATAAAAAACGTAATATACTATTTTTTGCATTTTGATGCGCAGTGTTGCCAAGTCAAAAACGCAAAAATTATCCGTTATGGTACAAAACTATGTGTTATTTTTTTGGATAGTATGAGACATGGTATGTATAGTGATTGCAAAAGCCTGTTTGAGATTGAACTAACAGAGGATGAGAAGAATCTCAATATCAAATATGTTTACATTTGCTGTGTATGTGGTTCTCAATTTAGATTAAAGTTTGTGTCATCATGATGATTATAATTGCAAATTTTTGACTTGTGTCTAAAGTGTTTCAAATATGTACCAAATTATTTAATTTCAAAGTATTGCTCCCAGAAACAGAAATGTCTGTAACTCATGTGCTATTGACTTGTGAGAATTCCAACAAAGACAGTATTTGTCAGCAGATACAAAAAATGAATCATGTAAAGGAAGTATCACGAACGTCTGGCGCATATACCATGATAGTCAAGATAGAGTCCAACTCTGAACAAGACATCAGGGAAACAATTAGCAACAAGATTAGAAGATTGAAAAATATCGTATACCCCATGACATTGACGTCAAATGAAAGTTACCTCAAATGACAAACTAAAATCTATTACTTGCTGTCTATCTTTTGTAGGGAAATGGTGAGACGGGTTATAAAAAAATTGAAGACGCAAACACCGTGTCATGTATAGGACGTATTATTTTGCAGGCATGTTATCGCTGTCGGGACGAATGATCCTCAAGATGACTTGTAAGGAATTCAGAGAAACAGCCTTTTTGTAGTGTTGCATCTTCGTTTATCATTGAGTATGATTCCTTGATAATTTGTTTGGTACATTCTATCAATGTACCAATTAAAACGTCAAAATTTATGTTTTCTTTCTATGGTTGTACCAAGATTCTTTTCTAAAAGAGAACCATTTACAAAGATATGATCTATTCAAGATCTTGTGTAATTGCATTATTGGTGTGTGCAGTTAGTATTGGCATAATTGAAATAGATACGGCATATGCCCACAAAGCGCAGGTTGTAGGGGACTACAAAGTAGATGTAGGATGGAAGACAGAACCTCCAATTGCTAATGAACCAAACGCCATAGAGGTGGTCATCACCATTGCAAGTGACTTTGACAAGCAGAGATCTGATGCAATATATTTTAAGTCGTCTTCCCCTGCAAGTGAAAAAGACATTACAGGCCTTGCAGATGACTTGGAGGTATACGTCAAGGTTGGAGATGAAGAAAAGACTTTGTTGACTTTGTTTGAAGATCCTAAAATTCCAGGAATATACTATGGTGAATTCACACCGCAAGAGACAGGCAGAACAAAAATTGACGTGTATGGAACGATAAATGGTGGAGAGTTTGGGGCAACGTTTCATCCAGAAAAAGTGGAAGAAAATCTCAAGGAAATCAATGTAGTCTTGATTCCGGAATGGATTCGCAATAATGCAAAGTGGTGGTCGGAAGGAACTATTAGTGACTCTGATTTTGTATCAGGCATTCAGTATTTGATTAAACATAACATCCTCAATGTACCAGCAACAGAAGAACATGCAGATGAAAATAACAATCAGGATATTCCATCATGGATAAAGAACAATGCAGGATGGTGGGCAAATGGAGTAATTACTGATGATGACTTTGTAAATGGAATACAATACATGATTACAAATGGAATGATATCTGTCTGAGTTTTTAAAAATCACATTACAATAAAAAAGAAAGGTCTAGAAATAGTCCACAACACCAAGTGCTATGAGTCTTTCTCCTAGATCGCTACTTGCACATATTGCAGAATCTTCATGCACACGCATGTAAAGTTCCAGCCCCGTCTTGCACTGTACATCACTTGGTTCAATTCCATGACTGACTTGTTTTAGTGGTGACAATGTGTTGAGTGGTTCTACTTCTTCAGGATGCATGTCCAAGTCTATCTCTGTTTCATGTATCATTCCAGACAGATGTGCAACTGGATGGCCTGATGAAGATGGCGTAAATGCTCCCTGATAAATTCCATCTATCATGGTATCTGTCATTATCACAGTACTTGTTTGTTCATTAAGGGTAATGGTCATCTGAATTGTGTCTTCAAGTCCAGATACTCCTCCTTTATGATCATGGTCTTCTTTCACAGCATCATGTTTGTCTGCAACATCATGCTCGTCTTCTGCATGTGATGCTTCTATGTCGTCATGCTCATCCATAGATTCATGTTTGTCATGTGTAGTTTCTGAACTATCTATAGCATCATGTTCCTTCTCTAGCTCATCATTGCTTTCATGACTCACATCATCATGGTCTTCATCATGTGCCATATTCTCACTATCGGCGTCTTCAGCAGATGCCTTTTGCTTCTCAGCTTCTGTGGCATAAACAACCACCAATTCTATGGAATTGCCGATTCCCTGAATTGGTGGTTCTTCATCCCAGCCTATCTCAATTTTATAATCACCTATGATCTCTGCCTTGTGTGCATATGCATTATCAAAACCCATTGACATTATTACAAATGCCAAAAGAGGTATGGTCAATGCAGTTATGTGTTTTGAGCTTGTTTTTCTCATTTGATATAACACGGAACAAACCAAGTTAAACGATTTTGGTACATTCTATCATTGTACCAATTAGAAGAAGGGACTTTGTGGACAAGTCTTGCACATACACACAAAGACAAAGCGCTATTATCGTAATGACTCTCGTTTATCTTCCCATCCACCGTATGGTCTGCTTTTTCTTCGTGATTCTGAGTATGGTGTATGTAAATAAAATAAGATTGGTACATTTTGCACTTGTACAATATTTCTTAAAATTCTTTTTCGTATATTAGATAACATATTTCAAGATGTATTTGCAAAAGTATCTCATTGTCAAAATCATTTATTGCATTTTCCTAAAACACGGATGTGAAAATGATTGTCTGTCTAAAAAAAGACGCGGCAGTTTTGCATCGGCAACAAAGTCTTTTGTATCTCTATATCGAGGATGTTATTGCAGAATATGTAAAACACTATTTCAGGGAATTCCGGTGATGTCCTTGTTGTCACATGAAAACAAGACACCCTGCTAGAAACAAAAGCAGATATCAACCATACATAAAGAATAAAGCTAAATCTGACTGGTAAATTTTGATTAATTCTTTTTCTTTCTTTTCAGAAATGAAAACCACTTCTTTTTTGAATTGTTATTATCTGTATCTTGCTTTTCCATGTTGAAACTAGATCAATGAGAATTTAATCTGGTTGGTACAATCTTGTATTGTGCCAGTTTTATCTTGTTTATGGTTCGATGGATATACCAGTTTCTTTAAATCTACAGAAAAGATCAATAAAGCATTGTTTAACCCGCAGCATCTCCTTGAGAGAAAATCAACACTGTTTAGTGTTGTAATGGCAGGAGTTGTTGGTATTCTGGCTGCACCTATAATCCTACCGCACATATTCCATGGTTATCATATTGCGCATATTGGTCTTCATATAGGAGGAATTACTCTTGCAGTATTTCTTTCCGTACTAAGTATAATGGCATTTCTTAGATTAAGGACAAAGAGGCTTCTCTTTACTGCAATAGCATTTGCAGTATTCATTGGTGCTGAGACTGTATTGACGGTTGATGCTACATGGCCTACACTTTATGACCTTGGAGATATGCCATTGCTTGAGCTAGGACATTTATTGACATTTGGAACACTAGGACTGTTGGCCATGGGGGTGTTCAGAAATGATTGAGTTGAAAAACAACAGAGAATCCCAGTTACTTGGGACAATTCAGGGCAATCCCGGAATCCAGTTTAGGCAAATAATGCGACAGTCTGGACTCAAAAATGGGGTTCTTAGTCATTATCTTGCAAAGCTGGAAAAGAAGGGTCTGATAAAAGTGGAAAGAGAGCCAAGGCAGGCAAGGTATTATCCTCCAAAGATTACAGAGGAGGAATCCAAAGTAATCAAGGCATTAAGAAAACAAACCCCACGAGATTTGCTATTGGTATTGGTAAAAGAGGATGGTTTGGAGTTCGGGCAATTAGTAAAAGAGACAGGAAAATCTCCATCAACTGTCTCGTTTTATCTTTCTCAGATAGTAGATGATGATCTAGTTGATATTAAAATTGAGAATCTGAAAAAGAAGTACTATCTTAAAACTCGGGCGATAATAGACAGATTGGTTGAACAGTACAGACCAAGCCTACTTGAAAGTCCAACGTCTGGATTTGAGGATATTTTCAATTCACTCTAGGTAAAAATAAGAGACAGTAATGATGCTGTAGTCAGGAAAGAAACATTCGATCTATCTATTTTGAATTAGATATGGAGATTTGACATAAGTATAACGCAGGAGTTACTATAGATTCTTAACACTGAGTATATCGTTGAGATATCGGTTGGACCATGATCAATTTTTGGAGGCTGTTGGTTAGTCGCTCTACGATCAGACTTTCTATCGGTAATGTTTTGACAGTCTCGGGAAAATCACTGAAAAGACACCAAAATCGCTACTGCATTTGATAAAATATTATCATATGTACAAAAGTAAGTTGTCCCAATTTACCGTAAAAAATTCATCCTAGATTTAAAAAGATTCATTTAGACTAGAATATTTTTTAAAAAAATTTTGGAAGAATTAAACTTTAATCATTTCTTTATGAAAATTTTATATCAAATCTATGATTGTCAAATGTGTTTAGATTCATAAGCCTGATTTTTTACTTAGGAATGATGGTCAAGTCGATTAATTTTGTAGTCTTGGGAAAACAAGACATTGCAGCAGAGTTTGGCAAAAAAGGAACCGTGACTGATCTTTCACTTTATGATAGGAAGGAATCTGATATCATCAAAACTTGGGTAACTCCTAGTGGGTTTCCTGATAAAATACAACCTCTGTTACAAGCAATTAATCTGGCGGAATTTGTCATATTTGTTGTTGATAAACTTGACAAATTTACTGGTGAGCAAATTATTGCGCTAGATATATTAAAAAAAACTCAAGGGATTTTATCTAATACCTTTGATGTTGACGAATCAAAATTAAATTCCATGATAAAGGGTACCGTTGTAGAAAAATATCTCAAAGTTGAACCTGATAAATTAAAAGAAGAGATGGACAAGTTTTATCCAATTTCAAACAATGATACTCCTAAAATGGTAGTTGATCACTGCTTTGATGTCAAAGGAGTTGGAACTGTAATTCTTGGCAAGGTCATTTGTGGAACAATCAAACAATATGATAATCTCAAACTATATCCTGCAGGAATAGACGTGATGATAAAATCAATTCAAATGCATGATGATCCTGTTGAGGAATCCATCAGCCCAGCTCGAGTTGGTCTTGCTGTAAAGGGAACGAAACCTGATGAGGTTGGAAGGGGTGATATAATTACCAAAGAAGGCACTGTTGATGTAAAATCTGAAATTGAGCTTGATTTTACAAAAAATCCATTTTATAAAACTGACATTACAGAAAATCAAGGATGTCTGGTCAATGTAGGTCTGCAAATCAAGGCAGCAAAATTTTCATCAATTACTCCTTTGAAACTAAAATTTGAAAAACCAATCGTTTGCAATACTGGCGACACCGCAGTCATTTTAAAACCAGAATCTACAACCATTAGAATTCTCGGCAGTGGCTTAATCAAATAGACTCATTTAATTAAATCAAAGTATATTGTATTTTATGCGCGGATTAATGATGGGTCGGTTTCAGCCTTTTCATTTGGGGCATCTGGATTTAGTAAAGCAAATTCTTGAACAATGTGATGAGGTAATTATTGCAATAACAAGTTCTCAATTCAATTACTTGGAAAAGGATCCTTTCACAGCTGGTGAGCGAATTGAAATGATACATGAATCATTAAAAGAATCTGGCATTGATTCATCTCGTTATTTTATTGTAGCAATTGAAAATCAATTCAATATTGCAACATGGTCATCTTTTCTAAAATCTGCATTGCCTCGCTTTGATAAAGTATACAGTGGAAATGATTATGTCAAAATGCTACTTGCAGATTCATCAATTGATGTAATCTCTCCAAAATTTCTAGATAGGCCACAATACAGCGCATCACATATACGTCAAATGATAATATCTGATGATAACTGGCAAACTCTTGTTCCTGGAGCCGTTTCTAAATTTTTACAAAGAATAAATGGCAAAAAAAGACTAGAAATTATATCAAAATCAGATACTAACCCTACTGAACACTAATGGAACCAATTCGTGCTTGCCCAATTTGCCCAAATTGTGGCTCAAAGAGATTTCAACGACTGCCTGGTGATAAGGTTACAGTAAAGTGTCGCGGTTGCAACAAAATTATTGAAATCTAAAATTCTATAGTTAATATTTGCTTTATAAATGCCCAAGCATAGTTTTAGATTTTTTTAATCTATGTCAAAACATAGTTTTGCGATATTTTCCTTTTGACAAATTTTGCAAATCTATTTTTTTTAATTGTTGTTATGATTGATCCGTGAACCAACAAGAACCGTTTTAGTTAACAAAAGGTTCGAAGGACTTTTCAATGATGATATAAAATTTCATATCGTATGAAGTATTTTGTAATTTTTGTTCTTTTTCTTATTGCTATTTCAATAAATGAAGTACATGCAGTAATGAGTTATTCTGAATTTCAAGAGTTTTGCAAAGAGACAGAAAATATGCGTCTTGATTTAATGCCTGTTGAGCAGAGAATGCTTGCCCATTTTTGTGATTTTCTTGATTTGGGGTTGTCAGAAAAATATTGGAACTGGATAGGCGTTGATCTAGACTGGAAAAATTTTGTCCAGAACGTATCTAATGAATACGCACAACAAATACCATTGTTTGTAGAAAAAGGACTTGAGGATTCACTTGTAGTGGATACGTCTATTTCTGGAAGAGATTCATTTCCACCTCCTATGTTTGTATACATTTCATTTTATTATGATGAAGACAACAAAACCAAAAGATTTGGTGAAAAATACATTGTCAATATTTTTGGTGAATTTTCCAAAGCCAAAGATCATAGGTTACCTCCACTAAAACTATTCAATACAGGATATTATTTAGATGAAATCCAATGCAAGCAAAACCTAGTATTAATCCAAAAATATGACGGAACTCCTGCATGTGTAACGGAATCAACCAAACAGAAATTGGTTGAGAGAGGATGGACTAGCACTATGGTCTTAAATGACAACCAAAAGGAAATTGGAAGTTATCTCAAACAAGTAGAGATTCTTGATGAAAATTATGTAAGAATGTCAATGTCTTATCCTACAAATGACGCCAATCATGAAATATATCCTGATGATTATCAATCCATAGTTAGTGGTTGTACAGAACAAAATAACACTGCAACCCTTTCTTTGCTGTACCTGCAAAAGATTGACACTATTCAAAATCAGATGATGTTCAGGCAAGAAAACAAAACGTTTGATGGATTACAATGCGATGAAGCATTATGGCAAGAAATGATTGAATGGGGTTATTGTGGTCCGCCACATCCTCTAATATTCAATACAGAAAGTTTAGCATCATCAATCATTGAGGCACAAAACAAGACGGATCTTATGCTTGACTTGCCACAGTATTTGCCAAGTGGATATTCTATTCAGAAAATTACTGTAGAACCTGATGGTGAGAGTGCAATGTTGTATATCTCCCAGAAACCAGTCACAAATGAAATGTCAGCCTGTGAATTTACGTGGAATGATGAAGGTGTCTTTCTATTCTATTACAAACCCTCAGAAAACTTTGATTGGAATACAAAATATGTAAAATATGCAGAAGACCCTAAAAAACAACTAGTAACAATAAATGGCAACTCCGGATATGTTGAAGATCATTGGGTAGGAGATAGGTTTGGGATGCCAATACCCCAGCAATCAAAGGTTGTTTGGTACATAAATGTAAACGATGAGATAATCGAAATTCATTCGAGTCTTTCTGGGGAGGAATTAATCAAGATTGCAGAATCCCTTCAATAATTATGAATTGCCATGTTTCCACAACAACCAACATTATAATCAAAATCATACAAACTAATCATTCTACATGATAAATCGTTGTACCATTTACGGATTTGTGGCAAAATCGCCAAGAAGATTAGAAACTCATTATTCATTGAGCACAGATTGAACCTAAAAAACTACAAAAAGAGGGGACGAATTTGGGGTCTAATTAAACCGATACTGCTCAAATTATTATATAATAATTCTATGGTTCAGTTTAGTTATTATTTGCAATATTTTGAGTAATCATATGGCAAAAACATGGAAAGATAAAGACATAAGCCTAGATTCGTTAAAAGATCAAATAATTGCAGTAATTGGCTATGGAATTCAAGGAGATGCTCAAGCAAACAACATGAAAGATTCCGGTCTTAACGTAATTGTTGGTTTGAAAAAAGGTGGAAACAGCTGGAAAAAAGCAGAATCTGATGGTCATAAAGTGATGTCTGTATCTGACGCATGCAAAAAAGCCGATATTATTCACGTTTTACTTCCTGACATGATTCAATCTGAAGTTTACAAAGCTGAAATTGGACCTAATCTCTCTAAAGGAAAAGCATTATCTTTTTCACATGCGGCTGCAATTCATTGGAAGTGGATTGATGCTCCAAATGATATTGACATTATCATGATTGCACCAAAAGGCCCTGGTTCTAAAGTTAGAGAAACATATCTTGAAAACTTTGGAACTCCATCAATTGTTGCAGTACATCAAGACTTTACAGGAAAAGCTTGGGATAGAACACTGGGAATTGCAAAAGCTATTGGTAGTGCACGTGCAGGATTAATTCAGACTACATTCAAAGAAGAAGTTGAAACTGACTGGTTTGGAGAACAAGCAGATCTTTGTGGTGGCGCTGCATCTATGATACAAGCTTCATTTGAGACTCTTGTTGAAGCAGGTTATCAGCCCGAAATTGCATATTTTGAGGTATTACATGAACTAAAATTAATTGTGGATATGATTCAAAGATATGGAATCAATGGAATGTGGAGACGTGTTAGTGAGACTGCAAGATATGGCGGTTTAACACGTGGTCCTATGGTAATTACTAGTGAAAGTAAAAACAACATGAAAAAAGTTCTAAAAATGATACAGGATGGAACTTTCAATAACGAATGGATTAATGAATATCAGAAACATGGTAAAGATTCATTTGATAAATACATGAAAGAAATTGAAGCACATCAAATTGAAAAAGTTGGCAAACAAATGCGTAAAATGATGTGGCCTGATTCTACCGAATAATGTTTTTAGAAATAAATTAATGAATAATTTCTTTTTTCTTTACATAGTTGATTTTTAATTTTATTTTTGTATGCTCTTTCACACATGTTTTTGACATTTTAAAAAAACTATCTTGATGATTTTATACATTGATCGTCTTCTTAGTATAATGTTCTATGGTGATATTTTCATTAAAACCTCTTAATTATCAAAGGAAATCTTTCATGGTTAGAAATACTGATTGTAGCAAATTCATATTAAATCTTATAGTGAAATAACAATAATCCCTAATTGAGAAATTTGCTCATCTTATTTTACGGTAACACATTTTGCTAGATTTCGTGGATAGTCAGGATCTTCTCCTCTTTCCAAAGATGTATGATAAGCTAAAAGTTGGAATGGAATAATTTCAAGCATGGGATAAAGAATGTCTGGTTCTATATTGGGAATTTTTATCCAACGATCATACACTTCATGGTTTTTATCTGAAATTCCAATTATTTTTGCACCTCGTGCTTTAACTTCTTGTATGTTTGATAAATTATTTTGATATGTATTGTCTTGGGGATTGATTGCTATCACATAACTTGATTCACTCATCAACGCTAGAGGGCCGTGTTTTAATTCGCCAGTAGGAAATCCTTCGGCGTGAATATATGACAGCTCTTTTATTTTTAATGCACCCTCTTTTGCAATGGGATAATGTATTCCTCTTCCTAGTATGTATATGTCTGAAGCATTTTTTAATTCTTTTGCGATATTGATAATCATAGGTTCATTATCAAGAATTTCTGCCATTAATTTTGAAACTGTTTTAAAATTGAATGCTAGGTGTTTTTTGGATATTAATCCTATGATTTTATAAATAATTGATAGCTGAGATATGAAACTCTTTGTAGCTGCAACACCAATTTCAGTTCCACAATATAGGCCTAATGATACGTCTGATTCTCTTTCAAGCGAGGAAGTCAATGAATTTACAACTGATATGACCTTCAAACCTTTTTCTTTAGCAATGGATACTGCTTCTAACACATCTGCACTTTCCCCACTTTGAGAAATAGCAATTAGCAAAGAATTTTTACGAAGTCTATTTTTGGAATAAGTCATCTCACTTGACATTATTGCTTCGGGAGAAATTTTAGTATACATCGGAAAAAGATATCTTGCCATTAATGCTACGTTGTAACTAGTACCGCTTCCAGTAATGTACACATTTGGTGAATTTTTTACAATCTCTGCAAATGTTTGCCAATCGTTATTTAGATTATTGATTGTATTTAGCATTGTATATGGCTGTTCAAATATCTCTTTTCTTGTAAAATGTCTGTATCCATTCTTATTGACATCATTACTTTGTTGTGAAACTGTAACTATCTCGTAAGGAGCCTGTTTGCCGTCAAAATTATAAATTTTGTATCCTTTATTATCTATAATGACAAACTGTTCATTTTGAAGATAAATCACCTGATCTGTTTTTTCAATAAATCCTAACACATCACTTGAAACAAAACATTCCTTTTCACCCAATCCTACTATCAGTGGTTCATGAAACCTAGCAGCAACTAACGAACCATCTTCTAACAACGATATGAAACTATATTGTCCTTTTAGTTTGCTGACTGTTTTTATTATCATTTCTTTAATACTTCCTGTTTTTTTAAAGTATGATCCTAAAAGATTTGGAATCACTTCTGTATCTGTTTCACTTTTAAAAATAACCCCTTCCTTTTCAAGTTCTTTTCTTAATTCACAATAATTTTCAATTATTCCATTATGAACAACAGCGATAGAATCATCTGAACACAAATGTGGGTGTGCATTTACTTCGTTGACTTTTCCATGTGTTGCCCATCTAGTATGTCCTATGCCAACATGTCCTGGCATTGTATCTAATTTCAGATTTGAATTAACGATGTTTACTTTTCCAACTCCTTTTTTCAATAGTATTTTTGAATTCGAGTTAGTTGCCACTCCTACGCTATCATATCCTCTATACTCCATTCTTTTGAGGCCATTTACTAGGGATCCAGAGGCATTGGAATTTGTAATACATCCAATTATAGAACACATGATTTAGTACCTCTCTTATATGATGTGTTGGCTTCAAGTTTTGTGTTGTAATTGCAATGGTTTTTTTTAATTATCTTGAACATTTTTATTATCTTTAGTACATACTAGTAATTACTATAAAACTTTTTTAGAAAATACTAAAATATTAGTAGACTAGGTTTAGATAGATAATAAAAATGTTAAAAATATGGTATGTTTAATCAAAATAATGCCAAAAAGTAATTCTAGACAGATCAATTTGACTATGGGGAAAAATACTCATGATATCATACGCAAAGCCTGGGAACAAGATTTAGATGATAAAAAATTATCAACGTGGGTTCTTGATATTTTATTACAGGCAATAGAAAAAGACAAATGGCTGAAAATTTATGCCTCACATTTGTCCTATGTTGGAATAGATAAAAATGGGGTCTTGCTTAGAGATAAGCATCTCAAAGATTCTATAGTAGAAGTGAAATTATTGGATAATCGTTTATGGTGTCAAATGTGCAGAGAAAAAAATTGTATGCATGTATATTTTACAATGGCCAGACCAGAGTTGTCTTTAGTTCAAGATCCTGAAAAACCAAGACCAATGGCAAGAAGAATTAAAAAAATTTAGTTCTAAATCTATTTCTCATCAAAAATAAATCTTTGAAAATAATCTCCGATTGTTCGTTAACTATGGACGTTGATCTGTTCAAATTACATCATTTTTGTCAAACATCAATTGATTTGAGATGGAAATTTTTAATCGTGTATTTATGTACAATAATTATATCGTTATAATTGCTTTCATGAGTGCTTGATCTTGTAGATCCTGATAACTACATTATGTTGATAATCATATCTTTATAATTGCCAGTAATCCTTGTTATGATTCCTATGCTGTTTGTATAAACTCTAAATATATGAAACCTAAAACAATAAATTATTTCTTTGTTGACAATTACGATATCTGCAAAATTTTTTACATATGCTTAATTTTCTTGATTTATTGAATCAATAATCTTATTTGTCCTATATTTTTCTTAATTTTGAGACGCCCGTTGTAATATGATCGATTATATCTTTTAATGATGTTCCTGGACCAAACACTTCGTTTACCCCTGATCTTTTAAGATCCAGTTTGTCTTCTTCGGGTATGACTCCTCCGCCAATTATCAATACATCTTTTATACCTTTTTTGTTTAGTGCTTGTACTACTCTTGGAAACAATGTGCCATGGGCACCGTTAAGTAAACTCATTGCAATTGCATCCACATCTTCATCTTCTGCAATTTGTGCAATTCTGTCCGGAGTGGCAAAAAGCCCAGAGTAAATTACCTCCATCCCTGCATCTCTAAATGCCCTGCATAATACCAAGGCTCCCCTATCATGACCATCCAAGCCCAATTTTGCTACTAGAATCTTTACACGTCTGGATGCTGTTTTTTGTTTCATGTCTTGTGATTGAACTTCATTATTTTAAAGGCTTTATTTGATTTTCGAAACCATAAAACAAAGCAGAAAATCTCCTTGAATATTTAACTCAATTTTTTGTAAATAATGTTAATTATTCATGTAACATTAATGGTGGTAATGCCTGGCATTGTATTGGCATATGAACTTTAAATGATGTTTGTTTTTCAGTTAACTTTTTCCACTAGAAACATATTCACGTAGACAAGTAGGGCACCAAGTCTATATTTACTATCATCCAATCGGACATAATTATCTCTAATTATATCCATTCCAGAAATTTATTCTCATTAGGCTTTCAAAAGAGATGGGTGGTGATGCAAATGACACATCCTCGTTTAGGGCATACAGCGCCGTATCACTCACTGATCATTGCTTGGTAAAGTACTGGCCACAGGAACAACGTCAAAGAATGGAGAATCCATGCAGGGGAGACATGTATCGACCGATAGACGGTCTGTTGATATCAGATGCAGACTTTCTAACTAGCACACCAATTGCATTGCCAAATCTTGTTTTATCTGATGTAGATGGTTCTCTAATCGTATATACTCCAAAGTGGACTCAAAGAAAACGGTGTAATCAGTATTGGTCGCCAAATATCTTTGCAGGAGATTAGGCAAAACTCTGAGATGTTAATAGATTCATTTGCAAAGAATCATCCGTTATTTCCGCAAATACCGCTGGATTTTGCATGATTCACTTTGGCAAAAACTACAGATGAAAAATCCCGAGTTGAGCTAATGTATGTTGATTTTTCATCAATGTCAATGCTGTTTATGGATATTGAGCTTTTGTTGCCACCATCAAGCTATCCAAATCTTGCAAATCCTCATACTAAGTTTTGGCAAATTGGCAGTAATGTAATTGAGATTGGTGGTTCTGCAATGGGTAAAAATGACACTCCAGAGAATTACAAAGTGTATCAGATAATTTTCTTCAAAGATACGTACAAGTTTAGCGTGGAGGGAAAAAATCTGGAATTTATGAAAAAAGAGATTGTAAGGAATTATTTTCCGGAATACTCGTATGATGAAATGTTTTTGATTGCAAAGAACTAGTACAATTCTTTGGTACATCCAAAAATCTTATTAAATTTAAAGACAATAAGGTGATGGAAGATGTATGTTTCTATATCTAAACATTAGCAGTTGATTGTTCTCCTGCCGCGATATTCTATTCCACAGGAGAATGATCTATCTGGCTTCCAAAATCAAATTTTGATAACTGAAACGTGAGACTTTATGATGATTAGTCATTTGTTTTGAATTTCTATAGTTTGTTTCTTCCAACTCAATGAGATTCCAAGTGCTACTAGATATATCGTAATTCCAAGACTCATCGCATAAGATGCACCAAGAATTATTCCAAGTATTACCGATGCCACTGCTCCAAACACTGAAAACGCTCCGTTAATTGCCCACATCCATGGTATGTGATTTGCAAAATTGGATTTGAGAACTCTCATTCCTGTAGGTAACGGAATGCCCATCAAAAATCCTATTGGGAATAACAATCCTATGCTGATTGCAACCTTGGTTGCAAAGTTTTCAGCAATTACAGAATAGATCATATCAGGAAGCAAAACTACATACACTAATCCGATTGCAACAATTCCAAGTATTGCCCAAGTGAGATTTTTTGTTCCACTTTTAATCATTTTAGCACTTATCAAACTACCTATTCCACTTGAAAGCAACATCGTGAAAAGCAAAATTGCAAAGGTCATCGTAGGATTTCCTAAGAGAAGAATCAGTTTTTGCAGTAACGCTAATTCAATTAGGATAAACCCTGCTCCCAGTGCAGCAAAATAAATTACAACGCTAGATATGGCCAGTTCTGATTTTTTCTCTGATGATCTTAGCCAAATAAATGGAATTACAAGAAAAGCACCCACTATGATTATGGATATGTACAATAGAGTTTCCAAAATGGATGGAAGTGGTTTTTCAAAAGATAGGAAAAATGGACTGTCATCTGTCACCGGATGAACTTTTGTGGAGTACATCGAATAAAATTCTTCAAATGAAACATTACCCTCAAACAAAGAAGGATACGGTTCCATCATGACTTTCCCTGGAACTAAAATCGGCTTGTACCCATTTTTAATAAATGAATCAGACAAAAATGATACCTCTGATTCTGTGAAAGGAGATTTTGATACGATGGCCATTGTCACACTTGGATCTTTGGTAGTTGATTCAGATGTGGCAATTATGATGTGCTTGTATGTATCTTGTAGTGGAATTCCATTATTTTCCAATAATTGTATGAAAGTAGTTACAAATCTTGGAGAATCTATTAGCCATCTGACAGATACAACCTTGCCATTTTCATTTAGATGATCATAATATTCTTGAAATCCTTCTTTTGTGTAAAGAAAATTCTCAGACACTCCTAATCCGCCAGAAGACACAGATGCCCACGTATCCACAAATGGGATATAGATGATGTCAAATTTTTCTTGAGACCTTGAAACAAAACTTCTCCCTTCATCTACGTTTGAATGTACATATTCGTGATCATATAGATTTCCTGCTCTATCTCCATAACTTCTGACAGTCTGAAAAATTATTGGGTTTATCTCAACTGTAGTTACATCTTTGCTTCCACTTGCAATTGCTGCAATGACGTCTCTGCCTCCTCCAGAACCAATGATCAGAACTTTGGGGTCATCAATCATTTTAAAAGGAAGATACTGCATCCATGAAGAAAGTTCTTTTCTGCTTTCAGGATTCCCATCCCATGAAATAATATTTGTTCCCGCTCCACCATCTATGAAGATTTTTGCAATCACTCCCTCATCCACACATTGAGATGGGTTTCGTGTATCTAGTGAAGGGATACAGTTTCCAGATATGCCTTCAACTACATCAATTCTTGAAAAAGAATTCCATTGTGTCTTTGCAATGTGAGCACCGGGATTTTCTCTTAAAAATATTGGCAGATCTTTGTTTGCAGTAGGGTCAGTTGGAATTGAAAATATCTGAGTTGTTTCGTGAATTCCAAGCAATGATATGGCAAATGCAACAAATGCAATTGAGACAATTATTTTCTTTTTGTTTTTTATCGTCGTTGAAAAGATGGTTGCGCACACAGCTGTAATTATTCCAACTAAAAGCACAGTGCCTTCGCCTCCTAATAATGATAAAAACAGGACAACTGACAGTGAACCTACTGAAGCACCAATTAGATCAAATGCATATAGTCTTCCTGCATTTTGTGCAAATGCACTAAACGCTGTGGATATAACAACCCCTACAAAAAAGAATGGAATTGAAAATAAGAACATAAACAGTGGAAGGTATACCACTTGAGATGCAAGTGAGTGCATCACATACAGTGTTATGGGAAGAATTATGCAAATTCCAATGGATGATGCAATAGTCAGATCATGTGCCCAATTTTCTTTGATTTTTTTTAATCTGTAATGAACCAACAATCCAGATGATCCAAGACCAACTAGTGCTACAGATACTGCAACAAATGCAAAATGATACCAGATAGCAGCAGAAAATATTCTAGTTATTGCAATTTCTAACACCAATCCGGAAAGAGAGGTAAGAAATATGCCTGCAAACACGATTCTTGTGTTAATTTTAAACGTTGGAGTTCCTAATTCAGACAATTTACTTGCATGCCCAATAGTTGCCATATTATTCTTTTAGTTCGTCAAAAACCTAACTCCATTACATTTTCTTTTACAGAACCAACCATATCCAGACCCTTGACACGAATAAGATTATCAATCTTGACAGCACACAATAAATGGATTACAGTAATTCAGAATGCAGAAAAACTAAAGGAATTCACTAGGTTGGGTTTTAAGATATCTCTGATGGTGGTTTACTATCTGATTTAGAATCAGGATTTTCTAAGTTTTGATTTAAGCATGTCTTTTATTGCTTTGAATTACACCAAAACTATGTTTTTTTATGGATTAATATCTGCCAACATTGTAAATGCAGTGTTCACTTTTTTTATTATTTTTTCAACATCTGCATCTCTTTGTGCGGATATCAAAACTAAATAGTCTTCAGTTGGAATGCTGATCATTGTTATCTTTCCTCTTCTTGAAGCAATATAATCCACTGGTCCTAACTCTTCATCAAAATCTTTTCTCATTAAATATTCAAGTGTTAATTGAATGTACATTCTGCTGTTATTTGGCTGAGTCAAATAAGACTTTACATCTTTTTTAAATCCACCTGCTATCTTATTTCCCATCTTATCTAATACTCCAACAAATCGAATCATGGGGAGTTCTAAAACTTTCTTACATGCTTCATCTAGCGATTTATTTATGTCTGGGTTTGACATATCTATTTTCAAAAACTCTCAGTTAAAAAGATAGACTAGAAAATCGATCTAAATTTGAGAACTAATTTAGTCTGTTCATTATTGGTTATTAGAAATTTAGATAAAGCGCTAAAAATCTACCTCAGCTGTGAAGGTAGTTCCTAAAAATTATGTGCTTGAATTTGAGCCTATTTTCAAAAATTTTACCTTTAATGGGAAAGAAACAATCACAGTAACATGTAAGACTCTGGTAAATTCTATAACACTTCATTGTGCTGAGATCAAAATCAAATCATGCAATGTGCGACAAAATGGAATAATACAAAAAGCTACAACTAAAACTGTTTCAAAAAAAGAAGAACTTTTAATTGTAATTAAAAATAAATTAAAAGGTACTTTTTTTATTGATATTGAGTTTACCGGTGAGTTAAATGATAGATTACTTGGTTTCTATCGAAGTCAATACAAACAAAACGGCAAAACAAAATATCTCGCAACAACACAATTTGAAGCAGCTGATGCACGAAGGGCATTTCCATGTTGGGATGAACCTGACGCAAAAGCGACGTTTGATATCTCTGTAATTGCCGAAAACAAGTTTACTGCTATCTCAAACATGCCAATCATATATAAAAAAAGAATAAAAAATAAAATACTGTACAAGTTTGCAAAAACTCCTATAATGTCAACATATTTGATCTATCTTGGTATTGGTGAATTTGAATATCTTACAAGTAAAATTGGCAAAGTTCAAGTTCGTGTAATCACAACAAAGGGAAATAAATCTAAAGGTAAGTATTCATTGGAACTAGGAAAGAAATTACTATTATCATATGAAAAATATTTTGGAATAAAATATCCTCTACCTAAATTAGATTTGATAGCTATACCAGACTTTGCAGCAGGTGCAATGGAGAACTGGGGAGCTATCACTTTTAGAGAGACTATCCTTCTATATGATCCAAAAACATCTTCAACTAAAACAAAACAATACATTGCAGAAGTTATATCTCATGAGATTGCACATCAGTGGTTTGGAAATCTAGTTACTATGAAATGGTGGAATGATTTATGGCTTAATGAAAGCTTTGCAACATTTATGGCTACAAAATTTGTAGATAAGTTTTATCCAGAATGGGATTTATGGAATCAATTTGTTGATGATGCGATGAACAATGCAATGGCACTAGATTCATTGAAAAACACTCATTCAATTGACGTTAAAGTTGATTCTACCTCCGAAATTCGTGAGATTTTTGATGCAATTTCTTATGATAAAGGTGGATGTGTTTTAAGAATGCTAGAGCATTATGTTGGTGAATCAAATTTCCAAAAAGGATTAAAACTATATCTTGCTGCTTTCAAATACAAAAATGCTGAAGGTAAAGATCTTTGGGATGCAATAGGAAAAATTTCAAAGATGCCAGTACGTGCAATGGTTCAAACATGGTTAAAGCAACCTGGGTTTCCTGTAGTTGAGATAGAAAAACATGATTCAACATTACATCTCAAACAGAGACGATATGTTTTAGAATCTGATAAAAAATCAAACAAAGGATTGTGGTCAATCCCACTCTCTGTAGGATTACAAGATGAGTTTTTCCAAAAACTGTTTACAAAAAAATCTATGTCTGTAAAATTACCTAAAGATAATCTAGGGTTTGTAGCTAATTTTGGAAGAAAGGGATTCTACCGTGTAAAATATGATGATGGTGCTCTGATAGACCTTAAAATGCTTATAGACCAAAAACAAATTCCTGCAATTGATAGATGGGCAATTCAAAATGATTTGTTTTCATTATGTATATCTGGCGATGAGAAAGTCCGTCACTACCTTGATTTTTCTGATGCATACTATGACGAAGACAGTTATTTGGCAACAGTAAATGTAGCCCATAACTTGTCTTCTTTGTATTTCAGAGCATTTGATGAAGACTTCTCTGATCAAATTCGAAATTACACTGTAAAGTATCTAAAGAAAATATTGCATGATCTTGGCTGGAATCCTAAAAAAGCCGATAAACACACAGATGCTTTAATGCGTGGATTTGTAATTTTTACATTGGGTAAACTAGATGATGAGGAAGTAATAATGGAGTCTGTAAATCGTTATAACCTATTCTTGAAAAACCAAAATTCTCTTTCTCCTGACCTAGTTGAGCCTGTATGCTCTGTTATTGCATGGAATGGTAGTTCTAAAACACATGATGAATTAACACGTCTTTATAGAAATGCAAAAACAACAGAAGAAAAACTTCGTTTCCTTGGGGCCATGTGCAGTTTTAGAGATGAAAAATTATTGCTAAAGTCATTAAATTTCTCACAAACAAATGAAGTTCGCTCTCAAAACATGCAGCTACCGATTATGAAGGTTGCTGCAAACCCATACGGCAAAAAAGTTTTGTGGCCTTGGCTTAAAACCAACTGGTCAAAACTTAGCAAGAAAGTCGGTTCTGGCAACCCCTTATTCAATAGAATTGTTGCAAGTATATCTTCTGTAGCAGATGATTCTATGGAAAAAGAAATTCGACAATTCTTCAAAAAGAATCCGACACCTGGCACTGAGAGAACTCAAGAACAAACCCTTGAGCGTATAAGAATTAATTCTAAATTTTTGCGTAATATGAGAAAAGAATTCCAATCATAATGCACATGGCAAAAAAGATACTCCCTATAATTTCGATTTTTGTAATTACTGCATTGGGGTTGTTCTTTCTTTCTGACTCTAGTTCCAATAAAAATGTCTTAAAATCAACATTTGAGATAGATGCCACATATTACAATGCAGGATATGTTGAAATTTCATATCTGGATAAAACATCAAAAACAAACCACGTGGTACTGGAAATTTTGGGAATGGATGAATCGTTTCAGAAAACTTTGTCTGGCTCTACATTTGTAGAGACCGTTCCGTTTCCACTTATACCAAAATATGGGTGGGAAGTCCACCCAGTCACATTTCTGATAGACCATCAAGAGCTGGGCAAAGTTTCCTTAAAGACTGAGATTCATCTTGTTGGTGAACCTGCACCTCCTATAATTTACGGTAATCCTTAGATCACACACAAGATTTTATTGCACCTTTAAAAAACTAAATCACATTGGATATTTCTGATTTAAAAAAAGGCAAGAGAGGAGCAATTGCCAAAGCAATTACTATTGTTGAAAACAATCCATCTGAAGCAAAAAAATTACTTAAAAAAATATACAAAGATACTGGTAATGCATCAATCATTGGAATTACGGGACCTGCAGGCGCTGGTAAAAGTTCACTAATTAACAAAACATCCGTTGCATTAAAGAAACTACATGCAAAACCTGCTGTTCTTGCAATAGATCCTACAAGTCATCTCACTGGTGGTGCAATACTGGGAGATCGAGTTAGAATGACTGAATCCACTGACTCTGGCACTTACATCCGTAGTATTGCATCAAGGGGCGCAACTGGTGCAATTTCTAGATCGCTGAGAAACAGTATTAGAATTTTGGAATATGCTGGATTTAATCCTATAATAATTGAAAGCGTTGGTGCTGGTCAAACAGAAGTTGAAATTTCAAACATTGCAGATATCACAGTAGTTGTTTTTAATCCAAATACTGGTGATAGCATTCAAACAATAAAGGCTGGTCTGACTGAGATTGGAGATATCTATATTGTTAACAAAAGTGACCTTGATGGAGCCAATCAACTCTTTGATGCAATTCGTGAGTATATTGGTTCGTCTGATACAAATCCAGTATTTTTAAAAACTTCTGTTAAAAAAAATTCTGGAATATCTGAATTTGCCAAGGCTTTAAAAGAAATGATGACTGTAAAAAATAAAAATAAACATGATAAAGATATGCTCAGGCTAGAAACAGAATTAAAGGATATTATTTTAAATAATATGAGTGAAAAGATTGCAATGATGTTAAATTCTGACAAAGTATTCTCTAAATATCTTAAAAAAATACAATCAAAACAAATGGATCCTTTTGAGGCTGCCGATAAGATTACAAAGTCATTGGTAAAGTGAAAAAACATGGCAAAAAAACAACCTAGCAAAAAGACATCAGTAAAACAGTATGTCACTGATTCTAATTTTCCGATAAAAAGAATCTATAACAGGTCTTCAAAGAAATATGTCAAGGAAGATTCAGGAGTGTATCCATATACTCGTGGAATTCACACCGAAATGTTTCGTGAACGATTTTGGACAATGAGGCAGTATTCTGGTTTTGGAGATGCGAAATTAACAAATGAACGATTCAAGTTCATGCTTGAAAAAGGTCAAACTGGACTCAGTATGGCTTTTGATCTTCCCACGCAAATTGGACATGATCCTGACTCTACACCAGCTGAAGGAGAAGTAGGAAAAGTCGGCGTTTCAATTGCATCTCTTAAAGATATGATGATTGCATTTGATGGAATTCCTTTGGGGAAAGTTAGTTCTTCAATGACAATTAATTCTACAGCATCAACCTTACTTGCATACTATATCGTAGTTGGTGAATCACAAGGATTCAAAAGCACTGAACTACGAGGTACCACACAAAATGATATTTTAAAAGAGTACATCGCAAGAAACACTTACATCTATCCACCAAAACCATCAATGCGATTAATTGGTGACATGATAGGATATTGTGCTGAAAAAGTTCCTCAATGGTATCCTGTTTCAATTTCTGGTTATCACATGAGAGAAGCTGGGTGTACTGCGACACAAGAAATTGCATTTACAATTGCAAATGCTATTGCATATATCCAAACATGTATTGATAGAGGATTAAAAATAGATGACTTTGCACCGCGACTCTCGTTTTTCTTTTGTTGTACAATTGAATTTTTTGAGGAAGTAGCAAAGTTTAGAGTTGCAAGAAAAGTTTATGCTAAGATCCTAAAAGAAAAATTTCATGCAAAAGATCCTCGTTCATTACAATTAAAATTCCATACTCAAACAAGTGGGGAATCACTGACGGCTCAACAACCTGACAATAACATTGTCCGTGTTGCTATACAGACAATGGCAGCTGTAATTGGTGGGACACAGTCGCCTCATAACAATTCTAGAGATGAGGCATTGGCTTTACCTACCCAAGAATCAGCAAAAATCGCTCTTAGAACACAGCAAATTGTTGCACATGAAAGTGGAGTAACAAAAACTGTTGACCCTATGGCTGGCTCTTACTATCTTGAGGAATTATGTGACGAAATAGAGGAAAATGTCTGGAAGTACCTTAAGCAAATTGAAAAAATGGGTGGCTCCATTAAAGCAATTGAAAAAGGCTTTTTCCAGTCTGAAATTAGGCAAAACGCATATCGTCTTAAAAAAGAAACAGATGCTGGAGACCGAGTAATAGTCGGTGTGAACAAGTATTCTGAGATAGAAGAAAAGTCTCCAGAACTATTAAGAATTGATGACAGAATTGAAATCCAACAAAAGAAAGCCCTCAAAGAACTTCGATCTACTAGGGACAGTAATAAACTCGAAAAAGCCTTATCTGCGATGAAGAGTGCAGCTGACACTGATGAGAATTTAATGCCATACATTATTGCATCTGTAAAAGCATTTGCAACAACTGGTGAAATCAGTAATACGTTTAGAGAAGTGTTTGGTGAGTATCGTCCAAAAGAGGTCTTTTAGATGAAGATTGATCATATTGCAATTGCAGTAAATGATGTAGACGAATCTGCTAAAATTTACAAGGAGGCGTTAGGTGTTCATGAAGTTGAATTTGAGACAGTTGAAACTGAAGGAGTCAAGGTCGCAATAATTCATCTTGAAAATGGAAGAATTGAGTTGATGCAACCAACCAACGATACTAGTCCAATAAAAAAATTTCTTGATAAAAAAGGACCGGGCCTTCATCATATGGCACTAGAAACTGATAACATTGAAGGTGAAGTTACAAGAATGGAAGGATGTGGAATTCAATTTCTAGGAAAAATTAGACCTGGTTCTGCTGGAACTAAAGTTACATTCATTCATCCAAAGTCGCTTAACGGTGTTCTTGCAGAGTTGTGCTCTCATCCTACTTGATTTCAATTTTTAAACAAATAATAAAAATAAAAAAATGATTATTTCAAGAATTATTTGATTCTTGAATTTGTTTTAAGATGTTATTCATGTCGTGTACCATCTTTTTTTGCTCAATCATGTTCTTTGAATTTACAAAATTCATTTGAATTTCAGATAGTTTGTTTTTTAGACTCACAATTTGGTCTGACTGTGAAACAGGCTTTAGTTTTTCTGCCATTATCGGTGATATCTCAGTTGCAGTTACCTTTACTTTTGTGATGCTTGTATCGCAATTATAACATGGCGCATTTAGATCATTTTCTACTCTTGGTAGTTTTCCATTTGCATCAAAGTATGACTGGGTCTTTTTGTCAGTGAAACTGTGCTTGATATTCAAATCTTTTATGACATTGAGCATTTCAACTTTAGTCATCTTTGCATATCTGGAATATTCTTTCATTGCATCAAAATACGTGCCACCATTTTCAAGAATCGTATCTCTGGCGTCTTTTGCAAGTGTTATTTTGGCATTTAGATAATCAAATTGATCCCAGTAAATTCCTTGGTGTGTTGCATTGAATCCTGAAACATATCTGGCAAAAGCGTTTTGTGGTGTGAATTCTTCATAGGTCTCATTCATTCTTGATATTGCTTTATCTAAACTGGCCTGAGCAGCTATTCTTTGTTCATTGATGTGTTTTTGATATTCGTCTTCTTTCTTTTCTTTTTCTTTTATGGCTGCAAATTGTTTTCTTGCAATCTCGATATTCTTTAGAATGTTTTTTGTTATTGGGCTGTTTTCTAAGTCTTTTCCTTGGATCTTTGTGAACTTTGTATCTGTTTCAGCATACGATTGACTCGATGAAATCGAGATTGTAATCATTATGCTCAAAAGCATTACAAACAGTGTTTTTCTAAGCATTAACTTTCACATTATATCTTTAGAATATTTAATATGCTAAGAATTTCTACTGATGATTGCTACTAATGGTTTTAATAGCGATTTTTAGAATATTTTAAAATTTTGATTTATTCCATCATCTTTAACGTATCTGATGCAGTAATTATGCCAATTATCTTTGATTTTTTTGATACTAGAATGCATTTTGAATATCTGATTAGTGGAACAAGAATATTTGCTGGCGTATCATAATCTACAATTGGCGGAACTGGTTCCATTGTATCTGCCAGCTTTGAATTTTTTAATTCAGATTCTCCCACATCTGCAAGATGTTTCACGATTCCATCTTCAGATATAACCCCTACAAGCTCTGTACCATTAAAAATAGGAATTTGACTAATTGATGATTCATGCATTTTTTTAATTGCATCATGTAGTGTGTTACTTGGTTTTAGTTTTACCACGTCTTTGCTACAGAAATCCCCTGCTTTATGAGATGATGATTTGCCCTCTAAATTTGCAAGACTGTCAAAAATTTTTTTTGCCGTGTCGTAACTTGGCTGACTTCTGCCCGATTCTATTTGATTGATCATTGACGTGCTTACTCCCACCATTGTGGCAAGTTTTTTTTGAGTAATTCCTATCTTTAATCTCATTTGTTTGATGGAATCAACTCTTGGCAGCAATTCGTATTGTTTTATGGCTGACTAGTTTTAAAATGTGCTTTATGTGGTTATTTTCTTTTATTTCTGTTCTTTCTTGCAGCTTTCTTTACTGGTTTTCTTGATTTGGTCCCTTTCTTAGGTTGTTCAATTGCTGCCTGTGCTGCTGCTATTATTGCAATTGGGATTCGATGTGGTGATGCGCTAACATAGCTTAGGTTTGCATTATGACAGAATTTAATTGATCTAGGATCTCCGCCGTGCTCTCCGCAAATTCCAATCTCCATGTCTGGCTTGATTGATCTGCCTGCAGAAATTCCTATTTTCATCAAACTTCCAACTCCATTAATATCAATTGATTGGAATGGATTTCTTTCAAGAATCTCTTTATCTATATATTCTGGCAGAAATTTTCCTTCAACATCTTCACGACTAAAACTAAATGTTCCTTGTGTGAGATCATTTGTACCAAAGCTAAAGAATTCAGCCGTATCTGCAAGTTCGTTTGCCGTCAAAGCCGCTCTGACAACTTCAATCATTGTTCCGAAGTTTATCTTTAATTTCATATTGTATTTAAATTCCATCTCTTTTTTGATATTGTCATAGATTTTTTTAATGTGATTTAACTCTGCAATGCTGCTAATCTGTGGAATCATAATTTGTGGACGAGCATCAACTTTATTTTTTTTCAATTCTACAGATGCTTCAAACACAGCTCTGATTTGCATCTCGTAAATTTCTGGATACGTAATTCCAACTCTGACTCCTCTATGGCCCATCATTGGATTTATTTCAGCTAGTTCTTTTGCTCTTTTTAGCAAAATTTTTGTTTTCTCTAATTCAGTCTCTTCATTTCCTTGTTCTAATTTGTGAATTTTTTGATTCAGCTCTTCTGGGTTTGGTAAAAATTCGTGTAATGGCGGATCTAACAACCTAATTGTTACGGCGTATCCTTCCATTGCTTTTAGTATTTCAATGAAATCACTTTTTTGTAATTCGCCTAATTTGGCAAGCACTTTTTTTCGCTCTTCTATGTTTTCTGCCATTATCATGTCTACAAATAATCCAATTCTGTCACTTCCATTGAACATCCTTTCTGTTCTGCAAAGGCCAATTCCATGCCCTCCAAATTCTCTTGCTAATCTTGCTCCTTCTGGAGTGTCTGCATTTGCTCTGATTTCAATTTGTTTTACTTTTTGTGCCCACTCTAGAATTGTCTTAAAATCATCAGTAATTTTTGGTTCTGTGGTTGGAATTTCTCCCAAGTAAACTAAGCCTGTGCTGCCATCTATTGTAATTGCGTCTCCTTCATTTACTATTTTCTCATTTACGCTGAATTGTTTGTTATCGTAATCAATTCTCAAATCTGAACAACCTACGATGCATGGTTTGCCCATGCCTCTAGCTACTACTGCTGCATGTGATGTTTTCCCACCTCTGCTAGTAAGAATGCCTACGGATTCAAAAAATGCTGGAACATCTTCTGGTTTTGTTTCTTCTCTGACTAAAATTACTTTGGCCCCATTTTCGCCCATTGCGGTTGCTCTTTTTACATCAAGCACTGCTATACCACTTGCTGCTCCTGGTGACGCGTCTATTCCTTTTACTAGTAGGGTATAATTTTTAATAGATTTTGAATCAATTGTTCTGTGAAGTAATTGCTCTAATTGCTCTGCATGTAATCTAGTTAGCGCTTTATTTTTGTCAATTAATTTTTCATTAACCATATCGACTGAAGTCTTTACCATCGCAACCGCATTCATCTTTGCATTTCTCGTTTGCAACAAATAAAATACTCCACGTTCAATTGTGAATTCTATATCTTGCGGTTCTTTGTAGTGTCTTTCTAATTTCTCACACGTTTGTTCTAATTGCTTGTACGATGTTGGCATTTCGATTTTCATTTCATCTACTAGTTTTCCTGTTCTAACTCCTGCCACGACATCTTCTCCTTGTGCATTAACTAAATATTCGCCAAAAAGATGCCTTGTTCCATCTCCTGGATTTCTAGTAAAAACAACTCCCGTAGCACTGTCATTGCCCATATTTCCAAATACCATTGAAACTACATTTACTGCAGTGCCATCGGCAATGTCTCTTGTAATGTTGTTTTTCTCTCTGTATACGATTGCTCTTTCTCCCATCCAACTACCAAATACAGCTTTGATTGCTAGTTCTAATTGTTCAAAAGGATCAGCAGGAAATGGCATTCCTGTGTGTTTTTCACAAATCCTTTTGTATTCTGTGACCACTGATTTTAGTGATTTTTCGTTTAATGCACTGTCTGCTTGTACTGCTTGATTTAATTTTGCATTTTCTAAAACAACATCAAATTTCTTATCATCTACCCCAAATACTACTTTGCCAAATAATTGAACAAATCTCCTGTATGAATCCCATGCAAATCTAGGATTGTTGCTCTTTTTTGATAGCCCTTCAACTGTTTCATCATTTAATCCTAAATTCAAAATCGTATCCATCATTCCAGGCATAGATATTGCTGCTCCTGATCTTACTGATACTAGTAACGGATTTTCTTTAGAGTTCCACTTCTTTCCAGTTCTTTTCTCTATTTTTGCAATGTTCTTTTTTACATCCATCATCAGTGTTTTTGGTAATTTTTTGCCATTTTGATAATACTCGTTACAGACTTGGGTGGTGATAGTGAACCCCGGCGGTACAGGTAATTTGAGTTGGGTCATTTCACAAAGGCCAGCACCTTTTCCACCTAACAGCTTCTTGTTTTTCCCGTCTCCTTCATCATAAAAGTAAACTTGTTTCATTTTATCTAGATTATCAAATCAAAATCAGGGGTTTTTAAAGCATTGCCTTGTCTTTGATTTTCTAAACTTCTTTGGTTTCCCAATTCTTAAATTCATAGATCGCATTAAGTTGAATTTGAAATTACCTTTGGTATATTTTTAGGAAAATAAAAAAAAATGTAAGATAAAAAATATCTTATATTGTTACTTTTTCTTTGTAGCTGTTTTTTTTGCTGCTGCTTTTTTCTTTGCTGCCATAATTGACATGTAATTTTACTTTGATTTCTATATGATGCATCAAATAATTTACACCATATTTACAATATTTAAAAATAATTTTTTATGTTTTTAGAAAATATCTGATCTTAAATTTCATATTTGTCGTAAAAAAAAACAACAAAAAATAATTTACAATTTTAACGATCATAAATTTCCAAAAATTGGAATCATGCCTTTGATGTTGTTTTTTGTTTTATTGCTTTGACTCTTAATTTGTATGCTGTAATTCCTCCCAATATCGTAAAAATTTTTCTAGACTCAATTTGGCTATCCTGATAATGGTAATGTTTTAGTAATCACTGTAGCACATTAGGTATTTTTCTAATCAATTTCACTATTGACATTCTACCTGGCCCTGCAGCTATAATTGTCAAAATTCCTGCCAACATTACAAGATCCTATTACAATCCTCCTTGAGATGCAAAAAATCCTTTTTCCCATTTGACATGAAATATTGCACCTAGCAATATTGTAGAAAATAAAACCTCTGTAATCCTAGTATTCCCGTAATCAGACATATTCCACCGATAAATTCTAGCAATGCTATGGGAATTTGTAATTCTGCTGGCATCTCTATGCCTACTAGTCACTCTTGCCAACTTGGTTCAAATTTTTTCAAACTATGAACCAGAAAAATTACTCCAATTGATGCTCTGATTTCACCATGAGAAATATCCTATATTACACTTCCATCCAATTTGGTTCTACAAGCAATAAAGTTTTTCAAATTTTTTTTACATTAAAGGATTTATCCAAATTCAAAAACTTATCAAATGGATAAAAAGATAAATTTAATCAAACAACATATCTTACATGGTAAAACCAATTCCAGATGGATATCACTCTGTTACTCCAACTTTGACTATAAGTGGAGCCTCAGACGCAATAGAATTTTATAAAAAAGTATTTGGTGCAAAAGAGGTTTATCGATTTCCAGGACCTGATGGTAAATCAATAATGCATGCTGAGATAAGAATTGGAGATTCTGCCATTATGCTTTGTGATGAAATGCCTGAGATGGGATGTCTATCGCCTAAATCTACAGGGGGTCCAAGTAGTGCAATTTACTTGTATGTCAATGATGCCGATTCTGTTTTTAAAAAATCTGTTTCAGCAGGTGCACAATCTATGATGCCTATGATGGATGGATTTTGGGGGGACCGAATAGGCATGTTAGTAGATCCTTTTGGTCATAGGTGGACTGTTGCAACCAGAAAGAAAGAAATGACTATAGAAGAGATCCAAAAAGCCGGTGCTGATTTTATGAAAGGCCAGATTAAATAATTTTACAGTTTTAAACTTGAAATATTCTGAAATTAATTCATTGCCTTTGAAAACTCTTCGATTATTTTTGTCCAGTTTTTTGCCTTGATTATCCCGCTTGCTACTAGAATTCCTTCTGATCCTAATTCTAAAGCTTTTGTAACATCTTGTCCTGATACGATTCCTGCACCACAAAGTAGTTTTGTTTTATTATTTGCACTTTTTATTGCATCTGCTGCCTTGATTATTATTTGTGGTCTCTCATTTGATACTGCTTTTCCTGATCCAATTAATTCTGGTGGTTCAATTGCAATATAGTCTGGATTAAGTTTAGAATATTTTTTAGCTTCTGCTACATTTTTTACACATACTACTGATATCATTTTTAATTCACGTAACTTCAAAACAAGTTTTGAGATATCTTCGCTTGAAATTCTATGTTCACTATGATTGATCAGCGAACCACTTACTTTTGATTTTTTTAATAATTCTGGAATAACATATCCTGTTGTACTGCCAATTTTTGAGTTATCTATGTGTTGAGCTAAAATCGGAATTTTGCTATTTGATACTAGGCCAATTAGGTGCTGAGGTGGTGCTATTGCTATTTTTATTTTGTATTTTTTTGAAATCTTTTCTGCAATTTTTACAAACTCTAGTATTTTATCTCCTGAGATCTCTTCATAGTTTTTACAGTTAATTATGAACACTATTAGGCGTAATTATAGTCATTTTATAATCTATTGTAAGCGATTTTGAGGCTAGAATTTTTATTTGATTTTTTTAATGATTTGTCTTTGCAGCTTTTTCATATCTTTTTTTCATAAATAGTACTATCATCATAAGAAAAATTGCAGCAATGTTTGTACCTATGATAAACACGTCTGAAACTATAATTCCGTAAATCAGCCACAAAATTGAGCCTCCTGAGATAAAGAGCATGAGATATTTTGAAACATCTTTGAGACTCTTTGTTTTGTAGCCTTTGATAATTTGGTCAACCCAACCAGATAAAATCAAAATTCCTGCAGCTATTCCTAGTATGGTAAGTAAGGTTTCATCAATTTCCACAATTAATCACTAGTTCCAGAAAAATTCATCTAATCCTGTTTGTTTTGGTTTACCTAACATTATTTCAAAATCCAAGTCCATTGATGATGTAATTTGATCCAATGTAGACTCCATAAACTCCATGTATTTTTTTGAATCTATCTCTTCTTTTTTTGCCAACTCTAATGGTTTAACTCCTGGTTTGTTTATGATTTTGACATATGATATTTTGTCTCCTTTCTTCACTTCTCTGATTGATTCAAGTAATTTGGCAGCGCGTATGTGCTGTGGAACTGTCTTTGTATATTCAGAGGGAGATTTGCTAATCATTACATTAAATGTCAAGTCTTGTAATGGTATCTCCTTTGCTTCAACTTTTTTTGCACATGATGCAATTTTATTTGTAATTGATTGCTTTGCTTTCTCAAAATCTTCAATTGTCTGAACCGTTGATAACACGTCTAATAACTCATAAAATAATTTTCTGATAAATGGTGGGGTATGTGATTTTTTTCCAGTTAACCCTTTGACATCTACTGTTCCTGATTTAGTTACTCCGAGGTAGTTTTTCTTTCGGTTACTTAGTACGCAGTACCTATACACTTTATCAATTTCAAGATCTACCCCGTGATCTTTTTTTGCCTGTTCTATTACCCAGCGAATTTGTTCATCTTTGGGTTTTTTGATAAATAATGAATCCGTATCCCCATAAAGAACTTCGATTCCTATCTCCTCGCATTTTTTGATTGTTTCTAAAATAGTGTATCTGCCAATTGCAGTTGTTGCTTCTGCTGCAGGAAGAAAATAGAGTGGAAATATCTCAGCTCCCATTACCCCATAACTGGCATTTAGTATGACTTTGAGTGCTTGACTAACTACAGTGTATTGCTGCCTTTGTTTATCTGTTAGGGTCTCTTTTTTTGAGAGGCTTTTGTAGTAATTTACTCTCAAATCTCGTAATGAACCGATGATTACAGCTGTTAATCCATTTCTTTTTGTACATGCCCAATGGTTAGTTTGAGGTATGGTATTTTTTTTACATTCATCATGAGAGCATCTTACAGTTTCATATGATATGTTTCTTACCTTGATAATACTTGGGTATAGACTAGCAAAATCCATAACAACTACATCAAAATGAATTCCTTCTTTTGGATCAATAACTAGGCCTCCACGATATTTTTTGTCTTTGATTACTGCATCAGATGTCACTCCTTCTGATCTTCTTTCTAATTCCTCTCTTTTTGGAATAAGTGCATTTCTTTGTCTGTGCTCATAGTACAACAAACTTCTGATCCATTGTGATACACCCATTCTGGCAATATCGTCAATTGGCATTCTTCCAATTCTTGCTATGATTACAAGCAAGTCCATCAAAAGATCCTTGTTGAAACTTGAAAGCTCATAAGTTAGCAGTGCATCATTATAACAATAGTTAGCAGTCTGATACAGTGTAAGCTGATCAAAATCTAATCCATAATCAATTTTTTCTTTGTTTAAGAGAGCCTTTGATACGCTGTTTAGTGAAAAATCTGTGTATTTTTGGCTAAATGCATAAATCTGAAATGATCTATTTGATAGAGTTCTGTACAAATCAAGATGTACGCCATGTTTTAGTGTTGCAGAATCTTTCATCATGTATAATGGATTGTCTTCTTTTTTAATTCCAAGTCTTTCTGCTCTGTTAAACAAATATGGTAAATCAAAATCATCTCCATTGTATGTTAGCACAAAAGGAAACCCTTCCATTATCTTAAACGCATCTAAAATCATCTCTTTTTCTTTGTTTAATTCATAAAATACTATTTTGACGCTCTGATCAAGATCGTTTGTTCCTTCTTTGGTTCCTTCTGTTCTTAACACAAAAATTTGATCAAACCCATCTGTTCCTTTTAGACCAATTGCAGTGACTTTCTTTTCTGCAATTTTTGGGTCTGGAATTCTCCCGATTTCAGCCTCTACTTCAATATCTACACTCACTCTTTTGATTCTAGGAATTGGTTGATTCAACAAGTCTGCCCAACCTGAGATTAGTTCTTTGAACTCTTTTGGGTCTACCATGTCTTCGCTATCCACTTTATCCCACAACAAACTTTTTAGAGCAAGTTTAACCTCGTTTGATATTTCTAAATCATGCGGTCTTATTTTTCCATCTATTATTTCATAATATTTTCCAACAATTAATGATCTGTCATAAAGATAATTTTCATAATATTTGATATCTGACTCCCAAGTCTCAATTATGTTTCTGATACTTTTATCTCCGGCAGTTCCTCCAATTGTAAGCGGGTCTGCTACAATTATTTTTGAAAGAATCACTTCTTCATCTTTCATCAAATCATGTCGTTTCTCTGTTTTAATTTCTAAAATGTCATCTCTCTCTTGTAAAAAATCTAACTCGTCAGGAGATAATCTTGAATAGCAGTAAGGTTTGTGTCCTGTTTCATCATGCCATAAAATTAATTTCTGTGACGTTGGTTCGTAAAACTTTAGTACCGCAGTTCTTGTAATATTGTCGTATGTTGCAGATACTAGCATTGATGCCGGCATTGATGTAATCTTTTCTGCTTCTTTAATGTCAATCTGCATATGATCACTTAGTTTGAATCTTCGTATTTGCCTACTAGCTCTTTTGCCCATTTGGTTATTCTATTTTTGTCTAGATGAACAACTTCAACTCCTGCTTCTTTTAATAATTCAAAATCAGTTTCTGGATACAAATCAAGACATACAAATTTTTTAATTCCAATTGTAATTGCCATCTTTGTACATTCTAAACATGGTACAAATGTTGTGTATAATACAGCTCCTGCAACTCCTGCTTCTATCCCTAAAATTGCACAATGCATTATGGCATTAGCTTCTGCATGATTACAAAGACATCTATCTAATGATGCTCCTGATTCTATCTTTCCTTCCATCCTTAATTGACAACGTTTGCATCCGCCGTCAAAACAATTTTTTATTCCTGGCGGTGTTCCATTATATCCTGTAGCTAGCTGTCTGTTTTTACGAACAATTACTGCTCCCACTTGTCTAGTCATACAATTTGAACGGAGTTTAGCCAACTCTGCCTGAAGCATAAAATATTCATCCCAATTTGGCCTCTCAAAAGACTTGTTCACAAAAATCATGCCTATTTGTTCCATATATTGATTCATAAAATTACTTGATTTTAGATAATCTGTATTGCCACCATCCACAAAACTATCTACTTTGTATAATATCTTCAACTCATTTGATTATGATCTTCTTTAACCATCTAAAATAGAATTTGACAAATTGGAATAATCCTCAATCAAAAGGAATCTCAGACCATATTCGTGGTCTAAAAAAAGAAGCTCCAATTAAACCCCGAATTCAAAGTTCTCTTATACACTTAAACAAAACTGTGTCAACGCTTGATTACAAAGTAAAAACTTTAGATGATAAAGACGCAAAATTATTCAACAGAATAGTAATGGCAAAAAAGAACCACGATATTTCAACTGGTAGAGTTCTTGCAAATGAGCTAGTAGAAATAAGAAAGAACAAAAAAATTCTAAACACTCTGAAGATATCGTTAGAACAAGTCAACCTTAGATTATCCACCGTATCTGATTTAGGTGATGCAATGGCTTCACTAGGACCAGTAATGGCTACTATGAATGCATTAAAGCCATCCTTAGGAAAAATTATGCCAGAAGTAAGCCGTGAATTTGAATCATTATTTGGAATTCTTAATGAATCTATATCTGGTTCGTTTGAGGGAAGCTTTGAATCTGACGGTGCATCCAATGAAGAAACCGAAAATATCCTAAAAGAGGCAGCAGCTGTCGCTGGAACACGTGTTGGTAATAAATTTCCATCAATCCCGACAGGAATTTCATCTTCAAGCTCTATTGGCTTGGAATGAGAAATTCAAAAAATTCAATATTTTGAAGAATTTCTAAGTTTCTAAACATGATGTGAATGGTATAATTTCTTCCACTCTCTTATTAATGAGCAGTGTGTTAACATCCTAGGTTAAGTACAAACATGTCTAAATTAGCACCTCTACCGCCAGCACCTGTTCTGATGATCTGTTTTGGTCATTGTGGTATAGGACTTGGGGCTGAATCATATCGTAGGTTATTGTTAGATGTTGGCGCTGACCCACTAAAACCAACGTTAAATTCAAAAGATGAATCGCGTGTTCTAAAAAGATACGGTAGCACAATTTTGCGCTTTTCACCTTCCTATGGTGCCGGAGATATTCCACTTATTCCTAGAGCCCTGCTTGTTGATCTGGATCCCAGGGCCGCTAATCTTATTTTGCAATCTTACCCTGATCTTTTTGCATTACGTGATCAACATGTGATTCATGGTGCTGGAGGAGCTGCAAGAAATTGGGCAGAAGGAAAAACAAGATTCCTAGAAGAAATGAAGACCAAAGTTGATATTAAAAAACAGCTATCGGCAATTTCTCCAGAGCCAGTTAGGGGATATGTAGTTCCATTTGCAATGGGTGGTGGAACGGGAAGTTCATTTTCAAGTGCGTTTATAGAATACATAAAAACCAATACAAAAGAACATGCTACAGTTGCCACCTTTGGATTAATGCCTGAATTTGGATGGGATCCAGTGATTTTTGAAGCAGCTGCAATTAACATTGTAATGAACTTGGAATATCAAATCAAATATAGTGATTGTTCTATTTTGGTTTCCAATAAAGCATTAAGAAAACTTGCACATCAACATGATAAGAAACTACAAAAAATTCCTTCTATAATTGATGATCTACCAAAAGAACATGAAGTAGGTTGGAAAGATTACAAGGGAATGAACTTGATAGCTGCAAATACTATTTCGATGTTTATTTCATCATTTGCAAGAGAAACTGAATGGGATATGTCTAACTATCGTACATGGCTTGCAACAAAAAAACCAAAATTTGCGATTCCATGGATTATGCCAGTTAGTCCGTCTGAAAGTCAATGGGGTAAAGACATGCTAACATCTACAAAAAATAACACCATGGAGGACGTGCTAAATAAAATTGGTAAGAAAGAAGATGCATTACTTTTTGATATTGATGAAAATGATATTAGAAACAATGGAAGCTCACGTGATTCTTGCTGTGTTTTAGTTAAAGTGAAAGGCGAATTTGATATTAAAGAAAGAGAGGCCATTAAAAGAATAATCAAAGACAAATTCAACATAGAAGAGTCTAGGATGATCTTTGTAAAAATACCAATAATGGATGGCGAGCAAGCAAGCATTGCAGTTCTTGTAAATACAAAAGCTATTGGACCAAAGATTCTGGAGATTGCTAAAGAAGCTGAAGAAGCATGGGATGGATACAAGGACGAATATGGTAGATGGGGCCTTTCTACTGAAGAATTTAAACAGGGCTTGATGGATGTAGTCCACCAATTCAGCTAAAGATATGGCAAATTTTGAATTTCTTGAAAATTTGGGCATCCAAATTAAGGAAAATCGACTAAAATTACATGATGTCGAAGACTCTTTGTCAAGTGTGAATGTTCAACTGCATGAAATTCCTCTAAAGCGTTCAACTGAATCCACATTTGCAAAAATGATCGGCATTGGTTATGATGATAAGTTAGTTGAGCTAGAAAAGGCAAAAGAGCAACTAGAAAGAACAAAAACAGATCTTAGAACTACTATCAATAAAGACATCAATACGTTCATTTCTGAAATCAGCTCTCCTGATTTGATCATTCCGCTGGATGCAAGTCCACAAATAATTGATGGAAAAACAGTTTACAAGTATAAGGACAACTCGAAATTCCAAAACGTTTTTGATATTTTATGCGAAATGCTAGGTTTAAGCTCGCCGCTTGTTGTTAAAGATGTAATGTTGTCTCCAACTGAGATCGTAATAGCTGTCAAAGATGAATTTGAAGCAAAGCAAAAATTCATCAACAGTCTTCATGAGATACAAAATACATTGTTGATTAAAAAAAAGTAATCTAATTGAATGTTTAAAATGGCTTGACTCGTACTGCAATTGCATTGATTATATATGGTTTTGCAGTGAATTGTATGATTTGGGAATAGTCAGTATCCGATCTTGTATTTAGTATGTTCTATTCATTTCTGTGAATGATTTCTACGCGGTTGTTATATTCAAAACTTTACAATTGTTAATATGAAATCTTGGAAATGTTATCGATGTGACCTTACATTCAAACAAGAACAACATGCTGCTATACATCATGATATAACCAATCATCCTTTTAATCAAATTGGGGCTTAGATTGTGGCATTTACTACCCCCCTTGTTTGTATTGAAAACGTAGTTGCCACTGCAAGTATAAATCAAAACTTGGATTTGCATGAAATCAAAAGAAAGTTTCCTAATTCCAGATATAATCCACAACAATTTCCTGGAGCAGTCTTTAAGATAGATCTACCAAAGACTACGACATTAATTTTTAGGACTGGTAATATGGTATGTACTGGCGCAAAATCTGAAAAACATGCCTATACCGCAATAAATAATGTAATTAAAAAATTACGCTCCAAAAACATCAAAATTAAAAATGATGCAGATATTTTAATCCAAAATGTAGTGACTGCTGTGAATCTTGGAGGTAAAATTCTCATCGAAAATGCGGCTAGAACTCTTCCACGAACCATGTATGAACCAGATCAATTCCCTGGTCTAATTCATAGACAGCTTAATCCAAAAACCGTGATACTTTTATTTGCATCTGGTAAATTAATCTGCACTGGCGGTAAATCTTCAAAAAATGCGTTTCATGCAATCCACCAGATTCATTCCATGTTAGAAGAAAAGAAATTAATTTCATATGGTTAAACTTTTGGTCGTGTTTTTTTAAACCATTATTTAGTTCGTCTTGATTGATTTGTATAGGATAATTAATATAGAAATAGCTTGCATTAAATGAAGTGCTCAAGATTGCTTTGCTTATTTTAATTGTCATGTCTATCCCAATTTCTGCTTTTGCAGAACCGATGATAGAGTTGGGTACTGCCCAATCTGAAATCCACTCTTTGGATTCTGTATTGGTTATTGGGAAGGTTAGAGATGTTGCTGTTTTCAAACCGATTACATTGACAGTAATCTCTCCTGACGGAGAAATTGTTTATGCTCCGCAATTATCGTTTGATAAAGATGGTGTATTCAAGAGATTGTTTCATCCCACACTTCCGGCTTTTAAGGATGGCACGTATACAGTAATTGCAAGTCATCCTGATACCACAAAAACTGCAGAAATACAGTTCACGGTAATTGGCTCGACAATTCCACCTAAAGGCATCCCCGTAAAATCCTCAGACTTTGGAACAATTCCTACCAAGCCAAGTGTCATTACTTTATCTGCAGATACTGAATTTGGTAGCGACAGAATTCTTGTAAGAGGCAGTACCACTAGTTCTGTAACTGACATTACGGTTGTAGTTACTTCGCCTCAGGGAAATTTGATTTCAATTGCACAGATTACTCCTGATGCTGCAGGTAAATTTACTACTGAGATAAAATCTGGCGGCCCACTCTGGAAAGAAAATGGTTTTTACACTATCACTGCAAATCAGGGTCTTTCATCTGAACATAAACAATCAATAAAAATCGAGATAGATAACGGAGTTGTTGTGCCAGAATTTGGTACAATTGCAGTTATGATTTTAGCTGTGGCAATCATATCTATAATTGCGGTATCTGCAAGATCAAGACTTAGCGTTATGCCAAGATTTTAGATTATAGCAAATTTTTTACCTTTCTCTTTACGTGCTTTCTGTATTTTTTACAAAAATTTCAATTACTGGATACTTCGGTGAGATAGTCTGTGTTCCAAATAAATTCTAAACATTACAAGTGATGATAGCAATATGGAAATTGCAATGATGAATGCTACTGAATAGCTTATGGCATTTGAAACATACCCTGCCGTTAATGCCCCTGAGAATATTCCTACGCCTACCATAAAACTATTGACCCCCAAATACCTCCCTTCAAAACCTTTGGGAATCGCTTTGAAAAGAATTATTGAATTTGAAACACTAAAAATTGAAAATGCAGAAACCATCAAACTTGTTGAAATTATTGCTGTGAGTAAAGAGCTGACTCCAACCATGCTTGGAATTAATGATGCAGCTATGATTACTCCTAAAATTCTTGGCAGATACGCTATCTGTGTTGCACGCTCTTCTGTTATTTTTGAAATCAAACGTGGAACAAAGAAAAATATTACAAGCAATACAATTGTCTGAGCCATGTAAACTACAAAGACTTCAGAATTTGTAAAATTGAATTTTTTTAAAAACGGTATGAACGCTGTAAAGAAAACATTACTTCCAAAATAAAATAGGAAATTTGTAAGAAAAAGTATCCCTATCTCATGAGACATTTTTCTTTGGAAAATTGATATGATTGGCTTGAAATCATGTGGATGAGGAATTTTAGTAAATATTAATTGAAAATTTAATCTGTTATGATTAAAGATATGTCTGATTCCATGTATTGAATGCACTACCGTGTGTCTTTCAATGGTACTTTTACTACCTACTTTGATACTAAGAACTGTTGCAGCAAAACTCATAATTGCACAAAAAAGGAAATATGGCCTAAGATCAAAAAACAGGTCCCATATTGAACCTGCTAAAAATGCAGTCAGACTTCCAAAACTGGTTATGATTGAAATTTTTGTAAATAATCTACTCCATTGATTGTTTGGTACTGACTCCATTACAAGTACTTGCGTTACTGGGCTTTTTCCAATTATGAAAAATCCTGCAACAGATGAAATTGCAAAAACCAGATTCAAGTTATCTGTAAAAAATAATCCTATGCTACAAATTGTAATAGCTGAAAAACAAGTGATCAAAATTGCTCTCTTTATTTGATATTTGTCGATAATTTTTCCCCAAAAAACTGCCCCAATTGCTGATAATGCATAATGTAATCCTACCACAATACCGACATCTACTACATTTCCCCCAAGAAAAAGCACATACAGAGGTATGACTATGTGCAATCCTTCAGCTGTTATGCTTGATGGTAATACAAAAAATATCCATTTTTGACTAATTTTCAACTTACATCTCTTCTCTTTGAATTCTTTTTTTATACAGTTACTTGAAAAATACATTATGGTTTGAAGATTTAACAGATTAACAAAAAAAATCGATTTAACTAGTACACACAATGGCGATACAAAAGAATAAGCTACTAAATTGAGGGTAAAAATGGACCCATCTGGGGGTAGACAAAACTATTCCCTTAATTTACTTTCCATAAATTCATCTGAGCCATACCAACAGTATCTGAAATAGTCAAGGCACCACTCATGAAACATTGAATCATCACTGTAAAACATCTCAGTAAGATCCGATTCGCCATCCTTTGTTGGAAACAAAACACATGCTTCTTTCTCATTTAATACTATTACTGTCTGAACATTTTTTGCCATCTTTCTTTCTACTAATCCTTTTTCAATGAGTTTGTCAAATCCCAGTTTTTTTAATAATGCTTTTCTTCCTTTAGGAACTACTGCAGATTCAGAAAAAATATACTGGAATTTTATTTCTTTTTTAATTTGTTTGACCAATGGCTCTATCAGATCAAGTGGAGCTTCTGATAATATTTCATAAATGTACTTTTCAGAATTTTTGTAGATTGATTTCCATTGTTCCAATACCTTTGATATGCCTTTGATGTGTTGACTTGTGGCAAGTTGTCCGCACCTAAGTTTGAATTTGTATGGAATGTCTCCAAAAGTATGATCTTCAAAATATTTTTGGTTTTGTGAGAAAAACACAATTGTTGGAACCTGCGTGCAAACAGTTTCGCCAAAGGTTGTTGTGCTATATTTTCCGTTATTCTTTTTTTCGATTAGTCTACTTTCTTCTAATCGAATAAAATTTCTATGCACCTCCTGCTTTGTAGATCCTAATTCTTTTGCTATTTCAGTTGGAGTTGAATCTTTGTTTAGTAATTTGAATAAGATGGTGAGTCGTTGAGGACTGGCAAGATCTAAAACATAATTTGCAGTTTTATCGATAAGATCAGACATACATTATCTATCTTTATTGCTGGTTAAAAATTAATTATCTCTGGTTTTTACTCGATTATCAATGGTCTATTTGAACATAAAAAAGTAAGTTGAGGAGATTATGCTCCTGCAACCAAGTAAGCACCTATACCTGCGCCCATCAAGATTCCAAGTCCCATACAAATAAGATCAAATTTTACGACCTTTCTGAATGGGGCATGAACCATTTTGTCCCAGGTGCTAATTTTCTGATCTGTTTGTGTTTTCATGATTCTAGTATGCTAAAGTAGATGATAGAGTAGAGTAAACTGTCAACAATACAAGTAAGCTAGTTAGCTTACCAAGTATAATGTATCAAAAACACATAATGGAATTATGAGAATTGATTCATGCAGAAAGTGCGGTAAAACACTAGAAGTAAATAAAAAATGCAAAATCTGTAATCACGCAAATGAGTTTTTTTGTCATGTATGTGGATATGCTGCTAATGAGCAAATTCATTCAAAATGTATGCTTAAAAACGATGCTATTTCCTGGAATGCAAAATATGTTAACTCAATATTGGCGTAACTTGCAGCTGCTCTCAATTAACATGGGCCTGGTAAACATGGCAGATTTCTATTTGATGAAATAGGCTAGAATTAATGTCAAGTTCAAGCTCAACATTTCTATTCGAAAACATAAAATCGATAAAATCCAAGTTCAGTGTGTTAGAATTGGAATACCTTGATCAAAAATACATACAAAAAAATTCTATTGAAAAAAGAGATTATCAGATAAATCTTGCAAATCAGGCAATCCAAGAAAATTGTATTGTTGTGTTGCCAACCGGGTTGGGAAAAACGGCTATTGCATTACAAGTAATTGCAGAGTATTTGTCAAAAGGCACTGGAGGTGTATTGTTTTTAGCCCCAACTAGAGTCTTAGTCAATCAACACTATGAATTCCTAAAAAAGCATCTTACCATTGATGATATTGCTCTTATTACTGGTGAAGATCCAATCCAAAAAAGGACTAAACTTTGGGGTAGCAGTGTAATTTGTGCAACTCCAGAAATTGCAAAAAATGATCTAGATAGGCAGATTGTATCTGCAGACCAATTTAGTTTGGTGGTGTTTGATGAAGTTCATCGAACTGTAGGTGATTATGCATATTCTGGAATTGCCGAGAGATTTGCAACTTCTAATCTGAGAATTCTTGGGATGACTGCAACACTTCCAAGTGAAAAAGACAAAGCAACCGAACTGCTAGTCAAACTACGTATCTCAAGTGTAGCTGAAAGGACGGATGATAGTCCTGACGTGAAGCCATATACTCAGGAGACAAACACAGAATGGATTAAGGTGGATCTCCCTCCTGAAATGAAGGTAATTCAGACGCTGATAAAACTATCTCTAGATGAACGATATGACATTCTCAGAAAAAATGGAATTAAACTGGCAGACCAAAAGTCATTATCTGCATTATTGCGTATCAGGCAATTTGTATTAAATCAAAACAGGCGATCTGCAAAACCACTGTTTACTGCGATTCGAATTCATTACGCATTAAATATTTTGGAAGCTCACGGTGTAACGTCATTTCTAAAGTTTTGTGAGCGTGCTAAAATAAAAAAAGGCGCTGGTATAAAGGAGTTATTTGAAATTGATCCCAATTTTACAAGAGCAATGCATCTTGCAAAGGCCGCACAATCAAAAGGAATTGAACATTCTAAAATTCTAAAATTAAAAGAAATCATAGACTCTATTCCTGGTAAGGCCTTGATATTTACAAGCTATCGTGACTCTGTCGATGTAATCTTTAACAAGCTAACCGAAATGGGCATCTCATCTGGAATACTGATTGGAAAATCTGGTGATACAGGATTAAAACAAAAAAAGCAAATTCAAACCGTGCAAGACTTTCGTGACGGGTTATTTAGAGTGCTGGTTGCAACTCGTGTGGGTGAGGAAGGATTAGATATCTCTGAAGTAAACCAAGTAATTTTTTATGATAACGTGCCAAGCTCAATTAGGTATGTTCAAAGACGAGGTAGAACTGGACGAAAGGATACTGGTAAACTAGTTGTTCTAATTGCAAAAGATACAATTGATGAGACGTACTATTGGATTGGAAAACGAAAAATGACCGCTGCCAAATCAATGGGTGAAAAAATGACTAAAGTGTTACAAAAAAATCAAGGAATTGAATTAGAAAAAAAAGGATTAGACGCATTTATCTAAATCTTAAATAATTTGGAAACATCTTCAAGTGTCTTTTGTTTTCTCTGTATTGTCTTATTTTTTATTCCTGACTCTAAGTGATGGATATCTACATTTTTACCATTTAACAGGTTCTGCAGGCGAATTTCATACTGGCTGGATAAAAAACTCTTTATCTCATCATAGCTGTTTTGAAACTCTAAACTCTCACTTGCACCTTTTGCTAACTCGATGATTGAATTATCTAAACTCTCTAGTATCTCATCAATTATTTTGTCTGATAATATCATGTGTTATCTCGGCTAATCTCAAAAAAAAATATTATGTTTTTAATTTTTAGAAATAAACTTCGATCAAAAAATCAAGTAATCTACTATTTTCAATTGCAAATTTAGGCAAATCTGATTTCACACAAAGATAATCTACATCAATTCCAATGCTATCAAATTGTATCTCGAAATGCTTATTGGTAATCCGTAACTATAACTTGCTTATGGCCCAAAAACAAGAAAATCTTGTAACGCTAAACTATATAGGAGAAATTCTTGGAATCTTAAATGAAACTAACAGAGGAAGAGACTGGCTATTAGAACAATTAAAAAAACATAAAATCTCAATAAAGACTAGTGGAAATTCTTTTGATATTCTAAAAGAATGCCCTGCTGACTTTGTTTTGCAAATGGTTCGATCCCTGAGAGGTGAAGACATTGAAGGTTTTGAGGACATTCGAACTTTGACTAAAACATTTCATTGGTTTTTTATAGACATAGTTGCTGCATCTAATCCTAACATCCCGACAAAGAATCAAGTAAAAAAAATAATTGTACTAAATGAACTAATTTCTAGAACCGAAACGTTTCAGAAAAGAGATCTAAAAAATACTGTAATTCTTCCAACCGGCGATGGCATGGCAATAGGTTTCTCTGACAGTGCTGAAAAACCCCTTCATCTTGCCATGGAACTTCATCAGGGAATTAATAGATATAATAAAACTCAAAATGGATACGACATACTTTTAGTTCGAATCGGGATTGACATGGGGCCTGTCTATGTAATAAAGGATCTTAACAACAGCGATAATGTATGGGGCCCTGGAATTATTCTAACAAGACGAGTGATGGATTTGGCAGGAGATATGAATATTTTTGCCTCTGCTAGAATTGCAGATGATGTATTGAAACTCTCAGAGGAATACAAAAAGATAGTCCATCCAATTGGAGACTATAGTATCAAGCACGGAGAGGAATTGCAAATTTTTAACATTTATGGAAATGGTTTTGGAAACAAGACTGCACCAAAGATAAAGAAAGTCAAAAAATTATCCCTTGATGAATCTATGAGATCATCAAATAACTTTAGGTTTGACAGAGTCGAAATTTTACTTGACGTTTTAGACACAAAGACAATGCTTACACGGCACTCATGGATTTGGTCATTAACCAATATTTCAAAAGAGTCAAAGGATCAAGTATATTATGTAATTGATGGGGATTCTCCAAAAGACTTTGCTGATTTGAATATTCACATATCTGATGAGAGAGGAAAGCCAATAGAAGTTATGAGTATTAATGTAAATAAGCCGTACCATAAGGAATTTTTTGCAAAGATTCCAGAAATACAACCAAAAAAATCAAAGACTTTACGTATGCAATATGACTGGGAGGAACCAGAAAAAAATTTTCTATTCCGTGTTCCTTCTGACTGTAAACAGATGACCTATGTATTTACAATTCCAAAGAGTTATGATTCTCAAATCAAAGTGCTAAAAGTTGATCTAGATACTGGACTGAGAATTCATGCTGTTCCTTCGCCAACAATAAAGCATCTTGAGGATGTAACTATGGTTAGCTGGAGTAAAAATAATCTCAAGGCATTTGATACATACCAAATTTTCTGGTAGATTTAAGAATTCAATTTCATTACAAACGCCTATCTGAAATAATTTTATCTAAAGCAAATTTTTGACAATAATTGATATCATTCATGTTTTTATACATTAGAATTTTTATTTTATGTCGCTTAAATTCAATTCTTATAATATTTTACTAAATTTATTAAAGTAATTGTAAATTTTATACAATTTTCTAAATATTTTACGTCATCCTTAAATTCAAGAATACTAAGCCATAGTCGTGAAATTGGTGTATAATGTAAATTTTATACTGTGTTTATCCTTAACCTTGGCACTTGGTTTCAGCGTTTTCTCTGTCTTACTACAATCATCTTATGAACAAACTCCTGATGTTGAAATTATTCTCAAACCAAATGGAGAAGGAGTTTATTATAATACTTGGAGGGTTTATGGCGATACTGCATTATCAAAATCATCTGCAGTATCTGATGTTGATACGTCAGGTATTACTCGAAAAAATAATTCAAAATTCCAAGATTTCAAGTTTGACCGTGATGCTTCAAATCTAATCCCAAATGATGCACAAATTGCTAGAATTGTTGTTGAGGCCCAAGCTAAACTTGCAGAACCTAGTTCTAAAAATAATTTGCAACTGGTTTTTTTCTCTGGAACCAAAAGTAAAGGATGGGATCTTGGTCCTAATATTGCTGTTCAATCATCTAGTACTGTTACATTAGCCCAACGTGAATTTACCAAAAACCCGCTTACTGAAAAACCATGGCAAAAAGAAGAACTAGTAAATAACGCTGTCACTATTTCATCAAAAAATATTCCTTTTGCATTTGGCTTAAATCAGCAAACTCAACAAAATTCTAGACAAATCAACGTTGATACATTTGTTCTCAAAGTGTACCTTAAAGATAATACCCCGCCAATAATATCTGGTAATCCCGGTCCCTTGTCTGCCGAGGTCACTTCTCCTAATGGTGCTTCTGTAAGTTGGACTCCTCTTAGTGCAACTGATAATGTTGATGGAGCAGTCCCTGTAATTTGTAACCCTTCATCAGGTTCCACTTTCTCATATGTTCCAAATACTGTTACTCAAAGTTATGATACTACTGTAACATGCACAGCTACTGATAGCAGTGGAAATTCTTCATCTGTCTCTTTTGTAGTTACAACAAAAGACACAACTCCTCCTGACATAGAATTAACTGGTGCGAATCCTCAAGATTCTTTGCTCAATGAAGAATATGTTGATCCTGGAGCAACTGCAATTGATATCTTTGATGGAAATTTAACTCCGATACTGGATAATCTTGTAGATGCCACAATTGTTGATGTATATACAAACACGTATTCAGTAACTGATTCTTCTGGAAATAAAGCCACAATTACAAGAACCGTAAATATACCGACTTATTACTTTGAAACTGATTCTAGCACTTTGCCTTTAGGCGATACTGTACATCTTGTAGTTGAGGATAAATTAAGAGTCTCTGATTCTACTGCAATTGTAAATCTAAGATCAAGCAATATCTTACCAAATCCAACACTTGCAGTTACGTTAGACAATGACGGAACATCTATTGGACGATTTATCTCATCGACTCCTGTAACTTTTTCATCTATCAATGGTGTAGATACGCTTGAAGTAAATACGTTTGACTCTGCTCTGAATGCAGAGATTCCAGATATTGTATCTGCAACATATCTTACATTCACTGATAAAAGACAAATTACAATATCAAACGGTGCTAGTGGATTTGCAGGAGTTCCAGGCAATGTACATGACAAATTAAGCTTTGTCGAATCTGATGTTTATAGCAATGGCATGTCTGCAACTTTAAGAATAAATGATCCTACGATTGTTGGTAATGCTGTAAATCTTGATGTAATTTCTTTAAACTCTGATGATTCTGTATATGATTCTAAGTCATTAACTGCAACAAGAACTGCAGCTGGTTCTTCATTGTTTATAACCTCTCCTGCCTTGGCATTTTCAAATGTTAAGAATTCAGATCCAGCAGTTAAAGTACTAGCAGTTCCATCACTTCCTGGAAGAATCCAATCTACTTGGAGTGGATTTACAACATCTGCAACTATAGTTGATGATCCAAATAATGTTCCAGCAGATCCAACTTCCTATACTCCAGATACAACTAAGAGAGCGGTATGTTCATCATCTAATCCATTAAATGGCATAGATTCTGATGGGGATTACATATGTGATGTATGGGAAACTGCAACCGGACTAAAAATCCCAACAGCTCAGAGCGGAGTATTTTACACATATTCTTGTAATCCAAGTGCAACATATGCGTCTGATCCATCAGGCGCAACTGTATGCCCAAAAGTTGGTGTTAAAGACTTGTATGTTGAAGCAGATTATATGCTTGGACACAAACCAAGTACTCAATCAATTAACGATGTTGTGGCTGCATTCAAAAATTCTCCAGTAAAAAATCCATTTACTGGAGCAACTGTTGGAGTACAACTTCACGTAATTGTTGATAACTCAGTTCCTCATAAAGACCAAATTGATTTTGCAACAGAGTTTCCAACTATCAAAAAGAATAACTTTGGATTTACTTCTGAGACAGCAACATGTAACGCAAATCCAACCCCTCAATGTATTTCTGATCTAAATAATCTACTTGATGCAAAGCGCCAAGTCTTTAGATATGCTTTGTATGGACATCAACAATCAGGGGTAAACCAAGACTCTTCTGGATATGCCGAACAACCAGGTAATGATATGTTGATAACCTTAGGTTCATTTACCAAAAAAGTTGGAAGTGTTGGACAACAGTCTGCAACTTTGATGCATGAATTAGGTCACACTCTAGGACTAAAACATGGTGGTGCAGATACGATAAATGGTAAACCCAACTATCCAAGTCTGATGAATTATGCATACCAATTCGCTACAGTAGATGGTGGCTTTGTAGATAGACCACTTGATTACTCACGATTTGCATATTCTACAATAATTGCGCATTCTTTAACTGATGGCTCTAAGATATCTGGTGCTCCAGTAGTTCCAATTGTGGTAGGTGGCACTGGATTGACTCCGTTTGTAACTGCAGTTGGTAATACAATTGATTGGAACAGAAACGGCATCACTGAGACTGGATACTCTCTAGCAGTTCAGAACTTTGGTGTTCAAGGTTTGGATGACACTACAATTTATGGTCCAATCACAGGAACCGCTATCACTGGATTGCGTTCACAATCTGATTGGACCAAGTTAATATTTGATATTAGAAATCTGGGTACATTTGATAGTGGATTTGTCACAATTACTGGCAAGGACACTAATCTTCCAGTAGACGCGGGAGTTACAACAAATGAAATGATTGCACCGCTTGTAGTTGACGCTGGTCCAGATGTTACAATTGATGAAGGTGAAATGTATGTGACTACTCTGTCAATTGAGGACTATCATGCAAATAGCTTTACAATTTCATATGACTTTGGGGATGGTACACCGCCACAAACAATAAACACAGCATCATGTGTAAATTGCCAAGTTCCTATTCCGGATCATAAATACATGGATGATGGTGACTATGTTGTAGTTGTAGGTGTTACAAATGATCTTGGAGGAATATTGTCTGATACTGTCAATGTTCATGTCTTAAACATACTCCCTACAGTTGATGCAGGTCATGATTTGACTACACAAGAAGAGGTTCGAGTTATTGGCATTGGTTCTTACACAAAGGCCGATGTTGATACAGTAACAGCTGTTGTAGACTATGGTGATGGTGATGATAGTGACTTGCCATTAAATTCTGATGGTTCATTTGTAATTGAGCATAGATACCTAGAACGAGGTATCTACACTATAACCATAACGCTTGATGATGGTGATGGTACTCCAGTTAATGATACCATACAAGTGACGGTTACCCCATTTTATGATGATGAGTCTGAATGAAGCCACTCCCATATTCACGTCATGTTAGACTGAATAAAGCATTCAAAAAGCCAATTGGATGTTTACTTTTCTTGTCTCTTTTTGCGATTCCATTTCCTGCATCTGCCAGCCCTAATTTTCAGTTCACTGGTTCCTCGCCAAATGAGGTTCAGTGTCTAAGTTGGAGTGATCCTGGCAATGCTGTTGGATGTTTGTCCTTTTCACCTTGGAACGATTCTTCTGCTCCGCAAATTGCCGTTAGTGGAACAAATTCGTATTCTGTATGGGTTCAAGGATCTAGTTTTGACATAACTGGCACTTTTCAATTCACCCCAAATGTTATTTTTGCAAAGAATGATTTTTCTGGCGGAAGTCCAACTCTTTTTGATCCTACAAATGGACTAAATCCACTTGATGAGGCTCCTGCGTTATTGGATACCCACAACGTTTCTAGTCCTCAGGTATCTGCAAACGGTCCTTTTGTTTATGTGTCGTGGCTTGATGATGATTTTATAACTAAAACAATTGCGCTAAGTATCAGCAGTGATTCTGGTACTACGTTTGGTCCGCCTGCTTACTCCTTTGCAGTAACTGGAAATCCAATTAGTCTTAAAACCGTATTATCTGGAACTGACCTCTTTGTTGTTTGGACTGAAGATAGCCTTGGTGGAATTACTCCCGACGAAATTCATTTTACAACAATCGATGTCTCAGGAGTGCCTTCATTTGGCATTGACAATCTACTTGGCCCAATTGACAGTTCCAATAATTTTGATCTAACTGTGTCAGGTTCTAATGCATATGTTACATGGGAAAATGGCAATAATATTTTATTTGATAATATTCCTGCAGGAGGATCTCCTGCAGGTAATCAAAGCATCAGTGTTTCTGGCGGTGCATCAAATCCTCATATTGCATCTAGTGGGACAAACATTTACGTGACATGGCAAGAGGCATCAGGCAATGAAATCTACTTTCAGAGATTGACTGATTCTCTTGGAACTGTAACTTTAGGTAGTGCAGTACCTATCACTGCAAATGTAGGACTATCTCAAAACTCCCAGATTGCAGCTAGTGGAACCGATGTATATCTTGTATATGAGGACGTTATTAGTCTAGGTGGAGATAAAGAAATCTTTTTTATAAAAAGCGTTGATTCTGGCAATACATTTTCTGCAACTATCAATATTAGTTCAAGTTCATTGGAGTCAAGACTTCCACAAATTTCGATTAATGGTTCTGAGGTTAATGTTTTATGGATAGATGATTCATTTGATGTGTCTGGTGCAGGAACTGGTGATTTGATAATGCGTTCCAGCTCCAATAGCGGAGATACGTTTGGTGGAATACAGCTGATCTCTGAATCACCAAACGGTGCGTTTGGCGTATTCAATCCAAAAATAGCATCATCTGTAGGCCTTACTGCAGTGCTTTGGTCAAGTGCGTTTGATATTTATCTAAAAGGCGGACTGACAAGTGTTGATGTATCTTTTGACAAGACAGAATACCCAAATACAGATATTGTTACAATAACTGTAACTGACACAAGTGGCCTTACAATATCTGCAGATGTTACTGACATAACCAATCCTGCAACTTTTAGTGTACCATTAACTGAGACCCCCGCTTCATCAGGAGTTTATGTGGGAACCCTGACTCTTGGTTCTGATCTTGCAGTGTTGGATGGAGACTATCTAAAAGTAGAGTATAACACAACTGGCTTTGGTCCGATTTTTACTGCATTTGCAAAAGTTGAAGGAACAGCAAGTGTTGACTTTAACCCATCATTTTCAATTCTGGGATATGGTGATATCCCAGGAATTCGGGTTGTAGATTCTTCAAAAGCAGGCGATGGCGCCGGCACTGTCACAGTAACTGCAACATCAAATATTGATTCTACCGGTGCAACAATCACACTTGCTGAAATTGGTGACACTGGAATATTTGAGGGAACAAACAATCTGATCTTTTATGAGGGCGCCATAAATGGTTATACTCCTGCAGTTACCACTCCTCTGGTTATAACGCAAACTACTGCCCCTGGCATAGGTCCTCTTTTAAGATCCATTTTGTCTGAAACCGCGGGTCCAATCTCAATTGATTTAACAGAGACCACTCCTGGTGTCTATTCTAAAACAATTCATTTTTGCACCACTGTTGGATGTAGTAATGCTGGAACTGGTACTATAGAGGTAGGTACTATCCCTCCTGGTGATTATTTTACCTTTAGCGGTGGAGGCGGTCCAAAAACATCTGGCTTTGTTCAACCTCTTGGAATCTCTCATGGTGCAGTTCAAGTTGTATGTACAGTGGTAAACTGCGGTCAAATCACCTTAACATATGGGTCCACTACAAATACCAAAACACTTGATCTACTGGCAGCTGGGGGTGGAGGATCAGGCGGTATTTCCAAAGGCCAATTTGTTCAGGCATTAGGGGCATTGGCAGTGTTTGGAGGAGGCTCAATTGGCAATGTTGGCCCGCCATCATTTGAATCCTCATTCCAGGTAACACAAGACGGTGGAATTTTATCTCATGGCACTGATCCAAAATCAACAGAATCAGCTAAATTTGAAATAGGAACTGACTCCACAATTGCAGTCATGTTTTCATTGCCTGGAGGAATGGGGGAACTTGATCATGTAGGTCTTTATGCAAACATTGCACCAGGGCAGACCAAGTATGACAGTGACACATACATTTACTTTGATAAATACAAGACCCCACAAGTGACTGTTCATGATCCAAACGGCTTTTTCAACTCTGCAGATGTCAAAGTAATTGAAAAAGAGGGAAGAAAACTGGAGATGGTATTTGATCTTAATTTTGCAAAAATAATCACAAATAATGACGCAATAGCTGAGGTATGGAATAATGCCAGACAGTCCACACAGATAGGGATTCCAAGTCTGATTACCGTAATTGGTCCTCCTGAACCTGAATTGCAAGAGACTCAAAAATTAACAGAAACGTTGGAAGAATCAGTAAACACTGAGGTTCCAGAATGGATAAAGAAAAATGCTGGATGGTGGGGACAAGGACAGATTAACGATGAGACATTTACAAACGGAATAGGATTTTTAATACAAAACCAAATAATAGACGTTCCAGGTTTGGTGAAACCAAACATCTCTCCTGAAAAACTCGATCCTCTGTCTGCACCCGTATCTGAACCGGAAACCGAATTCTCTCCGGTCGTCCCTAACTGGATTAAAAACAACGCATTGTGGTGGTCCGAAGACAAGCTTACTGATAATGAATTCCTTACTGGAATCAAATATCTATTAGAAAACGAAATAATTAAAGTCAGGATTTAGTCATGTCAGAGGAAATATTTAGTTCGTTAGAATTCTGGGTAGGCGTATCTCATTGGTTGACAGGCATTGGAACTATAGTTCTTGCAGTTGCACTGTTTAGGACTTTTAGACATTTAGAGGCTTCAACAAAAATGAGCAAGATTGAGACAGAATATCGTCTAAGGCCATGGGTCGGTCCATCCACACCGATAAAAAGAATGGATAATTCGATTAATGGAGACATCCAGTTTTCAATCACAATAAAAAATTTTGGTGACTTGCCTGCATCTGGCGTTAAGGCCAGATCAGTTGTTGATATAGTGCCTTTGACTAGAGAATCATTAAAACAACCTCTGTCTGAATTTAGTCTTGGTCCTCTTTTACCACACATGGAAAAAAATTACTGGTTCTTTGTTACTCCCACAATGTGGGATAAAATATCCGACAGTATGGAGTCGCTTTACGTTGCAGTGTATTTTGAATACCCTTCTTTGACTGGTTCCAATGGATATGGTATGATTAGCAAATACAACAAGAATAACCAAACTTTTGTCCACACCGATATGTGGATAGATTATCCTGAAGTCAAACTATGAATCTTAAAAATATGTTGAGTAAAAAACGAATAATTCTGTTTTTCATATTTATGGGGTTGTTTTCTGCATCATACCAGTTCGGTTCTATCAGCCAAGTTACTGATGAAGAGTCAGGAGAATTCCTTGAACAATTCCAGTCTCTTATTGAAGGAATTGATGGGATTGGTATCTTTGTTCATAACACTACTGTGTCTTTGCCAATGTTCATTCCAGGATTTGGAATTGCGTGGGGATTATTTGCTGGTTGGACTACTGGATTCGGATTTGCAGCTATCATAAAATCAGTTCCTGCACTATCTCATATCCCTGCACTTGCTATTCTCTATGCGTCTCCGTTTGGAATCATGGAGCTTGTTGCATACTCTATTGCAATCTCTAGAAGCTTCATGTTGTTCTTTGCAATAATTAAAAGGAAATCAATTAGCCCTCAATTTTTACCCTTGGCTATAGAAATAGGAATTGTCATTGCGCTTCTTTTTTGTGGAGGCTTATTGGAGTCTACAATGATTCAAAATATTTCGTAATATGATATGTGATAAATTCCAAAAGTCGTTCTTATGATTTTTATCAAATGTATTGTCATTTGGCAATATTTTTTTTATGATTAGTTTATCTAACTCAAAATGAATATATCCAATTTCAGAATTAGGCGTATCTTTTGATTATGTGGTACCCAAACTCTGATTTGATTGGCTCTGACATTTCTCCAATTTGTAATTTGAATGCAGCCTCTTCAAATGGTTTTACCATCATTCCTTTTGTAAAATACCCCAAGTTTCCATCCTTTTTTGCACTGCCTGTGTCTATGGACAACTCTTTAGCCAGTTTCCCAAATTTTTCACCCTTTTTGATACGTTCATGGATTGCAATTGCCTCGCTTTGTTTTTGCACCAAGATATGGGAGCATTTTATTTTATTCATTTTTTTTACGGGAATTTTTATTATGATATACTTTTCTATTTTTGCTGATAGATACACACATGATGCAATGTGACTGATTTATTTGCACAGTAAACATCTTCATCCAAGTGCTGACAAATAATTGTTATCTGATACAATATTTTTTATAATGATGATTGTTTTGCTATGTCGTGACAAAACTTTTTTCAGTGTTATCTTGGAATGTAGAGCATTTTAAGCTTGAAAAACGGGACGTTCCAAAAATCATATCTCACATAAATAAATTTGATCCTGATGTTTTAGCAATTTATGAAGTAACTGGAAAAGATGTTTATGATCACATGATGAAACATTTTCCAAATCACAGCTTTTTCATTACTGAAGGTCCTCAATCACAAGAAATTCTGGTAGGGACACGTAACACTTTGCATGCCTTTACTACCCAGAGAACAGAATTCAAAAGTTCAAACACGTATCTTAGACCTGGAACTTTTTCTACATTTCAAGTAGATGGGATTGAGTATTCTTTGTTGTTTTTACATACAAAAAGTATGACTGCTCCAGTTGGTTTTGGGATTAGAGACGACCAATTTCAACACGCCTTTGATCTTAAAAAGAAACTGGATACAAAAGCAGGAGGTAAAAATCTGGCTAATTTTGTAATAATGGGTGATTTGAATACTATGGGTATGACTTATCCTTTTAAGAAAAGTATTGGCTATGATGTTGAACTTCAAAAACTAGGAAAAAATGCTAATTTGAGAGGAATGCATTTCTTGAAAAAAGACTTTGAATTCACATGGACTAATGGCAAGTCAATGATGGGTAATTTGGATCATGTTATTGCCAGCAATCAAATTAAATTTAAAAAATTTGATTCTGATTCTGAGGTTAATGTTTCAGGATGGAGAGAGACTTATGAAGATCCTGATAAGAACCTCAAAAATAAAGAGTTTAAGCACTTTGTAAGTAAGGTATCAGATCATAATTCACTATATTTTGAAATTCATGTCTAGTTAATATTTCAAATCTAAAGTTATCAAATTTATTTTATGTTCATTGACATCGTTATTTTTTTCCATGTTTTAATTGGTTTTTTCAGTTCAAATTCATCAAAGAATTACAAAATCAAACTCTTTTTTCTTGTCTACGATGAAATTAGCTAACTGTTGTAAATTATCACACAATGAAATACAAGACAAATGATTTATGGGAAATGCCTATAACCACGTGATCTTCCAGCTGATGTGTGGGCTATTCCAAGTACCTGCACTGTCAGGATTGTCAAGATTATGGATTGTATTGCAGCAAGCACCGAATAGAGGTAGAGGCAGCCCTGCGCAAGAGGGAATTAAACAATGTCTTGAAGATGAATAACCACCGGTCTCCGCAGTACTTTCATGCAATCAAGAGATTGCTGGAATCCTACAACATTTGAAAGACAGTTGAGCCTAGAATAAGATAGAAAATAGACCAAAATTTGTTATTTTTACTGTCAGTTTCTGCACTTGTCACACAATGCCTCAGATGTGTCTTCTGAAAGAATCACAGATACTCTAGAGGTAAAACACTTGTTACACCGTCGAATCATTGTAATTATTCTCCGTGATTATGACACGAACAAGAGCAGCTTACTCCTGATGCATGTTCTATCATGCAATGGGTACATGGTGCACTTAATTCGGTCAAGGATTAACAAACCATGCAAACGTCACATAATTGATTTTATTGAAAAACAGTTATGGTTTTGTCAAAAATTATCAAATACCAATAATTACAACAATTTGAATTTTACAAATAATCAAATCATAAATTTGGATCTTAAGACCGGCAACGATTAGTTATCTAGTGAGAAATCTGACGTGTTTATGTTCAATTTTTGGAGCAATAGTATTTAGATCATACTGATGAATCATACTATTCTCTTTTAAGCAAATTCTGCAAACTGTGATTTAGTATTCTGCGGTAGGAGTGATTATCTAACTGTTTAACCAACTGACCATACTACCGTCCAAGGGGTGGGTCAACTTTTGACCATCCTTTCAAATTATCTCTTGTCAATTGATACAAATCACCTGATGAATGAGATGAACGAATCATTCGTGTTGCTTTTATTCAAATTTTGTAAATGATAGACATGAGCAATCAAGATAATCAAAACAAACCAATTTCATGGGAAGAAGTTCAAGGATTGTCCTGGATTTTTTACGAGGACTAATATTATTTATAATCTAGTATGACTAACTGTGTTTTAAAAAATAATAAAGATCGATTTGATTGAAATCAAAAGTATCATACTAATCAATCAAAAGATGATCTAATTGTAAACCAAGATTCAGGATTAATCTGAATAAACTAAATTTATTTTGTAACTACTTAGTTTTGGATTAATGAATAAAAACACTCCTTCTGATTCCTACTATTCTCTTAAGAAGAAGCATAACATTTTCGACATATGAAAAATAAATTTGAACAAAATTCTCAAAAAGAATCAAAAAAAATACTGATTATCGGTTTAGGTCAGATCGGATACAGTAATGCCGAATACATGACCAAATTGGGCTTACATGTTGAAGGATTCGACATAAGTAAAAATGCCGTTAAACGAGCCTTAGACCACAAGATAATCCAAAAGGAAGCAGTCAATTTTTCCGGATATGATTATTACATCATATGTATATCAACGCACAATCCCGAGAACATGTTCATGCCATTTCTAGATGGGATACATACCATCGTAAAACGTATCGCAAAAGAAGGAAAAGCAGGAGCGCTAGTTGGAATTGACAGTACCATTACACGAGGGACATCAAAAAAAATAGAATCTATGTTGGAACACCGTCTTCATGTAGTTCATGTCCCTCATCGATTCTACATACATGAACAGGAAACACATGGTGTAAACCAAACAAGAGTGGTGGGTGGATGTAGAGCATGTTGTACTGATGCCGCATTTGGATTTTACCAAAATATGTTAAAGATTCCATTGCAAATCGTAGAATCTATAGAGATAGCTGAAATGACAAAGATTGTAGAAAATTCTTACAGGTTTGTGGAAATCGCATTTGCAGAAGAACTCAAAATCCTGTGCGATAGAACCGGTTTGAGTTTTGAAGAACTACGAAAAGCAGCAAACTCCAAATGGAACGTCAACATACTGGAGGCAAAAGACGGAATCGGCGGACATTGTCTTCCAAAGGACAGTCAAATGTTACTGGAATTGTCCCAAGATGTACTGAAAAGCAGTATCATTGATGCCTCAAAGAAAATTGATCTGGAATATCGAGAACATGTTAGAAAAAGAGGGTTAGAAATTTTACAGGTTCAAAAACAATCTAGTTGATAAGAATGAACATAAAACATTATGGCGCAATTTCCACGGGAATAGTAATTGCTCTTGCCGCCCTGATGGTTCTTCCTCCTTTTTTACAACCAGAGCCAAAGCAACAACTTCTACTCTCTTTTTCAATTTCAGATAACGAGAATCTCCCTATTTGGTGCAATGAACTGTCATCAATTTTGGATGAGAGTAAAATAAAGGCAGCAGTGTTTATTTCTGGCGAAGTTGCTCAGGAATTTCCTCAATGTGTGACATCCTTTTCTGATGATGTTGATGTGGGCAGTCAGGCATTTCATTATTCTTCAATTACGGCAATCTTGGATTATCCTCAGCAGCTTGATGAGATACAAAAAGGCAAAGATGCAATAGACAAAATCGGGAACATGGATTCTAAATTATTCAAGGCACCATATGGAGAAACTGATGATAACATTTATTCTCTTTTAACTAGTTCTGATATTTCGGCTGATTTTTCATATGATGATCAATACAACAAATTTCATGACGGTCAGTTCATCTGGTTTAAGATAAAATCCTATGATGCTACAAATCATGAGCAATCTTTGACGCCAGTAATTTCTAATGTAGAGTCTCAAGGAAACAAAATTCCTGTTGTGATTAACTTTGATAACAAAATCCCAATTGACAAAATCAATTATATCCTATCTGATTTAAAATCTGAAAATTTTGAATTCGTGAATGCATCTGACTTGACAGGATACGAGTTGACAATACGAAATGGAGTAAATGGTGAATAGATGTGAGTACTTTGATTGAACTAAAAAATAAACTGAATGAAATCAAGCCTGCGCAAAAGTTTTCCGCTAATGGTAAAATCAAAGTAAGCAAAAAGGGATGGTCCATTAGAATTGGCACGCTTGGAGGGATAGCCTTTTCGATGGCATATACCATATTGTTAGGAGTTCAGCTAAACCAGCCACTAGTCATATTTTCTTCAATTTTGCCAATGCATTCATTTTTGGTTTTGTTTGTGGGGTGGTTTTTTTATAAAAATCCTGCAAATGGGGGAAAGGCAAGTAATGCTTTAGTTTCTGTAATTGTACCTGTGTACAACCAAAAAGAAATGATACAAGCCGTACTTGATGCAATACTTGGTTCAACATACAAAAAAATCGAGGTCATAGCAGTAAATGATGGTAGTACAGACGGGAGTAACAAGATATTGGATGTTATGGCAAAAAAGTATGGGGATAAACTCAGGGTACTGCACAAGAAGAATGCCGGCAAAAGACGCGCCCTTGCAGATGGTTTTAAAATTGCCAGGGGGGACTATTTTGTCCTTATCGACTCTGATAGTATAATTGACGAGAATGCAATTGAAGAGTTTGCAAAGGCATTTTCAACTGATCCAATGATTGGAGCAGTTGTTGGACATGCCAAGGTATGGAATTCTGAAAAGAACCTCCTAACTAAATTTCAGGATGTTTGGTATGATTATTTTTTTAACATACGTAAAACAACTGAGAGCAAGTTTGGCTCCGTTCTATGCTGTTCTGGATGTCTCGCAGGTTATACACGAAAATCTTTGGAACAATTTATTCCGTATTGGGCAGAATCCCCAATCCATTATGGGGATGACAGGGAACTCACTTCATATGCACTTGCTCCAAAGTGGGCAAAAGATGAGATTGCAAATATGTACGTACACGGCAATGGCAAAAAATTGTCTTCAATTACAAAAAAGACAATGAAATCAATGTCCGAATATGATGATGCAGAGGATCGTGCACTAACTGCACAGGCATTCATATCTTGGAAGACAGTATACGTGGCTAGTGCAATAGTGTATACAGATGTGCCAGAGACATGGAAGATATTTGTAAAGCAGCAAAAAAGATGGAAGAAAGGTACGGCTAGGGTCAACTTTTTTGTCAGTACGTTTTTCTGGAAAAGACATCCACTAATGGCATCAATATTCTACCTGGATTTTATGTCAATGTTCTCGATGCCACTAATAATACTAACCGTATTTGCCTATGTTCCAATCGTGCTGAATAACTTCTTTTTACCATTGTTGTATCTGGCAGGGATGATACTGCCAGGAATTGCGCATGGCTTTGATTACAAGTTCCGTGATAGCAAATCCAAAAACTGGATGTTTAAACCATTGATGGATCTTGTTACTACTTTTATTACATCTTGGTTGATATTTCCTGCAATATGGGGATTCAGAAAAAACGAGTGGCTAACTAGGTGATTTTAGGATGAAAATAAGATATACAGTAATTGCCAGCACAGTTTTGCTAGTTTTAATATTTGGGGGTGTGCCCTCTCAATCATTTGCAACAAGTGAAAATACCGGAAATCTTAGCATAGATGTAAGATACACCAATGGAGACAGAGTTGTATCATCTGGTATGATGCTAAAAATATACCAAGAGTCATATGAAGATGTATTTGTCGAATTAACAAAAGATTCTATTACTCCAAGTTTTACAACTGACCTTCCGTTAAACAACCGATACCAGATTGAAGTTTACATTGATGATGTTTATGCGGGCGTGGATTATGTTAAACTTACAAAAGACAAAGAGCATATTGTAATTAACATTCCAACATCTGGAGGATTGTTACTTGAGATACTATACAAGGATGGAAAATCCATATCAGGAGCTGAAGTCTCGATAAAATCACCCACAGGTAAAAGACTTGGCAGTTATATCACAGATATCAACGGGGAGACTCCAAGAAGATGGCTGTCACCTACTATTCAAGAAGATGATTATTATGCAGTAGAGATCAGATTAGGGGAAAAGATTCTGCATGAATATTCTCCAGTACATTTGGTCTCAAGTAAAAAACAAGATCTGACAATCATTACTCCATGGCCATCCACAATAGATTCCATGATTGTGCAAATTCATTTTGATACCAAATCTAATTTAAATTTGGACTGGAAAAAAGAAGATTTGGTGGCAGTTCTTTATGACTCTGATGAGAAATTAATAGATCAAACAATGATTAATTCAAGAGGAGAAGCTCGTTTTTCAAGTCTGAGTGTAGGGGCTTATGAATTTCGCATTATTCTAAACAATGGAGCTGAAAACGAAAAACAAGTAATTACAGAAGAACTCATACTCGATGGAACAAAAACATCATTTGACATATTTACGGTGGATTTGTATCCAGAACTTGTAAGTGTTAATCATGATATTTCAACACCTGATATAATTAAGAATGTTAATCAAAATAAAATAGATCTTCAAACAAACGATTCCACCTATGCTGTAAATGATAATTCTCCAACATCCAAATTATCGTGTAACTGTGTGGCATTTCGATTTGATGATGTGCAAAACTTTTGGCTCAATGACGTACAGATCAAAGTAATTGACACTTTTCATGAAAAAAATACTCCTGTCACTATCGGCATAATAGGGAATCATTTTGGAAAAGATGAAAAACTTGTAAACTCAATAAACAATCTTGTTCAAGATGAATTTGACATAGAGATTGCAAACCATGGATGGGAGCATGAAAACTTTGCAAAATATCAAAAAGATGAACAATCAGACCTATTAAAAAAATCAAATCAAGCAATACTAAAAATGCTTGGAATTACTCCAACCGTATTCATACCTCCTTTGAATAGCTTTAATGAGGATACCTTGTCTGCAATGAGTGAAAACGGAATCAAATACTTTAGTACAGAACTAGATGAGAGTGATGTTGTATATCGTATGTCTGACTATCCAATCTATCATTTTCCAGAGGGTGCAACTACAGGTAAGCTAAACAAAGAGATTTCATTATTTGAAGGACTATCTCATGAAGAGACTTTTTCAGACATTCTGACAAGCATGGAAAATTATGGTTTTGCAGTAGTTACGATGCATCCACAGGAATTTTCTACAATCAAGGATGGGACCTATTCTAACATAATAAATCAGATTCAGCTTGACGAGTTAAAATCCCTCATTGACATCCTGGGTGAGAATGATATTGACATGGTTTTACTATCTGAGATTAATGAAAAATCGTCCATCACTACAAATGCTCCGGCCGTGCCTCAATGGATTAAAAACAACGCAGGATGGTGGTCAGACAAACAGCTTTCAGATGCTGATTTTTCAAAAGACATAGAATATCTAATTAAAACTAACATAATTGAGATACCTGATACCCTTTCTGTTGGTACAAATGTTTCTGAAATACACATTCCAGAGTGGATTAAAAATATCGCAGGATGGTGGTCAGATAATTTGCTATCTAATGAGGAATTTACAAAGAGTATGCAATATTTGATCACTAAGAGAATAATCGAGATTTAAAATTATTTGTAAACCTAAGGAAAAAAATATCTAAATTGATACATCCTGTAATAGTTTAGCCAAGATAATTTATCACATCACTATATCTGGAAATGTATTGCCAAAGTTTCTGAATGATATGGAATTTCCCAGAGTCATATTGATCCGTTTTTCTTGATTAATGATATGATGATCAATTAATTTATTGAATACCTACATGTTCATTTTGCCCTGAGATTTCTAAAAAAATCAGACACCGCTGAAAAGGGACTTGAAAAAGGTGAAGTTGGTACAAAAGATTATGATGGCACAAAAGATGCTTCCAAAAAAGGACATGATAAGGCCAAAGAAAAATGACAATTTCCCATTTTTAGATTTTTTAATAAAACCATTTTCTTTTTTAATTATTTTACACTACGGGACGATCTATTGTTTTACCAACCCAATTTCTTTGTTCTACGTGGGTCTGATTTTTTCTCCACTAACTATATCCCCAGCACAACGTGTACGGGGTAAATATAGTACGGCTCCGTGCAACCTAAAATCAAGATTATGTCTCTATTAGAATTTTCCAGAAGGATTTTTTTCTAGTTTAATTCTGCTAGAGAGTATTTATGTTATGCGTGGAGTAGGGCTTCTCATAATCCATAATTTCCGACATAATGAAAAGCATAATGAAATTTCAAAAATTAAGTTGACTCTAGCAAATTACATTTGATTTGTTCTAACAAATTTTCAGTTTCTAAATGATATTTCTCGGCTTCGATAGTATTTTCTTGCAATTCAAATAATTCAGCTAAACGAAAACAATCCCACAATAATTCTCGCTCCTATTTTACTTCGTCTATTTTATAAGATCATTGAATCTTCTCAATTACTTCATCAGGAAGGGGAACCGATATTTTTAGTGCAGATTATGATAAAAGTAAAACCCAGGAATTAATAGACATTATGTATTCTGTTGGCAATATTGATGTTGTCTTCTTTAATGATCCAAACATTTCCGGAGTGAAATATCTAGATGGCCATGATGACCATGTTCATGTTAGACTAAAAACAATCTGAACAGTTCTTTACATCCTATATCAAAGATGTTCTGTTCGGTTAATTTTGTACAGAAATTCGATGAAATAATCTAATCCCACTGTATCTATGGTTTTTCTAATTTATTCCCCAGCTTGTTTTGTTTGCAGAAATAATTTTGAGAAACGGTGCTTCATTTTCTTTCCATGGTTCATTTCTGACCCATGCAAATTTGTTTTCAAATTTTTTATATATCTCCAAAAACTCTTGTCCTTTTTCTAGTATTTCCACTCTACCTTGGATGCAAACGGCTTTGTGTTTTCCAGACTCATAGATGTCAATTGTCACACTTGCTCTTGGATTTGTTTGCAAGTTTCTAAATGTCCTGGTTTGATAGTCTGTTGCAATAAAGATAAAACCATCATGATAAATAAATGACACTGGTTTTACATGTGGGATGTCTGAGTGCGATGTTGCAATTCTCGCTTCTTCTATTGATTGAAGAAACATCTCTTCATTTTTGGTAAATCTTATCAACTGAAGATCTTTTCTCTTATCTCTGGGATGTATTTGTATATGATGTCTCTTACTTTCATTTGCTCTTCAGCTGTTGGCATTTCTGTTTGTGTGCTTAACAGTGCACCAGTCATTCCTAGTGCCATTCCCATTACCATTCCGTAGACAAATTCTTGCGGATTTCCTACTTTAAGTGAATCCTGATTTTGTTTTATATCCTCTAGGTATGCGGGTATTGTCAATACTGCCCCATTGATGGTCTGCGTGATCAATTCTTCCATTTGCTCTTCATTCATGATTTGAGACTAGAGTCAATATTAATAAATTACACTAAATTCATTTTTTCTAGTCTTTAATTTAACAGTAGAAAATTACTGATGCAATGTCGACCCACAACAAAATCTGTTTGTTCAATAATTGTTTTATCAATTGATCTCACTTTTCCCCATCTCCTGAATTTGTCCTTGATGCTCTGATTTTGTTATGTGGTTATTTGTTATATCTGTATTTTGTAATACACTATTTTCCAAAGATTAAACAATTCTAAACCAAGTCATGTATGGATTAGTTTTATGTCTACTCTAATTGCTCTCAATTTGCTCGTTTAATGCAAATTTAATATCAAACCAATTCTGAAATCCTTGCATGATTATATCGCCTAGCCTGTCTGTATTTTTTTGTAGTAGCACGGCCGGGAGATTGTACCCACGTTCTGAAAGATCGACATAAAAAGAGCTGAAATACAAACTGTCCTCATCAAACATGAATCCATAGTAATTTGGCATCTCGTCATAACTCCGCAGCGACAGTAATGCGGTGTGGGATTTATCTAGTTGACTTTGCCAAATTTTGATTGTATCTAGAGTGTTTTGAAGATTGGTCTGATATGATTTTTTTATTTTTTGGACTTTTTTTACCCAGTTTTTTAGGTCTACATCTGCATCAAATGATTCGTAGAGTGTTTTCTCAAATCTGTATTTTGATGTGCTGGATAGGACCAAGATTTCGATTTTGACTCCTCTCTTAATGGCATCAAGAAGTGGTTTTTCTATTCTCTCTTTCCATGAGCTTAGTGAATACGCCAAAATACGAATAGTGTTTTTTGAATTTTGAAAGCCATTTCTTACCGCCACTTGTTTTTCCTCATCTGACAAAAGAGGTTTGCAAAAAGTAGAGTCCTCAGAAATCACATGCTTATTATTTTTAGACAATATTGTGGCTAATTTTCTAAGTTGTTCTCTAGTAAAGTCATCTTCTTCTCTTTTTATCTCTAATAATCTATTCCACCTAACTTCAGCTATTTTTACAGGCCCTATCCCGCGTAAATTTCTTAATTTCATTGTACCAAAAGAAAAACTTGCGTTCTTTGCATTCTGTTTCTTGTTTTTTGCCAAATTTTTAATTCTTAATTTTAGTTCATTATCAATCAAAATCTGTCCAGGTTTTGCAAGTGCCTGGATTCTTGAAGCAGTATCAACTGCAATGCCCATTAGATCATTTTTATTATTTCCAAGATCAGATATATCAAGACAACGACCTACTGAAATTCCTATCTTTGTATTGATTTTGTCCTCTTTTGATTTATTTCTGTTATATTCAAAAAAGAATTTATTTATTTCAACTGCGCTCTCGATGGATTTGAGGATGTTCTTCTCTGAAAACCTTGCCATGATTCCATCGCCAAGCCATTTTATCACCTCTCCGTGATTTTTTTTGACAATATCACTGATGACTGAATTGTGTGTCATTATCTTACGAAGGCTTTCAAAAAAAGTATGTGTTGTTTTATAACGGGTAGACCCTTCAAGGTCTGCAAAAAACACAACTGTGTTTTTTCCTTTCTTTTGAAATTTCTGTTCTAACTCAGTTACCTGTGTAAGTAATGATAGTATTTCGTTATTTGTCTTGTCTTGTTCGTTTAATGCAGTCAATACGATTTAATAAACTAGAATTGCAATCTGTTTAAAAAACTACTTGTTTTGAATTTAACATTTTTTATTCGTCATTAAATTTGCATCTTTCCCAATGCGCATTTGATAAAATAATGTTGAATTATGCTAAAAGAAAATTATCGTCAATTCTAATTTTACATGCAAGTTATTTTGTTAGTTTTTCATCTTATGTTATGTGAACTGTATTTTGTCTCATCATTGATTCTCTATTTTTACATGGAAAAAAGTATACTCGATAATTAAGTAGATACATTGATTTTGAAAAATCAACTTTTTAGATCTCTGGACTGAAACAATTATGTTATTACATATGTTACCTGTTTAAACCATTAAACACCAATAATTACCATTTATTACCAATAGTATATATATAGAAAATTTCTATGATTATTTATGAGTAAAATTCAAGAAACAAAAGATGTCTTTGGCATCTACGAACAAAACATCAATAGCAGCTTTGCTACGATAAACAAAGAAGTACCAAAATACCACCAATCAGTTACCGACCTACAACAACAATGCATTCAAGCCTGTGAAAATACAATGAAATCTGTACTAGCAGTACAAAAAGAAATTGTAAGTAAGGCTGGAATTAATGCAAACATTCCTGAGGCTACCCTAAACACTATCAGGAACACAAATGATGGAGTCAATAAGGTATATTCTGTACAAAGCCAAATTGTTCAGACCGCCCTTGATGCAACAAAACAAAACATCAAGACATTTAACGACAATATGCAAGCATATGCAGATTTGAACAGAAATATTGTCCAATCCTGGGTAAGTGTGTTTACACCAAGAAACAACTAGTGTAAATACTATTTTTCTTTTTTATTTTCTAATCTATTTTTGTGACTATATTGCATGATGTTTTTGATGGAAAACACTTGTCCTGCTTTTATGATCTTTGAATTTTGTCTCAATAAATGTAGCAATGATTACATGATGCCTAGATAAACAATGTACTGGTAAAAGGTCAATTTTTTAAACATATCTGATTTTTCATTTCTTTTTCCAAGATATGAAAATGAATCAACAAATCATCACAAAAGAAATTAAAACCAAAAATGAGCAAGAAATCTTAAAAAGTGTTCAATACTCTGACGTATACAGAAAAATGATCAGTCAAATGGCAAAACATTCTGAGGAATATCTCTAGGCTGATGCTGGTAATTTAGTCTGCTGTCTGAGGATTTAATTTAGTAACTTGGTTGGCTCCTAATCTTTATGTTTTTAGAAACTTTGGAAAATTATTGGATTTGACCAATTTATGCGCCTAAGATATTTAATCTGGGACACCATAGTCGCAACATGTTTTCATATTTTACAATAAATGATGCAAACCAGGCATTGCCAGATGTGATAAAAAAATTTGAGTCTGCTTTGGCAAAAAAGAACGAAGTTTCAAAAATTGAACAGAAACTTCAGATGAGTCTTGTGGCTACTAGCTCCTTTGAACCATATGTTTTACTCAAACAAAAACTCAATTCTGCAATTACTGCATTTTATGAATCCCTTGAGACGCTTGAAAATACTGGAGTAGTGGTTAAAAGCGTCGAACAAGGACTATTAGATTTTCCATCCAAGCGATTTGATCAAGAGGTTTGGCTTTGCTGGAAATATGGCGAAACACAAATCAAATTCTGGCATGAAAAAGATTCTGGATTTATGGGAAGAAAGCCCATCGAAGTCAGTGATGAGTCTTTGATCTAAAAATAAATCTTTGAGGTTAATTTCATTCAATGGTTACAATGTCTTGAGATTGACACATGTCTAATCTCTTTGTCGTCTTTTCTGAATCCATTTGGGCTCATTCTTTTTTGTAAATGATGCATGATTCTTACCTGATGTATTGTTTGTTTTGTAACAATATTTTCTGTTTCTTTATGTTTATTTTTAGCAAAAATATTCCTGATAAAACTTTGAATATTGAGGATCATGGTTTATCTGAATAAATTATCTGTGTGATCATTGTAGCAATGTTTCTGATGAAGTTTCATTAGGAGATTGGGAAGAAGAAATTTAACTAGATTCTAATTTCTTTGAATAATTGATACTCTCTGTTTGGTTAAGAGTAATACGTATTAAATTTCTTTTAGCATCTGTTATAGCTGTATCTCTTGGACTTGCAATAAGTTGGCGTCTCCACTCCGCTATTGATCCTTTTGATGTTGTTTTGACGTTTGCTGGTGTTATGGCACTTCATGCTAGTGTTGATTTGTTAAATGATTACTGGGATTACAAAAGAGGAATTGATACTATAACAAAAAGAACAAAGTTGAGTGGCGGTACCGGTGTTTTACCCGAAGGATTGCTTAAACCCTCATCGGTTTATAGAGCAGGAATTGGATTTTTGATATTAGGTTCTTTAATTGGATTTTATTTTATATTTACCAATGGAATAATCATTGCAGCAATTCTTGGGTTTGCAATTTTATCTATCTACTTTTACTCTACAAAAATTGTAGATTCTGGCCTTGCTGAATTTTTTGTTTCAGTAAAGGGCATTATGATTGTACTTGGAACTTTTTTTATCCAATCGAATCAGATTACGCTTGAATCAATTTTAGGTGGAATAGTTGTAGGCATTTTATCCTCACTGGTCTTGTTCATTACATCATTTCCTGATCATGATGCCGATAAATCAAGAGGAAGAAAAACTCTTGTGATTACTGTTGGTAAAAAAAGGGCAACTTCTATTTTTTGGATTTTTCCGCTACTTTCTTATTTTACAATTTTATATGGAATGTTTTTAGGAATTTTTCCAACAATGTCAATTATCACATTGCTTAGTATCCCATTATTGATAAAAGCGGGTATTGGTCTGAGAAGAAATTTTGATTCTGTTGATGAATTAGTTCCATCAATGTCAAATACACTAAAGTTTAGTAGAATAACTGGGGCTTTGTTTGTATTTAGTTTTGTGTTTGATTCTGTCTTTTAATCAACTAGACATAAATTCAGTGGTGTTTGATGTTTCTTATGATTACCGGATTTGCTACAGTTGAAGGAACAGAAAAATTTGTCAAAAATTCAAACGTAAATTCATTAAATTTTAAGAAAACTCATGGACTTGAATTGTCTAATGTTGGTATTGGCACCTATCTAGGAGAACCCAATGCTCAGACAGACGAGCTAGTAAAAAATGCAGTTAAACAATCTGTTTTATCTGGAATCAATGTAATTGATACGGCAATTAATTATAGAGCACAAAAAGCAGAACGTTCTGTAGGAAAAGCCATTTCTGAATTAATTAATGAGGGAAAAATTTCCAGAAATGAAATTTTCATTAGTACAAAGAATGGATATATTACAAATGATGCTGATGTAAAACAAGAATTCTGGGAATATATCAAAACCGAATATACCCAAAAAGGAGTGCTAAAAGAAGGTGATGTATCTTCTGGATACCATTGTATGACTGCTAGATACCTTGATGATCAGTTAGAACGTAGTTTAAAAAATTTGGGACTGGAATGCATTGATTTAATTTATTTGCATAATGCGGTAGAGGGCCAAATCAAAGATGTCTCAAAAGAAAAGTTTCTGGAAAATCTTAAACTAGTATTTGAATTATATGAGCAAAAACGAAAAGAAGGGAAAATAAAATTTTATGGCATGGCTACTTGGGAATGTTTTCGTGTATCTTCTGATAACCCGCAGTATCTTTCATTACAAGATACAGTAGAATTGGCAAAAAGCGTTGGTGGTGAAAACCATGGCTTTCAATTCATTCAACTTCCGTTTAACATGTATTATGATCAAGCACTACTTGCAAAGAATCAAACACTTGATGGTAGACCTGCTTCTTTATTGGAATCTGCACACAAATTGAATATTGGCGTATTTGCAAGTGTGCCCTTAATGCAAGGACGATTGTTAGCCCCTGGCGCAATGCCCGAGTTTAATGATCTAAAACCATCACTTCGTGCATTGCAATTCATTCGTTCAGCTCCTGGCGTTTTATCTCCTCTTGTTGGACAAAAATCCCCAGCACATGTTTCTGAAAACCTAGAAATAATGAAAATTCCTCCAATGCCTGAAGACGAATTTCTTGCATTAGTTAAGAAACTAACGTCATAATTTCAAAAAAATCTGGTTTCCAATTTAATTGCAAAATTCAATGGAAAGATAATAAATAGGTAATCTGAGATTATAATCATAAATTTGGCTTCTAAGATTTTTGATTATTCTGCTATCTGCAAAACAATATTATCATTAGACAAAAAAATTCGATTTGCTGGAGTAATTAATGAACGAGGTAGACTGGTTGCTGGTGGAATGAAAGAAAATGTTGAACCTCTGGAAAATGAGAAAGATGATGAGATGATCTTTATGGAACTTGCTTTACGAGTAAAAATGAGAAAAGAATTTGATAAACAATTGGGTCCTGTAAATTTTGCATTAGCATCAAGAGAACGTGCATTAGCCATTAGTTTTTTAATTAATAATGATATTTTGTATGTTGTTTCAGAACCAGATGCTGATTATGGAACACTTCCAAAGAAAATACTGAAAATTATTCATTCATAGTTTTCTCTTTTGATCTAATCCAACATATCTATAAATAGAAATGATCAGTGAAAAAATTTGTGCCAGTAGATCCTGTTTGTGGAATTGAACTTTCTGAAGAATTAGCTGTGTCTCATGAATATGATGGCAAGAAACTATTTTTTTGTTGTAATGGGTGCAGGAAAATTTTCATAAGAAAACCAAAAAAATGGAAAAAAAACATCTAGACTGGAAAAGCTCCGCACATACGACAGAATTTTGAATTTTCTACATTGAAATTACAATAAGGGCATGAGTCTATGTCTTGTTTCTTTGCAGGTGCCTCATGCAATTTTCTGTAAATTTCATAATAGTACATGGATTCTTTAGTTCTGATGGTAACCCCATCAGCATCTTGTATTTTCTTTTTCTTTTCTAAAAATGCTTGATCGTTTATTACAGTATTAAATAAATTTGACAGTCCTACAGTTCCAGAACCATCTTGCATAGGTGATTTTTCTCTCCATGCAATCTGTATTGGGATATGTTTTTCAAATGTTTTTCGAAGAATCCATTTTCCATGTCTTTTCGTTTTTTCATCTCTTACTTTGAGGTCTGATGGAATTGTTTTTGCAAATTCTATTACTTTTTTATCTAAAAATGGCGACTCTACTGTTATTCCTAATGCTTTGCCTATCTCTCGGGTTGGAAAATGCATCACAGAACATACTCTTTGTACCTCTTTTTCTAGATCCTCTTCAGATTTATTTATCAAAAAACTGTATCCCGCAAATAATTCGTCTGCGCCGTCCCCTGTAATTATCCCTGAATTGTTTTGTTCTTTTGCCCACTTTATTGCCAGATACATTACTATGTTGTTTCTAATTTCTATGTCGTTAAAGTTCCCTAGAATTTTTATGGTTTCTTCTATGGCATTTAAAATATCTGTGGTGCTTACTTGATTGATTGTTAATGGAATGTCAAATTCCTTTGAAACTCTTTGGCAATATGTGAGATCATTTGCAACAAAGTCTTTTGTTATTATTGCAATTGTGTTTGGCTTTCGTACTTTTAGAAAATATGCTATGATTGTACTATCTAGCCCTCCTGACATTGCTATAGTATTTGATTTACACGATTCACATGTTTCTTTTAAAATCTCATATAGTTTTTTAGAAATATTTTCCAATGCTTCAATTATGTTTTTGAAACTAAAATAGGTTAGCCTAATTAATAATTGACTGATTTACCATTATGGCAACTTTGTGTGTTGGAAACTTTAAATCCTTTATCGAAACTTTGTTGATTAATGTTGCTTCCAGCAGAAATTGAATCAAAGACATTGATTCCTGCATTAAGGGCCATTCTTGCTAAAAAATTAGCAGAAGATCATAATATTCGTGAAGACGAAATTTCAAAAATGCTTGGAGTTACACAAGCCGCCATCAGTAACTATATCAGAGGAACACGTGGTGATCCATCTTTGATTGCAAAACTTTTGGCTGAAAAACAAGTCTCTACTCTAATTGATGATCTAACTGATAATCTCTCATCTGATATGGCTTATACTCCATCCAGTCTTTCAAAATTCATTGGTCTTTGTAATTATATAAAATCAAGCTTGTTGATTTGTGAAATACATCATAATCTAGAATCAAACATAGACGAGCAAATTTGCAAAGAATGTGAAAATATGCTTTTAAAAGGTCCTGGTAGTGTTTACTAGGTTTTAATTAAGAGAATTTCTATATTTGAAGTCATTTTTCCTATTCCAGCAGCAGCTTCCGTATCAAGTTTTATTTTCTCCACTTTTGAATTACCGTGAAGCATCTTTTCTGTTATGATATTTGCTACTGCTACTGCATTTGGAATTGAATTTCCAACTGCTCTAAGTATTACTCTGTTTTTATTTCCTAATATTGGTAAGACATCTATAGCTACTTGCATTACAGGATCGTTTCTAATGTAAAGTATGGTCGTCTCAGGTGTGTTGGTCTGCTCTTGACCATGTTCTTTTTTAATCTCTTCCATGAGCATTATTCAATAATTCGCAATTTTGTGTTCTATTAAGTTTTATCGACGATTGATTCACTTAATCAAAGTATTCTATTGGTATGTTTTGAAAATCTCCGTTGGAGAGTACTCTTCTAATTGTGATTGGTATTACCCTTTGTTCTAATTCCTCCATAGCAATATCTAGTGAAATTCTAGCAGTTTTTGGAATCGGAATGAATGGAGGAGCTCCTAATGATAGTTGTAATGCTCTTGCACCCATAATTCTTGCTTTTTCAAATCTTGTTAATGTTGGTGGACCAATTGATATTTTGCCTTTTTCACAAGGGATCTCTACTGGCACATGTTCTGTAACAGTTTCAACAACTTCGCGTGACTCTATTTCTTTGATTCTTTTTTCAAGTGCTTCTTGTTGTTTTTCCGTTAATGGTTCCTGACCTTCATTTTTTTCAATTAATTTTCGATAGGTGTCTAATGCTTTGTTTAATCCTGTGTTTACCTCATCGCCTTCAAAAACTTCTTCATCTTCAGGAGTTTCTACGTATTCTTCTGGCTCTTCTACAATTAACTCTACTTCGTTAGAATCCGACAAGTACCCAAATTCTCTCAAAGCGTTATATAATCCAATAATTTTAAACTACAAATTGGGTTCCACTTCAGTCTCAAGAAAACAAATAGTTTTGGAAATTAAAGGAAAAACAAAGATCCCATGTGATCTAAAACGGCATCTGTCTCCTAGAACTGTTGGGATAATAATGAGATCTCTGCCATTAGAAGGACATGCTCATTTTCTAGGAAAAAACATTGCTTATTTTGAAACTGTAGTTGATTCTGGAATTGAGAGATCTACAAAAGAATTCAAAAAAGGGGATATTGCATTTTTATCGTCCACTGGCAGTATTTGCTTTTTTGTAGATGATGCATCTCCTGGAAAAATTATGACTCCGATTGGAAAAATGTTAGAAAACATTGATGCACTAAAAGATGTGAAATCTGGAGATGTTTTTTGTCTCTATGGTGAAACTGTTTGATAGATATAATGGCCGCTATACCCGCCAGTGCGTTTTACAAGTCCTTTTTTTACTGATTCTATTAAAAATGCATTTGCCGCTGAAACTTTAACTCCTGTTTGTCTTGCAAGATCATGAACTGTTACAACTTTGGAGTTTTTGATTATTTTAATTGCCTCTGTCTCGTTTACCATGACTGTTATCTCTGCCTTACGTGGACCACTGTCCCCTTTGTCTTTTCTACTCTTTTTTGAATCCTTTGCATCTTTTGAATTCTGAGTCTTGTCTTGTTTTGCAGGACTGACTTTTTTTGTTCCACCCATATTCTCCAAAAAAAATATTCCTCTTATAAACGATGTATAATCCAGATTTCTTAAATCACGGATTCATAAAATTACGATTATTGCATTGATGATTCTCAAATATAAATAACATCTAATTTATCTATAATCATGGGTATTGTTTCAAAAGGTGCTAAATGTAATATTGACGGATGCGATAATGAGGGCACTCGTTCATTAAATACTACAAAAGTAGAAAATGCAGGACTGCGTGTAAGTTCTGCAGGTAAAAAGACTGTTCTTTGTAAAAATCACTACAAAGAATGGAAAAAAGAATCTAAAGATGATAGAGATCTAGAACGTGCTCGTTTTGACAAGTTTTAATTTCTCTTATTTTTTATTGTCATTAGGTTTTTTCAAATAACTTGCTTGCAATTTTTCATGATACTTTCCAAACTTCTTGTATGTTGTTTTTTGATTTCTGGGACCATATAATGCCAAAATATGAAACGTAATTGAATCTGCATAAGGTGATTATGACGTGTGTGCATTTTTACATTTTGCCACACCTATTTCTCTTATGGTGTTGCGCCTGATGAATATTTAGTATCTGGTCTTGCATCTGTAATTTTATTAATGCTATTTTCAAGCATATCTCAATTCATAAGTTTTGGAATGAACATATACACTAGTAAAATTATCTCAATTCTTCCAAGGATCATCAAAAATCCAAAAATAATTGTCATGGTAGGACTAAGTGCTGCACTAACTGTTCCTGCACCATGTCCTGTAGTTGTAATCGCAGAAACTGCATCAAAAAATGCATTCTGAAAATCATACCCTATAGTATACATGTATGTGGCAATAAAAAGTGGAACTATTGCTGACACGACCAAAATTATAATTCCAACTGTGATGTCTTTTTTGTCTGATTCAGATATCCTTACATCTTTTCGATTAAACATATGCCTAATTTTTGATAGATGCATAAATCTGAAAATCTTGATACCACCTGCCGTAGAAAATCCACATCCTCCAATTATCATGGCAATTACTATAATTGAAAGCGAAATTGGATTAATGTTTTCTAGATTTATTGTTTGAAATCCTGTGGTGGTGCTAGCTGAAATCATGTTAAATGAACCTTCTAGCAAGTCTAGATCCATCGATAAAGTGAATGTGATACAAAAAATAACTAGTAGGCTTAGAAATACTATTACCTCTTTTGTTAATTTTATGGTAAGAAATTTTTTTCTTACAAAAGCATAATGCATACTAAACGGCAGTGATCCAAGTATCATTGCAGCCATCAAAACAATGTATTTTGATGTGGAAAAATCATCAAATATTTTAGAATCAGGACTTGTACCGCCCGTAGATAATGCACTAAACGCTAGAGCAAAATCATCCAATATTTCACCCTCTCCTAAATAAAATAAGAGTAGTGCAATAGCTATTGCATAGATTGAAAATATTATTGTAATTGTTGAAAGTAAATTTTTTAGATGTGGGACATTTCCTGAAATGAATCCTCGCATCATCTTGATTTGTCTTTCAGAATAAAACACGGTTACAATCAAATAGATAAAGCTCAACCCTCCCACAAATTGAGCATATCCGCGATAAAATGTAAAACTTCTTGGCAAGTCTTCCGGGTTTTGTACTAGGGAGTACCCTCCAGTTGTAAATCCTGCAGAGCTTTCAAAAAATCCATCTGCAAATAATTCTAAAGGATCGTTAGAACCAAAATCTATTACAAAAAGTTGGGGTATCATTCCAAACAAAACTAATATTATGAAACTTGCAAATACTAGAATCGCAGTTCCTCTCAGTGTTAATGGATGCTTTTGACCATAGGAATTCATAAAAAAACCAGAAATTATTAATAAAATGGACATAAGAAATATCCCTGTTGCAACAACTGAATCGTGTAGCACAGTTGCAACAATTCCTGGAATAAACATCAACACTCCAGTAAATTGTAATATGACTCCAAGATTCCAAATAATTCCCAAAAATGTGGATTGTTTTTGTGGTTTAATTAATGATTTTTTGACAAGATTGGCTATTGTGTCCAAGTAAAGCATTCCAACCGCCAAATTACTGTTTGACAATACTACTATTTTTCGAATTTTTTTCTCACGCATTATTGCAAGCGCTTCTGAAAGAGTCTGATTTTCTCTAATTGTAACTAATGGAAATACCATGATGTCTCCTAATGTTGTTTTTGATGGATTAACAAAAGACTCGCTTAATTTTGTTAAGATGTCTTCGTCCGTGACTATTCCTATTGGATTATACGATTCATCTACTACGATGATTTCATCTAGATCTTTTTTTTGCAATATCGTACATGCTTCAGAAAGTATTACGTGTTCTGAAAGCATTAGAATGTTTGTTCTATAATACTGTGCTACATTTTTATTAAAATAATCTGTCTGGTTATTTTCTTGGGACAATCACGCTTCACCAATTATCCCTCTTGATTAAGTTTATGTTGTCAATTTTGAAAACAAATACAAATTTGTTAATTTCTCTGGTTATCTGAAGATGACCATAGATAAGTTTTAAATCATGAACCGATTTTTTTACCTTGAGATTAAAATGAATGATTTGAATTTGATTTGAATTTATAGTACCTGAATTATACGATTTCATTAAAAATAATTGTTACATCGCATTTGTGATTTACAAAAAAAAGAATTTGCTAAAGACCGTCATAAGAGTTTATTTTGGCAAACTCAAAGTAATTTACTTGATGTTCCAAAACACTCGATAATAATCTTGGAAGTAACGAAAATCAATAAAAAATGTGTCTATTTTTACAATCTTATAACATCGATATCTGTTATTAAATAGATGTAACAAATATTGGTCTTTGCAAATATTTCTTATGTGGGGACAATGTACTACAACACATGATGAATATCATAGATTTACATGACCCTCAAAGAATAAGCAGAAATCCTGATGACGTTGTGATGTTGATTTCTTCAGGTGATTTTATAGAACAAGGATTTCAAGTACATACAGTTGAGCTTCGACTGTATCTAGAAAAAATGGATGAGAAATTAGGACAGTATTCACTAATTACATCATTTGTTGATACCGATAAGGGTTCAGTAGAGATGATTTATGATGAAGGATTTCGTGGTGACAACTCTCTTAAGCGGACAGCGCAGTTTCTTATATCTAATTTAGGTATCTCTGGATTAATACTGCGCTCAATAATTACACTGAGGGATAGGATTGAAAAACAAAAGATGTGATTTGCACCTTGAACAAACTATCTAATATTCATGCCTACTTGCAGTATGAGTTTAATGATATTTTTAATCTTCAAATTATCACTGTATAATTCAAAAAGTAAACTTTTCAATCATATTTTATTACGATCCCGGATTAAATTCATCTTACTTTTAGCAATAATATGAAAGGTGACGTATTATTGCAAAATATCAAAGTTAGTGGGCTTGTTCCAATATCTACGGGAAAAAAATCTAGAGAGACAAAATTACTAATTCGTGAAGCAGTACTTACAAAATTGGGTAAAAACATCAGTAACGTAAAAAAGAGATGTGCAGGAAAACCACTGTCTCTTAGTATTACATTTTTCCTACATAAGGCAAAATATGCCAAAAAGGATCTAGACGGACTTTCTGGTGTTGTTGTTAAAATTCTTGGTAATGAGATGGCTACAAAAAAAGATGCTCTAAAAGGTTTAGAAATCATAGCTGATACTAGTTTAATTTGTAGAATCGTTCTTGAAAAAAATCTGATCAAAAAAGACGCTAAAGAAGAATTTTCATTTTCAATATATGAATGGGGTTGATATTAATGATTATTTTTCGTATGTATTTTAAAAATGAATGTTTTGATAAAAAGTGCGATCTAATTGGTTTACATTCAATTATCGGAGTTAATTAGCCAAAGATTTAATTCAATTATTCTTTAGTTTGAGATTATGCGTATACTGCAACTTCACTGTGACAGCATAGAGTATACTCCGACAAAAAAGGAGATCAAAAGTGCCGAAGAGATTGTTCCTGAAACAAAAAGATTGGAAGAAGTAGTTGTTGCTTTTGTGGCTATTGAAAATGGGGATGATTCGTCTGTTGCTCAAAACGCAGTATTGCAGATAAAAAATTCTATGATGAAAATTGGTTGTAAAAAATTGCTATTATATCCATATGCTCATCTTAGCTCAAATTTGGCAGCACCATCCACTGCATTATCATTGCTCAAAGAGATGGAATCTGCTGCATCTGAATTAGACGTATCTCACTCTCCATTTGGTTGGACAAAATCATATCATCTTAAAGTAAAGGGACATCCACTAGCTGAAAGTTCCAAAGTTATAACAAAAGAAAATACTGGCCAAAAAATCACAACTGAAGAAAAAGAGATGACATCTGATGCTCTAAAAGGAGAATCAAAAATTACATCCTATTGGAAAATACTTTCTCCGGATGGAACTCTTGATAATATTGGAAATTTTAATTTCTCAAAATATCCGAAACTTGAAGTACTTGCAAAATATGAATCCGCAAAAAAGAGAGCAGTAGATGAACCTCCTCCTCATGTTGCATTGATGAAGAAAATGGGGATTGCAGATTATGAACCCGCATCTGATTCTGGAAACATGCGTTTTTTTCCAAATGGCCGTTTAATTAAATCCCTAATTGAAAGATTTGTCACAGATAAAGTCAAAGAATATGGTGGTTATGAAGTTGAGACTCCAATTATGTATGATTCGCATCATCCTAGTATGGTTAGTTATTTTAATAGATTTCCTGCACGACAGTACAATATTGATTCTGAAGGAAAAAAATTATTTCTTAGATTTGCTGCCTGTTTCGGACAATTTCTAATGGCTAATGAATTTCAAATGTCATACAAGAATCTACCTTACAGATTATACGAATTGACTCGTTATAGTTTCAGACGTGAACAATCCGGTGAGTTAGTAGGGTTAAGACGTTTGCGAGCATTTACGATGCCTGACTGTCATGCGTTTTGTAAGGATATGACACAATCAATTGATGAAATTAAAGTTAGATTTGATTTATCTCGTAATGTTCTAAAGGAACTTGGAATTGTAGAGTCTGACTATGAAATGGCAATTAGGTTTACTGAGGATTTCTATAATGAAAATAAATCGTCGATTAATGAATTAGTTAAGAAACATGGCAGACCCGTGCTAGTTGAAATGTGGAAAGAAAAGTTCTTTTATTTTGTTTTAAAGTGGGAATTTAATTTTGTAGATTCTATGGGAAAAGCATCTGCACTATCAACTGATCAAATTGACGTTGAAAATGGAAATCGTTATGGAATTGAATTTGTTGATGAACATAATGTTCGCAAAAATCCTATTATTTTACATAATTCTCCAAGTGGTGCAATTGAGAGAGTGATTTATGTGATTTTGGAAAAAGCTGCTCTGGATATTAAAGAAGGACTAAAACCACAATTCCCGTTATGGCTTGCACCAACACAAGTACGCGTAATTCCATTAAAAGAAGAATTTGCTGATATTTGTGATGGTTTAACTGATAAACTAACGTCCAAAAACATCCGTGTTGATATTGATGACAGAAATGAAAGTATAGGAAAGAGAATAAGAGATGCAGAACGAGATTGGGTTCGCTATATACTGGTAATTGGAGAAAAAGAAGCGAATTCGGAAAATCTAAGTATTAGGGATAGACAATCAGGAAATATTAGGGAATTGACATTTGAAGATTTTATTAATGAAATTAGCGAACAAACAAAGGGCAAGCCATTTGCTGGGTTAAACATGCCAAAATACCTTTCACACAGACCTCAATTGATGATGTAAAAATGAGTTTTCTTGATTTATATATGAATCGGAATCCTATGATTACTGCATCATCTAGTGATTCTGAACCCGTAGCTACTGTATTTGGAATTCCATTTGATTCCACTCATTCTTACAAGCCAGGGTGTAGATTTGGACCTGATGTTATTCGTGATGCATTTAACAATATTGAGATATTTCATCCTCAGTTTGGTATTGATTTAGAGTCTGTAAATATTGAAGATTTAGGAAACACTACTCACACAGTTGTTGCAAGTGAGATGATTGACATGGTTGGTAAAATCACAAAAGAACTGGTTGCAAAGAAAAGACAATTATTCATTTTAGGTGGTGAACACTCACTTACCTTTGGTACCTATATGAGCTTTTCAAAAGAAACTGGCTACGTTGTATTTGATGCTCATTATGATTTACGTGATGAGTTTGCAAATACTAGTCTAAGTCACGCTGCATATCTTAGAAGAATTGTGGAGCAGAGAGGTGCAGATAATATCTTACATGTTGGTGCACGTGCTTTTGTAAAAGAAGAGCTTGAATTTCTAAAAGAGCATAATATCAAAACCGTTACAGACAAACAAGTACGAGATGGAAATGGTCCTAAAATGCTAAAAGATTTTGCATCTTCTTTTGATTCTATGTATGCTAGTTTTGATCTTGATGTGCTTGATCCTGCATATGCTCCAGGTGTAGGAAATCCCGAGGCTGCAGGTATGACATCTAGAGAATTATTTGATCTGATTTATTCTCTTGAAAACAAAAATGTAACTGGTGTTGATATTGTGGAACTAAATCCGCAATATGATAATGGCTCCACTGCCTCTATTGCAGCAAAAATAATGTCTACATTAATTGCCATGAATTTATCTCGATTAAATTATAAATAAATTTAATATGATGATTTTGAAATTTAAATTCAACAAAACAAGAATTGATTTATTGATAAATTTATCTGGAGACCTCTTATGTTAAATAATCTGAGAAGTACATTGCAACCTGTACTTGAAAAAATTGGAAAAGCATTCGCGTCAACTGGATTATCTCCAAACTTTTGGACATCTATAGGTCTTGTATTTGCCCTTGCATCTGCAGTAGTTTATGGCTTGGGTATTGAATCTGGATTACTTATTGGTGGAATTTTACTATTGATATCTGGATTTTTTGATATGGTAGATGGGCAAGTTGCAAGAGTAACTGGCAAAACTTCCAAGAAAGGATCCTATCTTGATTCGATGTTTGATAAGATTGCCGAAGTTGCAATCTTTCTGGGACTATTAATTGGTGGATACGCAGAGCCCTATCTTGTAATTCTTGCGATAACCTTGTCATTATTGGTAAGTTACGCCAGAGCAAAATCTGACACACTTAACATCAATCTACAAGGAATTGGTATTGGTGAGAGAGCTGAACGTCTACTAGTAATTGCAATAATTGGAATAACTGGTTATATCGAAGCTGCAGTGATAATTGTTGTAGTAATTGCAGGAATTACACTGATTCAAAGAATGATTACAACTGCTAAAAATATCAAAGAAAATACTGAATAATTGTATGTTGAATAATCTCAATATTATGTCACAACTAACGTTTTTTTATATTGAATAATTTTACTAAATTTGCCCAACAATGAAGAATACTAGAGCATTGATTGTAATACAAAATGATTCACTGTTTCACGATCTGAGAAGGGCAAAATTCTTAGATTAATAATTGACCCCATTAAATTTGATAATTTAATTATGTTTCAAAATTATGCTAACGCAGTTTTCCACGTTGTCTTCTACTGTCTTCTGATCTAATTTTTAATATTTTGAAATGAATTGCGCATGAAATACAATACCATTTCAAAACTGTTGGTGATGCAATGTATGCCCCTTGTGCTCGTAGTTCTTTAGCTAAAGTATGTTCGACCAAATTAATCCTGCCAGTAACTTTCTTTGCTTTGTCTTTAGGTACTGTGCACCCGCAGTTTGTACACTGGACTGTTCCTGAGGATCCTTTTCCTCCTTTTGTACGACCTCTACTTGCACGTTTAAGTGGCATGGAAATCATCTAATTCACCTACTTATATTCTTGTGTGCTTTGATTATCTTAAATCTGACATGTAATGAATTTCTGACACTCACGATAATGAAAAGGATGCCAAGTTTCTAAGACCTCATGAAATTATCGGTTTTTCGTTAACAGTATTTTTTAATCTCAAAAACTTTGATTGAAAAATAAGATAAAAATTTAATCTTGGATATTTATCCGATCATGTTTTAATGTTGGAACAAGTATCTCTTATTGAGAAATAATGCGTGGTTTGTGTCATGTTTGCTTTAGTTCAAATGTGGATTTGGTGATAATGAAGGGCGATCTACTTTGTCAGAAATGTTTTGAAAAAATAAATGCAAAAAACTAAATCATTATTCTGAAGTCATAAATCATGAAACTGGCATTATTTTCGCACTGTGCAATCGACACAATTACTATAGATGGTGAAACTCATGAGCAAATTGGAGGTGCTGCTTGCTATGGGGGCTTGACTGCACGAGAACTCAAATTTGATGTATCTCTTTACACAAAATTTGGTAAAGATTTTCCAAAACAATACCTGTCTCAAAATAAAATCCATTTTGAAAATGCACTGTCTGAGAAACTTACTACTAGATTTGCCATAGATATTACAGGTTCAGACAGAACGCTCAAATTGCTAAATGAATGTGAACCAATTGAATACACTGCAATTAATGCTGATGGTTCTTTAATTACACCAATTTTTCATGAAATTTCATATGATGTGTTTTCTAAAATTAAAAAAGATTCTAGTTTTATTTTAGTTGATCCTCAAGGATTTTTGCGACGAGTTAATTCAGATAAAAATATAATCTTAGAAAACACCATGCTTGATCTTACTGGAGTTAATGCGATTAAGGTAAATCCTGAAGAATCTCAAAAAATTGTAAATGGCTCAAACGATGAGATGATGCTGGCATTGCAGAAAAAAGGTGTTGAATACATACTATTTACAAACAAAACTGATGTCTCATTACTAGTCAAAGATAAAATTTATTCTATTACTTTGCCAAACAAGGAAATCTATGACACCACTGGTATTGGAGATATTTTTTGTGCAACATTTTGTTGCACTATGCTAAAAGAAAAGGATTTTCTTTGGGCACTATGCTTTGCAGGCGGTTCCGCTCAGGCAGCACTTGACTCAAAACAAATCGGGCTACTCAAAATACCCCAAAAACATGCAATTGAGACTAACGCTTCGTATTTTTACAATTTGGTAAAATATAGGGCAATTTAGTACTTTATCCTTTTATTGAACTCCTAGTTTCATTTCACTGTGCAAATAGGGATCTATAGCTCTGGTACTACTGACTCTGCAGCAAAAATAATAAAAAAAATTCTAGATGATGAAGAGATTGAATCTTTTGTAATTACCAAATCAAAAGCAAAACACGCTGATTGTAATTTGGTGTTAGGTGGAGACAAGGGAGTTCGAAATTATTTTCATAAACACTTTGATTCAATATCCCCAGTCCTAGGAATAAGTGAAGGTGAATCTAGTGGGTTTTTAGCTCAGATAGATCTCAGAGAATTTGCGTCATATGTAAGAATATTGAAAAAACAAAATTACACAGTTGAAGAAGTTCCACGACTTGGAGTAAAAATTGATGGAAAAAATGTTTATCCTGTATTAAACGATGTTGCAGTATTTTCATCCAAAAGTGCCATGCTTATGGAGCACACACTACGTGTAAATGATGAAGAGGTCTGGCATGATAACAGTGATGGGATAATTATCTCTACTCCGATTGGTTCATCAGCATATTCAATGTCAGCTGGGGGTCCTATGCTATTTCATGATTCTGGTGTATTTGAAATAATTTCTGTGAATTCTTTAGATATCACGCGAAGACCAATCATTGTATCTAATAAAAGTTCTATTCAAATCAGTGACATTTCAGCTAGACTCCACTGCGAAGTTGTTCTTGATGGATTAGATCGCTACAAAGTAAACAGTATGGTAGAATGTACTCAGTATTTACCTCCCGCTAAAATAATCCGTCTAAAAAAAGACTCTACTGCAATATCTGCACTCGCAAAAAAAGTTCATCTTGCTGAAGAACTACTTAGTATGCCACCAAGCTCCAAATTATTATTAAAAACATTAGAGTATGAGGGCGCTCTCACTCAGAAAGATCTTGCAAATAAGACCCTGCTTCCAAGTAGGACCGTTAGATTGGCCCTTAGTCATTTATTAAAAAAAGGCTATGTAAAAAAGAAGATCTCAATTAGAGATGCGCGACAAAAAATCTACGAAATATCAAAAATAGAATAATTTGTTGAGTTTATTTTTGTGATGCAGCTCTTACAAATGCTTCAAATACTGGCTCTGGATATCCTGGTCTGCTATTAAATTCTGGGTGAAATTGAACTCCTAGATAGAACTTGTGACTTGGAATCTCCAATATCTCCATTCTTTTTCCCTCGTCGCTATCTGCTGAAAATATCATCCCCTTTTTCTCAAGTTCGGAGATGTATTCTTTATTGATTTCATACCTATGTCTGTGTCTCTTACTAATTGTATCTGCGTTGTATATTTTATGTGATATTGTATTTGGTTTTATTCTGACTTCATTTGCTCCTAGTCTTAATGACCCTCCCATATCGGCAATATTTTTTTGTTCTGGAAGTAAATCGACAATTGGGTTTTTAGCATCTGCTTTTATTTCTGTGGAGCTTACATCTTCTAATTTCAAAACATTTCTCCCAAATGCAATTACTGCCAGCTGAAATCCGAAACAAATGCCTAGATATGGTATATTTTTCTCTCTAGAATAATCTGCAGTTTTTATTATTCCCTCTGACCCTCTAGTTCCAAATCCTCCTGGAACCAATATGCCGTCATATTTTGATAACATGTTGTAATCTGTAATTGATTCAGAATCAATCCAATCAATTTCAATGGAATTTCCTAATTTTGCACCTGCATGTTTTAGTGCATGATTTACACTAACATAACTGTCTGTAAGGGTTACATATTTTCCGACCATGGCAATTCTTACTTTTTTATCTTCATGGTTTGTCATTGATTCTACGATGATATTCCATTTGTCCCAGTTTGCAGATGTATTTACCATTCCTACTTTTCCAAATTTTGTAAATAGTGAATCCATTATTCCTTGATCATACAATATTTGAGGAACCTGAAAAATAGATTTTACATCGTGACATGATAACACATCATTTGCAGTAACGTTTGTAAATAGCGCAATTTTTTTCTTTGTCTTTTCTTCTAGAGGAGCGCTACATCTTACTGCTAAAAAGTCTGGCTGAATTCCTATTCTTCTTAATTCCTGTGCACTGTGCTGTGTGGGTTTTGTCTTTTGTTCACCGACTACATCAAGTGATGGTGCCAATGTTACATGCACAAAAATTACATTTTGTGGTCCTTCTTCTACTCTTATCTGTCTTAGTGCTTCTAAAAATGGTAGTGATTCTATGTCTCCTACTGTTCCTCCACATTCTACAATTAAATAGTCGAGATTTTCTTCTTCTGCAATTTTTCTAATTCTGTTTTTTATCTCATCTGTGATGTGCGGAATTATTTGCACACATGCTCCTAGATATTCTCCTCTTCTTTCTGCTTCAATTACTGTAGAGTATACTTGAGCTGTGGTAATATTGTGACTTTTTGGGATATCTTGATTTAGGAATCTCTCATAATTTCCAATATCCATATCACATTCCCCTCCATCTTCTGTAACAAAGACTTCTCCATGAGCTACTGGATTCATAGTTCCTGCATCATAATTTAGATATGGATCAATTTTGATACAAGATACTTTTTGATCTGCTAATTGTAATAATTTTGCAATAGATGATGTTGTTACGCCTTTTCCAAGACCAGACATTACCCCCCCTGTTACAAAAATAAGCTTAGTCTGCACATCAAGAAAACAATTCTCCTGTTTTTGTATGTTTTGCTAAGCCGTTATCTTCCTAATCTGATATTTTACTATGCCATCTTACATTCGTACGAAATTCTTTAATTTTTTTAATGAGTGTTTGGTATTTTCATCGGATGTTTTTTATTTCATAATGTCTATTGTTGCTTGAGAACATCTAGTTAGTGGTTTCAATCTGAAAGTTTCCCATACCTTCCCTCTGAAAACGGCAGACCACTATTCTTTAACGCATTATTGTTTACATTTTTGCTTATTAGTATATTTAAATCAGTATGTGTTTTTGATTTAAAAATTATCTTTTGTGTATTCCAAGTGAAATGATTTTGCATGTGCGCTCAAAATCTTCATTATCATTCAATAATATTGAGATTTTTCAGAGTCAAATTATGGTGGTAGAGGCTGACACTTGTAATCATGAGTATGTTTCTAATGGGACTATTTCATGTCGAAAATGTGGAAAACCACGTCTTTGAATTACTCATAACTGTATCTAATCGTAAATACCCAATGAATTCATGATTGCTTTTTAGATCTTTTTGATAACGTTTGTTTTTTGAGATTCTTTGTAAATGATGCAATGCTTTTTTCAAGATTGTTTTTAGGCGTCTTTTCAATTAATTTCAAAAATGCACTGCCAACAATGACTGCATCAGCTCCTGCCGCAATGTATTTTTTTACATCTTCTGGTGTTGAAATCCCAAATCCTACTCCTATTGGAATTTTTCCATTGACAATTTTTTTGACTTTTTTGATTGCATTTATTGTATAATTTTGGATTCCTGTTTTTATTCCTGTGGTGCCATAAACTGCAACTAAATATAAAAATCCTGAAGATGATCTTACAATTTTTTCTATTCTAGATTTAGATGTGTTTGGAGATATCAAAAATATGGTGTCTGCCATATTTTTAGCTGATTCGATGTATTCTTTTGATTCTTCAACTGACATGTCTGGAAGAATGAATCCATCTATCCCAGCTTTTTTAGCTTCGGCAATAAAATTTGTATATCCCTTATGATACAAAATGTTGGTATATGTCATTAAGACTAGTGGGATTTCTGTCTCATTTCTGATCTTTTTTACAATATTAAAAAAACTCTTGATTTTTGTTCCATTGTTTAGAGATACTGTGCTTGCATTTTGAATTATTGGTCCATCTGCAAGAGGATCTGAAAATGGAAATCCTAACTCTATTATGTCTGCTCCTCCTTTGATTAGGCCTTTCACTATGGATATGGTTGCACTTTCATTTGGGTATCCTACCATTATGTATGTGATCAATGCTTTTTCATTTTTAGCAGAGAGTTCTGCAAATTTTTCATTAATTCTTGTCATTTTTGCTCAAATACCTTTGTACTTCTTCTACATCTTTGTCGCCTCTTCCTGAAAGTGTGACTACTATCGATTCTGATTTTTTACTCTTTCTTGCAACTTTTACCGCTTCAGCTATTGCATGAGCCGACTCTAGAGCTGGAATGATTCCTTCTGTTCTTGTTAACATCAAAAATGCGTCTATGACTTCAGCATCTGTTGCAGAACGATACTTTACACGGTTTGTATCTTTAAGATAAGCATGCTCTGGACCGACACCTGGATAATCTAATCCTGCAGAAATACTGTGTGTCTCTGTAACTTGTCCTTCATCATCTTGTAATAGATAAGTCATCATTCCATGAAGTACACCCTTACTTCCAGCAGATAATGTTGCCGAATGATATTTTGATTTTAATCCTTTACCTGCAGCTTCCACTCCGATGATATCTGTATTTGTATCCACTAGCGGATAAAATGTTCCAATTGCATTTGACCCGCCACCAACACAAGCAATTACTGTATCTGGTGTTTTATTTGATAATTTTTTCATCTGAGTTTTGATTTCTTCTCCAATCACACTTTGAAAGTCTCTTACCATCACGGGATATGGATGCGGTCCTACCGCAGAACCTAGTAGATAGTATGTATCTTCAACATTTGTAATCCAATCTCTGATTGCCTCATTAATTGCATCTTTGAGTGTTTTGGAGCCTGATTTTACCGGATGAACTCTAGATCCTAACATATTCATTCTGTATACATTTAGCTTTTGTCGTATAGTGTCTTTGTAACCCATGTATACTTCTGACTTCATTCCTAAAACTGCACATGCCATAGCTGTTGCTACTCCATGTTGACCTGCCCCCGTTTCTGCAATGATTCTTTTTTTATTCATCTTTTTTGCAAGTAATGCCTGACCTAGAGTATTGTTTATTTTATGAGCTCCGCCATGTAACAGGTCTTCTCTTTTTAGATAAATTTTAGCACCACCACATTTTTCTGATAAATTTTTTGCATAGTACAATGGAGTTGGTCTTCCAGCGTATTGTTTTAGATAGTAATCCAATTCATTTTTGAATTCTTTGTTTTCTTTGAATTTAAGATAATTTTCTTCTAATTCCTCAATTGCAGGAACAAGCGTTTCTGGAATGTACTTACCACCAAACTCTCCAAATTTACCATCTTTAGGATACTTCAATATGCATTCACCAATTTTCTGACATGCTCTTCGATATTATCGCTTTTCATTATGCTGGAACCTACTAGAAATGCATCTGCACCACACTTTTTTAAATATTGAATATCCTCCACAGTCTCAATCCCACTCTCTGCTAGAATCGGTCTTGTTTTTTTATACCCTTCAAGTACTTTTTGAGTAGTTTTAAGATCAATTTCTAACGTGTCAAGGTTTCTATTGTTAATTCCAATCAAATCAGCTTCTGTATTGAGTGCATTTTCAAATTCTTGTTTTGTGTGAACCTCTAATAATATTTTCAATCCTTTTTTGTGACCATATCTGATGAATTCGTCAATATCATTGAGAAATCTTTGATCAAATAATGATTGAATAACTAACATGTAATCTGCCCCTATTTTTTCAGCAGCATCAATTTGTACAGTATCAATCATGATGTCTTTCATTAGCAATGGGACATCTACTGATTGTCGAACCTGCATGAAATATTCTGGTGAACCATTAAACAAATGAGGCTGAGTTAGTACTGATAATGCTTTGGCACCCCCTGCAATCATCTGTTGTGCTATACTTGATGGGTCTGACAATGTTCTAATCTTGCCTAATGACGGAGATGAAAACTTTACTTCTGTAAGAAGGGTTGCATGGTTGTTTGTTTTTATAATTTGTAGAAAGTCTTTATCTGATTTTTGTAATTTAATATCTACATCATATACTCCATCGTCAATTGCAGCTTGAGAGTTATTTGCTAATTTTCTCAAAATATTTTCAACCATTTACTATCTCCTTTAATTTTGAAATATCTCCCGTATCTGCAACAAATCTTTCTAATAATTTCAATGCCTTTCCTTCTTTAATTGTATTTAATGCTAATTCTACTCCCTCTTCAAAATTCTTTGAGATGTTTGCAACAATTAATCCACCTGCTGCATTAAGCACTGTTGTTTCAATCATTGCTTGATTTGCAGTATTGTTTAGAACTCCTACAAATGATTCTATTGTACCTTTTTTTGTTTGAATTTGAATATCTTTTAATTTTGATTTGTGTAATCCTACAACTTCTGGATCAATCATATTCATTAACACTTTATCCTTTTTTAAAATACATACTCTGTTGGTTGCACTAGTTGAAAATTCATCCATTCCATCATCTGAACAAACTGTCATTATGTTTTTAGCTCCTCTTCTTTTTAGAATCAAAGGCAGTCTCTCAAGATATTCTGTTGAGGATACGCCTATAAGTTGATTTTTTACATCTGCTGGGTTTGACAATGGTCCTAAAAGATTAAAAGCTGTTCTCTTTCCTAACTGCTTTCTTGCAGCTGAGACATGTTTCATTGCAGGATGAAACTTTTGTGCAAACATAAAGCAAATGTTGTGTTTTTCCAAAACATTTGCAATTTGAGCGGGTTCTTGATTCAAATCATATCCGAAATATTCAAAAATATCTGCGCTTCCTGAAATTCCAGAACTTGATCTATTCCCATGTTTAGCTACAATCCCTCCAGCGGCTGCAACTACAAATGATGCTGTTGTTGATATATTGAATGTTTGGAGTTTGTCTCCCCCAGTTCCGCACATATCTAATACAATTCCGTGATTTCTAGGCTCAACTTTGAGGGAAAATTCTTGCATTTTATCTAGCATTCCTAATAATTCGTCATCAGTTTCTCCTTTTTCGGTTAAACTGGATAAAAAATCTGAATTTTCTTGATCATTTGTTTTTCCAGAAAGAATATCGATCATCACCAGATTAATTTCATCATATGTAAGATCAGTCTTTTGCTGTAGTTTTTGAATTAAGTTTAATATCATTTTCTCTCTTTTACCTGTTTTATGAAATTTGCCAGAATTTTTTTCCCGTCTTCTGTCATAATTGATTCTGGATGAAATTGTACTCCTTCTATCAGATACTCTTTGTGCCTTATTGCCATTACTTCTCCATCATCTGCAGCGATGGCTGTAACTTCTAGTACATCTGGAATTACTGTCTTGTCTCCTACAAGTGAATGATATCTTGTTGCCCTAAATGGATTCTTGACATCTTTGAACAATTCTGAATTGATATGATCTACTGGACTAGTCTTTCCATGTCTGACACATCCGGCATTTGTAACTTTACCGCCAAACGCATGAATAATACCTTGATGCCCCAAACATACCCCTAATATTGGAGTGGTTGGTCCCATGTCTTTTATTACATCGCTACATACACCAAAATATTTTTTATCTGTAGGTGTTCCGGGACCTGGCGATATTATCACTGCATCATAATTATTTTGTTTTATCTGATCTAATGTTATCTTGTCATTTCTAATTACATCACAATCAACTCCTAATTCTCCCAAGTATTGTGCAAGGTTGTAAACAAATGAATCGTAATTGTCTATGATTAAAAATTTCATTTTTTTGCCTCTCTTAATGCTTGAAGCATTGCTCCAGCTTTATGTTCTGTTTCTTTGAATTCATTTTCTGCAATAGAGTCTGAGACAATCCCTGCTCCTGACTGAACAAATCCTTTGTTTCCTTCTATGAATATACTTCTTATTGCGATTGCAAAATCACAGCATCCATTATAAGAAAAATATCCAACTGCGCCTGCATAGGGACCTCTTGCTTCAGTCTCTAACTCGTCAATTATCTCCATTGCTCTCACTTTTGGCGCGCCTGAAACCGTTCCTGCAGGAAACACTGCCTTAAACGCATCAAACATGTCATTTTTAGGCGCTAAATTACCAACAACGTGTGTTACTATATGCTGAACATGACTGAATCGTTTAATCTCCATTAATTCTTCAGTACGGACAGTTCCATATTTGCAAACTCTTCCAATATCATTTCTTCCTAAATCTACAAGCATTGTGTGTTCTGCCAACTCTTTTTCGTCATGAAGTAACTCATATGCCAATTGGTTATTTTTTTCCTCATTATCTGTAATCTTTCTAGTTCCTGCAATTGGAAATGTCTCTACTTTATCGTTAGTTATTCTTACAAGCATTTCTGGAGATGCCCCAATGATTGTTTTGTTGTCTTGTTTTAAATGATACATGTATGGTGATGGATTTAATCTTCGTAGTGTTTTGTATAGTGTTAGACTGTCTCCCTGTGTGTCAAACGTAAATTTTCTAGATAATACAACTTGGAATATGTCCCCCTCATGTATGTACTGTTTTGCCTTGTTTACTATATTTGAAAACTTTTCTTGATTCATGTTTGGTGTTATTTCCGTTACTTTAAAATCATCAAATGAATCTTCACTGATTTTAAATTGTTCAAATCTATTTTGATCATTATAAAAATAAAATAATTTTTTGTGTATGTTGTCGTATAGTATTCCATCGTCATAAATTCCAAACTCCATTAATGGTTGTGGTGAATCATGTGTGTCTGGAATATTTTCTATCAATCTTATTGCATCATAATTTACAACTCCGACCGCACCACCCAAATATCTATAACTTTGATCCTCTGATCTTTCTAGTAGTTTTTTTAACTCTTCAAATGGATTATTTGTTTGAATAGTCTCAGTTTTGTTGTTTTTTATTATTTCAACCTTGTCTGAATATCCTTTGAGAATCGTTTTAGGATCAAATCCCATAACTGATGTTTCCGCCAATACTTCTGGACCTGTTAATGATTCAAAGAGAAATGAATGAGAATAATTTCTTGATATTTTATTATAAATTTGAAATTGGTTTTCAGTTAGCTCTAGAGGTATTACTTTTGGTTGAGATTTTCCAAAGATGTCCACCCATAGACAAAACTTTACTCGTTTATTATTTAAATTGATTAGTTGTTTTTTGGCTTGTTTTTACAATATAAACATCAAATTTTTGTATAGTTACGGTATAGTACGGTACCTTTATATGATGAGATGCAATCTAATTTGATATGGCAAGTGCAACCCCTATCATGATGCAGGATCTTTATTTTAAAAAAAATTCTCCAGTGCAAACAAGTGTGACTGAGGTTGAATGTTATATCTGTGGCAGAGGATTGCGTGATGGTAGTATTTCTGCCAAAACACTACCCAATGGGATGGCATTGTTTTGTGAATTGCATTATTCATTACAATAATTGACTATAAACGAGATTATTTACTAGATTCATCTTATCTAATGTATGATAAATCAGTACAGTTTGGAGATTTTTCAGGAATCTCTCAAATCTCCTGAATCTGTCAAGATGTACACTTTCATTGTCAAGAAATTTATGAAGTATCATGGGATAAATGACTTTGATTCTGTTGTAAAGATAGAAAAATCAGAACTACAAAAGCTAGTTGAAACATATGTTATTTATCTAAAGAAAAATATCAGTCCTAATTCTATTGGAGCACAAGTAAATCCTATAAAGACTTTCTTGGAGGCAAACGACATTGATCTAAACTGGAGAAAGATTAAGAGATTATTTCCAGCGTTAATCAAACGTTCTGGTTCTTCTGCATATTCTACTGATGATGTAAAACGAATGCTGGATGTTACTTCTCAGTTAAGAAACAAAGCTGTAATTCATTTTCTTGCTTCATCTGGTGTTCGTATTGGAGCAATATCTGATTTGAAAATTAAACACATTAGAGATATGCCTCTAGGTTGTAAAATGATTACTGTCTATGAGGGAACTATAGAAGAATATTATACATTTCTGACTCCTGAAGCATCTTCATGTTTGGATGATTATCTTAATCAAAGAAGAAAGAACAATGAAGTGTTGACTGACGAGTCTCCATTATTCAGGAAACGGTATCAAATAGCCTCAACTAAGGCTAAACATATAACAAAAAGTGCAATTCAGGCAATAATTACAAGAGCATTGACAAATTCTAATCTAAGAGGTCAAAAGAAAAACAACAGGTATTCTGAACAGCTAGCACATGGATTCAGAAAGAGATTCAATACCATTTTGAAATTAAATAATCAAGTAAACGATAATGCTATTGAAAAGATGATGGGTCACAGCAATGGATTAGATGGCACATATTTTCAAGGAACTGTCGAACAACTCTTTGAAGAATTTTCAAAGGGTATATCTGATTTGACAATATCTGATTCTGAAAGACTAAAAATCAAAAATGAAAGACTAGAGATGGAAAAGAAAGAATCTGAGAATCAATCCACTAAGATGAAAGATTTAGAACTCAAACTTGAAATGGTGATACATAAGATGGAATTAATTAAAAATACATCTGAAACAAAAACTGACGTTACTAAAAATTAATCTTAAAAATCCCATCCGCCATCAGGGCTACGATTTGAAAACCATATGGGTTCAAATTGTAATTTTCGGTCATATTCTTTGGGAGTATCTTTTACAGTTCTTGTAAGCAATGCCATCCATCCCAACATTCTTTTAAAATCATCATGAAAAGAATACCATATTTGACTAGATGAATATTCATTACTTAGTAGCGTATCCATATAATCTCCTATGACCCCAAGAAGTTGATACATAACTCCTATTCTGAAATCCGTTATGGGTTTTCCTCTCTCATAATTTTTCATTGGAATGGATAATGCAGCATCCACTAATCTGGCAAAATTATTACTTCTAAACTGCATACTGCTCATTCTCATTCTATTTCCACTAAATTGTGCTGCATCTTTTGACTTTCTAGGATCTAAGATTTCTTCAAGTTCATCTTCAAATCCATTAGATAATCTAGTACTGGCTGCCATAGCTTCAAAGAAATAAGTCAGATTCGCTAATGCAGGAAAAATGGTCTTATCGATATAATCGACTTTCTTTTTGTCCAGAGATCGTAGTTTCTTCTTGTCTTCGGATGATAGTTCTTTTCCTTCTTTGGTCATCTGTTCTCTTTTTTTGTGAATGTGTAACCAATCTTGAATAAAGTTCACAAGTGTCTCATCAGGTATGTAACTTTTTTCGTTATTAATTACCTGTGGACCTTTGATTATACCCTTTTTCATGTAACATCTAATCATATTGTTACATAAAACCATTATTATCTAGAATGAAAGAGAATAAGCAAATTTCAAAGGTTTGGGTAACTGGAAAGAGCTCCTATACAATCGTTATTCCAAAAAGATTTGCCACCGACCTAAAGCTTGACTCAGACTCTCATCTGATAATTGAGAAACTAGCAGAAGGTTTGCTGGTTAGAAAACTGGAGGTTTGAATATGAAATCTCCAGTTCTTGAAGATCTTAGAGAATGTTGTGAAAACACAAAATCTCATATCGTAATTTATAACGGTGCAGGAACTGGGGATTTGCCAGTTCTAGTTTGTGATGTTTGTTTTGATGAATCATCCTTTCAAAAATTTATTGTTGCCAGATATCAATTAACCAAAAAAACCAACATTGAGCAGATTTTGAAAAATCATCTAGAAAATTGAAATGAAAAACCAATCTTTGTTCAAGTTTATGGGTCCTGCCTCTAAGCAAAGTAATTCTATTCTACAAAATACGGTATCTTTTGTCGAAGAAAGAAAATTTTGCACAAACTGGATGAACATAGAGTATCAAGGATGGAGATTGCCTGCAATTTCCGAACCTCATGATTGGTGTGGATTATGGAAAACTATTGGATGTAATAGAACAGATCTTCATGAAAAATTAGGAAAGGGAAGGTTAACCTATGTTAAACAGTTTCGTAGATCTTGCTATCGTTCAAAATGTAAATCATGTTATCTTAACTGGATAGCAAGACAAGCAAATGCATCATCTAGAAGAATAGAAACATATTTTGAAAAATCAAAACAGCAACCCATTCACCTGATACTTATTGCTCCTCATTCACAACATGATACTCCTGTTAAGATATTACGTCAGAGAATGAGTCACATACTAAAGATTGCAAACATAACAGGTGCTGCAGTAGTATTTCATCCATTTAGATTCCACAAGACATTTCGTCAATGGTATTCTCACCCACATTTTCACTTGGTAGGTTTTGGAAAAGAATCTGACATCGTAAATGCATTTGGGAGATATGGGTGGTATGTAAAAAATAAGGGACAAAGAAACTCTGTCTTTCAGACCTTCTGCTATCTGCTGTCTCACTGTGGCGTACAGAAGGGGTATCAGACAGTAACGTGGTTTGGTAGTCTCTCTTATAGCAAATTACATGTCACAAAAGAGCCCAGAATTACCAAATGTCCGCTATGTGAAGGGGAATTTGAGGAGTTATACTATGAAGAAGCCTTTCATCCAGTGGTTCCACCTGACAAACACTATGAAGGATTGGTAGAAGGTGAGGGATGGCACGTAGTGAAGATTATGGAATATGCGGAGCCTAGATTCGATTATGCTCCAACTAGAGAATTAAATGAACTTCTGAAAGGACTTGCAATGTCTTAGAACAAAACTTTTTGAAGATACAAATATCAATAATAAGGTAAATTGATGGACAATCTTACTCCAAAAGAAACCGAGATATATTCTGATTTTAAAAAAATTATATTAGAATTAGTAGATAATCTCTATAAACAAAATGCTCTAAAAATGAATGTAACTCTTGAGGAAGATGCATTAACTGAATTAGTTATGAAACGAGTTAATTTATCAGCTGAAGTGATTAATTTGTTTGATTTACGCCTTAAAGCCGAGAACTGGGATTTATTTAAAACTGAAATGGAAAAATTTGAATTTACAGAACCTCACATCCTACATGCTTATGTGACATTATTATGTCATCAAATACTTGACAATTATGAATTATTCAAAAAATATCTCATGATAATTTTAGACAAAAAAGGATTACATCTTTCTGGAACCGAGCCATTAGGAATTATTTTACGTAAACTTGAACAAAATAAAATTGAGAATCATCTTCAAGAATGTCTAAATTTAGAATTACGTAATTCTATTGGACATGGATGGCATTGGGTTAAAAATAATGAATTTAATTATGTCTCTGATCCTGAACTACGTAAAACAAAATCTTTAACATTTGGTGAATTTCTAATCATCGTAAGACAATCTTATCTATTGACGTATTGTTTTATGAATACTGCTTTTGATAGAATATTAAATTTACGTGATCATGGTAAGCATTAAAAGAAATCATGACGTATTGAGAACACCGAAAACATATTCAACAATAAGCAGTTATTATAATATTATTTTTTTAGATCATTTCGTGCATCTCTGATGATTGACCACGAGGATTGCAAAAAGAGACTTGCAATCACTCCAGCAGCTATGAGGTCGGGCCATGACGTGTTTGTCAAAAAGACAAAACCTGCAGCGATTATTACCAAAATATTGCCAAGCGCATCATTACGGCTAAAGAGCCATACTGCACGTACATTTGCATCACCTTTCCTATGTGGAAGCAATAGTATGACTGCAATAACATTGATCAAAAGTGCACCAAAACCAAACCCCCCCATTAGTCCAGCTTCAGGAATTTGCAGAACCTGTGTGCGATAAACTGTGTAAGCAATAACCCCAATTCCCATTGCCCCAAGAAATATTCCTTGGATGAGAGCTGAGCGAGCTCGTAATTTAAGACCCCATCCTATTGCAAGTAATCCTAAGAGTGTGATGGAACCATCACCAAGAAAATCAAGTGCATCAGCTTTGAGAGCTTGAGAATCTGCCAAGAATCCACCTATTATTTCAGCAATTCCATAACCTACATTGATTAAAACAACTAGCCATAACGCTCTACGATATGCTGGTGTGATGTGAGATAGATCTTTTGGTAAATCATCATCAGACATTAACTCTTGATTTGATTAATTATGATGTAAACATATTGATGTGAGATGTTCTGTTCACAAATATTATTTACAAAGTATCTGTAATGCCTTAAGGTATAATTTTTCACAACTAACAATCACATTTGCTTTGTTAAACTTAGGATTGCATATTTTACAATCTAACAAACATTTGTCTTCAGGACAGTATTTGCAAAATTGTTTTTTATTTAAGAGATTATCTTGCTATAATTCCAATATCCATATGATTATTCATCATAGACATCATTGACTTTCCTTGAGGTATCGCATGTGTATGCATTGTATGATATCCTTTTTCATCAACATTCACTTTAATCAAATATTTGCCATAACCAATGTTTTCTGCCTCAAACATGTTTCCCATCATATCCATCATGTTCATGCCATCCATAGGTCCTCCTTTCTCTATGTGTAAAATTACATTTGCATCATCTAATGGATTACCAGTTTCTTTATCTACCACTAATAGTGTGACCGTTGATTCTTTACCTACAGATACCA
>BQXB01000005.1:0-128504 GCA_036984365.1 Nitrosarchaeum sp.
TCTAGAACCGCCAGAGCGTTCTTGAGGTTTATGCTTTTGGAAACATTCTCTACAATATACAGGTCTGTCGTCTTTTGGTTTGAATGGTATTTGACATTCATTGCCACAGTCACCACAGGTTGCAGTAAACATTTCTCTTGGGCCATCTCTATCAAAGGGCATATCTTTCTGAAGCTTTGTGAAATCGTGTCGTAATTAAACTATTGTAAACCACTTTAAATCAAGTAAACCTAAATTCTGTTCAAATTTTACATCTTTTGGTATGTTTGGCTATATGCCCAAATAATCGTCAAATTCCAACTATTCTATGAAGGGAATATTCATGATTGGGGTATCTGGCTCCGGAAAAACCACCTGGGTTAACGCCCATAAGGAATACGTTGCATGTTCTACTGATTTTATTATTGAAGAGTTATCTGATATCATGGGAATCTCGTATGCTCAGGCATTTGATTATATACAAAATAAAAAAAAATTTGATTACATTACAACCAAGTTTTTTGAAAAGATACATGATTGTATTTTAAATGATAGAGACTTTGTAATTGATAGAACTCATCTGAAACGTCATGTTAGAATCTCTCTAATTAATGAATTAAAATCATTTGCAAAAGAGCATGGAAAAAACTTGGATGTATATGCAGTGAGTTTTGAATTGCCAAAAAATACTATTTTTAAGAGATTAAAAAATAGGGAAAAAAAGAATGGAAAATCAATACCAAAAGAGGTAATTTTAGAACAAATCAATTCATTTGACATTCCAACTTTGGATGAAGGATTTAGCGCAATAAAGCGAATAATATAATTCAAATGTGTCTTTTTAGATTAAATTTACCTAATTTTTACAAAAATTTTATTCATTAAAAAATAAAAAATGATTTTAGATTAATCGAGTTTTGCTTTGGCTTTTTTAATCTGTTTCATTTCTTCTGCTAGGTGACTTTTAAGCAATCTTTCATGATCTTTTCTATGAACACTGTATGCTTTGTTTATTGCCTGTCTTGTTTTTGCTTTTTTTAATGTAGCAGTAAATTTTTTGTGGATTATATTTACTTGTGTTGTGTAATTTGCCATATGTCTACTCATATCTTATAGTACATTAAGGTTGATTTTAGTTTAAAATAGTCTGATTTTTTAATTCTCTTAGTTTCAAACTTTTTTTACAATGATGCTGTAGATTTCTATTTTTCATAATAGGTTTCATCATCTAACTCACCTTCGATAGAATCCTTTATTTCAAGTTGAAGTTTTGGTCTGCTTTTCATTATTACTAGTTGCTATGTGTTAGTATAACCAAATCACATGTTTTCTTGTAACTCTATAGTGCATAGACAATCTATATGGGTACTTTTGAATCTATTTGGGCGGTTTTATAGACTATGGAATTAGTACTGCTCTTGCTTGAATCTGAGAATTTTTAAGTTTCTTGAGAACCTCGTTTGCTTTTTCAAGAGGATATGCCTCTGTGACTACTGTAAGATTATTTTCATCACAAATTTTGATTACTTGTTCCATATCCTTAGTTGAACCAATCACAGTTCCACGAATTGTTTTTTCTTCAAATGCAAAAAACGTTGGGTTTTTTCCAACTGTTGCAATTACAATTAATCCTCCTTTCTTCACTGATTTGATTGCAAAGTCAGTTACTATATCTGCTGGAGCAAAAACAATTGCAGCATCTAACATTCCATGTTTATTTTTTAATTCATCTAGAAATTCTTGTTTTTCAGAAAATACCATGGCATCAATTGCTCCTAGTCTCTTTGCCACATCTAGATGATTTTTACTACGTGAAAATGCAATGACTTCAGATCCTTCTACTTTTGCAAACTGTACTGCCATATGACCCACTCCGCCAATTCCAAATATTCCGATCTTTTTGTGTGTCTTTGGTTCTGCAGCTTTTACTGCCTTGTAAGCAGTAATTCCTGCACAAAATAATGGGGCTGCATATTCTGCTTTCATTTTATCTGGAATTTTTGTTGCAAAATCCTGTGAAACTGTTATGTATTCTGAATATCCTCCCCTGAGTGACTCCCCTGTAATTTTTGAAGATTCACAAAGTTGTTCTTTACCTTCTTTGCAATATTGACACTCTTTGCAAGCTTCAAGTAATGGAGTAATTCCTGCTCTGTCCCCCACTTTGAATTTAGTTACATTACTTCCAATCTCAATAATTTTTCCCACTAATTCATGACCTGGAACTGTAGGTAAAGTTGGTGGAATCCCAATATCTTTCCAATCACCTTCAATTCCATGCAGCTGAGAATGGCAAACTCCACAGGCTTCAATTTTTATTAAAATCTCATCTGGTTTTTTTATCTCATGTCTGCCTATTTCTGTTAATTTTAATGGTTTTGTCTCAATTGGTGCACATTTAGATAGCACCATGGCTCGCATTTTATTCATATTTATCTACTTTTTGAGTGAAATTTTAAGATTTATTCAGAGATGTTAGTGGGTTACTATGATGAACAAAATATTCTATGTCATAATTCCTATAGTTGCATTTTCTATAATCTTTCTTAACGCTTTTTTTGGTCATTTGATTTTTGTATCTGATACTCAACAGGTGATAAACAAATATTCTGTGTATGTTCATTTACTGTCTGAATGGAATAGTAATTCAAAAAATATAATTTTTGAAGTAACAAACTCGTGGTACAAATCAGATAAATCTAATGTTAATCATATCTTTGATGCAGAATCAAAAGAATACAATACAAATCAACTTGAAACAATTAATGGTAAATCATTTGTTGAATTAAAACATGAATTTAGCTACTGTCAAGAAGAATGGCAACCAATGCTTTACCGAAAAGCTGTTGATAATATCCGACATGAGATAGACTATGTGCAAGGAAATCAGCTAAGCACAAATCCTGAAGTTTCTGTGTATCCTGACATAGAAAACAACAACTATGATAATTCAGAACAGCAATCAAAAATTAAGAATGGATACGTGCAATTTTTCCCTATCTGTACATCTAAAGATATTACATCGTATGATTATAGTGTAAAAACTGATAACAAAAATTTGGGATTTGATGTTTATTTTGTTCCGTCATCTATCCAACGTAAAAATTTTCAAAATTCTGATTTTAATTTTTATAATGAATCTGGTTGCTTTGGCCAAAATAAACAAAGCTATAGTGGCACATGTGATAATGTGCAAAAAAATAGTGGATTGTTAGTGATATTTCCTGATGAATTTGTACCTTGGACTACAAAAGTTACAGTAAATCTCTATGAGAAAGAATGATTTTTTCATCCTTGTCTGCGTCAATTTTAATCTCCAAAATGGTAGTCTAGTCGCTGTGCATCCGCTGTATTCATTAGAAAAATAAAGATCCTATTCTACTAGTAATCATGCCTGATGATGTTTCGGCTGAGGACCGTGAACGAGTAACTCTACTTCAAATTATTTCTAGATCAAAAAATGAATTCAAAAAATTAACATTAGAACAATTAAAGAGATTGCAAATATTACTAGAAAAAAAAGATTACAGTCATGACAAAAAAGCCCAAAAATCAAAACAAAAATTATTGAATAAAATCAATACCAGAATTTATGAATTAGAAGAAGGCAAGGGCATCTTTTACTAGTTAATTAGATACAAATAACAAAAGGAATCTGATTGATTATGGCAAAAAACCATCTGATTCACGAAACTAGTCCATATCTACTACAACATGCCGAAAACCCAGTTGATTGGTATGCTTGGAATGATGAATCTCTAAAAAAAGCCAAGGATGAAAATAAGCCAATCTTTCTTAGTGTAGGATATAGTGCATGTCATTGGTGCCATGTTATGGCACACGAATCATTTGAAAATGATGATGTTGCTAAATTTATGAATGAAAATTTTGTAAACATCAAAGTTGATAGAGAAGAAAGACCTGACCTTGATGATATTTATCAAAAAATTTGTCAGATAGCTACAGGACAGGGAGGATGGCCTCTGAGTATTTTTCTAACTCCAGATCAAAAGCCATTTTACGTTGGAACTTATTTTCCAGTTTTGGATTCTTATGGTCGTCCTGGTTTTGGTAGTATATCTAGGCAACTAGCCCAAGCTTGGAAAGAAAAACCAAAAGACATTGAAAAATCTGCTGATAACTTTCTAATGGCCTTACAAAAAGCAGAGACTGTAAAAATTCCATCAAAACTAGAAAAAATTATTCTTGATGAAGCCGCAATGAATTTATTTCAACTTGGTGATACATCATATGGTGGATTTGGTTCTGCACCAAAATTTCCAAACGCTGCCAATGTTTCATTTTTGTTTAGGTATGCAAAACTAACAGGACTATCAAAATTTAATGAATTTGCGCTCAAAACTCTAAATAAAATGGCAAAAGGTGGCATATTTGATCAAATTGGCGGAGGCTTCCATCGATACTCTACTGATGCAAAGTGGCTAGTTCCTCATTTTGAAAAGATGCTTTACGATAATGCATTGATTCCGGTAAATTATGCTGAAGCATATCAAATTACACATGACCCATTTTATCTTGAAGTTCTTGACAAGACTTTGGGATATGTTCTAAGAGAAATGTCTTCAAAAGAAGGTGGATTTTACTCTGCATATGATGCTGATTCAGAAGGCGTAGAAGGAAAATTCTACGTATGGGAGAAAAGTGAGATTAAAAAGATACTAGGTGACGATGCAGAGATATTTTGTTTATATTATGATGTTACTGATGGCGGAAATTGGGAGGGTAACAGCATTTTGTGCAATAACATCAACATTTCTGCAGTAGCATTTCATTTTGGAATGTCTGATGAAAAAATTAAAGAAATTCTCGTTCGTTGTTCTGATAAATTATTGAATGTTCGTTCAAAACGAATTCCTCCTGGACTCGATGATAAAATACTTACATCATGGAATGCATTAATGATCACAGCATTTGCTAAAGGATACCGTGTAACTAGAGAAACGAAATATCTGGATGCAGCAAAAAACTGTATTTCATTTATTGAAACAAAACTACTTGATGATACTAAATTATTACGAACTTACAAAAATAACGTAGCAAAAATAGATGGTTATTTGGAAGATTACTCTTATTTTGCAAATGCATTACTTGATGTATTTGAGATTGAACCTGAAACAAAATACCTGAATTTAGCAGTTAAACTAGGGCATCATTTAGTTGCTCACTTTTGGGACTCTGAAAGTAGCAGCTTTTTTATGACATCTAATAATCATGAAAAGTTAATCATTCGACCAAAGAATAATTACGATTTATCATTACCATCTGGTAATTCAGTTTCATGTTTTGTAATGTTACGATTGTATCATTTTACACAAGAAGAAAAATTCTTAAAAATCGCAACTCAAATAATGGAATCTCAGGCTCAAATTGCAGCTGAAAATCCATTTGGTTTTGGCTATTTGCTAAATACGATTTGCACTTATTTGCAAAATCTAACTGAAATTACAATTATAAATTCTGAAAATTCAGAAATTTGTAACTTTCTTTACTCTAAATTTTTACCAGAATCAATTATAGTGTCTATCAATAATAAATCACAATTAGAAAATCTTTCCAAATTCCCATTTTTTGCAGGCAAATCATTTAGTGATAAAACATCTGTCTTTGTTTGTAGGAATTTTACTTGTTCCTTGCCATTAGCATCTATTAGCACGATAAACTCAAACCTTTAGAGTTTTTTTATATCAATTCCAAGTATACTTCCAACTTGAGGTCTTCCCATTTTTTCATATCTTGATTTTGGCATTCCAATTGTAATTTGGGTTTGTTGATAACTTCTAATGTTGACTGTTGGTTGAGCTTGCAATATTGCTTCTAATAATGGCATCACTTGTTCTTTTGTTTCTGAATCTAGTCTTTTTGAAACATTGTCTATGATCATTTGTTTTTGTGAAATTGGTTCAGTTGATACATTTTCAATTAATGTTAATTGTACTACTTGCCCATTATCTACAATTTGTGTAATTCTAAATTCATCTGTAGCTGACAATATGTTATTTGTAGAAAAATTGATTTATCAACGTATTGCAAAATAAAGTACTACTATTACCAATACTACTGCCGATGATACTCCTAAACCGAAAATAATTTTGCTTCCGTCTACTTTCATGAATTTTGTTATTTTGAAATCAAATTAAACTTTAACTGTAATTGCTAAACTAGCTGTTTAATTTCCAGGAATATCCTTTGGCATATTTTCTTGTTTTATGGGTCCAAGAAGTGCCTTTTTGATTAAAGGAGCACGTTTTTTTATGATCTCATTAAATTCTTTCATGTCTTCTAAGCCAGGTGTTAATTGCTGATTCTGATATGCCTGTAAAAACCCCGAATATACACATCCAGTAATGATTCCAAATGCTGTGTCTGGAACTGATTCTACCTCTGGAACAAAGTTTTCTGCAATTTGTCTGTATGATTCTGCCTCACTAATGTAATAATCAATTAAACTATCGATGAACATTTTGTTTTCTTTGGAAATAGTCATGTTCTTCATCTTCACCTTGTTTATTTAATTGTCTTTGGTAAACTGTTTATTTATTTACGCACTAATGCTAGGTGTTGTGGAAATTAGATCTAGATGATGAATATTTTCGAATTTTAGATTCAAAGAAACTTGTAGCCGGATATTTTGATCCTGATTATGGTGTTATTTATCCTAAAGAAAATTCTGTTGAAATTATCTCACAAATGCTGAAAAACCATGATAAAATTTCAGGTGGGTTAGTGATGATTCCTCTTGTAAAATTTGGATTATTTGACTCTGATCTGGATATTGATATTGATGAACTAGAGACTCAAGTTGATCGTGTTGGAGAACATTTAAAAAAATGGAAAGATTTCATTGCAAAAACAAACAATACTGTTCATTCTATTCGTATATCTCATACAGATCAAGACATGCTTACAATTACATTCCCAATTAAATTCTCAGAGCCAACACCTTTGGACAAAAATGAAATTATAAAAGAAATTTCCCCAATTTTGGATTTATTACAGAAATTAAATTTATTATAGTTTTTACTTTAATCCTGCCTTGACTGCATTAAACTCGCCCAAAGCAAGCATTTCATATTCAAACGATTCTTGTAATAATGAATCAGATCTAATTCTGTGAGACTCATCTTTAGTTTTTATCCATTCTATGAATTCTTTATCACTATCTATCTGTGCTTGTGTTGAAATCTTGAATAATTCTACAGATGGTGCAAATTGAGTTGGCGGATTTAGTTTATCATATTTTGAAATCTCATTTTGCATTTGTTCCATATGTGTTTCTGAGTAATCTAGGAGTTCTTCTAAACTTAAATCTCTTTCTCTCCACTGTGTAATCTTTGAGTCAAATTGAATCTGAGATTGCTTTACCTCTTCTTGAATTTGTTGAAGTTCATTACCGAATTTGAATCCCTTTTGTTTTGTTTGATCATATGAATAATTGTAGCCAACTATAGCAGATACAATAATGATGGTAACTGTCGCAATTATGATGTTTTGCTTCTTTGCTTTTTTCAAACTAATCTGTGTAATTCCCTTTGCCGTCTAGTTTTAGCTCTATAGTCATAACAGTACCGCTAATAAAAGATTCATTACGAATAGTCCTCACTCTTGCAACATCAAGGTGATAAGGCCAAATTTCAACTACAATTGCACCCACTTTGACATTATCTGGAGCATCTGTTAATTGAATATCTTCTTTTTTCACTCCATGCATAACTAAGGTATGAATAGCATGTTCAACTAATGGTTCTGGATTGTTGTGGTTAATCGCCCAAACAATCCCTTCATAGTCTATTTTCTCCATTTTGAAATTATCTAAATTATCTCATATAACAATTATTCTCTTATTTTGTATGTATGGTCTCTTCCGAAAGGGATATGAAATGATCTGCCTTGAAGATTGTATATTGGTCTTTGAAGCAATTTTATATCTTGCAGTCTTGATTATTGCTGCAAAATTGTTTGGAGAGCTGATGCATAGAATTAATCAGCCTACTATTATAGGGAATGTTCTTGCCGGAATTATTGTTGGACCTGCACTTTTAGCTATAGTTGAGCCAATTAATGCAATAGAACTTTTTACCTCAATTGGAGTGTTTTTCTTATTTTTCTTAATTGGTCTTCAAGAAATTGATTTAGCAGGAATATTTCGCGTTATGAAAGGTAGAATTTTTGCCGGTTCTGCTGTGGCATTTTTAATTCCTTTTTTTGTAGCAGCACTTTTTGGTTTGTCTCTAGACATGAATTTTACACAAGCATTTGCAATTGGAAGCGTAATTGCTGCATCTAGTCTTGGCGTGACTGCCAAGATACTAAGTGATCTTGGTAAACTAAAATCTACGATAGGTCTTGAGATTTTCACAGTTACTGCGATTGTAGAGTTTATTGCAATTATTGTTACAAGTGTACTGATCCAAGTCAATTCAAGTGAAACCCCAGAAGTCTCAGAATTTTTCTGGTTGTTTGCAAAGATGATAATCTTTTTTGCAGTTGCAGGCCTGCTCTCAGTTTTTGTCTTACCACAATTTTTCCGTATGTTAAAAAAACATCTTAAAGATCAGCAAATTTATTTTGGTATTATCATAGGAGTTATTTTACTTGTTGCATATTTTGCTGAGATTAGTGGAATTCATGGTGCAATAGGCGCACTTCTTTTAGGCATCGCTGTCTCTAGAATGGCTAAGGATGAATATTCTGATATTTCAAAAAATATTGGAGTAATTGGACATGGGATTTTTATTCCGATCTTTTTTGCAGGTATAGGTCTTCATTTTAGTCTGGGCTTTCTAAATCTAGACTGGTGGATTATTGCTGTGTTTATTGGAATAATAATTGGTGTGAAATTTGTAAGCTCGTATGTTGCTGTTCGTATTGCAAAGATGCGCCCTGCTACAACTGTAGCATATGGTGTTATGGCTAAAGGTGCTGTAGATTTAGCCTTGATGTTATCTTTGTTACAGGCCAATATCTTGGAAGATGATCTTTTCTCACTTTTAGTGTTTGGTACACTTTTGACTATGATAATATCTAGTGTTGAACTTCAACGAAAATTAAAGAAAATAATTCATGTGAAGGTGGGTACCGTTGAGCTTGGATTAATGCCAATTTATTTTAGAAGGGTAGTATCTGATGTGTCCGCAATCGCTGTAATTGTTACTGATTTTCCAAAGACAACTCCTTTGCTTACCGTGAAATCATTTCTAGCACAAAATGAAATTAACAAAAAGACATTTTTGGTAATTGATGCTAATGACAGACTTGTAGGACTTGTATCGAAGCGGGAAATTAACAAATTTCATAAAAAAATTTTTGATGCAATCACCATCAATGATGTAATGTACAAAAAATTCCATACTGTGTCACCTGATGAATATTTGTATTCTGTAATCCAAAAAATGAATTCTCATCCTTTTGATATAATTCCAGTAGTTGATTCTGTAAATGAAAGTGTGATTGGAATTGTAACAACTCAAGGTATAATGAATTTATTAACTGAAACTCCAAAATCCTAATTCATTAAATTTTATAATAAAAAATAAAAAAGATCAATCCCTATTGGAAGGGATCGATGAATGGACAATTTACTATGTGATCGCTATCCATTGGTCTTGCTAGACTGATGTCGATCAATCCTGCTTTTTGGTATGCTGTTATGTCTGAAATGTTTTCAAGTAGTGCTGAGTTGTCTGCATCCTTCCAACTAATCACATTAATTCTCCACATAGGAGAATAGTTTGCATCGCCTTGTGCCCCAGAAGCAATTCCAGCTTGGAATCCTAATGGCCCTGAGCCTTTAATTCCATTTGTGAATTGAAACAAATCAACTGCTGCTGAGTTTGCAATAAGGCTTGCAGATGTAGGTGAGCTAATCACGCCCATCATTTCAGCTGGATCTGAAGGTGTTGTGTCAGTTACAATGTAGTAGATAGTTCTTCCATCTGGACCCCAACCTCTGTGAGCAATGAATGTTACAGTTTTTTCTTTGGTGTCAATATCTAGAACCTGACCTCCACCATATGGTGTATGATCAGAAAGTGCTTTGTCTTCTTTTACCTTCATTTGTCCTTCTGGCCAAACTATTTGTGGCATGTTTAAGACAACCTCTAATGGACTCAAAGATATCTCTCCTTTTTTCTCTGCATCTAGTATTGCTTTTTCAGAATTCAATACTCTTGGTGCTGCACCGTCTTTCCATGTTACATGAACATGTGATGTGAGTGCACTGTATATCTCTGGTTGTGAAGGGGTGCTGGTAAAGACTTCACCCTGATATCCGTGAACTCCGCCACCACTAATTCCATTTGTAAACATGTATGTTTTTGAGAGTGCTTTTACAGGAGCATTCTTTAGTAATGGAGCTAATTCTACTTTCCATTTTTGATTCTGTGTAATCACATCTGCATGTGTTTTATCGCTAGAATCTGTGATGATATAGTATACATCTCCACCGTTATAGAATCCTTGATGCATTGGAATCTTTGCTGGAACATTTGTACGTGATAGTTTTAAAACAGAACCTGCATCTGGAGATGTCTCTGTTTTCTCCATCATCTGTCTATCATCCATTTTTTTGTCTGTCATCTCTTTATCGGCCATATGCTTATCCCTCATCTGTTTATCATCCATTTTCTTTTGTTCAGTTTTTTCTTGAACTGGTTGAGTTACAGGTACTTCAGAGCATAATCTATCACCACAAACTATTCCTGCATTTTTGGAACCATATGATTTTGATGGTGTTCCTTGTGCTTTATCTGCAAAAGCTACCATGTCGTAACTTTGCGTCAAGCCTGCAGTAAAAAGTGGCAAGACAGCCAAAAAGGCTATGATCTTCAGTGTTGTATTCATTACGCATGATTTTTGTTCAAAAGTTAAAAGCATTTTTCCAAGTCTTTGCAAAATGTTCTGTTTTATTGAATCACGACCGATCTAATTTTTTATAAATATTTCATTAGGCATCTGTATACATTGAAACTTCCCATGCAGTTGGAGTTTGTGCAAATGCATGATATTCTTTGTATTTTAATTCTGTATATGCATCAAGAAAGTCTTTTGTAAATACATCTTCAAGAAATTTCATATCGCTTTGAAATGCATCTAATGCTCCCTTAAGTGATGTAGGTAGAGAGCCAATGTTGAGCTCTCTCTTCTTTTCAGCGCTAAGCTTGTAGACATTTTCTTCTACAGAATCTCCTGGATCTTTTTTATTTTTGATTCCATCTAATCCTGCAAGTAATAATGCTGCTTCAAGTAAGTAGATATTTGCAGTAGGATCTGGTACTCTATATTCTATTCTTTTACTCTTCTCCCTATTTTTTAGATACATTGGTACCCGAATTGCAGCAGATCTATTTCCTAATCCCCAACAAACATTTACAGGTGCCTCAAAATTAGGTACTAATCTTTTGTACGAGTTTGTTGTAGGATTTGTTATTGCACATAATGCCGATGCATGATCTAAAAGTCCGCCTATGTAGTAACGTCCTTCTTGCGATAGCTGTGCTGCACTGTCATTTGGATCATACATTCTATTTGTATCATTATTCCATATGCTCTGATGAGTGTGCATTGCAGATGCATTGTCTCCAAAAATTGGTTTTGACATAAAGGTTGCAACTTTGTTTCTTTTTTTGGCTTTTACTTTAACAACATTTTTTATTGTAACCACAGCATCTGCAATTTCAGTCATTTCGCCGTATTTGAAATTGATTTCACTCTGTCCTGATGTTGCAACTTCATGATGCTCAGCTTCAACTTTTATTCCAAAATAGCGATATAAATCGTCACAAATGTCTTTTCTGAGGCTACCAAGCGTATCTTTAGGCTGTGACGGATAATATCCTTCTTTGAGATCAATCGCAGTGCTTGCATTTCCTTTTGCCCACGGTGACTCTTTTGATTCAATAGAATAGCCAGAACCTCCGTATGAGTGAGTTGCGCCATATGGTGAAGGATAAATATTGATTGCATCAAATACAAAAAATTCAATCTCTGGACCCCACATTGAATGCGTTAGCCCAAATTCGTTTAGCTTTTCTTTAGCTTTTGCAGTAATTCCACGAGAATCTCTGTTAAAGCGTATTTCTTCTACTCTATTTCCTTCATAAAGATCACAAAATATTCTTGCATTTTTTCTAGTTGGATCATAATCTGGTGGTAATATGCGAAAAGTAGAAGGATCTGGTTTCATAATCATATCTGAATTATTTACTGACTTGAAACCCAGAATGGAACTTGCATCAAGTTTTTCAAGTCCCTCGCTAAAATCATTTTCTGAAAGAGAATAACTCGGCATTCCCATACAATGCAGTTCTCCAAAAACATCTACAAACCAAAAATCTACAAACGAAATATTTTCTTCTTTGATTTTTTCTATGATTTGTTTTGAATTTATCATTTTGTTTTATTTACTTTCTTGCATTACTAATATGATCTAGTGTTATTGTTTAAGCTTGTTTGTAAATTCATATCTAAGATTCAGGATAGTCCTCATTTTTAATTACTTTCATTTTCTCATTTAATTCATCTTCAAAGAAAAACTTGTCACCAGTTGCTGGTTTTAGATCATCAAGCCAAATTGCTTTTTCATCGTATTTTGCTAGAAATGGAATTTGTACCCAATCTGGATTTCTTCCTTGCAAGAATCTTAACACCATTATCTTTTCTCCACCATATTCTGCAATTCCAAGAATCTGAACTTTCCCTGGTGTTGCAGACATACTTGGACCTCTTACAGTCCTTGCAAGTCCAGTTACTTTTTTGTAAGCCTCGCGGAATATTTTTTGAGCCTCAATCAATGGCATGCCAAAATAATGCTGAGCACCAGTATCCCTTACGACAAACATGTAGTATGGAATACATCCAAGCTGTACTTGGGTCTTCCACATTTCAGCCCACATTTCTGAATCATCATTGATGTGACGAAGTATGGGAGATTGTGTCCTGATTTGGGCTCCAGTAGATCGTACTCTTTTTATTGCCTCTTTTACGGCATCTGTTTTTAATTCTACTAAGTGATTGAAATGCGCCATTAATGCCAGATGAATTCCTTTGTCTATCACTCGTTTGAAGATGTCTAGCATCTCTTCTGCATCATCATCTGTTAGGAATTTGTATGGCCAGTATGATAGTGCTTTCGTTCCTATTCGTATAGTTCTAAGATTTGGAAGATTAGCTTCAAGGAGTGGATTGATGTATGTTGAAAATATTTTTGCCTTCATGATCATTGGATCTCCTCCTGTAAACAAAACATCTGAGATTTCAGGATGTTCTCGTAAATATTGCACTAGTTGTTCGCCTTCTTTCATTGCAAACTTGAGTTCATCCATCCCGACAAACTGTGGCCATCTGAAACAAAAACTACAATATGCATGACATGTCTGACTCTGACTTGGAAAGAACAGGCAAGTTTCTTTGTATTTGTGTTGCATTCCATAAAGTTTTGTTCCGTCTTTTAGTGCAGGAACATTTAATTCCATTTGGCCTGCCGGATGTGGATTTAACTGTAACCTGATCTCATTTGAGATGTTTTGAATTCCTTTCTTATCTCCTTTTTTTAGAGCGTATTTCATTTTTGCATAATGTTCGGGAATTAACATTCCTCTTTGTGGGAATGTTAAAACAAACATTGGATCGTCTGGAACATTATTCCAATTAATTAGTTGTTCTACTACATAGTTATTTGTCTTAAATGGAAGCACATTGCCCACAACTTCCATTTCGAATTGTTTTTCTTCTCCTAATCTCTGAATTTGTGGTAATTGTCGAAAATTTGCTAAAGTATAACTCATAATGCGCGGTGATTCCTTTACAGCCCATTTTGATTCTTGATTTTGCATGTATATTGATATTTTTTATCATTGTTAAATGTTGATGATGATTTAAATCGAATTTTTTTAAAAAAATTCGATTGAATGATTTATAAAAAATGATAACATCTAAAATATCTCTATGAAATCTTTGTATCTGGAAGGAAACAGTGAAAAATAATGGCTGGAGAGGAAGTAACACTTGTAGAAGGACAAGCAGTAGGACAAATTGGAACTCTGGTTGAATTATTGTCATCTTCAGTTTCGCTCCAAATAGCGTTTGTAATTTTAGTAATGGGATTGATTGTGATTGGTACAATTTACAATAAATTTAGACAATGGACTAGAACCAGAAAATTCAGTTATTCTAATCCTATATTGGCTGATATAACTCGAAGAGCCGTCTTGCCTGTCCTTGCATTGGCTTTGATTTCTTCGATTAATATTTACATTCAGACTTTTGAACTGTTTGACGACCATACAGAAATAATTCAAGAACAATTAAGTGCTGAACTCACTGTTGGAGAAACATTTGCTAAACTCCTCAACTCTATGAATATTCTTGTCATTGCATTTACCGCTGGCCACATCATAACAATTCTTCTTGAAAAAGGAGAAAAACTCAAACAGGAAAAAGAAGATTTTAAAGCTTGGCGAGATTTGAATGGTTTTAAAGATGATGAGAATGATTTGTTTCATAGATGTTACAAATGGATTCCACCTAAAAATCCCCCTGAAGAAATAAGTGATAAAGAATTCAACGAATTTTTACAAACTCCGCAAGGTAGAGATTTCCTAGAAAGATTTACTACTTCAACTGGTGCAAGAATTGGTAGTTATCAAAAACTTGTAAAAGATCCTTTTTCAGAATGGAGAAAGTCAGAACAAAAAAAATATGAACAATATTATCATGATTGTATAACTGGAGAAAATGAACTAGGTAGACCATTACTTCCTGGTAAAACTCCAGACGAAATTTATGAAATCGATATATGGGCTGAAGAAAAGAGAGATAATTCATATGAACCAATTATTGCTGGTTCAAAACCTCCAGGTTACGCAGAAAAGAAAAGAGAAGGACTTCCAAAACCCTTTAGAAATTTTATTCCGCTTGGAGTTGTTTTAGGTGCAGCCCTAGGCATAATATCTTGGTGGGGAGTTGACCTCTTTGTATTGGCAACTGCCAGTGGTGGTATTGCTCTTGGAGTTGGTTTTGCATTAAAAGAAACTTTTGAAAATTACTTTGCATATATGATGATAAGAAAAGACAAGATCTTTGTTGAAGGAGAAAGAATTGCACTAGCAAGCGGTTACAAAGGTATAGTCTATAAAATTACTTCACGTGTAACCTTTATTCGACATCCCCTGAATGAATCCATTGCAATCGTTCCTACTAGACAACTTGTTACAAGTGAAATAATAAATTATACAAAAGAATTCGCTATTGTTCCTGCAGTTGTTGAAGTTGGAGTCTCTTATCTTAATGATCCAAAACATGTGGCAGCTATCTTGATGAAAGTGGGTACACGTGCATTACAAGAAGTCAAAGATAAAAAAGAAAAACATCTTGCGATTCAATCAAGATGTCCAAACCTTGATGAAAATCAACCTAGCTGTGGTTGTGATAAATCATTCATTTTAGATATTGAACAACCTACTGTACGATTCAATAAATTCAATGATTCTTCACTTGATTTTGCAGTTTGGGTGTATGTGAGAGATTATGGTTCACAATTTAAGATGGAAACTGACATGAGGATGATGATATATGAAGAATTTAAAAAATATGATATACGAATTCCTTGGCCAATCCGAACTATCTACCAAGGAGATGAAAAGAAAGAGGCTGAAGAAATTGATAAGCTTAACGCTGAACGTAAAAAGATTATTGACAAATACGGTATTGGAGATTTGTTAAAAGGTGACGGCGACTCCTCTTGAAATTCCTAACTCGCCACTCGTTCTAACCAAGTATATCTCACTATATTCATTATTTTCACTCTTTTTATTACATTTTAATACGTAAAGATACAAAAAGACTGAAATGGATAATATTTTGTGCACACAAATCTGATTTTTATTTTTATGGTTGTGTTTGCCAGTGTTTTACTAATATCTTCATTTTCAAATGACCATAGTTCTAAAACTACTTTAATGCAAAATGGAAATGTACTGCCTTCTACACATGTGCTCGAAGAAGATGTAACTTCATTTTATGATAATATACGAGATACTTTTCAAAAATTAGAAAATTCTGACTTACTCCCAATTGATTATATTAATGGATTAATTGAAAATATTGCCAAAAATTCCTCTATTTATGATATTGTTGGATTTTCTATTGGGATGGTAATTTATGGTATCTTTGTTTATCATTTCTATCGATTCTTATCCAAACGAGATATGTTTTGCATTAATATTGAAAAAATTTCTAAAGGACATTTTTCATCTTCTGGAAAAAAACCATCAGGTGCACCTAGAGTTGTGGCATTCATTGCTACTAATTTCTTTATTTTTCCATTTGTAATATTTTTGTGGTTTTTGGGCTATTCTTCATTTATGTTTCTTTTAGTACAACACATGGAAACTGCAACAATATTTCTTGTTTCTAGTTCATTAATTATTGCAATTAGAATTTCTGCATATTACAGAGAAGATCTTTCACGAGATCTTGCAAAATTACTTCCATTTGCATTACTTGCTATCTTTCTTTTTAATCCTCAGTTTTATTCACTTGTTGATATTCTCAAAAGATTAGCAGAGATTCCCTCATTTTTGACACAAATCACTGCGTTTATGATTGTAGCAATGATTGTTGAAATTTTCCTCAGTATTGTTTACGTAATTAAAATTAGATTTTTTCATAAAGTGAAAAAATCTAAAATCAATGATTCAGAACAAGCAATTTAATTTAGATTCATTAATTAGTAATCACGTATTTTATTGATGCATGTCTACTCAAACTAAAAATAAAGTAATCATTCGTAATATGACTAAGAAAGACATACCAAAAATTGTAGAATTACAAAAGGCTGCATTTCCATATATGGCAGCAGAAGGTGTATACTGGAAACCTGACCAATTAGAAGGGCATCTTAAAGTATTTCCTGAAGGTCAATTTGTCGCAGATTATGATGGCGAAATTGTTGGTTCCTGCAGTAGTTTAATTGTGACGTTTGATCCTGAATACAAAGAACATACTTGGAAAGAAGCTTGTGGTGATAGTATGTTTTCAGCACATGACCCAAAAGGAGATTCCTTGTATGGTGCAGATATCTCCACACATCCAGATAATCGAAGACTAGGTGTTGCAACTAAAATTTATGATGCAAGAAAAGAACTTGCAATAAAACTCAATTTACGTAGAATTATTGCAGGTGCAAGATTATTCAACTATTGTGAATTTGCAAAAGAACTATCTCCTCTTGAATATGTTCAAAAAGTCTTAAAACATGAAATTCGAGAGCCTGTTTTAGAATTTCAAATCAAAAATGATTTCAAATTTATAAAAATTCTTAATGATTACATGAACGATCCACGGTCACTTAACCATGCCACTTTTATTGAATGGATCAATCCAAATTATAAAGCAAAATGATCATCGACTGTCATGTTCACGTTAATCAATACGAACTCATCCAGCATATTTCTTCTTTAGATGATAGAATAGACGAACTTCAAAAAGAAATGACAAGTAACAATGTCGATTACGCTGTTATTTTATCCTCATACAAAACAAATTTAGAGAGACCTTCAGCAAAACAGATCATTGATACGATAAAAAAATACGATAATCTTGGAGTAGTTGCAGGATTCTCAATTGACAATCATACCGATGAAGATTTAAAAAATTACAGAACTTGGATTAAAGATGGACTAGTAAAAGGACTCAAAATCTATTCTGGTTATGAACACTATTATCCATATGATGAAAGATATCAAAAAGTATACGATATCTGTGTAGAGTTTGGTGTTCCTGCGATGTTTCACACTGGAGATACATACAGTCCAAAAGGAAAACTTCGTTATTCACGTCCACTAAACCTTGATGAAGTTGCAGTAGATAATCCCGAACTAAAAATAGTAATGTGTCATTTAGGTAATCCGTGGATTCAAGATGCTCAAGAAGTAATTTATAAAAATAAAAATGTATATGCTGATATCTCTGGCTTCGTTATAGGCAGCTTTGATCACTTTTTTGAAAAAATGATCAAAGAAAAAGTTGCTGAGCTAATTAATTATGCAGGAGAACCAAAATATCTACTTTATGGAACTGACTGGCCTATCAGCTCAATGGATTCATACCTTAACTTTGTTGCTAAACTAAAAATCAAACAAGAGTTTAGAGATAATTTCATGTACAAAAATGCAAAAGAATTATTTAAAATTTCATAAACCCAATTTCACAAAATTGAGCCTAAGCAAATTTCATACAACAGTCTGCTTTTTTCCAACCTTTGTTGTATTTCTTTGATGTTTCCTTTGCAATATTCTCCGCCTCTGCAAGACTACTAGCTTTATGCCATTTTGATGTGGTAGTATCATTTGGGTTACTCTGGTAGATACTGCAAGTTTCAAGATGGATTTTGACTTGATCTGCATTTAGTACATCTTCCATTATTCTATATGTCAATAACTTTTCAATAACTTGTTAGTTGATAAAAATTTAGTTTAGATTACTATGTTAATTCTTAATTTATGACATTTAGTGTCATTGTGCTAACTACTCTTGATAGTTTTCTAATATCTGCAACCGCTTTTTCAAAATCTTTTTGCTCTTCCGTGTTTACTTCTACAATTACATCATATGCTCCATAAGTCAAATGCGCGTTTTTGACTTTTGGCATTTGTTTTAATTCTTCAACAATGTATTCTTCGGCCCCAAGATCACAATTTAATAAAATAAATCCAACATGCATTTTTTCTTAGAATAATAGTTCTATTACTTGTCTTTAAGTTTTACATCTACTACCATCTACTGCGACCGCCATAGCTATTTCCACCATTGCGGTCACCATATCTTTTTCTTGCACTGCTTCTGTCATCTCTTGCGTCTCCTCTGCTTGAACCTCTGTATCCCCCAGAACCTCCAGACCTTCCATATCCGCCACCACTTCGGCCTCTTGAATAACCTGATCTTGATTGTGAACCTCCAAATCTCCTAGATGGTGACTGTCTTTTTAGTGGGTCAGGAATTGAAATTTCTATTCCCATTTCTTTATTCAAATCTGTTAGCGGTACTTTGATTTGGCGTTTAATTAAATTCCAATCTCCTACCGACGAATATGATACAAGCGTAATCGCTCTTCCTTTTGCTCCTGCTCTTGCGGTTCTTCCTATTCTATGGAAATACGCCATTTCTTGATTTGGAACATCATAATTTACTACCAGTTCTACTCTTGGAACATCAATTCCTCTTGATGCTACATCAGTTGCAACAAGAATGTCTACTTTACCACTTCTGAATTTGGACATTGATTGCTCTCTTCTACTTTGTGACATGTCTCCTTCGATTGCAACCGCATCGAATTTCTCTTGATGAAGATATTTTGCTACGTCTCTAGTTCTATATTTCGTAGAACAGAAAACTATGATTTGACCTTTAAGTGGTTTGATAAAATCAATAAGATATTTCATTTTATCTCTGTCTTTAATTACCAAGTATGCTTGGTCAATACCTTCTCCACTAAGATCATCTGCATCCAGCAAAAATTGTTTAGGATTCTTTAGATAGTCTTCAGATAGTCTTAAAATTTCTGTTGGCATTGTTGCAGAAAACAATGACATTACTCTCTCTTCTGGAGCAAGATCTAAAATAAACTGAATATCGTCGACAAATCCCATGTCTAACATTGTATCTGCTTCATCTAACACGATATGCGTGATGTCCCCCAGTTCTATTGAACCACGTTTAAGATGATCAATTAGTCTTCCGGGAGTTGCAACTACTATCTCAACACCTCTATCTAATGCATCTAATTGTAATCCCATTCCTTGACCTCCGTAAACTGTTGCTACTCTAATCCCCGTATGCTTTCCAAATTTCTTTATCTCCCCTGAAATCTGCATTGCAAGTTCTCTTGTTGGAGCCATAACCAAACCTTGGATGCCTTTTTTTGGTTGTATCTCTTGAAGCATTGCTAATGCAAATGCCGCTGTTTTACCTGAACCAGTATGGGCTTGTCCTACGACATCTCTACCTGTAAGTAATACTGGAATAACGGCTTCTTGAATAGGAAATGCTTCATCAAATCCCATTTCACGAATTCCTTTCAGTAATTCTTCTCTTAATCCTAAATCTTGAAATTTTGTCATTTTGTTTTCTTCTCTTAAGCAATGACGAAAAAGCTCATTGCCTGCTCGTCATTATTCCGATAAATTAAAGCCATTTTTAGGTCTAATAAACGCTTGTTCTGATTTTTCAAGAGTTGAGCTGAGACTCTATTATCCCTTGAAATACCTCAAAGGGTTGAGCTCCATTTACTTTTACAAATCCTGTATTCTCATTTCCAATGAAAAATCCGGGTGTTCCAGTGATCTCATAATTCCTTCCATCTGTTAGATCATTATTGATCTCATTGACATATTTGCCTGAATCAAGACACGCATTGAATTGTTCTTGATTCATCTCTAATTCTATTGCAAATTCTTTAAAGACTGTAATTGCAGATGTAAAATCCATTTTACTCCAAGTTCCTTGGCTTTCAAATAACATATCGTGATACTGCCAAAACATCTTTTGCTCATCAGCGCATTCTGATGCTACCGCGGCTGGCATTGCATTAGGATGACTGCTTTGTATTGGAAAATCTCTAAACACAAATTTTACTTTGCCTGTTTCCACATATTGCTCTAAAATTAATGGAAGGGTCTGGGTTTGAAATCTAGCACAAAATGGACACTGAAAATCTGAAAATTCTATTATGACAATCGGCGCATCTTGGTTTCCAATGACAGGGTCGTCATCTGCAGATATCTTGATTGGTTGTATGTTTGGTTGTGTTGGTATCTGATTTTTTGAAATCTTTGCTTCAAGACTTGCAACTGCATTATCTAATTCAGATTTTGTTACCTGCTCTGATTTTAAACTAATAAAAGATCCTGCAAAAAATGCAGCTATCAAACTAACTCCTATTATCGAAACCAGTAAAATATTGAAAATCGATTTATTCACTGTTTTTTTTTCACTGTGATTTGATGCTACATCTGAATCCATTTAGGCTTGTTTCCATTTTTGCGTACTTAATCGTATTGCCTATTTTTCTTTCTAACAGTTCTTATATTGCCTCATAATTATCTCAAGCAATGTCAGTAGATGACCGAAAAATGTACCCATGTACATGTTCTGATTGCGGAAAAGAATCCCAAGTACCTTTTCAACCAATTGAGGGTAGAGATGTCTTCTGCAAAGAATGTTTACCAAAACATAGAAAACCAAGATCTGAAAATAGAGGAAGATATTAGGCTGAAATACGCTTAACGTCGTTTTTTCTTTTACTCTTTTGAAATTATTTTTATAAGAATTAAAAAGCCAATAATGGGATCCGAACCCACGACCCTCAGATTACAAATCTGATGCTCTAACCAGGCTGAGCTATATTGGCACAAAATCCAATAAAAATTTTGGATCTTTAAAGTGTTACCGAATATCTTTAAAGATCTGCAATCATGAATTTTACATGTAGTTCATTTTTTCTGAAATTTTTTTATGAATCTGCTGCATCAGATTATAATAGTGCATAATTGTCAATAATTTATTCATGAAATACGTTAATCCCCTACGACTCAAAGTCTTAATGATGATGTTTTTTGTAACTGGTATTGTTGGTATTGTTGTGGGTCTGAAAGTTGCACCGCCTCAGGTAACTTTGTTGATTACATTTATGGGCGTCATCAATATATCGCTGGGTGGTTTTTTTGGTTGGATCTTTCTTAATCAGTCACCACAATCAGATAATAAAAGAAAGAAAAAGCGCAATGACAACTAGAATATTTGTTGCAAAATGCATTGCAAACGAATGGTTAATTCCTCTCTTGTCATAAATATATTTGAATAAAAATCCAATCGGCAAAAGTACTAATGCCATGTGGACTTTAATTCCCATCGCAATGTGAATTAATGCCCATGCTACTACTATCTTTTTTGATTTTCTAAAATACAATTCTTCTACATAGTTAATGTGGATAAACATGTACACCAACAGTGGGATAAATGGAACTATTCCCCAAAATCCTTGGTCTGCAAAGGGACCAAATGCAATGTTATATCCTAACCAACTCCAATTTAGAATTGGTATGTTCTCAACAAAATCATGAACAAAAACTATGTATGCAAATAAAATTCCAAATGGAATTGGGGCATATCTTATTGAACTAATTCCAATTCTTAGATCTGTAATTCTTTTTTTAGTCTCTTTGATGAGAAGGAGTGAGGTGCCTACCGTTAAAATGTAATATCCAATCACAAAAGTATCTGATTGAAAAAAATTCTCTAGCACAATCGAATTGTTCTTGTATTGTGTAAAAAATCTAACTCATCGGTCTCTTTTTAACATCTATCTCACATCCAACTATGACTAAATTATATCATGCTATGTCTCCTTTAACTCTCTAGGTATGATATTGGGATAAAATCAGGTTTTTTCAGAAATACATTCTCTATAAAATATAAGGTATCTAGAAAAATATTTTGAGATATGCATTACTAGTAACATATCTGTGGATATTTTTTCAAATAGTGTTTTTTGGATTTTTCAATCAAAGTATAAATAATAAAACCGTTTCATCAAAAAAGAATTGCTAGATTTAGTTCCTAAGAAATTATTTCTTACAAAAGGTAAAGGCGTTCATGAAGATAGATTAACAAGTTTTGAATATGCTTTAAGAGATGCTGGAATTGCTGGCACTAACCTTGTCTTAATTTCAAGTATATTTCCACCAAATGCAAAACTAATCTCCAAAAATGAAGGTCTCAAACAAATTAAACCTGGACAAATCTTGTTTACAATATATTCTAAAAATCAAACAAATGAGGCTCATAGGCTTTGTTCTGCATCAGTTGGTATAGCTAGACCAAAAGATACTAATCGTTATGGTTATCTTTCTGAATACGAATCATTTGGTCAAAATGAACAAGATACAGGTGATTATGCTGAAGATATTGCAGCACAAATGCTTGCATCCTCATTAGGTATTCCATTTGATATTGATAAAAGTTGGGACGAAAAAAGACAACAATGGACTATCTCTGGTCAAATTTACAAAACACAAAATGTCACGCAATCAACAAAAGGCGATAAAGATGGAAAATGGACTACTGTCTTTGCAGCTGCTGTTTTACTGGTATGATCATTTTCTATACCCTTTAAGATAATATGCTGCAGCACCAATCGCACTAACTGAAATTATTATTACAATTATTATTGATTCATCAAAAGATGTTTCCATTTTAGGTGCAGCTAGCTTAGTATCGCCTAATGAAAACATTAATTCATTTTTATCAATTGATTTTCTCTCTCCAAAAATAAATTTTCCTTGAATTCTCTTTCCATAATCGGGGTCAAAAACCCATCCTTCCCTTTTAATTTCTGTGGGAATTTTTTCATCTCCAACTAGCTGTGTAGGTACTATATTTCCTCTAACCTCCGATACATTGGTTGACTCGGGAGATAGTACAACTACTTGTAATATTGAATTTAATGGATAAAATCCTGATGAAAAGTAATCTGATCTTTTCAACTCATTTGTTTTTAAAAATTCTAACGGACTAATTTGATTTACCAATGAGGCCGTATTTGGATAATCTACTGATAATTTTAATTGTAGTAATGATTTATTTTCTATTGGTATGATTGAAAATGTCATTTTTGCGTTATCTTCCCTTGATAGATTTTTGGCCACATCGTAAAATCCCCCTTTATCTCTAATCTCTCTTGGTAACAACAGTGCTGAAATTTTTTCATACATCGAGCTAGTGTCTTCCATAGGCATCGTATACACTGCAGATACCGTGCCTTTGCCTGAAATAGATCCTGATGTTTCTAGAGCCTTGCTCATCTCATCACCGCTTTGAATAAATATTGAATGAAATTTTGCATCTGTGTCAAATGTCTTATTTAGTTCATCGATAAATGACTCTGCAATTATTTTTGTAGAGTTTTGTATTGCAAAAATGCCATTGTCTGCAGGGTTTCTTGCAACGTTTATGATGACACATGATTCATCAAAGACACCTAAAATACAATGATTTTGGTTTGTTACAATTATAGCTGTTATTCTACCGTTTTCTCTAATCTTTTGCTCTAATTTTGCTGGAATCTTTATCTCTTGAATACTTGTGCTTTGTAAGGCAATTGAGGCTGTTACGTTTTGAGATATACTTTTATCGATAATTATTTGTGCTGTCTCTTGAAATGTGGCAAGACTAGTTTCTTGTGAATATGCATAACCTGTCATGCCAATTAGTATGCCAATCAATCCCAACAAAATCAAGATCATTTGCATAGATTGGTTTTTTAATAATGAAATTATTAAATTTACTCTATTTTTGTTCATCAACCATTTGTCTCTGATAAAATTATTTTGCTAATTTTACTAAAATTCTCTATCTGGTCCCTAATATTGCAATAGAAATTATTTTTCATATGTGGTATTGGTTCCCTATTTGGTCGAATTCTTTCAAAATCCTATAATTTCAGTAGCTGCAACAGCAAGTGCATTTGGAATTGGGATTTTCCAAGGAATTATTTTGGGTCGAGCCATACTTTTGCGATTCCCGCGTTTGCAAAATCATGTAAAGATAGTTTCAGTCTCTTTATTTTTCTTATTTCTTGCTAACGCAATCTTGAGTGTTCCTCGATTTGCATCAACTGAAAAAATTGATGTTCCTAGTATTTTTCAGGCAAATAATTTTGGTGAAGTATCATCTCTTATTTTTCTTGTATTTGGATTGAATGTTGGATTTTTAGCAGTACTTGCAATATCTGTGACTGTTATAATCTTTGTATTGTTGAAATTTGCTAATCTTCACGGTGCCGCCAAAATTTTTGTTTTCTTTTTTAGTTTGCTTATTTTATCGTTTACTGGTCTTAGTAGATTCACTGATCTGACTCCAAGTACCTTTGAAATCTTTTTGTATTTTCTATATAATGTTGGGATTACTATTGGGATTTTGGCTGGTTCTATTCGAAAACTAAAATCAAGAAAAATAGACTGGGGATAGTTTCAAACATTTAAATCAGATAGCTTTGAAATTCAGATTGACATCGAATTCAAACCGTTCGGGGAACAAGCTGGTAGTCCATGCGTTGGACTGCCAGCCCCATATTGTTAAAAATCTTAAAAAATCTAATTTAATGCTGAAAGCGCCTTTACTTGGTTTTGGACATAGTCAAACCCATCTTGCCAAAACTTCTCTGATCTAATATCAAAACCATGCTCTGCCAATAATTTCTCTGGCTTTTTAGAACCACCTGCAGCAAGAATATCAATATATGATGGCACAAAACTACTCCCTTCTTTTTTATATCTTTGAAATAGTGCCAATGCAAGTAAATTTCCAAATGAATATGCATAACAGTAAAATGGTGTGTGGTAAAAATGAGGTATGCAACTCCATTCTATTGCAAAGTCGTCTGAAATAACTACTGAATTTCCAAATTGCTCTTTTAGATTTTGAAGATATGTCTTTGAAATTTCATCAACCACAGTTCCTTGCCCAATTTGCTCATGAGCTGATACTTCAAAAATAGTAAAAAATGCTTGACGCATAATTGTAGCATACAAATCATCAATTTTTTCTGCTAGCATGATTTTTTTATCATTATTTGCTACTGTACTTGACAAATTATCATATAGTAATAATTCTGAAAAAGTGGATGCTGTTTCAGCTAGTGGTAATGGCGCTTCTTGTACAAGAATTGATCTATCTTGTGCTGCTTGACTATGTACTGCATGACCTAACTCATGAGCTAACGTAAAAACATCTCTTGTTTTTCCGGTATAATTTACTAGAACATATGGTGTGATCTTTGGAGTCAGTGTACTGCAAAATGCACCATCTCTTTTTCCAGGTCTGATGGATGAATCGACATGTTTTTCATCAAATACTTTTCTTGCAAAACCTTCTAATTTTGGACTAAATTTTCCTATAGATTCAAAAACAATCTTTACTGATTTGTCATACTGATAATTTTTCTCTTTAATGTTGGATGCTACTGGGGCATACAGGTCATACCTGCGTAATTTTTTCATTTTTAGCAATTTTGCTTTCTGTAAAAAGAATTTTTGAAATACATAAGAATTTTTTCTACACACTTTGAGAAGTGATTCTATGGTTTTATCATCTACATCATTTCCAATGTTTCTTATGGAAATTGGAGATTTGTACCCTCGAATTTCAATTCCTTCATTTTTCCAATTCAAGACAATGTTTTGATATATCTCACCATTTACTCCCTTGTTTTCTGTATATTTTGTTAGAATTGTTTTGTAGGCTGTTTCTCTGATTTTTGCATTTGTACTTCTAATGTAGTTTGTAATCTCCTCACGTGTCATAGTTTTTGTTTTACCTCCAACTTTCATTGTGTATTCATACGCACTAGTCATCTTGTCATACAGCTTTACTAGGGCAGAAATTCCTGTAACATCTAAAGTATTGATGATTTTTTCTTCTGGTTCTGAAAGTACATATTTTGCAAATAGTCTTTTATGATTAAGATACTCTGAAAGTTCGCCTGAATCTTTAATCAGTCTATTTGCATTTTTATCATCTACTTGAGTTTTCCACCATAGATCAAAAAACAAAATTTTGTTGGAAATTTCTGAACCTAATTTTGACATTCTTGTGATAAGTGATGTTGCTTCATCTGATTTTGTATCTGCAGAGTACTGTAATGATGCAAATCCTCCAATCCTACTCATTTTCTCAGAAATATCTTCAATTCCATGCAATATGTCGATAAATTTTTTTGATGACATCTTAGGGTCTAATTTTAATTTAATTTTTTCAAATTTCTTTGCCATTTCCTCTAATTCTTTAATCTGTTTTTGAAATTGAGGGCTATTAGGATCCTTTGTTAGTTCTGATAAATCCCATTTATCCAGTTTGTACTCTGACATATGACACCCTGGCTTTGTAACTATTAAAAAATGCATTGCGTCTAACTTAAAATTAAAATGTTTTGAAGAATTATTAAAATCTTGACTGGAACTTAAGACCAAAACCGATAGGCACTTGGTGAGAGTTCCAATTGTATGTGGTTTTCAAAATTAGTATTTAGGGCATGCTGATGATTTGCATGTGTCATTCCTACGTGAATGTTTTAAGTATATTTTGTAATTGTATTGTATGACAAATGGTACTGATGCTCCACCTGCTTGGGAATCTATAATGGGGTTATCTTGGATAATCCTAGATGATTAGTCATTAACAGAATTATAGTGTATCTGCTGACCCAGATACCCAGTTCTATCTTTTTAATATTTTTTCAAAGTATTTTTGTATCTTTTGATTGATTCTATGATGATTTCTTTTGCTTCTACTGCACCTTTCCATCCTAATATCTCTACTTTTTTTCCTTCCAAATCTTTGTAGACCTGGAAAAAATGCCCAATTTCTGAGCGATAATGATCTTCAACATCTGTAATGTCTACAGTATGCAGATATCTTGGATCATTTGTCGAAACACAAATAATTTTGTCATCTGGGTTTCCATCATCTTTCATTTGCAATAATCCGATTGGCCTTGCTTCGATTAAAATTCCTGGATATGTGGGATTTGTTACAAGTACAAGTGCATCAAGTGGGTCCCCATCTTCTGAAAATGTTTGAGGAATCAAACCATAATCTCCTGGATAATGAAATGGTGAAAATAATACTCGGTCTAGTTTTATCATGTTGTGTTTTTTGTCATATTCGTATTTGTTCATAGATCCTTTTGGAATCTCTACTATTACATTGACTATCTCTGGAATATCTGAACCTGATTCTATGTCATGCCAAAAATTTTTGCTCATCTTCTAATTATTAAAACCATCTGAACTGTATATGAATTCAATGATTTTTTTATAATTTTTTTAATACTAAATTTGTGATTTACTGTGAATAACTTTGAAGATCTTTACCACATATTCTCCTTCAAAAATATCTGTTATCTTGCCTGTGTTTTGATCTGTGTTTCTTATTTTGAATTTATATTCATAGGACCCATCTCCCTTTACTTTAACTTGAGCTATGTGTACTGGCTCTTCTCCTTTGAAAAATTGAATTATTACTGGATATTTTTCAACATAGTCTGATGCTTCTCCTTTTACTGCTCCCCATGAAAGTGATTTGTCTTCTGGAATGTGCATTATGGCAACTGTCTTTTCAAGACTAATTTCTTCATTAATTGGACTAATTGTGATAATTTCTAACGAATCAGTTGATGATGCTGATGCATTTGAAGGATACAGTAATACGATGACTGTTAAAACCATTGATGCAAAAAATATGGTGTTTTGTGTTTGTTTCATTTTTACATTTTGATTTGCAACGCAGTTTAAAAAAATTACCATTAAATTTTAAGCCTAATTATGTCTCTAGTTTTCTTTGCTTTGATTCCATGAGCGAAAATCTCTAGCGGACTTGTGATTTTCTTTAGATATGTTCATCTTTTTTGCTTTTATGGTTTTGGAACCTAAAAAAGGACACTAGAGTAGTGGACCGGGAGGGATACACCCCCCATCATGGGTATAATTTCGGGCGCAGATAGGCGTGATTTCAATTATTTAGTTTCAATAACATTTGAGCTAGATTAGCACCAATCTGTTTTACTTGCTGTTCTTGTTTTTGATCTTTTAGTGATCCATCCAAATTGAATGCTTCATGAGCTTTTGATATAGCAATCTGACTAGGAATTACAAGCACTCCCATATTTTCAAGAATTGCACGAACGTGAACCAATCCTCGCAATCCTCCCAATCCACCAGGTGATGCACTTATTATTCATGCTACTTTATCTTTAAAACAGGACATTGGTGATTCGTCATCGCCTTGTCTTGATGTCCAATCAATAGTATTTTTGAGAACACCAGAAATTGAGCTGTTATACTCTGGAGACGATATTAGAAATCCATGGTTAGATAACATCAATTCTTTTAGTTTACGTGTACTAGATGGCAATCCATCTTTTTTTTCCAAATCTTCATCATAAAGTGGCATCGGATAATCACGAAGATCAATTACTGTCACATCTGCGCCTGCTTCTTTTGCTCCAGCAGCTGCTATCTTGACTAGTTTTTTGTTAAATGATTCAGTTCTAGTGCTACCTGCAAATGCAAGTATTTTTGGAATCATAAATAAATCCAGTGATTGTTATTTAACAAGTTTTCTAGGACTTGCAATTATTAATTTCATTAAATTTTGCCCAAGTTTGAGCAAATGAATTCATTGCAATGTGAACAAATTGATCATATGATTTTACCATGGATAGTTTTGTATCCACGTATGACTGTCCATATTTTGAGCCCAAATCAATCCAATTTTGATATAATTTACTTAATGATTCTAGATACTTGTCAAATTCCTTCAAAGTTTCTTGAGGAATGTTTAGTTTATCAAAGAATTCTTTTTGTGAGATATAACATGTGCCAAACATGTCATCAAATGAATGAAGATATGCAGTGTACAAATCAGAGTATTGTTGTACAGTTAATGGCAACTGACATTCCATTTTTTTAACTATTTCAGATGTTCTGTCCTTTAGAATATCACAAATTGAAATTGTAGATTCATCTGGTTTAGTGTTTTTTGACAAGGTTGTACTATACACTTGTAGAGATAAAAACATTTTCCAAATTTGTATAATATTTAATTGTAAGATGATCTACTCATCGTTTCTTTGTGAGTTTTTCTTTTCTTCTTTGTTCAACCCATTTATCAAGCTGTTTTAGAATTTTCCCAAGATCTTGCGTCTGTTTTGTTATGCTATATTCTACACGTATGGGTACTTGAGCATAAATTTTTTTTACAATTAACCCATGCTCTTCTAGATCACGTAACCTCTCAGATAATACGGTATTACTTATCATTGGTATGGCTTTTTTTATTTCATTGAATCTGGTGGAATTACTTTCTGAAAGTTTTTTTAAAATCAACAGAGCCCATGTCTTTCCAAGAACACTCCATATTTCATCAGCCTTACATTCTACGTGATTACGTGTTCTTGCTTCTTTCTCAAATTCTGTTTCCATACCTAGTAGCAAAATACTATCTAATTATAAAAAGGAAGTTGTGAGAAGAGTTTAGAATTGAATTTATTTTAAAAGTCAATTTTACCCATCTTCCCAGTGTTGTAATCCAGTATTGCTTGTGCTATTTCATCTTCAGTATTCATTACAAATGGCCCATAACGTGCAACAGGTTCACCTAGAGGAATACCTGCAATCAAAAGAACATCCAAAGGTGATGATGTTTCATTTGAGGCTTTGATTGTTATCTCATTTCCATCTTGTTCAAATAAAACAATCTGCTCTTTGTGAGCAGAAATTTGTTTGTCTCCAAACAATCCTTCTCCATTTATGACATATGCAAATGCATTATAGTTTTGAGGAATAGCTTGTGTCACTTTGGCATTTGGTTGTAAAGTAAAATGAAGATACATGATAGGAGTTCTTGTATCGATGATTGCTTTTTCGCCCATTGATTCTCCTGCAATTACTTTAACCTTGACACCATCCTTTTGTGCAATTGGAATTTTATTTGCTGGTAAATCCTGATAACGTGGATTCATCATCTTGTCTTTTTTTGGCAAGTTTACCCATAACTGAAATCCATGTAATATTCCACCTTTCTGTGAAAATTCTTTTTCTGGCATCTCTGAATGAATTACACCAGAACCCGCTGTCATCCATTGAATGCCACCAGTCTTTATTTTTCCAGAATGTCCTTGCGAATCTTTGTGTTCAAATACGCCATCAATCATGTATGTGACAGTTTCAAATCCTCTATGTGGATGATCTGGTGCACCTTTAGATTCTCCAGCAGATATTTCAATGGGGCCCATCTCATCTAACAAAAGAAACGGATCAACTTCTCGAAGACTGCCATTTGGAAATGCTCTGTGTACCACAAATCCCTCACCTTCTAATGTTGTTTTTGCATTAGTAACTTGCAATACTGAACGAGTCTTTGTTGTATTTTTTATTAGATTTTGATTTGTTGTGTTTTGTTTCACGATATAGTATGCACTGTTAATTATTTAAATATGGTAGTAATTACTTACTTAGTAGGTTAGAATAACCTTACCACAATGGTTTGAACCATTTTTAGGAATAAAAATTGATGAATGTGTAAAAAAAGAATTTAGAGTAAAAAAATAAAAAAGAATAATCAGGTTAGATTATTTTTATTTCAGAGCTATTTGCTTGAAATCCTATTTTTGAATGAGTACCATCACAATTAGGTTTGTTTGCAGATTTGCCACACCTACACAGAGCTGATACTGTCTTTCCATCGACTTCTACAATAAAAGGTCCATTTTCTAAAGCCTTTACAGTTACTTTATTCATGAAACTAAGAGTACATCATAAAGCATTAAACAAGACTAAACATGTTTGTTTAACATTAAACAAGATTGTTTAGTATCTCTTAAGTTAATTTTCATTTAAATTCAAAACATGAAAAAAATAATTTCAACATTTGGAATTGGCATGATAGCCAGTGTCTTTATTGTAGGACTTGGAATAGGTTATGCTATTTTCCTAACATCAGACAATACCGCCAACACTTCAACAGATACGCAAATCGAGTTAGAACGATACAAAACTGCTGAAAATCTTGCAACACAACATCTCCAAACATTTGATGAACTAGATTTTGAAATGTTTACAAATCAGAATTGGGATGGATTCGCAAAAAGTCACTCGCATGATATAATCGTCTACTGGCCAGATGGATATCATTCAGAAGGTCTTGAAAGTCACATTGAAGATTTGAAAGCAATGTTTGTGTATGCTCCTGATACTCGTATTCAAGAACATCCTGTTAGGATAGCATCTGGTGAATGGACAAGTGTAATTGGTGTCATGGAAGGAACATTTACAGAACCAATGCCATTGCCAGATGGAACCTCAATTCCTCCCACTGGAAAATCTTTCAAGTTGAAGATGAGTACTGTAGGTCATTGGAAGAACGGTGTTATGGATGAAGAATATTTGTTCTGGGACAATCAGTCATTCATGAAACAGATAGGATTAAGTTAGAAAAACTTAACCAATTCTTTTTATTTTTTTAAGGCCACTTGGAAGGAACTGAATTTGACCAGAAATATTCAAACAAATCAATACACCATTCATGAAATTCTTTATCCGTACTCAAAAACATTGTATTAAAATCGATTTCATCTTTTTCATGTGGAAGTAAGACTGCAGCAGTATCTTCTGTTATTATTGTAGAAAGACCAATTTTACCCCTATAATGTTTTGAATCATAATTACCACTTTTTTTGAATTTCATAAATTTTGGTCTTACTGCAGTATCAATTTCATCAGGCATTACTGAATCATCATCCCAGATTGTTTCAACTTTGATTCCATTTTTCATCTTATCTAAGAGAATTTTACCTTCCTCATCCCATGCTTGCGCTAAAGTAAGTCGGATGTATTTTTTAGAATCCTTTTCCATTTTCTTGATTTTTTCTTGAACGTTGGTTACCTTGTATATCAGCTCACTATTTTTTAGAGAACCAATACGTTGAAGAAATTTGGTAGGAATGTTTCCAGTTGAATGATCCTTAAAGAACTGTTGGAATTTTTTTAAAAATGCAAAGTAACTGATTTGTTTTGCAACTAACAATCCATATTCTGTTAAAGAAAAAAAACCTTCTGAATCTTTTTGAATGATTTTTTCCTTGGATAATCTAGAAGTGTTTCTATGCATCTCCTGAATTGTTAGATTAAGTTTTTTTGCTAACTCAGTGGATCTGCAAGGCTTTTGTTCAAGCATTCCTAGAATTTCAAGCCTAGTTTGGCTTGCCAATTCCATAAAAATTTCGGATGCAGAAAAATCATCTTCACTGGACATGTAGTGTCTAAAAACATCATCGAATAAAAATTGTTTAAAAAAATAGGAATCTGTCTTATATGACAGCGATTATTCCTTTTGTGCTTGGATATATCGAATCCATGTACTGGTAAATTCCTGGTTCTGTGAAAGTAACCTTGAAAGTTTCTCCCACTGAGATTAAAGTACTCTCAAATTGACCAGTTGGATTTCCGTATCCATCAACTGCAATGATTGAGTGTCCGAAACCTCCAGCAGACCCATCTTGATTGATGAAGACAACAGTGTCACCAACATTGATTTTTGATATGTTTGGAACAAAAACAATTTCATCAACTCCTACAATCATTATGGTTCTTTCCAAACCTTGTTTGACAGTTTGTTCTGCTTGAACCGATGGCCTATCGCTACCAGTGATTATAGGAACAAACATTGCAGCTATAATCAAAGAAATACTGGCTAAGATTAATGCCTGTTTTGGTATTTCATATGTTCTTTTCATGATTATACTTTGGCAAAAATAATCAAATAATCATCTAAACTACTTTGTTAATTGTTAAACAAATGTGTGTAATGTAACCAAATTTGAAATAAGCAGATACAGTTTGATGTGAGTATAATTATTTAATTTCAATATGATCTGAGCTAGATCAACATCAATATTTTTTTCTAATATTACATCGAGTTTAAACAGTCAGATGAATCGATATTTTATCTTCATCAAATATACTAAATGAGCCATCTTCTAATGATTTAACAGTTATTTCAGAAGATTCTAATTTTCTTATCATATCGTTTAGTTTATCTTTGCTTGAGAATTGAATTGTAAAATAATCCAATCCTGTAAAATCGGCTGATGCTTGAGATATGTCTTCTCCAAGCCAAGTATTTGTGGCAATATGATGATGATATTTTCCTGCTGCAAAAAACAATGCACCTTTCATACCTGCAGTGTTTGTAAGACCGAGAATTTCAGAATAGAATTTTTTTGCGTTTGCAAGATTGGATACATGTAGGTGGACGTGTCCTATTGATGTATCTGATGGAAATCCACTCCAAGATTTAGTTGATTCGGCAAGTAATCCTTCCATATCAAGTGGTTCTACGGACATTACTACTTGGTTTTTGTTCCATTTCCATTCGGACGGCATTCTATCACGGTAAATTTCTATTCCAATATTATCAGGATCACGAATGTAAATTGCTTCAGAAACAAGATGATCTGAAAAACCGTCAATTTTTATCGTATCTTTGTGTTTTAGCAAATGTGAAAGAAATTCTGCCAAATTTTTTCTTTGTGAAAGTAGTATTGCAAAATGATATAGTCCTGCCCTTTTATCTGAGTCAAGTGATTTGGCTGTAGAAAGGGCAACAAGATAAGGCAGTTTATCATCAGGAGAAAGAAAAACAGCATAATCTGTTTGTTCAACTATTTTGAAACCAAGAAATGATGTGTAAAATTCCAGAGATCGGCTCATGTTAGATACTTTAAGATGAACTTGGCCTATTCTGGCATTCTGATCAATAGAAATCATATCCGTATTATAATTAGGAATTCAACCATATAATGACAATCATATTGATTCAAAATTTTAGTTCAGTTCTCTTAGGGCTTGAACCATTTTTAGAGAAAGTCTTTTCTCTCGATTCAAAATGGGAGGGATACACCTACTAAGATGGGTACTATTTTGGGTTCAGATAGGCGTGAAAGTTAATTGTATAAAATATCAAGTTTACAATTCATCTATGTCTTTACTGCTTAACTGTAGATATTTAGCAAGTATGTGAAATCGAGCTTTGATGGAACTAGCATCATTTGTTCCTTGAATTGTTAATCTGTCATATTGATAAAAATCAAAATTACCTACTTCCTCATTAACAATTCCAAATACCGTATTACTTTTCTACAATTTCTTTATGTCTAAAACATGTTACGATGTGATCGTTTACCATTCCGACCGACTGCATGAAAGCGTAGCATATTGTGGGCCCAACAAATGTGAAACCGCGTTTTTTCAAATCACAGCTCATGATTTCTGATTCTCTACTGACCGGTGGTATGTCGCTCCACGTTTTGAACTTGTTCTCTTTTGTCTTGTAGTTGACAAACTGCCAGATGTACTTGTCAAAAGTTTTGAACTCATCTTTTACCTCAAAGAATTTTTTTGCGTTGTTTACAAACGATTCAACTTTTTTTCTGTTTCTTATTATTCCATCGTCTTTCAGAATTGAGTTTACATCTCCCTTTGTGTATCGTGCTATTTTTTCAGGGTTGAAGTTGTCAAAGACTTTTCTGTACGCGCTTCTTCTTTTCAAAATTGTTATCCACGAAAGCCCAGCTTGCGCTCCGTCTAGAAGCAGAAACTCAAAGAGCTTTTTGTCTTTGTGTAGCGGAACGCCCCACTCCTCATCGTGGTATTTTTGGTGTACGCCGTCACCTACCCAATCACATCTGTTAACCATGTCTCTCAGAAATACTTCATCTCACATTTGTTTATTTTCATAAAGCAAAGACAGCTCAGACAAATGCCTTTCAATCACCGTTCAGATATAACTCTGATTCTTCATTGCTGACATCAGAGTTCTCATCTGTTTGAATTAAAACTTAGCAGGCAAATTTAATTTCAGTGAAAACTAATCGGCGTCTTTTTAGGTATGAGTTTATGATAACCTGTTGTGACAAGTCTCACATTTTACGGTGGAGTGAACGAGATAGGGGGAAACAAAATTCTGCTTCAGGACAAGGACACAAAAATTTTTTTAGATTTTGGAAAGTCGTTTTCGCGCAGGGCTGCTTACTTTGAGGAGTACCTCAACCCGAGAACATCAAACGGAATAGTCGACTTTCTTGCGATGGGGCTGGTACCTGACATCAAAGGCGTTTACCGCGATGACCTGATGGTGATGGCCGGAAGAAAACCGGAGGAACCTGACATCGATGCAGTGCTGCTGACTCACGCTCACGCTGATCACGCAGATTACATTTCGTTTCTTCACGAGGACATTCCAATTCACATGGGTTCTGCGTGCCACCTGATACTCAAAGCACTGGCAGAGCGTTCATCGAGAACTATCGAAAGAGAAATTTTGGATTACAAGCCTAGGCCGTACAGCGTAAAGGACGCTCCGATTAAAAGAAAGATACACGAGTTCAGAACTGGTGACAAGTTCAAAGTTGGCTCGCTTGAGGTGGAGCCGATTCACGTTGATCACTCAATTCCAGGAGCTTACGGTTTTATCATCTGGACATCTGAAGGTCCAATCGCGTACACCGGCGACATACGTCTTCACGGAACTCACTCTGAGATGACAACTGATTTTATAGAACGAGCAAAGGAGGTAAAACCAATAGCTCTGATTTCGGAAGGAACAAGAATTGCTGATGAGGAGAGGGAAGAGTCGGAGCAGATTGTGTATCAGCAGTCAAAGAAAACTGTTGAGGACACAAGTAACTTGGTGTTTGCAGATTTTAATTTCAAAGATGTCGACAGGTTGATGACGTTTTACAAAATTGCAAAGGAAACTGGAAGGAAGTTCGTCGTAAAGCTCAACGATGCTTTTTTCCTGAAGCACCTGTCGCAGGACAACCACCTAAATGTTCCAAACATCGACGATGAGGACATCATCATCTACTTGCCGAAACGTGGGACAGGACAGTACTCTGAAAAAGACTACAAGGGAAACGACAAAGAATTCATCGACCTCCACAACGCTTGGACCGCTGAGCAGATTGCTCAGAGGCCCAACAAAGTTCTCTGCGCCATTGGTTTCTACAGCTTCACAGCTTTAATCGACATGATGCCAAAGCCAGGTGCAAGGTACATCCACTCATCGTCAGAGCCCTACAACGAGGAGCAGAAGCTCTCAAGGGTGAGGCAGGATGCGTGGCTTGAGCACTTCGGCATGCAGATGTTCCAAAGCCACTGCTCAGGACACGCCAGGGGAAGGGATCTGCTAGAGACTGTTTCAGAAATCGGAGCAGGTGTGCTTTTTCCGGTTCACACTGAGCACCCTGACGCGTACAGAAAAGTTGCAAAGACCCTCAAAGTGGTGAAGGAGGGAGTTCGGTATGATCTTTAGCGATAGAAATATCCGTGACATCTGCAAAGCACTTAGCAATGTATGAAGTTCTTTTTGGAACTCTTGGAACGTCTGAGAGGGTACTGAAGTTGCTCAAATCAAGCGAGGACTACGGTGGACCGCAGTCAGCAAAAGATGTTTGCATAAACCTCAAGATGAAGCCGAAAAATGCATATCATCAATTCTGTCAAGGCTTTGCAAGAAAGGAAAAATTGAGAGGATTGGGAAAGGCACTTACCGAATCGCAGGGGATGCAAGGCAGTACAGCAAAAACAAACCGCACTACAAGTAGCAAAATATTTTAGATCACATAGATTTTTCGTAGACCACTTTTGTCAGAGATCTTGTTTTTCTCTTGACGTTTTTTTCATGCTCTAGAACATCTACAAGCGAAACTAGAGAGTACGGATCGTTTGGAATTTCGTTTGGCAGAATATTTTTCACATCTACAAGGTCAAACGTGTCAGGAAGATTTTTCAGAATTTTTTTAAGCGGTGAGTTTGCTTTCTTTGGATTTCCAAACTTCATCATGTACGGTTCCTGTGAAGAACCTATGATGCAACAGATGTACTCGCCAGATTTATTTTTGTAGTAGATGTGAGTTGTGTCAGTTCCGTTTTCAGAATCTTTTGAGAGTTTTTGAAAAGTCATCTTGTACCCTTTTGGAATGTGATCCTCAACGTCTATGTGCGCATCTGCTTTTTTACCTGACTGCACATCATCAACCCACTTCACTGGGAAGTACAGCGGGATCATGAAGTTTGAGAGCATCATTTTTTCTTTCGCTCTTTTCTTTGCAAGCGACACGTACTCCTTTCTGATGTCAACTCCGATGTACTTCCTCTTCAGGCTGTTTGCAACTTTCACAGTTTGCCCGCTACCGCACATTGGATCCAGAACAACATCTCCGGATTTTGTGTACATCTGAATTAACCTCCACGGAATTTGCTCCGGAAAAACAGCCGGATGCTTCACCGCGTTTGGTGGAACGGGGGTGATGTCCCACACAGAGAGAGCGACCTGCCTCTTCATTGCTCTGTTCAGCGGAATTTTTGGCTCGGTTTCTTTCAGGAGGAACCTTGCTTTCTTTCCCTTCTGTAGCACAATGATGTACTCGTGCATGATGTTCGCCCTGTATCTGGTGGGAACCGGAATTTTTACAAACTGGCCGAACCTGTTCCCTGCACCGCTTCTGCCTGCAGTGACTTTGTTCCATATTATCATGTCGCGAAGGTGCCACCCTTCATCCTCATCTTTGACGTCCACAAGCTTTGAAACAAGAAGGCTTGGAAGTGGCACCAGCGTTCCTTCTGACAGCTCGTCTGCAATCACTATGCAACAGAATCCTCCTTGCATTGTAACTTTTTTAACTTCTGAAAAAATTTCCTGCATTTCGTTAAGATAATCATCCAAAGTTCCTCCAACGTTCCCTCTGAACTCTTTTCCTTTTCCGGATTTCAAATTTTTCACGTGTTGCGAGTAGTTGATTGCGTTTCCGTAAGGTGGTGATGTAACCGTTAGCGCTACGCTGTTTGGTTTGATGAATTTAGAAAGAGTTTTACTGTCTGCACACACAACATCGTTTAGCACAAATTTTGTTTTCACGTTACTAAATGCATGAAGTACAAGCTTTAAAGCTGTTTCTATTTTTGCAACTTTTCTTACTGATCAATTTTTTCTAAAACCATCTGAGCTACTTCTGAAAGCTTGGTTCCAAGTCTCACTGGAACCGCTTCCCCTATCTGAGCTCTTACCTGCGAGCGGTTTCCCTTAAACATGTAGTCGTCTGGAAAAGTCTGAAGTCTTGCTCTTTCTCTATTGGTAAGCATGCTTCTTCCTTTCTCATAGTGGTAGCTCCACGTTCCTCCGCCTCCGTAAGCCATTACCGTGTACGCCGGTTTCAACGGATGTGATCTTCTGTAGATGTTGCTCATTGTTCCTTTTACCTTCCATTTTGTTCCGCTAACAATCAGGTGATTCATGTCAGGTGGGATTCTTGACATTCTTTCAATAACTGACGATCCTTCTTTTGGAATTTCGTTGCTGTTGTCATCAAAGTCTTTTCCTTTCAGGGGTTTTCCGTAGTACCCAAGATCTTCTAGAACTTTTTTATGCTCCTCAAATGCCTCTTCAACTTCTCTGCGGTCGTTAGGTTTAATGCCGTTAGCAAACATGTAGTCGTCCTCAATTTTGAAAGTAAGCCTGTCCCACACATTTTTCTTCCACTTTTTTGATTCTACAGTTTTAGTTTCCTTTTCAACTCCCTCGTACTCTTCCATTATCTCTCGGTATTTTTGCGAAAGGTTCGGAAGTGTTTCGCCCTCAAAAACCTCCATAGCAGTTAGCGGGTATTTGCTCAGTAGCGAGCTCATCCCTTTGAGAATCGCATTTGATTTCTCAGCAAAAATTTTTTCATCTTCTTTGCTGAACAAATTTTTTCTAACTCCTATTATGATCAGCCTTCTTCTTTTTTGCGGGACTCCGATGTTTGCAGAGTCTACAACATCGTTGAAAATTAGTGAGTAGCTTTCTGCATTGTTTGGACCGTTGTTAATGTCGTGTTTGATCTCAGACCATCTAACGTGAAGGTTCTCAAAATCTTCTGTGATTGTTTTGTAAGCTACTCCGCCGTTGGAGCTTCTCAGACCCGGTACATTTTCAAAAACAAAAACTTTTGGTTGCGTTCTTGAGAGTGCTCTGATGAAGTGCGAGTACAGCTTTCCGCGAACCATCTTTATTCCAAGTGTTTCTCTGCTTCCTCTTGTTATGGAAAAATCCTGGCATGGAGGTCCGCCAATAACACAGTCTATTTTTTTCAGCGACTGAAAGTCAACCTCGGTTACATCTCCTACGATGTAGCAAGGAGTCTTTGGATTTTTGTTGAACTCTTCAACAGAAAGAATTTCTGCGTGGTGATTCAGCGAGTAAGTTTCTGCAGGAGTCGGCAGTATGTCGTTAGCAATCTGGTTCTCAAATTTTTTTGTCCTTGTGAATCCGGAGTCCAGCCCCCCTGCGCCAGAAAAGAGAGTTGCAATTTTGTAAGTGCTATTTGATTTTTTCATCTTTTACATCGCTCCAGTGCATCTCATAATTAGTGTTAACCTAAAACTCGGTGCTGATGTAAATTCTCTTTCCGTCCTCAACGAACACCAGAGTATCACCTTCTTTCACCTTTATTTTGTCTCTTACATTTTCTGGAACTGTGACTTGAAATCTTACTGTAACCTTTGAGGATCCCAAAACTTTGCCCATTCGTTAGGCGTATCTCACGTGTGCATATTAAGACAGCCAAGATTACCAAGATTACCAAGAATTAGTGATACTGTGTTAAATCTTTTCCGCAATTTCAAACATCCTTGCCTCATTTGATTTTGTGACAAACTCCAAATTTCTTTTTGCGATCCACAAATTATTTCTCCCGCATTGCATAAGTTTTTTGATCACAACTTGGTACTGCTTACCTCCTTCAAGATCAAACTTGCCGAGAATTTTGTTTTTTACAACAACATCTGAAATGCACTTTATGTATATGGAGTAAGAATTTCTGAACTTGACCTTGTACACTTCAACGTTTCCGCTAAATGTAAACTCGCCAATCTTTTCCGCATGATTTCCAACCGCATCAGTTGGAATTTTATTCCCACTTGGTACGATCTTCTCGCATCCTTTTCTCAACGAACCATCTGCCTTGACAACACCCAAGCTTGATTCTTTTAGCACATCTGTTTCATAAATGAAGTCCTCATCTTTGTTGAAAAAATCGCCGTTATTTACAAGCTCCTCACCTGTTATGACGTGATTTATTTCAACATACAGATCAGATGGCACCGAAAAGTCTTTGAACACAGACATATCTGAAATTGATTTTAAATAAATTCCAAACAGATCGTTTCTTTCCTTCCCAACTTCTTTTTTTGATTTCAGTGAAGCGTACACTATGAATATTTTTTTAATGTCTCCGTTGATTGATTTATGATTCTGCATTGATTCAAACTGCTCCTTGTAGAGGCCAGTCCACCTGTATTCTCTTAAATCATTTTTAATTTCGACAAAAACTTTTGGCTCTCTCTTGGCTTCATTTTCTTTAACTGCAACAATGTCTGGATCACTGTAATCCTGCGTACTGCGAACTTCTATGTCCGGAAAGAAATCTTTCTCTCCGTTGATCTTTTTTAGTATGTCAATGACACCGAGCTCGATAACTTTTCCTGAAATGAAGCTGTCGACAATTTCACCCAAACTCCTATCTTGCCCTGACGTTCTGTTTCTTTTTGCCTTCTTAGGGTTGAGGTGATACTCTACAGAAAACTCGAATGCTCTTTTCAGATGTTCTTTTGTAACATCCGTTTTTAGGTCCACGAGTTGTTCCAAGCGTGCATTGATTTAACCAGCGCCAAGATTGACAAGATCACCAAGAAAAGAAATGCAGATTAGCACACGTTCTCAATAAAATTTATTGAAAAATAAAAAAGAGAATAAAAAAATAACATTCTCAAAAACTCTTTTGAAATGGAGGGAGAAAAACAACTTTGATTCTCTGTATCCTTGGCGCAACTCAAAAAACCGATACTATGTTCTACTGTCTGAAATTCTGCTGAAAAAAACCACGCGAAAGCAAGTTGCCAGTGAGTGGCGCAACATAGTTTCCTGCTGTAGTAATTTTGATGAGATTCAAAAAGTAGATTTGAGAAAACTCAAAAAAGTTCTCAAGCCATTAGGTCTTGAGCACACGCGTTCTAAACACTTGAAGGATCTTTCAAAAAAAATTCTTGCAGACTTTAACGGTAAAGTTCCTGGAACAAAAAAAGAATTGCTGTCGCTTCCCGGCGTAGGTCCGTACACCGCTAACGCTGTTCTCTGCTTTTCATTTGGACACGACGTTTCAATGCTTGATGTGAACATACTGCGAGTTATCGAGAGAGTTTTTTCTCCAGATGTAAATAATGCACGAGGAGCATCAGACAAGAATCTGTGGGAGTTTGTCGAAAAACTTCCACCGGCAGGAAAAGGAAAAGAGTTCAACTACGCAATTTTAGATTTAGCTGGAGAAATATGTGCTTCAAGGAACCCAAAATGCAGTTCTTGCCCGATGAGAAAAATTTGTAACTTTGTAAATTTCTCCTGATATTTACAGTTCTTCAAAGAACTTGTCCCACTCATCTTCAACTGAATACCCCGCAAGGTTGATCCTGTTCATGCAGTTTTCAAAACCCTCTTCGATGTCTCCGTCAGGTGATAACTCGCACCTCATCGTGACAACAAAATTCTTTTCATCATATTCTATTTGAAAAAAATCTAGACTTGCAACTGTATCTAGCCCCTCTAGTTGTTCTTTGAGGTTTTGTCTTTTTGAGGATGTCTGCTCGAAGAATTTTTTCCTGTACTTTCCTCCCATGACAAGCCCCGCTCCGCAACATACTACGTCTGAATTCTTCTCTTTGAACACCTCAACTGTTTCAGCGTTCCCTCCGGGAGGAGTAAGAAACAGCCTAAAATCGTCTCCCTGAATAGGTGCATCTCTTAAGGAGTACCCGTTTGCATCTGCCATCTCACATATTATTTTTTTAACCTGAGGAATAATTTGGCTCATGAAAAAAGTAGATTTTTAATCTAAAAAGGATTTTGTGCTTATCGAAGTTGAAAAAATTGGAAGAAACCGTTGGATAAAAATTACCCAAGAAGGTTAGATGCCGTTGAGTTTTTAATCTAAAATAAAAAACAGGGTGTAATCTGTTAAGAATCAATACCATTCTTGGGACAAATTTGATTCCATGTACACTAGGAAGATTCTGCCAGACTCTGCAACGTGTCATTTAACTGTCTTATTGGATGATACTCAAAGTTGCATTCAGTGTATTTTGCATCATCGATAGTTTCCACTGCGTACCACCCATGCGAATCCACAAATCCCTCAAAGAATACATCAGGTGGAATCGGAGGATCCCACCCGTTATAGTAAATCTCCACTAATTTTCTTCCACAGAGTGGACAATTGTTATTTTCAGGCAAGATTTCCTTTTCCAGTTTGCTATATGACAAATCACCAAACCACGATACTGCACGAGTCATGTGTCTTATCCCGCAGTGAGACAGAATGTAATAAAATGTGGCAAAGACAGATCTCCTCACTCCCAGATACTTTACAAACCATCCGTTTTGATAGTATGCATTAACTAAGGAACTCTTGGGAAGAGTACCAAAACAGACAACGTGAAAGTGTGGTGAGTAGTACCAGCATCTCAGTCTCTTGTTGAAGCGAAATGGGTGGAACATCATGCTTCCACCCACAACCTTGATTTCTCTTAGAATCTTTCTTGCCTTTAGCTTCATCTTTTTGTAGTCTAACTCATAATCCCAGTGAGATACGGACAGTACAGTGTGTATTGGCTGTCTCTTTTCTCTTTTGGAGAATTTTTCAATCTTTCTTGTTGCAACATTTGATGCACGCCCTATCCATTTCTCCCAACATAGTTTACAGGAGGAACGAAAGCATGAACGCTGGTAACGTTTGACATATACTTTATTGTCATGTGTTGTATGACTTTTTGTGTGAAGACATCCCTTTGTGTTCCACATTCCGCACCAGTAGTGCGGTTCTTTTGTAGCTGGGAGTCTCCAACCGTTATGCTCTGTTTCCCAGTTTGTCAGTAAATGATAGTCATCGAGTTCCCAAGAATCATAGATTTCATCGTCATTGTCAATGTCGTTGGCATTGGTTTTACTTTGCTCAATGGCATGATTATCATATAGAGAATTTTTTGCGATTAGTTTTCTAGTTTTCAAATTAGTCTAGCGTTCCCTTTTTTGGAATGGTTGTGGCAGTTTGTGGTTTTGCAATCTCTGGAATGTCAAGCTGGTCTCCCCATGCAGTCCAGCCATTTGCAGATTCTCTTGCAAACAGTTCCAGATACTTTTGGTTTGGATACATCTTTTCAATCCAGTGTCTTAACATATCAGGTTTTTTTGAATGGATAGTTCTTGGAGCTCGAAGTATTCCAAGCGGTCTGTTCTTGGGTTCTGGCACTCCTGGCTTTCCTTTTGTTGCAATTAGTATATCTTCACAGGTTGACATGACATAATGCCCTACACCCTTTTGTGAGATTCCGTCTGTTTCTTTTGACCAGGTAATTTTGGTCTTGTATGAAAAGCCCCATGCATTTAGGATATCTAGTGCCTCTACTAGTTTTGGAGGAGGAACCCAAAAGAAGATCACGGTATCGGATGCAAAAACATCAGTAATTGGCCTTCCAGCCTTGTCTTTGAGAGCCATTATCTCCTCTTTCTCAAGCGTTGGATAGTTTGGTGCTCCTTCCCCCTCAAGGTCATACTTGTATGGAACATCACAAAGAATGATCCTGAATTTCCCCTCAGGCAACGGTATTGGATTTGTGTGTATTTTCTCCAAGTTTATCTGACGTTCAGCAGCTGCTGGGCTTTTTTGACCAGATGCAACCTTCTGTTTTAGATCATCAGAGCCTTCATCAAGAATTTTTTTGTGGCGTGCAACGGTACGGGAGCTAAGTCCAGTCTTTGCAGCAACAACATCACAAGTGTTTCCAGTGTGCATGCCATTTGGCAGCTTTTGAAATCCTTTTTGTCCAATTTTTGGAACAGTTGATTTTTGACGTATCTCTGCAAGCTTTTTTTCAATTTCAATCTCTCTTAATGCAAGCTCCACTTTTTGCATGTCAGTGAGATGTCGTCTCTTACTGTTTACTTGAACCGCATACAACATCGCGTCATCCCAGTTATCAAACTCCTTGTTTTCTATTTTTGGTTCTACTCCAAGCTGTTTGCAGGCTTCGTATCTTGAATGCCCGTCTACAATGTATGTTTTTTCTGTGACAGATTCCTTCCACACGGTAATTGGTTTGTGTTGTTTATTTTCTTGAATTGATTTTTTGAGCGACTCAAAGTCTTCTTTTGTTGGTTCTGGAACCAGTGCAAACAGTTCTGGATTAACATGAAGAACGACCAATTAGTTAACCTCATTTGTATTAAATGGATTCTTAGACACTACAAATTGATTGAAACAGTCGAGCTTGCTGCACTCTTTGCAAACACGATAGGTTTTTTCCTCATCTGATACGCTAAAGGTAATTAGTAATTCTGGTTTTCCAATGCTGCAACAAAAATATTCATTACTTGTTTTCATTTCAATGCACCGTTTTCATATCCAGTTAGGACAAGTTTCTTGTAGACATAAGATCTCGGCAAATCTCCTCTGTCACTTTCTATCTTGTCATACAGTTCTTTTGGAATAGTGATTCCAACAAACTTGCTTTTTCGCATAAGCATGGTCATGTAAATTGGTAAAATAAGTTATATAGCTAAAACAGTTACCTATTAAATCTCAATATCACAATAAGACAAATTTTTACACCTAAATTCGATCAAAATATTTATAATATAATTAGTTTAATAGTTATCTATTGAATATATTTTTTGATTATTATCTGCGATTCATAGAGAAAATGGAAGAGAAATATCCAACGCCAAACAGTATAGAATTTAGACAAAGAGAATTTGATCGGATAAGATGGACAAAGCCAGAATACAGAAACTTTTTCACAATAATCAAAATTCTTGCAGAAAGAGGATCTTCAACAATAAATGAGATTCTTGATAGTGACGGAAGATCCCAGCAGTTCAAGAACAGGCAAAGCAGATACATTTCATATCGCAGGATAATCGTGGGGGATGCCAAAACCCAAGTCAGGGGTCTGATTGAAAAAGATGTGGTAGTTGAGGGCAAAGCAGGAAACAAGCTTGAAAAAAGATACGAGTTGTCACTGTACGGTGTGTTTTATGCAATAAAGCTGTTTATGGATCATGATATTATAATGTCTGGCAACTACAAGAATATTTTGAAAATGGATTCAAAAGTAAGATGGTATGACTATAGCAAGCAAACAGAGTTTCCAGCCACAATCATGGATGTTGTTGCAAAAAACTACTCTCATCTTGTACCTTTGGTCTTTGGCAAGTGGGAGTATCTTAAGAAAAACCCCAGAATAGACGTGTACTTGTTGTTTGGTCTGGCAAATTTGCATTACAATTCCAACATTCTGATGAATGATGCCATAGCATCTAACTGCAAGTACAGTATTGACTTTACCAGATTTGATGGGAGTATCGCACTGGCATTTTACACAAGGCAGATAGAAGGGGCATACTATCCGATCGAGCATTTTTTAAAAGCGATGGATGGCGAGATAAAGGAATTCATTGAAAAAATCTTTTACTCTTATGAGAGAATGCACAGAGAAAATTTCCATTATAGCCAAGGACACTATCTTTTGTATAAGGGGCAGAAAGGAAAAGCACTAAGGCATTTCATAAATGCAATAGACTGTAATGATTTTTTTGACTTCCAGCAAAAAGAAAAATTCAAGAAAATGAGTCCAGATGAACTGCTCTATCATGGCATATCATTTCGCAAATAGTCAATAATCCAATCTATCTTTTTTTGTTGAAATTTTCCATTCTTTGCTTGTCTGCATACAGTTCATTTACTCGCAGTATGGTTTGTTCCAATTCCTCTTGGATTTGCTGTAATTCAGTCTTTTCTTGCTTTAATTTTTGATTTTCAAGAGCCATTCTTTCCGTATCCGATATTGTCAAAAACGGTATTGCCTTCTGGTATTCAGGAAATCTTTCAAAATCTTGTTCGTTATACCGTTCGTAATGTCGTTCTAGGCCAACAGTATGGCCCATCATGTCCTCTTTGTCCAAATAATCGACCTTTGCACGTCTTAGCATTGTGTTGAAATATTTTCTAAAACCATGATCAAGCTTTACTTCGTGTCTTCTTTTACCTGGTTGCAGTGGAGGACGTAAACCAATTCCGCGAACTATTTTTTCCACTCTTTTTCTTACTCCTTTCTGATTCAATCTACGAATAACGGGGGATTTTACGGATTTTACTAGTGGTTCATCTGGTTTTGGATATCTGCCAACATCTGCTCTCCAATTTTCGCGATATAGTTCCAACACATGACATGCTTCTGGTGTGATGAATGTCCAATAACTTTCAGGGTCCCCTCTGTAAATTAGCATCGCTGCTCCTTTGTATGAATTATAATTATTTCTAAAAAATACTATGTCTTTCCATGCAAGAAAATCCCATGCTTCTAATCGAAAACCTGCTGAAGAGAACAGCAAAATAATGACCTTGTCTGTAATGTCGTTTGCTACTTCCAACATTTTTTGGATTTCTTCTCTTGTATATGCTCTGTCATTTGAACCACGTTCTGTTCTGGGAAATAGATTTGTCAAAGACTTCCAGTGAACAGGAATCCGATTAGAGTCAAGTAATACCTTGATTGGTTTAATGTGATTTGGGAGTGTCTGAGGACTAAGTTCTCCTGCATCCGCTCTTTTTTTGTCTTCTTTGATATATGCTGCTATTATATTTGATGCCAATTCTGGATTCTTTTTTGCTAAGTTTACAAAAAATTCTGCAAGTGTATCTCTTTCTTTATTTTCTGGAATACTACCTAGTACATCTTGATAAATCTGATCAGGTATTAGTTTTAGAAATGTTTGTAAAAGATTTTTGTATCTTCTTGCAGTTTCCTTGTTTTTTATAGAATCCAAGAATAGCTGATACGGATCACTTCTGATGTTTATCTTCTCTAGTGTGATTTCCATCGCATCATGGCATGATGTGGGTCGTATTTAATACCCATGATGGTAGGTGGACCGGGAGGGATTTGAACCCTCGACCTTTGCGGGATTTCTCCATACGCAGTGTGAGTGCGTCATCCTAACCACTAGACAACCGGTCCAACAAATTTACAACACAAGCGTCTTTTTTGCCTTTAGGTTTTGAATATTATGATGACCTTGATCTTTTTTAGTAAAATTTCTAAAATCAATTATGTCTTTACATGAATTTGATGCTCTAATTGAGCGAATGCAATTGGCTTTTGAATATGCCGTAAATTTAGGACAATACACTGAAGCTGCAAAAATACTTTATCAAATGAATGACCAATTACCTGATGACTTGCAATCATCTCTTGAAGAATTAGAAAATGAAAGTTCCGTAAGACAGTTTATCTCAGAATACCAAAACCAGATAAGATCCGCAATTGTTGAATATAGGCAAAGATTGATGAATTTCTAATTCTACTTTTTGACGCCGAGATTTCTGTTCTTTAGTCTCAAGTATGGGTTTCTACATTTTCTGCATCTGCTGGCATTGATGTCATTTCTACACCCACAATTGAAGCATATTTTCATTACCAAACGTGCAGCTTGTGCAATACGTTTTTTCTCAGGATCTGTAATGGGCATTTAATTTTCTCCTTAACCTCTCTCTTTTATTCTAATCGGATTGTTGCATTTTTCCTGCTAGTAATACTGGCACCTGCGATGGTCTTTTTGCTACTGGAATGTTTGCCTTGTTAAACATGGATATCTTTGATTCTGCCGATCCATATGTCCCCATTACTATAGCTCCCGCATGACCCATTCTCTTTTCTTTAGGAGCTGCTCTTCCAGCAATATATGCAACAGTTGGTTTTTTGAATCCTATATCTATGATACGTTGAGCTAAAATTTCTTCAGAATCTCCACCTATTTCTCCTACAACTACTAATCCTTCCAAATCTGGAATATCTTTTATCATATCAAATGCATCAATCATACGGGTTCCGTTAATTGGATCTCCTCCGATTCCTATTGTTATTGACTGTCCAAATCCTGCATTTGTTAGTGCATCAGAAATTTCATAAAGCAATGTTCCGCTTTTTGATAGCACTGCAATCTTTCCTGCCTTAAATGGAGTGGGTGGCATGATTCCAATTTTTATTAATTCTGGAATCATTATTCCTGGAGTATTTGGTCCTATAATCACTGCCCCTTTCTTGTTTGCTAGATCTAATACTTCCATTGTGTCCCTTACCGGAACATGTTCTGGAATTGCTACTAGTAGTTTGATCCCCGATTCAAGTGCTTCTTTTGCTGCTTCTAAAAAGAATTTTGCTGGAACAAAGATAATTGAGATTTTTGCTCCACTCGCATCAACTGCCTCTTTCACTGTGTTGTAAATTGGAACTTTATCTTCAAATTTCTGACCTCCTTTTCCTGGAGTTACTCCTGCAACAATGTTTGTGCCATAAGATATCATGTTTTTTGCATGCAATGAACCATATGCTCCTGTGATTCCTTGAACTATTACTCCTTTTTTCTTATAATCTGAATCTTCAGGAGTTCCTTTTAGTAATTTGAAAATATCTGTCATTTTTTAATCCCCATGACTGCTGCATTAATTGCCTCTTCTACTGAATCAAAAATCTTGGTTCTAGAATTTTTCAACATTTCTTTTGCTTTTTCAGACTCTGTACCTTTCAGTCTCGCAAATACTGGTAAATTGATCAATTTATCATCATATGCTTTTAGAAATGCTTCTGCAACTACAGTTGTTTTTACAATTCCGCCATACAGGTTAACTAAAATTCCTTTAACTCTGTTCATTTTGCTAATCAAAGTTAGTGCTTCATAAACTGATTCAGTTGTTGCACCTCCACCCACATCTAAGAAACATGCTGGCTTGCCTCCATTATCTGATAACATATCAAGTGTAGACATTACTAACCCTGCACCGTTTCCTACAACTGCAATATCTCCATCTAATTCTACCAGGGAAAATCCACTTTTCTCTGCTCTCTCTTCAATCTCTGATTTTTCTTGATACTTTTGTAATTCATCATGTCTAAAATTACTGTTATCATCTGTTACAAATTTTCCATCAAGTGCAATCAATGAACCATCTTGCATAATTGCTAGTGGATTTATTTCTGCAAGCTCTGCTTCTTTTTCAATTGTAAGTTTTGCTAATTTCTGTAATATATCTACAAAATCATCTGCAGATTTTCCTTCCAGTTTCATCTCTTTTGCAACTTCTCTTGCTATTTTATCTGAAACTTCTCCTAGACCAACCTCTTTTATGATTTGATTTTTAACTGATTCAATTTCAACTCCTCCTTCAGGTGATGCAATAATTGTGTAGCATCTTTTTGAGCGATTCAAAAATAATGATAAATACAATTCTTTTTTGATATCTGCCATCTTTTCAAGTAAGATTGCTCTTGCTTTTTCCCCCTTGATTGTTAATGTTAAGACTTGTGGGTACTTCAACTCAAATTCATCATCATTTTGGCATTTCTGAATACCTCCAGCTTTTCCTCTACCCCCTACCGGAACTTGAATTTTAATCACAAATGGATATCCTAATTCTTTTGCATGTTTTCTGCCTTCCTCTATTGTTGTAGAGGCTTTGCTTGGAAGAAGATTAATTCCATAATTTCTGAATAGCTCTTTTGCTTGAAATTCTAGTAAACGCATACAAAAGCTAAAATTTTACGATCTTTATTAACTATGAGGCTAATTTAGTTGCTCTTCAAGAAAATCAATCACATGTAAAAATCGATCACGGCTTTTTCTTAGCAATTCCTGAGGAAATTCTTCGATTGTAAAAACAAATTGTTGATGAAAACTTGGAACTATTACCCCCCCTGATATGACTAGTTGTTCAATGACATAATTCTTGGTAATGGTACATATTATTTCTTCATACGAATCTTCTTCTTCTTCTAATGTTTGTCTGTACAGTATAATTGGTTTGTTGGTTTTTGCAACAATATCTGAGCCATTTTTTAACAGATCAGTTAAATGTTGAATTTGCCACGCATCAAGACTAATCTGTTTTACCATGAAATTATTACGTGTTTTTTATATTTATCATACCTGATTAGCTAAAAGCTAACTAGTTGGTTCATTTTTAATTAAAAGAAAAGAATGTGATTTGGCTATTATGCCATATCAAGTGCTCTAGAATGTTTTCTGGTGTGTGGTCTTTCTCCAGAATATTTTCTTCTCATGTGTCCTGATGGTCTTCCATAGATTAATTCTAGGAACCAAGACTCATGTTCGATCTCTTCTGCCAAAATATCTTTTGCAATATCATACGTTGTAGGATCTTTTCCAAAAGTCATTTTACAAACTTTATCCCAATTTACAATTGCGCCCTGTTCGGCTTTGAGACATTTTTCTAGTATTGCCTTGTGATCTGTTGGATTTGCTGGAAGCTGTAAGAACTCACATCCTGACATTTTGATGAACTGTGTAGCGTCATTTGGGAGTGAACCTCCTAACTGGTAAATTCTCTCAAGGCATGCTTCAAAGTGGCTAAGATCCTCTAATCTTGCATCTTCGATAATTCCTTTGAGTCCTTCTCCTTCCAAGCCTGTGCAATGTGCTCTCAAATTGGTAAAGTAGTAGTAGGCAGTAAATTCTACTGATGCATTTTGAATCAATGTTTTTTTTAGTTCCTCTACGTCCAAACCGTTTTGTTTTAGAACATTGATTCCAACAACTGCGGGGTTTTTTGAATCGGACATATATGCTTGTTAAATCATGTGTTCTAATAAAAATATTGATTTTTGTACAAAATAACTCTAGATATAAGATTGACTAATCGTGTTATGCTTTATTCTACTGAAATTCGTATCTTCTGACCATCAATGTCGTCGTCTTTGTATACTTTGCATGATTTTACAAAATCCACCTTTTTCACTCTGACCAAAAATGCTAAATCTTCTGATTTTTCTTTAATCATCTCCAATGACTCTTCATCTAAATCCAGTATTGATGCAACGTTTAGGAGGTCTGTTGGATTATATCCTCTCTCTTTTCTTAGAGTCTGTAGTCGTCTTGCAATGTCTTTTATTAAACCCCTGGCCATCATCTCTTTGTTTCTTGAAGTTGAAATGAATACGATGTAGTTGTCTCTTTTTGAAACCGTAAATTCTTCTCTTGCATCAAAGTCAATCATAAAATCATCTTTGTCTAATGAAATTTTTTCTCCATCCACTTCGTAATTATAATGTCCTTGTTTTTGAAGTGATGTTATGATCTCTTCTTTATTGCTTTCAGAAAACATGTTGACCAGTTTTCCCATATGTTGTTTTGCTTTTGGACCGATTCGTTTTCTTTCTAATTCTATTACTGATAACAGAGGTAAGTTTAGCTGTTTTAATTCTAAAACTTGTTCTAATCCCGATTCTTTTTCTATCTCAAAAATTGTAAATTTTTCTACGTTGAGCTGTGATATTAGTAAATTAGAAAGTGGTTCTAATTTTTTCTTTTGACCTTTACTTACACAAATTAATGCTTCAGCTAAAGGCCATCTTCGTTTTAATTTTCCTTTCATTCTAGCAGCTGATGAGATTGAAACAATGTCTTTCATGATGTCAAATGATTCTTCGATTTCTTCATTGACTAAAATTTCTTGGTATTGTGGCCATTTATCAAGTAGTATGCTCTTTTTTCCATCAAATACTGTTTGATAGAGATACTCGCTAGTAAATGGACAAAGTGGATGAATCAAAATATCTAATGTTCTTAGAACATCGCCTAGGATGGCATATATTGCAAGTCTTCTGTTCTTTTTTGGTTCATCTTCATCCCATAATTCCCCCCTAGTTATTGGAATGTAAATTTGACTTAGACTGTTTATGATAAAATCATCTATGGACTTTGCAGCTTCATGGAATTTGCAGGACTCGTTACGTTCTGTTATTTTCTTAATTAATTTTTGTAATTTTGATACAAGCCAAATATCTGGCGAAGTTAATAACCCATTTTCTTTTGCCCATAAGATAGTCTTTGTTTTATCAAAATTATCATATTCACTATTTTGTTTAAAATACAGATGTAAATTAAATAGTGTGTTGATTACTTGATACGGTCTTGACATTAACTCATCAGTACTAAAGCTAAGTGGCTCTATTGGACTTGCCTTCCAAATAAAATAAAATCTGATTAGGTCTATTGGATATTTTTTTAGTAATTCTTCACCATCAATTACGTTTCCTAAACTTTTACTCATCTTACCCCCTTTTTCATCAAGTACGTGACCTTGGAACAAAAATGATTTGAATGGAGGAATTGGTCCGTTATTTAGAATCACATTTTCTATCAATAATGTGTATGCCCATCCTCTTGTTTGGTCAATCCCTTCTGTGAAAAATGGTGCAGGTATACTTTTTGAATATTCTTCATCTGTTAATGATGAGTATGGGGCAGAACCGCTGTTATGCCATGTGTCAAGTACGTATTCTTCTCTTTTTGTGTTTACACTATTGCAATGTCTGCATTTTATTATGATGTTGTCAATCCATGGACGATGTAATTCAAAATTTGGACCATCTGGCAATTTTGCAGACGAATCCACAATTTCTTTTCTTGTAAAAAACCAATTTTGTTTTCTGCAATTATTACATATCCAAACTGGTAATGGACATCCCCAAATTCTTTCTCTAGATATACACCACGGGTGTTTCTCTTTGATGATTCCTAAAAATCTATTTTTTGGCTGTTCAAAAAAGTATTCTACGCTTTCTGCCGCATTGATTGCCTTGTCTCCTAATCTATCTAGTTTGTAAAACCATCCTTTTCGTGCAAGCCATACAATTGGGTGATGGGATCTCCAGCATAGAGGATATTTGTGCTTAATTTTTCCAATTTTTACCAAAGCATTTCGCTCCTTAAGGTCTTCGACAATTATTCTATCTGCATCTCTGACAAACATTCCTTCGTACTTTCCAGCCAAATTGGTAAACTTTACTTGATCATTTATTGGGTTGAATACTCTGACTTTTCTTTTATTTGCAATTTTGATGTCTTCTTCACCATTTGCAGGGGACAAATGAACTAACCCACTACCTGTTGTGGCATCTACAAATTCTTCTGACACTGCTACATGGAAATTACTCTCTTTTGCACATTCGTTTAATCCTGGAATTAAATCCAATAGTGGATGTATGTATTTTTTCCCTTCAAATTCTGAACCTTTTATGGTCTTTATAATTTCAAATCTTTCAATGTTTACTTCTCTGAAAAATTCTTCTAGTCTTGTTTTCCCAATTATCCATTTTTCGTTTTCTACTTTGACATACGCATAATCTTCATCTGGATTCAATCCTACCATTGCATCCGTAACTAATGTAAATGGCATTGTTGTCCAAACAATTAGATATGTATCTTCATCTTTGAGTTTAACTTTGTAATATAATGATGGATCTTTTACTTCTTCATAACCTTGGTTGACTTCTGCATGACTAAGTGATGTTTGGCAACTAGGACAATAGGCAATTACTGTAAAGTCTTCTTCTAATATTCCATTTTCATGTGCTTTTTTAAGTATTTGCCATTCTCTTTCAATAAATTCATCTCGATAAGTCCAATATGATTTATTATGATTAAATGACATTCCAAGTAATTCATCTACTTCAACCCATTTAGTGTTGAATTTTTTTACAATTCTTTTACACTCTTCAACTAGTTTTTCTATTCCAACTTTTTCAATTACTTCTGATTTACCTCCAGTCACTCCCAGCTCTTTTTCTGCCTGTAATTCTACTGGAAGTCCTTGTGTATCCCAACCACCATTAAATACAATTTTTTTTCCTTGCAAGGTATTGAATCTATACCATAAATCTTTGATTACACGTCCTCTGAGATGCCCTGCATGAGGAATCCCGTTCATGGTTGGGGGTCCTTCTATAAACATGATTTTTTCAGGCTTGTCTGATTCAATGATCAATTTTTCGATGTCGATTGATTTGACATATGTTTTAATTTCTGACTCGATCGATTTTGCATCAAATTTTGATGAAAGTTTCATCTTGAATTTTGATAAAGGTATGGCATTATAAAGATAAATTGATTTTTTGATACTTGATTTTTATTAAATAAGAGTAATAATGCTGCTTCATGTTGATTGGAAGAAAAATGGGTGAAATAACTAAAACATGCATTTGTACAAAATATGTTTTTCACATTTTGATAACTTGGATTATATAATTGAGAAAAAGAGAATTTTTATTGATTAATGTTTTAGTCATTGGTTCAGGAGGACGAGAACATGCGCTATCTTGGAAATTATCGCAAAGCCCTAAAGTTGATACAGTTTTTACAGCACCTGGAAACGGAGGCACCGAAAACAATATCCCGATTAATGTATGTGATCTAGATTCACTTGCAGCATTTGCAAACAAGAATAATTGTTTTACCGTAGTTGGTCCGGAGGTCCCACTCGCTGTTGGAATAGTTGATAAATTCAATGAAATGAATCTAAAAATTTTTGGCCCATCTCAAAATGCAGCACAATTAGAATCCAGTAAAATATGGGCAAAAAATTTCATGAAAAGAAATAAAATCCAAACGGCAAAATTCGAAATCTTTGATGATCCTAAAAAAGCAGAGGAGTATGTAAAATCTCTTAATTACAATGTTGTAGTCAAAGCAGACGGTCTTGCTTCTGGAAAAGGAGTAATTGTTTGTAATAATTCTGATGATGCAATTGCTGCCATTAATTCAATATTAGTACAAAAGACATTTGGTAATGCTGGTAATAGAATTATTGTAGAAGAGAGGATTGATGGAGTTGAAGCTTCGTACATTGCATTGTGTGATGGAGTGACTGCAATACCTATGGCCTCAAGTCAGGATCACAAAAGAATTTTTGATAATGATAAAGGACCCAATACCGGAGGAATGGGTGCATATTCCCCAACTCCTGTTATTGATGATTCACTTACTGAAAAGATCCAAAATAAAATTATCAATAAAACAATTCAATCAATGAAAAATGAAGGTATTACTTTCAAAGGATTCCTCTATGCCGGAGTGATGATTAAGAACAATGAACCATATGTTTTAGAATTTAATGTACGAATGGGCGACCCCGAATGTCAACCAATTATGATGAGGATGAATTTTGATTTGTATGATTATTTAGTTGCAAGCGTAGATGGCACATTAGATACAATGCCCAAACCTACTTGGAAAAATCAATCATCCGTTTGTATTGTTTTGGCGGCTAAAGGCTATCCTGAATCATACTCCACAGGTGAAGAAATAACCGGTTTTGATTTAATTCCAAAAAATGTTATTGTTTTTCATGCTGGAACAAAAAAACTAGATGGAAAAATTCTATCAAATGGTGGTAGGGTATTAGGAGTAACTGCACTTGGTGATACCCTATCTTCTGCAATTTCAAATGCGTACGCTGCAGTAGAAAAAATCTCTTGGCCAAGCAAATTTTGCAGAAAAGATATTGGTAAAAAGGGTCTATTGCATCCTTGATGTATCTATTATTCTATCTTCGGTAACAATCCAATTAATAATTACATCATGTTCTGAAGCTGGGATATTTTTTACTATTTGCTTTTCCATTGTTATCGAAATTGTTTCAATTTTATTTTCCGCTAAAAATCTATCATAAAATCCATGACCATATCCCAATCTTACTCCTTTAGATGATATCCCTACTGTTGGAACCAATATTATATCTAGATTGTTATTGACTGGACATTCATTACGAGGCTCCATTATATCAAAAGCCCCATTTTCTAGATCGCTTATGCTTTCAATCTTTCTAAATTCTATATTTTTTTTGACTACTCTGGGTAAAAATACTTCTTTTCCTTCACTTAATGCTTCTTGGATGATGTCTTGTGTCATTATTTCACTTCCAATAGGATAATACACTCCTATTCTTTTTGCATTTCTAAATGAATCAATTTTCTTTAGTTTTTTTTGTATTACTTTGCTTATAATTTTCATTAAATCGAATGAAGTACTATCTCTTTTATCAAGAAGAAATTTTCTTAATGATGTTTTTTCTGAATTATCTTTCAATTTGACTACTCAATGATGCAGCTGTTATTGTATTTTTCAATAACATTGCAACTGTCATAGGTCCCACTCCTCCTGGAACAGGTGTTGCATATGATGCTTTTTGAATAATTTGTTCATAGTCTGCATCTCCTACTAGTTTTTCGTTGTATCTTGATATTGCAACATCGATTACTACTGTGTCTTTTTTTATCATGTCTGGTGTTAATGTGAACTTGTTTCTATCTCCAACAGCTGTAATTATAATATCTGCATGTTGGCAAAATTCTTTGATATTTTTTGTTTTAGAGTGACACGTGATTACTGTTGCATTTCTTGCTAAAAGTAAATGATATAGTGGTTTTCCAACTAGATTACTTCGATTTATTAAAACTACGTTTTTCCCATCTAATTCTATGTTGTAGTAATCAAACATTTCCATAACTCCTAATGGTGTGCATGCTACAAGTGCTGCTTTTTTCATTGCCAGTAATCCTGCATTATGTGGTGTGAGTCCATCAACATCTTTTAGTGGGGAGATTCTTGATGTTGTAAAAAATTCATCTAGTTGATTGGGCAATGGTAATTGTACTAGGATACCATGAATTGTTTTATCTTTATTTAACTCATCGATTTTTTTATTTAATTCTGGTTGGCTAATTTCTGATGAAAACTTGAAATCTTTAGTGATAATCCCGACTTCTTCACATGCTTTGTGTTTGTTTTTGACATAAGTAGCCGATGCTAGATTATCTCCAACTAGAACAGTTGCCAAACATGGATTGATCCCTTGATTCTTTAATTCTTTAACAGCTTTTCTAACTCTGTCTTTTACTGATTGGGCGATTTCTTTACCGTCTATTTTTATGCCCGCCATCAAGATTAATTCTAATTTGTAGATATTTATTCCTTGAAATGGATTAAACTCCAATTGAAAATCTTAGAAAGGAAATTATGGAGCTGAATTGGAGGGATTTTATGTTTGTAGTAATATCTGATGTTCAAATAAAACCTGAATCCGTCGGTGAGTTTAAAAATTGGTTTTCAGAATCAAATAAAACAGTATCAAAATTTGATGGATTTGTAAATAGACGCCTTTTGGAAACGAAAGATGGCAAACATAGGATATTAGTTGAATTTGAAAATCTTGAAAAATTCAGTAAAATGCATCAAAGTCCTGAGCATGAAAAGCTTCATTCTGTGGCTGCATCGTATATGGCAAAATTACCGGAACCTAAATTTTACACTGTAGTCTCACAATAAGATGAACTTAGTTTTTGACGTAAAAAATTACATTGAAAAAATAAAAAAAAGCGATAACTACTTTCATACTTTTATCAATAAAGAAAATCTATCTGTCGGTGTGCTCGTGTTGCAACCCGGAGAAGAAGACACTCAAGAACCACATGAAAGTGATGAGGTATATTTTATAATCAAAGGTAATGGTTTTTTAAAAATAAAAAACAAAGACTATGAGATTTCTGAAAATAAAATGTATTTTGTAGAAAAAAATATTCCTCATTTTTTCCATGATAACTCAAAAGAATTAACTGTGTTGTATTTTTTTAGCGGATTGGATTCTTAGGAAATTATAGTTTTTCTGCCTACTATTTTTATCTTGTTTTCGGCAAATAATCTAACAGCTTCAGGATATGCTTGGTGTTCTTTTGCCAAAATCCTCTTTGATAATGTCTTTTCTGTGTCATTGTTTCTTACTTTGACTACCAGTTGCAAAATTATTGGTCCTGTATCTACACCGGAATCAACAAAATGTACAGTACATCCTGAATATTTGGCACCGTTATCAATTGCTTGCTTTTGAGCATTTAGTCCTGGATAAGCTGGAAGTAAAGCTGGGTGGATGTTGATTATTCTGTTTTTATATTTTTTAACAAATTCTGGACTAATTATTCTCATAAATCCTGCTAAACAAACCAATCCATTTTTTGGTGTGACTCCGTGCTTTACTAGAGTTGATATGATTTTTTTATCGTATTTCCATCTACTTCCTTTAAAATTTCTACTTTCAATTACTTCTGTTTTGATGCCCATCTTTTGTGCTATCTTCAAACCTCTGGCATCCGATTTGTTTGATATGATTATAGCTGGATTGATTGGAATTTTTTTACATTTAATTGCTTTTAGAATGGATTCCATGTTGCTCCCGCGTCCTGAAATTAAAATTCCTAGATTTAGCAACTAGTCAATAGTAGTTCATATCTGCAATTAATGTGTGTGGTTCGTAGATTAACTACTAGAGATCGTATTAATAGCATGCGTTGATTTTACTATTCCAAAATAACATATGCCACAAGAAGTGCCATTTTATCCTTCATTGAAGAAAAAGATTGGTTCTAGAGCATATTCCAGAGTAGTTTGAAAAAACATTTGGAACTTGGTGTTATAAGTAATAATCTTTTCCCATTAGTTGGCATTGTGTAGTGTTGAGCATCTTGGCGTATTGATAGCAAAAAAGAGACGTTGAAGCATCAAATAATGAAATTTTACAACGTTATTTCCCACACTGCATAGATTATTCTTTGTCTGAAGACATCCAACTATCAAACAAATGGGTCTGTGTAAGTTTTCGTATTGAAAATATTGTATTTAGAATCAGAGGTATCATTACTGCAAAACCTATTGTTGAAATGATCACCTTTGCATTTTGCACCTCCCAATCCACAAAACTGATGAATATTGCAACTAAAAGTAAGATCACTCCCATAAATACGATGTTGCGCAATACTCTATGTACTGGTTTATTGACCACCTGTTTTTCATTTTGCCCATAGTTGACTGTAATTGTGTTTGATATTCTATCTATCATCCCTTCAATTTTTCCTATCATTAAAAATATTGGATGTGCTACAATAAGTGCTGTCAGAATTCCAATAAACAAAGATGGACTCATAAAGAATGGTATGTTTGGATCTTCTAAAAGATCTATTACTATTGGTGTAAAATGACTCAATAATGCAAGTGATGATACAATTATTACAAAGTGAACCATTATCTTTGGTCCGAATTTTTTCAAAATATTTTTTTTATTACTCTGTTCTGTTTTTTCTTTAAATACACCTGCACCTACAAATCTACCTGCAAAGAAAACATAATTCAAGAGTTTTTTCGGAATTAGTGACCTCTGATCTACCATTGTGGGTAATGCTCGTAAAAGAAGAGGCATTGCAAGCATGGTGGTAAGGGATACTAGTATTGTGACTGGATAGATCGATTCGTCTATGCTTCTACTGTCTACTCCTAGTTTAGCTATGATAAATGAAAATTCTCCAATAGGAATCATCATAGCACCAATAGTGGATGCGCTGATGAATGTATTTCCTGACATTGATGCTGCAAACATGTTCCCAATGAATTTTCCAACTATCGCTATGATGACGATTGGAATCGCAATCCAAATTGCATCTGGAATTAGTGCAATATTCACAAGCATTCCAATTGAAACAAAAAATATAACGATGAAAAAATCCTTTAATGGTAAAACACGTGGAGTTATCTTTTCAGAAAATTTTGAGGAAGCAATTATCATCCCCATTAAAAATGCTCCAATCGCGCTGCTCAAACCCAAAAAATGTGCAAGAACTGCCAATCCAAATGCCAAACCAAGTGCAGTGACAAAAGGAGCTTCCTCCATGTTTATTTTGGATACACGCTCCAATAGCTTTGGAATCACTTTGATACCTATTGCCAAAGTCAAAACAAAAAACAATATGCTTTGAATTATCAATGATCCTGCATCAGTTATTGCAAAATGCTCTCCGCTTGAAGCATTGCCAAGCAATGTTAAAAGAAGAACAGCCGCAAGATCTTCTATTATCAATATTGTGATTACAGTATCCCATTCTTTGGTATTTACCAAGTTTAGATCCCGTAAAAACCTAAGTGATATTGCAGTACTTGTAATGGACAAAATACTGCCCAAGAAAAGTGCTTCCAAATGCGACCATCCAAGTGCTATTGCAACAATATACCCCAAAAAGAATACAATTCCAAGCTGAACTGTTCCTATGATGATTCCGTTTAATCCAACACGTTTTAACTTGTTAATGCTAAACTCTAATCCTACGACAAAAAGCAGTATGATGATTCCAAATTCTGCTAATAAGTTGATTAATTCAGTATCTTCTATTATACTTAATCCATAAGGTCCTACGATTATCCCAACCAGTATGAATCCTATTATTGTTGGAAATTTTATCTTGTGCATTAGCCAAGCACCGATCATTCCTCCACCAAAAAGGATTGCAAGTAGGCTTAGAAACTCTGTTGTTCCTGCAGACACCAATCGCTCACTTCCATCTTTTAATCCTTAAAAGTCTATTTGACAGAACTGTCCTTTGCAATACTGCCACAAGGTGATAGATTTTTACATTTACTAAAACACAAAGACTTGCCAGAGTATCATGGTTCTCATTGTTGAAAAATAGTTTAATCTACGGTTCACATCGACTAAACCTGCAATTTATATCAAATCCCATTATTTTGTTTGACATTGCCTTCTCACATTAAAATGACCAAAAACGGAATATTGTGTGAGACTAAAGGAAAACGTGTCAGTTTGGATCCTAAAAAAACTGATTCAAGAGGAGTAAACTTTGTATCACATGCACACTCTGATCATCTTCCGTCCAAAAATGGTGGTACTATACTTGCCTCAATTGAGACAAGTGAGATTGCAAATCTCAGAGGCTTTAAGATGGAAAATCATGTACAAAATATTGATGATTTTTCACTAATTGATAGCGGGCATATTTTAGGTGCAAAAGGTTTGCTTTTTGATGATATCTTCTACACTGGGGATATTTGTACCAGAGATCGAGGATTTCTTAAGGGTGGAATAATTCCAAAATGTAAAACACTAATCACAGAATGTACATTTGGTTTACCAGAATTTGTATTTCCAAAATTAGATGTTATAAAAAAACAAGTCAATAAATTGATCTCAGAACTTTATGGAAAAGGAGTTCCTGTGATCTTATTGGGTTACCAATTGGGAAAAGCTCAGACTATTACACAACTTTTTGGTCATTGGGGGCCACTATATTTTCATGATTCTGTAAAACAAATGAATACACTTCATCAGAAACTGGGTATCTCTCTAAATGATGGAATCGGTCATACTGAGGCAGAAAAAAATGGATTATTAAAAAACAAACCATGGATAATGGTAGCTCCGTTAATGTCTGAAAAGAATCAATTTCTCAAAGACATGAAATCAAAGTATGGTGCAGTGACTATTGGATTTAGTGGTTGGGCGCAATCTCCACGATTTGCATTTGGACGTCGTTCTGATTATTCAATAACTATGAGTGATCATTGTGATTTCAATGAATTAGTGGATTTGGTGATTCGTTCTGGGGCAGAGCAAGTCTTCACTATTCATGGATTTGTTGAAGAGTTTGCTGCACATCTACGAAAACTTGGAATAAATGCACAACCTCTACGTGAAAACTCTTTAGATGATTTTACCTAGTTTGAAAATTTTCCACAATCGCAATCTATTACTAAACATGTTTCAGAATTTCTGATATGATCATGTGAGAAATGTTTGCATTTCTCATTTTTACATATCCTCTTTTGCGCCTCTCTTTTTACTACTGATTGTGCAATTTCATTTGCCTTGTCTTTTGAGTATCCTTTTTTATCAATATAATAATGAACAATTCTATTATACAATAAATCTGGATTGAATTGTTTTTCTAACATGGCTACATCTGGTTAAAATACGTCAATATCGTATTAAAACAATATGCAACGCAGCATGCTAGTCTATCATAATCTTTTACGTTGAAAAATGTCATGAATTTGTTCAAATGGTACAGGTATGTCTTTCTTGATGCTTCAGATTTTATGGTATTTTCAAAGATAAGTATCACTCCCTCAAGAAAAACTACCGATTATGATGGAAGATTATGTAATGCATCTCAAAAAGACGGCAACTTTCTCTACACTAGTTCTTGTAGGAATTTACTAGGTATTATATCTGATATTCTATATTCGATATTCTAAACTATGAGAACTATCACAAAAGGTATTGGTTTGAGACATCGATTAATGGTTCTTTGATTATTTTGCATGTAAAAAGAGTCTAATTGTTCTTGGAGAGACCTGTTTATTTTATCCACATTAACAATATTTTTTGTCATACAATAATCAAATACGATCTTTTACTCTACAACAAAAATGGCAACTAAAAAGAAAGTAGCAAAGAAATCTATATCCAAAAAAATTCCAGCAAAAAAGACAGTATCATCCAAATCTGAAGCTTCAAAGAAAGGTTGGATAACAAGAAGAAAGAACACAAAGAAATGATCACAATTTAAGACAATCGCAAAACACGTCTTTTCCATTTTTTACACTTGTCACAAAGAGGAATCACAGATGTTTGCCAAATATTATCTAAATGAGAAACAATTTAATTATATCTTCAAAGTAATATAAAAAAGTCTATTGCTTTTATTTTAACTATATATCAGAATATCAATTAAATTACTGATCTCTTTTATTTTTTCATCTAATGTTATGTTTAATGATGATTTTGGATAATTAGTTATGTGTTCTAATCTATCAATAACATTGGGCTTCACAGGATATTTTTTAATCTCTCTTGATAGTTTTTCACACCATTCACTAATCTTAGTAATATCTTGAGTTTGTATTGCATGTTTGATTTCAGCTAGGTCTTGTGCAATGATTCTTTCATTTTTTGCCATAGTATATTGCAATAATCTAATGGATATTTGAATCTCTTTTTCTCTATTTGTCGTGGTCTTGGAAATAATTCTAATGAAAAGTGTTTGCCCGATGATTTTCTAAATAAAGTAAAGGATATGGGAAAATTTCTATAAATGAGAACAATCATACGATATGAAAGAAAAGATCCTTTGCTTATACCCTTGTACTGTATTAGAGATGATGACCGCCATTGGCGTAACATCATACTTGGTTTGTCTTGGCCAAAACATTCTTGCACTCATATCAGTTATTGTCTTTGCCAAACTAATTGTATTTCACTTTATGATGGATTATTATGATAAGAAAGCAACAAAACTTCCAAATGTATTATTCCCAAAACATCGTAAATTACAATGACTTTTCTTCTATCTCTATGTTCTAGTTAATTTTTAGAAATTTTATTAAAATCAAGAACGGGTTCTATATTATTTTCTCTCGTTGAACAATTCATATTTTATACGTCTAATTAGTAACTCCTAAATCTCTTAATTATATTGTCAAATGTAGTTGGTTGCAAATTACTCAGAAAAAACCATGACAAAAAGAACAAAATCAAACAAAATTTTGAATAAACGAATTGTGTACTTCTCTGGCAAACTGTTAAGGTCTAAGGATTTGACAGAAGAACAAAACTACTTCATACATAAAAAACCCCCAAAAACAACTGACAAGGCATTTTACATTTTTGATCTTTCAGGAATTTCATCAAAATATGTTGGCGATACAGAAAAGAACATTAGCAAGATATTTGAAAGAATAAAAAACATGAATGGAATTGTGATCTTTGATGAGGCAGATGCATTGTTTGGAAAAAGAACCAATGTTAAAGACGCACATGACAGATATGCCAACTTGGAGTCAAGTTATCTCTTGAAGCGATTAGAAAAATACAGAGGGATAACTTTTATTTCGTCCAATCTCAAAAACTGTGTTCCGAAGCATGCATCGCAGCTAGATTACATAGTGTGTTTGCCAATAAAAAACAGTAGACAAAATTGAATAATATTGTCTTAATTAATTTTATATTGGAATTTAAGACCAAAAACGTTTAGTATTTTGGTGACAATTCTAATACATTTTCAATTTCACTAATTTAGTATTTAGATCTAACTGATGATTTCTACGTTTATCTTTTAAACAAATTTTGTAATATGTGATATTTAGGAGCAATAAGTCTTCAAATTGGGAAGATCTAAGGGATTGTCTTGGGTATTTTACGAGGGATAAAATTATTCTAGTATTTTTTGTATCAACGGTAAATTGTTTGACCTCTTTTTTGAGCATCTTTACTGTCTTTAGAAATTATCCATTACATGTTAATGTGATCTTGATCTATTTATTGACCATTTTTTAATTCAATTATAGTGCAAAATAAAAACTTGATAATTGGAATTGCTATCATTGCTAGTCCAATTGTTTTTGCTATAATTGCATTTCCTGACAGCTTTAGTCTAAGTTGGAATCAAGGTAGAGGTGGATTTATTTTTGCATTAGTATTTGTTGTTGCAGAATTAATTGGTCTTAAAATTATTATTTCTAAAAAAAAATTGCTATCTGTCATTCCAATAGCCACCATTGTAATCTTGTATCTTGTAGGTTTAGAATATGGTTTAAGAGATTTTATTTTATCTGGAGAAGAATCGTTTAATGTCCAACTAATTTATTCTTGGACATGGATGTGGGATTTTATTATAATGAGTATTTTTGTTGTAGTTGCACTCAGTATATTTTTTGGTAAACGTTGGATTAGAATTGCACCTGCAGGTCCAATATTTCTTGCTGGCAGTGCGATAATTCTTTCACTGGATGCATTTTTCCCATACGACTCACTTGGTCCATTACAATATGTTGTACCTTATTTGGTTCAAACCAATGTTTGGTTGGTAAATGTACTTGATTTGGGAACTGCTACTGCACGAGATAATATCATGTTCTTAAAAGGTGATTTTGGACCGATGGTACTTCAAGTATTTTGGCCATCTGCTGGCGTACATAGTGTTATTATTTATTCATTAGTTATGGGTGCATTCCTGCTAAAAATGAATATTCATAGAAATAGGAAATTGATTTACTTTGGTATGGGAATTGTAGGTACTATCGGTGTAAACATGATAAGGATTTTTTCTCTATCTTGGTATGCACTCAAAGTCACTACTGATGCAAAGCAGTGGGAGGAATTCCATTCAGTTGCAGGCGAGATCATGTTTTTGCCTTGGTTGTTTGTATTTTTACTGATAGTAATTATCATAGAAACAAGGAGACTAAAATCAGAATCTGAAGGAAAAATCACTCCTAAAAATAATTAGTAATGTTACTTTGACCTCGAATTTCTGCAAGTTCTGAAACTTTTACCCCTAATCGTCTAATTGTATCTTTTTGATCTTCTAATGACTCTTTTAGTAACTGTAATGCATTTTTTTGCAATTCTTCTAAACTTGAAGTATGATTTTTTAGCATTCTGGATTTTGTTTTACTTGTTAAATCTGATTGAATAAATTGTATTCCTATAGATTTGAATGTTCTATTATTTTTTTTAATTACTTCATGTAACTCTTTGCATAACTCAATAAGGTATTCTGCAAGGAATTCATAATCGATTGAATCTTTTTTTAGGGTAGAAAGTTTGCTGTATTGTATACTTGCTTCTCTTTCTTTCACTGGTTCGGTGTCAATTCCTCTGACTGAATTAAATATGTAAGTTCCATGTTTTCTACCAAATTCTTTATTCAAAGTAAATACGTCTAATTTTTTAACATCCTTGATTGTTTCAAAATTCATTTCTGTGAATCTCTCCTCTGTCTTCTTTCCAATTCTTGGTATCGCTCTAATCTTTAATTGTTCTAAGAATTCTTCAATTTTTTCTGGTGATACAATTGTTAATCCGTCTGGCTTTCTAAAATCTGATGCTATTTTGGAAATTAATTTATTTGAGGAAACTCCTATTGAGCAACTAAGTTTTAATTTTTCTCTAATCGCGTTTTTGATCTGCTGTGCTAAGTGACTGGCCGTATCAAAATTTCCCTCTACTCTGTTTGTGACATCTAAATATGCTTCATCTTTTCCTACGTATTCAAAAATATCTGCACTTTCCTTGATAATCTCCATTGCCTTTTGAGACATTTCTCCATAATACTCAAAATCAACTGGAAGAAACACTGCATCTTTTCTCTCTTCTAATCTTTTTTTTGCAAAAATAATTGGTATGCCTGATTTTACTCCGTATTTTCTAGCTATGTAATTTGCAGTTGCAATTGCTCCGCTATCTCCCCCTCTATCTGAAAAAACACAGATACATACTGGTTTTGATTTTAATTCTGGAGTTCTTATCTCCTCACATTGTGCATAGAAATAATCAAAATCTATGTGTAAAATTATTCTAGCCCACAACCTGAATTCCTCCTATGATTATTTCTTTCCTGTGTATCATCTAAATATTGAACATTTTTAACAATATTATGACTTATCCTATCTCATCTGATGAAAATGGTATTAACATAAAGCCAGAATTGATGGAAAAAGAAAAACTATACCATTATGTGTTTAAGGATAAAGTTCTACTATTATTCAAAGACTCTCAAGATTTCCTAAATTGTTATGAAATTGAAGAAGAAGAATTAGTAAATCAAGTTAAGAATACCAAAACTGATGAGGAAGTTGAAAAAATCTTTGAAAAATATATCCAGTGATGACCCAAAAATTAAATAAAAGACAATGAAGATTTTGTTATTAAAGGAACAATAAATTGAGTGATTCAAAAAAATCTAAAGACGTAGAAGACATTTTGTCTGAATTTCACGACACTAATGTATCACCTGAACCAGAACCAGCATTATCTTCACCTGAACCAGAACCAGCATTATCTTCACCTCCAAATACGTTATCAATTGAAAGTAAACCTGATCCTGAAGACCGAGATGTAATTTTTGTTGGCAATAAACCTATAATGACTTATGTCTCAGCTACTTTAACACAACTTTCAACAAGACATAGAGTTACCCTTAAAGCTAGAGGCAAAAAAATTACACAGGCAGTTGATGTGTCTCAAATGATTGTTAAACGAATGAATACAGTTGGTTATGTTGTCAGTGATGTAAGAATCTTATCTGATTCACTTCTTTCCCAAGATGGTAAATTACGTAATGTCTCTACAATTGAAATTGACATTACAAAAAATTAAAACTATTAGAAATCTAGTTTTAATATCTGCAGTTATTTCTGCTGTTGTTTTATTACTTGGATTTGTCCTATTTTCTTGTGGGGTACAACATATTTCAATTATTAATGATTTAAAATCATATGACTCATCTTATAATCCTGATTTTTGTGATGGTTTGGTCGAAAGAATTAATTTATTTAATGATGACTGTGAACCTAAAGTTGAAATTATAGATTGTGGCTAAATAATTTCTGATATGAATGATATTCCAAAATAAATCAACATAGAGCTCAAGACAACCATTAAAATTTTATAATTTCTACTAGAAAGAATTTTAACACTTTTAGATGCAAGATGTGCTATTGAATATAACCATGCAAAATCCATCCAAATATGTAACACAAAAACAATTAGTATTCCTGTAAATGCCCATATTAGCATTGCATCTGAAATTAATTTAACACCAATACTTAACCACCAAATGATAAAAAATGGATTTAATGCACTAAGAATAATCCCTGTAAATACTGCTCCGTGTTTTGGATTAAAATGTTTTATGTCCTTTCTTTGCAATGTTGTTTTTATCTGTAATCCGGCAAAAGCAAAAAGTACAATTGAACCTAAAATGGAAATTACAGTTCTAAACTCTGGAAAAATTTCTAATGAAAATACTCCCATTCCTAATGAAATTACTAGTGGTAGTTCTACTATTGTATGGCCTATGGCCATCCGCATTCCTGCTTTTCCACCCCCACGCAATCCATGTGTTATGTTTGCTGCAAATAATGGACCTGGAGTCATTACCCCTGATGCCGAAATGAGAATAACAGTTAATGCAAACTCAGGTATTTGATTCAATGATTTTCTATTGTTATTGATTATGTTATAAAATAAACCTGATACCTTGGTAATCTTGTTATCTGTAAATCGAATCTTTTATGTTTCGTGTTTCTTCATCTGTCTCTTTAATTGATAGTTCTGCTTTCTCTGCTTCTTTTTGTAATAATGGAATATCACATGATGTTCCAGGAATTAATTTTGCTATCCCAGTACATAACTCTGCACTTGATCTAAAATCAGGACCAGTTCCATCTGTTTGAAAAAGAACCACAATTACATCTTGATTTGTAATACTACCCTCATTAAGCAACACTCCCGGAATTCCTGGAATTGTTCCATGCTGAAGAATTTTCAATCCTGATTTTTTTAATTTCTCTCTTGCAGAATCTGTATTTCCTACAGCAACCATTCCTTCTAGTCCTCCGAGAGTTTTTACTGCAACACTACTTACTATCAGTTCTATTTTTTGTTTTTTTGCCCATTTGAGCATTGTCCTTGCAATAGATCTATGTAATGACTCATGAATGGTGAGATAAGATAAGAAAATTGAAACTTTGAGATCATCATTGACAAAAATTCTTGTTGGATAGTTCGGCTTTCCTTCTTTAACAACACTAATTGTTGGAAAACTATCTGAATCAATAATTCCTGCTACGCTAAATTGTGACGTCTGAATCATTGATTCCGTTGCAATTGCACTGGCAAATCCCATAGAAGGAAATCCGTCTATGAGATATCCTCCTTCTACATTAATCGGTCTTAATTCTTTAATTCTTATTTTAGAGTACAATGTATTACGTTGAGATTTGCTGAATAATAGTTTTTATACGATTATTTTTTTAATTTTGCAACTAGTGCATCGTAAATGAAAGGTAAAAATTGTTAACTTCTGCATGAAGTGTAGATCGTCTTACATATTTCTGTTGTGGCATTTCTTTTACCCTTTTTTGTATTTTTCTTCCAAAAATTATTGCATCTCTTCTTCAATAAGACTGTAACTTTCCATTAGTACTATATTTCCCAATCTTTGATTGTGTCAGTCTTTCAATTCTCCATCATCTGTAGTGAATAAATCTTCTTTGTAATTTGAAAAATGTCTAGCAATGTCATGATCCCAAGCACCACAAATTGTAATTGCAATATCAAACCCCTTATTTTTTATCATGTCTTTGATGATCCACTTAATCCTGTTGATATTGTTGCTCCGACAAAATATACGACCTTTAGACATTATATGAAATCATAGTTGTTAAGATGTCAAGATCAGCTGAGAGGTTAACTGATTCAAATCCACTTGATTTATGTATCTCGCCAAAAATTTTTCTGTCGATCTGTTTGCATATATTTGAATGTCTTTTACAAGATGACCTAGTTCTCATATTATAATTTTTTTGAGCTGAATAAGTTACCTTGTTCTCTCTATTTTTTACTAATACTTGAAGAAATTCTAAGTTTCGATGAACTTTATGATTCCTAAAACAAGAAACAGATTCACATGATATCAGGCTGAGCCTGATAAAAGATCGTCCTGTTTCTCACCAATATACCGTGTTTTTCCCTAAAAAGGAACACGTATAATTTATTAGTCAACTATACCTGAATATTGTTGCTTTTTGTATTTGTCGAGTTATTTTTTGCACCGATTCAAAACTGTCTATTTTTGAATTCATCAACATCACATTCTAAATCACTATGACTAACATGAATTTTTAATTGATCTAATTTAAAATATGTATTCTATTCTCACTCTAATTTTTGATCGTATAATTATGAATCATATAATTAAAAAATATATGAATAAGGGATTATGCCGTTGTTATTGGAATGATTTGTACCGGCGGCTCTATTATGGACATCATCCTAAATCCTGATGCACATCTGGTATGAATTCTCTCTAGTGTTGTATGTCTACATTCAGAACAGATTCGTTGAATCGGTTCTCTACATGTAGAACATTTGTTTTGTACTTGAAGATTCATTCCGCAATTTCTGTATGATTATCTGGCATTTTTATGACCTCGTTTTGAAAAATGAATGGGTGGAAAAAACGTTCCCATCCACAATTTCATATGATGTGACAATGTTTGAACGGTTGATGGAAGATTTTGAGTAATCATTTTCCAATCACATCTATTACTCCACTGACACTCTCTTGCCTTTTGGTTTTTCTTCGGCAAGGGACAAGGTCAGCTCCAGTATTCCATTGGTGTATTGTGCCTTAGCTGAATTTTCATCCACTTTGTACTTCACTGGAATTTTTGTACTGTATTTTCTGTCTCCATGTTTGGCAGAAATTTCTACTGCTCCTTCTACTATGCTTACATTGATGTCTGATTTTTCAATTCCCGGCATCTCTGTAATCAGCTTTAGGGTGCGACTTTTTTCGTCAATGGATTCGTCAACAAATGGTTCTCTGACATCTAACTCAGTCAGTGACCCCTTAGGCTTTACATTTCCCCATTCTTTTACATGAGGTTTTCCGTTAGGTCCTATGGTCATTTCATAGCCATAGTAATACGGGCCAAATGTTTGAATTTTTGAATCATTTGGAAATTCAAAGACGTCATCCGTGGCAAAAAAATGATCAGACAATCTTCGAAATGCTCTTTCGAATTGGTTATCAAACCACTTTTTATTCACCGAGTACATGTAATGTTTATTACATTATATAAATATTTTGTAAATTCTGTAAATATATGACTAATTGTTATTTCTGTGACAATATTAAAATATGATTCTTCTTAGTGGTATTCATGCTAAATTCAATTCTTGCATATGAAGAAGTTCAATCAAAACCAAGAACTGAAAGACAGGTGACATATTTTTGTAGATTGTGTAGAGATTATGGAATAAAAACCAGAAAAGCACATTTACAAAATTTTCATAATGCCAATCGAGATACAGTAACAAAGAGAAGCAATCAGGATCTAGTTGATGTTATTTTTATTGAATCTAAATAATGATTGCAATGTTTAATTATATTTTATTAGAGATCTCAACTAGTATTTCTTATGACTAAAATATTGAAAGCAAGTTTTATTGATCATATCAATATGGAAGTAAAAGATTTAGAACAAAGTGTTGCATTTTACAAAGATCTTTTTGGATTTGAAATTAAAAAAGAACAACCTGAAGAGAAATCAAAAATTATTGGTAATGGCAATGTCAAACTCTGTCTGTATGAGAATCCTAAGATGAAACCTGAAGGTGCAATTGCTCATTTTAGTTTTCATGTTGAAAATTTTGATGAGATAATAATGACATGTAAATCTCTTGGTGTTTCAATTAATTATGACGGTCCTGTTCAATTTGAAAAATCACGTTCCATTTACATAAGTGATCCAAATGGTTATGATATTGAGTTAAGCGAAGTTTTTGGAGGGGGATTATGATGAATGCACTTTCAAAAATAATGAGACAAACACAATGAACCTACAAGATACTCGTATACTAGTTACCGGTGGAACAGGATTTATTGGTTCTAGACTTGCAAAAAAATTGCATGATTCTGGTGCAGATGTAACAATTCTTGCTAGAAAAAAGCAAAATAATTTACCTTTTAAAATTATCTTAGATGATATCACAAATTCTAATTTACACTTTGAACAAAAATTTGATGTTGTATGTCATTTAGCATCAGTAACTCCTCTAGAAAAAAATAAAAAAATAATCCAATCTGTAAACTATGATGGTGTGAAAAATCTTTTTTCTGCTGTATCTGGCGCTAAATTATTTATCTATATTTCAGGTCTAGCTGTATTTGATCCAAAATATGACAAAATTATAGAAACAACTCCTAAAAAATCTGATACTGAATTCATTAAAACACGAATCAAGACACAAGAGTTCCTAGAAGAAAACTGTAAAAAATCAGGAATAAATTTTTCTGTGGCATATTTAGGAGATGTTGTATATGGTGATGGTGGATTTTTCAAATCAATGATAATTGATAGAATGCAAAAAGGTACATTTAGAATCCCTGGAAATGGCAAATATGTCAAAAATTTCATTCATGTTGAAGATGTTGTCGGTGCATTAATTGCAATTATTCAAAAGTCTGAAACTAATTCTTATATTTTGACTGATTATAAGCCTGCATCTTTTGTAGAATTTCTAAATTATGTCTCTGATAATCTTGGAGTAAAAAAACCAAAAACGGTTCCAACCGCTTTGGCAAAACTGGTATTGGGTTCAGATGCAATTAAACTGTTAACCCGTTCAGCCAGTGCTTCAAATCATAAAATTTCACAAATATATGATTTCAAGTTCCAATCTTACAAAGAAGGTCTAAGTAACTTACTCCCTAAATTATGACTTAACGTGTATATTTTTAATAAATTAGAAAACTTAAAACCTGTATCATGTCTTTGATTTTTGAATGGGAAATAGAATCAGAGTAGGGTTAGTAGGTATAGGCAATTGCTTTGCAGGCTTAATTCAAGGAATTGAATACTATAGGCAAAACCCTTCTCAAGAAGTGACAGGTATAATTCATGATAAACTAGCTGGATATGGAATTCATGATATTGATTTTGTATGTGGCTTTGATGTAGGTGATAACAAAGTTGGAACTCCTCTAAATGAAGCAATTTATGCATACCCAAACATGGTTGATTGGATTCCAAAAGAGAATATGCCAAAAACAAATGCCAAAGTCTATGAGAGTCCATTGTTAGATGGAGTAGGAATCTGGGTAGAAAATAGAATCAAACCTCTTGAATCTAAAAAAACTCATGAACAAATCACTGAGGAAGTAAAAAAAATTATTAAAGAAAATAATGTTGAAATTATTGTATCTTACTTGCCTGTAGGCTCTGATAAAGTAACAGAGTTTTGGGCTCAAATTTGTCTTGATACAAATACTGCTTTTGTAAACTGTATTCCTTCTTTTATCGCATCTGATGAAAAATGGGCAAAAAAATTCAAAGAAAAAAACATTCCCGTAATCGGTGATGACATTAAAGGTCAAGTCGGAGCCACTATAGTTCATAGAACACTTGCAAAACTTTGTAGTGATCGTGGAACTAAAATTGAAAAAACTTACCAAATTAACGTTGGTGGAAACACTGATTTCCTAAACATGAAAGAACAAGACCGCTTAGCCTCAAAGAGAATATCTAAAACAGAAAGTGTTCAAAGTCAACTTAAGGAGAGATTGGCAGATGATCAAATCTATGTTGGCCCATCTGACTTTATTCCATTTTTAGGCAACACTAAACTAATGTTTATGCGAATTGAAGGTAGACAATGGGCTAACATTCCATACAATATGGAAGTTCGTTTAGAAGTAGACGATAAAGCCAATTCTGCAGGTATTGTAATCGATGCTATTAGATTAGCAAAAATTGCACTTGATAGAGGCGTAGGCGGTCCAATTATTCCCGCAAGCGCGTATTTAATGAAACATCCTCTTGAGCAAATGCCAGACGTTCAAGCAAAAAATGACTGTGAAAAGTTTGTTGAAGGAAAATAACCATAAAAATTACTATCTTCTGAATTTCTTTTTATTATCTTTTTAAAAGAACCACCTGTTATCTTATTTTGAAACAACAATTTATGCGTAAAAATATGATTCGTTTCTATTTCTGTATGAAATCTAGGCTTGATTTTTAGTATTTCTAATAATTGAAAATCTATGCTAGATCATATAATTTCATAATGACCACCGTTACGAAAAAAATGATAGTAAACCAAGAAAAATTAATCAATTATGTCAATTAAACTTGTTAACCATCGATTATCCAACCAATTGAGAAAATAATCTCATTGGTTCATATTAAAAAGGTAGAGATCTTTGGGTTCAAATCATTTGGATTTAAAAATACTACAGTTATGTTTGAACCTGGACTAGTCTCGATCTCTGGCCCAAACGGTTCTGGAAAAAGTAACATTCTTGACGCAATAATTTTTGCACTTGGTGAAAATAAACCAAAGATGATGAGAGTAGATAAACTTCGATCTCTTATTCATGATATTGAAGGTAATAGACATGGACCAAAGATGGCCCGATCTAGTGTTCATTTTGATAATTCCGATAGAAAAATTCCTGTAGATTCTGATTCAGTAGAAATTACAAGAGAAATGGATGATAAGGGTGAAAATAATTATTATCTAAATAAAAAACCAACAAATCGAAGTCAGATATTAGATCTATTGGATGTTGCAAATGCTGGATTGGGTCAGCTTAATGCAGTACAACAAGGAACTGTTACTAGGATTTCTGAATTCACATCTGAAGAAAAACGAAAAACAATTGAAGATTTGATTGGTCTATCTTACTTTGATGAGAAAAAAACTGAAGCCATAAAACAACTTGATGATGCTGATAGACGTTTAGAGATTGCGCTGGCAAAGATGGGTGAAATTAAAAAAAGAATTGATGAGCTTGAAGAAGAAAGAAATCAAAAACAACGTCATGATATTCTTGAAAGAGAACTAAATCGTTACAAAGCTATTGCCGCCTCAAATAAACTACACCTAATAATAAGTCAAAAAACCTCAAAAGAAGACATGTTTAACAAAATTACCGCAGAAATTAAGACATTTGATGAAGAGAGAATTCAGATTAGAAATGAAATCAATGCTTTAGATGCTGAAAAATCAAAATTAATGACCGCTGCAAATGACTACAGCCAAGCTAAGGCTGCTATTGATTCTGAACTGAGTGCTGCAATGGAACAATATGAAATAGATAACAGTGCAATTGTTGCATCAAACAAACGACTACAACAAATTGAAATAAGAATTCCTGAAATTCAAAATGAAATCGAAGTAATTAATCAAACCGGACAAGAAATTAAATCAAAGATTTTACAATATCAAGAATCAATAAATGAAACTAACATAAAAAAGAATAAAATCAATGATGATTTAGAAGTAGTTGATTCTGAAAGAAATAAAATACTGACAGAACAATCTATTGCAGCATCTAAAAAATCTGAAATCGATAATAAAATAAAATTACTTTCTGATCAACTTAATGATGCAAAACTCAAACTATCAAAAGCTGAAAATGAAAAAGATGAATTACTAATTAAAATTAAATCTAATTCTGCAAGATTGTCTGAATTGGAACAAGATGTTATAAAACTATCTGCTTTAAAATTAAGATTAGAAACTATAATTGATAATCACAATGCGTCTATCTCAGAATTACAATCAAGAATAGCAAGATTAACTTCCAAAAAATCAAAAACCGTCAATGATATTGAAGAACTTGATTTAATTTTAGAAAAATCTAGCAAGGCGGCTGCACAATATGAATCAAAAATTAAAACTGTAAAAGGAATAATGCATGAAGATTATACTGTTGCTAAACTAAAAGAAGATGCTGATAAACTTGGTATAAAAGGTTTAGTTTATGAAATGATATCATGGGATAAACAATATGAGCGAGCAGTTCTTGCTGTAAGCTCTGATTGGATTAAGGCAATTGTTGTACCTGACTTTGCAACTCTACTTGGAATTGCAGAGGTAGCACGTTCGAAAAATCTACCAAAATTAAAAATAATACCACTTGACGCAATTCCAAAATTCAAATTAGATTTACCAAAAGATCCTGGTGTAATTGGTGTGCTTTCTGACTATGTGAAATGTGACCAATCACACTCATCTCTCAAAACATTTCTTTTTGGAAATGTTGTTCTAGTTGATTCTAGGAATTCTGCGTATAGGATCTCTAAACTTGGTCATAAGGCAGTGACTATGACTGGTGAGTATTTTGAGGCTAAAGGGGGAGCAGTCATTATTGATATTAACTCAAAAATTTCTAAATTAACAAAAATCATCTCGATGAGTACTGATATTGATGGCTTGCTAGAATCTATTAGCCTTCTTAAAAAATATGTTTTAAAGAAAAAGCAATCCTTGAAGAAACTTGAAGATTCTATTCAGAGTTATGCCAAGAGATTATCTCTTTCAGAACAAGGTCTTGCATCTACTGATGAAAATTATTCCCATTTGAAATCAAGAATTTCATCTGCGATTAATATGAAGCAGCAATTAACTGAAAGAATTTCTGAATTAAAGAAAAGACATGTTACTTTGATTGTAGATGTATCTTCAAACGAATCTCATATAGAATCACTTAATTCAAGAATTACAATTGTTGAAGAAAATTATGCAAGTGGAGAGCAAACACGTATTGCAAATGAATTATCCAAAGTTAATGAAAAAAAATCCAATCTTGAAAAACTTTACACAACTATAATGAATGAATATCGTGATAAAGATTCACAATTGACAACATTACAAAATGAAGAAAATAGAGAACAATCTCGAATAAAAAATCTCAATGATGAAATATCTTCATTAAATTCACAACATGAAGAATTAGAAAATAAAATAAAAGAATTAGAAATAAGAAAGGAATCTAAGACAAGCATTCTTGTAACCCTTAGAGAAAAAGAACAAGAGCTAATTTCTACTTCGGGTTCTTCCATTGGACAGCTTAAAGAATATGATGATAAAATAAAAATTCTTTCAGAAAAAGACAAAGAACTTACCAAAGAAATTAACTCACTTGCAAGACAATCTGATTCTCTTACTCGTGATTTACATGATTTAAATGAAAACGAAACAAAACTAAATGCCATTTTGTCATCATTTGGATTTGATAAAAATATGGAAACCTTTGATGTTGAATCTATTGTTCATAGCTTAACTGCTGAGTTTAATTCTCTTAATGCTCTTAATGCAAAAGCTCCTGAAACTTATCTTGAAGTATCTTATGGCTATCGTTCTATGTCTGTGCGTAAAAATTCATTAGAAGAAGAACGAAATTCCATTGTTAAATTCATTGAAGATATTGAAAAAGATAAACGTCAAACTTTCTTAGATGCATTTGACAAAGTTGACAAAGAAATACGTCTTATCTTCAGTAAAATGACTGGTGGTAACGCTTGGCTTGAATTACAAAATGAAGATGATATTTTCAATTCTGGTATATCTTACATGATTCAATTTCCAAATAAACAAAAAAGAGAATCAACATCAATTAGCGGTGGTGAAAAAACTCTTGCGGCAATTGTCTTTGTCTTGGCACTTCAAAAATTAAAGCCATCTCCATTTTATCTATTTGATGAGGTGGATGCACATCTTGATGCACCAAATTCAGAACGACTCGCTAAAATTTTAGAAGAACGTTCACAAGAGAGCCAATTCATTATGGTCTCTCTCAAAGACTCTGTTGTACAAAAAGCCAAACTAATCTATGGTGTTTATCCAAAAAATGGCGTATCCTATGTTGTTACATACAAAGACAAACGTATGCCTTCAGTTAAAACATCCTAATCTAGACTAACATAACAAGCAATAGAATGATCTTTTTCTATATTTTCTAAAATTGGTTCGGTTTTGCATCTCTCAATGGCATATGGGCATCTTGCTCTAAATCTACAACCTGAATAAACATCAATGTCTAGTGGATCATTAATTCTGATTTTTCTTTCTTTATTGAGATTTTCCGGATCTGGTTCAGAAATTGCATCGATTAGAGCTTGAGTGTATGGATGTTTTGGTTTTAACAATATTTCATCAATTGCCCCTATCTCTACTATTTTCCCAAGATATAGAATTCCTATTCTCTGACCAAAATGCTTGGCAGTAGCTAAATCATGTGTAATGTAAACAAATGAAATTTGATATTTTTTTTGTAATTCATGCATTAATTCAAGCATTTCTGCTCTAATTGATACATCTAACATAGAAACAGGCTCATCTGCAATGATTATTTTTGGTCTTAATGCTAAAGCTCTTGCAAGTACTACCCTTTGCCTTTGACCTCCTGATAACATATGTGGGTATTTTTTAAGAATGTCTTCAGTAGGCTCTAGTTTTACTTCCCGTAATGCCTCAATAACTCTTTTTCTCCTATCTTTTTTATTTCCGATTTTATGAATTTCAAGCGGCTCTGATACAATGTCCGCAATATTCATTCGTGGATTGATTGAATCATACGGATCTTGTTGGATCATTTGACAATTCATTCTAATTTTCTCTAAACTTTTTTTATCATTACCGATTTCTTCATTTTCAAAAATTATTTTTCCAGAGTCTGCTTGAATGGATTTAAGAATTAATTTTGCAATTGTGGATTTGCCAGATCCTGACTCTCCCGCTAATACGAATACCTCTCCTTTTCTTAGACTAAATGATATGTCGTCAACTGCTTTTATTGTAACTGTTTTTTTTCTAAAGATACTTTTTTTAATAAAAAACTTCCTCAAATTTTCTATTCTTAGAATTTCATTCAATGCATAGAATTGGATAAAGAAGTATATCAAGAAATATGATTCATGCCTGATGAACTGTCATAAGGCATTTATGTTAAAAAAAGTCTGTTTTATTACTTGAGCAAAACAATTCAAAATAGTCTAAATTATAAAAAATATGCAGTTGATTCTAAATTGCAGTATTTTAAACCTAATTCTGCTAAAATTGAAAAGAGTTTTGCAGACGAAGTTTCTTTTAGCCTAACTCAAAATTCTAAATTCATCAGCCCTAAATTTTTTTATGATAAAAAAGGTTCTGAATTATTTGAAAAAATATGTGATTTATCTGAATACTATCCCACTAGAACAGAAATTAACATCCTCCAAAATCTAAAAGAAAATTTTGCTAAATATGTTGATCATTCCTTTAGATTAGTCGAACTTGGTAGTGGTTCTTCGGTTAAAACAAGGCTGATTTTAGACATTTTAAATAAATTTCATGAAAAAATTGAATATTTTCCAATCGATATTTCTGAAATTTTGACTGAAAGTTCCTACTTACTTCAAAAAGATTATGAAAATTTGCATATCACTGGAATAATTGATACCTATGAGGGCGGTCTTGAATTTATAAAAAATTATGATAATAAAAAAAATCTAATTATTTTCTTAGGTTCTAGTTTTGGAAATTTTGTTCCTGAAGATGGAAAAAAATTTCTGAAAAAAATCAACTCTACTATGAAATCTGATGATTTGTTTTTAATTGGTTTGGATTTAGTAAAAAATAAAGAGACTTTAGAAAATGCATATAATGATTCTAAGGGAATAACTTCACAATTTAATCTTAATGTCTTATCTAGAATCAATGATGAATTAGATGCGGATTTTAATTTAAATAATTTTAGTCATTATGCTAGATATAATGAAGACGAACAAAGAATTGAAATGTACCTGAAATCTCTAGTGGAACAATTTGTAGTTATCCAAAAAGCAAATCTTTCAATAACATTAAAGAAAGATGAATTAATTCATACTGAACACTCACACAAATACAAATTACCACAAATTAAAGAATTAATGACCCAGACTGGGTTTAACATTAAGCATATTTGGTTGGACGAAAAGAATTATTTTGCATTGACTTTGGTATCAAAAAGATCTTAGTTCTAATTATTTTCAACACATCTGAATCCAGAAAATAGCCATCTTTCATCTAATCTGAAAAAATTTCGATAACTTCCACGAATAGATATCTTTGGCGTTCCAAATGAACCACCACGTAATACTTTTTGATTTGTAACCCACTTGTCATTATATTCATCAAAACCAGATTTGAATCTGGGATATCCTGTAAACTCAGATGCTGTCCATTCCCAAACATCACCTATCATTTGATGACATCCTGATGAACTTATTCCATTAGGATATGATCCAATTTCGGTACAACCCCAATGATATGATTCTAATAAATTGGCATTTTGTTCTGTTGGAGGCTCATTTCCCCAAGGAAATATTGTTTTTTGTTGTTTTTCTTCATTCCAACAAGCAGCTTTTTCCCATTCTGCTTCTGTCGGTAGTCTTTTTCCTGCCCATTTGCAATATGCATCCGCTTCATAATAACTAACATGGCATACTGGCTCTTTTGGATTTAATTCTCTAATCCCTTTAAAATCTCTAACTTTCCATTGTTCATCAATTTTTTCCCAATACATCGGTGATTTCCAATTGTTTTCTTTTACTTTCTCCCACCCATCAGATAGCCAATGTTTGTAGGTATCATATCCTCCATCTTCAATAAATTTTAGATATTGTTCATTGGTAACCGGAAACATATCAATAGAATAATTCTCTAGATACACTTTGTGTTCTGGTAATTCTATATCGTAACAATACTCATTACCATTATACCCCATTGTGTATATTCCACCTTTGATTTGAATTGATTTTTGTTCAATACTTTTAGATTTTGGCATTTCATTTTTTTTGGTAGGTCTATATTGATCTGCCAACAAATGTTGTAAATCATATACTAGTAATTCTTGATGTTGGCATTCATGATGCAACCCCGTTATAATTAATTTTATTGCGTTGTCATTTAGTGAATTTGATTCGATAATCTGATTTACTCTTTGACTAATCGTATTAAAATATTGAAAAATTTGTTCAGTTGTAGGTCTTGATATGATTCCTCTTTTACTCTTATCATGAGGAACTCCGAATTGTTGATAGTAAGAGTTTAGATATTCTGAAAATTCTTTAGAGTAGAACTCATATTTGTTATTTATTTTACTCATAATTGCTTCGTAGATCCAACTCACATGACCGACATGCCATTTTACAGGACTAGTAAAAAATGCAGTTTGTACTATGAAATCATCTTTTTCAAGTGTTTTTACTAATTCCAAAGTTCTGTTTCGTGTTTCTTTGAATTGTTCTAAAAGTGATTTATTCTCTTCCACGTTTGTGGCTATTTTCATTTTTTAATATCCTCTTGCAAAAATTGGTATTTCTTTGCTTTGTTCATTACAATAAATGCATTTTCCATTGGTACTTTCACTACCAAATGGAATTACTCTTATATCTGCCCCAGTTTCCTCTTTAATTTTTTCTTCACATTTTGTTTTACCGCACCAATATGCATTGAAAAATCCGCCTTTTCCTATTTTTGATTTGAATTCAGAATATTCTGAAATATTTATTGTATTTTGTTTAGCTTTAACTTTTGCAATTTCTAACATGTCTTTTTGTATTTCGTCTAATATTGTGGATATTTTTTCAATTTCTTTGAACCCTATGCTTATTTTTTCTCGATTGTATCTTTTTGCTAAAACAATTTGTTGTTTTTCAATGTCTTTTGGACCAATCTCTATTCTTAACGGGATTCCTTTTAGTTCCCAATCATTGAATTTGTAACCTGGTGTTAGTTCGTTTCTATCATCTACATGAACCCGAATTTTTTTAGATTCTAGTTGTTGACGAATTTCATTTAATTTTGGAAATATGATATTTTTTACATCATCTGATTTGTAAATTGGAACAATTACTACCTGAATTGGTGCTACTTTTGGTGGAAGCACGAGACCTTTGTCGTCACCATGTACCATGATCATTGCTCCTATCAATCTCCATGATACTCCCCATGATGTTTGCCATGCAAATTGTTCAACATTATCATTATCTGAAAATTTTACTTCAAATGGTATTGAAAAGTTCTGTCCTAGAAAATGTGATGTTCCCATCTGAAGTGCTTTTCCATCTGGCATTATTGATTCCATAGTGGTAGTGTATACTGCTCCTACAAATTTTTCTTTTTCGCTTTTCTTGCCTGTAACTACAGGAATTGCTAATTCGTCTTGAACAGTATTTTTATAAATTTCTAAAATCTTCATAACTTCTATTTCAGCTTCTTCTTGTACTGCGTGAACAGTGTGGCCTTCTTGCCATAAAAATTCTGAAGTTCTAAGAAATGGTTTTGTAGCTTTTATCTCTGCTCTTAATGCTGTATTCCAAAAATTAATCTTTAATGGTAAGTCTCTCCAACTTTGAATCCATTTAGAATACATTGTATATGCTAAAGTTTCTGAAGTTGGTCTAAGTGCTAATCTATCACCTAACTCATTTTCTCCTGAATGTGTAACCCAAAACACTTCTGGATTAAAACCTGCAAAATGTTTTTGTTCTTTTCCCAAAAGTGATTCCGGAATTAAGATTGGAAGAAAACCATTTCTGATTCCATTTTTAAAGAATTTTTCATCAAATGTGTTTCTTAGTGATTCCCAAATTGAATACCCATCGGGTCTTAATACTATGAGACCTTTAACTGGTGCATAATCTGCTAATTTAGCTTTGAGTACAACTTGTGTATACCACTCACTAAAATTACTCTCTTTTGTAACTGTAATCCCGATATCTTCTTTACTCAACTAGAATTCAAAGAAATAATTTTACTAATGAGCCTTTCGTGATGTTTTTAATCTAATTTGATTGAATTTCTTTTTTATTTTAAAGGGTCACCTTTACAGAGTACTTTCCCCATTACTCTGCTTTGGAAGTTGGGACAAACAAAACACTGTATGAATTGAATATCATCTTTTAATACTGGGCATTTTACAAATTCTTGTTTCATTTTTTTAAGCATCTTTGGACTGACTCCTTTTAACTTTAATTTTCCTTTATCATCCATCATGCCTGATTCTTTTAGTTCATATTTAACATCGTCAGGAAGTTTCTGTTTATCTTCTGTCATGTCTATTACAACTTCATACTTGTGTTCCAATTCTTCCATAATTTATTATCTCATCAACCTTGATTTATTACTAGCGTTTTTCAATACTAGAAAAAATTGTACTTTAATACAATGAACTTGATTGATATTTAAAACATTAATTGAAAACATGAATATTTATAAAAATTAGAATTTTCATAATTTTTAGTATATATGATCAGAAAATAGAAGAAAATACTTGTTATTATGAATTTTTTTATGTTATTAAATACATATGCTGTTCCATATTTTCCTTTATCATCAAAAATCTTTGTGTATGAATTGTTGATATTTAACAATACTTTTACAGTAACATATGTCTCAAACCATGGTAGGATCAAAATCCATAGAATTTAAAAATAACACAATTGAAAAAATGGTTAAATCTTTACACTAGTGTAAATTATTGCTTCATTTTTAATTAGAATTCTTTTATTTACTGCGATCGTTAATTATTAATTGATATAATATGAGTCAATTAGCACTCAACTTTAATATAATTAGTAATTTTTTGCCCAATTAGAAAACAATTGCTGGCAATTTTTGATGTTGAAGGAGTTCTATATGATGCTGAATATCTTCCAATTCTTGCAGAAAAGCTTGACAAAGAAGATGAAATTTGGGAAATTACAAAAAAAGGTATTCAAGGCGTAATTAATTGGGAAGATGGTCTTAGAACAAGAGTCGAAGCATTGAAGGGACTTGATTATGAAACATGTAAGGAAGTTGCTGATGCATTACCAATAATGACTGGTGCCAAAGAAGCATGCCGAGTTCTAAAAGCAGCTGGATGGAAACTAATGGCTATTTCTGGTGGATTTACAATAATGACTGATAGATTAAAAAAAGAATTAGATTTGGATTATGTATACTCTAATGAATTGATATTCAATAATGGTAAACTAGATGGTCTTGTACTGCACGTTGATTCTGATAAATCAAAATCTGCAAAAATAAAAATTGCAGAATGGAATGAAAAGAAAGAGGATATCATGTGTGTTGTAGATGGTGCCAATGATGTCAAGTTATTTGATATTTCAGGTCTAGGCATTGCTTATCGAGCTCAAGATGTGGTTAAGGATTTAGCAACTACCACTTTAGAAGAAAAAGATCTTTCAAAAATTTTAGATATAATAAATAAACACTATCATCTAACTCTGGAAACACCTGCATAAACAATATCTTACTGTGTTTTTACAACTAATGTAATTGCAAATAATTCCTGTGCACATAAAAAAAGAAATTGAACCTGACGATAATTTGTCTAAATTAATTATTGATTCACAAGATATTTGTGATGGCGACATCTTGATTATCGCACAAAAAATTATCTCCAAACAAGAGGGTCGTATTGTTGAACTCTCTACTGTGGTGCCTTCCTTATTGGCAGAGGGTATTAGCTCAGAATATGAAAAAAATCCAAAGATCATACAATTAATTCTAAATGAATCAAAACAAATCATACGAATGGAACGTGGAATAATAGTTGTTGAAACAAACAATGGATTCATTTGTGCAAACGCAGGTATTGATGAAAGTAATGTTCAAAATGGATTTGCAACTTTACTTCCACTCAATTCTGATCAATCGGCAGATTCGATTCGTAATGAGATATTGAAAAAAACAAATAAAACTGTTTCAGTTGTTATATCTGATACATTTGGTCGTCCATTTAGGATGGGACAAACAAACTGTGCAATTGGGATCTCAGGTATGAATCCAATTCTTGATTATGCTGGCACAAAAGACTCTTTTGATAAAACCTTGCGTGTTACATCAATTGCAATTGCTGATGAATTATGTTCTGCAGCTGAATTAGTAATGAAAAAAACAACTAACTGTCCTGTTGTAATTATACGAGATTATAATTTTAAAAACGAATCTTCTTCTATTCAAGGTCTTATTCGTCATCAAAACGAAGATCTATTTAGATAACTAGTAAATTTGCAATAGAATTATAATAAAAGAATAGCATTTTATTTTAAATTGATTATTAAAACTGAATTACACTGTCATAATTCGTTCTCAAATTTCCATGTAGGTGACAATGAAGCACCATATGATTGTGATATATCCATAAGGGATCAACTTGAACGCTCTTATAATTTAGGGCTGAGTGCAGTCTTTGTTACTAATCATAATACTTTGGATGGATATCATCAACTTTTGGAATACAAAAAAGATCATCAAAAATTTCAAAATATTGAAGTTTATCCTGCTGAAGAAATTACCACTGATACCGGAGCACATGTTTTGGCATATGGGATTCATAATGCCATTAGACCTGGAATGGCTTTAGATGAGATAATAGATGAAATTAGAAATCAATGTGGAGTTTCATCCGCACCACACCCATTTAGTTTACTAGATGCTCTTCGTGATGATGCAAAAAAATGTGATATGGTTGAGGTGTTCAATAGTAATAATGTTGATATTCTTTCCAATGCACGAGCTACACAATTTGCATTAGATAATAAAATGATTCAAGTTTCTGGTAGCGACTCTCACGTTCTCTCTACATTGGGACGTTGTGTTAATTTGATAGATTCTGAAAACAATCTCGATAGTATATTACAGTCGATGAAACATGGTAAAATTGAAATTTTGCAAACTGGATATGCATTACAAAACGAAACACTTGATCATCTCAAATATAAAATTCATAATTCAAAAGAATATCTAATTGATTATATTTCTGAGCAATACCCACGTGCAAAATGGCTTTTGACTTTTCTGTTAAAAATTTATGATGTGAATCAGAACAGTCACATCTGGGCTTTATTTTACAAAATTGCCATATTTTTAATGAAGAGAATTTCTCAAAAAATAAATTTTCAAAATCATGATCCTAGATTTATGAATGATAGAAATCTTGTAACTATGTTTAAAATGGCACTTTAGCCAAAAATAGGACAAGCTAATCTCGTATGATTTTAATATGACAAAACATGCATTATGAATTAGATCACATCATGTCTGAATCAAATGAAAAAAAACTAGATGCAACTGGCTTGTTTTGTCCAGAACCTGTATTTAGGACTAAAATTGAAATTGAAAGAATGCAAGTAGGACAAGTGTTAATTGTCTCTGCAGATGACCCTGCAGCTGAAGAGGATATTTCACGATGGGTAATAAGAAATGGTCATGAATTATTAGATTTGAAAAAAGATGGTAATACTATAACGTTTCAAATTAAAAAAGTAAAATAAATTAAAACCATGGCATCTATCACTAGCTCTGATATTTTAAATCGAATAGGCAATACTCCTCTTGTAAAATTAGATTCACTTTCAAATCAAAGAATTAATTATTTTGCAAAACTTGAAGGACATAATCCATTTGGTTCTGTTAAAGATAGAGCTGCATATTGGATGATTAAAGACGGTGAAGAGAAAGGTAAACTGACAAAAGGAAAAAGTATCATAATTGAACCCACATCTGGAAATACCGGCATAGCATTAACTGGTATTGCAAATTTACTTGGTTACAAAGTTGAAATTGTAATTCCTGAAAAAGCTAGTAATGAAACTAAGGATATAATTCGAAAGTTGGGTGCTAAAGTTTTTGAAACAAGTGATGATCTTTGTCCTAAAGTAGGAGCTGGAACTGATCAAAGCATAGCGTTGGCAACATCAATAGCATCATCTAGACCTGATACCTATTATTCTCCAAATCAATATGCAAATGAGGCCAATTTTATGGGTCATTATGTTGGTACAGGCCCTGAAATCTGGAAACAAACAGATAGAAAAGTTACTCATTTCTTTACTGGCGTTGGAACTGGTGGAACTATCACTGGAACTGGTGCATATCTTAAAGAAAAAAATCCAAATATCAAAATAATTGGATGTCAACCACAGCAAAATCATCTTATTCAAGGATGGAGAAATTTTGAAGAGTCAGCAAAACCTGATTTATTTTTAAAACGCGAAAACATAGTTGACGATTGGATATTTGTTGATAATGTAGAAGCTTTTTCAGTTGTAAAAGACGTACTTAGGAAAGATAAATTATTAATCAGTCCTTCCTCCGCGGCTGTTTATGCCTGTATGAAAAAATATCCTGTAGAAGGAGAGGCATGTGTAGTTGGAATATTTGCAGATGATGGAAGAAAATTTAAAAGTGTTTACTCTACACAAAATATGATGACCGAAACTGAATTTGATGATGCTCTCAAAGAGGCAAAACATATGTCTGAATTGGCATACTGACTTTTAATTATCTATTTTTTAGTCTCATTTTCTTCTAAAACATTTTTTAAATGTTTTTCATAAAATTCTCTAAAAAATTTATTCATATCCATTTCATGATGTAGACATACATTACTTGTTTCTATTAATTTTTCTCTTAGCTCTTTACTCCATCTACTTTGTTGTTTATCATTTGATTTAATGCTAGATGGATTTTGTTTTATCTCTTCCATGTTTGTAATCAATTTTATCCCCAATTGACGAAATTTACTAATATTTAGTAAAAATAAATCTGATTGATCCTTGTCTACTAAACTCATTAATGCGTGTGCTTGAATATAATATTCTGTTCCCTTTTCACTGTATTTTTTAAACTCACTGACACGTTTTTGCCAATATTGCTCGGTAGTATTTTCAATTACTTTATAATTGAATTGAATCTCTGACAGTTCTTTTCCAAGATTAGCCAAATTATTACTATGTTCTTTGGCTGTTTTTTTTAACTTTTCAAGATCTTCAGTCATGATTTCTCTATGTTACTCTTCAATAAAGAGATTGAAATCTAATTCTTGAAATCCTTTTTCCAAGCCTCAAATGAATTTTTTGAATAATTTATTATGCATTTTTCACAAAATGAATCCCATTCATCAACTTCTAAACTTCTAAAAAATTCAATTGTCCATGTGTATGGGGGTTCTTTTCTATATTGAAATTGCTGAATCGTGTAAATGTCTTTCTCATTAAATTTATTTAAACACTTTTTGCATTGGGCGTTCTTCATTTGATATTTTATCTTCAATCTTGAGTATTTAGTAATTCTCAGTACATGAAGTACCTGATCTAGGTATAACATTATTACACTCAAAAATTGATATTGGTTAAATCAAATTTTATCATTAAATTTTAGATAAATTTTTCTGGTCTTAGTACTTGAACATCTGAAATATATACTATAATTGCAAAATCCGAAAATAGAGAACGCGTAATTTCTTCAACTATGTCTTTTAGTCTTGCTTCAGTAGAAATAATTTCTATCTTTACATTTTTCTCATTTTTAAATCCCTGACCTCTAACTCCTTTAGAGCCATTACCGTCTACTTCATACAAAGTATATCCGGTAATACCATGTTTGTTTAGTATCTCTATAATATTTTTTTGAGCAAGAATCTCACATGTTACAGTTAGTAGTTTAACATCAAATAATTTCATTATAAGTTAATTGATAAATAGTTGAATAAGCTTATCGGTGCTTCCAAATCATGTAACATTGAAGATATTGTAAACATTATTGGTAATAAAATTATGATGTTATATGGAAAAGTTATTCCAAGTGCAGATGTTATGTACAAGCTTGGTTTTGCTTGAGGTATAGCATGTCTTAAAACTGCAGGTGCTGCAATAAATGATGCACTTGCCATCAGTAATCCGAACATAACTGCTCCTCCTAGACTTAATCCTAAAGCAGTTGCAACAAGTACGCCGATAATTCCATTAAATGTAGGAAGTAATATTGAAAATGTAACTAAAAATAATCCTACTTTTTTAATGTCATCTAGTCTCTTACCTGCTATTATTCCCATCTCTAACAAAAATATTGCAACAGCTCCTGTAAACAGTTCATCAAAGACTATGCTGATAGAATCAAATCCTTTATCTCCAATAAAATATCCGATTACTATTCCTCCAAGTAAAATAACAATTGCTTTTCCTGTAATTGATTCGTATAATACTTTGGAAAGATTTGACTTGTTTTGTTCTATGGATGTCTTTTCATTGTTATCTAAAGTATCTACAGAAATAGACTGCTTTTTTGATTTAATTTGTTTTGAAACTGCCATGTTTGTAAGAAATATTGCTAGGATAAAGCTTACAGGTTCCAATACTGCCAAAATAGCTGCAAGATATCCTTCAGATTCTACTCCTTGATTTTTTAAAAATGATGATCCTACTGAAAAAGTTACTGCTCCTACCGCTCCATATGTTGATGCCAGAGCATATGAATCAAAAATATTGAATTTACCAAGCCGTCTTAATATTTGATAATGATTTAGTGTAAACATCAAGGAAAGTCCAATTGCTGTTAACATTGGAATTAGCATATCTGAAAATCCGGCGTTTCTCATCTCCAATCCCCCGTGAAGACCAATTGCCGCAAGAAGATAGATTGGTAAAAATTCTGAAATTGCATTAGGTATCTTCAAATCTGATTTTATTCTAGCTGCAACAATTCCTAAAATAAAAAATAGTACTACTGGTGTTAGTATGTTTGCTTGAATTACTCCTAAAACATCCATTTGAATTGATACGCTACTTTTCTGCTCCAATAAAAATTAAGAATGCGTATTCTACAACTTTTCTGTAAGATACTTGTCTACATCTATTGCAGCCATGCATCCGAATCCTGCGGCTGTAATTGCCTGTCTGTAACTCCTATCATGTACATCTCCCGCGGCAAATACTCCTTCTATGTTTGTGTGTGTTTTATTTTTTAAAATGATATATCCTTCACTATCTAAATCAATTTGTTTTTTGAAAAGTTTAGTATTTGGTTCATGTCCTATTGCTACAAAAAGACCTCCGACATTCAGTGTTTTTTCTTCACCTGTTTTGGTGTTTTTTAATACTGCTTGACGCATTTTCTGATCTCCTTTAATATCTATGACCTCGTGATTCCAATGGAATATTATTTTATTATTGTTTAGTGCTCTGTCCTGCATTATTTTGCTTGCTCGCAATTCCTCTCGTCTGTGAACTAGATGTACCTTTGTTGCAAATTTAGTGAGAAATGTAGCTTCTTCAATTGCTGAATCTCCCCCGCCAACTACTATCAATTCTTGATTCCTAAAAAATGGGCCATCACATGTGGCACAATATGATACTCCTTTTCCTGCAAATGTTTGTTCTCCTTCTAATCCTATTTTTCTAGGATTGGCCCCTGTTGCAATAATTACTGCTCTGCCCTCGTATTCTTCTGAAGATGTTAGAACCTTGAATGGCTTATGTCTAAAATCTACATCTACTACTTCGTCATCGATAATTGTTGTTCCCATTCTTTGAGTTTGTTTTCTCATTTCAATCATTAAATCTGGGCCCATTATCCCCTTTTCAAATCCTGGATAATTTTCAACTTCTGTGGTATTGACTAGTTGACCTCCTGGTAATATACCTGATAAAATAAGTGTATCATAACCTGCTCTTGAGCAGTAAATTCCTGCGGTGTATCCAGATGGACCCGCACCGATAATCACAATATCGAATTTTGTTTTCTTTTTATCTGGTATTTTAGGTGCCTCTCCTTTATTTTCTTGTATAGTTGCACTAGAGTCTGCAGACATCATAATACAATATCTCTGAATTTCATTAATTTAAGTGATTAATTCTTGATTAGTTTTGATCTACCTCTAGTAGACCAAAAATAAATTATTATGAAATTTTCCCATTTTTTGTCTGACCTTACAAATTTGTTATTTTATCTAATATTTTTTGGTGATGCTTACATAACTTTCTATTTTCAAGTTGTGAATATATCAAGTCTTTTTGCCAATGTGCATTAAAAAGCCTACATTCTGTTTTATCACAAAACGCTTCGCCTGTTTCATAGTAAAATATTGCTTGTAAAAGATACCCTTCTATGATTTGTGATAGGCGAATATCGTTGTATTCTAGATATGTTCCTTTGTATTTCTGTTTGATCAATTCTAAGTTTATGCCCTGAGTAAAATTTGACATTAATTCTAAATAATATTCTCTTGGTTTTGCAGGGGCTTCAATTATCCCTGTGGTTGAAATTATTGAAGGGTTAGCAGCAATTAATGCTCTACCGTGATATCTGCAATCGTTGTAATCATAGGTGCATGTTAGTTTGTTTGTGAAAAATATGTGAAATGCGTCTTCTGATCTTTCTTCTTCTGGAATTAACTCTGTTAGTACTTTTTGTAGCTCAAATCCATCATACATGACGATATTTTCTGTTTTTGATGTATCTGCAATATTTGCTTCTTCAAAAATAATTTCATTTGTGCTGGGATTGTGTTTTTCATATGGTTTTGTGAGATTAAAAATTCTACATGATGCTATTTCTATCGATGTGTCTTCTTTTGAGAATTTTAGAATATTGTTTCTTGTTTCTACCGAAATTGAAAATATTTCTCTTAAAAAAGAAGATAATCGCTCAAGTTGAATCTGAGTTACTGCAGGTTCGTCATACAAAAATATTTTTGAAATCTTCAACGGATTAGTAAATTTTAGATTGTTTATCATTCTAACGAATTATTTTTTTAAAGGATAGCGTTTTTAGGCGTAAAATTGGCTTAAATCATATCTAATTTGATTCATCTTTTATTTTACATCTTATTTCATCAGTTTAGTTCAGATTTCTCCAGTTTAAACATGATAAGTTTACATTTTTATCAATAAATGAATAATGTATTGCTAAAGAAATGAACAGATGTCCCTTATGTCAAACAGAGTATAATGATCTGGTCAAAGTTTGTCCATTAAAGCATTGTTCTAACTGCGGCTCATTGAAATTACAGACTTATAAAAAAAGGAATTTTCAAACCTCTCGAGCAAAGCAAAATTTTGTCTTCATTTTAGCACCTTTGGGGTTTTTTGTTTTAGTTTATGGGTATCTAATTGTACAGGGAGATTTGATTCCATTTCTTAGTATTGTTTCCGTTTACTCTGTATTTTTTATCAGTATTTTAGTTAAAATTACAATACCTAATATTGATTGTAAAGAATGCAATGCAAGAAATTTTCCGTTTGTAAGTGATATAAATCTCAATTCTATTACACTGAATGGAAATCTGGTCGATGAGGATGATCTAACAAAAAGGATTTCCAAAACAATTCTTGAAGGGCTATCACAAGAACAAAAAAGTCATAATAAAAAAGACATTATGATAAGAATAATTGGTGCAGTTTCCTTGATAGTTATTGCAACGCTTGGAACTTTCTTTGTAAATCCAGATAATGTTTTAGCAGAGAAAATTATTGATTTGATAAAATCAATGATGAAGTAAATCTGTGGGTTTTACTCTAATATGTTATCTTTCTAACTCTTTAATTTTTTCAGCTGTTATTTCAGCTGCTTTTCTTCCTGAAAATAACATTGAACCATAAGTTGGACCCATTCTAGCCAGTCCGTGTGTTTCTGTTACTGACATTCCTGCCGCTACTAATCCTGGATATACCTCACCTGTCTTGTTAACTACGTGTTCTTCTCCTTCATTTACATACATTGGATTCATTCCTTTCCATTCTACTAGACCTCTGTCTACTAGTCGTTTGACTGCAACAGAATCATGTCCTGATGCATCTATGATCATTTTCGCTTCAAATGCAATTGGATCAACGCAAGTAATGTTTCTTGGTAAAGCTGATACTGGCATCCAATTCACAACAATACCGCATACTCTGCCATTTTTTAAAACAAGATCGTCAAACTTTGTAAGATTGAGGAATTTTACTCCGGCATCGCATGCCGCTGCAATTAATTTTGAAACTGCATGTGGTCCTGGTGTCAAGTATAATCCATCTGAAACTTTTTTGTAAGGAACTCCTAGTTCGTCCCAAATTTTTTGAGCTGGCTCTCTTACCGTTACTGGATTCATCATGTATCCGCCCAACCAATAACCTCCTCCAAGGTAATTGTTTTGCTCAACAACTAAAACTTTGAAACCCATGTTAGAAAGATCACGACTTGCGGTTAATCCTGCAGGACCTGCACCGATAATTATCACATCTGACTGTGCTCTGTCAATTAGAACTGAGTGCCATTCGTTTGCAATTGCACGAGTAATCTCGACTTCACTAACATCTGTGAATATTTTTGTTGATTTTTCTGCAACAGTAGCTTTTTGCACGAAAATATTGGTTCATAGAACCAATTAATACTTTGCCACTTTTTTAAAATTAGGGTAAACTAATTCTACATCATGGTAGATTTCAATATGAGGAAAATTCATGTATGTTATTGAATCCTTTTCTCCTAAACTTCCCTGTATCAAAAATTTATATCATAACTCAAAACACCTTCTGTTGTATTGACCCCATCTGATCTAAAACAATCATATTCAGATTCATGCAAACCCAAAATTAACTGGGCAAGAATTGAGGAAGCTGAAAACTTTGCAAATACTGTAAAGTTATTCCGCCAAGGCAAATACGACGAAGACAGTTTTAGACGATATAGACTTCAACATGGTGCATATGGTACAAGAATGACTAATGATTATGCTATGGTCCGAATTAAATTACCTGCAGGTGAAATTTATCCAAATCAAATCGAAAAAATATCTCAGTTAAGCGAACAATTTTCTATAGGTAGTGCCCATTTTTCTACAAGAGAAAATATTCAATTACACTGGGTAATACTAGAAGATGTCTCAGAAATTTTAAGAGGTCTAGCAGAGGTCGGACTTACATCCCGTGAAGCATGTGGTAATTCTGTAAGAAATATAATGTGTAGTCCTTTGTCTGGTGTTTGCCCTGATGAAAAATTTGATTCAACACCCTATGCACTTGCAACTGCTAGGTTCTTTTTGAGAAATCCAATGTCTCAAAATCTTCCAAGGAAATTCAAATTCAATTTTACATGCTGTGAAAAACATGGAATGGTAAGAATGGTTGACGTTGGATTAATTCCACAAACTAGAGATTTAGATGGTTCTACTCAAAAAGGATTCCAAATATTTCTTGGTGGTGGATTGGGTAACAAATCTTTCATAGGTCATCAATTAGAAGAGTTTACTCCAGAAGAAGATCTTTTGTATACGTCAATTGCGGTATTGCGAATTTTTGATAGACTCGGTGATAGAAAAAACATGGCTCGAAACAGAATGCGCTATCTTGTAAATGATATGGGTTGGGATAAATTCCAAAATCTGGTTCTTAAAGAAAGAGCTATAGTGCGAGCTACTCAATCAGTTGTCACTAATCTTGAAGTAGATTGCACTTCATCCATAATTAAAAGACCAATCAGAATATCTGATGAAAGTGGAAGTCCTAATCCTGATGGTTATACAAGATGGATAAAGACCAATACTCTAAAACAAAAACAATCTTCATATCATTCTGTGTTCATCACTTTGGAAGCTGGAGATATTACCTCTAACCAGTTATCTGGACTTGCAACTATTATTCAAGAATTTTCCTCAGAAGGACATGCTCGAGCTGGATTTGTTCAAAACATTGCATTACGTTACGTACATGAGGACGATCTGCCACGATTATACTCAAAATTACTTGCTGTTGGGTTGGCAAAATCAGGTGCCTTGACTATGGCTGCGCCTATCGGTTGTTCTGGTACTACTTCATGTAACCTTGCTTTGACTAATTCTCATAGATTGGCAAAGGAGATACAGAGAAAATTCCTTGAACTCAAATTGGATCAAGACGATGATCTACGTGATTCCTCCATAAAGATTAGTGGATGTCCAAATTCATGTGGTCAACACGGAATTGCTACAATTGGTTTCTTTGGAGGAGGTGGCAGAGTTGGAAAAGAGATGTTCCCTAACTATCAAATGTCCTTAGGTGGGCGTTCTGATGGCGAGACAATGCTTGGTGCAATATGTCATAGAATTCCTGCAAAACGAGTTATTCCAGTAATCTTAAAAATTATTGAATTATACAAACAAAACAAAAAATCAGATGATACTCTTAAAGATTGGATTCATAGAATTGTAAATGGAAAAGAAGATTCTGAAATAAAATCTATTATTGATATGAGAAAAGCTTTAGATTCATTTACAATTCCACCATCTAAAGAAGAAGATCCTGACTTTTACAATGATTATGGAAGTGATTCTAGCTACCACGCAAAAACTGGTAAAGGTGAATGTGCAGCATGAGCCAAAAAAAAACAATCAAGACAACAACAAATGTCGATTCACTACGTTCTGAAATTCGAGATAAAAGTGTACGGGTTATTGATGTACGACGAGAAGAAGATTACAAACAAAGTCATATCCCAACGGCAGTAAATCTCCCACTGGCAAATTTATTATCTGACGATAGTCCCGAACGTGTTTTAAAACTTGTAAATTCAATGGGAATAGATGATGAAACTCCAGTGGTTGTTTACGATGATACATTTGGTGCACTTGCATCTAGAGTTGCCTGGACATTAGAATACATTGGTCATTCTGAGGTGTCTTTACTTGAGACAACTTTTAGTACTTGGAAATCTTTAGGGTTGGAAAATGATAATCAACCACCAAATATTCAAAGCAAAAAACACTCTGTTCATCTAAGGTCTGAAATTCTAGCTACTTCCGATTATTTGGAAAAATTAAAAGATCATTCTGATGTTATTCTAATTGATAATCGAGAGAGATTAAACTTCCTCGAACAGCATATCCCAGGCGCAATTAATCTTCCATACAGAACACTTGCTACTCAAGATAAAATTCTACGACCTAAGGAAGATATGAAACGACTTTTAGATAATCGTAGAATTTCAGGAGATTCTGAAATCATTACATATTGTGGTAGTGTTGGAACTCTTTCTGGTTTGGCATACTACGCACTAAAATCTGTTGGTTTGTCAAATGTCAAATTATATGTACGTTCGTTTAAAGAATGGAAAAGTCTTGACAAACCAATAGCAAAACAACAAGATGCAAACTATTGGGATTTATCTGCAGAATAACTAGATTATTTCGTTTCTAAGTTTTTTGGTAATTGTCACTTCTACGTTATCAAAAAGATTTAGCATTCTTGTTTTGTTTTCAATTAAGTAATCTACGCCTCTGTCTTTTAATCTAATTTTCCATAATCTTATCTCTCTATGTTCTTCAAAGAACTGCTCAATCATTTGCTCTCCTGATTTTGTAGGATCAATAAACACTTCAAAAATATCCATAGTCTTTTCAATATCTTCTTCTTCTATTGCCTCTCTGACTGATTGTATTGCTTGGCTGATTTCTTTCAAATTCTTGACAGGTTTTGGCAATTGTTTTTTTGTAATTCCAAACAATCCTTTTTTCTCTTTTCCCATTCTTTCTGCAACCTCTGTTGAAAGATCATATATTGGAATTTTACTTAGACCATCTCGTTTTTCATGTTGAACAATCAATCCCTTCTCAAGCAGTTTTCTTAATGCATCTTCTGCATCCACTTTATCTAGAAATGTAGTCCATACAATAGAACCGATTGTATGGTATCCTTGTCTAATTGATTCTAAAACAACAACTTCTACAATTCTTTTAAAACCTTCTTCAATTCTTACATTTGCAAAGTCTTTATCTCTAATTGACTTTCTTGCATTTTTCACATCAATCTCAATTGAGCGTTTTAATGCTTCCAGGGATTCTGGAATTTGGTTTACTAGAGACAAAAAACAAGCTTTGTTATACCATGCCATGCCATATGTTGGATCTGATTCAACTGCTTTTTCAACTGCATCTAACGCTTTAGCATAATTTTTTTGCTCATAATGGACTAGTGCTTTTAAATTCCAAGCCTCTGGGTTTGTTACATCGATATCTAAAACTTTATCGTAAATCTTCAGTGCATCATTATAATCTTCCAAGTGAAATCTTGCATAGCCTAATTTCATCAAAGTTTCAATGTTATCTGGTTCTATACGTAATGCCTGTTCAAAAATATCTGCTGCCTCCTCAAGTTTCTCATCTGCCATGAGATTTACACCTTTTTTAAATAATTTTTTACGATTATAGTCTGGATCTACTAGGCTAGTATCTTTAACATGGTCTGGATCTTTAATTTTTGTCTCTTTGTCCTTTGACTTTTTTTGAAATGGTTTCTTCACTAGCTCATCTTTGAGCTTTTATCTAGATAAATACTATCCTGAACTGAGCCTGTTCTAACTGTGTGATTTATTATTTTTGAATAATTATTTTTTGAGGCTACCTGACTTTAATGATAAAAAAAGCTGATAATTTTGCACCAAATACAGAAATACTTGGAATTTACACAAACGATTATGTCTCCGAGATTAGAAGTTCACGGTCAAGCTCCATTTAATCAATCTGGCCTCTATGAGGTACAGATCTTTGTTACTGATGCTAAACCTTCTGTTGATAAAATTAAAACTAAGCAATTTTCTTCACTTTGGAAGGGAAATTTCCATCTTAGAGTAAAAGATGGAATGTTTGTAGAGACACTTGGCTCTGATACAAATCCAGTCCCTCCATCTGTTGGTGAACTTGATACAATTTGGATTGTAGTAGTTGATATGTTTTCTTCATTACATTCTGTATTTGATGTGTCGTTGGGAACTAGAGAAAATAAACCCGAAACTAGACGTGAGACTAGATCTGAAATTGAACCCACAAAACAACAACGTACTGGAAAACAAACTTTTGATTCAGTGTATGGAACCCCTGGTCCACAAGGTTACAAAGGACCAACTGGTCCTCCTGGTCCAACAGGTGACAAAGGTCCACAAGGACCAACTGGTCCTCCTGGTCCAACAGGTGACAAAGGTCTTACTGGTCCTCAAGGAATTCCAGGTGATAAAGGCCCGCAAGGTGAAAAAGGTCCAACTGGAGAAAAAGGAATAACTGGAGATAAAGGAGATAAAGGTGATAAAGGAATTTTTGGTCAACCTGGAGATAAAGGTGAAAAAGGCCCAACTGGTCCAGCAGGTGAAAAAGGTCCTGAAGGAATACGTGGTCCTACTGGTCCTCCCGGTGAAAAAGGACTAACTGGTCCAACAGGTGACAAAGGTCCACTTGGATTACGTGGAATTCCAGGTGATAAAGGCGACAAGGGTCCACTAGGTGATAAAGGCGACAAAGGACTAACTGGTCCAACAGGTCCAGTTGGTGACAAAGGTCACACTGGCCCACAAGGCCCACAAGGCGAAAAAGGCATTCAAGGCCTTCCAGGCCCTATTGGTGAAAAAGGCCCAACTGGTCCGCAAGGTGAAAAAGGTCCACTTGGAATGCAAGGTCCAACTGGCGACAAAGGACTAACTGGTCCAACCGGTCCGCAAGGCGAAAAAGGTCTACGAGGTACTGAAGGTCCACTTGGAGAAAAAGGCCCACAAGGCCCACAAGGTCCAGCTGGTGCCAAAGGATTAACAGGCGTACCTGGTCCACAAGGCGAAAAAGGAGAAAAAGGTCCTGTAGGTCTACAAGGCGACAAAGGACTAACTGGTCCAACCGGTCCAGTTGGCGACAAAGGTCCCACTGGCCCACAAGGCCCACAAGGTGAAAGAGGTATGTCTGGTCCACCTGGAGAAGAGGGTCCACAAGGCCCTCAAGGCATTCAAGGCCCACAAGGTGAAAGAGGTCCAATCGGTCCACTAGGTCCGCAAGGAGAGCGTGGGCCAATGGGTGAACAAGGCCCAGTAGGCCCAGTAGGTCCTAGAGGTCCACCAGGTCCACCTGGAGAAAAAGGTCCAGCAGGTGGAATGTCAATAGAACAAAAAGCATTATTCAAAGAACTTTTAGAAATACTCACTAACAAAAATATCATAAGTACCGAAGACCAAATCAAATTAATGAGCTATCTTTACTAGAATAACCGAGTAAATTACTAATGAGTGAAAATCCCGAAAAAATAGCATTCAAGATGTTAGATTACAAACGACTAGAAAATGATTTTGTATCTTTTGAATTAGAAGATGGCACAATTGTAAAAGTAAAAGTTGATTTGGATAGAGTTGGAATAGCTGTTAATTTTAAAAATCCTGATGGTACCCCTCATTATGCAATTAATACATCTGTAAAACTTTCAATTATGCCTCCTGACAAAACATTTACAGTTCAAAAAAACAGCCTCAAAGGAAAAAACACACAACCTCCAAGTCAAATGTTTTCTTAGATTTTAATTTCATTTTCTGCAAAATACTACTGTTTTAACTTTTAATTCAAACATCCTTGTCTCATCTCTTCACAATAGATCTTTTTTATGTCTTCCAAATTAACCACTTCAGTAATTATCAAATTATGATTAATTGATATTGCTGTTTCCTTTTTAAGATGAATCTGATATTTGGTCATATCTCCTGAATTTTCAAAATTACTAGCGCCTGCAAGTATTGCAATCGAAGATTTAATTTTGGAAATTAGAAAAAGGAAACAAATCGTCATACGATGACGATTGTTAATATTTTAGACGTTTTATCGTCGTTTTTTAGCTGCGGCTTTTCTTTTTGGAGCTGCTCGTCTTTTTGGAGCTGCTTTCTTTACTGCAGATTTTTTTACAGATCTACGTTTAGAAGCAGCTTTTCTTTTTGTAGCCATTGATGACTTGGCATTTTCATCGTTTTTCTATAGTACGACTAAATAAAATTACACAAATTGATTACTATTTGTAAACGAAATTTTATTTTTAAAATTATTTTTGATCGTATTTTTTTGATAAATAAATTATTTTACAAATTTCATTTTGCTTATGATTTTTTCTATTATCGTTGCATTTGTATTGTATCCTACGCGTGTATGCTGTTGTTTCTACATAAAACATTTGTAATTTTATTTTTTTAATAATGTGTTGACGTAATTTTTATTTTATTTTTTGATCTATTTTGTTATTGAATATTAAATTATGTTCCTCGTGTTTTAATTATTGTTAAAACATCTTCATCTTGTACAATGTGATCTAGTCCTACTCTCTGCCCTCCAAATTTTACACTCTTTCCCCAAATCAATCCATATCTGAATTGTCTTTTCATACTTCTATGTAATTTATTACAAATATCTTCAACTGTGTCTCCTTCTCTTGCAATCAGTGGTTCTTTAAAATCAGTTTCGCCGCCTTTTGGCCTCATGTATATCCTAATGAAATTAAGCTTATCATAGATTTTTTCTTTTAGTAATTCTATGTTGATATCTGAATTAGCTGATACTTCTATCACCTCTGATTTTATTTTTGTTTTTAGATCCTCTAAAAATTCTCTGTCTACAAGATCTATTTTATTTAAAATTGTAAGTGATTTTGAATAACTGATATTTCCTGCTATGTGATCTGCAAGCTGTTCTGATGTAATGTCTTCTCGAATTACCACCCTTGCGCTTATTAATCCATAAATGTGTAAGATATCTTTAAGATGTTGCTCTGAAATTTTTGTTAATTTTACCTGCTGAGCAATTGCTATTCCGCCCATAGGGGATTTCTCAATTGTAATGTTTGGCGGCAATCTGTTTAACCTGATTCCGATATTTCCTAATTCATTAACCAACACATCTTCATGAAAAGGTTGAAAAACATCAAGAACAAGTAAAACCAAATCTGCAGTCCTTGCAACTGACAATATTCTTTTGCCTAATCCTTTTCCGCTTGATGCTCCTTTAATAATACCTGGTAAATCCAGAACCTGAATTTTTGCTCCTCTATAATTCATCATTCCTGGAACCACTGTTAGAGTTGTAAATTGATAAGCTCCAACTGTTGACTTGGCATCTGTTAATTTATTTAGTAATGTTGATTTTCCAACACTTGGCAATCCAATAAACACTACTGTTGCATCCCCTGACCTCCTTACATCAAATCCATCAGTTTTTACACCACTCTTTTGAATTTCTTTGTCTTCCTGTTCTCGTTTTAGTTTTGCAATTTTTGCTTTTAGTAAACCAATGTGATGGTTTGTAGCTTTATTGATCTGAGTTTTTGCCATTTCATCTTGAATGGCTTTAATCTTTTCAGGAATTCCCAAATCTAATCAATCCTTTGGTTGTTCTTTTCAAATAAAATCCTATGATTTTTCTTTATTATCTCTATTCTTGTGATTGGAATGGTTTGAAAATTATTTGATTCTTTAATAAATTCAGACAATGTGGTTTCTTTAATTTTTTTAAAATCTCTATAAAGTACTGTGTAATTTTTTGCATCGTCTGCAAATCTTGCCTTGCTAAAAATTTCTTCAATAACTCCTTTTTTGTCATCTTTACTACTTATTTTCATTATATTGTATTGTGATTCTTAAACTGTATTTGAAACACTCTTTTTAATCAATTACGCCGGTATTTATCCCCGATAATCGTAAAGATGCGACTTGGTTACTTGTGATAAATGTTATCATGAACACCATGATCAATGCATGGAAAAAGCTGGAATGTTCAAGTGTGATTGTAAATGTGTTGAATCTTGATTTTTTACCTTCTAAAATTTCCTTAAATCGTGATTCTTTGCTTTAAATAACAATACATTCTAAGTATAGTATGCCTCAACTACAAATTACTGCAGAAACAATGACTAGAATGAAGACAATCACTGGAATTAGCCATGTCCGCGATGGAGATTTTATGGTTAATGAGTTGATCGATATTTTAGAACAAAAAATTCGAGAACGCCAATAATTGAAATTTCTAGACTTTCAATTGTAAAAGATGAAAAATAATTGTAAAAAAATCAATTATTCTTTATAGTGAACTAATAATGTGTCTTTCATTACTGGATGAACTGATATTATGTTTTCATCTTTTTCAGCTAGAAATTCATTAACTACGTCTTGAAGAAATACTCCTTGAGCCAAGTTTCCTGCTTCAAAATATTGTATCTTATGAGTCATTGATTAATTATATGTAAAGTTGCTATTAACCATTCAAATTTTGTAATAGAAACTAACAATAAATAACAAGAAAATGTATCAAATTTGTGTTAGCTGTAATACTTATCCCATTAATGATATCTGCAATTGTTGGAATTATTGGTTACTTGACATATCGCTTAGTGATCTTTGATTTATGGTGTAATCACTCTGTTAATTCAACTTTAAAAAAATATAGTATCAAAAAAACCCAATATCAAATAATAAAAGAATTCTATAACAACAAAGGGGAATCAATTTCTGAAAAAAAAATATCTCAACTAGCTAAACAATATAGGCAAAAAGAACCTGAGCAGTTTCTAGCAATATATGATTCTATAAGAGATAAATTAGAAAAATAAAATTATTTGTGATTATCTTGTTGGAATTTGGATAAATGGTGTTCCGCCTTCTCCTACTACAAGTGGTAGTTTACCATCCCATGCTTGAACTTTGAGCCATTCTAGATAATTTGGATTCTGTGCTAATGCTTCATTGATTATTTTAATTGCTTCAGCCTCTCCTGCTGCTTCAGCGACGTTTGCTGCTGCTATTCCTTTTGCTTGTTGTTCTTGCTGTCTTGCTTCCACTTCTATTCTTCTAAGGTCATTCTCTGCTTTTAGGGCTTTTTGCTCAGCTTCTACTTTAGATTCTATGGCTTGTGAAAATAACGGTGAGAATTGAAAGTCTGTGATTGATATGGCGTCAGTCAGTATATTGTATGGAGTTAGACGAGCTGTTATCTCAGTTTCTATATCTGCCTTGACGAGAGGTCTTTTTGTAATTAATTCCTCTGCATTATATTTTGCAGTAATTTGTTTTACTACTTCTTCTACTGCTGGTTGAATGATTCTTCCTTCATAATCTAATCCCACTTCCTGATACAATACATTTACAGAGTTTGGGGCTGCTCTATAGTTGACAGTAACCTCAGTTGATACTGTTTGAAGATCTCTTGAAGCACCAGATGTGGCTTTTACAAATTTAAGTGTTCTGACTTCCATGTTTACTACTTTATCTTGAAATGGAACAACAAAATGAAGTCCTTCTTGTAAAGGTGGAACACTTGTATCTACTGCACTCCAATGTAGTAAAACTCCTCTATTTCCTGACTCAACTATTTGTACAGATGCAGCAGATATGGCTGCAATAATAACTAGTGCAATAATCCCTAAAATCGCTAATTTGACTTTTCCAAAATTTACATCCATTTTTGGTTGCTGATATTTTGACAACCCTTTCTATTGCATTTCACTATACATATACCATGTTAATTCATTTTTTTAAATATTTTTTCAAAATTTTATTTTTATTATTTCGATAAAAAGACAATAATGAAATAGTTAAAAAATATATTATATGATATGACCGAAGATGGATTTATCTGGATTTATTTGATATTTTTCTTAATCCCCCTAGCTAGAATAATCCCACGTTTGATAAAAAAATGGAAAAAACAGTCTGGTGGTATGTCTCAACAATATAATTCTCAATACCATGTATCAAATGATATTATTTCTGAATCTACTCCAAAAAAATCAGAAATACCCTCTAAAATTGACTCTAAACCAAAGACTACTGAAATGTTGGTATTGGGTCAACTTACTCGTGGTACAAAAAATTTTGATTCCATCCAAAAAATATTGGAAATAGATACAGATACCCTGAATTCTGTTTTAGAAGATTTAGAAAAAAATGGGTTGATACGAGTTGATCAAAAACAAGGATTATTTGGTCCTAAAGTAGAGTTGTATCCTACTGAAGAAGGAATAAAAAAATTCTATTCTTAATTACATTTTGAACTAGTAAACAGAATCATAGCAAATATTATTTGGCTTTAAAAACCATATATATGAAAACTAAAACATTTGCAGTGGATATTGATGGCACTATTACTGAAAATGGTGTTGGACGAATTAATTTAGATGCTCTTGCCACTTTAAGACATTTGACAAATATTGGTCATAATGTGATCTTTGTGACTGGTAGATCTTCTGTAGAAGCCTATTTACTGTCAGTCTTTGGTGGCACTACTAATATTGCTGTTGGTGAAAATGGGGGATGTATCACCATTGACACAAATGAGCATATTTTACTTGGCAATATGCAACAATGCCAACATGCACTTAATATTATTCAAAAAGAAATTACCAACGTTTCAGAAAAACCTGTATTTCCCAGAATGACCGAAGTAGTTTTGAATAGAACTTTTGATCTGGAACTGGCAAAACAAGTGGTATTGGAAAAAAAATTGGATGTTTTGTTGTCAGACAGTCAATATGCATTTCATATCAATTCTCTAGGAATTGACAAGGGTACTGGATTTCAAAATGTTATGAAGCGATTATCCATTTCTCGTGATGATGTAATAGCAATAGGGGATAGTGCTACTGACATTCCTTTATTCAAAGTTGCAAAAACAAGCATAGCCTTGGGAAATTCATCTGAATATGTAAAATCTCAGGCAACGATGACTACAAATGCTAAATCTGGAGACGGAGTTATAGAAGCATTAGATAAATTAGCACCCAAATTATCTGAGATGTAGTATTGTCATTCAAATCATTAATCGATGAAATTGAAAATAATCTTCATAAAATATTAGAAGATATGTCTATCTTTGATATCTCATTTACTGTAGAACCTACAAAACTAGGTTTTGGAGATGTGAGCTCAAATATTGCATTTTTACTTGCCAAGTCTCTAAAGAAAAGCCCAAAAGAGATTGCAAATTTGATGTCTGAAAAATATCAGAAATCCCAAAACATACTTGTATCGAAAGTTGAACCACATCCTACTGGTTATCTTAACTTTTTTGCTGACTGGGAAAAATTAAACCAATTAATTTTATCCGAATCTAATTTGGATGAGTTTGGCTCTATAAATTTGGGTAATAGTTCTCAAATTGTCGTAGAACATACTAGTGTTAATCCAAACAAAGCTCTTCACATCGGTCATATCCGTAATATTGTTCTAGGCGACACTGTTGCTAGAATTCTAAAAAAATCAAATTACAAAGTTAATGTTCTAAACTATGTTGACGATTCTGGCTTACAAGTAGCTGATATTATTGTAGGTTTTAAGCATCTAGGATTTGATCAGCAATCTCCAATTGGAAAAAAGTTTGATCATTACTGTGGCGATGATGTTTATGTTAAAACTACTGAAAAATATGAACAAGATCCTAACTTTGAAGAGATTCGAAAAAATATCCTCAAGGAGATCGAAGATGGCACATCTGAAACTGCTAAATTCGCTGACACTATAACCAGGCGGGTCTTAGAAAATCAGCTTGAAACTTGTTGGAATTTAGGAGTTTACTATGACTGTCTTAATTTTGAATCTCAGATAATTCGTTCCGGGTTATGGGGTAAAATATTTGAAAAACTCAAAGAAATGAATCTTGTTGAATATGAAAATGATGGTAAAAATGCTGGCTGTTGGATTATACGAGGTGAAAACAACGAGGAAGACAAAGTAATTGTTAGAAGTAATGGCACTGCAACTTACATTGCAAAGGATATTCCATATGCTGCATGGAAATTGGGGTTGATAGAAGACCCATTTTCATATAAAAAATATGAAAAAACGCAGCCCGACAATAGACTCCTATGGCAAACAACCTTGACAACTAGTAATGAGCCAAAACAAAACTTTACTGGAAATAAGGTAATCACTGTAATTGATTCAAGACAATCTAGACTTCAAAAAATTATTACTGGTCTCATGTCTAAATTCAAATCAACTGAAGATGCATACGTTCATCTCGGTTATGAATCTGTAACTCTTAGTTCTGATACTGCACAAACTCTTGGATTGAATACTGATGGGAAGCAAGCTCAAATGTCTGGACGGAAAGGCCTCTATGTAAATGCTGACTCTGTTTATAATTTGTTAAAAAACAAAACAATCGAAGAAACTAAAAAAAGACATCCTGAAATGTCTGATTATGAAATTGGACAAATTGCTCATTATGTTGCTGTTGGAACTTTACGTTATGAGATGATTAAACAGGATCTTGATAAGATGATAACATTTGATTTGACAAAATCATTAAGTCTGGAAGGTGACACAGCTCCATACATCCAATATACTCATGCCAGAGCATCAAGAATAATTGAAAAATCTGCTAAGACCCCATCTATTGATGTTGACTTTTCTCTGCTTAACGATGCTTCTGAGATATCTTTGATCAAAATCATTGGTTTGTTTGAAATCTATGTGTTAGATGCTGCAAAAAATCTGTCTCCAAAAGTTATTGCAAGATACTGTCATGATTTGGCCGTCGCGTTTAATTCCTTTTATGAACATGTTAAAGTGCTTGAATTAAATGATGAGAAACTAGAAAATTCTCGATTATGTCTGGTACATTCATTTAAGATAACTTTGGAAAAAGCCCTTGAATTGCTTGGCATCAAAGCACCTGATAAAATGTGATTAAAAATACCGTAAAAAAATGATTTAGTGGCTATGTCCACAGCCACAAGAATCATGACCGCCATGTCCTTCAGATGCTTGTCCTGCACATCTAGAACATTTGTCTGAGCCTGTTGGTGAGAAAAATCCTATCCCACATGATACGCATTTCATATTTGCCATATTGAATTCACAATACTGCCGTATTTATTGAATACGAATGCTGTTTTTAACAAATATCTGGAATTCTGTTGTTCATTTTACACACTATCTTTGATATTTTCAAATGAGAATCTTCTTTACGGTAACTGCCATCTTAATGGTGAATACGATTAGAGAACAAAAATAAAGAACAAACCAATGTTAGATTAAATAAAATTTATGATTCTGGAGAATACTATAATTAAATATTCTATTTAGTTCTTAACCCAAACAGTAGATTCTTATCTAAAATTTTCAAGAAAATCGTATGGCCAAAATTAAGCAAAATTCTTATGTATTGTTTTACTTTAACCATTCAAAAAAATGGCTTGTTAAAATTTCAAAAAAAGATTCACTTCATACCCATATCGGTGTGATAAAACATGCTGATGCCATAGGAAAAGAATATGGCTCTAGACTAGTTACCAACAAAGACAAGTACGTCTATCTGATCGAACCTACGATGTATGACTATATCATGAAAATACAACATGGTACACAAATAGTATATCCTAAAGATATTGGTTACATCATCGCAAGAGCTGGAATTGGAAGTGGACAAAAAATTTTAGAGATTGGTACTGGTAGTGGTTCTCTTACTTCCTTTGTTGCAAGTGTTGTAAAACCAAGAGGGCATGTTTATACTTTTGATGTTGATGATAATTTTATGAAAATAGCTGAAAAAAATATCAAAAAAGCTGGCATGTTAAAGTATGTTACTCAGCAAAAATTGGATCTAAAAACTTCGAAAAAACTGCCTGTTGAAGAAGCTGATGTGGCTTTAATTGATCTTGGGGATCCTTGGACTGTTTTACCACAAGTTCGTAAAATGCTTAAAGGAAGTGGCGCTATCTTTGCAATCTGTCCTACTATGAACCAACTTGAAAAACTAACTATCGCTCTAGTTGAAAATGAATTTACCGATATTGAATCCACTGAACATATTATTAGAACTATTGAGGCACGTGAAGGAAAAACTAGGCATTCATTTCAAGGAATAGGTCATACTACATACCTCTGTTATGCACGCAAGGCATTTTTTGGAAGAAGTTCCAGAAAAAAGTCAGATTCCTCTACTGTTGAATCTAAAACTGTAGATGTTGACTCTGCTGAATCAACCTAATTTGCATAATTTTAGATTAAAACAAGATTTATTCCTCTATGTCTGAACTACCTGGTATTGGTTAGAAAATTACTTACTGCTACTCAAGTTAAAAAATTCATACCCGCACGAAAGGCAAAATCTCGTAAAGGTGACAATGGAACTGTTCTAATTATTGGTGGTAGCTACATCTATCACGGTGCTCCTATTTTATCATCGATTGCAGCACTACGATGTGGGGTTGATCTTGTATATACTTCAGTTCCAAAAGTAAACGTTATTCCGACTAGAGCAGTTTCTCCAAATCTAATTGTAATTCCTCTAGTTGATCAAAAATTAACTCGTGGCGCTGTTAACAAACTACTTGGCGCTTTACCTCATAAATTAGACTCTGCAACAATTGGAATGGGATTGGCAGTTCAAGAGCGCGGCTCTTTGCTACTTTTGATAAAATCTCTTTTAGATAGAGATGTTAGACTTTCATTAGATGCAAGTGCACTTGTTCCTGAAGTGTTACCTCTTTTAGCTGACAAAAATGTCGTAGTAACTCCACACGCAGGTGAATTTAAGCGATTATTTGGAATTGCTTCGCCTGAATCTAAAAAAGAAAGAATTACTCTAGTTGAAAAAAATGCTAAAGATAATGGAATTGTTGTTTTGCTTAAAGGTGCAACCGATATAATTTCTGATGGTATCACAACTTATCTTAATGAGAAAAAAACTCCTGGAATGACTGTGGGAGGAACTGGTGATGTTTTATCTGGGTTGGTTGCAGGAATGTTATCGAAGAATCGTAACGCATTAGAATCTGCAGCGGCTGCAACTTTTATCAATGGAATGGCAGGAAAAGCCACTCAAAAGAAATTTGGATTACATATGACCTCTATGGATCTATTGGATGAACTTGCAAATGCTCTGAAACTATTTGATAGAATTGTGTGAGTGAAATGAATGCCTTAAAGTATATTGACACACATATGGGTAATCTGGTTTCAGAATTACAAACTTTAATTAGGCAACCCAGCGTTTCTGCAAAAAACGAGGGAATTAAAGAATGCGCACAGTTAGTCAAAAAAATACTAGAAAAATCTGGAATTAAATCCGAAATTTTGAGACTGAAAAATGTTGCACCGATAGTTTATGGAGAAATAAAATCAAAGAAAAACCCTAACAAGACTTTGATGTTTTACAATCACTATGATGTTCAACCCGTAGAACCTTTTGATTTGTGGGATGATCCTCCTTTTAGTGGAAGAATAAAAGGAAACAAAATTTTTGGAAGAGGTTCATCTGATGATAAAGGCGAATTAATCACCCGAATAAAGGCAGTCGAAGCATGTCTGAAAACTACTGGCGATGTTCCTTGCAATATTAAATTTGTAATTGAAGGTGAGGAGGAAACAGGTAGTGCACATATTGAACAATATCTGAAAAAATATCAAAAGAAATTTTTTTGTGATGGTGTAATTTGGGAATTTGGTTATGTTGACGCACAAAATAGGCCTATCATTGGTCTAGGAATGAAAGGATTGCTTTATGTTGAATTGTTTGTACAGGAGTCAATTCGCGATGCCCATTCTAGTTTGGCAGTATTGATAAAAAATCCAGCATGGAGATTAATTGAAGCAGTTCAAACATTAAGAAATTCTGACGGAAAAATTCTCATTAAAGATTGGTATAAAGAAATAACACCTCTATCTAAACAAGATTTGGAGATAATATCAAAAGAGCCGTTTGATGAACAATCTTTCAAAAAAGAATTTGGAGTAAAGTCTTTTGTAGGAAATCTGCGAGGATTAAATGCCAAAAAGGCTCTAGTTGGTGGGGCTACTTGTAATATTGCAGGATTTGTTTCAGGTTATATTGGCAATGGTGCAAAAACGGTGCTTCCTGGTACTGCTTTAGTGAAAATTGATTTTAGATTGGTTCCTAAAATGAATCCAAAAAAACAAATTCTTAGATTAAAAAAACACTTGAAATCAAAAGGGTTTGGAGATATATCTGTCAAAATTTATCACGGTGAAGCAGCTGCAAGAACAAATCCAACTGATCCGTTTGTAATTAAAGTAAAAGAAGCGGCTGATCAATCATTTGGAAAATCAATCATCAATGTTTCAAATGCTGGAACTGGTCCTATGCATTCTTTTGTAAATATTCTACATGCTCCCTGCATTTCTATTGGTAGTACCTACATGTTTGCTCGTATACACTCTCCAAATGAATTTACTAGGATTGACTTGCTGAAAAAAACCACAAAATGCATTTATCTTATTATGGAAAAATTTGGAAAAGACTAGTGTAAGCATCTAGGTAATTTTTTGATAATGTGTGCAAGTGATATTCTTCCTGGACCTGCTGTGATTATTAGCAATGCACCTCCAAGTATGACTAGATCTATCGCATATCCGCCATTTCCTGTGAGATTAGATGCTTCTTTAACTACGAATATAGCTCCGAGCATAATTATTGCAATCATGGAAGCAGAGAGTCTAGTTAGAACACCAATAACAAGTAATATTCCTGAAATTAATTCTGCGAGAGCAATTGGGATCTGCATCTCTACTGGCATGCCAAGATTACCGAGCATCCCTGCAAATCCTGGATTAAACTTTCCAGATCCTTGTACGATGAAAACTGCCCCTATTGTAGTTCTGATGCCCCAATTTGTAACCTCATTTATCTTTGTATTGTGGATACTAGATTCAGTCAATACAAAATTCTGTTTCTCACAGTATAAAATATTTTATCATCATTTAGTATCAAAAAAGGAGAAAGCCCTTTATTATGCTGTGAACTCATTTGAATTATGTCCATGTACATGCCAGGAGCAACAGCTGTGGGAATTACTTTTAACGGTGGTATAGTTCTTGCAAGCGAAAAAAGGATCGCGTTTGGTAACTTTCTTGTAAGTAAATCTTCAAAAAAGACATTTTCAATAACTTCAAAAGTCGGGGCTGCATGTGCCGGACTTGTAGCTGATATGCAGATTTTAACATTACAAATTGCTGCACTTGCCAAAATTAGAAAAATGGAACTCAAACGAGATGTTCCACCAAATACTGTCGCTAAAATGATGTCAAATATGATGTATGAAAGACGATATTTTCCATTATTGACTCAGGTTATTGTTGGTGGTGTGGTTGACAAACCTATCTTGTATACTTTAGATCCATTGGGTTCTGTTCTTCCAGATGAATATGCTGCAGTTGGAACGGGTGCTGAAATGGCGTTGGGTGTTTTAGATCCACAATTCAAACCAAATATGACTCAAGATGAAGCAATTGACTTGGCAAAAAGAGCTGTTAGATCTGCTGCACTTCGAGATTCTGCAAGTGGTGATGGGCTTGACATTCTTGTCGTTACAAAAGATGGCACTAAAGAATTCACAGAGAAAATCTAATCAAATATTGTAAATTTAGTGTTTGATTTTGATTTCAAATGATTGCTTCAAATTTACTTTAAAGTAAAATTATCTAGATTCCCTTTGGGATATCAAAGTAAATTCATTCTTAACTTGTGAGCAATATCCCTCATTGTAGCTGTACTTTAAATTCTGTCTGTCTATTTCATTACTCACTAATTCATCCAACGTCTATACGGACTCCTGAAATCTTTAATTTCAAAAGATCAAAATAGATTATTCGTAAATCGTTTTTCCAATCTCCCAAAACTTGTCTGATATATAGTGCATGTTTTTTATGACTTCTCCTTTTTCCATATTTTCTAACTCTGTACTGGAAACTAGTGATTTTCCAACTGCGAGAAACTTGTGTTGTGATTCCTCAACTATGCAGACAATTTTTTCCTTTCCAAATTCGTCATGGGTTTTTATTCCTGGTCTCATCACATTTGCGCCTTTACACATGAATTTCACTGCACCCATGTCGACTGTTACATGAGGAAATTTTTCAAGCATTTGGGTTTCTGATAAAAATGGAAGATACTCCTCATTAATTTTTAAAATCTTCATTCCTTGACCCATAATTATTTGTGCATCATCTGTGATTTCATGTACTTTGAGATTTTTTATTTTTGGAAACTCCATTCCCCACCTTTCTGAAATCATTTTTAGAAGTGTTGCAGTTTCACTTTTTGAGATTAAATTAGATTTCAAATTTTTACTATCTCTTGTCTGATGTCTAACAAGTCTCTGAGGATAGAACTGGCCGTTTCCATTCCTCCGGCACCTTTTCCGATAATTGTTTGCGTGCCAGAATGTTCTGATGTGAATGCAATTGCATTTAGTGTTCCATTGACACATAATGGATCATCCACTGAAACTTCTTTTGGTTCTACTATGAGTTCTTTATTACATGAAGCAATTAATTTTATGGCACAATTATTTTTTCTAGCTTTTTTAATATCTTCTTCTGTAACTTTCCGAATTCCTTTACAATTGATATCTGGCATTGTTACTTTCATATCCATTACCCAGTTTGCAAGAATCACTAATTTTGCAGCTGCATCTAACCCATCCAAATCTAGAGACTCATCTGCCTCCACATATCCTTTATCTTTGGCGTCTTTTAAGGCAGTCTCAAATGACAGTCCATTTGACATGTTAGTTAAGATGTAATTTGTTGTTCCATTTAGTATTCCTGAAAATGAGCTAATTCTTTCCCCTCTAAGGCTATTTTTTGCATAATCTAAAATTGGTGTTCCTCCGCCTACGGTCCCACTGAATTTAAAGATGACTTGATTGTAAATGGCTAATTCCATTAAAGATGGAAATGCCAATGCTAATGGACCCTTGTTTACTGATATTACATGCATGCCTCTTTTCATTGCAGTTATTATGTGGGTCATTCCCGGTTCTGCATCTTTGTAATTGCTTGCAGTAGTTTCTATGACCACATCTGCATCCAAGTTTTTGATCATGTCAATTCCTGACATGTTGTTTTTTGTATTAGCATAATTTTTTACAGTCCCGGTTTTTCTCTTTACTTCGATTAGTTTTTCTAAATTTAATCCTGAATTATCTACTGCACTACCTTTACTGTCAAATACCCCGACTACTCTTGGTTTTAATCCATACTCTGCATAAAGATCATCTGATCTTGAATCAAATAATTTTACTAGACTTTGGCCTACAACACCAAATCCACATAGTATTATTCTCAAACCCTTTCATTCCTTCTTGATCTATTATTGTGATTCATTTCTTTGATTTTCTTACCATTGACTGTGTTTTATTAATAATTTTTGCATGTTATTCAATCTGTGCTCAAGAATGTCTGATATTGACGTACTCTTACTCCTCTTTTTTCTCAAGATCCAGTGATATTGAATTAATGCAGTATCTGAGGTTAGTTGGTTTAGGACCATCATCAAAAACATGACCTAAATGTGCACCGCATTTTTTACAGTTTACTTCAGTTCGTATCATTCCGTAAGCATTATCTGATATGTATTCAATTTTTTCATCTGAAAGAGGTTGCCAAAAACTTGGCCATCCAGAACCTGAATCATACTTTGTTTCAGATGTGAATAATGGTTCTCCACAGCATACGCATTTGTAAGTCCCTTTTTCCTTATTTTTATAATATTTTCCTGAAAAAGGTGGTTCAGTTCCTTTGTTGATACAAACTTCAAATTGGTCTGGTGTAAGTGCTTCTTTCCACTCTTGGGGTGTTTTTTCAATCTTGTCTGTCATGGTTTTCTCTCTTTGTGATTGTATTAGGATATTTTCTATTTTTTAATCTTCTTTCTTTTTTCCTCTGTTCTTTTTTCCGATTCAAATCTCTCCAAATCATATTCTTTTAAATCTACAAATCTCATTATTTTACTTAAATTTGGATGGACTCTGTTTATCTCTTTGAACATTTGTTGTGCAACTTGTCTATAGTCAATATGTCCTTGTGGAACTGTCCTTAATTCAATTAAATGACAAGCTTCTCTGAGATTAAATTTCATAAAATATGGATAGTTATATGCAAAGTTTACAACATACTGCCCTTGCTCTGGATATTTTTTTCTGATTTTATCAAATGTGTGTTTTGTCTTATTCATGCATTCGTGATAGTCTTTTTCAATCCCTAACACTTTGATCTCATTTGGAGTGTTGTATCCATGATCTGTTGTAAGCAATTGTCTTTCTAGTGTCAATGCTCTGTGTCTATGAAAATCTCTGAACATTCCAAAATTATTTAGTAAATCAAATGTATAGTATACGCTCTCAAATGCTCTAGACGGTCTATGACGTCTGTTTTTTCTCAATTTTGCAAACGATTCAATTATCATTATTTTTTTTATATGTGGTAATTTTTTTACTTGTTGCGTTATGTTGAGATATGATGTACTTGGAGACTGTTCATAGATTATACTGGTAATGATTTTATCTATGGCTGTTTTTTCTGATTCGTAATCTACTAACTGTGTTTTAACTCCTGAAATTATTTTTGGTTTGATTTCTTTTGCTATGCTTTTGGATGTTTTTTTCAGATCTTGTAGGTAACTTTGGAGTGCCTTACCATATTTGTCGTCAGCTCTTTTGACGAAAACCTTGATTGTAACATCCAGTTCTTTTTTGATTTTTGAGGCTAAATCTTGCTCTTCTTCAAGCTCTGATGCTCCAAGTACTGTGAGGAGGTACTCAAAAGCACGGCCATTTCCTGTAATCCCAACGTTTGTTAAAGTTGATGCAGGTAAAAGTCCACGTAGAATGTCTAATGCTTTTGCTTTTGTTGAACCATTGTAAATCATATTTGCAGATTTAATGTCTTTTTCCTCTTTCAGTTTGGAGAATGCTTTCTCTTTTCCCTCTTTTGAATCCTTAAAAGTGTATTTTTCAATCGGATATTTTTCTCGTATGTATTTTATCATTGGTTCTATGTTATTTGAATACATATCAAATGAAAAATTACATGTCTCTAAATACAAATCAGCAAATCTTGAGTTCAATAACTGTGAATCTTTGTAGAATCTGTATTCTCCGTTAATTTTTTTATTCCATGCTACATATCTTGATGATTTTTCTAAATATGATAATCCTATTCTTCTGTCTTCAATTTTTTTAACTGCAATATTGGAGAGACCTTCAATTGCAATTTGGGCTTCTCCAAGTTCTGCTACAGAATCATCCCCATATTCTAATAGAACTCGATTGTAAAATTCCTCGCCTCTATTCTCATTTTGTAAAAATTCATCTAGGAAAATTTGGCGCATATTTTTGTCTGTTCTGCTGTATCTTGACATTAATGCGCCACGATCTACTTGTCTTGGTGTGGTTATTGCAAAAACATTTTCGTCAGTATTTGAAAAATGATCTGATAAAATCTTTTTTTCATTACTTGAAAATTCTGACAATGTGGTTGTCATGATTTCCAATTATTAATAGTCTATTTCTTTTTCCCAATTTGAATTAGATCGGGTGCTTTGTTTTTCTCTTGTCCTTTTGATTGCCACCTTAGCAATACTTCTTTGAATGCATTGGCATCTCCTTCATTTTCTGTATACATTAATGCAGTCACCCATCTACCTTTTCCTGCCTTTCCACCCACAGAATTCATCCAAAAATTACTCGGTAATGTCTCCATCAGTTTGTTAGATGGATCTTTTGTTACTTCTAACCATCTTTGTCCTACGAAATTCAAAATTTGTTCTAATTCTTCTTTTTGGATCATAATATTTTTTATACAATGCTAAATTTTAAAATTTCTAAAGTTTTTTCTAATTTGTTTTCTTTTTACATAAATTATGTGAATTTAGGCATGAAATTATTGATTTGCATGTGTGATATCATGAATGAAAAAATTATATAAAAAATATTATTGGATCTTAAGACCAAAAACGATTAGTTGTTTGGTGAGAGTTCCAATTATTGTTTTTTTGATGATTTAGTATTTAGATCATACTGATAATTTCTACGCGAGTCTTTTATTCCAATTTGAGATATTCTTGTTATTAGATGGGCTGAGGTTTTTTCGACCATTACCTCACACCATCTAGTTTTAACCGATTAGAAGATTCATGCCCTTCTAATCTCTTTATTACTAAAGTGATGTATTTTTAAGTTGTAACTCTAGTGACTCCAGTGGTATAAAGAATAATTTTCAAGATTAGTTTATAATTATGCCTAAATCAGAGCTATCAATTTGCCAATAGAATCTGGTATAGTTACACTTGAACTATGGGTTATCTTTTTTGCAATTCTTTCAGTAACTATTGCAATTGATCTTGGATTGATTCATAAAATAAAAAGAAAATTGACTAAAGCATCATCTGAATTAGAACATGTAATGTCTACCAAAGAGGCACTTGGTTGGACTATTACTTGGATTTCACTTGCAGGAATTTTTGCAGGAATGATCTATTTTGCACTTGGTAATGATAAGATGATTGAATTTGTAACTGGCTATGCACTAGAAAAGTCTCTTAGTGTAGATAACATGTTTGTATTTTTACTAGTTTTTACTACTCTTGGAATTCCTCATAAATATCAGCATAGAGTTCTCTCTGTTGGCATTCTCAGTGCAATTGTGATGAGAATTGCACTAATTCTGGTTGGTGCATCTTTGCTAGATAATTTCCATTGGATGATCTATATTTTTGGTGGATTACTTTGGTTTACATCCATTAGAATGATCCTTCAAAAAGAAGAGAAAAAAATTGAACTTGAAAAAAACATTGCAGTCAGAATTTTAAAAAAATTCATGCCTGTTAACCTAAACTTGGTTGGCAACAAATTCCTTGTATCCATCAATGGTGTAATGCATGCCACTCCATTGTTAGTGGCACTTGCAATAATTGAGCTGACTGATTTGGTATTTGCAATGGACTCTATTCCTGCTGTCTTGGCAATTACTCGAGATCCATTTATCGTAATAACATCAAACGTATTCGCTATATTGGGTTTAAGGGCACTTTACTTTTTGATTGGTGGCATGATGGAACGATTCCATTATCTGAAACCTGGATTAATCGTACTTTTGATATTCATTGGAACTAAGATGATAATCTCTGAATTCTATCATATTGAAACTGTGACTTCTTTGATTATTGTATTTGTCATTCTTGTAACTGTGATGGTTGCTTCATTGCTAAAAAAACCAAAAACTACAAAATCTGAATAATTCCCAAATTATTTGTGTTATATGCTAAATGTTAACCTAAATTGATCAAATGTTAACCTGAGTTGATCAAATGTTAACCTGAATTGATCAAATGGGTAGTGAAATTTATTATCTTATTTATTAAATTTAAACTCAATTGGATACATATATGTTGAATAGAAAATCATCAGTTGGTTTGTGTTTTGGTGTATTGTTGCTAATTAGTATTGTATCAGTACAAATGGCATATGCTGAACCTACATTTTCTTTTAAATTTGGTACTTTTGGAACTGCAAATAATCAACTAAAAAATCCACATGATGTTGATGTAAGCAGTGACGGTAAATCAATCTATGTTACAGATACCGATAATCACAGAATCATCGTATTTGATGATGATGGGGATTATGATTACAAATTTGGTACATTTTGTAATATGACTTCCATTCAAAACTGCAATGATGACGCAGATGGAGCAAACAGCGATGGCGATGGTCAATTCAACAATCCATTTAGTGGAGTTTTAGATGGGATTGGAAATTTCTTTGTTATTGATTCTGATAATGAACGAGTTCAAAAATTTGATGACGGCGATGGTCAATTTGAATCAAAATTTGGCTCTTCTGATAATACAAAACCAGAGTATCTGGGGTCTGCCCAAGGAATTGCTATACAAAAATCTACAAAGAAAATTTTTGCATCTAGTATTGAAACTGATTCCATATCTGTCTTTGATTCTACTGGGACTTTTATAATTAATTTTAAAACATTCAATGGCACTGAAACTCTAACAAATCCATCACATATGATTATTGATGACAGTGAAGAGACTCTCTATGTTTCTGATACTGGCAATGATCGAATCATAGTATTCAAACTTGTTACGGGAACAACATGTCTGGCAGGTACTACAAAAGCTGTGGATGGAATCTGTTATATCAAAAAGTTTGGCTCTGCAGGTACTGCTGACGGAAAATTTGATTCTCCATCAGGTCTAGCAGTTGATTCAACAAATGATTTGCTTTATGTTGCAGATACTGACAATAACCGAATTCAAATATTCAAACTAACTACTGATACAACTTGTGCTAGCGGTACAAGCAAAGTTGTTGACGGTGTATGTTTTGTAGAAAAGTTTGGCTCTGCAGGTACTGCTGACGGAAAATTTGATTCTCCATTGGGACTCGCATTAGATACTACACATAATTTACTATATGTTGCAGATACTGACAACAGTAGAATTCAGGCATTTACACTCGTATCTGCTTCACAAACTTCTGGTCCTCCAAAGAATTTAAAAACATCTCCAGTTTCTCCAACATCTGTACTCTTAACTTGGGACGAACCTGTTTTATCTATTGGTTCTCCTACAGTAACTGGTTACAGAATTGATTACAAAACAGCAACCACTGCATATGCTGTTTTAATTGCAGATACTAAGAGTACATCAACATCATTTCTTCATGAAGGTCTAGACTCTAGCAACACTTACACTTATCAAGTATATGCAATAAACTCTAAAGGAACAAGTACTCCGTCTTCTAGTTCATCAGTAAAACCTGCAGAGACTACTGTTCCAAGTGGATTGCTTGCAACTGCAATTTCTCCAAACCAAATTAGACTTTCATGGCAAGCTCCATCAAACACATTTGGACAAAGTATTGGTGGATATACAATTCAACGCGTAGTTGGACCTGATGTCTATGATGATCTTGGCTCAACAAATAGTAAAACAACTACATACACTGTCAATAACTTAACAACTGATAAATCATATTCATTTGTAGTTCGAGCAAATATTGGTTATGGTGTTACAGAACCATCAAACGCTGCAACAGCTACCCCTAAAACAACCTCTGTTGATGTTCCTCAAACACAAACATCTTCAAATTCTGCTGTAATACAAATTTCCTCCCCTCCAATAAAATTAACTGCAACAAGTACTTCATCTACTCAGATTAATCTATCATGGAGTCCACCTTCTTCTACTGGCAATACTCCAATCACTGGTTACAAAATTGAGGTGAAAAAAGATTCTGGCTCTTACTCTGTGTTGGTAGCAAATACAAATAGTACATCAACTACATATTCTCATACAAACCTTATCGCAAATTCAAAGTATACATACAAAGTATATGCAATAAATGCTGCTGGTACTAGTACGGCATCTAATGAAGTTACAACAATTCCTACTACTACATTGAAAATAAATCCTTTAGGTAAATTAACGATAGATGAAGGTAAACTACTTTCTTTTGCTGTAAGGTTAACTGATCCCTCCATGAGTGGCATGGTGTTTAGTTTAGAGAAAAATCCTCCAGCTGGCGCTTCAATTAATCAAAATAATGGAATGTTTAGTTGGACTCCAAATGATACGCAAGGTGGAAAAGCATACCTCTTTGATATTGTAGCAAATCTAGGCTCCTTAAGTGATAGACAATCAATTACAATTACTGTTAATGACTCTATCAAAAAATCTGATCCTATCAAAGAGCCAGAACCACCAAAAGATGATCCTATAGATGAACCTGTTAAACTAGAGATAGCTTCATTTGTGGATACTACAAGAGATCCACAATCATATGTTGACAGATACAACAATGAACCAAGTTACAAAAAATGGTTTGATGATAACTTTCCAGAATACTCTTCAATTCATGAAGCAGTTGGATTAGATGCACCAAAAGGATTAGCTTCATTTGTGGATACTACAAGAGATCCACAATCATATGTTGACAGATACAACAATGAACCAAGTTACAAAAAATGGTTTGATGATAACTTTCCAGAATATTCTTCGATTTATGAGGCCGTTGGATTAGACAAACCAAAATCTGATGAACCAAAAACGGACGAACCAAAAACTGATACACCAAAACCTGATGAACCAAAATTTGGAATATGTGGACCTGGAACAAAATTAATTGATGGCATATGTACTATTGTTGATATGCCCAAACCAAAACTAAAACCTTGGTGGCAATTCTGGTAGACTAATTAAAATATTTTAATCTCAAATTTTATGCATGAATTTTTGGATTTGACAAAAATGATGCATATTGTTGTAACTTGTATTTCATAAAGAAATTTGCTTTTGCTCTTGGGTAGTTATTGTTTACATATTCTTTAATTTCTGGCAAACTCATTTTTGCTAATTTATAAAATTCAGAATTGTATTGAGAATGTTGTATGGTGATACTCATCAAGTTATGATTTGTTATTTTGTTTTTCCAACGATAAATCAAAAATTGTTCTAATCTTTGTTAGTTTTATCAAACCAATAAGAGACTAACTGAAAATAATATTAGTTCTCATAAATCTGTCTTTTAATGTCTGAAATATGTTCATTAAAAATTTCAATTCCAGCATCAAATAATTTCATTGTATTTTCCACAGTGCCTGGTTGATTTTCATCAATTCTTTTGTTTGTTAGATATTGGCCAGAATCATGAATGTATTTTTGAAGAACCATTCCCAAAATACATTCATGCATGTTTTCAATATCCCACTGTTCTTTTGTTGAATTTACCAAATTGAAATACTTTGGAATCTGACTAGTCGCTATTTGTAGCAAATTTTCAAGTTCTCTAGTATCGTCAATGCTCAGTTTCATCTTACAATTAATCTGAATTGATCTTTCAAATTAATAGTTTTGATTATCTAAAATTTGACTTTTTTATGAGGCTATTTTTTATTTTTGTAAAATATCTTGGCATAATTACTGTCAAAATAATATTACATTAACTTGACAGGACATGCTTTTCATAACTGCCAGTAGATATAGGTATGATATACAAAATGCCTGCTTTTTATTTTCCACATTCATTTTGAAGGTTCAAATTGATTCAGGGATGTAACACGTGGGGAATATAGACAGAGCAAAAGAAATGCCACAAAATTTGATAAATTCCTTGAAATTTAGGAGGTTTGAATTTTGTACTATTTTTAGAGGATTTTGAAAGATTTCATTAAATTATGATCACAGAGTCTTCTAATCTTTTGTAAAATAGATAATATTGGTTGAAAAAACTAAATTGTAAAATTCATGATTGTAAGAGGTTGATCTTTTCTTTGTTTTTCTCTATCCCTCTAAAGATTTTTTTTGAATAATCTTCAATTTTAAATCTTTTAGGCGATAATTTGCGGTAACTTTATAGGATAAAATTTATTTAAAAAAATAAATGAAGTCTTGTACTATATTCTTTGCATTAGTTCTTCTGTCATTTGTGATATTTTTACCAACTCAAATTTATGGTCAAGTTGAGAATGTTACTCAAATTGAGGTAGGGGGTTCTCCTGCAGAGATGATTTTAATTGATGGAAACTTGTATGTCTCAGATCCTCAAAGCGGTAAAATTATAATAATTGATGGCAAGACAAATCAAATCATAGATTCCTTTATGGTTCAAGAAGGTGTGGACATCCTAAAGTATGTCGAGGATACTGGCAAAATATACGCAACAGTCTTTGAAACTCCTGTTGTCTTGGTTATTAATATAGACTCTAAAACAGTTGAGAAAACAATAGAATTTCCAAAATCAGTGACCACAATGTGGTCAAAATCAGATAAACCATATGGACAAAGAGAATACACTAGCTTTCAAACTAGTGGAGTTGGGATGGACTATGACCCTAAAAACAAAATGTTGTATGTGTCAAACTTTGATGGGCATTCATTAGAAGTAATAGACACAACAACAAACGAATATGTTAAAACAATGGAAAATATTCCATCTCCTGTGCACATTATAATCGATTCTGAATCAGATTCGATATTAGTTTTACAGTATCATGAAAATCAAATTTCATTTGTAGATTTGAAAAGTGGCAAAGTAATCAAAGAGATCAACACAGGATTTGCACCTGCGAATGTTGCCCTTGATACTCATCACAAAAAAGCCTACATTACTCATCACGCCTCACCTCATATTGCTGTAATAGATATGGTTACACAAACATTGGAAAAGAAAATAAATATTCCATCTCCAGCTCATGCCATAGGCATAGATGACAATGATGAAATAATTTATGCCACATATATGCCAGATAGTCCAACAACACAATCGGCATTAACTAGTCAAGTTGCAATTATAGATGGATTCTCAGGTAAACTACTAGACTCATTAGACATTCTATCTAATCCTTACAACATTTTGATTGATACTGAAAATCAAAAAGGTTATGCAACAATTATCAAAGAAGGGATAGTTGCAACAGCATATCTTGAAACAGGGGATTTTGAAAGAGTTGAACAAGAAGCAAGAGGTACTAATATGGAAGATAACCCTATGAGTACTGAAACAGAAAAGTCTGGTGGTGGTTGTCTAATTGCAACAGCAGCTTATGGAACTGAATTGGCACCACAAGTTCAATTCTTAAGAGAAATTAGAGATAATACTGTCATGAGCACTTCATCTGGATTGGCCTTTATGAGTGGATTTAACCAAATCTATTATTCATTCTCACCAACAATCGCTGATCTAGAAAGAGAACACCCATTGTTCCAAGAAGCAGTTAGAGCATTTATCACTCCAATGATTTCAACTCTATCCATCATGACATTGGCAGATAATGGTTCAGAAGTTGAAGTTTTAGGTCTTGGAATTTCTGTGATTGCACTTAACTTGGGAATGTATATTGCAGCACCTGTAATTGTGATTGTTGGAATCAAAAAGAAAATAGAAATGAAATCAAAACTGTAAAACATTCGAAATTGTAACAGTTTCACTAGAAACTATTTTGTATATGAAATAATTTCTATGTTTAGATAATTGGAATTCTAAATAGAATTTCACGCCTCCCTAGGTCCATTTTATTTCCCGAAATAGTATACGAATCCATGTGAAGTTGAACCTTAAATTCATGTCTGAATGCCTGTATCTTTTTTATTTTATGTGAAAAGTGATTCATATTTTATTGATGAGTAAGAATCAGAAATATTTAATTCCAAAAACGGTTCAATCTGTCTAAGAATTGAATCTAGGATAATTTCTAAATTTCGAGTTCTATGATGATTGAATTTTCTGTATATTCTGTTTTTATCTTGGAACCCAAATCAAAAAATACTGTCTCATAATACGTTTTAAAAAATAAAGACCATTGCTCACCCATTTCATGAAACATCACTAATTTTGTATTATTTTTTTCATTATACTCTTTAATTGAAAATCCAGATGATTTTGCACGTTCTTTTAAAATAGAAATCCACTCATTAACACCATATTTTCCTCGCATCGATAATGCAATTTCTTTTGCACCACTTTCTGCTGCATCTTTTGCTATTTTGATTATGGTTTGATTATCGACATGTTTTATCAATTCCGTTGAGGCTGATTTTAGCATCACGATCCAGCCTATCTCTGAAGCATTTACATCCCAATTTACATGAGAATCAAAAATTTGGTCTACATATGTATTGAGACTTAATTTCTGATCTTTTGATATTTTTTTAAATTATCTAATGTGTTTGTATTTATTCTAAAACTTGCATGCTCTGTGGGTGTTCTTTTTTTCTGAATCATTAGTAATTGAGATTGATAATTACACCATTTTAATTTAATTAAAAATATGTAATGTTGCAATCAAAATTCACATTAATCATGATTAATCTGGGCATAATTGACTAGAGTTATGGTTATGCTACAATGTCCCACACTGTATACTAAGAAATTATATCTATACACGATATCTTATTTTCATGTACAAGTTAATTTGCAAAAAAATTGGTTTTGATTGTGATTTTATTGCACACAACAATGATCAAAAAACATTAGCAAATGACTTTGAAAAGCATGTACGAATTAGCCACAGACGAGATTATCCAAAAAAAGATATCTTTGATTTTATATCTATCCAAAATACTTTGGAATCTATTGAGAATAAAAAATCAACAGGTGTTGATAACTCTGAGTCATTTAGATTAGATAAATGGCGTATAGGTCATAGAAACTTTCCATAAAAAACTAGGAGAACTAATCAGATGGATGTTATTGCAATTATTCAATCTAGTCTTCTTACTCCATTAATCTTATTTTTTATTTTAGGAATAGTTGCAACACGTATAAAATCTGATTTAAAAATTCCTGATGCTATTTCAGAATTTTTACCAATCTACCTTCTTGCTGTAATTGGATTGCATGGGGGACTGGAGATGAGAAAAATGGGATTTGATAATATGATAATTCCGATTTTGGTTGCAGTTGGTTTGTCTATTGCAATGACTATGAATCATTACCAAATACTAAAACGTCTAGGCAAATTCAACATTTTTGATTCCTATGCTATTGCAGCTGCATACGGTTCTGTCGGTGCCACTAGTTTTTCTGTTGGGTTGTCGTTTCTCAAAACTCAAAATCAACAATCAGAGGGATTTATGGCTGTGATTTTGGCAGTGTTGGAACCAGTGAGTCTGATTTTGTGTGTATTTTTAGTAAACATGTCCATAACAAAAAACCAAAAAAAATCAAAACATTATGAAACAAAAATTCTGGAAGACGTAAAGCAAGTTCCAAATGATGATTCCATTGCAGTTGAAATTGGAGAAATACATAATGAAGCATCAATGAAACAAGTATTGCAAAATACTATCGCAGGAAAGGCTATTGTAATTTTGTTGGGTGCAATCATTATTGGATATGTTATCGGAGAAAGTGGATTTCAATCTATAAAAATTGGATTTGAAGATCTATTTTTTCCAGCTTTAGTGATATTTCTAATTGAAATGGGAATAATAACTGGCCAAAAATTGGAGGATGTAAAAAAAGCAGGCAAATTCTTAATAATTTTCTCTGTAGCAGTACCAACTTTTAATGGAATTGTTGGAGTAGTTGTATCTACATACATTGGATTGAGTATTGGTGGTTCAGTATTATTGGGTCTACTATTTGCTAGTGCTTCTTTTATTGCAGCACCATCTGTTTTGAGAACGGCGATAAGAAAGGCAAATCCAGGATTATACATAACATCTGCACTTGGGATAACATTTCCATTTAACATGATTGTGTTGCTACCTGCAATGTTCATACTTTCAACAATCGTTCATAATCCTGAAACGCTAGACCTGAGTAGCTACTTTGGTGAGGGTTTGAAGTGAAACTCTACGATACCAAACTATTGACAATTATTTGTGAGGCACCTGTACAAAAAAACATCACAGATATTCTTGAAAAGAACAATATCTCTGGGTACACGTTTTATGAGGTTGGTGGGAATGGTTCTAAGGGCATTCGTGGACAAGGATTGCAAAACGAAAAAAATATCAAACTAGAAGTAATACTGCAAGAAGAGAAACTATATCGCATATTAGAAGAGATTGCAAGAACACTGTTTTCAGATTATGCCATAGTGACATATGTTAATGATGTTGGTGTGATTCGCATAGAGAAATTTTCTTAGGATTTGAGCCTAAAATCATTGCTGAAGAAAAATACTAGGTGAGGAATAAAGCAGAAAGATAACAAAGATTCGAAGTAGTTCTAAAACATCCATTGAATAGTCTCCATCTTATGTTGATGTAAAAACATTGGATTTACAATTATTATGACTGATAAATTAGAAAACAAGTTAAATTCAAGTTGGCAGAATCGTATCTATGGAAGTAATCAAAAACATACTTGTTCCACTTGATGGCTCAAAGAACTCATTTAAGGCACTAACAAAGGCAATTTATCTTGCAAAAAAATGCGATGCTTCCATAACTGCTTTGTATGTTTTACGTGTTGCCTATGACAATCCGAGTTTGATCTATGTGCCTCAAACACAAAATGAATTAAAAAAAGTAGAAAAGTTTCTCAATACTGCAAAAAACCAAGTTATAAAAAATTCCATTGGTTTTAAAAAGAAGATTCTGTTTGGACATGAGGCAAAAAAGATCATTGATTTTGCACAAAAACAAAAATTTGATCTCATAGTTATTGGTGCACGTGGACGCGGTGTGGTAAAGCAAATGCTCCTTGGAAGTGTATCAACCACAATAGTGCACAACTCAAAGGTTCCAGTATTAATTGTAAAGTAAATTCAACATTGAAAATTAGCAATCAAATATTATGTGGAAATTATTTTGAATCATTGCCATATTAATTGCTAAAATAGATATGATCAAATAAGATTTGAATACAGAAAAATGCACAATGCTAGCCTATATTTGTCTTGCAATGCCATTTTTTATAAAACAGATAAAAAATTGCACCAATACCTATTATCCCTAGACCTACAAAAACCACTTGAATTTCAAACTGAAATGCCATGTATAATGAAATTCCTAATCCAAACAGTGGCAAAATTGGAAACTTACCAATATTGATAGGAACTCTGAATTTTCGTTCAATATCTGGTTCCGTATATCGAAGGACAATCACAGTCAAATTTACTACTACAAAAGTGATTACAACTGCAAAAACTGTAATATTTGCTACAATTACAATATCTCCAATTAAGGAAAAACCAATTGCAATTAACATCAGTATGATAACTGCAACCCATGGTGTTTTGGTTTTAGAATGAACTTTTGCAAGAATATCTGGAAATAATTTTTCTCTTGCCATTCCATAAATCATTCTAGAGCCAGCTACAAGTGTAATCAAAACAGTATTTGTTATAGCAAAAAGTGCAATTCCAGAAAATATTATGTGACCCTGTGTGCCCAATCCTCTTTCTGCTACATCCGCTAGTGGTGCAGCTGATAATGAAAGATCTTCCCAGTTAATTACTCTGACTACTGCTAAAGAAACCAATACATAGATTATTCCTGATATCATAACTGCCAAAATTATTGCTCTTGGAATTACTTTTTTGGGATTCCGTACTTCTTCTGCAACATTTGCCATATCCTCAAATCCAATAAATGCAAAAAATATCAAAACAAAAGCTAGAATTATCCCTGTAAATCCAGTTGGACTTTCTAAATAATTAACTGGTTCTGGTTCACTAATGGTAAAACCAATTATGATAATTAGAATTAATCCAGCAGCTTCAATTACTGTAAAAATTGTATTTGTCCAAGATGACTCTCTAATTCCTATAAAATTTATTATTGAAAGAACCCCTATCAGTGCAATTGCAGATATTACTATTGGAATATTCAAAAACTCTAAAAAATAACCGCCAAATCCCAAGGCAACAGTTGCTGCCATAATCATAGATGTAATTGCAGTTAGCCATCCAATAATAAAAGCAAAAAAATTATTTTTGAATGCATTTTTTACGAATGTATATTCTGCAGCTGCTTTAGGAAATATTGACGATAATTCTGCATAGCTAAGTCCAGCAAATAATGCAACAATAGATCCTAAAACAAACGCAATCCATACAGAATCTCCTGCAAAACCTGCAGCTTCTCCTATCAGTACATAAATTCCAGCTCCAAGAATCAGTCCTACTCCATACATAGTAAGATGGAAAAGTCCCATTCCCCGTTTTAGTTCAGACATTTACTTTCGAGAATATTTGTAAAATAAGACCATATTACATTTAAGGTATAAACCCAACTTTGAAATTATAAATGATTTTTATATTTTGCAAAAGAGTTGTACACGTATGAAAATTGAGATCTTGGGGAGCGGTTGTTCAAAATGCAAAGAGCTTGAAAAGCGTGCCAAAGATGCAGCATCAAAATTAGGTTTGAAAATAGATATTGAACACATTTACGATATGGATAAGATAATTGAAAGAAATGTCTTTGTTACTCCTGCACTGTCAATAGATGGCAAGGTCGTCATATCAGGTAAAGTACCAAGTGTGGAAGAACTTCTTTCTTTAATCAGGAAATAAAAATGGAATTTCTTCCAATCATAGAAGCTGGGCTTAATGCATTAAAGGACTATCTTCTTAGCCATACGTTGTTTTGCCTTATTCCTGCATTTTTTATTGCAGGTGCAATGTCCACTCTGATACCTAAAGGAAAACTCTTACGTTATTTGGGAAAGGACTCTCCAAAATACAAGTCATACCCAATCGCAATAGCTTCTGGATTGTTACTAGCAACATGTTCATGTACTGTAATCCCGTTATTTGCAGGAATAAGAAAAGGTGGTGCAGGATTGGGTCCTGCAATGGCATTTCTGTACACTGCCCCTGCTACAAACATAGTTGCAGTTCTGTATACTGGAAGTCTGATAGGTTGGGATGTAGCATTTTCAAGAATTGGCTTTTCAATTCTTTTTGCTACTATGGTAGGACTGGTTATTGCAAAAATTTTACCTGACAAACAAATTTCAGCATCTGTTGATTTAGGAAAAGATTCAGAGAAATCAAACACAAAAGGCATCCTTCTTCTTTTTGGCACTTTGATTGCCATATTGTTTGTTGGCACAAGAATAGACGAAGCTTGGCTCAAATATAGCGTAGAAATTATTTTGATTGGCATTGTAGGATTAATCATTAAGAGATATTTCCAAAAATCTCAATTTATCGAATGGATGAAAGAGACGTTTGGCTTTGTAAAGACAATCGGACCTTATCTTATCATAGGGGTGTTTTTCTCAGGCATTCTGATATTTCTACTGCCAAGTGACATTATTGGGGAATATGTTGGAAACAATTCTATTTTTGCATTATTTATTCCAGTAGCATTTGGTGTGGTTGCATATTTTCCAACACTGGTTGAAGTTCCAATGGCAAACGCATTTTTACAAATGGGAATGGCAAGGGGACCACTTATGGCTTATCTGTTATCTGATCCTGTAATTTCGTTACCTAGCATTCTTTCGGTTCGTAAACTTATTGGAAACAAGAGAATTATCGTTTATGCTGGAATGATAGTGGTACTTTCAGTAGCTGCAGGGTATGTTTTTGGTGTTTTAAGTACGCCGTAATTTTTTCTTTTTTTCTTTGTCTTTTGAGAATAATTCATTATACCATTAGAAACTAAATGATATTATGTCCAAGGACTGTTTTTTCATTCCATTTCTCTGCCCCTTCTAGTTCTACAGAATGACTGTGTTTTATGTCGGCAAATATGCATTCATCAGAACAATGGCTAAGTGATGAATTTTCTGAAAAAATTTGATTAGATCATACAAGAATCAAAGCATATTGATTCATCTTATATTCTAGTAAAACAAATAATATGTCTGGTAAGTAAAGTAGAAAAAAAACACCTGATCATGAAGTGACACAAAGTATTACATTCAGGTTGCCAAAAAGAATTCTAGAACAAATAGAACTGGAAGCAAAACAAAACAATACTTCTGAGAATGTCCTAGTCAAG